>JACKHG010000002.1 GCA_020639115.1 Phycisphaerales bacterium
CCGGCCGGGCCCGCACCGGCTCGCCGCCCCACTGGCCCCGCTTCGGGCTCTCTACATACACGAACAGCCATGACCGTTCTCCCAAGGTGCCAATGCACCCAAGAACGCCCATGGCTGGCTACGTAGCGTCGCCGCGACCGCTGGCTGCGGGACTTACTTTCGATTCTGCTTTGTCCGAAGCACCTGAGCTTCGGCTTCTGTCACGGCCTCCAATTGGGCCGTCAACTTCCGCTCGCTCATCACCAAGCGATACAGCTTTTCTCTGCCCTCCTTGCTTCGCAATCGAAGATACGCCACCTTCTCATGCGCAAACGTCGTCAATACTCGCAGCATCATTCCCCCTCCTTGTGCCACGGCCGCCCCCCAGCTTCGGGGTCCTTACCAGCGGCCCGCATCGCCTCCAACTGCTGTTTGCGCGCGTTGATCGAACGCTGACTGATAAACGTTGCTTGGTATCCCTCCACTTCGCAATCGGTACGTTCGAGCACGCCCTCCGCCACAAGGGAATAGATCCGCGCTCTGGAAACCCTCAACTGATTAGCCGCCCCTCCGGGCGACGGCCCGATTAAGTTTTTCCGATGGCACTCGTGCATCCAGCGCATAAACAGAGCCTTGTTCTTGTCGTTCACAGGTACCCAACTTTGCACTGCTTCACCGCAACCTGCACACAGAAGTTCATCTTCGTACAGCTCCTCTGCCCGTCCCGGCTCTAAGGGCACACCATCAAAAGTCACCAATCCGTACCCGGGATACACCGTGAGCTCGCACCCTTTGCACCAGTATTCATCCGGGGCCAACTCAAAACGGTCACTCCGCCTCGGTGCCATAACGACCTCCGCCCCCGGCCTTACCCTTGCAAACTGTAACCCATACCCTAACGGAAAGCAAGCCTAAACACCGCCCAGCCCCGTCGCCTGCCCCTTTCGCGGAAAGCATGCGTGACGCACAGGCCGGCGTTCCCCTCCGCTGCGCTTCGGCAAATGAAAAATCGCCCGGCGCCAGCCCCCTCGCCACTGGCCGCGACGCGATTTTTCATTTGACCCCGGCCCCTGCGTCCCGCCGGGCTCCGCTAGAAAGGGATAACCGAAAAACCGGGCAGGCCTAAGCGTAGCGCTTTCACCGCTTCAAGCGAGCCGGTATCATACATGCGTCATCCTCGTCCATCACTACAGGAATGACAGCAATGCAAATCTGTAACGCCGGCCAAACATTTATCATCGTGTTGACCGCCCTCTCTGCGATGGCCTGCGATGACCATCAGGGCACACAGCCAACGCCAGATCATGTTGCAGAGGTTACACAGCCCACACTCAATCCCGCCTATTATCAGCCCAAGGCGCAACAAGGCGACGCCTACGCACAGTTGATGCTCGGCTTTATTTACTACTCTGGTGCAGGTGTCCCCAAGGACTACGCCGAGGCTCTTAGTTGGTATCGCAAAGCTGCCGACCAGGGCACCGCTGAGGCGCAGTTCAGCCTCGGCCACATGTACGACAACGGCAAAGGCGTCCCGGAAGATCATGCCGAAGCCGTCAAATGGTATCGCAAAGCCGCAGACCAGGGCCTCGCGAAGGCGCAGTTCAACCTCGGCACCATGTACAACAACGGCCAAGGCGTACCCGAAGATGACGTTGAAGCCGCCAAATGGTATCGCAAGGCCGCAAACCAAGGGCTCGCTGAGGCGCAGTTCAACCTCGGCCAAATGTACCACAACGGCAAAGGCGTCCCGGAAGATCATGCCGAAGCCGTCAAGTGGTATCGCAAGGCCGCCGACCAGGGCTACACCCTCGCACAGTACAATCTCGGCATTTCGTACGCTCTGGGACAGGGTGTGCCTCAAGATCACGTCTTGGCACACCTGTGGGTGAATCTCGCATGCAGCCAAGCACCCACAGCTACTGAACGCGAGGACTGGTCCGATACGCGCCAGAGGATCGCCGCGAAGATGACCCGAGAACAGATCAGCGAAGCCCAACGTCTCGCCAGAGAGTGGACGCAGCAACACCCACCACGGGACCCACAGTAGCGCTCGCCGCGCGGGCGTGCCTCTTGCGTGACTCAGCGATGAAACACCCGCTCACTTCGTCGGGGTGTTACCCCGGAAAACCACCCGAATCACCCGAGCGAAATGTACATCAGTCTGTACATCACCTGTTGCAAAACATGGTCGAAATGTGGTATATGGTCGTTCGGCAGGAGGTTCGCAACTTCTGCTGCTATCGCTAGTTACTGCTCCGACAAGCACTTGGGTTTTCGAGCAGAAAACGCTCATAACCCGGAGGTCGTAGGTTCGAGTCCTACCCCGCTAGATGAAGGGTCGAAGCGAAAAAGCGCGACCCGCCGGGGTCGTCCCTACCCGTCGTCCGCTACTGGATGCTAGAATCAGAGGCATCCATCAGGAGCGGCGAGGAACGCAGTCGGTTATGACGACCTTCACAGACATCAAGAAGCGCGTCGCCCGGTTCTTCCTTCAGCTCGCTGCGATCATCGCCGGCTATCTCGCCTTTTGCCTCATCGTAGGCCTGATCATTCTGCCCAGTTTGGAGCTGCTGTGGTTTCTCTGCGATCGCCCAACCGCCGCCGCGGGCAGCGAGGGATCCTACCACTTCGGTATTGCGATTCTCGTCGCTCTGGCTGTCGCGGTGTCCACTGGCGTCATCGTCGGATACAGCGTTGCCCGCCGCCTGTACTTCTTCATCTACCGACCTTCCTCCGCCAGCCCATACCCAGCGAACCGCGAGGCACCATAATCGCCTCGGCCCAGGGCCCCGTTACCCGACATTGTCGATATCCAATCATCGAGGCAGTGCCACGGACGCCGTATAGAAAAAACTACATCTCCGATGCGCATCAGCCCGCACATTTGCTTTGACAAGACATGGGCAAAACGCAGTTCCTGTCCACTCCGAAGGAACTTCGCGATTCCTGCCGCCACCGCCGGTTACCACAGCGGCAAGAATCTGGGACTTCCAGAAGGAAGCGACGCCGGTCGGGGATGTGGGGGCGAGCCCTGCTGCGGGTGACGGCGCCAAGTGTCGCGTGCAGCCGCGTGCAGTTCGGAGTCCGCGCCTCCGGCAGCATGAGCGCGGATGGGGGAGATTCGAGCGCGGGCGGCTGTGGCGGTGTTGCCTGCGCCGTGTCCGTCATGCCCGGGGGAGGTAACAATCGTGACACCCCGTGACATGGGCGGGCACACCGGCCCGCATGGGGTTTTATCGGACGCGGACAGCCGGCTGTGGTTGATCGGCGCGCCGGTTCGTGGTAACGTTCGCGGTGGATAGACGCGGGGAGGCGTCCATCCCGATCAGGAATGTCGTACGGAGAGAGCAGCGCCCGCGGCGCGTGCTCTCTTTTTTGTTGTCTGGGGGGAATTCACCACCGGGGGGCTTCACGCCAGTTGTTGGCACACCGCACGATCGGAACCTTGGCGGCACTTCGATAGAGCGCCCACGCGTGGGTGCTCGAAGGCGGAAGCGCGGCGGGTCCCGGCACAATGAAGTGCACGAATATTCGGTACGCAATCGGTCAGAAACGTGTCTTTCGAAGGTTCTCTCAAGAGGGTTTGCCGGCCCGTTCCGGCAATGAGGAGGTAGTCTCAATGTTCCGCAGGATTTCCGCAGTAACGCTCACCGTCGCCGTGCTGGCGTCCGGAAGCGTCGTGAACGCAGCGTTCGATTCCTACGTCATCCGCAACGGCTCGACCTCGTCGCCGACCATCCAGACCAACAACGACTACGTCGTCGGCGCCACCGAGTTCATCATCAACGAGAGCGGCCAGAAGGCGGCCCTGGGCTCGAACGACATCAACGGCATCACGCTCGGCGACATCACCCAGCTCGCCATCACGCGCTACGACGACACGAGCCGCTTCAATGCCGGCTCGGGCCCCGCGGTCGCGCCGTACTTCAACATCTGGGTCACGGATGGGCTCGGCAACTACGCGGTCGTCGCCAACGAGCCGTCCAACCCCGCATTCCAGGGGCTGTTCACCACGAATCTCGACGGCAGCAAGTCCTACGACCTGAGCTACGCCGACATCGCCGGCAAGACGGCGAAGGTCTACGAGACGCCCGGGTGGAACACGAACTCGTCGTGGGTGCACAACCTGTTCGGCAATGACCCGCTGACGTTCTCTGACATCGCCACCCTGGAAATCGCACCGCCGCCGGTCAGCTACATCCAGGGCGGCAACGGCGTGGGTTCGGGCGCGCCCGACGTGCTCGGGACCGACGTGGCTTACGGCTTCAACTGGGTGTTCGGCGACACGCTGAGCAACTATGTCTCCGGCCAGGACGGCTACATCGTCTCCAACTTCGCGGTCGCTCCCGAGCCCGGCACGCTCGCCCTGCTGGGCATCGCCGGCCTGCTGGTGGCTCGTCGCCGCCGCTGATCGCAAGCTGACAGTCAGACGTACCCGGGGGACTGTTCCGCGCGAACAGCCCCTCGTTTCTTTGCGCGACCCGGTCTGAGTCGTGCCCTCGTTAAGTTGGCAAACTCAATTCACGCCGCTCTGGCCGATGGTCAGCTTCATCGGCGCCCCCTCGTCCGATTCCGGCGGCAGGACGTAGGTCTGCGCCTGCTCGACCACCTTGGCCAGCGTATCGAGCAGCAGGCGCGTGCGGGTCACGAGCGGCGCCTTGGTGTACTGGGCGCGCAGGGCGAGAAAGGCGTCGGCGTCGCCGCGGGCCTCCTCGACCCGGCGGGAGCGGTAGCTCTCGGCGTCGGCGTGCAGTTCGGAGGCCCGGCCGTAGGCCCGCGGGACGATCTGGTTCGCGTACGACTCGGCCTGGTCGATTTGCTTTTCCCGATCCTTCTTGGCACTGGACACATCGCGGAACGCATCGGCGATGGCGTACGGCGGCTCGATGCTCTCCAGGTCCACGCCGACCAGAATGATGCCGCAACCGTAGGTGTCGAGCATGGCCTGGGCCCGCTCGCGGGTCACGTTCTGGATCTCGGCCTTGGCGGAGGTCAGGGCGCTCTCGATCGAGTGGGTACCAAGTTCCTCGATCATCACCGCCTGAACGGCCAGCTTCACGAGCCAGTCGGGATCGACGGTGCGGGTCAAGTAGTCGTCGGGGGCGCTGATCTGGTACTGCGCGACCATCGTCGCCTTGACGATGTTGACGTCGCCGGTGAAGACGTCGGATTCCGGACTCTGGGCAGCCGCCACCAGATCGCCCGCGGCGATGGCGGCACGCGTCTGGGGATCGAAGCCGACGGTGATGCGTTTCACCTCGCGCGTGCGCGGCTTGTCGAAGCGCCCGATCGGCCAGGGCCAAGCGAAGTGCAGGCCGGGCTCCGCCTGGGCCTCGACGATGCGGCCGAAGCGGCGAATCACGGCGCGTTCGTCCGGCTGAACAAAGAAGAAACCGGACGCGACGTAGCCCGCGACGCCGAGTGTGACCAGCAGTGCCACCCAGCGTCCGTAGCGGCTCCCGCGGGCGTCAGGTGCCGGGCGTGGTTTCGGGTTGTTGACTGCCTTGGCCATCCTGGGTCAGCTTCCGGAGGTCCTGGGTCGGGTTCGGTTCCAGCGGCTCGGTCGGCGCCTCGTCCGGGTTCACCAGCAGATGCAGGAACGGCGCATCCGCCGGCAAGACCAGGATCGTGTCAGAGTCAATGCCGCGTTCGTACGACTGCAGCGTGCGCATGAAGC
Source organism: Phycisphaerales bacterium (assembly GCA_020639115.1). Classification (GTDB taxonomy): domain Bacteria; phylum Planctomycetota; class Phycisphaerae; order UBA1845; family UBA1845; genus JACKHG01. Next base: position 5,657 of record JACKHG010000002.1, read on the forward strand.
GGTAGAAGTCGGGATCCGTGCTGTAGGCGGCGCCGTAGATGCGCGTCGCCTCGGCATCGGCGTTGCCGCGGATCCGAGCCGCCTCGGAACGGGCCTCAGCGAGGATCCGCTCCTGCTCGCTCTGCGCGTCCGCGATGATGCGCATCGCCTGGGCCTCGCCCTCGCTGCGGTACTGCTTGGCGATGCGTTCGCGCTCGGCGCGCATGCGTTCGAACACCGAGCGCCGGTTCTGGGCGGGGAAGCTCAGCCGCTGAACGCGCAGGTCGACGACCTCGATGCCGAAGTTGGTCGCGGCACGATCGGCGCAAACGGAGCGAACATCATCAAACGTCTGTTGCCAGCGGCGCACCGCGCCGTTGGTCGAGATGAGCGAATCAAAATCCTGCGAACCCAGCACGCCGTTGAGCTGCGACTTGACCATGTCCGCCAGGCGCAGCTCCGCCCCCTTGATATCCTGCACAGTGGAGAGAAACGTGAGCACGGCATCGGGGTCGTGCGCGATCCGCCAGCAGGTGGCTGTCGCCACCTCGACGTTCTTCTTGTCGCGCGTGAGGTACTCCTTGGCCGGCTCCTTGGGGCTGGGATCCTCGAACACCTGCAGGCGATTGTCGAAGCGGACGACGTTCTCGATTGGAACCGGCCACTTCACGCACAGTCCGGGCTCGAGCACCGTGGTGCGCGGGCGGCCGAACCGCTTGATGATGACGAATTCCGTCTCGTCGACCGCGACGAAGCAGGTCGAGACGACGTAACCCACTGCCGCCAGCAGGATCAGGATGGCAACTGCTTTCTTCATGGCGTTATTCCAATCGGGCGGCACTGGCAGCCCGGCTGCCTCCGTTACGGCGAGGTCGCGGCCCCTTCTTCTCACCACCGAACCGCAGGTCAAGCTGCACGTTCGGCTCGTTCGGGCGGATGAACTTCCTGCGGCCGGCAGAATGCGATCGTACATCTCGAAGACGGCGCGCATCCGCGTGAGCGCGGGATACTCCCGATAGGCCGCCAGCGTGTCGAGGAACGCATCGGCTTCACCGGACGCTTCCGCGGTGGTGCAGGAGTCTGCCTGAGCGGCGCCGACGAGCTTGTCGTGCGTTCCGTACGCCAGCGGCTTGATCTCCGCCTGCCGGGCGAGCGCCTGGTTGCGGCGCGTCGCCCGATCCTCCAGCGCGCTGGCGACATCGCGAAACGACTCGTGTACCTGCGGCGGGGCGTGGAGATCGAGGAAGTTGAAATCCACCAGCTCGATCCCGCAGCCGTTGACGTCCAGCGTGTGCTGCGCGTCGCGCAGGATCGCATCGGCGAGATCCACCTGCTCGGTCGTGAATACCGTGTCGATGTTCGCACCGCCCAGCACGCGGCGCAACGCCGCGCGCACGGCGCTGGCCACCAGCGTTTCGCGATCCGCAGCCCCATAGGCAAAAGCCCGCACGGCGCCCGGAGCCATGTGCCAATGCGCGGCACACTTGATGTTCGCGATGTTTTCGTCGCCCAGCAGCACCCAGGCGCGATCCTCGGCGTCGTCATCGGAAGCGGGCACGATACCGCCGCGTCCGCCCAGCTCGAGACGGTACACGCGCCGAGTGTCGATGCGGTCGATGCTGCCAATGGGGTACGGGCCGGCCCAATGCAGCCCGGGGGGCGCTTCCGCCGTCACGACCCGCCCGAAACGCTTGATCATCCCCACCTGGCCCGGCTCGACCATCACGAATCCCGACAGCACGTAGGCCGCCACCACCACGACGACGAGGCCGAACGTCAGGCGCCCCGGCGTCACCCGAACCGGAAGAATCCCATCGAGGGCCGCCGCAAGACGCCGATCGACGCGCAGCCGGGCTGCACTGAACACCGTCAGGATCAGGAAGAGCACGGCACCAACGGTCTTGAATACCGACGGTACAAGCGGTGTGGACAGTACCTGCTCTTCGACGCGCACGCCGCTGATGACGAACAGCCAGTTGAGCACCAGCGCCATGAGGACCGCCACGACGGCGATCGTGGTGAGATAGATCACCATGGTCCGGCGGCCAAGGTGGCGGCTGAGCACGAATAGGGAACCGATGTTCGTCGCCGGCCCTGCGAGGAGAAAGACGAGGGCCGCGCCGGGGTTCACGCCCTGGAGAATCAGCGCTGCGGCGATGGGCGTGGACGCCTCCGCACAGACGTAGAGCGGAATGCCGATCGCCAGCATGACCAGCATGGCCTGCAGCGGCGGGCCGAACACGGCGTTGATCACGTATCCGGGCACGAGCACGTTGATGACGGCTGCCACCGCGACGCCGAAGAGCATCCAGCCGACGACGCCGTCGAACACGTCCACGAACGCGTGGCGCATGCCATCGCGCCACGAAACCCGCTCATCCGGAGCCATGAGGTCGTGATCGTGGGCACAGCACGAGTCGGCCTCGCCAGCGGCGTCCCCCGCGGCCCCTCCGCAGCACGTCGATCCCGCGGACGGCGCAGTACCGCAGCAGGTCGCCTCAGCGGCCGCCTCGCCCTCTTCCGCTGCCACCGGGGCGCTCGGGAAGCGCCGTTCGAAGAAGTTCTCGAGAATTCCCGCACTGAACGCCGTGATCAGGCCGGCAACGGGGCGGAACAGCGCAAAGACCGGGCCGAGCAGGCCCCAGGTGAACGTGATCGACTCGACGTTCGTCTCCGGGGCGGAGATCAGAAAGGAGAGCACCGCACCCTTGCTCGCGCCGCGCTTGCGGAGCGAAACAGCCGCGGGGATCACGCTGCACGAGCACAGCGGCAGCGGAGCAGCGATCGCGGCGGCCAGGAGCACGGACTTGGTGCTCAGCGACTCCAGCCACTGGGCCCAGCGCGTCCGCGACATCACCACGTGGAGACCGGCTGCGAACAGGAATCCGAGCAGGATGAAGAACGCCGATTGCTCCAGGATCTTCCAGAACTCGGCGAGCAGTTGCGTGAACATCGTGGTGCCCCAAGCGGGGTCGGCGAGGGCGATTCCCCGGTGGCGAATGCAGGCAAGTACCCGCAAAAGCGGATTATACCGCCGATGCCGCGAGGCAGAAACCTGGGGGTGTCAGCCTGCCCGAGCGGCGTCTGGGCCACCTTTTTCATCCTCGGATTTTTGCTATGCTACCCCGGCGAATCAGGGGTGGAGAGGCTCCACGCGCCCGGCTCGACGGGACTGAAACGCCGGGTATCCAGCTACATGCCGAAAGATCCGTCCATCCGCCGTGCGCTCATCATCGGGTCGGGGCCGATTGTCATCGGCCAGGCCTGCGAGTTCGACTATTCGGGCACGCAGGCGTGCCGGGCCCTGAAGGAGGAGGGCATCGCCGTCGTCCTGCTGAACAGCAATCCCGCCACGATCATGACGGATCCGGAGCTGGCGGACCGCACGTACATCGAGCCGATCCTGCCCGAGGTGATCGACGACATCCTGGGCATCGAGGCCCGCCGGGGCACGCCGGTTGACGTGGTGCTGCCGACGCTGGGGGGCCAGACCGGGCTCAACTGCGCGATGGAGGCGAGCGAGCGCGGCATTCTCGAGCGGCACAACGTGCGGCTGATCGGCGCCAACCGCGAGACCATCGCCCGCGCGGAGGATCGCCGGCTCTTCAAGGAGACGATGGCGGCGGCCGGCGTGGGTCTACCCCGTTCCGGGATCGCGCACACCTGGGAGGAGGCGCTCGAGGTTCTCAAGGAGGTGAAGCTGCCCGCGTGCATTCGGCCGGCGTACACGCTGGGCGGGGCGGGTGGCGGCATGGCCCGTACGCCCGAGGCCTTCGAGATGATCGTGCGCGACGGCCTGGCCCAGTCGCGTATCAGTGAGGTGCTCATCGAGGAGGACCTGTCCGGCTGGAAGGAGTTCGAGCTGGAGATGATGCGCGACCGCCGCGACAACGTCGTGGTGGTGTGCAGCATCGAGAATCTCGACCCGATGGGCGTGCACACGGGCGACTCGATCACCGTCGCGCCGGCACTGACGCTGACCGATCGGGAATACCAGGAGATGCGCGACGACGCGCTGCGCATCATGCGCGCGGTCGGCGTCGAGACGGGCGGGTCGAACATCCAGTTCGCGGTCAACCCCAAGACCGGGCGGCGCGTGGTGATCGAGATGAATCCGCGCGTCTCGCGATCGTCGGCGCTGGCCTCCAAGGCGACCGGCTTTCCGATCGCCAAGATCGCCACAAAGCTCGCGATCGGCTACACGCTCGACGAGATCCGCAACGACATCACGCGCGAGACGCCGGCGTGCTTCGAGCCGGCCATCGACTACTGCGTGGTCAAGATGCCGCGCTTCGCGTTTGAGAAATTCCCGGACGCCGACGAGACGCTGACGACGGCGATGAAGTCGGTCGGCGAGGCGATGGCCATCGGGCGCACGTTCAAGGAGGCGTTCCAGAAGTGCATCCGCTCGATGGAGATCCGCCGTCCGGGCTACGGGCTGCACGCCAACGACAAGTGGCTCGAATCGCTCGTGCCCGACGTGCCGCGCGAGGGCGCGGAGCTGTCCATCTGGTTCGACGCGTTCGGCAAGGAGGCCGCCCCGCCGCACCACTTGGTGATCGGCTCGACGCTCGGCGAGGCCCCGGTCGATTGGCGCGAACAGGCGTCGCGCGAGTGGCCACTCGCCGACGATATCCTGACTGAGAAAATCACCACGCCCTGCCAGGGGCGGATCTACTACATCCGCTACGCCCTCAAGCTCGGCTGGAGCCCCGAACGCATTCACGAGTTGTCCGGAATCGACATCTGGTTTCTCGACCAGATCGAGGAACTCGTCGCGTTCGAAGAGCGCCTGCTGCAGACGCGCGTCACGCCCGCGATGCGGATCACGCCCGAGTTTCTCGAGACGTACCGGCGCGCGCGGCAGTATGGCTACTGCGACATGCAGTTGCGCAGCATCTGGCGGATCGACGGGACAACGCTGAACCGGCTGAAGGCCCAGCTCGACCGGCCGAAGTACAAGCTCGTCGATACCTGCGCGGCGGAGTTCGAGGCGTACACGCCCTATTACTACTCGACGCACGAGCAGCCCGCGGCCCGCGTGCTGGAAAGCCCCGCGGCGGTCGCGGAGCTGCGCAGCCACCGGGGCGGCGGCGGCGCGGCGCTGGGCCCAGCCGTCCGGGCCCTCGACGTGCCCAACCCGTACCGTTATCAGCCGCTCGACGACGCGCACGTCATGGTGGAATTCCATGATGACGAGCTGGACGTCAGCGACAAGCCCAAGGTGATCGTGCTGGGCGGCGGGCCAAACCGCATCGGCCAGGGCATCGAGTTCGACTACTGCTGCGTGCACGCCGCACAAACGGCGCGGGCCCTCGGTTACGAAACCGTGATGGTCAACTCCAACCCCGAGACGGTCAGCACGGACTACGACATCAGCGACCTGCTCTTCTTCGAGCCGCTCACGCACGAGGACGTCCTGAACATCTGCACCCGGCTGAACGGTGAGCCCTTCGGCGGCTCCGGCGGACTCGTGCGCGGCGTCGTCGTGCAGTACGGCGGCCAGACACCGCTCAACCTGGCCCAGGGACTGCTCGACGCCGGCGTGCCCATCCTCGGCACCTCGCCGCTGAGCATTCACCTCGCGGAGGACCGCGAACGCTTCGGCGAGATCATCCGCGAATGCGGACTGCGCCAACCGCCCAACGGCATCGCGTTCTCCGGCGCCGAGGCGGTCGCGATCGCGGAGAAGTTGGATTATCCTGTATTGGTCCGGCCGTCGTATGTGCTCGGCGGTCGCGGCATGCAGATCTGCAACAACCGCGCGGACCTGGAACGCTACATCGAGGAAGCCCTCGGCGCGACCGATCGGCAACTCGACATCGATCAGCAGCATCCCATCCTGGTGGACAAGTTCCTGCTTGACGCGGTGGAGGTCGACGTCGATGCGGTGAGCGATTACGGCTATCCGGGCCACGATGTGGCCGAAGGCCGCTGCGATATCTGCGGCATCATGGAGCATATCGAGGAGGCGGGCATCCACAGCGGGGACAGTTGCTGCGTGCTGCCGCCCTACTCGCTCTCGCCGTCGCTGATCGACGAGATCAAGCACCAGGTGAAGGTCCTGGCCCGCCGGCTGGGCGTGTGCGGCCTGATGAACGTCCAGTTCGCGATCCAGGGCCGCGTCGTGTACGTGATCGAGGTGAACCCGCGTGCGTCGCGGACGATCCCGTTCGTGAGCAAGGCGACGGGTGTCCCCTGGGCGAAGATCGCGACGCAGGTGATGCTGGGGCGCAGCCTGGACGAAGCGTTGGCGGAGGCCGGCGTGCACGACGTGCAACTGCCCAAGCACATGTCGGTCAAGGTGCCGGTTTTCCCATTCCGCAAGCTGCGCGGCGTGGACTGCGTGCTGGGTCCGGAGATGCGCAGCACCGGCGAGGTGATGGGCATCGACCCGGATTACCCGCGGGCGTTCGCCAAGGCGCTGCTGGGTGCGGGCGTCCGACTGCCGACGGCGGGCAAGGTGCTGGTCAGCGTCTGCGATCCGGACAAGCCGCGCGTCGTGTCGATTGCGCGCGAACTGAGCGAGCTTGGGTTCGAGATCTTCTCGACGATCAAGACGCATGAGGCGCTCGCGGATCACGGCGTGCCGTCGAAGATCGTCAGCAAGCACGCGGGCCAGGAGCACCCGTTCCTGCTCGACCTGATCCTCGGCGGTTCGCTCGACCTGCTCATCAACACGCCGATCCACACGGGCAGCGCCTCCGACGAGGGGAGATGGCGGGCGGCGTCGGTGCAGCGGGGGATTCCGCTGATCACAACGCTGGCCGGCGCCCGAGCCGCCGTCGGCGCCATTCGCGCCCTGCGCGCCGGAGAACTCACCCCGCGGGCCCTGCAGGATTACCTCAACGGGGGAGGCCGGCGATGACCGCGTGCAAGCTCGCACTCGAAGACGGCACGGTATTCACCGGACAGGCGTTCGGCGCCACCGGCACCCGCGCCGGCGAAGTGGTCTTCAACACCGCGATGACCGGCTACCAGGAGGTGATCACCGACCCCTCCTACTGCGGACAGATCGTCGTCATGACGTTCCCGCTGATGGGCAACTACGGCATCAACGCCGAGGACATCGAGTCAGCCGGCCTGCACCTCGCCGGACTCGTCGTAAAGGAACTGCCGCGGCGGCCGAGCAACTATCGCGCATCCGCCGGCCTCTCCGACTGCCTGGCCGAGCGCGGCATCGTCGGGATCTGCGACATCGATACGCGAGCGCTGACGCGCCGGATCCGCGTGCACGGTGCGGTGCGTGGCATCGTCTCGACGGAAATCCTCGACGACGTGCAGCTCGTGCGCCGCGCCCTCGAATCCGCCCCCATGGTCGGAGCGAACCTGGTCACGCAGGTGGCGCCGAAGGCCGCGCGGCCCTGGGGCGAGGAGGGTCCCGCAGCGACCGGGCCGGCGGGCAAATCGTGTCACCTCGTCGCGATCGACTGCGGCATCAAGTACAACATCCTGCGCCGCCTGGCGGCCCAGGGTGATCGGGTCACGGTCGCGCCGGCCAGCGCGTCCGCCGAGGAGATCCGCGCGCTGCAGCCCGACGGCCTGCTCGTCGGCAACGGCCCGGGCGACCCGGCCACGGTCGCGGACACCATCGCGACGCTGAAGACGCTCATGGGTGAAATCCCCATACTGGGCGTCTGCCTGGGCCACCAGATGATGGCCCTGGCCGCCGGCGCCACGACGTACAAGCTGAAATTCGGCCACCACGGCGCGAACGTCCCGGTGATGAACGAACCGGCGAGCCGCGTCGAAATCACGAGCCAGAACCACGGCTTCGCCGTCGACACGGCCAGCCTCCAGGCCCGCGGCGGCGTCATCACCCACGTCAACCTCAACGACGGCAGCCTCGAGGGCTTCGCCCTGCCCGACTGCAACGCAGCCGCCGTCCAGTTTCACCCGGAAGCCAGCCCGGGCCCCCACGACTCCGGCCACGTCCTCACCACCTTCGTCGAAACCGTCCGCCACGACGGCTGTATCGACGAAAACGTCTTCAAACACTCAACGGCTCGATGAAAGAACGCAGCACAAAGACGCGATGCCGCGAAGGCGCAACGAATACCCCGTCTCTGGGATGTGATCTCTGGCCCGTCTCGAGCACCGATACTTTCAACACGACTGCGACCGGAAAAGTCGGTTTAAGAAAAAACAATCTCTTCTTCGTGTCCTGGTGTCTTTGTGGTTCAATTTGACGCAGGGCCCGCCAGATACCCGACCACGCCGGGTAGATCGGTCGTCGCAATAACACCATCAACGCGGAATTCGAACGCCGAGCCGCACGCGCCTTCCGCTGGCTGGCCGAGACACCGCTGGAACGCGGCAAAGTCAGCGAGGTCGACGTCGCCGTCGGCGTCGTAGTCGCCCGGGGCGTGGGCGTATTCGACGGCGAGATCGAAGTACGCCTGGCGCGGAGTCGCGATGTCGGGGCCGGCGCCGTTGTCGCTCACAGCCAGCAGGCCCCACCACTCCTCGTTCGAGTATCCGTCGGGGTGCCAGTGCGTGCCGTAGCCGCCGAAATCGTGCGTGGTGGGACTGGTGTCTTTCCACCATTCGTCGCAGTATTCGAACACCGTGCCGCCCAGCGCATTCTGCTCGATGTACCGCCACTGGCGCACGTCGTACGCCGCCTGCGTCGCGGGGTATTCCTGGTTGTGCGCGTTGTCCCAGGCGTCGATGCCGAACTCGGTCACCAGCAGCGGCTTCGCCGAGATCTGCCGCCAGTACGCGTAGTAGCAGTGTGGATCCCAGCCGGCATAAAGATTCTGGCCCCACATGTCCACGTTCGGCAGCGACACGTCGTCCGACCACTCGTCCATGGTGCCGGCGTAGACGTTGAACGCGTTGACGATCACCGTCGGATGATACGCCGCGCCCTCGAGCGCGTGCGCGATCTGGGCCAGCCGGTCGCAGAACACGAAGAAGTACGGCCGCTGGCCGGCCGAGATGTTGATGTTCACCTCGTTGCCGAGACCCCAGGCCAGCAGACCGGGATGATCCTTGAAGCGGTTCACGAACGCGACGAAATCCGCCTCGATCGGCGCGGTGGAGGCAGGATTGGAAAAATCAACACCGTCCCAGGGAATCCAGAAACCCAGGATGGCGTAGATCGGATCCGTGCCGCCGTTGTAGAGCGCGTCGAGCAGCGCGGTGTCGGGCGGCGGGATGTACGTGCGGATGGTGTTCGCGTGCAGGCCGTGCAGCAGGGGCAAGTCGCGCGCAATGACTGCGGGGTCGCCGTACATCTGCTGGGCAGCCGCCGACGTGGGCCCCACGCCGATCGGCAGCGGCGAGTAGCACGCGCCGCGCACGGTGAACGGGCGGCCCTCCACATCGAGCCGTCCATCCACGATGCGCACCGGGCCGGTGCTCACCGGCTGGCTGGACGGCTGGGGACGATGCCGGTTCGCCGACACCACGTACTCGGCGTAGACCTCGCCGTCGTGCAGGTTCCAGTCGAAGAAGCGCAGCTCGTCCACGAGCACTTCGCCGCCGCCGTAGTAACCGGTCGCACCGAGGCGCAGCGTCAGCGCCGTTCGGTTCGACGCGCCCTCGAGGAACGCGTAACCGACGTATTGGCCGTCCAGGAACAGCCACAAGTCGGTACCGCCGGCTGCGTCACGCCACGTGGCGACCACGTGGCGCCACTGCACGGATGACAGGGCATCTGTGCCCCAGATCGCCGTGTGGATGGAGGTAGGGACATGCGCATCTCTGAAGACGAGAGATGCGTACCGTCGAAACAGAACAGGCTGAGGCTGTTCGACGTGCCCAGCACGCCGATTTCCGCGATTCCCCCCTGCGTGCTCGTCCCGTTGCGGCGGATCCAGAAACTGATGCTCCCCGCCGGAGCCGCGAGTCGCGGGGAGCTGTACTGCACCTCCGCACCGCCGCCGAAGACGACCGCGTTCGCGTTCACGCCGGGTGCAAACGTCAGCGTTCCGCTGATGTCGCCGCCGGCTGACGTTATTGCCGCGGCGCTGTCGAGCGTGTCGTGCAGGACGGCGCACTCGCCGCGCGCGATCAAACCGGTAGCTGCGACGGTAAAGCCGGCAACGACGCAACAGGCGGCGCGGCGCATAACGCACCTCGGAAAAATGGCGGACGCCATGCCGCCGAGTGCCGACGAGCGGCACAGCGGCAACATGGCGTCCGCACGGAAGAGAACAGACTAACCGCTCGACTACATCGGACCGCAGAACGCCTTCTCGAACACCGAGAAGTCCGCGAGGTCGATCACGTTGTCGCCGTTCAGGTCGTCGCTCGAGCAGCCCGGGTCAGCCGGGGTCAGCCCGAAGCACGCCTGGAACTGCGCGAAGTCCACGAGATCGACGTCCAGATCGCCGTCCGAATTGGCGGCCGGCGTCAGCGTCACGTTGTCCACGACCAGCTTGCCCGACGTGCCCCACGTGTCCAGCTCGTTGCGGAACGCGATGGTCACGGTGTAGGTCTCGGCGTCCGCGAAGCGGAAGCCCTTCAGCGTCAGGAAGAGGTCGTCGATGGTGAACTTCGCGCCGGTGCCCCAAGTGCCGTCCTGGCCGCCCAGGAACACCAACGCGAACGCGTAGGTCCCGGCCTGGTAGTTGAACACGAAGTCCGACCCGGCCGCACCATCGCCGGTGCCACCCTCGACCGCGGTCGACAGCGGCCCGCCGACGGTCTGGAACGTGCCATTGGCTGCCGGAACGTCGAAGGCGAGGAAGTCCAGGTTGGGATCCTCGATGCGCAGCGTGTACATGCCCAGCGTCGAACCGGCACCGTTGACCTCACCCTTGATCTTGGCGGTCATGGTCACATCCGCCGGATCGATCTGGTTGAAGTTGAGGTGCAGGCCGCCCCAGCTCAGGCCGGCGTACCACGTGTTCGAACCGGTGAGCACCGCGTTGCTGATGATGATCTGGCCGGCCTGGGTGCCGGAGACACCACAAGTCGGACAAACCTGGGCTGCGGCTGTCGTGTTCGGTCCGACGACGTTGCCCGTGCCGTAGCCACCGAAGAACATCGACTCGCCGGTGAGACCGTCATCCCAACCGACCAGGCCGACGTTGCCGTTGGAGTTGACGAACACGCCGCCGCCCGTGCCGGTGCCGCTCGAGAAATCCTCTTCGAAGTTGTTGGGCGAGAACGTCGACGTCCCGGCGGTGAGGATGCCGCCGATCTTCTGGAAGCTGCCATCGGCGGTTCCGTCGAAGGTGACCGTCCCGATCTGGTTGAGCACATCGACGGGCGTGAGATAGACGTTGTCAATCTCGAGAATACCGCCATTCTCCCAGTGCTGCTCGGCATCGGCGCCGGTCGCGACGACGACGGTATACGAACTCGAGTCGAGGTCGAACGTGCCGTCACCGCCACCACCCGCGGCTGCATCCTCCGTGAACGTGCTGAGCGCGCCGCCCACCGTTGTCCACGACGTCGAGGCCTGACCCGTCACGTAGAGCCGGTCGCCCTGGGCATCCTCGATGCGCAGCTCGTAGGTGCCGACGGGGCCGCCGTCCACACCTTTGCCCCGGATGTCCGCGTAGAGGAACACGGTCGAGAGGTCCGTGGAGGCCACGCCCTGCTCGGGGAAGGTCATGCCCATGTACCAGGTCTCGCCCGGATCGTAGCTGATGTTCTGCGCTTTCAACTGCGCGTACGCACCGGGATTGCCGCCGCTGAGCTTGGCCCGCGCGATGAACCCGTTCGTGTCGCAGGTAAAGAACGGCGGGAAACTCTCGCACAGCCCCGTGCCCGGCGTAAAGCCGGCGAACGCGCCGCTGTTGGAAATGCCGTCGTCCCAGGTCGCGATGTACTGGTAGTCCGGCCCGTTCGTGGTCAGGAAGAGACCGCCGCCCGTGCCCGTCGCCGTCTCGAAACCATCGTCGAGTCCGGCCTGGGTGATGGTGTTGCCCTCGACGCGCATCAGGTAATCGCCACCCGGCACGTCACCCTTCACGTTCGCCGTAAGCGAGATCCGGGAAAGATCCAGCGCGGCGTTGCTGTTGATGTCGATGCCGTCGAAGAACATGCCGGCGTACCAGCCGCTCCCCGTCGTGTCGTCGTTGGTCAGGACCAGGTTGTCCAGGGTGAGCAGACCCCCGGTGCCCCAAGCGGGCGCGCTGTCCGGATCGAACACGAGCACCGCGGTCATCGACGGCGAATTCACGTCAAACGCCCCGGTCGTGGTCATGTCATCCGCGCCGTACTCGATCGCCGTGCTGAGCGCGCCACCCACGGACTGGAAGCCCCCGTTGGCCGTCTCCAGGAACGCCAGGCGGTTGCCGTTCGCGTCCTCGAGCCGCAACTGGTACGCCCCCAGCGTCGAACCGGCACCGTTCGTCTCACCCTTCACATCCGCCATGAACTCGATCTGCGACAGATCCACGTCGGCCTGCGGCGGACCGCTGAGCACGCCGACAGTCACGTTGTCCGCGAAGGCCGCACCGCCCGCGTAGTTGACATTGCGGAAAAGCAACACGATGCGGGCAACCGCCGTGTTCGCCGGCGCCGGATTCGAAATCAGGTTCCGCTCGATCCACTGGTTCGTGGGAGTCATGTTGTCGAGCGCGATCATCTCCACATCGTCGAGGAGCACGTCGGTGGCCGAGCGGAACTCGATCTTGATGATGAACTGGTTGGGGTTGGCTCCCGTGATGTCGTCGAGCCCGCCGTTGACGATCGTGTCGTTGCGGATGGAGATGCCCAGTTGCCACACCTGGCCTTCCTCGCCGCGCAGGTCCTGATAAACACCGGAGACGTTGTCGGGCGAGTTGAACATGCCGTACGACTTGTAGACCGCCGCCCCACTGAGCGCCGTCGGGCCGTCGGTCACCGAGAAGTTGTTGCCGCCGAACTGGGGCCAGTTGTCGAGCGAGCCACCGTTGTCGTCGAAACCCGCGTTGTACAGCGGATTGGCCCCCTGCAGCGGCTGGGCCGGAATGGTCAGCCCGGCGAACCAGTTGCCGCCATTGAGCGTGACGCCGTTGACCGCGACCTGGGCGGCTGCGCCGGGATTACCCGCCAGCGGATTGACCGAGGCCGAGGCAGCGCCCGAGGCGCCGACGACGGCCGAACCCTTGACGCCGAAGAACGCGGTCTCGCCGTCGATGCCGTTGTCCCAGTTCTGGGTATAGCCTGTCGTCGCTCCGTTCGTGGCGAAGTCGTTGCCGCCGGTGAAGGTGGCGTTGTTGAACTCCTCGAAGAGCGCGGCGAAGGACACGCCCGCCACTTCGAGTTCGCCGGCGCCCGTGCCGTCGACGCCGCCGGTCGTGGTTCCGCGGGCCGATACGCTGCCGAACCGGGCGTTGAGCACGGTCCCGGCGAACGCATTCTCACCCGTGATGCCGGAATCCCAGTTGTTGTTCAACTGGAAGCCGGAACCGCTGAAGAAATTCTCCCCTTCTCCGCTCGCCGTCACGCCATCGAAATCCTCCTCGAAGAATTGCGCGTGTGCCGACTGCCCGACGCAGCACAACAACGCAAACGCTGTGCATGTCGCCAGTACCCATGCTTCCATCCCTTTTTGCTTCGCCACGATGGTCACTCCTCGTTTGAATACCCTGACCCCGCGCCGCCGGGCGCCGCGTGGCCAACTTGTCGGACGCGTCCGGGGGGTCACCATCCGGCTGCCGCGCCCTGCAACATTGCGAAATCCTTTAAATCCACGAAACCGTCACTGTTTCCGTCAAATGCCGCGAGACAACCCGCGGCCAGCGGCGGAACCGGCGCCGCCGCCGGACCCGCCAGACAACCGATCAGCGCCATGCGGTCCGCTCCATCGACGTCGCCGTCCGCGTCGTAGTCGCCGAAGGGCGGCGCCGCGCGAAAGGCGATGAAGTCGCCGTACTTGAGCACCGTCGCCGCGCCGAGTGCCGCGCCATCCCAGGCATTGCCCCCAGCCGCACCGACAAACTCGTCGTAGCGCTGGCCCGTCGACGCGTTGAAGACGTTGGCGACCAGACGCAACTCCCGCCCCGGAGCGGAAGCGAGGTGCGCGAGCCGCAGGGACACCTCGCGAACAGCCCCGCTGCCCTGGTAATGCACCTCGTCGCCGCCGTTCACATCCGTCGCAGCCCCCAGCACGGCACCGTTGACCAGGCGATGACTGCCCGTCCGCAACTCGTAGATCGCCACCGCGTTCGGGAGCACGCAGATCGCGTAGTCCGCGAGGAAACCCAGCGCAAAAAACAGGTCGCCGCGTTCGCCCGAGGCCCCCTTGCCGGAGGCCATCCGCCGCCCCATGTCCGCCGTATCCGCAAGCGCATACGTCGCATGGAAACCACCCGGCCGGGAGTCAACGTAGATGACGACGCCGGTGGAGCCGGACGCGGGCCAGTTCGCGTGACTTTCGATCCCGATGTTCAACCGCCCGAACTGGTCCGAGTCGAGGTGGAGCGTGGAGTCCTGGCCGAGCAGGTCGCCGTAGCCGCTGTTGATGCCGCGCGCGGCAACGGAGTACTCCCCAGCGGCGATCACGCCGTCGGCGTCCGCGGCTGTTCGCGTGTCATCCGCAAGCTGCGCGATGCCCGGTCCGGGATCGCTCGGCACCGAGAAGCGCACCCAGTCGATCTCGTGGTACTGCGGGAAAACCGAAGTGGCGTCCGGCGTGCCCGGCCAGTCGCCACCCACGGCTGTATTGAGCGTGAGGTACATCGGCTCCGCCGGAACCTCGGAGCGCGCCGTCGCGGCGCGGACCACATCGTCGACCAGCCAGTACACCGCGCCCGGCCACCACTCGATCGCGAAAGTGTGGTAGTCCTGCGTGTAGTCGGGGCCCCAGTAGGCCGTGCTCACCGTCTGCCCGATGTCCCAGGGGGACGTTCCGGGCGGCACGGGTCCCCAGTGCATGCTCATCACCACCCGCGTTGGCTGGGTGCCGATGGCCTCCATGATGTCGATTTCCGGCGGCCACACCGGGCGGATCGGCAGCATCCAGTGGGCCGGCCACATGCCCTTGGTGCCGGGCAGACGGGCGCGCACTTCCCAGCGGCCATAGACCGCCGCGAACTTGCCCCGGCTGTCCACGAGCCCCGACGTGTAGTCGAACTGCCGCCAGTTGCCCGCAGTGTCGAATCCCCAGAAGGTGCGCGCCTGGCTGCGGAGCGTGAGGACGCTTTCGCCGCCGGTGCCCTGCGGATTGATGTAGACATCCTCGGGCGTGTAGTACTGGAGTTCGTTGTTCTTGATGAGGTGGACGTCCTCGATGCGCCACTTGGCCGGATCGACCGCGGGCCCGTCGAATTCGTCGCGCCAGACAACATCCCAGCCACTGGGCGCGTCGGTGGTCGCGAACGTGACGTCGTCCACGACGCCGGCGCCGGCGGCTCCGTCCACTTGTGTGAAGACGAAGGCGATGCGCGCCTCGACCGTCCCTGCCGGAGCGACGGCCTGGAGGTTGTACTCGGTCCACGTGCCGACCGGGGATGATGCGTCCAGCACGGTGATCGAGCCCTCATCGAGGAAATCGCTACCGCCGTAGCTCCCGCCGGTCACGCGGTAGAATTCGATCTTCATGGCGAGCCGGTTGGCCGTGCCGGTGAGCGTCGTGCCGGCGTTCTGCCGCACGAAGCCGCGCGCCTGCCACACCTGTCCGGCGCTGGCGACGTGGCTCTGATAAAAGCCGGTGTAGTTGGGATTGCCGCTGTTGCTGCCCGCCACCGCCGCGGCGTAGGCGCCGCTGCGCGGACTGAAGCCCGCGACCGTCACGACCGTCCCGAACGTCGTCCATCCGTTGAAGTCGCCGGTCTCGAAACCGCCGTTGAGCAACTGGGCGCGGGCCGGTTGTGCGCACAGTGCGATCGCCACGGCACCAGCGGCGCCGAGTGAGCAGATCCTCGATTTGGCGTACGTGGCCTTCATCGCTCGGAACTCCGCCCGCCCTGGCGTTCTTCGACGTGCCGATCCCGGCAGCCGACTGCTGTTCTCTCTCGCCCGGCCGGCCGCAGCCCTGCGGCGGTGATGCATCGGTGTACGCCAGCGAGGCCATGCGACGATCGCGAGCGCTACCCAGTACCCCCCAGCGCCTAGCGGAACGTGGTCACCACGTCGTGCGGCTGATAGGGTGAAACCCGAACCGACGGCGAAAACTCAGTGGGCTTACCACTGGAGTCGAACTTCGTAGGCTGGATGCTGGCGCCATGGCCGTCGCAGTACAGCACGTTCAGCCGGCCCTTCGGGTGGCGCTTGCGGGGAATGCGATCGGAGGCCAGCCCGCCCTCGCTGGCGTCGCTCTTCATCGCGTCGCCCAGGTAGGGACCGTAGGCCTTGGAGCTCAGCACCAAGTTGGAATTGCCCGCGGTGCTCTCCTCCTGCTCGGAGCTGTCGCGGCCCGCCTCGAAGACGAGTCCCACGTCACCCGGCCGGAACACCTTGTCCAGGTTGCCCTGCAGGCGCCGGCCGGCTGCGAACGACTTGCACTGGGCCGTACTGGCTTCGCCGCGGCAACCGAACCAGCCCCCGCCGATCTGCACGGCGCGCCAGCAGCCCGGGTTGTTGCCGCTGTAGCCGTTCTCCGCACCGACGATGTCCTCGTTGACGGCGAAGCTGAGGCGCCCCCAGTACGACATGCCCGACTGGCTCGAGATGGGATTGGAGGGATCACCGCTGCCCTTCAGGCCGTCGGTGGGGTTCGCCGCGCCCGAGCCCATCAGGTTCTTGGGATAAAACGGGGTGGCGACCACGACGCGGTCCGACGGACACACCACGTTCTCCAGCACCTTGTTGATCCATTGTTCCTTGGTGAGGGCGTCGGCGTAGCTCGTGGCGCGCACGCCCCAGTCCCAGTTGTTGCGCATGGCGATGCCGGAGCCCTGGGCGATCGCGACCGGCCAGGCGAGCAGCTCGTTACCCACGCCATACTCGAAACGCGACCGGTCCGGGTCCGCGATGTTGAGGCCGACCTCGTCCGTGGCGATCTGGAAGCGCTGGTTGTGGTCGTTCGCGAAGGTCATCGCGGCCTGCCCGGTGCCGCGGATGTGCGCCAGGCAGGTGGCGAGCTTGGCCTGGTCACGCGCCGCGCGCAGCGACGGCAGCAGTATCGAGATCAGCAGTGCGATGATGGAGATGACGACGAGCAGCTCGACGAGGGTGAAACCGCGCGCGACGGGGGCCGTGCGCAGCGCCCGATGATGCGGTATTCGATTGAACATGGCGTGATTCCTTCTCATGTGATGCCTGCCGATATCCTAGCGCTTTTCGTGTAACGCCCCATCGCCGTTGCGGGCACCGGCCGGCCGGGGAGCCACCGCGCGGTGGCGGGCCAGCGAAAGCACCGGCGCCGTCTGGGCCGGGGGCGGACCTGTCGAATCGTGAACCTCGAAGAACGTGGGCAGCGACTTCTGCAGCCCCTTGCGAACGGCCCCGTCGCGGATCATGCGCGTCAGCAGCAGCGCCGCCTCGAAGCCGATGGTGTAGGCGTCCTGACAGACGGCGGTCAAGGTGGGGTAGACGCTGAAGCGCAGCTCGGTGTCGTCGAAGCCGATAATGGAAATATCATTGGGGATGTTCAGGCCCAGCTCGTGGGCCATGCGCACCGCGCCGACGCCCATCATCGGGTCGGCGATGTAGACCGCGGTGGGCCGCTCGGGCATGCTGGCGATCATCTTCATCACCGTCTCGCCGCCCGCGAGCGTGTACTGATGACGGAACACCCAATCGTCGCGGAAGTCGAGATCGTGGTTCGCGAGCGCCTCGCGGTAGCCCTCGAGGCGGTCGTTGTGGTCGCGGTCGGGAACGTTGTGCACCGCGAAGGCGATCCGGCGGTGGCCGAGGGCGATCAGGTACTCCACCGCCCGCCGGCTGTCCGACTTGGACTCGCAGTCGATGCAGCAGACGCTGTCGTCCTCGAAGCGTTCGCTGATGACGATATGGGGAAACCCTTCCTTGGCGATGTCGCGGCAGATGTCGCGGGACTCGGCCATGGTGCGGATGATGACGCCGCGGACGCCCTTGCGCATGAAGAACTGCGAGTAGGTCTCGTCGGTGCGCTTGTCGCGGCGCAGGTCGAGCACGACGACGTCGAAGCGGCATTCATCGACGCCCTGGGCGACGCCGGCGAGGACGGCGCAGTCGTACGGGTGGTTGATGGTCTGCTCGCCCAGGTAGACGAAGCCGAGGTTGGTGGTGTTGCGGCGGCCCACGGTGGCGACGTAGCCGAAGCGGTTGGCGACGGCGAGGACGCGCTCGCGGGTCTTGGGATTCACCGTGTTGTCGTTGTTGAGGGCGCGGGACACGGTGGTGATGGACACCCCGGCCTGTTCGGCGATTTCGCGGACACTGGACACCGCAGAGCTCCCTGAGGCAGCAGGCTTAACAACAGTTGCTGGAACTGTTTCAATCGGCAGATTAGCAACTTTCCATGAGCAGTGTCAAGCGGATTACAGCGCGCATACCCGCACAACCACCCGCAAAAATACCGATCCCACTACAGGTTGGTAGACGCCAAAAACTCAGTAATCAAGACAAGCAACACAGAAGAAAAAGAGCTTCCGTGTTCACAAAATGAGACTGTTTGTCGATAAATAATAACTATGACGACAACAACAAGGATAAACATGCAACAATGAAACAGTTGTGGGTGTTTTCTGCCAAACGGCAGCACAACTCGGACGTTCACCCAGGCAAGAAACTGCGGCCAAAACGGTCAGCCACCCACCAGCCCCCTCACGCTACCGCCTCGTCACGCGTGCTCACCGTGTCACGCCAGTGGTGGACCAGCGTCGCCAACGCCCAAACCGCACCAATCGCGTACGTCACCGCGGCACCCGATAACCAGTACCAATACTGCCCCGACGGGTCCGCCTCGGCGTGATCCAGCAGCCGCTGCACCGCCATCGCGATCGTGATCACGTAGTACACGAAAAAGATCACCACGAAACACGCCACGAACTGCTTCTCGATCAACCGCGTACGCATGCTCGATTCGAGCCAGGCCTCCCAGCCCTCGACCTTGAAAACACCCTGCTCGACACGCTCGCGGATGTACCGGCCCGCACGCATCATGTTGCTCTGCTCCAGCACAAACATCACGATGAGCAAGAGCACCGAGTACGGCACCAGCAACCACACCAGCCTCGCGGCGTCGTACGCGAGGTAGCTCAGAACCGGCACGCCAAAGAGGCCCATCGTGACGATCCAGAACAGCCGCGACCGGCTGGCCTTGATCTCTTCCCGCAACGTGAGGAACTCATCCCGATGAAAACGATAGACGTTCATGTGCAGCTCCGCGTGGAGAGGTCGAACTGCCGGGCGCACGGACGGACGCCGCAGCCACCCGGCAGTCTACGTCCGCCTGACGACACGGAGCAAGCACAAACGCTCTGCATACACGCGGCCCGCAGGGCAACCCAGGCATCGTCAGACGCGGCCCCAAGCCCGCGGCAGCCGTCCGCGAGCGGGTCACTGGCGGGTCACGCCCGCTGGCCTAGAATGGCGCGCGCAGCGAATTGGACTCACCCGCGTCCCGCCGACGTGTCTTACGAGCAGAGGGCGGGGGATCGTCCCGATGGGAGGAAGATGATGTACGTGGCATGGATACGCCGGAGCGGATGGAGCGTCGCCGCGCTGGCGCTGTGGGTCGGACTGGCGCCCTGCCGGGCAGACGAGCCTGACGCCCAGGCGGACGCCGCTGATACGAACACCTCAGGCGCAGCGGCGGTGCTCGCCGATTTCGAGGCTGCGGGGCGCGCGGTCGAGACGATCCACTGTGGCGTCGTCTACTCGACACGCGACGCGCTCAACGAGACGGAAACGACGAAGCTCGGCACGATTCTCTTCAAGCGGTCGAGCGACAACCCGATGTTCCTGATCACCTTCACGAAGACCGTCTCCGACGGCATTCAGTTCCCGGCCAACGAGTGGTGGCTGTTCCGTGACCGCTGGCTCTGGGAGGCCAAGGCCAAGAGCAGCACGATCATCAAGCGCGAGCTGTTCGCACCCGGTGAGAAGTTCGACCTCTTCGACCTGGACAAGTCGCCGGTGCCGATGCCGTTCGGACAGACGCGGCACGACGTGCTCGCCAAGTTCAAGGTTCGCCTCATGCCCCCGCAGGTCGGCGATCCGCAGAACACCGATCACCTCTACTGCGTCCCGCGGCCGGACAGCCCGCTCGCCCGCGACTACCGGCGGCTCGAGTACTACATCGCCAAGAGCACGCACCTGCCCGTGCGCATCGTGGCTGAGGACGCCAACCAGACCAAGGTGACGATCGCGGAATTCAAGGATCTGAGCGATGGCGCGCGGTCGCAGGAGCCGCTTTCCGCGAAATCGATCAACGTGAATATTCCCGACAGTGCCTTCAAACTCCCCGACGAGACGAGCGGTTATCATGTATCGGTCGAGCCGCTGGAGGAGCGCAACCGAGCCGGAAGGTAATTCCCGGGGCGCTGGCTCGCGGCAGAGGAGGCGGAGACTCGCGTGGTGCGCAAACCCGTTACGCTGATCACGGGGGCGAGCGGTGAGGTGGGCTACGGCCTGATCGAACGCTTTGCCCAATCCGGCAACACCGACCTGGTCGCGCTCGACCTCAAGCCCGTACCGGACGACTTGCGGGCGATGTGCGGCAGCGCGATCGCGGGCGACATCCTCGACCAGAACCTGCTGCAGCGGCTGATCAGCGAGTACGAGATCCACGCGATCTACCATCTCGCGGCGCTGCTCAGCACGCGCGCGGAGTTCACGCCGGACACCGCGCACCGCGTGAATGTCGAGGGCACGCTCAACCTGATCAACCTGGCCCACGAGCAGTCGCGCTGGCACGGCAACCCCGTGCGTTTCATCTTTCCCAGCTCGATCGCGGTCTACGGCCTGCCCGACCTGCCCACCAAGCGCCGCGCCGGCCGCGTCCGCGAGAGCGAGTGGAACCTGCCGACGACGATGTACGGGTGCAACAAGTGCTACTGCGAGCAGCTCGGCCGCTACTACACCGAGTACTACCGGCAGTTGTCGGCTGAGCCGCAGTCGAGCGGCGTGGACTTCCGCTCCGTGCGCTTCCCCGGCCTGATCAGCGCCATCACGCTGCCGTCGGGCGGCACCAGCGACTACGCCGCGGAAATGATCCACTGCGCGGCTCGCGGCGAGCCGTACGCCTGCTTCGTCGGGGAGGACGCGCGGATCCCGTTCATGGTCATGCCCGACGCGATCAAGGCGCTCGAGCTCCTGGCCGCCGCCCCTGCGGAGAAGCTCTCCCAGCGCGTCTACAACGTGACAGCCTTCAGCCTCAGCGCCCACGAACTCCGCGACCGCGTGAGCAAGGCCTTTCCCAAGGCCGACATCACCTTCGCCCCGGACCGCAAGCGCGCCAACATCATCGACACCTGGCCGGCGGACGTCGACGACAGCCTGGCGACGAACGACTGGGGCTGGCAGCCGGACTACGATGTGGATCGGGCGTTCACCGAATACCTGATCCCCACGATATCGAAACGCTACGAACAGTGATAGAAAACGAAATGATGAATGCGGAATGATGAATGATGAATGGGTTGCCATCCACCATGAAGTTCGTGTCGAGTTGAAACTGAACGGAGCACGAGAAAAAACGGGCCCATTCCGCATTCATCATTCATCATTCATCATTTCGTCATCCATTCGGGGAGCTTGCCATGTTCGGATCCATGAAGGACGCACTGCAGCGGGAACTCGCCAACATCCGCGACGCCGGCCTGTTCAAGGAGGAGCGGATCATCTGCGGGCCGCAGGGCGCGGAAATCACCGTCGAATTCCCGGAAGGCGGCCCCCGACGGACCGTCCTTAACTTCTGCGCCAACAACTACCTCGGCCTGTCCAGCCACCCCGACGTCATCGCGGCGGCGCGGGCTGCGCTCGACAGCCACGGCTACGGCATGAGCAGCGTGCGCTTCATCTGCGGGACGCAGGACATCCACAAGCAGCTCGAGCGGCGCATCGCCGAGTTTCTCGGCACGGAGGACACGATCCTCTACGCCGCGTGCTTCGACGCGAACGGCGGCATCTTTGAACCGCTGCTCGGCGAGCAGGACGCCATCATCACCGACGCGCTCAACCACGCATCGATCATCGACGGCGTGCGGCTGTGCAAGGCGAAGCGCCACATCTTCGCCCACGCGGACATGGCGGAACTCGAGACAAAGCTGAAGGAGGCCCGCTCCGCGCGCTACCGGCTGATCGTGACCGACGGCGCCTTCAGCATGGACGGCGACATCGCCAGGCTCGATCAGATCTGCGACCTGGCGGACCGCTACGACGCCCTGGTGATGACCGACGAGTGCCACTGCACGGGTTTTCTGGGCAAGACCGGCCGCGGGGCGATCGAGCACTGCGGCGTGATGGGCCGCGTGGACATCATCACCGGCACGCTCGGCAAGGCGCTCGGCGGAGCCTCCGGCGGGTTCACCACCGGCCGCAAGGAGATCATCGCGATGCTGCGGCAGCGTTCGCGGCCGTACCTGTTCAGCAACACGCTGGCGCCGGAGATAACAGCCGCCTCGCTCAAGGTGTTCGAGCTGCTGAGTGCTTCGACGGCCCTGCGCGACAAGCTGGAGGCCAACACGCTGCGCTTCCGCGAGAAGATGACGTCAGCCGGTTTCGACATCCGGCCCGGCGTGCACCCGATCGTGCCCATCATGCTCTACAATGCGAAGCTGGCCCAGGATTTCGCCCGGGACCTCTACGCCGAGGGGATTTACGTCATCGGCTTCTTCTACCCGGTGGTGGCCAAGGGCCAGGCCCGCATCCGCGTGCAGTTGTCCGCCGCGCACGAAACCGCCCACATCGACCAGGCGGTCGCCGCGTTCACGAAGATCGGCGCAGTACGGCATCCTGCACCAGCAGCGCGACGAGATCATCGCCCAGTACGGTGAGTAAACCGCAACGTTGGTCATCGATGCGTTGCAGGGGGCCAGGAATTCAAGGCGCGGAGCCGGAAAGGGGATGCGTATGGCCCCAAGCCCACCCCAGGCTTAATATGGCCTGCACCCTCACCGGTTGCTGCAGCGCATACGGCAATATTATCCGCGTCCCCGTCCGCCCGGTTGCGTTGGCACAACACGCGAGCGCACGCCCACTACTGCGAGTGCTTCCCAAGCTCCGCGCGTAAGTGCGGTCCGATGATAGTGCTTAGGGTCGCTAGAATATCATCGTGCTTCGCCAGGTTCTCCACAAAAGACACGGCAATCAATTGCTGAACCTCTCTGCCACCACCTGCCATGTACTCCTCGAAGAAATCGAGCGTCCGCCTTGCCGGGAGGGCCTCAGCAATTTCTGCAGAACGCACCTGCTGCACAACGCATCGTGTAACCTCTCCCAAGAATACGTGCGGCAGAAGTTCATCGAAATCACGCAGATGCTCGTAGTATGCGGATTGCAATTCTGGAACGCGATACAGAAGTTCGGCGATGCAATCAACGAGTGGCATCGGGCTCGTCATACTAGTTCCCTCCCGACGCTGACCGAAGTTCATCCATCATCTGCCGGGCAGCGGCTCGATCGGTTGGACCACGACAAAGGTGTCAGGACCGATGGCATGAAGCCAATGGCACCTGTCATTTCGTTCGTTGATAATACCAGGATCTGGGTTTCAACAACAGGTCGTGCGGTTTGGCTCGGCGTTTGACGCGGCGCGGTTCGTAGCGGTCGGGCCGACAGGGCAGGCGGTCGCGGGCCAGGGCGTGGATCAGGTAGCGCAGCAGATCGTGCACGCCAGACGGAGGCGGCGCATGCAGCAGCAGCAGGGGCAGCGCGTGCCGCAGGCGGTGCAGCGTGCCGGTAAAGCTCAACGCACGCGGGTCGCACCCCGCGTGCTGCGCCACCCGCCACATCGCCACCCGCGCCAGGTTGTACACCAGCACGTGCATCGCGATCTCCTTGGCGACCACCTCCACGCTCTTGCCCCGCAGCACGTCCATCCCCAAGTGCGTCTTCAGGCTGCGCAGGTTCAACTCCGCCGTCCACCGGCAGCGGTACAGCGCCCGGATCTCGTCCGCGGGCGTCTCGACCGGGTCCAGCAAGGTGGTCGCGACCACAATGGTGCGGCTGCGGAATCCCTTGATGGCGTGGGTGATCCGCACCAGCCGCACGGGCAACAACGCCGGCAAACGCTCGAACTCCTCGCGGCTGAGGCCGCACGAGGCCCGCCACTGCGCCGGCCGCGACCACACCGTGATGACGTCGCCGCGGCCCAGCCGCAGGCCCCTACGGAAGTCCACCTTGCGCTTCTGATGCAGCCGGAAATCGCTGAAGACCCCGCAGTCGAGCAGTTGGGCCATATCGGTGTACGCACCGTAGGCGCGATCGCCCAACACCACGTCGCCGGGCGCAAAACAGCTCCACAGCCGGCGAAACAAGGTCAATTCATGGGGGCGCTGCGCATCTACCGTCAGATCGACGATCGCGCCGGTGGCATGGCAGAACACCGCCACGAACTGCGCGATCGGAAAGCCACAACCGCGCTGCTGCGCCGCGGGTTGCGGAAAAACCGCCTGCAATTCCGGCGTGTCGGGCATGGTCGCACTGGAGCCATCCACCACCCAGACGCGTCGGCCGCACCAGCGGGCCGTGGCAGCGCGCGGGGTCCACAGCCGCTCCGCCAACGCGCTCAGCGCCTGACGAATGACCTCGAACGGCAGACGTCTGCGCGCCTGGCAGTAGGCGGACGGATCCGGCGAGGCCACGACAAAGGTGTCAGGACCCTTTGTTGCCGTCAAAGGTGTCAGGACCGAATGGCATGAAGCCAACGGCACCTGTCATGTCATTCGTTGATGATACCAGGATCTGGGTTTCGACAATAGGTCGTCCGGTTTGGCTCGGCGTTTGACGCGGCGCGCTTCGTAGCGGTCGGGCCGATACGATCGGCGGTCGCAGGCCAGCGCGTGGATCAGGTACCGCAGCAGATCATGCACGCCGGACGGTGGCGGCGCATGCAGCAACAGCAGGGGCAGCGCGTGCCGCAGACGGTGCAGCGTTCCGGTAAAGCTCAACGCACGCGGATCGCACCCCGCGTGCTGCGCCACCCGCCACATCGCCCTCGGCGCCGGGTTGTACACCAGTACGGGCATCGAGATCTCCTCGGCGACCACCTCCACGCTCTTGCCCCGCAGCACTTCCATAGTGCGTCTTCAGGCTGCGCAGGTTCAACTCCGCCGTCCACCGGCAGCGGCACAGCGCCCGGATCTCGTCCGCGGGCATCTCGCGGTGGAAGCGATTCGGCATGCGGTACGCCGCGGCGCGCACGACGGCACGCCGACATGGCGGACGCGGACAGCCGCGCCTGGCCCTGGAGTCCACGCTCCGCCCCCGCAAGGATGCACGATGACGTGAAAACGACTCCCGACCCCTTGGATTCACCCGACGCCTTGGATTCACCCCTTAAATTCACCAGGGCGGCGTGTCCCAACCAACCCTAGATGACGTCGGCGAAATCTTGAAGTGCGCTTACGGTTGACGGCAATGACTGATGACGGAGCGTATCGAGATACTCGGCAGCGGATTTGGGAGGATTCTTCAAGCTCGCCCTGTGGGCCCTTACAGCCCGACAGACTTGGCCGGGCGACAGATCGATGAGGTAGTGCACGAATTCATCGGGATGCTGAGCATCGATCCCGTAGGTCACGAGAACTGCGGGCGGAAATTCCTTCAGGTTGGCAGTAACGATGACGTCGGCCCGTGCGCGAATAGCAGCCGCGAGTACATGCCGATCGTCAGGATCCGGCAGCGTCAATGCTGGAATCAGGTCCTCATAGCCTTCCACAAGGCAATCGAGAACTGTCGCGCTCATCAAATCGCGCGTACGTTCAAGTCGTGGTCTGGAGAGGTCGGTGCGGTCGGCCAACAGGCTGCGGATCCACTCTTCGTGGATCTCAGCGGTCCAGCGTGCGCGAAACAACTCGGTCGCGGCGAGATTCATCAGCAGATCTCGCAGTGGCGCCGGATACAACACCGATGCGTCGTAAAGGGCCGTAAATGTCGCCACGATCAATAGCCCATATCGAGTTCCTGACCTTCTGCTGCCAGTCGCTCAAGCGCCCGTGCGCGCTCGTCTTCGGCCCGCTGCTTGAATGTGAGCAAGTCTGCAAATCTAATGCGTCGGTGCTTGCCTACCTTGTGAAAGGGCAGCTTGCCCTGTTCAAGCATCTTGATCAAGAATGGCCGCGAGACATTCAGTAGGTCCGCAGCGCGCTGCGTCGTCAATTCGGCATGAATTGGAATCAGCGTCACAGCATTTCCCTGCGCCATTTGCGTCAGAATCTCCGCCAGCAGTCGCACTGCGGGGAGAGGTAACTCAACCGGTTCAGGTGCCTTGCCATTGCCCCGCGGCTGAACCCGAAAGTCCCGCACATGCCCTAGCAACTGCGCCAGCCGACGGCTGGACTCTTTCGCGAGCGCCGCTTCTTCGTCAGTAGGCGTCACTGGACCAATCGGTTCCCCGAGTAGCGTTGCCATGGGTCGCATGCCTCCTGTCTCGTGTCCACTGAACACTATACCGCATAAACGAAATAAACGTAATAAACGAATTTTGCGAAATGGTGCCGGCTGTCGCGATCAATCCATAACTACTTATAACATAAGTACATATGGAGCATGGTGGCGGTGGGGTGGCTCCGTCGGGTCGCCATAGTGGCGCAAGCAGGGGGTCGCAGACCACGACAAAGGTGACCATGACAAAGATGTCGGGACTTTTTGTTGCCGTCCTTCTTGCCGTCATCCGTGCGGAGGGCGCGACAGCCAAGTCGATGAAGAGCGGGATGCGTACGCCCGACCACGCTCCGGTCGATTGCCGAAAGAGAGCGTTCGGCCTGATTAAGGAAAATACTCATGGAGCGTTCGCGCTTGACGCATCGGGGCTAATGGGCGACCCCGCTTCTGTTCTATTCGCAAATGATTCTCTGACTCTCGCGGGCCACAACTTCAGAACGTGGGAGGACGGCGGGGGTACCCGCCGCAAGGCGCCAGCGTGGCCAGGTCCGGACGCGTGTAACGCACACGTCACAGCCGCCGCACCGTGGGCCGTCTTGCCCGGCGCGCCATATACCTCCAGCGTTGTGCCGGGTTGGGCTCGCAGGCGAGCGCGCACCGCGATGCGCAACCTGCCGGAGGATCGCAAACCATGGAATACCGACAGTTGGGCCGCTCAGGTCTCAAAGTACCCGCGCTGAGCTTCGGCACCGGGACGTTCGGCGGCAAAGGCGAACTCTTCAAGGCCTGGGGCGGCAGCGACGTCGCCGAAGCCACCCGCATGGTGGACATCTGCCTCGAGGCCGGGTTGACGATGTTCGATTCAGCCGACATCTACTCGGACGGCGCCGCGGAGGAGATCCTCGGGCAGGCCATCAAGGGGCGGCGCGATCAGGTGCTCCTCTCCACCAAGGGCACCTTCCGCTCCGGGCCCGGCCCCAACGACGTCGGCTCCTCCCGCCATCACCTCACCGACGCGGTGAACGCAAGCCTGCGCCGGCTGGGGACCGACTACATCGACCTCTACCAACTGCATGGCTTCGATGCGTTGACGCCGGTGGAGGAGGTGCTCGGCACGCTCGACGACCTCGTACGCGTCGGCAAGATCCGGTACATCGGCTGTTCGAACTTCTCGGGCTGGCACCTCATGAAATCGCTGGCCACGGCGGAAAGGTACGGGCTCGCGCGGTACGTGGCGCACCAGGCTTACTACTCGCTCGTGGGCCGCGACTACGAGTGGGAGCTGATGCCCCTGGGCCTCGACCAGGAAGTGGGCGCGGTCGTCTGGAGCCCGCTTGGCTGGGGACGCCTGACCGGCAAGGTCCGACGCGGTCAGCCGTTGCCCCCGACCAGCCGCCTGCAAAGCAAGACGTCCAACGATTTCGGCCCCCAGGTCCCGGAGGAATACCTGTACCGCGTGGTCGACGCGCTGGACGAGGTGAGCAAAGAGACCGGCAAAACGGTGCCGCAGATCGCCCTCAACTGGCTGCTGCAGAGGCCGACCGTGGCGAGCGTGATCGTCGGGGCCCGCAACGCGGAGCAACTGCGCCAGAACCTCGGTGCAGTCGGATGGAACCTCACGCCGGAGCAAGTGGCCAGGTTGGACGCCGCGAGCGACACATCGCTCGCGTACCCCTATTGGCATCAACGCGGCTTCACGGAGCGCAATCCAGCGCCCGTGTAGCGCCAGTTCCGGACGAAGTGGGGTATCCACCGGAAGCAGCGCTGAAATCTCCCGGCGTCTGCAGACCCTTCTCCAGGCAACCGACGCAAATCACCGGCCAACACTGGACTTCGCGTCCATTCGTGTCAATTCGCGGTTCCGGGACTATTGAAAAAACACAATCCCGCCTGCGGGAAAGTGGGCCGATCAGCCCTCACGGCTCAAGTCCGCGCCACCTCGCGTGTCACGGCGTCGATGAAGCTGCGGACGTCCGCCTCGCTCACCGCGGGCTCGCCGGGGCTGACGTTGCCGAGCTTACCCTCGCGCATCCAGGCCTCGAGACGGTCGACCTCCTCGAAGAGGTGGTCGAACGAATCGATCACGAAGAGCAGCGGCTGATAGTGGTGGATCTCGAAATATTGATTGATCACCCATTCGAGCTGGAAGGGAAAGCGCTGCACGCGCAGGTTTTCCACGCAGTTCTCGATCTCGCCGTACGAGCTGAGCAGCCCGCTGCCGTAGACGCAGACGTCGCCGGCGCCTCCGCCCGGGCGGCGCATCAGCCCGAACTCGATGGTGAACCAGAAGAACCGCGCCATCGCCTTGATCACGCTCTCGAGCTTCTGCTCGCGCTCCGCGACGTTGGCGATCTGCGCCGCAAGCTCCGCCGCGGTATGCGCCACCTCGCCGAAGCGCACCAGCACGTCGGCGAACACCTTGTCGGTGTGCATAGGCACGTGACCCGCCACGTCGTGGAAGATGTCCGGCTCGGGCAGGTAGTCGAGGGTCGCACCATCGCGAATCGTGATCGTGGTGGGAAACGCCCGCTCGCGGAGGCAGTCGAAGAACATGAAGGCCGGAACGTACCCGCTGACCGCTTTCGCGGAGAACCCGCTCAGGGGCTCCAAGAACCGGTTGATGTCTTCGAGCCGGGGCACGCGGTCCGCCGGCAGGGCGAGCTTGTGCACGCCCTCGAGGAACTTGGGGTTGGCGTATTTTTCCCACCGGGGCAGGATGCGCGCATAGAGCCGGCGCCACGTATCCTGGTTTTCCTCGCTGTACAGTTCGTACGGCTGGCGGATGTAGAGCTCGCCCTTGGACTGGGCCTCCTCGATGAAGGGCGCCTGCGTCGTGGTGAGTCCGGAACGGTCCGTGGACATCGCTGTGGGCTCCGGTTGATGGGGTTGCGGAAACCGCGTCGGCCGACAGGCGCCGGCGGCCCGCCGGAAACACAAAAACATGGAACTGCCCGAGAAGGATTATTATCCGATCGTCGGGCGGGGCAAGTCAAACCGGTCCGTCGTGCGCACGTAGCCGCTGCGCCCCATCCGGCCGATGGTGAGAAGCTTGCCGTCATCGAGCAGGCCGTCGGCGGCGAGAAATCTGTCGTCGACGTGAATGGCGACGACTCGCCCAAAGACGACCGCGGTGGCCCCGGGGCCCTCGCCGAACTCCACGATGCGCTCGAGGCGGCACTCGCAGTTCACCGGCGATTCCCCCACCAGCGCCGGCTGAACCATCGTCGCCGGCCGCGGCGTGAAACCGGCGGCTGCGAACTCGTCGACCTCCGGTGCATACGCCGCGCTGGTCTGGTTCATCGCCGCGCCCATGGCATCCGTCACGACCGCGGCAACGAACTCGCCCGTCGCCTCCACGTTGACCAGGGTGTCCTTCTTCGCGCCCGCGCGGTTGCGGCCCGGACAGAACATCAGGATCGGCGGCCGGGCGCACACCATGTTGAAAAAGCTGAACGGCGCGAGGTTGCGCACGCCATCCGCCGCCACCGTGGAGATAAACCCGATGGGCCGGGGCGTGACGAACGTGATGCACAGGCTGTAGACGTCCTGCCAGGACTTTTCGGTGTTGGCGATATCGATGTACATATTGAAGATTCTCGATCGGCGGCGCGTCAGCGCGCCAGTTCGCGCTCCAGGATGATCTCGTAGTACTTGGCGGCGCCGTACGCACCGATGCCCGGCGAGAAGACCTGCACGAGCCGCCAACCCTCGCGGGCGTGCTCGTCGATGATTCGCTGATAGCTGGCCTTGGCTTCGTGGCGGACCGACATCCACCCCTCCCCCAGCCGCACGAACTTATACTCGTATTTTTGCCGCATCTTGGCGCTCCGCCCGACCTGCCGAGGCCTACCGCGCGCCCGGCGCGTCCGTCCCGCCCTCGTGCTTGACCCAGGATTGGTGATAGTCCTGATCCTCGATCCCGGCTGCGAACTTCGTGAGCCGCAGCGGCTTGTAGCAATCCATCATCACCGCCAGCTCGCTGGTGCGCCGCGTGCCGATCGAGGCCTCGTAGGTGCCGGGGTGCGGGCCGTGGGCCACGCCCTGCGGATGCAGGCTGATCGACTCGGAGTCGATGCCCCGGCGGGAGGTGAAGTTGCCCGCGACGTAGTAGAGGATCTCGTCCATGTCAACCGACGCGTGGCCGTAGGGGCACGGAATCGCCTGCTCATGGAAATCCACCACGCGCGGCACGAACGAGCAGATCACGAAGTTCGGCCCGCTGAAGGTGATGTGCGTGGTCGGCGGCAGGTGGATCAGCCCGGCCTTGGCCTGGTAGTCGTGGATGCTGAACGCCACCGGATAGACGAAACCGTCCCAGCCCTCCAGCTCGTACGGCCAGTGGTCGTACATGTGCACGGAGAGTTCGTCGTTCAGCTTGGTCACCTGGGGATACGGTGCGGCGCCGTGCAGCTTCTTGTCGAAGGTCAACAGCCGCTCGGGCATCCGGAAATCACGGTGCGTGTACGGCGCGTACATCGTGATCTGCCCCACCTCGTTGCGGAACTCCTTCGGCACGTTGATCGCCCCGCCGCGCCCCTCGAACACCAGGCCGACACCGCGGTTGCCCTCGAAGTGCAGCCGGTACGGCGTGGACTTGGGAATCAGCACATAGTCATGCTCGCGGAACGGCAGAATACCGTAGATGCTCTCCACGTACCCGCTGCCCGAATACATGAACCAGCACTCGTCGCCGTCGCCGTTCGAGAAGAAGTTCTTCGCCGGCTCGGCGGTCTTGCAGATGCCCACGTGCAGATCGGCGTTGACCATCAGCGTGCGCCGGCCGGTCAGGAAATCACCAACCGCCGCGTGATCCTGCGTCCGCACGTGCCGGCGATGCAGCGGCTGATTGTCGACCAGCTCGAACGGGCAGAACCCGGGCACCGATGCGGTCTCGACGGCGAACTCGTCGGTGGGCGGAACCTTGAAGTAGAGAATCGAGAACGGCCCCTCGAATCCCCGCCGCGTGACGCACTGCTCCATCAGCAACCGGCCGCTGGCGTCGCGGAACGCGGTGTGGGGCTTGGGCGGCACTTTTCCGAGTTGGTGGCGCTGAATCATGACATGCTCCCCGGCGCGGGGACTCGGCACGCGGCAACGGCGCCATACCCGCGACGAAAGTGATTTTCCGGGAGGATTCTACAGCCAGGCCCGCGGCGAACGAAAGTGAGGCGGGATTTCCGCCGTGCGGGCCGCGATCGGCGCATAAAAAATGCCCGCCGGAGCGGGCAAAAAAAGTACGGCAATCACCTAATCTCGCCTTTCGACTACCCTCGGCCGTGTGGGCTTAACTACCGTGTTCGGAATGGGAACGGGTGTGACCCCACACGTATGGTCACCGCGACGGAGATAATAGCGGATCCCGGCGGGCCGTCAAGGGGCCGGCTGGAGCGGACCAGGAAAAACGTAAGACACCACAAGACAAGGGTTTATGGCGCCACCGTCTCCTTTGAGAGCGGTACCAGCCGAAATTCGATCGGCTCCGGATCGCTGGCCAGCTCGACACCATCCGGCAGGTTGAACTGGGGCTTCTGGTAGCGGTACTGATCAAGCTCCGCCTTGTCGGCAGCCGTCACCGAGATCACCCCGTAGATGCGCACGGCGTCGCTGCGGATCCGCTCGAGAACCTCGCTGCGGGCCTTCACCGTCAATGGCTGCGTGAGAATCGTGCCGGGCTCGCGAACCTCGACGCGATAGCGATTGAAGATGTCCAAGCTGGCCTCGATCTTGATCGGGACAGCCGAGATGGTCATTTCCTGCAGTTGCTCGGAGAGCTTGAACTTCACCGTGACGAAGTCGGGATTGAGCTGCACGCTGTACCCGCCGACCACGGAGCGGAGCGGCACCGGTCGGCTCTGGAATTCGCCCCGCGGCGCGGTGCGCAGGTACTCGTCCGGGTCGAGCACGACCCGCCGGTCCTCCGGGTTCAGCTTGGCGTAGTCGAGCTCGGACATGGTGACCTCGACCTCGGTGGGATCAACCGCGATCGGCCCGTCGTAATCGAGCGTTCCAGGCCGAACGAACACGGGCATGGTCACGACCTTGTCGTGGTCCACGCGGATCGGCAGTTCCGGCGGGTCGACGTCCTGAACGATGATGTCGCCGAGTTCCCCTTTCGCGCTCATCAGCGCTTCCTTGATGTCCAGGTCGTGGTCGCCCGGCGTGCGGATCGCCACCGGCACGCGTACCGGCAGCGGCTTCTGCTGCGACTGGAGCGTGGAAATCAGGGCGCGCTTGCCGGTTACGACCGCCTCGCAGATGCGCTGGGAGTCGTCGCGCACGTAAACGCGCGTCTCGGAACTGGCCGGAAAGGGCTCCAGCGCAAGCTGGAGCGTGGCGGTGTCCGACAGGGAGTAGTCGGCGACGATCCAGATCAGGAAGGACAGGGCGGCGGTCAGGCCGATCAGGCGCACTTGCTCCATCGCATCACCTCGGCGCATCGGATCGGACCAACGCTTCTGCCACGGGCTCAGTAACGTCCGGCTCCTCCGGCGCAAGCTCGGCCGCGGGACCGCCACCGCCGATCGCCGTGGCTGCATCGATCGCTGCCGGCTCGACTCCCGGCTCGTGCACGCCCTCGTCCTCGGCGTGACCGATGAGGCGGACAGCCAGCATCTCCCGCAGCCGGTCGGCTTCGAGGTCGCGATAGAGCCGGCCGCGGACCGCGAGCGAGATGCCGCCGGTCTCCTCGCTGACGACGAGGACGAGCGCATCGGTCTCGAGGCTCATGCCGAGTGCGGCGCGATGGCGGCTTCCGAAAATGCGGTGGGACGGATCGGCCTCCGCGAGCGGGAACTCGCAACCAGCCGCGGCGATCCGGGTGCCCACGATGATGACGCCGAGGTCGTGCAGCGCCGACCCGGGCCAGAAAATGGTCTCCAGCAGCTCGCGGCTGATCTCTGCGTCGATCGATACGCCGGTCTCCCGCAGCGCCCCGACGGGCACGCGGCGTTCGATCGCGACGAGGGCGCCGATCTTGCGCCGCGAGAGGTTGGCAGCCATCGCGACCAGGGACTCGATCACGCGGCTGGATTGGGCGGTCCGAGCCCTGCGGCTGAGCCGCTCTCCGATCAGGGTGAGGCCGCGGCGCAGTTCCGGTTGAAACACGACCAGGGTTACCAGGAAGGTGCCACCCACGAAGTACGGGTAGAGCACGAGGATGCGGTCGAGCTGAAACAACCGGGCGACGATCGACAGCAGGAGCATGCCGGACATGATGGCCAGCACCGCCTGCATGAGCCGGGCCCCGCGTGTTCCCTGGAGGAACCGCAGGACCACGTACACGACGACGCCGATCAATGCGAGCTCGAAGAAGGCCCGCCAGGAGAGGTCAGCCCCGGTGCGCAGGCGGTAAATGTACGTATCGAGCAGGGGGAATCGAGGAGCCTGAGCCAAGAGCGTGGCGAACAGCAAGGATCTGCTTCCGGTAGAAGGGGCGGCCCCAGCCCGCCTGCAGCCCGCAGGCACGCCGGAATCTGCGACAATTTACGCTATGCAAGTATATCGGCGCGCCAGGGGCGTGCCAACAAATCGGACACGCGACACGCGCCAACGTTGGTGTGAACCCGGATCGCAGCCTGCGCACCGGTGGGCGGGCTGGCTGCGCTCCGGTCTTCGGCGTGGCTTGACCCACTGGCGAGGTACGGGACAATGGGCGGTGGCTGATGTCGTGCGCCGCAGGCGAACGGCTGGCTGATGCGCCGGAGTGGCGGAACTGGCAGACGCGCGGGATTCAAAATCCCGTTCTGGCAACAGAGTGTGGGTTCAAGTCCCTCCTCCGGCATCCCCCAGAGCGACAACTGGCGTCCGCTCAGTTAGCGAAGTTGCCCAGCAGGGCGTGGACGTCCTTCAGGTCGACGTCGTAGTCGCCGTCCATGTCGAAGGCCTGCTGGCAGGCTGCGGTGCATTGCGCGCGCGTCGGGCGCGGCGTTGCGTTCGGACCCTGGAGGCAGTCAGCCAGGGCCGCCAGATCCGCCAGGTCAACGTCGCCATCCGCGTCGAAATCTCCGGCGGCCATGGTCTCGCACCCGTCCGCCACGTTGTTGGCGTTGCAGTCGAGCTCACCGAGCTGCTCGACCCGCACGTTGTCGATGACCAGGTAGCTGTCCGCCAAGGGCACCGCGAGCGTTCCATAGAGATCCTCGAGGCCGATCATGACGTTGCCACTGACGCCCGAGGACGGCGAGGTGACGACCGTGGTGCCGTCGATCACCCAGTCCACGAGCGTGTCGCGCTTGTGCACCTCGACCTCCACCCAGTGTTTGCCCGGCGCGCCGCTGGTTTCGTAGGTCGGCGCGGGGAACAGGTCCTGGTAGAAGGTGGCGGTGTTGTCGGTACTGCCCGCGAGGTAGACGCCGTGCGCGAGCGTGTAGGTATTGGGTCCGCTGTGCGCGCGGTAGTCCACGGTGGAGCCGCCTTCGCCCGTCACGGCGAACCACTTGCCGTCGCTCGTGGGATTGCCCGTCCAGACCTCCTGACCTCCGGCGTGCCCGACGCCCATGATCATGTGCTTGGTCGAGCCCGTCGCGCCGCCGGCGCCGCCGTTGTAGTTCAGCCACGCGTCGAACTTCAGGTCGAAATCGACGGTGCCGTACACGCCCTTGGGATAGATATTGACGACCTCGGTCGATGGATTCGCATCGGTACTGTTCACGGTGAGCTTGACGCCGCGCGTCGTGCCCGCCGAGTTGGGCGCCGGCGGGATGCCGTCGGCGCTGTAATCGTAGTTGAAATCGACGGTGTGGTCCGCCGACGAGCCGAACACGTTCCAGCGCCCCGCCGCACCGCCGTCGTCGAAATTGTCTGCGAAGATCACGTCGTCGAGCGGGGCTTCCGTGCAGCACGGGGCGACGAACTCCTCGTCAATGACGTTCCACAAATCCGGCAACGTGCCGTCGTAATTGAGCGCCCACATCCCCACCCCGCCCAGATCGTACTGCTCGGCGAGCTGGTACTTGAGCCGCAGGCTGTCGGCGTTGTCGAACCAGATCTGGTGCCAGACGCCGCCCGACTGGTAGCGGTACCACGGCGTTTGCGAGGCGGAGTCCCACTGGAGGCCGTAGTTCAGCGAATTCGGCTGATCGTTCGCGAAGCGCGTCGAGCCGATCCAGTCGATCACCGACGAGTACGCGGAACTGCCCGTGGTGGTCCAGTGTCCGCCGTAGTAGGGAATACCCAGGACGATCTTCTCCGGCGCGATGGCCCGCGCGCTGGCGTACTGCGTGACGACCGAGCTGGTGATGTTGTTGCCGCCCCCGGTCAGCGGAGAGCAGGGTCCGGACGTGCTGCTCCAGCTTCCGTAGAATGCGTAGCCCATGATGAAAATGATATCGCAATTCTGGACCAGGTTGTCGAACTGCCAGTTGGTCCAGTTGATCGGAGCGGTGGCGATGCTCGTCTCGCTGCCGCCGGGGATGTTCGCGTCCATGTACGCGGACAGCTCGCCCATGAATTCGTCCATCTGCGGCTGCCAGCCCGTGCCGCTCTCGAAGTCGATGTTGATGCCGTCGGCGTTGCCGGCGATCATCAGGTTCTTCATGTTGTTGAAGAAGTTGTTCTTGTAGGTGGTGCTGCCGATGAGCGTGTTGATGCTGGCGCCGTCGAACAGCGTCACCACCAGGTGCACCTTGACCCCGTTGGCGTGCGCCGTGTTGACGGTACTCGTCCAGGGCCATCCGTGCGTGTTGGTCACGTCACCGTGCGAATTGATCTGAATCGCGAACGCGCCCAGGTGGGTGAGCTTGTCCCACTGGATGTTGCTCGCGCTCTCCCAGTAGGGCAGGTAGCCGAACACCGTGCGGCACGGACCGGACAGGGCTCCGCGCGGCACGCGCACCGGACCATCGATCAGGTCGGGGTTCACGGGATCGTTCTGGTGCGCCAGCAACTGCGCCTGGTGAAACCCGATGGCCTCACCCTGTGGCTGGGCCAATGCAACGGTCGCGCACGCGCACAACGTACCCACGATTATCCAGCGGCCATGCATCAATCCCTGTGCTCCTGCGTAGTGCCACCCACCCGGCGTGGTCAATTTCGGACTGCGTCCCCCTGCGCAATATTAGAGGGTCGCGCAGCGCGCTTCAAGGTGATTATCGGTTGCGCTCGCGCACTGCTGTGACCGATCCATCCATGCCCGCGATGAAACACGTACCGCGCTTACCGACGGTCACGGGGGCCATTACGTAGAAACCCGGGGTCGCGCGATATGTCCAAATCGTGGCCCCGCTGTCGGCATTCAGGACCGTCAGCGTTCCCGTGTTGCCGCACACGTACACCCGCCCGCCGTGAACTGTGGGCGGAATCGGAAAGCGACCGCTGGGCACCGTAGCGTCCCAAATGGTCTTGCCCTGCGCATCGATCTTGCGGACGCTGTCGCCCAGCCGGCGCGCATAGAGAAAACCATTGCTATCCACCGCGGAGATCGCGCCGACATCGAGCGCCGCGTTCGTCTCCAGCGTCCCCTCGGCGGTGTAGGTGCCGAAGTGATACCCGCGGTCGCACACGGCCAGCCGATCACCGGCAACAACCGGCCCGCAATCCGCCGGCGCGTAGTAGCGGAACGCCGGATGCGTGCTGGACTTCGGGCCGAGCTGGCGCCAGCGCAGCGTACCGTCGGCACGGTTCAGGCTGTAGAGGTAGCCGTCCCAGGCGCCGAAATACAGCGCATCGTTCCAGACCGCGGGCTGGCACTCAATCGCGTAGTCCGCTCGGCTGAAATCCCACTTGGGTTTACCATCCGCCAGCGCGATGGCGTGCATGTTCCCGCCGTTGTCGCCGAGGTAGACGACCCCGTCGGCGACGAGCGGCTGACCGTAGACGGGCAGACCGACCTCGCGCTTCCAGCGCAGCGTGCCCGCGGCGTCGAGGGCGTACACGCTGCCGTCACCCGACCCGAACACGAGCGTTTCCGCGGACCACGCCGGCGTCGCGAGCACCTCGCCGCCGGTTTGAAACGTCCAGCCCGGCTTGCCGGTCGACGCATCGAAGGCCCGCACGATGCCGTCCGTTCCGGCGACGACGAGCTGATCGTTCACGATCACCGGCCCGGCCTTCACCGCCGCGGGCAGCATGACCCGCCATTGAACCTCGGTCGCGCCGTTGTCCACGTAGAAAACGCGCGTGCGGATATCCTGCGGGTCGCGCGCGTCCTTCTTCTTGCCCGGGACCCGCAT
This sequence comes from Phycisphaerales bacterium, assembly GCA_020639115.1. Classification (GTDB taxonomy): domain Bacteria; phylum Planctomycetota; class Phycisphaerae; order UBA1845; family UBA1845; genus JACKHG01. The sequence goes on from JACKHG010000002.1 coordinate 43,162, forward strand.
TGCCGCGGTGAGCAGATGGGCCCCTTCCACCAGGCCACCGGTCGGCAGCTTCAGCTCCGGTGCATCCGCCAGCTCGAGACCGTCGAGCGTCACGCGCTCCTCGCCATCGATCGCCAGCACCAGTTCCCGCGCCCGCGGCGGGCCCGCCTTGATTGCGGAAACACGCACCGTCAGCCCCTGGGCGTCCACCCGGGCGCCCGGCTCCGGGGTGGTGAGGGCGAACTTCCGTCGGCGCGGAATCACCGGGGCATCGTAGAGCTTCTTCCAGACGTCGGTCTTGCCCTGGGCCTTCGCGCTCTCGGGAAAACGACGGTAGTCATAACGCACGTGATCGGAATTCAGCGACAGCAGGCCGTAGCCCGCGTTCGGACCGAACGTCGAACCGCCCTCGATCGCCGGAATACCCGCGATGTCATGCACGCGCGGCGTGTGCCCATGGCCGACCAGGATCAACTGCACGTTGTAATCCCGGATCAGGTCGAGAAACGTGTCCATCTCCACGGGATTGGCGTACTCGCCGATCTCCGGCGAATGATGCATCGCGAGCACGATGGGTGTCCCCGGATCGAGCTTGCTCAGATCGGCCTTCAGCCAGGCGCGCGTCGTCGCGTCCAGCGAGGGCACCGGCTCCTGCGGCGACGCCGAGCAGACGAAGGCAAAATGCCAGCCCGCATGGTCGAGCGCGTGGTTCGCCCCGCCGTGACGCTTGCGCATCACGTCGTACAGCGCCACCCACGTGTTGTCGTGGTTGCCGGGCACCGCGTACCACGGGCAGGGCAGCGCATCGATCGCGTGCTGCGCGATTGCCCACGTGTTGTCGATGACCCCGTACTCGGTGATGTCGCCGGTCACGACGGCAAAGTCCGGTGCGGGGGCCGGCACTTCCATGCCCGGCACGTTTTGCGGTTCACCCGCCGCGCGGGCGATCCACGCGAGCGTGTCGGCGCCGCGCACCTTGCCGGGCTCACCCTCGCGCGCCAGGTACGGCCCGATATGCACGTCTGAAAAATGCAGTACGGTGAACGGAGCCGCAGCGGCCCAGGCCACGGCCGCAATGCAATGCACCGCGACGAGCAGAACACCAGCAATCCACGAGCGCTTCATGAGGCTTACTTCCGGTACGGGTCAAGGAACAGCGCGGCACGCACGCAAGGCGCGCGTTCACACGGTACCGGCACAGGCGCCGTCCGCCAACGCGTGACTCCCCGGTTTCGCTCGCGGAGTTTCCCGCACGGCGTGGAGGTTCGCACTATTCGTCGTAGAAGGAGTCGAAGAAGGGGTCCTGGGCGCAGAGCAGATCGAGATCGGCGCCCAGCGCTTCGACCACGCGGTCGATCCGCGTCGCCTCGTAGCCCCGATCATGGATTGCGCGCCGGACACGCAGCACGCGGTGCATGCGCACATCCGGAATCGCCGCGACGCGTTCGCGCCAGTGGGCGAGTTCGCCGGCCGACAACGGCCCGGTCACAGCGTCCAGCCGGTTCATGTTTCGGTTGGGCTCGATCGTCATAGGCTCCGCCTGATCTGCGGTGTCGCCAGAGGCGGATGGGGGCCTCAGGCGTGCGCCGCTGCTACTATTATCGAACCTTCCGCGTTTCAGTTTGAACGCAATCTGTGCACTGCGGACCAAGTTTTACATGCTTCGGCAAAGCGGGGGTCGCGTCCTGCGCCGCGGCCCGATAATATGTCCGGTGGCGAGGCTTGGAGCGATTCGCGGCTGGTCGCCGGCTTGCGGACACGGAGAGTCCCATGCGGTCTTTTTTTGGCATTGTCGCCTGCGGCGCCATGGTGGCAGCCAGCGGCTGCTCGTCCCAGCGCGCATCCTCCTGGAAGTATCCGCCGCCGCTGTTCGACACGCGGGCGGAACGGCCGACGGCGCCCCAGCCGCGGGTTCAGCCGGCGCCTTCTGCGCCTGCCATCGCCGGCGAGCCGGGATGGCTCCCCCCGGGTGGGATCAAGCAGAAGTGGACGGACATCGTGATCCACCACAGCGCGTCGCGCTCAGGAGGAGCGGCTGCCTTCGATCGCTACCACCGCACCGTGCAACACTGGGACGAGCTGGGTTACCATTTCGTCATTGGCAACGGTACGGATACGCGCGACGGACAGGTGGAGGTGGGCGGCCGCTGGACCAAGCAGAAGCACGGCGCCCACTGCAAGACGCCCGACAACTACTATAACGAGCACGGCATAGGCATCTGCCTGGTTGGTGATTTCAGCAAGACGTCGCCGTCGGCTGCACAGCTCGCCAGCCTGCAGCGACTCCTGCTGTTCCTGACCGCGCGGTGCCATATCCCGGTCTCGCGGATCCGTACGCACGGCGGCGTCACGCACAAGACCCAGTGCCCGGGGCGGAACTTCCCGCTGGCCCAGGTGCAGCGTAACCTGACGCTTTCGCAGCGGCGGATGGCCACGGCAGGGTCCCAGTAGTAAGAGAATGATGTTGTTATGGGCCCCAAGCCGGGTCCGGCGCGGACAAATGCGCAAAGTTTGCTGGACAGCGCTACGGCGATATCGGAAGTTCTAAACCGCAGCCGAACGGGGTCCGATGTGTAGTAGGAATGGTGGAACAGCCATCGACGGCGACGGTACAGATGCCGCCGCGATGTGTCGGCTTACGCCATTCTGCGGGTCCGACCAACCGGTACGACACCACGGTCGTCCCACAAACTGAGTTGATGCCTTATTTGAGGAGCGTGCACATGGCGAAGCGCACCCGACGACAGCGGATGTTGCGGGCGACGACGGCCCTGCTCTTGGGGGGTAGCGCCCTGCAGTTGAGCAGTTGTGATCCGACGGTCCGATCGACCCTGCTCACGGGTCTGGAGACCACGACGAGCACTCTGGCCCAGACGTTTATCTCCGCCTTCTTCGTCAGCCTGACGAACGACAATACGTCGCTCACAACGACGTCCACGCCATAGCGCCCGCTCCCGGGCTCGCACTGCTCGTATGCCCCCCCTGCGCGGCGACGGACAGTGCGAGACCGGTTCAGGGGTTCGAAGCGCTGCCCCCGGTCCACATCGATGCGCCGGATGGTCCGCCACACGCCGCGCCGGTGCCCGCCCGCTGAGCGAAAAGACCGTCACGGTCCCGCTGGTTGCGCGGCAGCAGCCGGCGTGTATTCGTAGATTTCCACACATGCGATTGTTTCTTGCGCGCGCTGCGCCAGCTTCGTCGGCGATTGATAGACCTGATGGTGGCGCGCGAGCGGCTCGAGCGGAACGCACGTGTCGAACGGGCTCAACCCGACCAACTCCCATCCTTCCGCGGCATGCTCGGCGACGAACGCAGCAGCAGTCGCGTAGTCGGGAAACCGCCGCAGATCCGCGAGTACCGGGTGCGCGGCTGACGCGCTGCGCTCGATGACTGCCGCCGTGATCGGCCCCTGTGGCGCGCACGCCTGTCCGCAGAACGTGTAGAGCCGCGCGGCCATCGTACGGTAGTACGCGGGATGAAAGACGAGCAGCGGCGCCTGCCCTCCCGAGGCAGCTCTTGGCTGGCAAACCTCAACGAAGCGACTAGGGTCGACACCCGCCCACCGCGCGAGCGTCGTGAACTTGCCCACGGAAAAGCCGCCGGGGGCATCCCAGACCGGCACGGTGTAGTCCAGCATCACGTAGCGGGCACCAAGGCGATCGAGAACGCCGGCGGCAGCCGCCTCCGACTCGGCGACGAGATACTCCGCCGTCTGCGCGGCGTTGGCCTGCGTGGGATTGCCGCACGGAACACGCCGGCCCAGTTGCAAAATCCAATATCCACGATCCCAGCTCGACAGCACGCCGTAGCCCGACGCCAGCGCGCCGCGAGCCGGATCGTCGTAGCGCGCCAGGTAGTGCTGGGCATCCCCGAACGGCTCCGGCGTGTTCGACCGCAACCACACCAGCGCCGCTCGCCAGTCTGGCGAAGGACCCGAGGCCACCCACGCCGCTGGCACCGAAAGCGCGGCACAAGGTGCGTACAGCAGGCCCGCGCCGAGCACGAGCACCCACCAAGCCCGTCGGCCTTGTGCCTGCCGAGCCGGACCACCGAACCGCCGCCACCCCATCCACGCTTGCTCGACCGCCAGCGCCGCGAGCGCGGCGACGCAGGTCGAGGAGTAGTACGCGAAGCGGCGCTGCTGCAGGGTGATGCCGACCGTGACCACCGTCCACGCCACCAACAGCAACCGCGCCGCGTCCGCACGGCGGATCGCTTGAATCATCAGCAGCAACCAGCCCGCCAGCGCGATCGGCAGCGTCAGCCCGAACGTCTCCCAGACCGGACGCAGCGAGAAGCCGGCGTCGAGCATGTAGAGCGGCGAGGCCTCCTCCACCAGCGTGCGCTCCGCGCTGAACAGGTACCACGTGATCGGGTGACGCATTTCCTGCGCCCGGTTGAAGTACACCGCCCCGAGTGTGATCCCTGTGACGGCAATCACCCCCGCCACGATGCGCCGCCGCGCCCGCGCGCGCGGGTCAACCGCCGGCGTTCCGGGAAACACGAACGGCAGCACGATGGCCACAGCCACGAGCATCGCCAGGGCGAGCAACTGCTCCCGCACCCAGTCGTTGCCTGCCGAGAGCGGCAGCACACACGCCGCCGCCGCGAGGCAGAAGTAGAGCACCAGCACAGTCAGCGGCTGGGTCGGCTGACGGCCGCGGTGCAAGAACGGCCAGGCGGTGATCATCCAGAATCCCAGCAGACCGATCAGCATCAAGCCGCCGATCCACGACGCGAGGTAGGCGCCCAGCGCCACCCCCGCGAGCAGGGCCCAACGCAGCGCGCGGCGATCGACACCTGGCAAGCCTGTATTTGTCTGAACGGACAGCGCACGCGCCAGGCAGAGCAGCACCAGCGCGGAGAACAGTGCCTCGAACGCGTGGTGATCGGCAAAGCCGAGCATCGTGCAGCGCTGCAACGGGCCCGGCATCAGCGGAACGAGCAGCGCCGCGAGCACCCCGACACGGCGGTTGAAGAGGGTTGCAGCCAATGCGTATGTCACCGCCACGAGCAGAGCGGCGCACAGCGGCGGAAGGAGCGCAGCCACCGTCGCGAGGCTGGTGTCCGTGACGTGGCTGAGTGTGCCCGCCCAAGTCACCGCGAGCACCGTCAGATCGAAGAGCGGCGCGACGAGCACGTCTTCGCCGGCGGGCTGCAGCGCATACGGATCGTGGCGGATGAGATAGGGGAAATTGTGCGCCACGTGTTCAATGCGGCGCAGGTGGTACCACGGATCGACACCCGCGAGCACGACGCCGTCGGGGGCAAAGACATTGCGCCAGGTCCCGGCGCACCGCAGGAAAAGGGTCGCGACACCGATCGCCACGACGAGCGCGACGGGACGGCTCACCAACGTCCGAAAAACTGACCCGCGGCGCTGCCGTCCGCCGAGAGCGCCCGGCGTTGCTTGTTTCTGCGCGGCTGAATCAGGTATCATGCGCCTTGCTTATACCCGCTTGGGGAATTCAACCGCAACGTGTAACCCTGCGGGCCGATTCGGGGCCGATCGTCAAAGTGAGTCCGGAAGATGGGGCGTGTCATCAAGTATCTCGGCGTGCGCCCCTGGCTCGCAGCCGGCATCGTCGGGGCGTATGTGCTGTCGACGGTCGTCAGCCATGATGTCGCCCAGTCGATCGTATTCTGGCTGCAGGACCACGTCGGCCCGCGGCACTGGCTCGGCGGCGTGTCCATCGCCGCCCTCATCGCTGCGTTCGTGGCAGCCACCCTGCTCGCTCGCGCAGCCCGCGGTCGGCCGGATGGGTGGATCATCGCGACGTACAGCCTCGTGACGCTCGCACTGGCGGGAGGCTGCTACTTCGCCCTGATCATGGTGGCGAACGAGTGCATTCACTTCGCCCAGTACGCACTCCTGGCGATCCTGATTTTTCCCCTGACCCGGCGGTACGGCGAGACGGTCGCGTGGTGCGCGTTGATCGGACTCATGGATGAGGCATACCAGTACTTCGTGCTGCACGCGAGCTGGTACGTGTATTTTGACTTCAACGACGTGGTTCTGAACGTCGTCGGCGCGGGTTTGGGCGTGGTCGCCCTCCGTGCCGCACTACCGGCTGGCTTCATTCGCCGGCGGCCATTCTCTCCGCAGCGTCCCGTGTACGTCGGGCTCGCCGTGCTCGCGCTCGGGTGCGCGGCCCTCAGTGTCACCGGCCACCTGCGCGCCGCCCCGCCGCGGCATCCGACCACCTGGACGATCGCGTTGCGGCGCTGCCCACCCGCGCCCTCCTTCTGGGTTCACTACGAGCCGGGCAAGGACTATCATGAACTTCGGCCCGTCGAGGGCGTGTGCGTACTGCTGGCGCTGCTGGCGCTCTACGCCGGTCTCGACGTGCTCGATCCGGCAACCCGTGCGGTGCGGAAACCGATGTCCGCAGGCGCGGCTGACACCATGACGATCCCACTGGCCGCCAAGGCTGAGCCACCCGCACGCGAATGAACGCCACGACCCGCGTCCTACGCCGCAGATCCGCGCCCATGATGATGGCGCTGTTGTGCGTTGGCGGGCTCGCGTGCACGCAGTCCCGCCGCCACCACACGTGCACCCGCTTGCCTGAGGCTGTCACGATTGACGGTCGCCTGGATGATGTTGCCTGGCGCGAGGTCGAGTGGACAACGCCGTTTGGGGATATCGAAGGCGCGCGGCGACCCGCCCCACGGTTCCGGACGCGTGCCAAGCTGGCCTGGGACGATGAGTACCTGTACGTGGCGGCCGAGCTGGAGGAGCCGGACGTCAGCGCCGCGCTCACCACGCACGACGCCGTGGTCTTTCACGACAACGATTTCGAGGTATTCATCGACCCCGACGGTGACAGCCGCAACTACTACGAGATCGAGGTCAACGCGCTCAACGCCATCTTCGACCTGCTGCTCGTGCGCACCTACCGCAAGGGTGGCCCCGCGCTCCACGACTGGGACTGCGCCGGCATGCGGACCGCGGTGCACATCGACGGCACGCTGAACGATCCGCGCGATGTCGATCGCGGCTGGTCCGTGGAGATCGCCCTGCCCTGGACGACGCTCGCCGAGTACGCCTGCTGCCCGGTTCCGCCGGCGCCGGGCGACACGTGGCGGTTGAACATGTCACGCGTGGAGTGGCGCTACGACACCAAGGAAGGCGTCTACCGGAAATACCCCAACGAGCGCGAGGACAACTGGACGTGGTCACCGCAGGGCGAGATCGACATGCACCTGCCCGACCGCTGGGGGTACATCACGTTCAGCCGCTGAACCCGGTCTACCCTATGACCAGAACACCCAGTCCTTCGCGTACACGACGTACGCGTAGAGCGCGAAGTTCGTGACGCCGTGCATGATCATCATGACGCGCAGACTCTTCTTCCAGTAGAAGAGCAGGTTCCACACCGCCCAGCAGAGGATGCCCACCTCCCACATGGGATGCTCCAGCGCCGAAGCCACCGAGCACAGCACGAACGAACGCAGCGTGTACATGCCCAGCGGAACACGCTCCCACTTCCAGTAGTCGACGAGCACGCGCAGCACCCAGCCACGCCAGAAGATCTCCTCCACGATCGGTACGACGATGCTCGCACCGCCGATCCGCACGATCAGAAAAAGCCACAGCGCCCAGCCCGTCCCCAGTTGCGCAAAGCAGTCGTAGTGGTCCGCGGGCGGCGCGTCGTGGCCGAGGATCTGCGTCGGGGGATACCAGCCCTGCGCCGCGAACCACTTGTGCACGCCGACCCACATCACCGTGGTCAGCAGGCCGAACACGATCGCCGACGGCAGGTACGCCTTGCCCAGCGGCGGCCAGTAGCGCCAGAATGCCAGCGCTACCGCCAGCGCCCCGAACGTACGCAGGGTATACGACCACGGCACGCCCGCCTTGCCCGGGAAAATCCAGTTGCCCAGGGCCATCAGAATCAAAAACGACATGAACGGCGCGATGTAGGCGACCTCGGGTGAGCGGGCCACCCAGGCGTCCAGCCGGCGCCGCAGCGGATTCGCGGAGAGGGTGGCTGGACTGGCGGAATCGGGCGAATCGGGCATCGTGCGGGTCTTCTCGGGGGGTCAGGAGCGTCCATTGACGATCAGTTCATCGACCAGACGGGCAATCTACCATAACCCGCCCGCGGCTGCGTTCTTCCCGCGGCCCCAGCGCACAAAAAAGCCCCCGCGACCTGCCGGGGGCGAAGGTTCGGGTTCTGTGGGCGGTTCAGGGCGGCCTACGCGTCCGGCTCGACCGTCACCGTGAGGTTGAAGGTCGCGAACTGCTCCTGGTAGAGTTCCGCGCGCTCCTTGTGCGTCACCAGCAGCAGCGCCACCCCCTTGAGGTGGGCTTCGGCCATCCGCTGCTCCGCATCGGCCAGCGAGAGCCGCGTGACCTTGAGGATGGAGTGGACGACGTGGCCCATGTCGTTGACGTCGTCGTTGTGCAGCAGCACCTTGTACGGCGGCAACTGGCGCGGTTCGGCCGGCGCCGGCGTCTTCTGGGGTTTTTCTTTAACGGCGGTGGCCGGCGTGTTGTCCGCCTTCACCGGCTCGACGACTTCCTTCTGCTGATCCGACATATCCTTCCTCCAGGCGGCCCGCCTGTCGCAACGTGCAGTTTGCTTGTTTCCGTGCAGCCCTTGATTCCACCCCAATCATAGCAGCGCCGGCGTATTGCGGTCAAAAAAACGTGCCTGTCCGCCAGATCACTGCGTGGACGCGGGCGCTACCGTGTTTTCAGGGTCGATGCGCTCGATGTGTACCGTCCGGGTGTCGCTGAATTCGCGGCCGGTGAGCCAGTCCAGCATGACGACGCGGACCTGCACCTCCCGGGGGGGGCGGGGATTCAGCCGAGGTGGAAATGCACAACGGAAGGTGTAATGGTTGGTGAGCAGGCCGCCGTACCACGCCGCCGCCAGCTCCTGCTTCTTGCTGAACACGTAGGTCGCCAGGCTGCGCGGGGCGCCCGGGTGCGTCAGGTCGAGAAGCTGGATGGTGAACTGCCCCGCGGCCTTGAGAAAATCACCATCGGCGTCAAGCGGCCGGACGTAGACGATCACGCCGTCGTCGCCCGGCTGGTTGTCGAAGCTGGCGCCGCCGGTCTGGCTGACGATCTCGATGCGGTCCACCGTGAAGAGGTCGTCCAGGTTGATCCCCTCGAACGCGGGCTCGGCGCCGACGCGCCGGCGCAGGTCGGAGATGATCGCGTCGCGATCCGCCAGTGCCTGCGTGCAGCGCTGGCGATCGGTTTCGAGCGCGGTTACCCGCTCCTGCAGCGCGCGGATCGTGGAGGACTCGTTGACGCAGCCAGCGAGGGTTGTCGCGAGGAGCCCCAGCGCAACGACACCATGGCGGGCGGTTCGATTGGACGTGTGACGGGTCATCGGTCCAACCGTATATCCGCGATCGGATCAAGCGGCAAGGCAAAGGACGGCGGCGCGGTCAGCTTCCGTCAGTAGCGGCGCGCTTCGCGCTCAACCCGCCCAGCTTACACAGCGCTTTCCAGTGCGCGGCTGTCACGGGCATGACCGAGAGGCGGGTCGAGCGGACCAGGAGCAGCTCCGCGAAGTGCGGATCGGCCTTGATCGTCTTCAGCGATACCGGGGTCGGCAGGCTGCACTTGGCGACGAGGTCGACGACGACCCACTTCGGATCATCCGCCTGCGGGTCGGGATACGCGGCGCGCACCACCTCCGCGATGCCGACGATGCGCCTCTCCTTACCCGTGTGGTAGATGAACGCGAGGTCGCCGCGGCGCATGCCGCGCAGGTGCTGGAGCGCCCAGTTGTTGCGCACGCCGTCCCACACGCCGCGCCGCTGCCGCTCGAGATCCGCGTAGGCGTACTCCTCCGGCTCGGTCTTCAGCAGCCAGTGGTTCATGGCGCGTTCCAGCCGGCGGATGCAGCCAAGCCAGCCGGCTGGCGGCTCGCCGCGAACCGGCTCCTGGCCTGAGCCCTACTCGGTGACCTTGGCGCTCTTGAGGTAGTCGATCACGGAGTCGTGCCACTTGGCGACCGTGGCAGCCGGGCCCGCGACCTTCAGGAAGTGCGGTCCCTTGGGATGTTCGATGATCGCGGCGATCATCCGCTGGTCCGTCTGGCCGCCGATCGTCCCGGTCATGTCCGCGACGGTGATCTTCGCGCCGCCGGCATCGAACTCCTCGACCTTGGCGACGTCCTTGGTCGCCTTGCCGTCCGGCTGCTGAACCTGACCGAACCAGCGGTCCAGGTTCATCTGGGCGGGCATTCCGTGCATGTTCGGGAAGTAGGTAAGCCGGGCCTCGGTGTCACCAGTCGCCCCATCGGCTGGCGGGAGGAGGAATGCCGCCACCGGGGCCATCATGCCGCCGCTGGCGTCGAAGGGCTTCCATCCGTCCGGAGGCGTCAGCGTCAGACCCTCGAACTGGGTCGGGGCGGTGTCGAGCATCTTGCGCTCGCCCGACTTGGGCAGCACGTTCATGCCGCTGTGCGCATTGCCCGCCTGGGCATCGCCCATGTCCTGCCCGCCGATCGGTGGGTGGCCGGGCGGCAGTTCGCCCATGTTGCTGGCGGGCGGCGTGGACTTCGGCGCCGACGCGAGCGGAGCAGTCGACGGCGTCGGGGGAGCGGGCGGCTCCTCCTGCTTGCAGGAGGCCAGGACGAACATCGCGGCGAAGCACGCCGCCACCATCGTGATTGAAGTCGTGCGCATCAGTACACTCGCTCCCCGTTGGGTTTGTTAACGAATCCGCCACGCCCGGTCGTGGCAGGTGAATTACCGGCTCGCAGCCTCCGGCCCAGCCGGTTTTCTGACGGTCAGGAACAGCAACGCGCGGCGGTCAGGCAGCCAGTGCCTTCTGCATGGTCGCGCCGATCGTCGCAGGAGAATCCGCGACGAAAACGCCCGCTTCCTTGAGCGCGGCGATCTTGCTGGATGCCGTGCCCTCGCCCCCGCTGATGATCGCGCCGGCGTGCCCCATCCGCTTGCCCGGAGGGGCCGTCTGGCCGGCGATGAATCCGACAACCGGTTTCTTCACGTTGGTCCGGATGAAATCCGCAGCCGCTTCCTCGTCGCTGCCGCCGATCTCGCCGATCATGATGATCGCATCGGTGGCGGTATCGTCGTTGAACATCGCCAGCAGCTCGACGAAGTTGAGACCCTTGACCGGGTCGCCGCCGATGCCCACGCACGTCGTCTGCGAAATGTTGCGGGTGGTGCACTGCCAGACCGCTTCGTACGTCAGCGTCCCGCTGCGCGAGATGATCCCCACGCTCTTGCTGCCGGCCTGCGGCGGGCGGTGTATATACCCGGGCATGATGCCGATCTTGCACTCGCCCGGCGTGATGATGCCGGGGCAGTTGGGACCGATCAGCCGGGCGCCGCAGTCATCCAGGTACTTGCGGGCCCGCACCATGTCCAGCGCGGGGATGCCCTCCGTGATGAGCACGACGAGCGAAATGCCCGCGTCGGCAGCCTCCATCGCGGCATCGGCTGCAAAGGCGGCCGGCACGAAGATCATGCTGGCGGTGGCGTTGGTCGCCCGCACCGCATGCTCGACGGTATCGAAGACCGGCAACCCGTGCTCGCTCTTCGTGCCGCCCTTGCCGGGCGAGGTTCCGCCTACGAACTGGGTGCCGTACTCCAGGCCCCGCGCCGTGTGGAACGCGCCGGCGTTGCCGGTGATGCCCTGGCAGATCACTTTCGTGTTGCGATCGACGATGATGCTCATGGTGGGTTCGTCCCGGACGGTGCGCCATCTCCGCAGCCGGTGTCCATGCGGCGCGGAGGGGTAGTATGGACCTGCGGGCACGCTTTGTAAATGCAACTGTGACGCCGTCGTGACCGAGCCCCAACCGCCGCCTATACTGCCTCCATGAGCGATCCGTCACCCACCGAGGATCCGCGCAAGCCTCCGCAGGCCGACCCGCTGCCCGAGCCCACGCCCGATCAGCTCGCGATGGGCCTGCGCTCCTGGATGCGCCGTATCGTCGGCATGATCCTCGTGGCGGCGCTGCTCGTCGTGATTGTCCGGGGCATCTACGTGGCGTGGCAGGTGCAGCACTCGGGCGGGTGACGGGCGCCGGACCGCGCACAGCGGTCAGCGATCGCGGCGAACGATGAACTCGGCCATGGCCGTAAGCGCGGAACGCGCCGTGGATGGCGCCAGGAGTTCCAGAGCGGCGAGCGCCTTGGCGACGTATCGCTGCGCGACGGTGGTCGCATACTGCAGACTGCCGGCGTCGTTCAGGCTGGCCGCAATGCTGCCGCGGTCGGCCACCGATCCCTTCTTCAGCACCTCGACGAGTTGCGTCCGGCGCGACGAGTCCACGTTCGAAAGAAAGTGGATGATCGGCAGCGTGAGCTTACCCAGATCCAGATCGCGGCCGAGCGTTTTGCCTGTGCACTGCTCCGTGCCGGTCAGATCCAGAATGTCGTCCATGATCTGAAAGGCCATGCCGGCATTGACGCCGAATCCGCCGAGCGCAACCACCGTGCGGGCATCGGCGTTCGCGTAGCGGGCGCCCAGGGTGCACGCCGCGCCTGTCAGGGCTGCGGTCTTGCGGCGGATGATCTCGAAGTAGTCGGCTTCGCCCAGGTCGTAGCACCCGCGGTGATGGAGCTGCATCAACTCGCCTTCGCAGACGGTGTTGGTGGTGCTGCCGATCAGCCGCGACGCGTACTGGGAATCGAGACTGCTGCAGAGGTGGAACGCATGGCTGATCAGGAAGTCGCCCAGCATCACGGCTGACTCGTTGCCCACCAGCCCGTTGATCGTCGTGTGCCCGCGACGCAGCTCCGCTTCGTCGAGCACGTCGTCGTGGACGAGCGTGGCCAGGTGCACGAGTTCCACGACCGCGCCCAGCGTATCGTGATCGGGCGTCGCACCGGAGACCGCCTCGGCGGTCAGCAGCAGCAGGGCGGGGCGGAGCATCTTGCCGCGGTAGGCCTGGACGCGCTCGCAGAGCGTCGCCACGAAGGGCAGGTCGCTCGCCAGCTCGCGATCCATGATGCCCACGACACGGTCGAGGCCCGGTTGGATCGGTGCGTACAGGTCGGTCAACGGCAGCGTCACGTTGCTCATGGCACGTTGCTCAGGCCTGCGTGGCCAAGGCGGCGGCCAGGCGGACCCACGGGCAGTGTTCCCGGATCGGCTATTCCCCTTTCAGGCCCGCCTCGTCCGCAGGGGTGTCGAGCTATGGTAGCGATCCCCGGGGCGGGCAACCAATCTGTTTCAAATCTTTTGAAAAAGTTGGCGCGCAGGCTCCCGCCGCGATGCCCCCGCCTTTTCCGCAAATCCACTCCGCGTGTATATTCCCGCCACGACGCGAGGTGAAGCATGGAACCACAGCAAGACGTTCGAGGCAGCTTCAAACCGTCCATCGTTCTGCTCATCGCCTTGCTCCTGTTCGTGTGCATCCCGCTGATCGCCCTGGCGCAGTTCGGCGCCCATGCGCGCACCGACGAGGCGGACCCCTACCTCTTCGCCTGCTTCGGCCGCGAGTTGCTGCAGGGCGCAGCGCTCTATCGCGATCTCTGGGACATCAAGCCGCCGGCGATATTCTGGATCAACGCGCTCGGCGTCTGGCTCGGTCGTGGATCGCTCATCGGCGTCTATGCGCTCTGCGCGCTCTGCGTCTGCGCCAGCGTCGGACTGATCACGGCGATCGCCTACCGCCGGTACGGACTCGCCAACGCGTGCCTGACGGCGATCATGGCGTCCCTCTATCTGCCGCTGAACGATCTGCATATCGGGTGCAATCGGCCATGCACGTATTACTTGGTGAGTGACCTGCTGGCATTCGTCTGTTACCTGCGCGCTTGGCGGGGGGGGACGCTGCACGCGCGCTGGCTCTGGATCGCCGGCCTGGTCGGTGGGGTAAGCTTCTGTTTTCGACAGACGGCTGTCGCGCCGATGATTGCGATCGGCCTCCACCTGCTCTGGGTCGGTCGCGACTGTGGCGGCGGATGGCGAGGACAGGCGAAGCGCCTGGTCTGCTTTGTCGGCGGGTGGCTCACGACGGTCGCGCTCACGGTGGGCGTCCTGGCGGTGACAGCAGATCTGCGCTGGGCCTGGGACGCGGTTGTCGAGGTGCCCTTCAGCGGGCTTCAGCCGCCGCTGGAGCTGTCGATGCGGCTCGCGGAGGACTGGGTTCCCAAGTATGCGGATCCCTATGCGCTGCCGTTGCTGCTCGCGTTGTGTGTCGCGGTGCACGCGGTGCTGCGCCGTCTGCCGCGCTACCGCAGCGCATGGGCCGCGCCGCGCACGCTCGCCCAACCGCGCGGACTGGTCGGCCTGTGGTGGTGCTGGCTCGTCGCGGGCGTGTTGCTGTCGCTGTTTGGCATACCGGGCCGGCCGTGGTATCTGGCACCGGCGGTTCCGCCGCTGCTGCTGCTCAGCGCCCACGCCGTGCACCTGCTGTTCGAGTTCAGCCGTCGCGTGCCCGAACCGCGGCCGGCGTTTCCCGTGGTCGTCGCGTTCGTCTGGTTCGGAGCGATGATGATCGACCCGCTGGCGAGCCAGCGCGACATGGCGCTGCGCCAGTACCATCTGCGGTTCCAGGACCGGTTGGATCCCGGCAACGTCGAACTGATCGCCGAGATCGAGGCGCACACGCAACCCGGCGACGCGATTTTCCTCTCGGCCTATCGCCCAGAGGTGTATTGGCGCACCCGGCGGCGTCTGGCCTGCCGCTATCCGGGCACGCTCTGCGCCGGGGGCTGGGAGGATCCGCGCAACCCGGTCACCCCCCGGATCGCCGAAGAATTGAGGAAAAACAAGCCGCCGCTCATTCAATGGACCCCGCTGCCGCAGGAGGACCACGCAGGGGGAGCATTCACGGCGTGGTTGCACGAAAACTACCGGCAGATCGACCCGGACGTGGTCGCCGGCTTGTGGCTCCGATCGGACCGCATGCAGACCGCCAGCCCAGGAGACAAGTCATCGCAATGAACGCACGCCCACGAACGGCACCGCGCCGACGCGGTCGGCGGTTGGACTACCGCATCCCGGCCCTGTGGAACTGCTGGGACGCGCCCGTCGGCGTGATCTCCGGCGGCAAGCAGATCGCCATCGACGCGCCCGTCTATCTCGCCGAGTGCCTGCGCTGGATCGAGGGGAACGGCGCGCCCGCCGCGCCGGGCCGCAGCCTCTCCAGGATCCGCCGCGTGGTCCGCGGCGCTGTCGGCCAAGTGCGCACGGACGACGGCCCGCGCCGGGCGGGCGACTGGATCCGCCGCGGTTTCATGTACGGCATGATGATCCGCTGCGCCACGGCCTGGGACCACGACGGCGACGGGAAGCTCACGGGCCGGCGGGTGAACGAGTTCGGCACGTTCCTGAAGTCGATCCTGCTGCTGCCCCATCTGCAGAAGATGGGCGTCGACGTGCTCTACCTGCTGCCCGTCGTCAACGCCTCGCGGCTGTACCGCAAGGGAGAATTGGGTTGTCCCTATGCGGCGAAGAACTTCATGGCCCTCGACCCCGACCAGTACGACGACGCGTTCGGAGCGGACTACGGCGACGTCGACGACCAGTTTCGGCTGTTCGTGACCTGCGCCCACCGCCTGGGCATGCGCGTGATGCTCGACCTCGCCCCGCGCACGGCGGCGCGCGACTGCGCCTGGATTCTCGAGCGGCCCGACTGGTTCTACTGGATCGACCGGCGCTTCGAGCGCGGTTACCGGGCGCCGCACATTCCCAACGTCACGTACTACAACCCGGTGCCCGGCCGGCTCGACGAGGTCTACGGTGTCCCCGCGGTGCGCGAACACCTGGCGAAGTTCCGCTTCGCCCCGAACGTGACCGCGCCGCAGAAGTGGGCCAACTTCGCGGCGGCCCAGCGCCGGCGACCGGCTGCCAACCTGCTCACCGAGATCGCCAGGCACTTCGGCGTGGTGACGCCGCCGGGATTCTCTGACGTGGTCAACGATACCCAGCCACCGTGGAGCGACGTGACCTATTTCCGGCTGTTCGAGGATCACCCCGTCGAGGCTGTGCCCCACCTGCCGGACCCGGCGGCCCAGCCACCCTACGTGCTGTACGACACCGCCAAGGCCAGCATGTTCGAGGGGCGCCGGCCCATGAAGCAACTCTGGGACCGCCTCGCCAACATCCTGCCCTTCTACCAGGGCTTCGGCGTGGACGGCGCCCGCGTGGACATGGCCCACGCGTTGCCGAACCGCCTGGAGGCGATGATTCTCCAGCGGCCCCGCAAGAAGGACCCCGACTTCTGCCTGCTGGCCGAACAACTCGGTACGGAAAACCACGCGCGCGTCTACCGCGGCGGATACAACATCATCATCGGGCCGAGCTGGTGGATGCAGCCACGGGGCCACGAGGGGCAGATGCACGCGTTCGTGGCCCAGACCGCGCGGCTCAAGGTGCCGGTGATGGCCGCGGCGGAGACGCCCGACACGCCGCGGGCCGTCGTGCGCCGCGGACGGCGGGCGTTCGCCATGCAGGCCGCGGTCGTCAATTGCTTTTTGCCGAACGCGGTGCCGATGATCAACTGCGGCATGGAGGTCCACGAACGCCAGCCGATGAACCTCGGCCTCGACGCGAAGCCGCGCGACCGCTTCGCGCTGCCCAAGTCCGATCCGCTCTACGGCAAGCTCGCGTTCTTCGACCGCTACGCGCTGCACTGGACGAACCCGGGCGGCGCCCAGATGACCGAGCTGATCGCCCGCGCATCCACGCTGCGGCGCGAGTACCTGCCCGCGCTGACGAATCCGCGCGCCTACTTCGCGCCGAACGTCACTATGAACGCCAAACACGTGCTCGCGACGGCCTTCAAGCTGCCGCGCCGCCAGGGCACCCTGCTGATGCTCGCCAACCTCGACTATCAGCGCGCGCGGCGCACGAAGGTGGCGGACCTGCCCGGCAGCCGGGGCGCGTGCGAACTGCTCCTGACGATCCACGGCGCCCAGGTCCCGCGATCCCGGCGCGGCGCCCTCCATTTCGACCTCGCACCCGGTGACGCGCTCGTGGTGAGGGCGATCTGACGGCGCGGCAGAGCAACCGGGCACCCAAGGCATATCGGACCTTCCAGCAAGCCCGGGGCCCGGCGCCAGGCGAAAGACCATTCTGATTCCCGCGGCCATCGGGTAAGATTCCGATTGGACCGCGCGCGTTGCGCGCGACCGAGTCCAGCGTGAGACCTGTCGGCGATCAGTGCCCGGGTCATGCGATGATCCGCGCAGACCGGCTCACCCATGCTTGCTCCCGCCGCCGCTGGAGGAGGACAACCATGCCGAACCGTCGCTGGCGCGCCGGCGTCGTGAAGTCTGCCGGCACCATCCTTCCCGTTCACATTCTGCTGATCGTGCTTCCGCTCGCAACGAGCGCGGCGACGCACGCCCAGATTGTCGAAGTGCCCATGGCACGATCGGCTGCCGACATTCCAACCGCCGTCGTCGTTCGGGGTCCGTGGGGCGACGCCCCCGGCCAATTCGGAAAAAACGACGAGGCGTCGCGCCCGGGTCCGATGGATTTCGTTGCCATCGGCGGGCGGCTCTACGTGCTCGACCCGGTCAACGCCCGCGTACAGGTATTTCGCAACGACGGGAGCTTTGAACGGCAAGTTGCCATCGGCACGCACACGGCCGACTTCCTTGCGGTGGAGCGCAACGGCGATATGGTCGTGATGGACGCGTTCGTGAAGCGCCAGATTATTGTTTTCTCAACCGACGGCAAGCCGCACACCCGCTGTGGCATACCGGCGGCGATCCAGCTCCCCTCCGCGATCTTC
Source organism: Phycisphaerales bacterium (assembly GCA_020639115.1). Lineage (GTDB taxonomy): Bacteria > Planctomycetota > Phycisphaerae > UBA1845 > UBA1845 > JACKHG01. Next base: position 60,834 of record JACKHG010000002.1, read on the forward strand.
CTCGACGGCGAGCGCATCCTGATCGAGGATCGCCATGATCGGGTGTTCGAACTGGCGCTGCCCACCGGCGGCCGCGCGGACACAGCCAGCACCGTGCGCGCGTTCGCCGGCCGGCCGGATGCAGCCGGGACCGGCGTGCGGCACGCCCGGAAGGCAAACGGGCATGATGTCGCGCTGCACGCCCCGCTCAGCCCTTCCGCCGACGATCCGATCACCCTTCGCTTTCCGCGCGAAGTGCAGTCGATCGTGGCGCTGGAATCCGACGACAGCGGCCGCAGCTACCTCGCGGTGACATGCCCGACGGCGGGATCCGCAGATGAGTGGCGCACGGATATCGTCGTGATCGTCATCGCGTCCGATGGCACCGTCGTATCCACCTTGCAGATGCCAAATCACTACGTGACGGACCACTACCGCAAGCTGGCGGTCTCCGAGTCGGGCGACATCATCCAGATGCAGACGACGGAGGACGAGGTGCGTTTCGTTCGCTGGACGGTGCAGCCGGAGAGCGGGAAAGGGGGTGCGCAATGAGTGCACTGCGGCTGATGCTCAGCACACTGTTGCTGACGCTGCTCGCCTGCCCGGCGAACGCGGAGATCCCCACAAAAACACGGCAGGATATCGTCCGCTACGCGGCGACCGGCATCGGCTCTCCCTACGTCTGGGGCGGCGGAAGCTGGGATCCGGATGATCGCGGCTACGGCGGCGCGGATTGCTCCGGTTTCGTCAGCAAGTCGTGGTCGCTGGCGCGCTGGACGCCGTACCGCGTCGAGTATCACGGCCCCTACTCGACCGCAAGCCTGATCCAGACGCCGGGCGCGTATTGGGACGAAGTGGATCGGGCGGATCTCGTCTACGGCGATGCCATCGTCATCCGCTATGACTCGTCGAGCGGTCACACCTACCTCTATCTCGCCGGCGACGGCTGGGGCCAGCACGAAGTGTACGAGGCGCGCGGAACGGCCTACGGCATCGTGCATCGCTGGCGCGAGACGGGCGACAACCTGCACGCCGTCAAGGGCATCCGCCGGCACGCGCTCATCGAGAACGTCGGCGTGACCGAGCACATCGTCGAGACCGACGACGGCGCCCCGTACTACACCGACGTCGGCATGACCGGCAGCTCGTCATGGGACAGCTCGGCGCCCGGCTGCACCGAGGGGCAATGCCGTTATCGCTGGGTCACGGCCACGCGAAACGAAACTTGCACATTTATCCCCGACCTGCCGGAGGCTGGCTGGTATCGCGTGTACGTCACCTGCAATGAGGGCGATCCCAACGTGCAAGGCGTCGGCGTCACGGTCAATCATGCGGGCGGCAGCAACCACTTCACGTGGAACCAGGCCGACGCGGCGGCGCTCAACACCTGGGTGCCGATCGGTGGCCGGAGCTTCCTGTTCAACGCGGGAATGGACGGAACGGTGGTGTGGGACGACTTCAACGCCACACCGACGGACGGGGCGCACATCTTCCGCGGTGACGCGACGAAGTTCACTCTCGACAACCGCGTCGAGGTGGACGGCGTGGGCGGTGCGGCGGGAACTTTCGCCACCGTCCACGAGGCGCTCGCATGGCTTGCGGCGCACGAATCCGAAGAGCCGGACGTGATCGACGTCACGTGCGACACGCTCGTCGAAACCGGCTGTCTGCTGATCAACCTGATCGATGACGTGACGATCAAGGGCGATGCGGATGACAACGGAGTGCCTGTAACGATTGCGCTCGCGCCGAGCGTGCCCGCCGGTTGGTCGCGCCCGTGCGGCGTGTACCTCGACGTGCCGATCCAGCATCACTACACGCTCCGCGACCTCACGATCGTGCCGCAGTACGTCTCCGCCGGGTACGACACGGGCGCATACGGGCTGGTCATTGACGAACAGAATCCTTCGGATCAGGCGTGCGCCATGTCGGTCCTGCTGGAAGGCGTGACCGTCGCCGCCAGCCTGCCGGGCCACGTGCCCACCGCTCCCTTCGAGGATCATCGGGCCCAGGCGACGATGTTCGGCTCGAGCGATGCGTCGTACGGGTCAGCCGTCCTGCAGCGGTCGTCGGGCTGGGCCGGGGATGCCGACTGTCGTCAGGCGATCGTGGCCACCGACCTGACCATCACGCACAGCGCCACGCGCGGACTGGCTTTGGAATCCGCATATACGGATTGGGATATCGCCGGCGGGCTGGTCATCAGCTATTGCGGCCTGGAGGGCATTCGGGCGCAGCAGATCGATGGCAGCAGCCTCGTGGTGCGGGCGCCGGCGGGCGCCGGCGTCAACCGGATCCAGCACAATCTCGGGGGCGGTGTCGTCAACATCGGCAACAGCGGTACGGGCACGGTGTCGCTCGCCAACTGCCTGATTCGCGACAACCAGGGTGCGCTCGGCGGCGGCCTGCGTGCGGAAAATGCGCAGACAACGCTCCGGAACGCGCTGCTGACCGGAAACATCGCCACGTCGGGCGGAGGCGTTTACGTGTCCGGCGGGAGCCTCGGCGTCGCCGGCTGCACGCTCGTCGATAACACCGCGACCAGCGCCGGCGCCATCCTGAGTTCCGGAGCATCCGTGGCGGTCGCCAACTCGATCCTCTGGGCGAATGGCGCCGCGCCGCTCTCCGGCAGCATGGTGGTCACCAGCAGCAACGTGGAGGGCGGCCAGGCGGGCGCGGGCAACATCGCGGACGATCCCGCATTCGTCGATGCGCTCGCGGCGGACTATCACCTGCAGCGCCGCTCACCATGCATCAATATGGGCAACCCATTATTCGCTCCCGACCTCACCGAGACCGACGTGGATGGCACGCCGCGCATCCAGGGGGGCTATCCCGATATGGGGGCCGACGAAACCGAGTTCCTCGCGGGCGACATGGACGCGGACGGTGATGTCGATCTCGACGACCAAGTCGCGTTCAGCGAGTGCCTCGGCGGCCCCGGCGCGGCCCCCGCCCCCTCCGCCCCGCTTTCGGGCACCGACTGCCTCGTCGTCTTCGATTACGACGATGACGGCGACGTGGACCTGTGGGATTTCTCGTGTTTGCGGCTGCGCCACCCGTAGGCCGGGTGTCCGCGCGTATTGCGGCTTCAAGCCGAAGTCTTTCCTTGACTTCACCGCCGCCCCGGCGGTAGAACGATTCCCCTCAGGTCGCTGGTGGCCTGCCGGCGGATCCGGCGGGCGTAATCGGGAATCCGGTGAGAATCCGGAACAGCCCCGCTACTGTGACCGGGAACGAAGGCCGCGACACACCATTGCCCGCACAAGGCGGGTGAGAAGGTGCGGCTGGTAGGTGTCGGCGAGCAAACGCCCGCCGACGACGCCCGGAAGTCAGGAGACCGGCCAGATTGACCTTCACGCAGGACCCGTACGCCTTCGCGGGAAGGTGTGGTCAAATGCCGGCGCTCGCCCGTTCGATAATTCCCCTGCTCCAGAGTACGCGGATCGCGACTGGGACACGGGGCTGCGCTGCGCGCCCAACACCACACTTCTTTGCCGCCCATGACGTCGGGTTCTGCTTCCTCCCGCGGTGAGGAGGTAGACATGGTCTCACGTTGCAGCATTCTGTCGGGATTGGTTTTCTTCATGGGAGCAGCCGGAGCACGCGCGGACGCGTTCTCCGCATACGCCGTGCAGCGCAGCTTCCAGTTGCCGGCCGGCGCGTCGTCGTTCGACGTGCTCGCCGACGGCCGCATCGTCACCATGGTCGATGCCAACGTCTACACGGAGAACGCCACCGGGTCCGCAACGTTCGGAATGCTCGGAACGTTGCCGGATGCGGACGTTGTGCCCGGCGCCTACGCGACAGGTTTTGTTCGCGTGTCCCCAGACGGAACGAGGATCGCCGTCGGCAACAACGGTGGAGCGACATTTGATCATCCGCAGGTGGGCGTCTTCGCACTGGACACGCTTGCGGGGAGCTGGTTCACAGCCGCCCACTACGACGCGGCATGGTTGGACAACCGGAGCCTCGCGCTCACCGCGGGCGATTTCAGCGAGCCGAGCCGGGTAACCCTGCTCGATACGCAGAGCGCACCGGGCAGCCCGACCAATCCGACGATCATCGCCAACATCGACGGCGGATCAGCCGGCATCACATTTGACGCGGCGGGGTACCTCTACACCGGAAACGGATTCGACTTCGACGATACCGGCGTGATCAAGGCATTTTCACCTGCGGCCTGGCAGCCGGCGCTTTCCGGCGCAAGCCCGGCGGACTTCGAGGCTGCGGGCGACCTCATCGCCGAAGTCCTCTCCGCAGGCGCCCTGGGCTTCGACGCCGAGGGCAACCTGCACGTCGGCGGCGGCGACTTCGCCGAGGACGAGAGCGATTTCGCAGCGCTGATTCGCGCGAACGACGTCCTCGCGGCCCGCGCCGGCGGCGGAGGCGCCGACGTCAACAACCCCACCCAGGTGCGCCGATTCGATCCCGACTCGGGTAACCCGTTCAACTTCTACGACGTGAACTTCAATCCGGTCACCGGCGAACTGTATCTCCGCGAGGGCACGACGGTGTACAGCTACGTGGCGCCGGAACCGAGCGGCGCACTGTTCGGCGCGCTCGGCGCACTGGCGGTCATGCGGCGCAGGAGCCAGACGAGGAGCGCGGCATGAGAGTCCACCCCGTCATCAGCATAGCCGCACTATCGCTTGCGAGCGTCGTCGTGCACGCGGAGACTTCGGCAGCCCTCAGCGTGCATGCTTCCGCCACGTCGGTCGCCTGGGGCGACTCGGTCGAGATTGCCGTGTGGTCAACCCACGACACGCGGATGGCGGCGTGCTCCTACCGGATCGGCGCCACCGGTGGTGCAGCCGCCGTGCTCACCCAGCGCTCCGTCGCCGCGGGATTGGATTTTATCAATACCGACACCGCGGCTCCGCTGGCCGACGGTCTGCCTGTCGAAATGTCCGCCGGCCTGCACATCGACGACGTGTTCGTCAACCTTGGCGGCGCCGAGTCTCCGGGCGGTCCCGACGATGGCCTGGCGCCCGGTGCGGACGTGGTCGTCGCGGCGTACACGCTCGTGGCGACGCGGGCGGGCACGCTGCAACTGACGCTCTCGAGCGTGCAGGCGGCTGAGACGCAGTCCGACCCCGGCGGCACGCTGTTCGATGACGTCGGGGTATCCGCCGCCGCAGCCACCGTCACGCTCACCGTCGTGGGCGGCCCGGATATCGACGGCGACGGGCGCGTGGATCTGCACGACTACGCGGTGATGCAGCGCTGCCTGGGGGGTAGCAGCGCTGCGGAGTGTGCTACGGCGGACGTGGATGCGGACGGTGACGTGGACGAGGACGATTTTGTCGCGCTGCGCGCCTGCCTGGCGGGTCCCGTCCACGACACAGCCTGCACGCCGACCGCCGGCGCGGAGGTGCAGCCATGAAATCCCCGCACCTTCCCACCGCCATTTCGGTCGTACTCAGCACTGCACTCTGCGTGACGCACTCTCCCGCCCTCGCCGCGCCGTTCGGAGCCGAAGTGGTCGAATCCGTGCCCGCGCCGGGCCAGTTCATCAACAACCCCAGCTACAACGACCCCGCGGATACGCTCGGGCCCCCCACCGGCGGCGGGACCGCCAGCCCCAACAACGCTGCAGTGCTCAGCCTCGGCGGCTTCGGCGGCTCGGTCGTCATCCGCTTCGATCATCCGGTGACCGACGACCCCGGCAACTACCTTGGCCTGGACTTCATCGTCTTCGGCAACGCGTCCTGGTGGAACCAGAACCCGCAACTGCGCTGGGCCGAACCCGCCCACGTCGAAATCATGCGCGACGTGGACAGCGACGGCCTGCCCGGCACCTGCCCCGAGGAGGTCTGGTACCTGCTGCCGGGCAGCCACACCCCGGACGCCGGCACCTGGCGGGCGCAGACGTGGGACGCCGTCGGCGGCGCGGCGTACCCGCCGGCGAATACAGCCTGGTTTCCTGAAATAGGGCAATTCCCATACCTGCCGGCAGGGCCGTGCGTCATCCCGCTCGATGCGCAGGGGCGCTACACGACCGCGGCGTACGAAGTCGACGCAGCCATCTACGCCGACCCGGGCAGCCAGGGCGGAACGCTCGGCATCGTCGCCAATCCCAACGGCGGCGATGGCGACCCCGCCAACGACGCCTTCGAGGGTCTCTTCGGATACGCGGACCTGTCGCCCACCCTGCGCCTGGGCGATTTCGACGCCGACAACACCGTCGATGATCCGCTGGCTGACCCGGAGTCGTTCTACACCGTGCCCGACAACCCCTGGCGCATCGGCGTCACCCCGGGATCGGGAGGTGGCGACGCGTTCGACATCGCGGACGCCGTCGATCCCGACACGGGCGCCCCCGCCGGACTGGCGGCCTTCGACTTCGTGCGCGTGACCACGGCTGTCGACCTGGTGCTCGGCCCGCTGGGCGAGGTCTCCGCCGAGATTGACGCCGTCGCCGACGTCGCCCCGGTCGCGTGTCCCGGCGACTGGAACGCCGACGGTCAGGTCAATCTCGTGGACCTGCTGCACGCCCGCAACGCGCTGGGTCGGGAAGACCCGGATACTGGATTCTCCATAGCGGGCGACGTCGTTCAGGACGGCGTGCACGACCTTGCGGACGTCGCCCGCCTGCGGGCGGCCCACCTGGGAGCGAGCTGTGAGTGACGAGCGCCGACATCGCGCGTTCACGCTGATCGAGCTGCTGATCGTGGTATCGATCATCGCCCTGCTGGCGGCGATCCTGCTGCCCAACCTTCGCCGGGCGCGCGACCAGGCCCGCACCGTTGTCTGCCGCTCGAACATCCGCCAGTTGCACCTGGCCAACAGCAGCTACGCGCTCGAGAACAACGACCTCTACGTCCCCGCCGCGAGCGACATGGTCAACGGGTTCGGCGGCCGGCATCGCTGGCACGGGACGCGCCTGGCGGATGCGGTCGATCCCGATCCGGTGCGCAACACGTTCGACCCCGAGTTGGGCCCCCTGGCTGGCGCGTTGCTCGACGGCGCGATCAAGGCCTGTCCGCAGCGCACCGAGTTCGTCACCTCCGGCGCCGCCAACGCCTTCGAGGCCGGCTGCGGAGGCTACGGCTACAACCTCTACGGAATCGGCGGGCGCTTCTACGCCGCCGGATGGTCCGCGGCGCAGGTGGGCCAGGGCGCACCGTTTCAACTGGGTTGGTGGACGTCGCGCGTGCAGAATCCGGCGCAGGTCGTGATGTTCACCGACACAGCCTACCGGGTTCAGAGCGGCCCGTCCGGAAGCTACCTGATTGAGTATTCCTTCAGCGAGCCGCCTTGGTCGGTCGAGGCAACGCCGCAAGGCCCGCACGAACGCGCGGGCGAGCCGGCGCTGTGGTGGCTGAGCACGCCCAGCATCCACTTCCGCCTCGGCGGGGTCACCTACGTCGCGTGGTGCGACGGGCACGTTTCGGGCGAGAAGCTCAGCACCGACAAGGTGGGAAGCCGCCAGTGGCAGCTCGGCTGGTTCGGCACGCTCGACAACGCCGCGTTCGCGCCCGTTCCGACCGCCCATGCCGCCACGCCCGACTGAAGACAGAAGAACGCCGTCCGCGCGCTTTTCAGAACTATAAACGCACCGACAGGACGTTCGGCATAATCGAGGCGTACTTTACTCCTCCCATTCGGCCCGACCCACCCATCAGGATGTCGAGGCGGACAATGCTGCACCGTAAGGGCCGATGACGCGCCGCCTCCCGCCTGAGCGTGCGTTCAGGAAGCAGTTGCGCGGCTGATTCGTGGCGTACACTCCGCCGTCCCGACGATTGCCGATCGCCCGTGGGGTCATACCATTCTCGCAGAACGTTCGGCGCATTGAGGAGAGCAGTCATGAGTACATTGAGAAAAAGCAAGTTGATGCGCTGGTCGCTGGGAGGCGTCTTGGCGGCCCTCGCCCTCAGTACAGCCGCCTGTTCGCCCAAGGAAGAAAAGCAGGCGACGAGCCCGGCGGCGACGGTGACGCCCGCGCCCTCGATGACGCCCGCGGCGCCGATGGTTGAACCGACGATGACGCCGGAGCCTGCACCGACGGCCTCGCCATCCGCGACTCCGCAGGCGACCCCACCACCAGAATAGTCCGCGAAGAGGCCTTCAAAACCGCAGCGGTCCGCGACGCCTTCGCGTCGAGGCGCGCGGATCCGCCGCACTCTCGCCTCGGGCAGCGTCGCGCGGTCCGTCAGATCGGGCACACGATGTGCCCGAGCCGCTCCGTCAGTCGCGGATTTTCCCGATAGTCGATTGGAACGACAACAAGACAGGGGCAATCGGACGCGAACGCCTCCTCGAGCGCACCCGCCAGATCACGTGACCGCTGGACGCGCAGTCCGCGGCACCCGAACGACTCCGCGAGCTTCACGAAATCGGGATTGCCGAAGGACAGGTCGGTGTGGCGCCCGAAGTGGTTGTCCATCTTCCAGGTGATCATCCCGTAGTTGTGGTCCTCCCAGATCATCGCCACGATGTTCGCCCCCAACCGCCGCGCGGTCTCGAGTTCCTGCACGTTCATCAGGAAACCCGCGTCGCCGCAGAGAGCCAGCACGCGCTTGTCCGGAAAGGCGAGCTTCGCCCCGATCGCTCCCGGCAGCGCGAAGCCCATCGCGCAGAATCCGTTGGGAATCAGGCAGGTGTTGGGTTCGTGGCACTGGTAGTACCGGGCGATCCACAACTTGTGGGCGCCCACGTCGCTGAGCAGCAGATCGTGCGGCCCCAGCGCCCGGCGCACGTCCCACAGCGCCTTCTGGGGCCGGATCAGCCCCTCCGTGTCGTCGTCCTGGTGTGCGGAGAACTCCGCCAGCATCTCCTCGCGGATGGCGTGATGCTGACGCACGTCGAACGCCGGCGGCGCCGCACAGAAGCGGCTGCAGAGCATGTCGAGCCCGTGCGCCGGATCGCCGACCACCTCGACCTCGACGGGGTAATGGTCGTCGACCTCGGCTGGGAGAAAGTCGAGGTGGATGATGCGCTTGTCGCCGTCGCGGTTCCACAGCGTGGGATGGTATTCCACCATGTCGTAGCCGACGGTGACGACGACGTCCGCCGCGTCGATCGCGCACGAGATCAGATCGCGGGCCTGCAGCCCGATCGTGAACAGGCAGTACGGCGCGTCCGCGTCGACGCAGCCCTTGCCCATGAAGGTGCTGATCACGCCGATGCCCGTGGCCTCGGCGAAGCGGCGCAGGGCCCCGCTCGCCTGGTGGCGGATGCACCCGTTGCCCGCGAGGATCACCGGCCGCTGCGCGCTGCGCAGCATGTCGGCTGCGCGCGCCACGCTATCGGCGTCGGGCACCGCCCGGTGGATATCCCCGATGGGCAGCGGCGCGGCGGTCGCCGCCTGGTGCGCGATGTCCTCCGCCAGTTCGATGTGGCACGCCCCGGGTTTTTCCGTGGTGGCCAGCTTGAACGCCTTGCGCACGACCTCGGGGATGTTGTTGGGATGGATGATCGGCGTCGCCCACTTGGTGATGGGCTTGAAGAGCCCGACGACGTCCATGTGCTGGTGCGATTCCTTGTGCTGGCGCTGGCTGTCGGCCTGGCCGGTGATGACCACCATGGGGGCGCGGTCCATGTTGCCGTCGGCGACGCCGGTGACGAGGTTGGCGGCGCCGGGGCCGAGCGTGCCGAGGCAGACCCCGGGCTTGCCGGTGAGCCGCCCGTAGGCGTCGGCCATGAACGCCGCCCCCTGCTCGTGCCGGGTGAGCACGAACTCGATGCTGGATTTCTCCAGGGCGAACATGAAGTGCGTGTTCTCCTCGCCCGGCAGGCCGAAGATGTACTCCACGCCCTCGTTCTCCAGGCACTTTACGAACAGTTCAGCGGCGATCATGATATGGTTCTCACCCTGCACACAAGCAAAGTACACTCGCACTGTGCTGTATTTCAGGAGAGAGGACGCACGCAGGCAAGCGATCGCTAGGAATTCTGTGTGCGGCGCTCAACGACTGCCCAGTACTCACGCTTGGATTGGTGGGCCAAGCGTTCATATGCGGCCAATGCGGCGTCCCGAGAAGGGAATCCGAGCAACAGCCCGGTCGACGATTCGACGGCGCCCTCGTCGCGCATCAGTTGTGTAAGGCGCTGAGGCTCGACGGGATCACCGTTCTTGATCGTCGACACGATAGCAAAGGGCAACAGACCGATGTCCACCGCCTCTTCCGCGGTTGCGCCGAGTGCAATCGTGACGCGATCAGCACGTTGAGGCGCCACCTGTGCATATGCTTGGACGATCACGCCCGAACGATGGCTGGCGGGGATCTGCCGCCAGCGCTCCCAGATTACGGCAACATGGAATGAGCTGGTTTGCGGAATCTCGTTCTCAAGGATGATCGGCTGCCGAAGCGGTTTGTCCGCATCAACCGAATTCTTGAGCTCGGCTGCCAATTCGTGACTGAGTTCGGCCTCAAGCTGGGCAAGGTTGCTCGCGGACTTCGATCGAATCAACGGCATTGCCTTAACTCCAGAACACGGGGTAGTTGCTATCAAACCACTCCGCCGCTTCGGCCACTGCCGCCACCTGTGCCGCAGTGGGTGTCAGCGCCTTATATCGTAGGCGAGGTCGCCAGTGTTCGTACAAGCCATCGCCATGATACTGTATCTTATCGCGAACGTTTGCCCCAAACCAGCGCGAATGATGCGCACGCCGCGAATACAGCAGATACCTTGCCCAACCCGCGATATCGTGCGGGTCTGAGGTCATCAGATTCTGTTGTCGAGCATCCGCCTTCAATATATTGAGATCTGCGAGTGAAACCGCCATGGTGGGGGGACAACCGACCAAGCGCAAGCATGCGGCGACGATACGCATCTCGGCGACATAACCGAATAGGTATACGGCACAGCAAGGCCGGCCTTTCTCCCGGAGCAACTGCGCTTCGTGCAGCCGCCATGACGCAGCCGCGTCAAGCGAGTCGATGGAACCGTCCAGCAGCAGTCGGGCCAGAGCGCTCACCGGTTTACCCCATGTGCTTGATCACCGCATCGCCGAACTCGCTGCACTTGAGCAGCTTGGCGCCCTCCATCTGCCGCTCGAAGTCGTAGGTGACCGTCTTGGCACCGATCGCCCCGTCCATGCCCTTGATGATCAGATCCGCCACCTCCGGCCAGCCCATGTAACGGAACATCATCTCGCCCGAGAGAATCACGCTGCCCGGATTGACCTTGTCCTGATCGGCGTACTTCGGCGCGGTGCCGTGCGTCGCCTCGAAAACCGCGTGGCCGGTGATGTAGTTGATGTTGCCGCCCGGGGCGATGCCGATGCCGCCCACACACGCCGCCAGCGCGTCGGAAATGTAGTCGCCGTTGAGGTTCATCGTGGCGATCACCTCGTACTCCGCCGGACGCGTGAGGATCTGCTGCAGGAAGGCGTCCGCGATCACGTCCTTGATGATCACGTCGTGCTCGAGCGCACCGCCCACGACGCCCCTCACCATCGGATTGTTCGTGCCCGCGCGGATCACGTGCCACGGCCCACCGTCCAGCGGCTCGGCGCCGAAGTACTTCGCCGCGACCTCGTAACCCCAGTCGCGGAAAGCACCCTCGGTGAACTTCATGATGTTGCCCTTGTGCACCAGCGTCAGGCTCTTGCGCCCCTCCTTGAGCGTGAACGCGAGAGCGCTGTGCACGAGCCGCTCGGTACCGAGCTGACTGGCGGGCTTGATGCCCAGCCCCACCTCCACCTTCAGGTCGCGCGCCGGGGCCCCGATCGCCTCGAGCTGCTTCTGCCAGCCGTTGACCCGCTCCTGGGCGCCGAAACGCACCTTGGCGAAATCCTTGGGAAACTCCTTAGCCATGAAATCGAGCAGCTTCTGCGCCTCCGGCGAACCGCCGACGTACTCGATGCCGGCGTAGATGTCCTCGGAGTTCTCGCGGAAAATGACCATGTCGGTCAGCTCCGGACGCTTCACCGGCGAGGGGACGCCCTTGAAGTAGCGCACCGGCCGCAGGCAGGTGTAGAGATCGAGCTGCTGACGCAGCGCGACGTTCAGCGAACGGATGCCCCCACCAACCGGCGTGGTCAGCGGCCCCTTGATACCCACCAGAAACTCGCGAAATGCCGCGAGCGTGTCATCAGGCAGCCAGGTCTGCAGGCGATCGTAACTCTTCTGTCCCGCCAGCACCTCCATCCACGCGATCTTCCGCTTGCCGTTGTACGCCTTCTGCACGGCTGCATCGAACACGCGCACCGACGCCCGCCAGATGTCCGGACCCGTGCCGTCGCCCTCGATGAACGGAATTATCGGTCTGTCCGGCACTTGCAGTTGGGCGCCGGTCATCCGGATGGGCTGGCCCTCGGCGGGTACGGTCACGTGCTGGAAAGCGGTCATGGTGACGAATCCTGTCGCAAGGAGAACGGATGGTACGACCGGCGGTTGCCGGTTCGGGGCGGCGATGATAGGCAGGCCCCCCGCCGGTGTCAATGTAGGTAAAGCCGGGGTAGACCGCTGACGCCCCTTGGCTGGACCCGCCGCGGCGATGGGCGTATCATCACCCCCTTGCCGATTCGCGGTGTACGGGCGCGGTGACGGAAGCGCGGGGTACTTGCGGAGGCCGCAGACGCGGGTGCGTCGCGGCACAGGGAGGCGCTACCGAACGCGGCAGCCGCCTCCGCATCGTCCGCAGAACAGTGGGTGCGGCACGTGCCGGCGCGGCGCGTTCGTGTTCACGCCCGAGCAGCGCGACACGGCGCCGGGAAATACCCACCGCACGGCCGACGAATCGACCCAGAGCAACCATGCGGGCAGCCGGCGCCGCCCGCTGCCTCGCGGATGACATTGACAATGGACATCCTCATCACAGCGTCCTTCATCGTCTTCACCATCGCGACCCTGGCATCCATGACGTACGGCCTGCACATGGCCGTGCTGCTGGTCCTCTTTGCGCGGCGCCAGAAGCGTGAGCGCGCCCGGCAGCGCGACGTCATCGAGGCGTTCCTGGCTGCGGACGACCGGGCCAACTGGCCGCTCGTGACGACCCAACTGCCCGTGTACAACGAGGCCGACGTGGTGTCGCGCCTGGTCGAGGCCGTCACCGCGATGGACTATCCGCGCGACAAGCACGAGATCCAGGTGCTCGACGACAGCACCGACGCCTCGCGCGAGCTGGTCGATCGCGTGGTCAAGCGCTACGCGGCCCAGGGGTTCGACATCAAGGTCGTCCGCCGGCCGGACCGCCGCGGCTACAAGGCCGGCGCGCTGGCCCACGGACTCCAGTCCGCCAAGGGCGACCTGATCCCCGTGTTCGACGCCGACTTCGTGCCGTCCCCGGACTTTCTCAAGCGAACCGTCGCGCTGATGGTCAACCGGCCGAACGCCGCCTGCGTCCAGGGCCGCTGGGGACATCTCAATCGCGACGAGTCGTGGCTGACGCGGGCCCAGGCCCTGGGCATCGACGGCCACTTCGCGATCGAGCAGGGCGCCCGGGCCTGGAACGGCCTGATGATGAACTTCAACGGGACCGCGGGCATCTGGCGCAAGGCGGCGATTCTCGACCCGAACGTGGGCGGGTGGTCGGCGGACACGCTCACCGAGGACCTGGACCTCTCGTACCGCGCCCAGCTCGCCGGTTGGGAAATCGAGTACACGGTCGACGTCGTCTGCCCGGCTGAACTGCCCGGGACGGCCCAGGCGCTCAAGAGCCAGCAGCGGCGCTGGGCGACGGGCTCGATCCAGGTCGCGCGCAAGCTCCTGCCGCGCATCTGGCGGGCGCGGCTCTCGCTCGGCGAGAAGGTCGAGGCGACGCTGCACCTGACGCACTACTCGATCGCGTTGTTCATGCTCGTGCTGGCGGTCTTCGCCCGGCCGATGCTGCTCGCCTGGCTGAGCGGACGCGCGGTGAGCCCGTGGTTCGCCTGGATCTGGTCGGTCGTCTGCGTGATGGCCTTCGTGCCGTCGGCGGTCTACGCGTACGCCCGCCACATCATCGGCGAGGGCTGGGGCGGCGTACGGGTCATCCCCTGGATGCTCGTGCTCGGCGTGGGCATCTGCCTGAGCAACACGCTCGCGGTGATTCGCGGCATGTACCTGCGCGGCGGCGAATTCGTGCGCACGCCCAAGTCGGGCAGCACGGCGCAACGGCGCACCAACAGCAGCTACGCCGCGATGAACGAGAAGCTGTGGATCGCCGAGCTGGGCCTGGGGGCGTACTCACTCTGGACCTTCCAGGAGTACATGGCCAGCGACAGCTACTTCTTCAGCATCTTCCTGCTGCTCTACGGGATCGGCTTCACCTGGATGGGCTGGCTGTCACGCCCGCAGGCCCACAAGCCCGCTGCAGTCGCCGTGGGCACGCAGGATCTCGACCCCGCCCAGCCACAGGCTGCCTGACGGTTCCCGCGGCCAGCCATCCACTCGCCCGGCCTACTTCGGCAACGCGCGTTCGACCGCGAACCCGTTGACGTTCAGCCCGATGCGCCCGCTCTTCTCGAAGCGCTCGAACAGGCGGCGCAGCGAATCGACGGCATCCTGCGCCCGCTGCAGCGACAGCACCATCACCTCGTAGAGCCGCTCGTCCGTCAGCAGGCGACCGATCGTGCCCTGGCCGGCCAGCATGTTGTCGGTGATGACGCGCAGGTTCGCGGACGACTTCGCCGCCTGATCGAGGACGGGGATGGCGGCGTCGGTGATCCGCGTCACCTGCCGATCGATGTTGTCCACCGTGCCCTCCATCTTGTCGGCGAGGCGCGAGGCATCGATCTTCAGGTTGGCGGAGGTGTCGCGGAAATCCGCGAACGCGACGCGCCCGTCCGCGCTCATCTGCCGGATGTTCTCCACCGCGTCGAGCAGACCGTTCTTGAGTTTCGGATCGCCGATGACGTCGTGGATCGATTTCAACACGCGGTCGAACCGCTGCACCGCGGTGTAGAGATTGGTCGTGAACCTGGCCGCCTCCTCGTCCGTCGTCGGGATGGGCGATTTCTTCAGCAACTCGTGCAGGTCCTTGGCCACCGGCGTGAGCGTCTCCGCGAAATTGCCGACCTTCACGACGGTTCCCTCCACCGAAGTGATCAGCGACTCCGGCAGGATCTTGTCGAGCGGGTTGATGTTCACCCCGGAGATGACCCCTTCGGACTCGATCGGCGCGCCCGCCCCATGGGCCTGAATGTCGACGCGGCCGCGCCCCACGCCCAGCGCCGGACCGATGCACTGCGCGACCGACCCCGAAGGTACGCTGTAGTCGTTCTCGATCTGCGTGATGATTTCCACGCCCTGGTCGGGTTCGGTCATGCGCACGAAGGCCAACCCGGTCACCCGGCCGACCTTGATGCCGTTGAGGTAGACCGGCGTGCCCTCCTCGATTCCGGAAATCTCATTCACCCGGATGCGCAGCGTCCACTCGGCGCCGCCCAGCCACGCCGGCGCTTCGCCGAAGAGCACGAGCAGGTAACCCAGCGCGCCCAGGCCCACGACCATGAACAGTCCCACCAGGAAGTTGCGGCGCATTTCGGTCATTGCTCATCCTTTCGCCTTCAGACGCGCGAGGTCGCTGGCGCTCGCGTGGCCCTGCACGAAGTGGCTGACGCGTTCGTCCTCGCTCTTGTCCAGTTCCGCGGGCGTGCCGTCGAAGATGAACCGGCCCTCGTGCAGCATGATCACGCGGTCACCCACCTTGCGTACGCTGGTCATATCGTGCGTCACCACGACGCTGGTCACGTTCAACTCGCGCTGGAGCTTGCGGATCAACTCGTTGATGATGTCCGAGCGGATCGGGTCGAGCCCGGTCGTTGGCTCGTCGTAGAGAATGACCTCGGGGTTGAGCGCGATGGCCCGGGCGAGCGCGACGCGCTTGCGCTGCCCGCCGGAGAGCTCCGCCGGCTTCTTGTTCTCGATGCCGTCCAGTCCGACCATGCGGAGCTTGTCCTTGACGATCTTTTCGACTTCGTCGGACTTGCGGCTGGTGTGCTCCACGACGGGAAAGGCGATGTTCTCCCCCACGGTGAGCGAATCGAACAGCGCCCCCATCTGGAAGAGAAACCCGAAGCGCGTACGCAGATCCACCAGCTTCCGCTCGGGCAGCAGGTCGATCCGCTGACCCTTGAAGTAGACCTCGCCGCGATCGGGCCGCAGCAGCCGCACCATGTGCTTGAGCACGACACTCTTACCCACCCCCGACTCGCCGATGATCACCGTCGTTTTGCCCGGTTCCAACGCCAGCTCGATGTTGCGGAGCACGATCAGCCGCCCGAAGCGCTTGCTCACCCCGCGCAGCTCGATGACGGCGTTGCGCGGATTCGATGGCGGCGTGGTGGCGGGCGGCGGGTGGGCAACCATGGCGTTCGGCGGTGCGCGAGCGGACCGCGGCTAGACGAGCGACTTGAATCCAAAGAACACGCGGTACAGACCCATGAGCGAGGTAGCGAGGCAGAAATCAACGATCAGGATCGCGATGAAACTGGCGACGAACGCCTCGGTGCACGCCCGGCCGACGCCCTCGGCGCCCGCCCGGCAGTTGAAACCCTTGTAGCACGCCAGCATGCCGATGATGCCGCCGAACGCCATGCTCTTGATGAATCCCACCATCAGGTCCCACTTCTCCAGGGCCCACTCCGTGTAGTAGTAGTACGGCTCGGTGGGGATTCCCTTCAGCATGATCGCGACCCACGCGCCCGACAGCGATCCGCAGACGTCGGCGAAGAGCGTGAGCACCGGCGCCAGCAGCAGGCACGCCAGGAAACGCGGCACCACCAGGTGCTGGATGGGATCCGCCCCCATCACGCGCAGCGCATCGATCTGCTCGGTGACGTTCATCGTGCCGAGCTCAGCGGTGAGCGCGCCGCCCACCCGGCCCGCCAGCATCACCGCCGCCAGCACCGGTCCGAGCTCCTGCACCAGCGTCACGTTGATGAGCACGCCCATGTGGTCGGCGAACCCGGCGGCATCGAGCTGATCGTAGGCCTGCACGGCGAGCACGAGCCCGACGAACGTGCCGGTGATGGCGATGACGGGGACGGAGCGGTTCCCGATCTCGTAGAACTGGGGCATGATCAACCGCCAGTTCCGCGGGCTGAACATGCCGGCGACGATCCAGCGAACCGTGCGAAAGGCGAACGTCCAGAAACGCCCGAACGACTCCAGGGCGTTGATGGTCCCTCCGCCGATGCTTCGGATGATCATGGTGCACCAGCCTGTGAAAACGCCCGTAAGTCCACGCCGCGCAGCCGGTTGTATCTTTCGCGCCCCCGGGTGTCAATCATTCCCTGACGGGCGCAAAGCAAAAGGGCGGTGCGCAACCGAAGCTGCGCACCGCCCGTGGTTTACCAACTGTCATGAAGCGTCAAGTCGCGTCGGCGACGTCCGCCCCGGCTCCCGCGCCGACCGGGTGATCGTCGTCGGAGCCTGCCGTACCGACGGCCTCGAAGACAAGCACCGGCAGATCGTCCGGCGTCGGCGGCTGCTTCACCGCCACGATCACGCGGCTCTTGCCCTCGTACTTGTTGCGGAGCATGTCCTCGCTCAGCGCGTCCTCGACGTACTGCTCGATGGCCCGCCGCAACGGCCGCGCGCCGAACTTCTCGTCCGTACCGCGCTCGATGAGGAAGTCCTTCGCGTCCTGGGTGAGCTCGAGCTCCAGCCCCTTGGCCCGCAGGCGCTTGGCCAGCTTGTCGACCTCCAGGTCGATGATGTGCACCAGGTCGTCGTGGGTCAGCTTGTGGAAGCAGATGATCTCGTCAAGACGGTTGATGAACTCCGGCCGGAAGTGCGATTCCAGCTCGGACTGGAGCGTCTCCTTCATCTTCTCGTAGCTGACGTTCGCGTCACGCTTCTGGAAGCCGAACGGCGACTCGTGCGTGATCTTCGCGGCGCCGACGTTGCTGGTCATGATCACGATCGTGTTCTTGAAGTCCACGTACCGGCCGAACGAGTCGGTCAGACGGCCTTCCTCCATGATCTGGAGCAGCATGTTGAACACGTCGGGATGCGCCTTTTCGATCTCGTCGAAGAGGATCACCGAGTACGGCCGGCGGCGCACCCGCTCGGTGAGCTGGCCGCCCTCCTCGTAGCCGACGTAGCCCGGAGGGGCGCCGACCAGACGCGACACGTTGTGCTTCTCCATGTACTCGGACATGTCCAGAATCATCAGCGCGTCGGGATCGCCGAAAATGAACTCCGCCAGGCACTTGGCCAAGTAGGTCTTGCCCACGCCGGACGGGCCCACGAAGATGAAGCTGCCCATCGGCCGGTTGGGATCCTTCAAGCCGCTGCGCGAACGCCGCACGGCCCGGGCGATCGCCTTGACCGCCTCCTTCTGGCTGACCACCTTCTTGTGCAGGGCGCTCTCGAGCTGCAGCAGACGCTCCGCCTCGTCGCGGTCCATCCGCGTCAGCGGGATGCCGGTCATCGACGACACGACTTCGGAGATGATCTCCTCGTCGACCACGCCGTCGACCTCCTTCATCCGGTCGCGCCACTGCTTCTTCATCTCGACCTTCTTGATCTTCAGCGACTCGGACTTGTCGCGCAGCTCAGCCGCACGCTCGTAGTCCGCGCTGCGCACCGCCTCGTCCTTCTCGGCGTTGAGCTTCTGCACGTCGCGCTCGAGCTCGGCCAGGTCGGACGGCTTGGTCATCGACTTGAGCCGCACGCGCGCCCCCGCCTCGTCGATCACGTCGATCGACTTGTCCGGCTGGACGCGGCCGGTGATGTACCGCCCGGACAGCTCCACCGCGGCGCGCAGGGCGTCGTCGGTGATCTGCACGCGGTGGTGCGCCTCGTAGCGATCGCGGAGCCCCTTGAGAATCTCGACGGTCTCCTCGTCGCTCGGCGGCTCGACGATGATCTGCTGGAAGCGGCGCTCCAGGGCGCCGTCCTTCTCGATGTACTTGCGGTACTCGTCGAGCGTGGTGGCGCCGATGCACTGGATCTCGCCGCGCGACAGCGCCGGCTTGAGCACGTTCGATGCGTCGATCGCGCCCTCGGCTCCGCCCGCACCGACCAGCGTGTGCAGCTCGTCGATGAAGAGGATGACGTTGCGCGCCCGGCGCACCTCGTTCATCACGCTCTTGATGCGCTCCTCGAACTGGCCGCGGTACTTGGTGCCCGCGACCATCATGGCCAGGTCCAGCACGACGATGCGCCGGTCAGCCAGCAGCTCGGGAATGTCGCCCTCGACGATCCGCGTGGCGAGCCCCTCGACGATCGCGGTCTTGCCCACGCCCGCCTCGCCCAGCAGCACCGGGTTGTTCTTCTGGCGGCGGCACAGAATCTGCACCACGCGCTCGATTTCCTTGGCGCGGCCGATGACCGGATCGAGCTTGCCCGCCCGGGCCAGCTCCGTCAGGTCGCGACCGAACGAGTCGAGCGCCGGCGTCTTGCCGCGGCGGCCCTGGGCCTCGCCGGAAGCCGCGGGAGCCGCACCGGCTGCCCCGGGCGCCTCCTCGGTCTCCGTGCCGGCGCCCAGCAGGTTGAGGACCTCGTCGCGGACCTCATCCAGCTTCAGGTTGAGGTTCATGAGCACCTGCGCCGCGACGCCGTCCTGCTCGCGCAGCAGCCCCAGCAGCAGGTGCTCGGTCCCCACGTAGTTGTGGTTCAGGTTGCGGGCCTCTTCGATCGCGTACTCGATGACCTTCTTGGCGCGTGGGGTCTGCGGCAACCGGCCCATGGTGACCATTTCGGGGCCACTCTTGACCAGTTTCTCAACCTCGAGGCGAACCTTGCGCAGATCCACATCCAGGTTCTTCAGGACGTTTGCCCCAACGCCCGAACCTTCCTTCACCAGACCCAGCAGAACGTGCTCGGTCCCGATGTATTCGTGGTTAAAACGCTGGGCCTCCTGGTTGGCCAAAGCCATCACTTTGCGGGCCCGATCGGTGAAGCGTTCAAACATCTCTACTCCAGCTCCTCTCTGTTGCGGGTAGGACCCGCGTTCACTGCGTCGGTAACCGCCCGGGCTCCGCTGGCATCTACGATGCTAACCTTTTACTGTGAAAAAGCTTGCGGCCAGCGGATGGGCGCGCCCGCCGGCGAACGCCGGCCCGCAACTGGAGAATTCTAGCAGTACCCTCATAGAGCGTCTACCTGAGGTAAAGCTGCGCCGACAACCTTACACCTGGGCGCACCGGTGTATCGGCAAATGAATCATGCCGCATTCTGTCGCAAACGCGGGTTTTGTTCCGCCAGACCGCACAATCGGACGCTTCCGCTCACTTCACCCATTCGAGCGTCGTGTTCACCGCGTTGAAGAGCCGGCGGCCGCCCTCGTCGAGCTGAACCACGATGGCAGCCGTTGGGTCAATATCCACCAGGTTGCCCAGATGACGCCGCCCCTCGTGCAGAACGCAGACCCGGCGACCCAGGCCCACCGCACGCTGACGCCACTGCTCGCGGATATCGTCGACATTCCATCCACTGGGGTCGCGCAGACGCTGGTCCAGACGGGTGAGAATCGCGCCAAGCACCGCGGTCCGGTCCACTGGCTGATCGGTGACGAGATCCAGGGATGTCGCCCGGTCCCGCAGCTCCGGTGGAAAGTGGCCGGCGTGCTGCAGGCAATTTATGCCGAAGCCGACGGCGTACCGAACCGTCGAACCGCGGGCGTGGGCCTCGATGAGGATGCCCGCGAGCTTGCGGTCGTCAGCCACGAGATCATTGGGCCAATCGATGGAGCAGGAGACCCCCGTGGCGGCCCGGATGCCGTCGCACAGAGCCAGCGGCACCATCAGGGCGAGTAGCCCAGGTGGAATCGTGCCGGCCGGATCGGCGAGCCCCACGGTACACAGGATGCCCGCGCCGCGCGGACACAACCAGCGGTTGCCCTGCCGGCCGCGTCCCCCCGACTGGAACTCCGTGATCGCCACCAGGCCGTCCACGTCGGCGTCGGCGGGCAGGTCCAGCACGTGGGCGTTGGTGCTGCGGATCTCCTCGAAGTGTACGAACTCTCGGCTGATGCGGTGAAGCCCGGCGCATGCGCAGCGCAGCCGTGCGATGTCGATTCTTCCGGTCGGCATGTCGGCCAGCGTAGCTGGAGGCGGCTGACCATGTCCATAGCGCCGCGCTTGCGGTTGGCGTACGGGTCACCCAGCCATACGATGCGCGGCGATGGACGAAGCCGTTTCGCCTCCGACGACTCCCGCAGCCCAGCCAAGGTTCGACTGGCGCTTCGTGGCTGTACTGGTGGTGGCGGGGGCGCTGCTCGTCCTCTTCCGCCTGCACGCCTTCGGCGTACCGCTCGAGACCGACGAGTGCAATTACGCCTACATCGGTGAGCGCCTGCTGCATGGCGACCGGCTCTATGTCGACGTCTGGGATCATCAGCCGCCCGGCGTGTTCGTGCTCTTCGCCGGCGTGATCGGCGTATTCGGGGATGCCCCGGTTGTTTTTCGCCTCATGGCGACCGCGTTCTCGCTCGCCTCATTCGTGCTGATCGTACTGATCGCCAACCGCTACGGAGGCCGCCGGGCGGCGTTGATCGCTGGTCTGCTCTTCGCGCTGGTGTCGTCGGACCCGGGGACCGCCGGCGAGGGCTGCAATCGCGAGATCTACATGAACACGCTGCTGCTCGCGGCGTGGTGGCTGGCGAGCGGGCCAAAGGTCGGTTCGCGATTCCGCCTGTTCGCAGCCGGCGGCATGCTGGGGCTGGCTTCGGCGCTGAAGACGATCATCGCGGTGCACTGGGTCTTCCTGGCGGTGTGGATCGCCTGGGCGGCGTGGCGGGAGCACCGGCGGGCCTGGCCGGCTGTCCGGGCGCTGCTGATCCTCGGGATGGGGCCGGCGCTCCTCTGGATCAGCATCGGCGCCTACTTCGGGCTGACCAGCCGGTGGTCCGAGTTCACGGACGCAACGTTCGCGTTCAACTTGAGTTACGCCAAGAGCGACGCGCCCTTCGCCGCACGCTTCCTGCAGTTCTTCGCGCCCCCGCGCCATCCCTTCACCTTCGACAGTGCCCTGCCGCTGTGGATCGCCGGCATCCTCGCCGTCGGCGTGCACGCCGTGCTCGCGATCATCGATCGGCATCGCGACCGCGCCGGCCCGCTGCTGGCGTACGTGCTGGCGAGCTACGTCGCGGTCTGCCTGCCGGCGCACTTCTGGCCGCACTACTACTACCTCATGATTCCGCCGCTGGCGTTGCTCATCGGCTCCGCCATTGAGGATCTGGGCGCGCTGCGCTGGCGGGCGGCACGGCCCAGCGCCGTCGTCGTCGCCGGCCTCGTCGTGCTCGCCGTGGGCCTCACGGAATGGGCGTGGTACCTGGGCCAGCCACCCTTCGGCATTACCGTCGCCCGTTACAATTCACGCGACTTCTGGGGTCGCGCGATCGGCGAAAAGGTCCGGGCCGTCACCGATCCTGACGACTACGTCTTCGTCTACGGCAACGATGCGGAAATCTACTACTACGCGCAGCGCCGCTGCGCTTCGCGCTTCACGATGATCAGCGGACTCGCCGAAGGCAGTCGCGGCGCGGACAGCGCCGCGCCCTGCTGATCGACGACCTGAAGGCGCATCGCCCGCGCCTGATCATCCTGCTCTTCGACGAGCAGCCCTTCCCCGCGTGGCGCACGTTCCTCGAGGACGGCTACGGCCAACCGATCGGCTGGGACCTGCACGACCGCACGGGCGAACCGATCATGTACGTGCTCACCGATCGCCGCCACCCGGTCGCGTCCATCGACTGGAACTGGGACCGGTCCGAGGTCGGCGGGTGGTTTCTCGGTGGGGCGCAGCCACAGAACCCGGACCGGGCGGGGAGTCAACCTGCGGTGCATCCGGAGTAACCCCCGGCGCGCGCGTGAATGTCCCGGCATTTCCCGGACGTAAGAAATCGTCGCAACCTGTCCACGGGAGAGCCGGTTTGCCGTATACTGCGGGACCGCGCCGCCGAGAATTTCCTTCCGCGAACGGAGCTTCACCGATGCGACCCGCCGGCACGATCCTTGCGCTATTCGCCCTCCTTCCCGCAGTCACCCGCGCCGATGACGGCGACATCGGCACTTTCGGCCCGCGCGAGGCCGCGGGCATCGCCCGCATCAGCGGGATCGCCCGCGAAGTGCAGCGCCTGGGCGATTGGGAAAACATATACGAGGAGATGGCCCCCGGCGTCGACGCGTTCTGGCAGCAGCAGGGCTGGAACGACGAGGCCGACCGCTTCGCGCTGGAGACCTTCCACGAGGTCGCCTCGGTGCCGCCCTGGCAGGTCGCCGAACGCATCAACCGCCTGCTTGGCGCCGTACGCAGCCGCTACGCACTCACCGAGGACCAGTACCTGGAACTGCAGACGCGCACCTACAGCTTCCTCGGCGCGATGGCCTGGCGGCACGGCCGCACGCTGTACAGCCAGACGAAGGAGGCGGTCGAAACCCGTCTGGACGGCGAGCCCTTCACACCCCAGCAGGTGGCCCGCTGGACCCGCGACAGCCGCGACGTGCTCGACGACGCCCGCGCCCAGGTGGAACGCGTATCCGGCGAGTTCGCCAGGACGTTCACGCCCGATCAGCGCGACATCTTCGAGCGGGACATGGAGAGCTACCACCGCCGCATGGAGACCGTGGACAAGCTGCGGGCACGCTGGGCGGCGGGCGGCTGGCGTCCGGAGGACTGGGGCCTGCAGAACGATCCCCTCTACCGCAAGGCGCGCACCGCCGCCGAGAACGAGGCGGATTCGGATGGACCCGCAGTCGATCGCTTCGACGAACTTGCCTGGGCCCGCTACGTGCGTGAATTCGTCAACCAGTTCCAGTTGGACGATGCCCAGGCGACTGCGGCCTGGTCGATCCTGGATGAGTTGCTCGGTCGTGCAGCCGACTACCGCCGCCTGCACCGCGACGAAATGGCGGACGCGGCTGACGACGCTCAGGCCTACGCCAAGCTGCAGGCGCCGATCGGCGAACTCTTCGACGAGTTGAAGCAGCGCCTGCGCCCCATTCCCACCAGCGCGCAGCGCAACAAGGCCAAGCGCGATCTGCGCCCGGTGGACGTTGTCCAACCCATTCCCGGCGACGTGCCGGAGCAGCAGACCGTGCGGCGCGTCCCGCGCGACGATTTTCCGCCGGAATAGGCCCCCAACCGCACGGCGCCGACGGTTTCGACAACTTTCCAGATCCCGCGCCTGTCGCGTCTGCAGCCGTTCGCGCATACTTGCCGGCATCGGGTACGCGCGATGCGCTTGCGGAGGATTCGGGCCATGTACGTCAGAAACGCGAATGCTTGTATTGCTGCGCTCTGCGCGGCCCTCGTGACAGCCTCCGCGACCTACGCCGCGGATCCGCCGGCGGACGCCTGGCCTTCGTTTCGCGGCCGCGGCGCCAGCGGCATCGCCGCGGGCCCGACCCCGCCGGCGCAGTGGGATCTCGCCAGCGGCCGGAACGTGCTGTGGAAAACACCTATTCCCGGCCTGGGGCACGCCTCACCCATCGTCTGGGCCGACCACGTCTACGTGCTCACCGCCATCAGCGGCAAGGCGGATGCGGAGCTGCGCGTCGGCCTCTACGGCGACATCGCCTCCGTGCAGGACGATTCCGAGCATCGGTGGGTGCTCTCGTGCCACGATGCGCGCACGGGCGAATCGGTCTGGCAGCGCGAGGTCTACAAGGGGGTGCCCAAGGTCAAACGCCACACCAAGTCGACGCACGCCAACGCCACGCCGGCCACGAACGGCAAGTACGTCGTCGTGATGCTCGGCTCCGAGGGGCTGCACTGCTACACCACGGACGGCGAGCACGTCTGGAGCAAGGATTTTGGCGTGCTGGACTCCGGCTACTACATGGTGCCGGGTGCGCAGTGGGGGTTCGGCAGCTCGCCGGTCATCGACGGCGATCGCGTGATCGTGCAGTGCGACGTGCAGAAGGACTCGTTCATCGCGGCGTATGCGCTCGCCGACGGCAAGGAACTCTGGCGGACCGCGCGCGACGAGGTGCCCACGTGGAGCACGCCGACCGTGCATCACTCCGCGGACCGCGACCAGGTCGTCGTCAACGGCATCAAGCACATCGCCGGCTACGATCTCGCGTCCGGCAAGGAGCTGTGGCACATGAAGGGCGCTGGGGATATCCCGGTGCCCACGCCGGTCGTCGCCAACGGCCTGGCCTACATCGCCAATGCCCACGGGTTCGCGGCCCCGCTCTTCGCGGTGAAGCTCGACGCAACCGGCGACATCTCGCTCACCGGCGAGCAGCGGTCGAACGCCGGCGTGGCCTGGTGCAACATGCGCAACGGCGCGTATATGCAGACGCCGCTGGTCGTTGGTGATCTGCTCTACAGTTGCCGTGACAACGGCGTGCTCACCTGCTACGAGGCGGCCACGGGCGCGCAGGTTTACCGCAACCGGCTCGGGGGCGGCCAGACCGGTTTTACGGCGTCGCCGGTGGCGGCTGGCGACCACATCTACTTCACCAGCGAGGACGGCGACGTCTACGTCATCCAGGCCGGCCGGGAGTACCAGGAGCTGGCCCACAACACCTTGGGCGAGGTGTGCATGGCCACACCGGCCATCGTCAACGGCGTGCTCTACTTCCGCACGCAGAGCCACCTCATCGCAGTTGCGCACCAAGATTGAATAGTGAACGCGACACTTCGGCGCCGCAAGCTGGAACCCCAGCCCTGTGATGGCCTGCCCAAGCACCCACGCGCGTCGCGAAGCGCCATCTCCGGCGATCACACGGGAAATCGTTTGGGGCGCCTTGATGGAGCACTCTTGCCAGAGCTGCGACCTTGCGGTGACACGATTGCAAATTGCTTCTTCGTGGTCGCAATAACGAACCAACTGCCCGTGCAAACACATCCGTGAGCAACCCAATTGCCTTGGCTACTCTGCACCGGGGAAGGATGCTCAGTTACATATTCACATATGCAGACATTGCGCGCGCTTGCAGAACCTCCGCGACCCCCTGGCCGCGCGCACAGTTCCCGAAGTATCGACCGAACCACAGCCTTATGAAGAACATTGCCTACTTGGCCCCATCACGAATAGCGATCAACAATCTCGTGCCGAATTACGTCTAGGGCCTCCTGGAATCTTTCATCAAAAGACCGCAGTGTCCCCAACACGTTTTCCGTGTCTGAATAGCATACAGGCAGGTGCGCCTTCGCAATAGGCAACAGCCTTGGTTCCTTAGCATTGACGTGTATGTGCGGGCCACATTTCACCCGCGATGCCATCGGCTGAAATGGCTCCTCGGGCTCTGAGTGCAAACAGACAAGCTGATCTCGCTCCGTTCTCGATGGAAGGGAGTAGAGATGGAAGTAATTCTGGTGGAGATGATAACTAGTAGCAGCAGAATTCGGACACCAAATTTCATAATACTGCCCATACAACGAGTCGGATATCGTCCGAAACAGACGCTCCGTCGGCGGATCTTTGGCACCGTAGGAATCCGACACGGCGATTATCTGCCCGAGGGAGTGCTTCTGCGGCCTAATCTGTAGCCTCTTGGCGAGAGCAGCCAAACCGTGGACGAGGCGGCGTATCGACCTAGGTCGCTCACCAAAGAAGTCAGCAGCTGGGAGTGTTAGTCGTGGCATATTAGGAAATGCCTAATTCTTCCAGGTCCACTTTATTAAGCCCATATAAGCCGACAACAATCTCGTCGATAGCGGACTCGACCTTAGCCACACCCCTCCCTTCGAGTCGCGCATCAACAAGCGATATGAGCCTCCGCATCGACGTCGCTGGAATTGACCGGGGATCAGGTAGGCGGAAATTACTCAGTGTCTTCTTCTCGACCATCGCGTATTGTTGGCCGTACTTCTGAGATTGAGCGCCGATCTGCCAAAACCCTATTGTAGAATTGAGAATGGCAATTAGGTACTTCAATAAGTCTGCTCCACCCCATCCGTATTCATCATTTGGTATAATGAATGGTGAACGCGTGACAGCAAATCGCCCCTCCGCGTCTAGGGCAAACCGCGGAGTCAACATCAGGTGAGGGCACACGATCTTTGGCGAGAACAGAACCCCCGGTTCACGCAACCACAACGGCCGCCACCATGCCGTACCGGGTTTGGACAGCGATTTCCGGTTCTTCAGCTTCTTTTCGTGGAGCTTCAGGTACGCCCAAGTTTGCTGATAGGCGCTCTCGATCTCGGCCTGCTTCGCTCGACCGGCCGGAGTCACTGGGTAAAACACAAGCTGATCAACAGTGGCCGGCACTGTATATGGGATCATCTCCCGGTCAGACAAGAGAGGCCGCCAGATCTTCCTTTCCTTGGCCGATACTTCTGCGTTCTTACGAAGAAAAACCTCATCCGCACCAGTAATAATGCCCTGATGTATGTGCGCGAAGCGTGAAAGCGCCGGGAGCCTCTCTAGCTGGTCTATGACCAACTGGTGACGAGGCGGCAGCAGCCTCCAGGCATTTGCCGAAAACGATCCCTGCGTTGCCTCAAACACACGAAAGTACTCATTGTCGGCAACACGACCAGCTAGCGCGGCATTCAGGGCTTCCCCGACGTCGGATCTGCACTTCACGACTGTCGCTAGAGGTTCAACCGCCAATTCGAGTCGGCGTTGGACAATTAGCAGTACTGTATACGGATTAACATCCTCAAAGACCTTAATATCAGACAAATCTGCAACTAGTCGCACCCAAAACTCGCGACCGATAAACTCTCTTAACTTGCGAGTGTTGTGGGCATGCAAGAAGGTGTGCGGCAGCACATAAAGCGCAAGACCGCCTGGCCTCACGAGGTCGAGACCTACCTTTAGCACGGCCGCGTACGCGTCCATTTTCCCTTGCTCAAGTCCGTCCAGATACCGGACAGCCTGATCCTGCCATTGTCGACTCTGAGACTCCCACCTGATATATGGCGGGTTGGCCATCACAGCGCCGAATGTCTTATGCTCCGCTCGTTCTACAAGGGAGAATTCCACGGCATCACGAGTTTGAATATTCAAAGACTTTGGAAAATCGTCCGTAAGAACAAGATGTAGGAGGGAGAGCGACAGCCTCGTCGCCTCGCAAGCGCTGTTATCAATGTCAAGTCCGAGGATGTTACGGAATGAACGAGGGACGGTATTACGCGAAAGCGACGACAGTGGATCACACCTGAGCTCTAGCACCGTCCGCAAGAAGATCCCAGAGCCGCAGGCTGGGTCGCCGACCTTCATTTCGCGAAATTCCTTGGGTGGCGTATGCTCCTGCACGTAGCGAGCAAAAAACCTCGCGATAAACTGAGGAGTATAGTAACTTCCGAGTGCTTTGTTTGCTCGCTCTTCTGATAACTCCGCGAATAGTCGCAATTGATGATCGTCTGGCTTCCTGAGGATTGAAACATAATGTTCATAAATGCGGCTAAGAGCATGCTTGGAAATTAGCGAAAAATCATATCGGTAGGGCGAGTACCTGTTCTTGTAGAAGTCCATCAGCAGCAACTGAATCGTATCAGTCGAGATCTCCGAGAAGACTCCAAGCTGATCCACCAACTCTTGCACGAAATCGGGAATCGCTTGTGAACCAAGGGTACGAAACGCTCGCTGACAGATATCGGCTATTGTCAGTCTCTCCCGCGAAGCGGCCAGGTTGATTAGGAGTCGATCTTCTGTGAGCCGGCCTAGCCGTCGCCAGTGATCCTCGTAGGCCCGAACAAATATGAGGACATTGAAAAGGGCCGAAAAGTGTTCGTTTGTAGCCGTCGTCCCAACTTCAGCGCCAATTGCTCGCTTCCAGAAGGAAATGGTGGAAATGAATGCGGAGTCCAGAGCCTTCAGCTCAGGTTTAACCTTCCGGCCCGACACTTGGGCAAAGGCATCAGCTCGCCAAGCGTCGCGAGTGTCGACCCGATAGTCGCTAGGCGGATCGGTGCGATTAAAGATGGCAGTTAGGCCGCGACTATCCGGGAGGAGGTGCCAATCGACCAAGTTGTTATAGGAAAGCTCAAGCAATCGCAATTGGCTTGGCTTATCTAGTATGCTAAAGGGATAGTCCGGCTTCAGGAACGAAATTACTGCAGTATTGGCCATGCCATGCTCAACAAGCAGATGGCCGTTTGCGAAGTGTTCGGTACCTGGGTACTCAAGCAGTTCATCGCTCGGATACCAGCCAGTCTCCTCAGCAAACTCGTGGAGGCTGCGCTGACGCTCTTCGGCGGTCAGCGTCGCCTCGGTGAGGCGGTACACGATTTCTGTTGCAGGTGCCATGATTTCAGGAGCATATGCGTAGGACGTCGTTCGGCTCCACCAGACCGCGCCAGATCTGGCAGCCCAAGCCCTTCATATGGTAGCGGAAGCCACCCTCCAATGCTACGCGGCTGCCAAGGGCCTGGGCGCCCGTACAGAGACCAAGGAGGACAATCCAAGCTGGACAGCGGATTGGTGCCTAATCCCGTGGGTGTTAAGCTGTGCCGGCATGCGACAGGATACCCAGGGCGTTAATCGCCCGGTTCTCATCTACGACGGCGACTGCGGGTACTGCAAGCGCAGTGTGCAGCGCTGGCAGATGATCACGCAGGGCCGCGTGGACTACGCGCCGTCGCAGGAGGCTGCCGACCAGTACCCGCAGGTCCCGCGCGAGCAGTTCGGGCGCAGCGTCGTGCTCATCCAGCCCGACGGCAGCTTCTGCGTCGGGGCGGAGGCGGTGTTCCGCTCGCTGGCGGTCGTGCCGCACCGGGGCTGGGCCTGGTGGATGTACCGCCGCGTGCCGGGTGTTGCGCCGGTCTCGGAAGCCGCGTATCGCTTCGTCGCGAGCCATCGCAACCTCATGGCCTGGATCACGCAGACGCTGTGGGGGCCGCAGATCGGTCCCCCCAGCCACCTGCTCACGCGCTGGGTTTTCCTGCGCCTGCTGGGCGTCGTCTATCTGATCGCCTTCCTGTCGCTCGGCGTGCAGGTCGTCGGCCTGATCGGCGCGCATGGCATCACGCCGGCGGCTGACTACGTGGCGCGGGCCCGCGACGCCTTGGGGACGACGGCGTGGCAGAAGGTGCCCACGATCTTCCTCTGGCACTGCAGTGATGCCTGGCTGCGCGGCGCCTGCTGGGCGGGTGCGGCGTGCGCCGTGCTGCTGATCTTCCGCATCGCTCCGATGCTGATGCTCGCGGTGATGTGGGTGCTGTATCTTTCGCTGACCGTCGTGGGCAGCGTTTTCCTGAATTTCCAGTGGGACGTGCTGCTGCTCGAAGTCGGCCTGCTGGCGATCTTCTTCGCGCCGCTCCGCCTGCTGCCCCGACTCGAGCGCGAACCGCCGCCCTCGCGGATCGCGCTGTGGCTGCTGCGCTGGCTGCTGTTTCGCCTGATTTTCCTGTCCGGCGTGGTCAAGCTCACCAGCGGCGACAACACGTGGTTTGACCTGACGGCCCTGGATTACCACTACCTCACCCAGCCGCTGCCGACCTGGGTGGCCTGGTACGCCTATCACCTGCCGGCGTGGTTCCAGCACCTCTCCGTCGTCGTCATGTTCGTGATCGAACTGGGCCTGCCGTTTCTGATCTTCATGCCGCGGCGCGTGCGGTTCGTGGCCGCCGGCGGCATCATGCTGCTGATGGTGCTGATCGGACTGACCGGCAACTACAACTTCTTCAACCTCATCACGATCGCGCTGTGCATCACGCTGCTGGACGACACGTTTCTGCGGCGGTTTTTCCGGCGGCGTACGCGTGCGCGGGTGGAAAGGCCCCGCGCCGTGCCGCTCGCCTGGCCCCGCCGCGCGGTGCTGGGCGTGCTCGCGACGTTCATCGTCTTCGTGAGCGTCGTGAACGGCATCCGCGGCACGTGGCAATCGGTCACCATCCCCGCGTGGGCGACGGCTCCGGGTGCGTGCATCGCGCCGTGGCGCTGCATCAACGCGTACGGGTTGTTCCGCGTCATGACCACGCGGCGGGCCGAGATCATCGTCGAGGGCAGCAACGACGGACAGGAGTGGCGCGCGTACGAATTCCGCTGGAAACCCGGGGATCCGCTGCGACGGCCCGCGTTCGTCGAACCGCACCAGCCGCGACTCGACTGGCAGATGTGGTTCGCCGCACTGGGCGACTACCGCAGCCCGTCCAACCGCTGGTTCCTGCTCTTCCTGGAGCGCCTGATGGATGGCGAACCGGACGTGCTGGCGCTGCTGGCGAACAACCCCTTTCCGGAAAACCCGCCGCGGTTCCTGCGTGCCCGCCTGTTCGACTACCGGTTCACCGACGCGGAAACCCGACGCAAGACAGGCGCATGGTGGACCCGCACCGAACTCGGCCCCTACACGCCAGTCCTCCGCCGGCGGTAGTTCTTCTGTGATGAGTGCCTCGCACTATGAGTCGGCCGCCCACACCACCCGCTATCCCGAGTGACGCCGTCTGCCGGACGTGCGGATATGCCCTTCGTGATTTACCAACACCATGCTGCCCGGAATGTGGCCGAGCATTCGATGCGACCGATCCCAAATCCTACCGCAAGCCGGGCGAGGTTTGGTGGCTGCGTTGGGCGCGACCGCCACGGGGTCAGGCCTACTTCATCGCCGCGATGACCCTGATCGTTGTTCTGGGCGTCAGCAATCCTGGCGGTTACATCTGGATGACGCTCTGGGTCTGCGCGATGGGCGGTCCGCTGGGCGCACTGGGCCTCATTCTCTGGTATGGCGTTCATTGCGGCGCCTATGGGCTCGCCCGGTCCCGCGGCCTGCATCTGCGACGTACGAAACGCGCGTGGCTTGGCTGGATCACGACGCCACTTGCCGTCCTGATCATGCTGTCGGCCATACTCACCGACTGGCCCCTCCGCGCTCGATTCGCGCTGAGTCGTCCCTCCTTTCAGTCCGCGGCCCAGGCGGCCGTGTCCGGAACATCGTCGAGACGCATCCGCTTTGTCGGCCTGTATTTCGTTGAGCGGACCCGCGTCGAGAATGGTGACGTATATTTCGAGACTGGAGCGGACATGCTCGATCCAGCGGGCTTCATGTATTCCCCCACTCGCTGCACGCCATCAAATCCCAACTTCATTTCTCAGAATTGGTGCACGTATTCGGATTAGCTGCGACAAGTGGACCAATCAGGGCTGGCTCTTCGCACGATCGAGTTCGGCGGCTGCCGCACGCAGCAACTGCCGCGTCAGTTCCCGGGCATGCGCGAACTCGTTGATCTTCCGTTCGGCGATGCGGCGGGCGCGGATGAGATCGTTGTCGCGCTCCACAATCCGCTCGCGCAGGCGATCCTCGGCGCGGTTGACGCGATCCTTCTGCCGCCAGTAGTCGCGCGCCGTCACCAGGCGATCACGCTCGCGCTCCAGATCCAACTCCAGGTCGCGAATGGCCTCGTCGTCCGACAGCGACAGCAGCGGCAGGGCTGCGACGCGCTTCCGCGTGTCCGCCGCCAGGTCCAGACACCGATCCAGCGCCCGCAGCGCATCGCGCACCGCGCGGCTCGCGGCGTCGTACCGGTCCGGCGCACGCCGGGCGAAATCGCCCAGCGCGTCGGAATGCACGCGCGGGTCCGTCAGTGCGCGGTAGCGCGGATCCTGCGCGACCGCCGTGAACGGAGCAACGTAACGCAACCACTCGTCCACGAAGACGTCGTCGGAGGTCTGGCCACGCTCCACGGTGCTCACCACCGTCCCGGACCGGTTGCGATCGAACCGAAACGCGTCGGTCCCGAACGAACGGCCCCCGAAACGGTCGCGCCCGAACTGCGTCCGGCGGACGCTCCGGGTTGCGTCAAATCGGGCCGACGAACCCGTCGCCGACGCCGAGTCGTCGAAACGCACGACGTCGCTGAGGAAGATGAACTGATCCGGCTCGGGCGCATCCAGCACCGGTTCGATCATGGCGCGCAGCGCCGCGAGCTGGTCAGCCGCGTCATCCGGCGTCAACCGCGAAACGTATTCCGCACGGCGCACCTCGTCGCGATCGTACGCAACGTCGTCACCGCTGGGCGTCGTCACGATGTAGGCCTCACTCGTACGGGTCACGTCGCCGCGAACCTCCACGCCGTTCGTCATGATCAACCGATCCGCCGACGCAGCCGCTGCCGTCCCCAGCCCCGCCGCCAGCAGCACCGTCATGTTCATCTCGCGTCTCATGGCCAACCTCCTGTTCAAGCCTTCACTGCTTTAGACTGTCCTGAACAGGGTTTGGTGAGCAGCCCCCGCCGACCTTTCACGGCCCGCCGAAATTCCGCCGAAAACCGCATTTTCACGGCCAGAAACGAGGGCGCCCGTGGCGAAACAGCCAGCAACGCCGTTCACGACGGGCGCGCACCCAATGGACCAACCGGAGGCTTGCCCTCCATCGCGGATGAACCTGCGCCGAAGCGTGCTTGCAGGCCCGGTGCAGCTCGGGTCACCACGTAGCACGACCATCCGACCCTTCTATAATCCGGGCTGGAACCTGCTTTCAGGAGTACTGACCTCATGGCGAACAACTCCAAACGACCCTTCGTGCTGATCGTCCGCGACGGCTGGGGCTCGAACCCCTATCCGGAATGGAACAAGGCGAACGCCGTCTATCTGGCGAAGACGCCGGTGGACGACCGCCTCATGGCCACCTACCCGCACGTGCTCATTCACACCAGCGGCGAGGACGTGGGCCTGCCCGACGGGATCATGGGCAACAGCGAGGTCGGCCATCAGAACATCGGCGCCGGCCGCATCGTCGACCAGGAACTCATGCGCATCACGCGCACGGTCCGCGACGGCTCGTTCTTCGAGCGGGAGGCGCTGAAGGGCGCGTACGAGCGCGCCGGCAAGACCGGCGGCGCCGTGCACATCATGGGTCTCGTCAGCGACGCCGGCGTGCACAGCGCCCTCGCGCACCTCTACGCCTGCGTGGAGATGGCGGCTCGGATGGGATTTCCCGGTGACCGCGTCTTCGTTCACGCGTTCAGCGATGGCCGCGACAGTCCGCCCGATGCGGGCATCACCTACATCCAGCAGGTCGAGGCGCAGCTCAAGAAGCTCGGCGTCGGGCGCGTGGCGTCCGTGATCGGGCGCTACTACGCGATGGACCGCGACAACCGCTGGGACCGCGTCGAGAAGGCGTACCGGCTGCTGACCGAGGGCAAGGGCTACAAGGCCCGCACCGCGTCCGAAGCCTTCCAGCACTACTACGACAACCCCACCGAGGCCTCGCGGAAAGGCGACGAGTTCGTCGAGCCGACCGCGGTCTGCCCGGACGGCGCCACGCCTCTCGCCACCGTCCAGGACGGCGACAGCGTGATCTTCTTCAATTTCCGCGGCGACCGCCCGCGCGAGCTGACCAAGGCGTTCACCTTCGACACGTTTCCGTTCGTCGGCAAGGAGAAAGACGGGACGCAGAAGGAGCAGGGCTTCGACCGCGGGGCGAAGCTGGACGTGTACTACGCGACCATGACCGCGTACGAGCACGGATTGCCCGTCCATGTTATTTTTCCCAAGGTCGACAAGATGCCCAACATCTTCGGGCAGTACATCGCCGACCGGGGGCTGCGCCAGTTCCGCTGCGCCGAGACGGAGAAATTCCCCCACGTGACGTTCTTCTTCAACGACTACCGCGACGAGCCGTTCCCCGGCGAGGACCGCCAGATCGTCGCCTCGCCGCGCGACGTGACCACCTACGACCAGAAGCCGGAAATGAGCGCGCCCGGTGTGACCAAGGTCATGCTCGAGGCGATCGAATCGGGCACCTACGACGCGATCATCCTCAACTACGCCAACGGCGACATGGTCGGCCACACGGGCAACCTGGAGGCGGCGATCAAG
This sequence comes from Phycisphaerales bacterium, assembly GCA_020639115.1. GTDB lineage: Bacteria > Planctomycetota > Phycisphaerae > UBA1845 > UBA1845 > JACKHG01. The sequence continues at coordinate 95,358 of JACKHG010000002.1, forward strand.
GCCGTCGAGACGGTCGATCACTGCGTGGGGGCGGTGGCCGCCGCCGTGCAGAAGCAGGGCGGCATGCTTATCGTGACCGCGGATCACGGCAACTGCGAGCAGATGATTGACCCGCAGACCGGTCGCCCGCACACGGCGCACACGACGTACGACGTCGAAGCCATCCTGGTGGACGACGCCGTGAAGGGGGCCCAACTGCACACCGGCGGTCGCCTGGCGGACCTGATGCCCACCGCGCTGGCCATGATGGGACTCGAGCAGCCCGCGGCCATGACCGGCCGGTCACTGCTGCAGTAGGGACGACGCGAACTCGCTATGGCCACGCCCGTCCTGATCCTGCCGCCGCGCTACACGCCGGATTCCATCGCGCTGTGGCATGCCGCCACGCGCGCCGGTTGGCGCTCAGAGCGCCTGCAGCAGTGGCGCGTGCCGGACTGGCTGCACGGCGAACGCTGCGTCATCTACGGTGAACCGCTGTTTGCCCACGCGATCGCGCCGGAACTCGGCGTGCGGCTGATCGAGCCGGACGCGGACTGGCTCGTGCACCTGCCGCCGGCCTGCGTGCGCCGCGACGTCCGCTGCACGACGCTCGGGGAGGCGCGGACGGTCAACACGCGCAGCTTCTTCAAGTGTGCGGATGAAAAGAGCTTCCTCGCGGACGTCTACGCTTGCGGTAACGATATTCCCAACATCGACGTGCTACCCGCGGACACCCTGGTACTTGTCGCCGAGCCGGTACGCTGGGAGCAGGAGTTCCGCTGTTTCGTGCGTGAGCGCACGCTCGAGGCGATTTCCATCTACATCCGCGACGGGGAGGTCGCGGAGGGCCGCGAAAAGGACTGGCCCGCGACAGAAGAGGAACTGGCCGCCGCAACTGACTACTGCCAGTCCCTGCTGGCGGACCCAGCCGTTCACCTGCCCGCGGCGCTGGTCATCGACGTGGGCATCATGGCCGATCGCGGCTGGGCGGTGGTCGAGGCGAATCCCGCGTGGGGCTCGGGGGTCTGCGGCTGCAGCGTGGACGCCGTGCTGCGCGTCATTGAGACGGCGTGCCCGCCGCAGGACGCCTGAGCGGCAAGCGGCCCCGCCGAGCTTACGCGTGTCCACCCCCGACTGCGGACTTGAGGAAGTCGACGATTTTCTGCTCGATCCCGTCCACCTTGCCGAACATGTTCGTGCCGTGGTTGCCGCCCGGGCCGACGACCTCGCCCTTGGCGTTCTCCGCAAGGCCCGCCAGTTCGTCGACAGCAGCGCGCTCTTTCTCCTCCGACAGCAGGAGAATCGGCACCTTGCGGGTCTCCTTGATGTCCTCGGTCGAGTCCACGCCGAGATAGTGCGTCCCTGGCGACAGGCACACGACGCCGTCAACGTTCTCGTTGCGCGCGGTGAAGTCGAGCGCCACGCTGCAACCCACGCTGGCGCCCACCACGACGAGCTTGTCCGGGTCCACGCCGGGCTGCTTGTGCGCCCAATCGACGGCAGCCGCCGCATCCAGATGCATCGCGTTGAAGATGCCCGGATCGCGCTGCTTGACGCGCTGCTCGAGATGCATGTCCTTCGGCTCAGTGCTCTCCCCGTGGCCGCGCATGTCGATCGCCAGGACCGCGAAACCCGCGTCGTGCAGCGGCCCGACCAGCGGCTTCCAAGCGCTGCGGTCACTGCGATACATGTGCAGCAGCAGCGCCAGGGGCGCCTCGCCCTCGCCCTGGGCTGGGTAGAAATCGCCGACGATGTGCACCCCATCCGCGGTCGTGAACTCCGCCCGCTGGGGCTGGGGTGCCTCCGCCCGGGCGCCCGCCGTCACCAGAGTCACCGCCATCCAACCGCTCAACAACCAGCATATGCGCTTGCGCATCCCAACCTCCGAATCTGTCTGGCCCCGTGTCGTCGTAACGCTCGCCGTGGCGCGAATAACCGGCCCGCCGACCGACATTTTCGCCTCCGCTTGTACTTCCCGGACTGGAGGGTATATCACAGTGGCGGGATTCGACATCCGACCGCGCTGTAGCGGCGGGACAGACGCGACCGTCGAATCGACTGGCGCCATCAGGTTCATGAGATTACGACGATGCGCGGCTCCAGGCCAGCCGCATCGTGCCGGTGGCTGAATCAGCCTGACCGAGCGAACTCCGGGCCTCCAGCGGGTGCCCGTCACAATTCCGTACACGAACGCCGCGGCGAAGGCCGTCGGGCAGCGATGCCCGGCGGCCTTCGTCATTGACAATCACCCGACACCCCCAAGACCCCGTCTTGACGTTTCCGTAACCCTACCTAACCTCTCGCCGATGCCCGAATACCTCCCCAGCCCGAGCAACCTGCTCTCCGCGACCATCCGCCGCGGCCATCCGGGCTTTCTCGACCTGCCCTGGGGTGTCCCGCTGGATGAGTGGAAGAACTGCTGCCCGCGGGTCGAGGAGTTGCCGCGGGGTCTCAGCCGGCATCCCGTCCTGTTCGTCAGCTATGACGACGCGCTCTACGCCCTGAAGGAACTGCCGGACGGACTGGCCGTTCGCGAATACGACGTCCTGCGCGAGCTCGAGGAGCGCCGCCTGCCGTCTGTCCGACCTGTCGGACATGCCCGTGTCCGACAGAATGACTTGGTTGTCAGCCTCCTGATCACGCAATACCTCGATCATGCCATGCCGTACCACGCGCTGTTCATGCGCTCCAGCCTGGTCCGCTATCGGGATCACCTGCTGGATGCCATGGCGGTTCTGCTCGTTCAGTTGCACCTCGCCGGCGTGTTCTGGGGTGACTGCTCGCTGAGCAACACGCTGTTTCGCCGCGACGCCGGCCGGCTGAACGCGTACTTCGTCGATGGCGAGACATCAGAGGTGCGCGACGAGATCTCGGACGGCATGCGTCGCAGCGATCTCGACATCATGCTTGAGAACGTCTACGGAGGTTTGCTCGATCTGGATGCGATGGGCTCGCTGCCCGCCCGATTCCCGGTGGACGACATCGGCCCCTACATCCGCAGCAAGTACGAAGCCCTCTGGCACCAAGTGACCCGCGAGGAAGTCGTGCGCGCCGACGAGCAGTTTCGTATCGAGGAGCGCGTCCGCGCCCTCAACGACCTGGGCTTCTCCGTCGATCAGATCGATCTCTTCGCAGCCGAGACCGGCGACCGGCTGCGACTCCGGGCCCAGGTCGCCGACCGGCACTTTCACCGCGACACGCTGCACTCGCTGACCGGGCTGGACCCGGAAGAGATGCAGGCGCGGCAGATGCTCAACGAGATCAACGAACGGCGGGCGATCCTCTCCGCCCACGAGAACCGCTCGATTCCGCTCAGTTCCGCGGCGCACAACTGGCTGCGCGAGACGTATCTGCCCACGGTTCAGAAGCTGCTGGACGGATTGCCCAAGTCGGTCGACCCGGCGGAGATCTACTGCCAGCTTCTGGAGCACAAGTGGTATCTGTCGGAGCGGGCCGGGCACGACGTGGGATTGGCTGCGGCAATCGCCGATTTCGTGCGCGGCGACCTGCGCCATGTGCGGGAGGCCTGACGCCCTACTCCCCCACCGGCATGTCCGCTGACGCTTCCAGGAACGCCTCGAATGCACGGACCACGGCAGGATCGAACATCCGGCCCCGGTGCTCGCGCAGGAAGCTGAGCGCCTCTTCCATCGGCCACGCCGGTTTGTACACCCGCGCGTTCGTCAGGGCGTCGAAGACATCAGCCACGTGCACGATCCGCGCTTCCAGCGCGATTTCCTCGCCTACCAGCCTGTCGGGATAACCGCTGCCGTCCCAGTTCTCATGGTGGCTGCGGGCGATCCGCCGCGCACTCGCGAAAAACGGCTTGGTGGAAAGGATCCGTTCGCCAGCCAGCGTGTGCTCCTCGACGATGACGCGCTCCTCCGGGGTGAGCGGGCCCGGCTTCCGCAGAATCTGGTCGGGCACGACCATCTTGCCGACATCGTGCAGAATTGCGGAATAGCCGATCTCCTCAGCCTCCCGTTCGCTCAGGCCCAGCATCCGCGCTATGCCGGCGCTGCCACGCTGGATTCGCAGGACGTGCGCGCCGGTATCGGCGTCCTTGGCCTCGCTCGCGACCGCCAGCATGAAAATCGCGTCGATGTTGGCCTCGTGCAGCTCACGGGTGCGCTCGCGCACGCGTTCCTCGAGCCGCTGCGCGTAGCGCTTCAGCTCCAGCGCCTGCTCGATCACCGTGTCGCTGAAACGCGACACCTCCGCCAGCAGGGCGTGCTGACGTTCGTCCGCTTCCTTCTGCTTCGCGATGTCGATCAGCAGCAGCAGGTGCCCGGTCGGCGCCCCGAGCTCAGGCGGCAGCGGACCGTGCGCGATCAGCACGGGCAGCGGCGGCGCTGAGCCTCGCGCCAGCGTGCCTTCCGTCTGAGCGGGAGCCGTTCGCTCGAGCATCGACCCCGTTTTCCGGCCCGCAGGCGTCATCGGCGTGACCAGCGCGGACAGCGGCTTGCCCACCAGGCGGGCCACCGCGACCTGCGCCATGCCCGCCAACCGCTGGTTGGCACACCGAATCGTGCCCGCAGCGTCGACCATCAGGGCGCCGCAGCCAACCGCCCCCACGACGTGGTCGATCAGGGTACATGCGTTGTCCTGAGGCTCGGGCATGGTCTCTATCCTACCTCCCCGCCGACTGTTTCGCGCGTACCCCGTCGCGGCTGTCGTTTTCCTGGGTTCACAGCGCTCACCCGCCCCGCGCCCCCGCGGCCTCCGGAGTATTCGCTACGCGTTAGCGCAACCTTAATCACCCGCTCACACTGTCCGAACATCGCTCCGATAGCCTACCGCGCGCTCTCGAAACCATGCCGGTTGGTGCGGTCCAGCCGGCACTCTCTCAAAAGCGCACGCGTCCAACGCAGCAGGAGCGGGCCCGGGCGACTGCGCCGGATACAGATTCAGGAGGAGAAAGATGATTCGCAAGCAGACTTGGTTCGGCCTGGCACTCGGCCTGGCCATGACGACAGTCGCGTCGGCGGCCCCCCAACTGGTGATTTCCGAAATCTACATGGGCGTCGCCGGGAACGACGTCACCGCGGACTGGTTTGAAATTACCAACTTCGGCGACATGAGCTGGGATCTCGGCGCCAACCCGCTTTCGTACGACGACGACAGCGCCGCCGTCGGGGACGCAACGGCGATCAACAACATCAGCCAGATCGCCCCCAATGAGTCCGTCGTCGTCCTCATCGGCACCGCGGCGGACATTGTCCCGTTCTTCAACGCCTGGGACGACAGCGGCCAGCTCACCGGCGTGCAGATCGGCTACACCGACGGCTCCGGTCTCGGCCAGGGCAGCGACGGCGTCACCATCTTCGACGACCTGACGCCGCCGAGCGGCAACATCGTCGCGCTCCAGAATTACGCGGATATCGGCGTTGAGGGCTCGACGCTGATCTACAACCCCGACACCCAGACCTTCGAAGGCAACGCCCACGTCGGTGTGTTCGGTGCGTACGCCGCGCCGGGCGGACCCGCCGGCGATTCCGGCGAATTCCCGCTGATCGGCAGCCCGGGCACCGCGGTGCCGGAGCCGTCGACGCTGGCGCTGCTGGGGCTCACGGCTGTCATCGTGGTCCGCCGCAGGCGCTAGGCGCGCAGATCAACCGGCATGGGCCGGCTGATCCATAAGGGTTTTTCCGCGCAGGCGGGCGTTTCCCCGGAAGCGTCCGCTTGTGCCATTGCGCTGCCTCGCGGCGCGCAAAGAACAGTCTAGGGAGATTGTCCATCTTGAAGCACATTCGCCCCAAAATCATGCGGTCGTCGAACGGCTTCACCCTGGTCGAGCTGCTCGTGGTCATCTCGATCATCGCATTGCTCATTTCCATCCTCCTGCCGTCGCTGCGCAAGGCGCGCGAGCAGGCGAAACAGGTGAAGTGCGCAGCCAATCTGCACGGCTTCGGCACGGGGTTCTACAGCTACGCCACGGCGAACGACGACTACCTCTGCAGCGGAAGCTTCGACCCCGACGTGGCCAACGGACGCGACGGACCGGTGGACAAGGTCGGCTGGGTCGCGGACCTGGTCAACGGCGAGTACGCGTTTCCCGCCGAGGCGCTGTGTCCGTCGAACCGGGCGCGAGTCAACCAGAAGCTGGGCGACGGCCCGAGCGGCAGCTTGGGCGAGGTCTATTCCAACGGCGACAACTACGCGACCTGGGAACTGATCGACGCGCGGATCAAGCGTGGCTACAACGCCAACTACACGCAGTCGTGGTACATGGCCCGCACCCAGGCGAAATGGCCGAATACCAATCCCTCCCCGACCAACTGGAAGCGAATTCCCAACACGTGGGGGCCGCTGCGGATCACCCACATGACCCGGGTCAGCCCCGCGACCGTGCCCATCCTGGGCGACGGCGGGCTCGAGGCGGGCGACGAGTACCGAGGCGCCCTCGACCTCGGGGTGGAATGCGTCAAGTCGCTCACGGACGGCCCCTACGGCGGTCCGCCGTACGCCCCCCAGGGCTACGTCGACTTCGGCCCAGCCCACGGCTACGCCAACAGGGCGGTCGTTGGAGACAAGGCCAGCAACCGCGACCGCGCCAACATCCTCTTCGCCGATGCACACGTCGGCCGCTTTGTCGACAAGGTCCGCGACGGCGAATTCGGCCTCATCGAAGAGACTGTGAACGGCCAGATCCGCCTCACCCAACAGGACGTCGACGCTGAGGTCTTTGACGGGGTCATCAGCCTGGGTCGGCGATCCTACGAAGACTACCAGCTACGCTGAATCCACAGTGAATCCCCAAGCGGGCCGTATGCCCGCTGGGCCGGCAAACACTCATGGAGGTGAAGGAATCGTGACGAAAAGACTCGCAGTTCTTGCACTATTCGCGGCACTGGCTACCGTGCCGGCGCACGCTGTCGTCTTCATCAACGAGGTGCTGATCAACCCGCCCGGCTCGTCCAACGACGACACCCGCGAGTTCATCGAGCTCATGGGGGTACCGGGCAAGAGCCTCGACGGATACGCCATCGCGTTCTGCAACGGCACGCTGGACAAGTACTATGTGCTCAACAGCATTCCACCGATTCCCAATCCGCCGCCGGAGGTCGACGAGTTCTTCAGCCTCGACGGCCTGACCCTGGGCGACAACGGCCTGCTCGTCGTCGGCATTGGTAGTACCGTTGCCCGCTACCCCCAACTTCTGGCGGACACGAATTTCCAGAGCTGGGGCACCATCTGGAACGGCGGCCTGGACACGCCCGGCAAACTCGACAACAACGGCTCCAACACGATTCTGCTCATCCGCAACCGTCCCGGGGCCACGCAGGCGGATCCGCTCAACCCGGAGGGGCTGCGCTGGGGCAAGGACATCCCCACGGATGCCGAACTCGTCACGCCCGTCGACAGCAACGTCTGCGCCGGAACCACGCTCACCCCCGGCGTGCCCTGCCGCTCGGTCTCCGACTGCGCCGGCGCCGGCTCCACGTGCGTGCCCGGTCAGATCGATCAGTTCGGCGACGGCAACCTTGACAAGGGGGAACCGAACGGCATGGGTGGATTCACACTCGACCTGAAGGGGTCGTCCACGCCCGAAGACCCGGGTGATGACCTTGAAATCGTCGACGAACTCAGCTACGAGCACGATCGCGGTTGGGAATACGACCAGGACGACCGCAACGTCGACGTCGGCAGCACCAGCAACGGCCTACCGCAGCGCAGCGTGCACCAGCTCGACGATCCGCAGGGCTTCAATCCCGATGTGCTGATCCGTGTGGACTACCGCACCAAGGGCGCCGGCTGGCCGGTCGTCGCCGGCGGCACGGGCGAGGGCCCCGGCGGCAACAACTGGCAGGACACCGCCACGGAGCAGTGGATCCGCGGCGAATCGTTCGAAGGCACCACCGGCGTGGGCGGTTTCCCGCAGTTCTTCTGCGCCAACGATCCGAACACGGACGCCAACGCCATCCAGCCCTACACGACCAACGTGCCCCACTGGCTCAATGACGGCATCGGCGCGGACTACAACTTCGCAGCCGCCGACTCCTACCAGATCATGGCCGGACGCATCAACCCGCTCGCGGTCGCCTTCATTCCCGGCGACGCCGATCGCGACGGCGATGCCGACGCGGATGACATCGCCAAGATCGCGGCTGTCTTCGGCGACGACGACTGGATCTTCAGCAACAGCTACGAACTGGCGCCCGAAAGCGACGACGGCGACCCCGCCACGCAGACCCGCCCGTGGGACGTCGACGCGACCGGCGACAACGGCATCGAGGCCAGCGACCTGCAGTGGACCCTGAACTTCCAGGGCGACACGACCGGCCGCGTCCTCGGCGTGCAGTACGACGACACGATCCCCTCGGCGATTGGCGTGGTGCTCAACCCCAACGTCGCGATAGCCGTCACGGTGACCACTGCGGTGAATGTCCCGAGCGGACACGCGCTGAACGACCTGCGCTATGGCGACATCGTCGAACTGACCGTGCGCGGCCAGATCTCCGCCGGCGCCAACCTCACCGCCGGCAGCGAGAACGGCATCATGCAGTTCGTGCACGACCTCGAGATCTCGGCGGGCGGCGTCATCGAGGTAACCGGCGTGGATGCGCTCGGCGCGTTCGCCACGACGCGGCCGGCACTGCAGACGCCGCAAGGTGTGGACGGAGACCTCGGCGTCGCAAACCTCAACGGCTACGCCACGTCGTTCACGCAGGGCCTCACGGCAGCCGCCGATCTTTACCGCGTGACGCTGCGCGTCGCCGGGCCCGGCAACGCCGAAGTGGCAATCCTGCCGGCTGCCGACGCCAAGTTCGCCGCGAGCACGCCGGAGGGCGTCAAGGTCGGCCACACGGATACAAACGGCAACCCAGCCGGTTCGATCTACCCGCCGGCGGTCGCGGTTACCGGCGGCATCGCCGGCGACGCCGACGGCGATGGCGATGTTGACGTGGAAGACTTCCTCGGCTTCCCGCCGTGCATGACGGGCCCGACCGGCACCGTGCAGGCTGGCTGCGGTGTATACGACTTTGACGCTGACAACGACGTCGATCTCACCGACTACTCAGCATTCCAGGGCGTAGCCCAATAGCGCAAACGCGAGCGCATGCCTCAACAAACGCGGCGGATTCCGAACCGGTCATCCGGCGGAATCCGCCGCATTCTCTTGCGCCGAATGCGCCTCACCAGCCGCGCAGGTGAACCACACAAATCACGCGCCGGCGGGGCCCATTCATCATTCCGCATTCATCATTCATCATTTCCCTGTCGCCCCGCCGGCAAGAACACATGGATCTGCGTCCCCTCGCCCGGCACGCTGCTCAAGTCCACCCGGCCCTGCATCGCTGAGACCGCGTGGCGGACAATCGCCAAGCCGAGCCCGGTGCCGCGCTTCGCGCCCGTGCGCGCGCGTTCCACCTGGTAGAAGCGCTCGAAGACCCGCTCCTGCTCCTGCGGGGCGATGCCGCAGCCGTTGTCCGCGACGGTGACCCGCACCTGGTTGTCGCAGCTCGATGTGGAAATCTCTACCCAGCCGCCCTCCTCGGTGAACTTGATCGCGTTGTCCACCAGGTTGTCCAGGACGAGCATCAGCAACTCGAGGTTGGCCATGACCGCGTCGGCCCCCGGCGTGATGTCCACGCGCAGATCGATCCGCCGCGCCGCGATTCGTTCGGAAAAGCGCGCCTGCAGCCCCGCCACCACGTCCTGCAGGCGAAGATGCACCGGCTCGTAGCGCTTGCGACCCGACTCGATCCGCGACAGGTCGAGCAGGTCGCCGACGATCGCGTTCAACCGGTCGCTGTGACGGTCGATCACCTCGAAGAGCTGGCGATACGCGTCGCCGGCCTCGGCAGGATCGAGTGAGACCAGCGTATCGACAGCCGCCCGGATGGCGGTCAGCGGCGTGCGCAGCTCGTGCGACGCGTTCGCGACGAAGTCGGTCTTCATCCGGATGGTGCGCGTCAGCTCGGTGACGTCGGTCAGCACCAGCAGGCGCCCGCGCGCGGCGTCGGCGGGTCGGCCGCTGCCCGGCAGGATGATGTCGGAGGCCCGGGCCAGCACGGTGATCGCCGCACCGGGGTGGTCCAGGGTCACCTCGCGCTCCACCACGCCGTCACTCATCCGCCGGCGATCCGGCTCGAGCATCAGCGCGATCTCCGGCGGAAACTGGGTGGCCTCCACCGGAACCTGGGCCAGTCCGTCGGCGGGATTACCGTGTAGTGGAATACCCAACAGGCGCGCCGCCGCGGTGTTCATCAGCATCACGTGTCCGTCGGCGTTGGCCGCCACCACGCCCTCCTGCAGCTTGGCCAGCAGGTACTCCAGGCTCCGCCGATGCCGCTCGATCGTCTCGAGCTGCGTGGTCTGATGATCGCGCATGCGGTTCAGCGAGCGGGCCAGCAGCGCCACCTCGTCCGTACCCCGTTCATCCGCGCGCGCCGACAGGTCGCCCTGCGAAAGCTGCCGGGCGGTCGCCGTCACCCGCGCGATGCGCCCGCTCCACAGGCGGGCAAGACCGAGGGCCAGCAGAGCAGCCGCCAGCACGATCACCACGGCGATCCGCCAGAACAGGCGCCGCGCGGCCTGCGTGCGCGCGGTGATGCTGCCCTCCGGCATCGCCACACGCACGACACCGTACGGCGCGCGGGCATCACCGACCCGCAGCGCCACGTACTTCATCTCCTTGCCGATCGTCGTCGAGAAGCGCGTGCTGGTGCCGAAACCGTGCGCCATGGCCTGGCGAACCTCGTCGCGGTTGGCGTGCGACTCCATCCGGTCCGGTTCCGCCTGGGAATCACCCAATACCGTCCCGTCCGCGGCGATGAACGTGACGCGCACCGCGCCGGTCTGCGCGGCCCCGATGTCGTTGGCCGCCCGGGACAGGCGCGCCGCGTCACCCTGCGCCATCGACTTGGCGTACTCCTTGCGCAGGACCTCGCCGACCGTCCGCAGGTGGTTCGTCAGCTCCTCGTTGTAGAACGCGTCGAAGGTCCCCGCGATCAGCAGGACGCAGGCGCCCGCGACCGCCATCAGCAGCAGGGCGTGGCCGGCGAACAGCTTCCAGAAGAATCGACCTTGGGGTTGGGACATCGCGGTGGCCATGCTCCGCCGAGGGACGGCGGCAATGACGCGACGCTGCGTATCGGCCTAGGCCCGTCCGGGACGACGGAAAGTGTAGCCGACGCCGCGAACCGTGTGGACCCATGCGGCGCTGGCGCCCAGTTTCTTGCGCAGGGCGGTGATGTGGACGTCCACGGTCCGGTCGGTCACGACCACGCCGGAGCCGAAGGCGGTATCGAGCAGTTGAGCCCGGCTGAGAACGCGTCCGCCGGCCCGCATGAGCGCCGCAAGAATGCGGAACTCGGTCACGGTCAGGGGCAGGGCCTGCCCGTCGACCAGCGCCTCGTGCCGGCTGAGACAGACCGTCACGGGTCCGACCGACAGGCGGTCGTCATCCTCTTCAGGTGTTCCGGGGGCTGGCCGGCGCAGGATGGCGGAGACGCGGGCCAGCAGGAGTTTCATGGAGAACGGTTTGGCGACGTAGTCGGTGGCGCCGAGCGCGAAGCCCACGAGTTGGTCCGCCTCCTCGGTCTTGGCGGTGAGCATCAGCACGGGAATATTGGCCATGGCCGGGTCGCGCTGCATGCGGGCGAGCACTTCGTCGCCGCTGAGGCCCGGCAGCATGCGATCGAGCAGCACGAGCCGCGGCTGAAGCTGCGTGATGGACGCAAGCGCTTCGTCGCCCGCACCCGCCACGGCACAGGTGTAGCCTTCGCGCGTGAGGTTGAAGCTCAGCATTTCCGCGAGGTCGGCCTCGTCCTCGACGATCAGGATCGTCCCCCGCGGGGTCGAGGCCGACTTCACGGTAGTGGCAGCAGCCGCCAGAGCGGGCATGGCATGTTTCCCCTTACTGCGTGCATACGGCGTATCCGCCAGTCGGTCATTGGTATTTACCGTATGGGTCGCGGAGGTTCGGCTTCGCCAGCAGAGCCGCCGCCACGACGTGCGTCAGTCTAGCGGGCGCCCCCCGACCGTCAACGCGAAACCGCATATCGACCGCGTTTGCGACTGCGGATATCGGACGTGCCTGCCCTGATTTCAACCCGGTGACGCGGCATCGCCGGCGCCTTAACAGAAAATGAACATAATCCGCCGATACTAGTACGAACGGATGTGCCTAGATTTGCCCGAGGAGACCACCCGATGTCCGAATCCGACACGCTTTCGCCCCGCCAGGTCGTGCAGCAGTGGCTGGACAGCGCAATGCGCGAAGGCCAACTCGACGCTTATGAGGCCAAGCGCAGCGCGGCCCGCTGCAGTTGGCAATACCCCCTCGAGCTGCTCGTCGGTGACGAACTCGTCTACGTGCAGTGCCGCGACATCTGCGCGGGGGGCATCGGACTCGTGTGCAAGCGGAACCTCACACCGGACGAGCCCGTCTACATCCGCCGCAGCGAGAACGAGCCGTGGGTCAAGTGCCGCGTGGCCCACGTGACCCGCTCGATCGGCGCATTCAAGATCGGGGTGGAACTCACCTTCGACTTCGATTGAAACCCCGTGCGCCCGGTCAGGACCGCCGCCCCGGCTGATACCCGACCGTGACTTCGGATCCGCTTGACCCGCCGCCCGTCCCTCGCGTAGGCTCAAGCCTTAGGGATTCGGCCGGCACGGCTGTCGGTAACTTCCGGAGTCACGCTCATGACCTCGACTCGCGCCCGCCGGGGGCTCGTCACGCGCTGCTGCATCGCACTCGCTTTCATCGCCGCGATATCCGCCGGCGTCGCCTGCACGACCACGACCGATCCGACGCCTACGCCCACACCATCCCCGTCGCCCTCGCCTTCGCCCGAGCCCGGCAACATGGACAGCAACGGCGTGGGCAAGCTCGCCGTGTTCTTCGATCCCGACTCCGATTTCGAAACAAACGACGTCTACGACGTCAACGGCGACATCATCCAGATCGACACGGACCGCAGCCTGCTGATCTGGAAGGCGACGGGCAGCGAGCACGAGGACTGGTCGGTCGACGGCAACGATTTGATTGGAAACCAGCGCTATCGCGTCCGCTTCGGAAGCGAGAATGGCGAGCAGCGCGCGTACTTCACCGAGGTCGGACCGGCCACGGTCTGCGACCTGCGCATCGGCGAACTTTTCGGTACGCTGCTGATCTTCGCGACGTCCACGCCCGTGCCCAGCAGTTGATCGACCCGGCGGGAGGTTAAACAAGAAGCCCGTGCGGACCGTCTGTCAGGACGATCCGCACGGGCTTCTTGTTTGTGAATCAACTGCCGACAGGCTGCGGTCGGATTCGAACCGACGAATAACGGATTTGCAATCCGTCCCCTTAGTCCACTTGGGTACGCAGCCATTCACCCCGCCGCCCGCGTCGCCGCGGGGGTGGGTAAACATCCGTTTTCCAACCGGAAAAACGCCCGATGAGGATACTTGAAGTGGCCTGCGGACGCAACCAGCCACGGGCATCGCCTGCCCCGGCGGGCAACCGCGATTCAGCACGGCGGCGTCGCCACCTGGCCGTTGCCGCCGGTCTCGGTCCGCCGGATCGCCTCCAGCGTGATCCGCTTGTGCTGCGCGACCCCGTTGCCATTACGCTGCACCCGCGGATAGCGGATCGGCCGCGGCAGCTTGCGCTGCATCAACTGGTCGACGGTGATCAGTTCGGCGCCCTTGGCCGCCAGCAGCCGGATGGCCAGCTCGGCCTCGGAGCGGTCGAAATACCCGCACGCATCCACGACGATGGTGACCTTCTTGTCGCGCGCAATCAGCCCCAGCGCGATCGCCTTCACGGCGCCCTCGACGCCGAGACCCGCGATGACGTACTCCGCGGCGGGAAGTTGCGAGATGAACCGGTCCGCCTTGGGATTGAGGAAGAAGTCCGCGGTCCGCTTGCGGAAGATAACCTGCTGGTAGCGGCGGAACAGGTCGATGGGCACCGCCAGGGTGTTATCGCCCTCGATGCGCACGTAGCTGCCGCAGAGCGTGAAGTCGATCTTGTCCTGGCCGGGCGTGCCGTCGAGGCAATGCTGCGGCAGCCGTGCGTTGCGCAGCTCGCCGCGCCGGTGGCAGTCGAGCGACGAAATCACCGGCACGTGATTACGTTTTGCCCAAGCGACCGCACGGCGCAGCGCCGGCACCAGCACGTCGCGGTTCTGCACCGGACAGGCGGCGCGTTCGGTCAGAAAGTCCTTTTGCGTATTCACGTCGACGTACACGCACGGCAGCATGCGCGCCGATCGCTTACCCCAGAAGTGACTCGACATGTGCTTCCGTCCCCGCTGCCTCAGGCCCCTGCCGTACCCCGGCTGCCGCCGCCACTACGGCAACAGCCACCCCATCTGCGGGTTGCACCCCGAATCGATTTTCACCTGCGGCGGCGTTTTGCCCGGATTGGCCGCCTCGATCGGAAAGGCACCCCTGAATTGGCCAGTTCCTCCAATCTAATCATAACCACGGTGAGGGGCAGGGCAACCAGGGCAGGAAATCGATCGTAACGTTAATAATGGCAACAAGTTACGACGGCGGCGCGACGCTTAGCGGACCCTCCGCGCAGGGCGTTGAAGGTCCGGCGTTCACCCCATCTGTAGGGCTTACCCGTCAGTCAGTTCGGCTGCAGGCCCGAGTTGTGAATTGTTGCAGAGCAGTGACACGGCGTTGTCGCTGCCGACCACCCGCATCAAACGTCGAGGTTGCGCGCGTTGATCGCGTTCTCCTCGATGAAACGCCGCCGCTCCTCGACGCTGTCGCCCATCAGCACGTGGAACATGCGATCCGCCTCCTGGGCGTCGAGCGCCTGCTGCTCCGCGTCGTCGGGATCGTCGGTGAGCGTGACCCGCAGCAGCGTGCGCCGGTCGCGGTCCATGGTGGTTTCCCAAAGCTCCTCGGCGTTCATTTCGCCCAGACCCTTGAACCGCTTGATGGTGAGCCCCTCGGCGCCCAGCTTGCGAATTCCTGGAAGGACGTCCGCGAGGTTGTCCAGCTCCACCGGATCGTGCGCCCCCTGCGTCAGCAGGTACTTTGCGGGCGGCAGCTCCCCGGTGACGAGTTCCTCGCGGCGCAGGAACAGGTCGGCCATCGGCATCGCCTGCTCCTCGAGCCGGCGGCCCAGTTCGGTCAGCTTGCGGCATTCCGACAGGTCGTGGCGGACGATGAACGTCGGCGACTGCGCTCCCTCC
Source organism: Phycisphaerales bacterium (assembly GCA_020639115.1). GTDB lineage: Bacteria > Planctomycetota > Phycisphaerae > UBA1845 > UBA1845 > JACKHG01. Next base: position 110,483 of record JACKHG010000002.1, read on the forward strand.
GCACCGTTACCATCGGCGGCGTGGCCGTTGGTCGACTGCGCGAGCGCAAAGTGCCGGGACTCGACGACCTCGACGCGCTCGTGCCCCTCCGCCAGCAGCGCGGCGCGGTAGGCCGCGAGTTCGTCCTCGTCGCGGAAGAATCGCCGCACCGTCCGCTCCGGCTCCAGACCGTGGACCTCGCCCAGGATCATCGGCAACCGGCCCTCCGGCGAGCGCTCGTGGTTGTACATGTCCTCGAAGTCGATGCCCCGGCGGCCGAGCACGCGCACGTGGTACTCGATCTGCTCGAGGATGCGAATCACGTCGGCCAGGGCCGAGGCGCCGATCTCGCGCTGCGTGCCCGCGGCAAGATCGCGCACGATCAGCCGCGTCTCGCGCAGGCCCAGCTCGGAGAGCTTCCCGTTCATCACCGCCTCGTTGAGCACGTACTCCTCGTGCTTGCCCTTCTTGAGCAAATAGAGCGGCGGCTGGGCGATGTACACCCGCCCCTCCTCGATCAGCGGACGCATGTGCCGAAAGAAGAACGTGAGTAGCAGCGTGCGGATGTGGCTGCCGTCCACGTCCGCGTCGGTCATGATGATCAGCTTGTCGTAGCGGCGTTTCTCGACGTCGAACTCGTCCTTGCCGACGCCGCACCCGAGCGCCTGGATGATGTTGGTGATTTCCTCGTGGCTGAGCATCTTGTCGATGCGCGCCTTCTCGACGTTGAGGATCTTGCCCTTGAGCGGGAGGATGGCCTGGGTCATCGAATCGCGGCCCTGTTTGGCGCTGCCGCCCGCGGAATCGCCCTCGACCAGGTAGAGTTCGGTGTCGTCCTTGCTCTTCGACTGGCAGTCCCACAGCTTGCCGGGCAGCCCGCCGCTGCTCATCACGCTCTTGCGCGCCAGGTCGCGGGCCTTGCGGGCCGCCTCGCGGGCCTGGGCGCTGCTGATGCCCTTCTGCACGATGCGCTTCGCGTCGGCCGGGTTTTCCTCGAGGAAGTTGCGGAACTGCTCGTTGACCGTCTGCTGCACGAAGGTCTCCACCTCCGGGTTGAGCAGGCGGACCTTGGTCTGCGACTCGAACTGCGGATTGGGCACCTTGACGCTGATCACCGCGGTCAGGCCCTCGCGCCAGTCGTCGCCCGACGGCACCACCGAGCCCTTGAGCATGTTGTTGGCCTTCGCATAGTTGTTGGCCACGCGGGTCAACGCGCTCTTGAACGCCGACATGTGCATGCCGCCGTCGATGTTCTTGATGTTGTTCGCGAACGCGATGATGTTCTCGGTGTAGTTGTCCGAGTACTGCATCGCGATCTCGCACGCGAGGCCCTGCTCCTCGTCCGCGGCCCGGAAGCTGATCACGTCGCGATGAATCGCGTCCTCGCCGCCGGCGAGGTAGCGGACGAACTGCTTGATCCCGTCGTCGAAGTGAAATTCCAGTTCCTTGCCGCTGGCCTCCTCGATCAGGCGGATCCGCAGGCCGTCGTTGAGGTAGGCGAGCTCGCGCAGGCGGGGGGCCAGCGTCTCGAGCCGGAAGGTCACGTCGGGGAAAATCTCCGGGTCGGGCGCGAACTCGATCCGCGTGCCCGACAGTTCCGTCGCGCCGGTGACCTCCATCGAGCGCGTGACATCACCGCGCTCGAAGCGCATGTGGTGCACCTTGCCCTCGCGGTGCACCTCCACGTCGAGCCACTTGCTCAGGGCGTTGACGACGCTCACGCCAACGCCGTGCAGACCGCCGGACACCTTGTAGGCGTTGTGGTCGAATTTGCCGCCGGAGTGCAGCACGGTCAGCACGATCTCCAGCGCGGGCCGGCCGTTGAGCGTGGGGTTGTCGTGCTTCATCGGACCGACGGGAATACCGCGTCCGTCGTCGAGCACGGTGCAGCTTCCGTCGGCGTTGAGCTTGACGAGGATGTCCTTGCAGTAGCCCGCCATGGCCTCGTCGATGCAGTTGTCGACGACCTCGTAGATGAGGTGGTGCAGGCCGTTGATACCGGTGCCGCCGATGTACATCGCGGGGCGTTTGCGCACCGCGGCGAGGCCCTCCAGCACGGTGATCTGCGATTCGTCGTAACCGCTGCGTGCCGGCTGAGCCGTTTCCGTCGGCGTATCGCCGCTCTCTACCGTGAGTTGTTCTTCTGCCATGCGTGTCCGGCTGATGGTTGGTCCAGCCCACTCCCGCCGCCGTGCCGGCCTGCAGCCGGTTTCGCGGAAATCACTAGCGCGAGAAAAACCGCACGCCCCGACTCTCGGGGCGATCCGCATCGTCGTTGTGCAGCGCGACGAACACGATTCTCCGGATGGTCACCCGGCGGCCCGTCCGGGCCAGTTCCCGCTGGAGGCGCGCCTGCCAAACCGACCTGACATGATAGAGCATTTCGGGCGGATTTACCAACAATCGGACCGTGCCGCCGCGGTACTCATCGAAGCGGCAACAGGCCCGGAAAGGCTCGTCCACCAGCGCGTTGATCGCGTCGAAAATCTCGCGGGCGCGGGCGTTCTTGCCGCTGCTGTCCACGTCCGCCCGCCGCGCATCCGCACCGATCGCAGCGTGCCGCGCCGGCCGCTGGCGGTTGCGCGTTACCCAGCCCAATTGGTCCGCTCCCAGCCGCTCAGGGCCGAGTTTTCGCGGTTGATCGGGCTGGCGAGCCATGGTGCGCAATCCCTGCGGACTACCTGACATCCATCGTCACTGAACCACGCCGGCGAACCGCCGAAAGCCAAGAACCTGCGAGCGCCAGCAACCTAGGAAAGATTGACCGGCATCACCACGTACACGAAGTGCGCATCCGCCTTGAGCACGCCGGGACGGTTCGAGTCCTTGAGCTCGAGCGCGACTTCCTCGCTCGGCACGTTCTTCAGCGCCTCGATGATGAAGTGTGGATTAAACCCAATCTCGACGTCGAGGCCCTCCATCGTCACCGGCACCTCGATCGTCGCCTCCCCCTGGCTCGGCGCCCGGCTCGAAAGCGTGAGCTGCTCCTTGCTGAACGCGAAACGCACGCCCTTGGATTCCTCATTGGTCAAGAGCGCCGCGCGCCGCACCGCGCTCATGAACTCGTTCGTCTTCAAAACGACCTTGCGATCGCTCTCCTTGGGGATCACGTCGTTGTACTTCGGGAACTGCCCCTCGACGAGGCCGCTGCTGACCACCGCGTGCGGACCGCGCACGATCACCTGGTTGCCGGTGAGCTTCACCCCGATCGGAGCCTTGCCATCGCCGATGATCCGCTGGATCAGCGTCATCGCCTTCACGGGTACGATCCGCTCCATGTTCGGACCGTCCTTGCCCGCGAGCGAGCCCCGCGCCAGCGACAGGCGCCGCCCGTCCGTCGCCACCAGCGCCAGATTCTGCCCGTCCTTCTCCCAGAGCACGCCGTTGATCGCATAACGCGTGTTCTCGCGGGCGGCTGCGAAGACGGTCCACTCCGACATCCGCCGCAGCAGGCCGGCGTCCACCTCGAAGTCGGGCGTCCCCGCCAGGTCCGCGACCGGCGGGAAGTCCGCCGGGTCGTGCGTGTAGATCTGGTAGTGAGCCCCGCGACCGCGCACGTGGCAGACCGAGTCGTCGCTGTCGAGCGTCAGCACCTCGTCCGCGGACTCGCGCACGATCTGCCCCAGCTTGTCCGCCGGGAGCACGACCTTGCCCTTCTTGTCCACTTCGACCTGGGAGACCGTGTACCGGATGCCGACCTCCAGATCGGTGGCGGCGAGCACACAATGATCCGCCTGGGCGTCAATCAGCACGCACTGCAGAATGGGCTTGGGCGTACGGGCTGCGGCAACGCTTCCCACGGCAGCCAAGGCTTCGGCAAACTCCTGACGATTCAGTTGGACCTTCATGTGCGCTCAACCTGTACCTGTTTGAAGAACACTGTAATAGTTTTTAGAGAGCAAACTCATTGACCGTATAAGGGCCTGTTACGCGTGTTGAAGCTTTCTCGCCAGAGCCTCTTAACTCTCTGATGACAAACGGCTTATCTGCTCGCGACCAGCGGATATCACCGTGGAAAAGCTGTGATATCCGCTGTTGCCTGCTCGAGGTCTGCCGACAGCTTCGCGTTCGCGTCCCGAGCCGTTGTTACCTGCTGTGATTGCCCGCCGCGAGCGCCACAACACGCGTCGCACGTTCGTCGGGCCCCTGTCAGGAGTTCACTTCCACGCGGCGCTGCCGCAACGCCTGGATCAGATCCTCCAGGATCCCGTTGAGCTTGGCATCTGCTCCTCGGGCGGTGCTGATCGCCCGATGGGCGTGCAGCACCGTCGTGTGATCGCGTCCACCGAAGAACCCGCCGACCTCCTCCAGGCTGTGGCTGGTCAGCTCGCGGGCAAGGTACATGCACACCTGCCGCGGGTGCGTGATCGATTTCGTCCGCTTCTTGCTCTGCAGGTCCGCCAGTCGCACGCTGAAGCGGCGCGTCACGACGTCCACGATCTGCTGGACGGTGATCGCGTGATGCACGTCCGCAGGCCCCAGGGCCTCCTGGGCCAACGCCAGATCGATCTTCCCGCCGCGCGTGTGGCTGAGCGCGTCCAGCTTGACCAGCGCCCCTTCGAGATCGCGAATGTTGGATTCGATCCGCTCCGCGACGAACTTGATGACGTCCTCGCCCACCTCGATGCAGCGCAGGCGGGCCTTCTTGCGGATGATCGCCATTCTCGTTTCCATGCAGGGCATGTCAATCGAGGCAACCAGGCCGCTGTTGAACCGGCTCACCAGCCGGCCCTCGAGGCTGGGGATCTCGGCCGGGCTGCAATCGGCTGATAGTATGATCTGCTTCTGAGCCTGGTGGAGCGTGTTGAACGTGTGGAAGAACTCCTCCTGGCTCCGCTCCCGCTCACCCAGGAACTGGATGTCGTCGATGACCAGCATGTCCACTTCGCGGTACCGGTAGCGAAACTCCTTCATCATGCCCCGCTCCACCGCCTCGATGTAGTGGTTCATGAAGGTCTCGCAGGAGATGTACAGGGTATTCGCGCACGTCCCCAGCCGGTTGGTCTCGTGGCAGATGGCCTGGAGCAGGTGCGTTTTGCCGAGGCCCACGTCGCCGTGAACGAAAAGGGGGTTGTAGGTGGTCCCAGGGGCCTCTGCGACCGCCACCGACGCCGCGTGGGCCAGGCGGTTGCCCGGCCCGACCACGAAATTGTCGAACACGTAGTCGTTGTTGAGCTGCAGGGAGACCGTCGGATCGAACCCCTCATCCTTGCTGGCGGCGTGGCCGTTGCCGCCGACCTCGTCCGACTCGAACGCGGCGCTGACAAGCTGTCCGAGGGCCGCTTGGGCGCTTTCGGTGAACGCGACTCGGCAGAGGTCGTCGAGGTAGCGTACCTGCAGCGGGTTCTGGGCGCGGATGCGGAGGATACCTCCGTAGAGGGAGCGGGGTTCAAGCTGACTGAACCAGCCCCGGACCAGTTCCGGGTGCTGGACGCGCACATGACCGAGGATGTCCTCCCAGACCGAGGGCTGCAGTGCCGGCATGTGATTTCCCTCGCATGAACAGCGGCGTGCCGAGGCTCCAGGAGCGGTTCCGCACGTTGCTGGAAGTGACGTAAGTCAATAAATTACAATAACTTAGTGCTGTTAATGACCGCAGTTTGCTGATCGCGTCGATTGTAGCATATCGGACGTTCTGTGCCACCCCCAAATCAGCCGCAAAGGGTAGCCCCGAACATACTTCACACGGCAGGCGGTGTGCAAGTGGACCCGATCCGGCGGGCTCGGTGCGCCTCACGACGGTGCAGAGTTGCCTAAGTTGAAGGTGCATCGGGCGCGGGTATAACTAACGGGTCTCGTCGGCGACGTAACGCGCCGGCGAATACCGGATTGAGGTGTGCCAGTCATGGATGACGCCACGGCGCCCAGCGCAACCCAAGCCACGTTCGAGTTTCCGGCTGAACCCGCAGCCCCAGCCCCTGAGAATATCCGTATGCCCCAATCCGCGAAGGCCCGCTCGAAACCGACCCAAGGGAAGAAGAAGGCGGCCAAAGCCTCGGGACCGGCCTCGGCGGAGACCATGGCGGCCCAGCAGCGGGAAATCTCGGTGGCGGAATTCTTCGCCCGCAACCGCCACCTGCTCGGGTTCGACAACAAGCGCAAGGCCCTGCTCACCAGCGTGAAGGAGGCGGTCGACAATGCGCTCGACGCGTGCGAGGAGGCGGGCGTGCTGCCGGAGATTCACCTGGAAATCCGCCAGCTCTCCGAAGACCGCTTCCGCATGATCTGCCGCGACAACGGCCCGGGGATCGTGAAACAGCAGATTCCCAACATCTTCGGCAAGCTGCTCTACGGCTCGAAGTTTCACCGCTTGAAGATGTCGCGCGGACAGCAGGGTATCGGCATCAGTGCAGCCGGCATGTACGGCCTGCTGACCACCGGCAAGCCGGTGAGCATCGTCAGCAAGACCGGGGCGAAGAAGCCCGCGCACCACTACAAGCTCGCGATCGACACGAAGAAGAACAAGCCGGACATCATCGAGGACCGTGAGGTCGAGGTGCCCTGGGAGCGCGGCACCGAGATCGAGATCGAGATGGTCGCGGGCTTCAACCGCGGCCGCCAGAGCGTCTTCGAGTACATCGATCAGACCGCGATCGCGAATCCGCACGCGGCGTTCACGTTCAAGGGCCCGACCGGCGAGCTGATGGAATACCCGCGTGCGACCGAAGAACTTCCGCGGGAAACACGCGAGATCAAGCCGCACCCGCACGGGATCGAGCTGGGCGTGCTGATGAAGATGCTCAAGGAGACGCGCGCCACGCAGGTCGGCGCGTTCCTCCAGCAGGATTTTTCCCGCGTGTCCTCGAGCGTCGCCGGGCAAATCTGCCAGAAGGCGGGCATTACCGCGCGCACGTGGGTCAACACGGTGGATCCACAGACTGCGGAAAAGCTGTACCAGGCGCTGCAGGATACCCGCCTGCGGGCGCCGAGCACCGACTGCCTGGCGCCGATCGGAGCGGAGGCGATCCTCAGCGGTCTGCTGAAGGGCATCAAGGCGGAGTTTTACACGGCCTCGACGCGGCCCCCGACGGTTTACCGTGGCAACCCGTTCCAGATCGAGGTCGGCGTGGCGTTCGGCGGCGACCTGGGCGGCAGCAGCAGCAGCGACGATGACGACAACGGTTCGGTCGGCAAAAAGGCCAAGGACGAGCCGGCTGCAGCGCGGGTGATCCGCTTCGCCAACCGGGTGCCGCTGCTCTACCAGCAGAGCGCCTGCAGCACCTACAAGAGCGTCATCGAGACCAAGTGGAACAACTACGGTCTTTCGCAGGCGCGTGGAGCGATTCCGCAGGCGCCGGTCGTCATCCTGATCCACATGGCCAGCGTGTGGGTGCCGTTCACGAGCGAGTCCAAGGAGGCGATCGCCGACTACGACGAGATCCGCAAGGAGATCAAGCTCGCCATCGCCGAGTGCGGCCGCCGATTGGGGATCTACCTGCGGCGCAAGAAGCGCCGGGCGCACTTCTCGCAGCGGCGCGACGTGTTCCATAAGTACATCGACGAGGTCGTCGAGGCCTGCCGGGCAATGGCGACGTTCAACAAGGACGAGTTCCGCCGCAGCCTGGTGAGTCTCGCCGAGCAGGCGACCGCGCATGCCGACATCGAGTTCGACGAGCACGGCAACATGATTCAGCCGAAAGAGCAGGCCGAGCGCACGCTGGAGCACACCGTCATCGTGGACCGCGAGGGCGAACCTCCGGCGGGCCAGCTCGGGCTGTTCGCCACCGAGTCCGCGGACACGAACGGCGGCCGCAAGAAGAAGCGTGCGAAGGCCGCCAAGGGCAAGACCAAGAAGGCGAAGTCCGCGCGCAAGCGTTAGCGTATGCACCGGGCGCCGCGCCGCACGTGAATGATCCAGCGCTGCCCGCCGCGGCAGCGCTTTCAGACCTTCTAGACTGTTCGGAAAGCACATGGCCAAAGCGAAGAAAACTGCCGCGAAGAAGTCGAGCAAGTCCACCAAGGCGCCGGCGGGCAAGCGGCGCGGCAAGGGCGGGCCCGCGACCACGGACCGGATCACCGACCTTGCCCAGACCGTCGTGGCCCAGGCCGGCAAGGGCACGGATCCCTTCGTCGATATCCCGATCCGCGCGCTCAGCAACGTGGATTTCAACCGCAAGACGCGCTACATCGAGATGGGCGACAAGTCGCAGCGGCGGAACTTCTTCAACTTCGGCCAGGCCAAGCGCTTCATGCAGACGATGCTGGTCGCCAGCAAGTGCAAGGACAACATCGAGCGCAACAAGACGTCCAGCATCCGTGGCATCTTCTACCAGGCCAAGCACAGCATCAAGGGCACCAAGGAGAAGACCTTCGACACGCAGGAGGAGTGCGACCCGGTCCTGGAGGACCTCGAGGTCGCGCTGGACTCGCTGCGTGAGGAGCTGCACGTCTACGCCAGCAGCCGCGGGGCGATGATCGGCGAGCTCACCTTCGTGGACAGCGGCGACACGATCGACGCCACGCGGCTGGGCAGCGGCGGCTACGCCATTCCCAGCATCGTCGAGCCCTCCGTCATCCAGTTCAAGAAGTGCAACGCGAAGTTCGTCCTCCACGTCGAAAAGGACACCGTCTGGCGCCGGTTCGTCGAGGACCGCTTCTGGGAAAAGCACAAGTGCATCCTCACGCACGGCAACGGCCAGCCGCCGCGCGGCGTGCGCCGGCTTCTGCACCGGATGCACAACGAGCTCAAGCTGCCCGTCATGGTCCTGATGGACAACGACCCCTGGGGGTACTACATCTACAGCGTCATCAAGCAGGGCTCGATCAACCTCGCCTTCGAGTCGGGCCGCATGGCCGTGCCCGACGCGAAGTTCATCGGCGTCTCGAGCTTCGACTACGAACGCTTCGGCCTCTCCGACGACGTCAAGATCGACCTGGACTCCAACGATATCAAGCGTGCCAAGCAGATCATGGAATACCCCTGGTTCGCGGGCAAGAAGGAGTGGGAAAAGGAGATCCGCAAGATGGCCAAGAACGGCTTCAAGATGGAGGTCGAGGCCATGGCCAGCAAGCACCTGTCGTTCGTGACCGAGGAGTACACGCCGGCCAAGCTCAAGGACAAGAAGAGCTGGCTCGACTGAACAGGAGCTTCAATTCACCATTCCATCAGCACGGGAGCCACCTCATGGAACGTCAGTGTTCTCGATTTCACGCTCCACTCCTGGCCTGCGCTCTGGCCAGCACACTGCTTGCGACGGTGAACGGCTGTAGCGATCAGCACAACGCTGCAGACCCTGTGCAACATCACGCTCAGGCCGCGACACCCGCCCACGCCGCGTCCGCTCAACCGGACGTCGCGGACGCATGGCAGCGGCTCAAGGACGGCAACGCCCGCTTCGTTCGGGGCGCCATGCGCCACCCGCACGAGGACACAGGCTGGCGCGGCGATCTGGAAAAGGGCCAGCATCCGTTCGCGACGGTGATCGGCTGCAGCGACTCGCGTGTGCCGCTCGAACTGCTCTTCGACCAGGGCTTCGGCGATCTGTTCGTGATCCGCGTCGCGGGCAACCTGGTGATGCGCGACGAGGCCGGCAGCATCGAGTACGCCGTGCTCCACCTGCACACGCCGATCGTCGCGATCGTCGGCCACGAGCAGTGCGGGGCGGTGACCGCCGCGCTGGGGTCGCACGAGGATATCATGGGCGAGCCGCAGGAGCTCAGCGAGCTGCTCGCGACGATCCACGTCGGCATGCCGGAATTCTCCCACGCGATGCCGCAGGCCGAGCGGGTGAAGGCCGGCGTCGAGTCCAACGTGCGCCAGGCGATGCACCAGCTCGCGCAGGTCCCATCCATCCACGACGCCGTGGCAGCCGGGCACACCCGGATCGTCGGCGGCGTGTACGACCTGCACACCGGCCAGGTCCGCTGGCTGGATTGAGGCACGACTCAGCGTTGATTCACTGCTGACGAAGCGACACGCACATCACGGCTACGGCGCGCCTGCCGAGATGCCAGTCGTGTCAACGGCGACCGGCACGGTGGGCCCGACGGCGGGTCGGCCAAAGGTCACCGTAGCCGGGTCCGGCAGCGGTGGCAGGCCGATGGACGCGCGCACGAGATTCTGAGCCTGGAGCGCCTGGGCGAGACCGTGTTTTGGAATCGTCTCCACGGACCCGTCGGCTTTGCCGACGTTCACGCTGGCGGCAAGCGGACTACCGGGCGTCTGGGTGGTGGCCTGCGGATCCCTCGACTCGATCACGATCCACAGCCCAGCCGGGCACTCGTTCAGCGTTGCGCCGTGATAGGTGAACACGTAATCACCAACGCGGTGAGCAATCACGTCTTCGGGCAGCGCGGCAGCCGCCGCGGAGGCCTGCCGCAGCTGCTCGCTCGGCGCTGCGCTGGCGAAATCGTCCAGCGTGCCGTCGCCGACCAGCACGTTCTGGGTAGTGCTGGCGTACTTGAAAGCCGTCAGTTGCTCGGGCTTGAGAATTCCCTGGGAGACGAGCACGAGGGCGTGGTCCGGACCGTGATAGTCGTGCGCCTCCGCGTAGCGCAGGATGGCGTCGGCAACGGCCGTCGTCTGCGTTGAGAGCGCCTGTGTGTAGGCCGTCGTCGCCGTTCGCACGCTCAGCGTGATCAGGTAGACCGTGCTCGCGATGACGAGCGCGGGCAACAGCAGCACTGCGAGCGTGGCACGCAACCCGCCGACGCGCTGGCCCACCTTCACCATGATGACCGCGCTGACCGTCCACCAGATGAACCCCAGGTACGGCCCCACGCACGGAATTGCCGTGACCGCGTTGGCTCCGGAACTGAAGCACATCGCCTGGTAGGTCCGCCCGATCCCGCCGCGCGTGCCGCCGCTGATGGCCAGAACGCCGTGCGCAATCAGCCCCCACAGCGCGATGCCCACCAGCGCACTCAGTAGAAAGAAGCAGGTAACCCCCGCGAACGGTGCAGCCACGAAACCACGCGGCGAGGCGAAACTCATCGCGCCGATCAGCACCAGCGTGGGGATCATCGCGATGCAGCCGACGATCATGCTCGTGGCTACGGCGAACCACCAGGCCGATCCGACGGCGCCATCGACCGGCGCGAGCTCCATCACCCTGCCGGGGCGGACCAGCGCCATGCCGATCATGGCGAACCACGCCCGCACGACGCCACGCTTGCCGCGGTCGAGCCAGGCCAGCCGTTCAACCTCCGTCTGGTCCTCCTCGAAACCCTCCGCGGGCAGCAGCACCATTTCGTCCATGTGCACGTGCCGGTTGCAGCGCACGCAGTCGAACGCGTCGGGCACGAGGTGGCCGTTGGAAGCGGTACCGTAATACTCCTGGCTGCAGTGCGGGCAGCAGAAGCGGACGCTGTTGGGCACGAAGCTGTAGGCGCTGGGGACGAACGGCGTGCCGCACTCCGGGCACTGCCGGCTGGTGAGATTCCACAAGCGGTAGTCGCAGTTCTTGCAGCGCATGTTGGATCACGATGTCTGGAGCGACGTATCGCCGGACGGCCAACTGCTGACTTCGTTCTTGATCCGCTGGCGCCCGAACCAGATGAGCATGAAAACGGGGAGCGCGGCACCCCACAGCAGGGCCAGACCGAGTGAGAACTGCGCGACCGTCTTCATCATGGCCGGCGACATGGGCGTCTGCGTCCCCTGGACGCTCTGCTGCATCGCCGCGACCTGCACATCAACGGTCTGCAGGCCCAGCACGAGCGCGCCGATCACCAGCACGATCTTCAGCCCGGCCCAGATGCGCATCCACTTCACGCCCTTGGGCCGGCGCTGCATCACCCACGCACCCGCGACGATCACGAGCACGCCGAGCACCACGCGCAGCACCTGCTCGGTGACGATCCAGCTTTTCCATTGCTCCAGGGAGGTCATGGCGGCGCGCTGCCCCTCCGGCGCCATCTTCGCGAACTGCTCCGAGAAGATCTGGCCGACCGCGGTGAGAACGCCACCCAGCACCGCCAGGGCGCCGAAGACGATCGCCAGGATCCCCAATGTCCTTGGCCACGTGGACAGTTGAGGTTGCAGGTAGGGTGTTTCGACGTCGCTCGGCGGCGCCATCCGGGCCGGCGCGGGTTGCATCTCGTCGTGTGGGTCCATCAGACTGCCTCCCGAAGAGTGGTGCGTGTTCGCCTGATGCGCAGCGATGCTACCGCATTCCCGAACGGATGTGCAGTCTGAAGTGTGCAGTCAGATCCGCGGCGTCATGAACTTCGCTTTACGGCAACTCTTCCGCGGGGACCGGGGGCTCGGGCTCGGTGGCGGGCTGGGCGGGATCGAAGGGCTCCTCCACCGGCGGCAACGGCCCCAGTTCCGTGTTATCCGCCAGCGTGATCTCGACGTCGATCAGGTCCGCGCCCCGCAGCAGTTGCACGTGCACCTTCTCGCCGGCGGGCAGCATGTAGAGCGCCTGGACGAGGTGACCGTAGTGCTTGATCTCGCGGCCGTTGATCGCCGCGATGTAGTCGCCGCGCTCGACGCCCGCGCTCCGCAGCGGAGAGGGGTCGGCTGTCTGCAGGACCCGCACCCCGTCGGTCGCCTCCGGATCGGCGGCCATGCCCAGCCAGCCGCGATTGAAGTTATGCCCTTTGAGCAGTTCGCCGGCGATCTCCCGCACGCGCCAACCGGGTACGGCAAATCCCACACCCGCATCATAGAACTCGATGCCCGCCAGCTCCCCGGGACGCTGCGCCATCGGCACGCAGATCCCCAGCACGCGCCCCGACGAGTCCAGCAGCGGACCACCGTAGTTGACCGGGGAGAGCTTGGCATCCGTCTGGATCGCGTTGCCCAGCATCCGCCCGGTCGCGCTGACGATGCCCACCGACACAGCCCCCTCGCCGCCGAGCCCCTTGCCCACGGCGATGGCCCACTGCCCCGGCCGGATCTGGTCGCGCGGCGCCCACTCCGGCGGCGTCAGGCCACTGGCATCGACCTTGAGCATCGTGAGCTTGCGCACGCGGTCGCGCGCGACGATCGTCGCGGGCGTCTGCCGGCCGTCGGGCAGACGCACGGTGATGATCGACGGCTCGCGGACGAAGTTGAAGCTGCTGGTGAGGATGTGCCCATCGGCGTCGTAGACGATTCCCGTGGTGGGGCCGTCGGCGATGAGGAAGCCCGACCCCGGGTCGTCGCGGAACCGATTCGGATCGGGGGTGGGCTGGGTGCCTTCGTCCTCGTGCTGGGTGCGCAGGGTGGGCAGCGCGCCCAGTGGCTGGGCGCCGCCGACCGTCTCGATCTGCACGGTGAACGCCTGCGCCCGGGCGACGACTTCGGCGAAGAGCGCGTCGCGCCCCTCCGCCAGCACTTGCCGGTTGGTTTCGTCGCCGCGGACCGCGCTCGCCAGCAGCGCCGCCGCACAGCCGGCGATCACGAGGCCTCGTCTCGCCCGATTCATGGCTCCTCCTCGAGCGTCACCTCGAACTTGTGGATTTCCTTCTTGCGCATGACAGTGAACGTGACCGTGTCACCGGGCCCGAAGCCGTCGAGCAGGCGCGTGAGCGTCTCGAGGTTGGGGACGGGCTTGCCGTCGGCGCCGATGATCAGATCGTCTGTACGCAGGCCCGCGCGTGCAGCCGGCGAGCCGCGGCGCACGCGTTCGACGTACACTGGGTTTTCCCGGTAGCCCAGCTCGAAGAACTTGATGCCGTGATAGCCCGGCTTCCGAGCGGCTGTGTCGTGCGGCGCATCGCCCGCTGGAGCGGTCGCCGCCGCCAGGAAGCTCGCCAGCACATCGGCTGGGACCGCGTAGTTGAGCATGGTATGCGTCATCCGCGCTTCGGCGATGCGGCCGATCATGCCCAGAATGCGGCCGCCCGCGTTCACCAGCGGCCCGCCCGCGAACCCCGGCGTGCTCGTTATCGCATCGATCACCAGCACCCGGCCGCGGTAGGGGAGATCCTGCGTGCCGCGCGTCGCGTCCAGCCGCGTGGTCGTGGACAGCGTCCCGCGTGCAAACGAGATGGGCTCGGCTCCGCTGGCCACCTTGAAGGGGTTGCCCCCCGCCCAGACGCTTTCGCCGCGCGGGGCCGGCGGCTGATCGCCGCTAAGGTCGAAGTACGGGTATTTTCCAGGACTCTCGCCCTCGGCGACGAGTTGCAGGAGGGCGAGTTGCTGATCGTGGTCGGCACGCACCGACTGCACACCGCGCACGGAGCCGTCGTTGAGGTAGGCGCGAACGTGGCGTCCGTCGAGCAGTGCGGAATCGACGGTCAGCACGAGACCGTTAGAGGAAACCAGGATTCCGCAACCGTATCCCGCAGCTTGACCTACCCGCGCCCCGACCAGCTTCACCGTTCGCGCCGCCACGGCGGCTAGGTCCGGCGGCAGGGGGTCGGATGCGTCCGCGGCGAGCCGCAGAGAAGCGTCCGGATCGGTGCGACGATCCAGGATCACCTCCTCGTGCGTCAGCGCGTCGACAGCCCTGATCCGGAGCAGTGCGCCCGAGGCCGGATCGAAGAGCATCCGAGCGGTGGCGTTGTCGCCCAGGTCGGCTGTAACGCACTCCAGCGGTGGGGAGGTGACCGGCTGGTCGCCGTCGAAGCGCACGATCCGATCGGCGCCGGCGTGCTTCAGATCCGCCATGGCACTTCGCGAAAAATCAGCCCCATGTGCCCGCACAGCCACCGCCAGCGCCTGGGCTGCGAGCGGGCTGGATGAATCACCGGTGACGTCCCAGTCAGCGAGCGCGGGCGCGTCGAACGACGCGGCCTGGAAGCGCAGCAGCACGCGCTCAACCGCGTCGAGATTGACGGTCGTATTCACCTCGAACGGTGCATCCTGATCGATCTCGATGGGTTCGGTGCGGGCGACGGCGTGTTGCTCGACGCCGTCCTGCCGGCGCCAGGTGATCGGAACCGGCCAGTTCGCCGGCAGCGTTCCGAGGATGCTGGCGAATTCGTTCGCGGAGTGGATCGTGCGTCCGTCGAAGCCGAGCAGTGTGTCGCCCGGGCGGATGCCCGCGTTCCAGGCCGGAGCATCCTCCCGCAACTGCGTGAAGATGACGCTGCCGTCGTAGTGGTCGCGCGTGACCGCCTCCAGCGTCCCGTGCTCCGCGAGCAGGCCGGCGCGCAAGGCCGGCGTGAACATGCGGATCTGGTTGGCGGTGATGGCGTAGCCCAGGCCGACGTTCACCCGGCCGCGCATGGAGACGCTGATGCGCCCGTTGATGCCGATCACCTCGCCCGCGAGGTTGAACAACGGTCCCCCGCTGTTGCCTGGATTGATGGCGGCATCGACCTGGATGCAGTCGGAGTAGAGCAGCGTATCGTTGGCGCCAGCCCCCCACTGGTAGCGGTTGACGCCGCTGACCACGCCGAACGTGACCGTCGGCGTCTGGTCCTCGGAGAGCAGGAACGGATTGCCCAGCGCGAGCACCTCGTCGCCGACGCGGACGGCATCCGAGTCGCCCAGTTCGGCATGGGGAAATTCATGATCGGCGATCAGGCGGAACATGGCCAGGTCGCCGCCGGGATCGACGCCCAGCACCTGCAGCGGGTAGAGTTTGCCGTCGGAGAGTCCGCCGAGGCCGCGGCGTGATTCGAGCATGTCGGCGACCACGTGGAAATTCGTGAGACCGTAGCCGGTTGGATCGAGCAGCACGCCCGAGCCCCCGCCCCGCTCGCTCTCGTCGTAGATCGCCACGACCGCCGGCGTGATCCGCGCGACCACGGCGACGCGCGCCGCCTCCGCCCGTTCGGCCTGTTCGAGCGCATCAAGATTCCGCGCCTCATCCGCCCGTGCGCCTGCTGCGCAAGCCAGCAGGATCAGCGCCGTCCATGCCCACTGGTTGGGGCGCGGCCGCGCAGTGGCGAGTCCACGGTGGAAATACCTAATCATGGCGTCGCCTTCGGCAGAATAACCCGAGCGCTCGCCCAGTCCGCCCAGTCGCCGACGTCCAGGTTGGCTGCGGGCTCCACGAGCAGCGTCAGCTTGTCCACGTCGTCCACGGGCAAGCGGACGAGCCGCGCGTCTTCTCGGCCGCTGACGGGCCCGCTGGTATAGAGCTGGCGGCCGTCGCCGAGCACCGTGAAGACCGCGTTGCCCCCGGCGCCCACGGCATCGTCGATACCGATCTCGGCGGCGAAAACGGCGTACGCACCGCCCAGCGCCCAGGTCAGCTCCGTGCGGGCGTGGACGCCGATGCCGTGGGCGTAGGTTTTTCCGCCAACGCGCAGCGGCCCGTGGAGCACGTTGGCGTTGCGCACGATCGGCCAGGTGGGATGCAGGATACCCGCGGTGGACTCGCGCTCCGTCGGCAGGGTGTCGAGGTACACGACCCGCGGATTGTCCCAGCGCACCGCGCACAGGTCGTCCGCGGGTATTGTCCAGGCGGCGCCGAACGTCGTGGTGACGCGCAGCACGCCGTCCGCAAACTGCAGTTTCCGGGCAGTAAATCGATCGCCCCGTGCCAGTTCGATCCGGGCGGACTCGGCCGGCTGATCGGCGGCGGCCTTTGCGAAAACCACGCCGTAGACCTTGCTCGTGCGGAATGCCCGGGCGCGGCCACTGAAGACGAAGGCGCCCTCCTCCGGACCGAGCGACTGCAGCCGCCCGCGGAGCGCCTTGGGCTCGTCATCGAGCGCGATCAGCACGTCGTGCCCCGGCAAACGGTCCGCCAGCGCTTCATCGAAGAGCTTTCTGGCTGCGCGATTCTCATCACTGCGCAACACGACGCCGGCGAGGTCGGCGTAGCGTAGCACGACCTGGTCGGACTCCGCGGTGCGCGCGGTGAGTTGCTCGCTGCCGCCATCGGTCAGCGCGCCGGTAAGTCGGCCGCCACCGTTGAGCAGGAACAGTGCGCCGTCCACGTCCGCCGCGTTCGCGTTGCAACCGGCCCAGGTGATTTCAGCGATGTCGTTCAGCGGAATGTCCGCCGGCTCGTTGCCCGTGTCGACGTGCGCCGCGGCAGCATCGAGGCCCGTCAACGCGCCGGACCACTGCGTGCCGTCGAGGCCCGTGACCGTCACTTCCTGCGCCGCTGCCGCTGCAGAAGTCGCCGCAATCATCAAGACCGACAAGAACAGGCGCATCAGGGCTGCTCCGCGAGTGATTCGTAGTACTGCTCGACCAGCGCCCGGTACCGGCCGGGAAAGCGGTCGCGGAGCACCTGCAGGATCTTTTCGCGTTCCGCCGCGGGCATCGCCCCCCACGCATCGCCGGGATTGACCACGCGGCCCGCGCGCTTCGGTCCTTCGTCGGGCGAGCCCGGCACCGCCTGCGACTGGTCGGCGGGGTTCTGCGGTTGCTGCTGCGGCTGGGAACGCTGCTGGTTGCGCGGCGACGGGCTGCTGGAGCTCTGCGCCTGCTGCTCCTGGTTTTCCACGTCCTCGATCAGCTTGTCGAGCAGTTCCACGGCGCGATCCTGCGCGGACCGGGTGCGTTCGCCGGGGTCGGCTGCGGCGAGCCGCAGTTCGGAGAAGTTCATCAGGTCCGCGACCTCGCCGATGCTGTCGGGGATCCGGCGGGCGAGTTCCGCGAGCATCTGCTTCGCGGTGACGACGAACCGCGGGGACGCATCCGGGTAGTCGCGCAGGAAGTTCTTCAGCGTCGCCTCCGCCTCCGCCTGTTCGAGGTTCTGCACCTGGCAGTAGCCCAGCATGTAGACGAGTTCCGCTTCGTCGAGGCTGTACATCGCGAGCGTCTGGACGTCGTCCAGCAGCTCGCGGATCTTCGCCTCAGCCTCGATCAGCCGGTGGCCGTGGACGCGGGCCTTGGCGGCGTACGACCGGGCGTTGTAGCGCACGAAGAGATCCTCGTCGTCGGCCAGCGCGTCGAGCGCGGTGATACAGGCGGCGTAGTCCTCGTCATCGTAGGCATCGAGCCCCGCGCGGAATTTCGGGGACATCAGCACGAGTGCCTCGATCAGCAGCGACTCGTCGTCGCTGTCGGCGTCCCGCTCCGCGAGGGCCTTATGAATGACGTCGCGCGCATGCGGGTCGAGCGAATCGAGCTTGCCCACGTGCACCGCCAGCCGCGCGAAGAGCGGATCGTTCTGCACGTCGGCGCGTGCCGTCGCTGCGGACCCGAGAGCCCCGAGCACCACAACACCGGCAACCATGTGCGCAATGCGTCTCACGGCTGCATCTCCTTCTCCGCCCGCTCCTGGATTCCGCGGGCCATCTCGACCAGATCCTGCTGCTGCGCGGCGGCCCGCTTGAGCATGGCGGCGACATCGGCTGCGTTGTCGTCCTTGCGCGCGGCCTCCTCGGCGGCGGCGGTCGCCCGGTTGATGCGCACCTGCGAACTCTTCAGCAGCTTGAGCTCAGCCGAGGTCGGGACCAGCGGGGCGCTCGCGCCAGCCCCCCCGCCTCCGCCACCGCCCGCCTGCTTGTCCTGCTGCATCTTCTCGCGCAGCTTCTTCAGCGATTCGAGCAGCTCGGTCAGCACGGCCTGGGCGTCGGCCTGCATCGCGGTCGTCAGCGGCCCCACCTGCGCTGCCGCCAGGCGATCGGCGATGGTCTGCGTGTCGTCCGCGAGCTGCTGCAGGATATTGGGAAACACAACGGTCGTGCCGTCCTCCTGGAGCAGGCGCACGCCGGTGCCAGCCGCCTCGCTCACCGCGCGCTGCCGATCCGCCAGATCCGCGCACTTGAGCGTCTCCGCCCGCGTGAAGTTGTCCGCACCGAGCTCGGTAAGCGGCTGCGTCTCCGTGTTGATCGCCGTCTGCTTTTCCAGCATGTCGCGCAGGCGGGCCTCGAGGCTGGCGAGCACCTCCTCCTGCTCCTCCTTGCGCAACTGCTTGAGCGTTTCCTCGAGTTCGCGCTTGGCGCGGTCGAGTTCGTCGAGCGCCTTGTCCTGCTCGAGGATGGCCTGCTCGGTGTCCTTGTCGTCGAGCTTCTCGGCGGCGTCGTCCATGTGCTCGCGGGCGCGCTGGACGTTCTCCTGCCCCGGCGACGGCTTCTGCTGGAGTTGCCGCGGCTGTTTCTGCTGGTCGCCCTGCTCGCCTTGCTGTCCCTGTTGCGATCCGTCCTGAGGTTGGCCCTGCTGCCCCTGCTCGTCGGCGGACTTCGGTTGCATCTGCTCGGAGAGCCGCTGCGCCTCGCCGGCGATCCGCCGCTGGTCCTCAGCCGCCTGATCGGAGTCGGCATCCGGGTCGAGCTTCTGCTGCTCTTCCTGGAGACGGTGGATGGCCCGCTCGATCTTCTCGATCGCGTCGCGCTGCTCCGGCTCAGCCGCGTCGGGCTTGCCGGCCTTCTGCTGATCGGCGGCGCGTTGCATGCCGTCCTTGGCGCCTTCGACGTCCTGAGCCGCGTCGTCCAGCGGTCCCGGAGTCTGTTCGCCGGGCGCCGGCTGACTGTCCTGCGGGGTGTTGCCCGGTTCATCCGGCGAGTCGCCAGCAGGTTTTTCCGGTGCGTCGGCTGCCTTGAGGTCACCCAGCCGGCGCGACAACTGCTCCACTTCGCGCTGGAGACGTTCGGCCCGCTCGGCGAGTTTCTCCTGTTCCGCAGCCTGCGGCTGGCCGTCCGGCTGCTCGTTGTTCTTCTCCTTCGACGCGTCGTCCGCCAGATCCGCCTGATCGTTCTTGAGTTTCTCGAGCGCGCGGGCCGCGTCGCCAATCCGCTTCGCCAGCCGCTTGGCCTGCAACGTGCGGGCAGCCGCGCGGCGCTGCTCGATCTGCTCGTCGATTACCCGATCGAGGTTCTCCTTGATCTCCGCGAGACGCTTCAACTCCTCGCGCCGATGCGCATCGTCCGGGTTGCGATCGAGCAGCACGCCCATGACCGCCTCGAGGTCCGCGAGCAACTGCTCCTGCTCGGCGATCGGCTTGTCGAGAGTGCCGTGGTCGCGGAGGGCCTCGACGAGTCGATCGATCCGGGCCTTCACATCCAGAGCGCCAGCTTGCTCCAGCGCCGCCTCCAGACGCTGAGCGTTCTCGGGCTCCGTCGTGCTGAGCTTCTCGCGCAGCCGGAACATCCGATCCTCGAGACGCGCGAGCCGGTCGCGGATCATCTGCTGCTTGGTCGACAGCGCATCCACCGGAGGCGCGCCCTCGTCCGCGCGTACGCGCCCAGCGGCTGCTGCGATCAGCAGCATCATCACGCCGAATTGTCTGAGCCTGCGCCTGCCCATGATTCGTCCACGGCGCGCCGCGTCACGGCGTCGCTCAATCCTCAAAGAAATCGTCTCCGCGCTGCTCGAGCTTCTGCTTCGTTTCGGCGTTCAGTTCGCGCTGCAACTGGAGAATCTCACGGAGCATGCCCACCGTTTCCTGATACCCCTCCCACTGCAGCATGTTATCCAGCACACCCTGCATTTTCCCGGCAATGTCCGCCTGGGCCGGGTCGACGTCCGCGGCGAGCGCCACCGTTTTCTCGCGCCCCAGCCGGCGAAGCAGATCGGCGGAGTCGGAGAGATCGCGGCTGAACAACGCCCCAAGCGGATCGATGATCCCGCCCTGGACGCGCTGCCGCGTTTCGGCGTCATCGAGCCGGTTGATGCTCATCTCGGCGAGGGCCTGCACGAACTGCTGCTGAATCGCTCCGACCTGCTGGCGGATCTGCCGCTGCTGGCGCTCGAGCGGCGCGAGCGTCACCTCGAGGTCCGCGAGCGCCTGCGCCTGATCCATCGCCGCCAGCGCGGTGAGCAACTGCCGGCGCAGGCGCTCCTGGCTGTCGACGAGGCGTTCGAACTGCCGGCGATACTCCTGCTCGCGACGCTGAAACTCGGCGAGCATCTCCTCGGTGGTCGCGACGCGAAACGTCAGCGTCGTCGAGGATCCGACGCCCGGCCCGGTGACGTCGTTGTAGTCGTGAGCCCGTGCCGTCAGCGTGAGCGCTTCGCCGATGTCCGCGTGCGTGTCCGCGACCGTCCAGTTGCGCCGCGTTTCGAAATCGCGCATGCCCGGCTTGAATCCCTCGACGGGCTCTTCATTGCTCTGCCCGGCCTCCGCGCTGCGCTCCCAGACGAGTTCCGCGTCGGCGAGCCCGAGTTCGTCGGTGAACGCCAGCTCCAGCGGCAGTACCGCCTGCTGCGTGACCAAGTTGCCGACGTTGGGCGCCAGCATGCGCACCTTCGGCGCGGCGTCCTCGATGATCCGCGCGCTGAAACGCGCCGGCCGCGAATTCGTGAGCCCGTCCCGATCGAGCAGCTCGAACTGGTACGTTTGCGACTCCGTCGGCGTGACCGCGACGGCGAGCGTCCGCTCGTCAGCATCCAGCCGCTGAATCACCTGCGTGCCGCTGTAGAGCGCCGCGCTGGCGAGATCCTTCGACACCTGCGCGCGAATGGTCAGCGTGCTTCCGTGGTACATCTCCGCGGACCGCTGGCCGTCCGGATACGTCTGCACGGGCAGATTCGTATAGCGCGGCGGTTCCACTGTCATCTCGGCCGAGACGACCACCGGACGTTCGCTCAGTGCGACGCTGTACGTCTCCGTGACGTCGTCGCCGCCCTCGAGGTAAAACGTGAAGTCCTCGCGGGCTCGTGAAAATACCATGCGGAACCCGCGCTCGCCGACTCCGGTCATCGTCTCGCGACCGCTCGTGCCCGATGCCGTCTCGAAGAAGATGTCCACTTGGCGCGGCACCTGGTACCCGTCCGCCACGCGTGCCCGGATCTCGATATCGTCGCCGATCGCTCCGCGGATCGGCCCGTCTTTCGGAGCATCCACGATGAGCTGCGTGCGTTGCGGCCACGAGACGTCGCGCAGCAGCAGATTGCGATCGAGCCAGATGCCCATCGTCTGTGGAGCAGCCACGAACGCGACCACCACGACCACGAGCACCGCCAGCGCGCGCCCCAGCGCGCGCCGGCTGCGCCGCATGTTGATCAGCGCATCGATCGACACGCCCCGGACCGCCTGCGCCGCCTCGTTCATCACGGCCCGCACGAGTTCCGGCGAGTTCGTCGTCGCGTCGCCCACGCGACCCGCGGAAAAATCAACCGCCGACACCAGCAGCGTGTTCAACTCCGGGTGCCGCTGCTCGAGCGCCAGGGCCATCTCGCGAACCCCGAATCCCACGCGCAGCGGCGCGATCACGTGCCGCCACAACGCCCACGCACAACCGGCGAGCACCGCGAGCAGCAGCCCGGCGCGCAGGTCCACCCGCAACCGCAGCCACCAGTCGAGCGCCAGTTGCACCGCCATCGCTCCGAGCGCAACGCACGCCGCGAGCGTCAGGCCGTCGGCGGCGCGCAGCAGCCTCAGCCGGCGCTGCTGGCGCCGCAGCGGCTGGGTGATTTCGCGATGGAACTCCGTTGCATTCATTGCGGTAGCGCCATGGGCGCGTGTCTACAACAAGCGAAATACCTTGCGCATGGTCCATTCCGCGGCGAGCAGCCCGATCAGCAGCACGAGCACCCAACCGTCGTCCCACAACGGCACCGGCCGCGAACGGATCGTCGTCGACTCGTGCCGGTCCGGTATCGCCTCCGCGAGGCCCGCGATGTCCTGGACATCGTAGTAGCGCCCGCCCGGCGTAGCCTCCGCCAGCGCCCGCAGTCCGTCGCGGTCGAGCTGGGGATGCAGGATCTCGAGATTCGGCCGTTCTATCTGAATCTCGCGCCGGGCGAACTCGCCGCTCATGCCGTTCAGGTCATCGCCCGGAATCGGCAGGGAAAGCTGGCAACTGCCCGTGCGCGGCGGCACGAAGCTGCCGTCGTACCAGCCCGGCCGGTCCTCGTTGCGGGCGAGCACGAGCTTGCGTTCATCCCCATCCAGTTTGTAGGTCACCGTGACCTCGGGCGCTTCGAGTGGCTTGAACGCGCGGTCGAACACGCGGGCACTCACCTGCACCACGCTCCCGAGCTGGTACGTCTCCTTGTCGGTGAGGATCATGCCGCGCTGGTTGCCGCCGGCGAGCTTGCCCTCCACCAAGTAGCGGATCGTCTGCACCCAGAACTTGTCGAAGATCGCCGGGCTGTGCGCCCGCCAGCGCCAGGTGCCGTCGAACGCGAGAAACGCCGTGCGCCCTGCGCCGGCGTACTGCGTCGCGAAGAGCACGTGCGGCCCGTAGGCGTTCTGCATGCGCGGGTCGCTGTCGCGCATCAGCACCGTGGCCACGGGCTTTTCCCTAAGAACCGGCAGGTGCCAGTACACCTCGCTGATGCTCCCCCAGTCGTACGCCGGGTCGATGTTCTCGGGCAGCTTGAGCGCCGGATGCCCAGCCGCGGCCGGCGGTACGACCACCGGGTAGCCCGTCTGCTGGTAGTGGCCGATCTGGTTGAGGATCAGGTCGGCGTCCGGGTCGAACGTCACCGGCAGGATCCGCCGGACCGGCTCGGTGGCGGGGTCGCGCAGAAACGACGACGTGTGCAACCGGGCCGCCTGGAACAGCAAGCCCCCGCCGTGCCGCGTCACCAGCTCGGCAGCCAGCTCGGTCCAGTCGCTGGTCAGCTCGATCGGATCGGGATCGAGCAGCAGGATCGCGTCGTAGGTATACAGCTCGGCCGCCGTCGCCGGCAGGTGATCGATCACCAGGTTGCCGTCGCGCACCGCGTTGACGTCCGCGGACTGCAGCCAACAGCTCACTTGGAAGGTCGGATCGCGCTGCAGCAGTCGCGTGATATATCTGTATTCCCAATTGGACGCGCCCGCCACGACCAGCACGCGCAGCTTGTTCTCCATCACGTTGACGGTCACCTGCTTGGCGTTGTCGTCGGTGACTGATTCGGTCGGGCCGACCGGCACCGTCACCCGGTAGGTGAAGCGGCCCACCTTGTCCTGGCGATGATCGAAGCTGATCGGTTCGATCGTGCCGTCCGCACCCAGCGTGATGTTGCGCGTCGCCACCACGCGGCCGGTGTCGTCCGCCCCCGACCGCTCGACGAGTTGCACCGCCACCGTCGCCCCGGTCATGCCCTGCCCGGAAATCTGCGCGACCACCGCGAAGGGATCATCGGCGAAAACGTTGTCCGGCGCGACGACCTCCGCGACGCGGACGTTTCGCGGCGGTGCCGGGTCGCCGACTCCGACCACGTGCAGCGGAATGCGCCGGTCCTGCGCGTACGCCGCGATCGCCTGTGCGTCGTCGCCGCGATTGATCTCGCCGTCGGTGATCAGCACCACGCCGGCGACCGGCGCCCGCCCGAGCGATTCCACCGCCCGCCGCAGCGACGTGCCGATGTCGGTCGCGGGCCCCTGCGCCGAGAACGTCACGGGCGCGTCGCCCACGTTCCGGGCGGTGGTGGCGGTTGCTTCATCGGATGCTGGTTTGTCCGTGGCAGCGACCGCGCCCTCGCGCGCCGCCCGTAGCGTCGCCACCGCGTTCGGCTCGTCCGCAAACGTGAACATCCGCACGCGGTTGTTCTCGGTCAGGCCGCGCAGCAGCGCGCGGTCGTCGCGATCCAGCAGCCGGGCCACCACCTCAGTCCGCCGCACCGGCTCGCGCCCCGCCTCCGGCGCCACCGCGCTCACCCGCGCAATATCCTCCGCCCGGCGATACCGATCCTGCAAATCCATGCTCGCCGACGTGTCCACCAGCACGAGCGTGTACGAGTCAATCAGCCGGTGCAGATACGTCGCCAGCACCGGTTCGAGCCATATCAGCCCGATCGCGGCGATCACCGCGCAACGCAGGCCGGCCATGATCCAGCGCACCCGCGGCGAAGCCCCCGCGCGGCCTTCGTGCCGATAGAGGTAGACGACGCACGCGCACAGCAACACGCCCAGCGCCAGCAGCCCGACGGCTGCCCAGCCACTGGGCAACGCCGCGAACTCCAGGCGCCGCTCCACCTCCACCCGGCGGACCTGCGCCAGCAAGCTGTTCATCGCGTCAAAACGCACGCTCATTCGCCTCTGCGTACTCCGCCGTCAGCCTCGTCCGAACCGCCAGGCGAGAAACTGCTCGAGCATCAACACCACCAGTGCACCCACCAGCACGATCGGCCACACCTCGCGCCGCCCGACGTCGGCGGCATCGTCTCGTTCTGGAATTCCCACGCGGTAATCGACGGGCAGCGCCCCGAACACCGGCCGCAACTCGTCCTCCTGCGCCGGCCGCAGATCGCTTTCCTGCGGGTCGAGCGTCACCGCCACCCGCCGCACAACCTGTCCGCCGCTGCGCTCGTGCAACAGAAACGTGTAGATCCCCGCCCGGTTGGTGAGTTCCCAACGCAGTTGCAGCCCGCCGCCGTCACCGGCGACCGCGGTGATCTCGGTTTCGTCCTCCTGCGGATAACCGGGCCCGCGCACCTTAGCCTCCGCGTCGAAACGCGAGGGGTCGAGCGCCATGCGAATCGGTTCTCCGACGCGAACCGTCTCGCCCGAGGCGCTGGCCCGCGCGAGGTACTGCACCATCTCCTGGATCGTCACCACGTAACTCGGGTCGCGGGCCCAGTCGTTCCACTCCAGATCGCAGGTGGATGGAAAGAGCATCACGCGGCCCGCGCCGTACGGTCGCTCGATGAGCGCCGGCGTCTGCTCCGCGTCATCGAAACGCGCCAGCACCCGCGCCGAGGGGCGGCGCGGCGCATCGCCCGCGTCCGCCTCGTCGCTGACGGCGGGTTCCGTCGCGTAGTAGCGCGTGAAGTGAATCCGCTGGCGGAACGGGTTGTCCTCGCCCGCAAACACCTGCACGACCGGGTGACGCCAGTCGCCAGCCGCCAGCTTGGCGCCGCCTTCGGGTGCGGCGACGAGCGCCTGCAGCGACGCGGGCAGCAGGCCCTCCCCGTCGCGGAACAGCGTGGCGTTATAGAGCACGGGATCGCTCACCTGGTCGCCCAGGAAGATGAGCAGTCCGCCGCCGGCCGATACGTACGTCTGCAGCGCGTCGGCGACCGGCTCGCTGACCCGGTACAGGTTGCAGAGAATAACCAGGTCGTATTCATCGAGCCGCGTGGCCTCGAGCGCCGCATCCTCGATCGTGTCCACCTGCACGCCGCTGAAGACGTCGCCCTCGGGCCGCAGCGCGGTGTTGAGCAGCGCCACCTCGTCCAGGTAGGGGTCCGCGGACGGTTCGCCGTTCACGACGAGCACGCGGACGGCCTCGCTGATGTGTGCGGCCATGTCGCGCGCGTTGTCCACGACGAGGTTGTCCGGCGCGATCTCCACGTGGACGACCTGGTCGCCCGCCTGGGGAAAAGCCACCGGAACCGCGGCTGGCGACGTCGCGCCGGCGGTGACGTGCTGAACCTGCACGGTGGCCGCCGGCTGCTGCGCCACCGCCACGTCCAGATCCACGCGGGGCAGCTCGTGCGTTGTGAAATTACCAATACCCGCGGTCAGCGTCGCCTCCACGCCGGTGACGATCTGCCGCTGCTCGGCGCCGAGGGATGTCACCGCCACGTTCTTCTGCTGCGTCGTCGCCGGACGTCCACAATACCTAACCGTGATCGGCGGGCCGCCCAGGCCTCCAGTCCGCTGGCTGGAAAGTGCTTTTTCGCGCCTGCACCCGCCGAACCGCCGCTCACCCAGTCGAGGATCCGCTGCTGGAAAGTCACCAGCACGCGCGGGTGCGTCGCCCCCATCGTTCCCGTGCTCGCTTCACTAACTCCACGGCGTCCAGGCACTCGGACACCGAGAGCCGCGACGGCCTGATCGCCCGAGCCGCGCGAGCAACCGTTGATCTGCTTGTCATCGAGCAACGCCCCCCAGCACAGATGCCCGGCGAGCTCGGACGAAAGTGCAGCAGCGTGACGGTGTCGCCTGGGCAAAGGCAGGCGCCAAGATTCGTCACGCCCTCCTTGGCCTGGTCCGTTGCCGCGTCCCTCGGACACGTAGCCCATGCTGAACGAGTCGTCGAGCAGGAAGATGCGCTCCGTGCGTTCGGAACCGCCCAGCACTGCGGCTATTCCGGTCGCCTTCATGAACGGGCGGGCGATGAACAGACCGATGAGGAACACCGCCAGGCAACGCAGCGCCAGCAGGATCAGCTCCTCAATGCGCACGCGCCGCCGATTGCGCTTTTCCGCATCGACCAGGAACGCCATCGCGGCCCAGCGAATCCTCCGGAAACGCCGCCGCGCCAGCAGGTGAATCAGAATCGGCACGCTCACGGCAGCCGCACCGCCCCAGAAGAGCGCCGGGTTCAGCAACGCCGCCAGCATCATCGGTGACGCGGCTATCATGCCCGGCTCCGCGTACGGCGCAACCGGTCGGCCAAAAACCGCGTGAGAGCCACGTCCAGCGGATCCGCCGTGCTGACCAGCGCGTACTCGATCTGCTGGTTCAGGCACGCGCCGCGCACCTGCGTGATGAATTCCTGCACGCGCTGCCGGTAGGCCGAGCGCAGCGCCTGCGGATCGGTAAGCACCTCCAGGTCGGTCTGCTCCATGCCTTCGAAGAGCGTGCGGTCCGTGAAGGGGAATTCGATCTCGTCGTGATCGAGCACGTGCAGCACGAGCACGTCGTGCCGGCTGAAGCGGAACCGCGCGAGCCCCTCGATCAACTCGCCGACGTCGGTGAGCAGGTCGGAGAGGATGATCACCATGCTGCGGCGCGGAAGCTGGTCGGCGAGGTAGCGGAACAGCACCTTCGTGTCGGTATTTTTCTCCGGGCGGCTGCGCTCCAGCACATCCACCAGGCGATGCAGGTTCGCGCGGTTCGAACTCACCGGCAACTGCGTGCGCACCGCGCTGTCAAAGAGCATCAGCCCGGCGCCGTCCTGCTGCTGCACGAGCAGGTAGGCGAGACTGGCTGCCAGCGTCGCGGCGTACTCCCACTTGGTCATGCGCCCGTCCACGGGGTGCTCGGGATAGGCCATCGACGCGCTGCCGTCGAGCAGCAGGTACGTGCGCAGGTTCGTCTCGACCTCGTACTCCTTGATGAACAACCGGTCGGCCTTCGCGTACACGCGCCAGTCGATGTGGCGCAGATCGTCACCCGGGACGTACGCGCGGTGATCGGCAAACTCCACACTGAAACCCTTGTACGGGCTCTGGTGCAGGCCGCTCAGAAATCCCTCGACCACGTGGCGGGCGCGCAGCTCCAGCCGGCGGATCTTGTTGAGGACTTCAGGATGAAAGTAGCTGGTTGTAGCCGCCATCGCGCGTCACCACCGTTTCGTGCGGGTCCGCCAGGTTCAACAGTTCCTCGATCACCCGGTCGGGCGTGTAGCCTTCCGCCGCAGCCGAGAAGTTGGTCACGATGCGATGCCGCAGCACCGGCGGCGCACAGACCCGGATATCCTCGAACGACACGTGGTGCCGACCGTGCAGCGCCGCCCGGGCCTTGCCGCCCAGCAGCATTGCCTGCACCGCCCGCGGCCCCGCGCCCCACGTCACCATGCGCTTCACGATCTCCGGCGCGCCGTCCTCGTGCGCCCGCGTCATTCGCGCCAGGTCAAGCGCGTGGCGGATGACCTCCGGAGCCGCCGGAATCCGCCGCACCGCCTGCTGGAAGTGCTGAATCTGCTCGCCGCTGAAGACCCGTTCGATCGCGACGTCGCGCACGATCGTCGTCGTCTCGGCGATGCGATACTCCTCCTCGTAGCTCGGGTAGCGCACGAAGACCTTGAACATGAAGCGGTCCTGCTGCGCTTCCGGCAGCGGATAGGTGCCTTCCTGCTCGATCGGGTTCTGCGTCGCGAGCACGAAGAACGGCGCCGGCAGCGTGTGCACCTTGTCGCCCGCGGTCACGTGCCGCTCCTGCATCGCCTCGAGCAGCGCCGCCTGCGTCTTGGGCGGCGTGCGGTTGATCTCGTCCGCGAGCACCACGTTCGCGAAGATCGGCCCAGGCAGGAAGCGAAACGCCCGCTCGCCGGTCGTGCGGTCCTCCTGGATGATCTCCGTACCGGTGATGTCCGACGGCATCAGGTCCGGCGTGAACTGGATGCGGTGAAAGGACAGATCCAGGCACCGCGCCAGCGTGGAGATCATCAACGTCTTGGCCAGGCCGGGCACGCCCTCGAGGATCACGTGCCCGCCCGCGAACAGGCAGACCATGAGCTGATCGACGACCACGTCCTGGCCGACGATGACCTTCCCCAGTTCCGCACGGATCTTGTCGTATCCCGCCTTGAGGTCACGGATTGCCGCAAGGTCAGAGGGTTGGGTGGTGTCTTCTACCATCAGTAGCTCCGCAAGGATAATGATGAATGATGAATGCTGAATGATGAATGGGGCCAGTCGTCTCCACGGGGGAATCAGTGCCTGCGGCGACGCTTCACGGTTCGAACTGAAGCCACGAGAATCGCCGTCAATTGTTCGGCTTCGTTCAGTAGACCCTGCAATCGGCGGGGGGGCACGATGGCCGCTTCTGCGGTCAATTCCAACCAGTACGTTGTCTCATCCAATTTCTGCAGTGACGACTCCAGCTTGCTGACAAACTCCGCATCCGAGCGTGCGCGTCGCGCCTCCCGATACTGTGCCCCCACCGAGGTCCCGCATTTGGTCACCTGACCGGCAATCACTTGGGCAGCTCGCGACCGATAAGGCATCGCCCCAGCCAGATTGATGATCCGCAGCGCAAACGCTTTCGTCCGCTGGACAAGCTCATCCCCGCGCGCCGACCGCCGTACTGCCGCTGTCCTCTTCGCCGCAACCGTATCAGCCATCGCAGTTCTCCAAAGCAGTACCCACTCAAGCACAACACGCAACCATCGAACGCTCAAACCAATTCATCATTCATCATTCATAATTCATCATTCCCCACCTCTCAACGTTGCATGATCGGCAGTCGGTTGTAAGGCAATTGCAGGATAATCGCCGCCAGCGCCGTCCCATACGGCAGGCCCACCGCGTCACCCATCCACGATCCGTCGGCCTTCTGTTCGCGCAGGAGCTTGTCGCGGTACTTGGGAAAGTAAATATCCCAGCGCGCCGGCTCGTCCGAGAGATAGATCGCCTGCGAATAGTACAGGTTGGCGTAGTACTCGTGGCCCAGGAAGCCCTCGCCCCGCCCCAGCGTGTCGTGGCAGAACTGCAGGCAACGCTTCGCCAGCGGATTGTCGTAGTCGCCGCAGTTGAACCAGCAGCACACCGCGGCAGCCGTGATCGGCGGCCGCGACGGGCCCGCCTGCCGGGCGCGGTAGGCAATTCCACCATCCGACCTGAACGACATCTCCAGGTACTTCAGCGCCCGGTCGATCGTCTCCTTCGGTACCGCGATTCCGGCGTTGCGGCACGCGCGCAGCGCCTGCAACTGCGTGATCGTCACCGACCCCTCGTCGCTGCCGCCGTCGGGCATGTAGATCCACCCGCCCAGCGGACTCTGGCTGCGGGCGGTGAGCTCCACCGCGCCCTCGAGCGCGGCGCGGATCTGGGCCTGACGGTCGGCGTCCTCGGTCATGCCGTACAGCTCCGCCAGAAACAGCGTCGCGAACCCGTGCCCGTACATCGGCCGGCCGTCGGCCTCGTCCATCCGCGCGATCAACCCCGAAGACGTGCGGCAGTTCAGCAGGAATTCCGTGACGCGATCGACGTTCGGCGCGTATTTTCCCTGCGTGGTCGTGTTGCCCGCGGAGAGAAACGCCAGGCCGGCCAGCGCCGACATCGCCACCGGGTAGGTGCCGTATCCGCTGCGATTGCGCCACGCCCCGTCCCGTCCCTGGTTGCGCGCCAGCCACGCGAGGCCGCGGTCGATCGCCGCGTCCGTCTCCGGCGTGATGTACTTGGGCAGGAGCCCGCCCGGCGCCGGCGCGGAAGCCCCGCCGGGCTGACTCGCCCACAGCGCCAGCACCATCACCAACGTGTGCGGCATCATGGCTTCACCTCACCGGCGTTCTTCGCCTCGTCGGCCACAGCCTGCTCCGTCGTGGACAGCACGAGCACGCCCTGTTGCGTGCCGACGAGCAGGTGGCCCGGCCACAGGCCGAACTCGCCCGTCAACCGCTCGTTCAGCGTGACCGCGTGATTCGTGTCCACGGAGGGCCCGACGGTTTTCCCGGTCTTCTTGTCGACCATTTCGACGACGATGCGCCCCTTGGCCTCGAGGAACGTGTTGCTCGACGGCGTCTCCACGCGGCGGAAGATGGGCACGACGTCGTCCGCGACGTGCAGCAGCTTCCACAGGGCAAACGGTCCGGCGCCGCAGGCGCCGTATCCCTGCGCACTGCTCCAGCGCTCCTTGCCGGTCGCCAGGTCCAGGCTGACCAGCGACGGATTTGGCCCCTCGGCGCTGCGCGCCGCGATCATCAGGAGCAACGCGTCGTCGTGAATGACGCCCTCGGCGTAACCGGCTGCGGCGGTGGGAAGCTGCGCCGACAACACGACATCGCCCTCGAGGATGTCCAGCAACCGGATGTACCCCTCGACGCTGCAGACGCCGACGTAGCCGTCACCGGCGTTGAAGATCCAGCGCACGTCCTGCGGCATCGTGTAGCGCCAGTTGGGTTCGCCGGGTGTCTCCAGCGAATAGCACGCCACCGTGCGCGCATCCGTCGGTCCGACCAGTTGTCCGCGGTCATACACCAGCGGGATCACGCCCACCGCGGCTCCCGGTTGGGTAAATTTCAAGGCCGCCACGCGCCGCCCGCTGGCGGCGTCGTACGCCGTCGCCCGCTCCCGCTGGTTGTCCAGCGTGATGCAGTAGTCATCCTTGATCGTGACCGTGTCCACGCGCTCGTCCGTGAGGATGCGCTCCCAGTGAACGTCGTTGCCGTCCAGCACCGAAGAACAACTCAGCACGCCGCGCCGCGGCGCGCAGATCAGCCGCCCCCGATCGACCGCCATCAACCGGTTCCGCAACGCAGCCCGGTCCGCCGTCGCCTCGTCCTCGTAGGTGACGCCCCAGAGCCGCCGCCCGGTGAGCAACCCCACACCGAACAGGCCGTTCGGACCGTTGATCACCGCCGTCTGCCCGTCACAGAACGCGATCGCGTGAAAATCCGGAGACCACTCGTTCCGCTGTCCGCGCTCCGCGGTGGGATCGGGGGCCGCACCGGGCAATTCCAGATCCACCGACCAGCTCACCCGCTGCGCGCCAGGCGCGACCGCGTGCACCGTCCCCGGCTCGTCGAAAAGCAGCGCGAACCGATTGGCGGCTTCCGCCGGCGCACCCACGTATTCCACCAGCGAAGCAGCCCGCAGGTGCGGAATCTGGTTGCCGGACGGCTGGGCCTTCAGCACAAGCGACTTGCGCTCAGCCGCGGCTGCATCCGACGCGGCTGCAGCGCTATCAACCAGCCCTTGGAGCCGCTCCACCTCGTCGGCAACAGCCACTGTGCCTGCGCCCGCGGGTAGGGTGACACCGGAGTACGACCGCTTGAGCCGGTCGAGCAGTTGCTGCGCTTCCCAGTCGAGTTTCTGATCGTCCCCCAGGTACTGCTCGGCGAGGTCGCGCATAGCCTCAGCCGTCACTGCCGTCGCCCGATTGCGCCGAATCGCTTCGCGCAGGTACTGTTCGCTGCGCTCGTAGTGCTGCTGGCTCAATTCGATCCCGCCCAGTGCGACCAGCGCCGCCTGCCCCGCGCCGCCCGCGTCGTCCAACTCCGCCAGGCGCAGCAGGCGCTGGCGACCCTCCGCGGCGTGCGCTTCGTCGTTAAGTTCCGCCAGGGCCGCGTCGAGTTCATCCTGCGTCGCCGCCTGGATCGTCGCGAGTTGCCGCGCCGTGAGGTCGCGCTCGAAGCGTGCCAGGACGTGGGCGACCACCTGGCGGGCCTTGTTGCGCAGGCGCGGCTCGATGGTCACATAGTCATCACCGGCTGGCGTCATGCCCAACCGCCAGAGCTTCAGGTAGGCGTCGTCGCCCCGGCCCATCTTCCGCCAGCGGGCTGCCAGCGCGAGCGTCGCGCGCAGTTGATCGATGTCGCGGTTGGTCAGCGTCAGCGCCTTTTCCAGATACTGCACCGCCTCCACGTCACCGGTGTCGTCGCGCGCCGCCAGGCGCAGCATCGCATCGATGGTCAACCGGCTGATCTCGCCGCCGTAGCGTCCCTTCGCCCGCGCGGCTGAGCGCACCGCGTCCAGCACGGTGAGCGTGCGCCGCGGCTCGCCGCGCAGCAGCTCCATCCAGGCCAGGCGCACCGCCGCCTGCTCGTTCTTCGGGTCGCTCTCGAAGCGCGCAAGCTGCCGCGGATAGGACACGGTCAGGTCGGGAAACTTGCGCACCTCGTTCGTGTCCACGCTGAAGAGCGCGCTCGCCAGGCAAAGTAGATTTCCCAAGGGAAGCTGGTCGGCGGGCAGCGGCGTCTCGTCGACCACCTCGCCCGTGTCGGCGGAAATGGTCACCAGCTCCTTGGTCGTCGGGATGTGGATGGTCTTGCCCGACCAGGCGGCCCGCCCGGTCGGCTCCCACTTCAGCGCGTCCATGTCGATCGAGCGCCACACCTCCGCGCCCGTGTCCAGCGCCAGGCAAACAAAACTGTTGCCCCCGAGCCACACCCGGCGGTCATCCGCGCCGAGCACGTAGTACACGTCCGCGGGCCGGGGATAACTCCACAGCACCGTTCCGTTGGCCCGATCGAGGCCGAGCAGCCGCGCGCAGTCCGGCGGCGCGGCGACGATGACGCGGCCGCTCACGATCGGCGGCCCGCAAAGCCAGTTCGCCGCCGCCAGCGAACCGGTGATGTGCGGCTCTCGCGGGTAGCTCGTCGCCCAGCGCAGCGCAAACCGCTCGGTATCGACGGCAATGACCAGGCCCGCCGACAGCGTCACGTACATGGTCCGGCCGTCGTACGCCGGCGAAACCGCTTCGTGCAGCAGGCTGTCGGTCTCCCGCGCGTCCACGCTGCACAAGAGCAGCTCGCGCAGCAGCGCGCCGTCCCGCGGCGCCAACACGCCGAGGTAGATGTCGTTCTGCCGCGCATACACGGTCCACAGCGCGGTCGCCGTTCCATCCGCAATGCGCTCCGGCAACGCCATCGGTACGCCCAGAAAGTGCACGTCCCCCAGCGGGTCGGACGCATCGGCGGTGCGCCCGCGCTCCCATACGGTTTCCCCCGAATCGGCCCGGTGCGCGATCAACCGCGATCCCTGCCACACCGAGCGAATCCCCGACTGCTCCACCTTGACCTGATCGTCCGGCCGCCGACCCAGCACGCCGACCCCGTTGCGATCGACCTCGAACAGCATGCCGTCCGCCACCGCCAGGCCCGAACCGACGTAATCGTGCAGCAGGCGATCCCGCGTCGAGTAGCGGTCGAACACCTGCTGGTCACGCACCGCCCGATTGCGCAGCAGCCGGAAGCTCGGCGCCAGGCTGGTCTCCGGCGCCGGATCGGTCTGCCAGAGGAAGTCGAGACTCTCCAGGTCGAGCGCGACGATCTGGTTCACCCACTTCACGAACACGCGACCATCCGCAACCACCGGGCGCGAGGCGGGCAGGCCCCGCTCGCGATCCAAGTGCTGCAGGTATTCCCGATCCCACCAGTCCGGTTCGTCGGCGGGCAGTGTGTAGCGCCAGGGCAAATTCTCGCGCAACTCCGGCGACGTCGCCGGCATGTGGCAGCTCCGCGCCAGATCGCCCGCGACCAGCGGCCAGCTTTCGCCGCCGGCGTCCGCCAGCGCCTCGCCGGCATCCTGCCAGCCACTCGCTACCAGGGCCGCGACACGCTCCGTCGCCTCATCAGTCGGAGTGGTGTCCAGCACCTCGCCCAACGCAGCCTCCGCCCGCACGCGATCGCCCAGCATGAGCCAGCACACCGCCCGCTTCAGCGCTACCCGACGCGCCGGAACGTCGCGATCGTGACACCAGGCGTCCAGCCGCTCGATCACGTCCAGCGCGTCGGCGGGCAGGCCTTTGTCCATCAGGATGATCGCAAGCAGGTCCGCGGCATCGTCTCCGCGACTCGTGATCAGGTAGCGATCCACCAGCGTGCGCAGCGCGGACTCGTCGCCCTCGGTCAGCGCTTTCTGCCAGAGGTTCTCGGCGATGCCGTCCGTCAGCAGGCGATAGGCTGCGATCCCCTCCGGCGGCATGTCCGCCAGCAGCGCGGTCGCCCGTCGCCGGGCCGACTCCCGCGTGACGTACCCGCCCTGCTGCTCGCCGGCGGGGAGCAGCGCACCGCTTTCGTCGTCGATGATCCGCTGGAGCGAGTCGATCGCCAGCTTCCAGTCGCGCCGCTCGAGGGCGTCCTCGCCGGTCCGCAGCAGGTTCTCCAGGTCGGGGCGGCGGG
Source organism: Phycisphaerales bacterium (assembly GCA_020639115.1). GTDB lineage: Bacteria > Planctomycetota > Phycisphaerae > UBA1845 > UBA1845 > JACKHG01. Next base: position 145,349 of record JACKHG010000002.1, read on the forward strand.
GCAGCAGTCCGGCGTCGAGCACCGTCGGCGCCTGCCAGTTGCGGCGAATCTGGGCGGTGGCTTCGCCGGTGAACACCAGCGCACCGGCGACGGCCAGGAGGCAACCACCCCAGCCGCTCAGCGCACGCGCGCGCAGGGGCACTGGCTGTGCCCCGCGGCGGAGCGGCCCACCGGTCAAGTTTATTGCCCTGCTTGCCACCACAAGCTGTCCCGTTTTCGCGCTCCGAACGCGTGCCTGGGATTCGTATCGCCTATTGGGTTATCGGACGACTGGGGGACGAATCGATGGCTTGTCGGCACAGGGCTCGCCTCCCCAGCCTCACAGCCCTGTATGTTTATACTGCGGTCCCCAGCCTCCAGCGCTTCCGACGTGTACCCCGACAAGAATACACAGCGCCACCCGCGGTCGCCCGACGCCGCGCCTCACGCTCCCCTATGCATCGGTGCATGGACGCAGGATGCCCCAGCGGGCTGGATACAGAACATCGCTGGAGTCGGCGGCTTCGTGCGTAAGTTTATTCTAGATATGGATTTACGTTTTGAATTGGGCGCCGTTAAGTTCCCCCGGGTGCTCCCTCAGTCGTCGTAGCGCAGCACGGCGTACACCGGATAGTTCGCGATCCGCTGGCGGCCGTTCAGGAACGCCAGCTCGATCAGGAAAGCAGCCGCCACGATCTTGCCGCCCAGTTCCTCGACGAGTTCCCCACAGGCTGCCACCGTCCCGCCCGTCGCCAGCAGATCGTCCACGAGCAGGACGTTCTCGCCCGGGTTGATCGCGTCCTTGTGGACGTAGAGCTTGTTGGTGCCGTACTCCAGCGAATAGCTGCGTTCCAGCGTCGCCCGCGGCAGTTTGTCCGGCTTGCGCACCGGTACGAAGCCCGCAGAGAGACTCTGGGCCACGGCTGTCCCGAAGATGAACCCCCGCGACTCGGCCCCGACGACCTTATCGATGTTCATCCGTCGGAACGGTTGGGCGAGACACTCCACCGCCAGCGACAGGCCCGCCGGGTCGGCCAGGAGGGGCGTGATGTCCTTGAACATGATGCCGGGCTTGGGAAAGTCGGGCACATCCTGGATGAGCGCAGCGAGGTCGGTCACGGCAAGAGGGCTTTCGGGGATCATGGGCGGTTCTCTGCTCGAGGCACAGGGGATTACGGATGCACAGCCACCGGCGTGCCTGGGGCTGCCGGTGGCCAGCGGGAAACCTAGCGGCTCGCTGCACGCATGGCAATGGCGCATCGGCCCGGACAGCCGCTGGCGGGCCACTCCGGGTGGATGCGACACGCTCCCGGCACGCGCTTCGGTCTGGACTTCACTCCTGGAGTTGCTATAGTCCCGCCTTCCGGGGGATGGGCGCATGCCCTCGGCATAAGCCTCTGTCACTACCGGTCTTATTGCTAAATCACGCGCGTGTTTTACACGGGCCCGAGTCTGCCTATCGGGCGCGAGAAGGGTCCCCGAAGCGGAGGATAAGGTCTTGAACGCTCGTATTTTGAAGCTCGTCGGTTGGGTAGCGCTGGCATGCGCGCTGGTACTGACCCTGTCGGGCACTGTGGCTTCTGCCCAGGTGACGACTCCGCCGGCTGTCGGCGCCGCCGCCGCCCAGGGTGACGCCGTCATGCAGAATCTTCGCCCCTCGGACGGCATCCCCAAGATCTGGTGGGTCGCGCCGGTGTTCGCGGTCGTGGCGCTGATCTTCGCCCTGAAGTTCTACAACGAGGTGAAAGCGTCCGACGAGGGCGATCCGTTGATGATCAAGATCGCCTCGTACGTGCGCGACGGCGCGATGGCCTACCTGAACCGGCAGTACAAGGTGGTGGCTGTCGTGTTCGTGTGTCTCGCGCTCGTGTTGGCGTTCATGGCCTTCGTACTGCACGTGCAGCACAAGATCGTGCCGGTGGCGTTTCTGACCGGCGGGTTCTTCAGCGGCCTGTGCGGCTACCTGGGCATGCGTACCGCGACGATCGCGGCACACCGCACGACCGCGGGCGCCCGCAAGAGCCTCAACGACGGCCTCGTCGTTGCGTTCCGCGCGGGTGCGGTCATGGGCCTCGTCGTCGTCGGCTTCGCCCTGATCGACATCACCGCCTGGTTCCTCGCGCTCTACTACCTCGCCGACAGCATGAGCCTCAATGAGATCACGGTGGTCATGCTCACGTTCGGCATGGGCGCCAGTACGCAGGCGCTGTTCGCCCGCGTCGGCGGCGGCATCTACACCAAGGCCGCGGACGTCGGCGCCGACCTGGTGGGCAAGGTCGAAGCGGGTATTCCCGAGGACGACCCCCGCAACCCAGCCGCCATCGCCGACAACGTCGGCGACAACGTCGGCGACGTCGCGGGCATGGGCGCCGACCTGTACGAGTCGTACGCCGGCTCGATCCTGGCGACCGCCGCGCTCGGCGTGGCTGCCGCCAGCGCCCTCTTCCCCACCGACGGCGTGGCATCGGCCAACGCCGCGATCCGCTTCCTCGCCGTGCCCATGGTCATGGCCGGCGTCGGCATCGTGCTCAGCATCCTGGGCATCTACATGGTGCGTACCCAGGAAGGCGCGACGATGGGCCAGCTCATGGCCGCCCTCGGCCGCGGCGTCAACGGCAGCAGCGTGCTCATCGCGGCCGCCGCGTTTGTCATCTGCTACCTGCTGCTTGGTGACGTGGAAGGCGTCCGCTGGTGGGGAATCGCGCTCAGCGTCATCTCCGGCCTGGCGGCGGGCATCGTGATCGGAAAAGCCACCGAGTACTACACCAGCTACGAATACAAGCCCACCCGGGAAATCTCCGAACAGGCGGTCACCGGGCCCGCGACCGTGATCATCGCGGGCGTCGCCGAGGGCATGAAGAGCACCTGGGCGTCGCTGGCCACCATCGTCGTCGGCATCATCATGGCGTTCGTCTTCGCCGGCGGCGGCCACGAGTTCATGCTCGGTCTTTATGGTGTCGGTATCGCAGCCGTGGGCATGCTGGCCACGCTCGGCATCACCCTGGCTACCGACGCCTACGGCCCGATCGCGGACAACGCGGGCGGCAACGCGGAAATGACCCACCAGAAGCCTGAGGTCCGCGAGCGCACCGACGCGCTCGACTCACTCGGCAACACGACCGCGGCGACGGGCAAGGGCTTCGCGATCGGATCGGCGGCGCTCACCGCGCTCGCGCTGCTCGCGGCGTACGTCGAGGAGGTTCGCGTCGGTCAGCAGCGTGAGGCGATGGCCTACGTGCAGCACGTGATGCCGGCGGCCCAGTCGGACGCCGACGCGGGCATGGGCGAAATCTACTACATCGGCCACGGCAAGTTCGCCGAGAAGTGGCGCACCGGCACGGATGAAGGCGCCTACCGCGGCTTCATGCTGCTCAACAAGAAGGCCCGCGAGAACCTCAAGACCGGCGATCACTTCCCGTCGGCTGAACTCGCCCCTGCGTTCGCGGACAACGAATTCGTCCGGGAAACGGAGGTGAACGGGCACATGCTCCATCTGGTGAGCACGCAGCGCGCGAGCCTGCCGCAATACATGACCTTCTACGACGTGACGCTGATGAACCCGCAGGTGTTGTGCGGCTTATTCTGCGGCGTGCTGCTCGCCTTCCTCTTCTGTGCGCTGACCATGAAGGCGGTGGGCCGCGCGGCCTACCAGATGATGCAGGAATGCCGCAACCAGTTCGACAAGGTGCGCAGCTACTTGAAGGCCCAAGGCAAGGATGACGCCTACGCGCGCGATCCCGAGAACTGGCCGCGCGAACAGATCACCTTCGAGGGCCAGCAGATCCCCGACTACGCCAACTGCGTGGCGATCTCGACCGCCGGGGCCCAGAAGGAGATGGTCTTCCCCTCGTTGCTGGCCATCATCATCCCGGTCGTCGTCGGCCTGATCTTCGGTGTGCCGGGCGTGATGGGCCTGCTCGCTGGCGGCCTGTCCAGCGGTTTCGCCGTGGCCATCTTCATGGCCAACGCCGGCGGCGCCTGGGACAACGCCAAGAAGTGGATCGAGACCGGGCAGCACGGTGGCAAGGGCAGCGATGCCCACAAGGCGGGCGTGGTCGGCGACACCGTCGGCGACCCGTTCAAGGACACCTCGGGCCCGAGCCTCAACATCCTCATCAAGCTGATGAGCATGGTGAGCGTGGTCTTCGCGGGCCTGATCGTGAAGTTCGCCCCGCAGATCAGCAGCCTGCTCGGGCTTGGATAAACCGTCCGACAGGATCGAAAGCCCCCGACAATCTCGAGGGGAGCGCCTTTTCGTACGGACCGCTGCATGACCCGGTCCCGGAAAAGTCCGCTCCCCTTCTTCATGCGCACCCGGCCGGGGGCGGTAGCCAATTTCGCGGCCTTCGGCTAATCTGAGGGCCATCATGGTCCGCGAAGATGAAGCCAAAGACCGGCAGTTCGCCATTGAACTCGCCCGCATTGTCGCCGACGACAAGTGCGAGGAGGTCACGGTCATGGATCTGCGCGGCATGAGCCCGGTGACTGACTTCTTCGTGATCTGCAGCGGCACCAGCGACCGGCAGATGCGCACCGCCGCCGAGCACGCCGTGGAGTACGGCAAGAAGGTCGGCGAGCCGCCGTTCACGCTCTCCGGCCTCGAGTCGCCGACCTGGGTGCTGATCGACTTCGTCAACGTCGTGCTCCACGTCTTCACGCCGGAGCACCGGACCTACTACGACCTCGAACTGCTGTGGGGGGACGCGCCGCGCGTGGAGTGGCGCCGCAGCGCTTCGGCATAGAACCCCGAATCGACGGCGCCCGCGGCTGCACTTGGATCCGCGCCGCCAGCGCCAGCGAGCGGGCGGCCCGCTCGGCCCAACGACCCGCATCAACCGTGCATCCATGAACCGCAGCATCCCCGATATTCTCTTCGAACGCCTGCAGGCAGCCGCCGCAACCGCCTTCGGCCCCGACGTGGCCCTCGACCGCGCGTGGCTGCGGTCCACCAACGACCCCAAGTTCGGCGACTACCAGTTCAACGGCGCCCTGCCGCTCGCCAAGCAGCTCGGCGCCAAGCCGCGCGAGCTGGCGGACAAGTTGAAGGACGCACTGGCGCTCGACGACCTGTGCGCGCCGCCGGAAGTCGCCGGTCCCGGATTTCTCAACCTCCGGCTCAGCACGGATTTCCTCAACCGCTACCTGCAGGAAGTGCCTCCAGCCGATCCCGCGAGCGAATACGACCGCCTCGGCGTCGCCCCCGCCACACAGCCCGACAAGGTCGTCGTGGACATGTCCAGCCCCAACCTGGCCAAGGAGATGCACGTCGGCCACCTGCGCAGCACCGTGATCGGCGAGAGCGTCGCGCGCATCCTCGAATTCGCCGGGCACGACGTCGAACGCGTCAACCACGTCGGGGACTGGGGCACACAGTTCGGCATGCTGCTGGCGCATCTGCGCGCCACCCAGCCCCAGGCTCTCGGCGACCTCGACCACCTGGCGATCAGCGACCTGGAGGGCTTCTACCGCGAGGCCAAGCAGCACTTCGACAGCGACGCGGCCTTCGCCGATGAGGCCCGGCGGACGGTCGTGCAACTGCAGGGCGGCGATCCGGAAACGCTGCGCATCTGGCGGGCGTTCTGCGCCGAATCGCTGCGGCACTGCCACGCGGTGTACGCCGCGCTGGATATCACCAGGCTCGTGGACCGCGGCGAGAGCTTCTACAACGCTCAGCTCGCCGACGTCGTCGACGAATTGTCGCAAAAGGGCCTCGTCGAGAAGAGCGAGGGCGCCGATTGCGTCTTCGTCGAGGGCTTCAAGACGCGCGAGGGCGAACCGCTGCCCTTCCTCGTCCGCAAGTCGGACGGTGGTTTCCTCTACGCCACGACCGACCTCGCCGCCGCCCGGTTCCGGATCCGCGACTGCGGCGCGACGCGCGTCATCTATGTCGTCGGCCTGCCGCAGAAGCAGCACTTCGAGATGCTCTTCGCCGTGCTCCGCAAGGCCGGCTGGGCGCACGAGGGCGTACAGCTCGAACACCTCGGCTTCGGCAGCATGCTCGACGCGTCGGGCGCGCCGTTCAAGACGCGCGCGGGCGGCACGGTCAAGCTCAAGAACCTGCTCGACGAGGCGGTCGACCGCGCCCGCATCGTCGTCGAGGCCGGCAACGACGACCCCGAATCCGTGCGCGGCCAGCTCTCCGCCGCGGATCGCGCCCACATCGCCGAAACGGTCGGCATCGCCGCGGTGAAATACTTCGACCTCTCCCACAACCTGAGCACCGACTACCGCTTCGACTGGGACCACATGCTCGCGCTCGACGGCAACACCGCGCCGTACATGCTCTACGCCTACGCGCGCATCCGCAGCATCGCCCGCAAGGCCGGCGTCGATTTCGCCAGCCTGCCAGCCGACGCGCCCATCACGCTCGAGCACGAGTCGGAGATCGCACTGGCCAAGGCCGTCGCCCGCTTCCCCGAGATCGTCGCCTCCCTCGTCCGCGACCTGCGCCCGAGCCTGCTCACCGAGTACCTGTTCGAACTCAGCCGCTCCTTCAGCCGCTTCTACGACCGCAAGCTCGGCGTGCGCGTGATCGACGCCGAGCCGGAGTCGCTGCGCATCTCCCGCCTGCGCCTCTGCGACCTCACCGCCCGCGTGATCCACACGGGCCTGCAATTGCTGGGAATCCCCACGATCGAGAAGATGTAGCGGCTGGGCTCCCTGCATCGAGAAGTTCGCCCGGAATTTCAGCGCCCGCCGTGCCGCGGCACCGCGTGACGGATCGTTCACACCGGTCGCAGGTGTGTAACCACCCCTCAAGTGCAGCTTCATGCGGGCCGCGCGTCGTTTCGTGACGTATGATTCTTATGGAAAGCGGCTGTGCTGATCGGGCGGCCCGCAGCTCGCGACCCACCGGATACGCCGTTTCCGCCGCCCGCCAAAGGAGGCAAGCCATGCAACTCGAACTGACCATCGAGGAGGTCCAGGCCCTCCGGGAGTTGGTCGATCGCGAGCTCCGCGACCTCAACCCGGAAATCCGCCACACGGACACCACGTCCGTCCGCGAGCAGCTTCGCAAATTCCAGCACACACTGGACGAGCTGCGCGGCAAACTGGTTGCAGCCTGACCACTGATCTGCGTGCCCCGGCAGGGCGCACGGGCGAATCCGTCGGCGACATCGCCCCGCGCCCGCACCACCGAGGTCCGACGACATCCCATCCCTGCTTCCGGGCTCGAGCGCTTCCCCCGGCAGGCCCAATCCGCCGAACGGCCCTGAGCGGCCGCGCAACCATTGCACCTCCGCCCGCTTTCCCGCCCCGGCACTATGATTGCACAGAGTGCGGGTCCTCGTGGCTGGCCCGCGCGCTCGTCCCCAGCCGGGTGAGGTGGTCATGTCCGTTGATTTTGCCGTTATCGATGCTCTGCTCGAAGACGCCTGGAGCCAGGGGCGCCGGACGCTGTTCGAACACGAAGTCTACGAACTTATCCACGCGTCGGGCGCGGTGCGCGTACCCCGGACCGTGTTCCGGGCGGCGAGCGATGCGTTCACGCCCGCGGATCTGGAGCGCGTGCCCGGGCCGCGGGCGGTGCTCAAGATCGTCTCGCCGGACATGGCCCACAAGAGCGACGTCGGCGGTGTCCGCTTCGTTGCCCACGACCTGGACGAAATCAACCGGGTCGCAGGCGAGTTCGCCGATATCGCCAACGAGGCCCAGGCGACCCTCTCCGGCTCCTTGCTCTGCGAGTACATGCCGCACAGCGCCGCGAGCCTGGGCAACGAACTCTTCGTCGGCATCCGGGCCGCGCGGGAGTTCGGCCCCATCATTGCAGCCGGTCTCGGCGGCGTGCACACCGAGTACCTTGCCTCGGTGGCGCAGAAGGGCAAGGCGGTCGCGACCGCGCTGGCGGAGCAGGTCACCGGCGGCAAGTTCTTCACGATGTTTCAGCGGACCATGGCCTACGACATTCTCGCCGGCCGGGCCCGCGGCTACCGCCGCATCATCGACGACGACACGCTGATCGAGTGCTTCGACGCGTTCATCGCCATGGCCCACCGCTACTGCGACAACGCCCGTGGGGACAAGCCGCTGATCGGCGAGCTCGAGGTCAACCCGTTCGCGCTTACCGAGGGGCACATGGTGCCGCTGGACGGACTGTGCAGCCTGACCGAGGCGCGGGCCCTGCCGCCCGCACGTCCGCTGTCCAAGATCAACCGGCTGCTCAAGCCCAAGTCCATGGCCATCGTGGGCGTTTCCACCAAGGGGCCCAACATGGGCCGCGTCATCCTCAACAACGTGATTGGCTGCGGTTTCGATACGAAGAAGCTATACGTCATCAAGCCGGGCGAGCAGGAAATCGATGGTATCGCCTGCGTGGATTCGGTCGCGGCCCTGCCGGAGCGCGTCGACCTGCTGGTGGTCGCCGTGTCCGCCGCGCAGGTTCCGGACATCGCCACCGAGGTGCTGGATACCGGCAAGGCCGAGTCGATCATCCTCATTCCGGGCGGGATGGGCGAGACCGCGGAGGGCAAGGCGGCTGAGGAGCAACTGCGCAGCCGCATCGAGGTCGCCCGGCACGACGGCAAGGGCCCGGTGTTTCTCGGCGGCAACTGTCTCGGCGTGCAGTCGCGGCCGGGCCGGTACGACACGATGTTCATTCCCGCGGACAAGCTCGCCAAGCGTTGGGATACCCAGGGCCGGCGTACCGCGGTCGTCTCCCAGAGCGGCGCCTACGTCATCACGCGCATGAGCAACCTGGAGACGCTCGACCCCCACTACGCGATTTCGATCGGCAACCAGATCGATCTCACCATCTCCGACGTCGTGCGCTTCCTCGAGGAGCAGACCGATATCGACGTGTTCGGCGTGTACGTGGAGGGTTTCCGCGATCTCGACGGCCTGCAGATGGCTCGCACGGTCCAGCGGGCGGTGGCGCGCGGCAAGGACGTGATTTTCTACAAGGCCGGGCGCACCGCGGCGGGCCGCGCTGCTACCGCAGGTCACACGGCTTCGATCGCGGGCGACTACAACGTGTGCGAGGCGGCGATGTCGTCCGCGGGCGCCCTCGTCGCGGAGACGTTCAAGGAGTTCGAGCACCTGGTCCAACTGGCGGCGCACCTGCACGGGCGGGTCTGCAGCGGGCGGCGCATCGGCGCCGTGAGCAACGCGGGCTACGAGGTGGTGGGGATGGCCGACGCCACGACCGGTCCCAACCACCAGATATCGTTCGGGAAACTGCGCGATCCGGACGCGGCTGATCTGCGCACCATCCTGCAGCGTTACAAGCTCGACCGGCTGGTGAACATTGCCAATCCGCTCGACCTGACGCCCATGGCTCCGGACGCGGCGCACGAGGAGGCCGTCCGGCTCATGCTGGAATGTCCCAACATCGACGCGGTGGTGGCGAGTTTCGTGCCGCTGACCCCCGCGATGAAGACGACGCCGGACGAGATCGGCGATGCCCGTTCGCTGGCCCACCGCCTGCCGCAGATCTTCGCCGAGACGTCCAAGCCGATCGTGGTGGCGATCGACGCCGGCCCACTCTACGACCCGCTGGCTCACGCGATCCGCGAGGGCGGCGTTCCGGTTTTTCGCAGCGCCGACGACGCGGTCCGCGCCCTCGGCCGCTACCTGTGCCACCGTACGCGGGCGTAGCGCGTCTCGACTGTATCATCGCGCAGAAAAACCGCCCGCGCACCGAATTCTCGATGCGCGGGCGGTATGCTTGTAGCGGCCAGGAAAGTGACGCCGCCTATTCGGGCAGGTCGGCGTTGACCACGTCCAGGTACTTGTCGAACGCCTCGGGATCGCGGGCCTCGAGGTCCGCCTCGTCCGCGTAGACCTTGACCACCTCGTTGTCCCCCTTGCGGATCGTCACTTCGATCTGCCCGTCGGGCGTGACCTTGAAGGTCCGTTTGGCCTTGCCCATGAAGCCGAAGCTGAAGTTCTGGCCGTTCGCGCCCTGGAAGGTCATGGCACCATGGCCGAACGCCTTCATGAGGGCCTCGTGCGCCGACTGCAGCGCTTCATCCGCCGCCGGGCCGGAGCCGAGCTGCGCCTTGAGCTGGTCGTGGAGATCCTCCGGAATGACGTTGTTGATTTTGAACGTGTACACGTCACCGTCGTTGTTCATCCACACGTTCGTCGAGCTTTCCGCCTGCGCGTCATACAGATCGAAGGCGTCCGGATCGCCGGCGGCGAGTTCGTCGGCGTTGGCGTATTCCGTCTCGGTGGCGGTGTCCTTGGCGCCCTCGGCATAGCGCTTGACCGTGATCGGCCCGTCCCCTTCCTGGCGGATCTCGACGACGTTGCCGTTGTCGTTGTTGGTCAGTTCCATGACGCGCTGTCCGTTGCGCACCGACAGGTTCATCGATGAGCCGCGATTGATCATTTCCGCGATGGCGTCGGGCAGGCCGTCGGTGCCGTCCAGGTCGTCGGCATTGAAGAACTGCATGTTGCCCTGGGGCGTGAGCATCGTGACGCCCGGCTGGACGTGGAGCTTCTGGCGGATGGTCATGTCGGGCGTGTGCAGCCACTGGATGCTGCCCGACTTGGGCGCGGTCAGCGTGGCGGTCAGTTCCATGGGCTGACCGTCGCGCAGGATGCTGAGCTGGGCCACGCCGCCGGCGCCGATGTCGCCGATGGTCTTGCCCAGGGCGGTGACGTCGTCGCTGACCGGCGCAGCGTTGATCGCCGTGATCACGTCACCCTTCATGAGCCCGGCCTGTTCCGCGGGGCTGTCCTTGACCACGTTGAGCACCTTCACGCCCGTATTCGCCGTCGTGCCGCTGCCGTCCGCGGTAACGGTCTGGCCGAGGGCCACGCCGAGCCAGCCGCGATTCGGATCGGCCGGCGTCGCGAGCCGCGTGAGCACGCGGATGTCCTTCTGGCCGTCCGCGGCGGCGCCGGCTGACGGCAACACGACGACCTGCGCGTCCCCGGTGCCTTCGGTCACCAGGCCGTCATCGCCCACCTGGAAGATCTTCACGTTCTTGGTGGTGGTGCCATCGTCGGTGGCCTCGACCGTGACGACGACAGCCTGCGCATTCGCCGGCGCTGCCGCGGTTGCATCCGCCGCCGGCACCACGGCATGCGCCGAGGCGGCGATGCCGAGGGTACAGATCCAGGTCAGTGCTTTCATGGGGGATTCCTTCCTTTCGCTTTTCAGCAAGGTTCTTGTCGCAAAAACGCTCCGGGGCCCATTAACGCCGGCCACGCCGGCGGGAGACTCAAATCGGGTTGTTCGCATAACGCATGCGCGGGCTGTCGTCGTGCTCGACTTCCTGCACGACGTCCAGGTTGAGGAAATACACATTACCCTTCTGATCGGTCACCATCAGCAGGTTGCGATTGGTGGTCTGGTCGATGTGCGCTTCCGGCAGGTCGGCTGCCCGCCAGACGCCGGCCGCGCTGGCCGGCTGGGAACCAACCACCGGTAGCGGGTGATGCGGATGCGTACTGCCCAGCGCCGGCGATGCGCTTGCCAGCGGCGTGCTCGGCTTCGACTCCGGCGTGCTCAAAAACACGATGAGCGCCAGGCAGGCCGCCAGCGCACTGGCCAGCACCATCCATCGGCCGGGGTGAACCGCATGCCGCGGCGCCGCCGACGTCACCACCAGGCGCGGCGACTTCCGTTCGGCGGATTCGCGCAGCACCGTCGCCGCGAGTTCGTCAAGGGCGGCGTACGCGTCGAGCATCGCGCGGGCTGCTGGGTTCTGCTGCAGTTCGCGATCCAGCTCTACGCGCTCCTCGGGAGTGATTTCGCCGTCCAGCCGGCGAACGATCAACCGCTCGATGTGTACGTTCATGGCAGTCATGAGTCCAGCCATCCTTCCAGCACTTCACGCAGCTTGCGACGCGCCCGCACCAGCCGGGTCTCCACCGTGTCGACCGGAACGTCGAGCACGTCCGCTATCTGCCGGTAACTCCATCCCTCCAGGTGCCGCAACGTCAGCGCCTCGCGGTACAACGGCGGCAACTCCTCGATCGCCCGGCGCATCGCCTCGATCCGCTCCTGGCGGTCAACGTGGTCCGTCGGTGCGGGCGGTGACTCGAGCCGCGTGTCCGCGTGCAACCGCTGGGTGAACTGCCGGCGCCGCGTCGTTTCGCGACCGGCATCCACGGCTGCGTTGCGCGCCAACCGGTACACCCAGGAACGCCAGCGCTGCACGTCACGCAACTCATTGATCCGCTCCCAGACCGCAGCCCAGACCTGCTGGGTGACGTCGTCGACCCGTTGGCGATCTCCCAAGACCGAGTAGACCACGCCGCGGACCCAGCGATCCTCCCTGCGCAGCAGATCGCGAAAGGCGTCGTGGTCACCCTGCCGGATGGCCTCGATCGCCGACTGATCTGGATCAAAATCCGCAGTCGCCGCCATCTGCCTCATCACCTCAATAGACGCGTGCAAACGCACCAGCCTGTCAGGCGGATCGGCGATTTTCAAGGGAATGATCGGACGTGGTGGCTTCTGCTGGTGCAGATGAGCCTGGCGGCGGGCAAACGCCCCATCGAGAGCGCCGGCCGGCGCGGCCGACACTGCGGCTCCGACCGCCTCGGGGTCAGGTCAGGCGGTGGGCTCGGGGCCGCCGGGCGGCGCGCCGCATCCCCTCCGGACAGCCGGCGCTCTCGATGCGGCGGTGTTGCTCTGATGCTTCAGATTCGAGGGAAATCAATCAGAAATGGCGGTGATGGGGGCGCCGGAACCGCATGAACGAAGGGGGGCAGCGTCCTTCCCCCCACAGGAGACGCCGCCCCCTTCGCTCAGGCTGGCATCATAGCCAGCCTCTCACGCGGGTTTTCAATCGCCCGCGTCCTTGCGGATTGCCGCGGATGCACCCCCATTGAGCATCCGCAGCTTACGCTCCACTTCATCCCGCCCCTTAGCTTTTGACTCACTCTTTCCCCCCGGCGGACACCGCTCGCTCCCCAGTTTGCGGTTCCGCTGACGTGCGTCGCTTTCGCGTCGCGTCGTCGGGTGTACTCTAGGCAGCGCCTGTGCCAGCAAACTGGTGATTTGAGGTCCGGCCACAGAATCGGTTGTAAGTCGTTAGTTTATAAATAGTTGCAGTGTCTGATTTGCGTGTTAGACAAGTGGCAGTTTACCTAGCGGGCCGCGTGGACGGCTGACGTGGGGAGTATTGCCCAAATTCGGGAACACCTACCCATCCGCATTACCCAGGCGCGCGGATTGGCCTTCACGGACGGTCTTGAGGATCATGACGACATGGCTGACGCTGCGCCCGAACGCCTAACCAGTCCATCTCCGCAGTGCCCGCGCCTCGGACGCTGGTATGCGGTCGTCTTCCTTGCAGCCGTCCTGATGGGGGCGCCCGCCCTGCGCGGCACGTTTCTCGGGGGGGATGACATTCAGCTCGTGCGCAACCACGTGCTGGTCAACCAGCCGTCGTTCGCGCATTTCGTGAAGCTCTTCGCGATCGCCCACCGGGACCTGTATCAGCCGGTGGCGATGGTCAGCTTTCAGCTCGACTTCGTCGTCGTCAACGCGCTGGGCGGGGCGCCGCAGGAGGCCGGCGGCGTTCCCCACGCTTGGGTTTTTCATGCCACGAACGTACTGCTGCACGGCCTGTGCGCCGTGCTCGTGTGCGCGCTGGCTGCACGGGTGACCCGGAGCGGCACGCTCGCGCTCGTGGCGGGGCTGATCTTCGCGCTGCACCCGCTGAACGTCGAGACCGTCGCGTGGATCAACGGGCGGATGACGCTGCTATCGACGCTGTTTCTGCTCGCCGCACTGCTCTTACTCGAGCGGTATCGTCGCGACGGCGGATGGTGGCGCGGCGCGGTCGCTGTCGCGCTCGTGGCGCTGTGCCACATGAGCAAGGTGCGGCCGGAGTTGCCGCTGCTGCTGGCGGTGCCGGTGCTTGTTGCGTGGCAGCGGCCGGCGCGGGGCTGGTGGCTCGCATGGGGCGCGGTTGCCCTCGCAACGGCGTTCTTCGTCGTGCTGAATCTGCAGTTCAGCCAGGGCATGCTCGAAGAGGGGGCGAAGTTCCTGCACGGTCCGCGCATTGTGCGCACTGTTCTTGCGCTGGGCTGGTACGTCACGCGGATATTCGTACCGCTGGGACTTTCGCCCTATCACCCCACGCCGCCCGCCGTGACCTGGCATCAACCAGGCCTGCTGGTTGCGGCGCTGGCGGTGGTGGCTGCGCTCGTTGCCGTCGCAGCGTCGATCCGCTGGACGCGGCTGGGGTGGGCTGGGGCGCTGTGGATGCTCCTGGCACTGGGTGCGACGCTGCCGCTTGTGGCGTCGCGCAATCTCGCGTTTGCGGATCGTTATATGTACCTGCCTCTCGCCGGTGTGGTCTGGCCGCTGGCGGCCCTGCTGTTGGTGGTGGCGCGGCGCGTGCCGCGGACTCTCGCTTGCACAGTGGGCCTCGTTCTGGCGGTGGCGTTCGCGGCAGTCAGTTGGCATACGATCGGCTATTACCGCGACAACGTGACGCGTGCAGCCCGCATGGCCGAACTCTATCCCGGATACCCAAAGGTGCGCTTGGCGTACGCCCAGGCGCTTCTCGGCGCTAACCAGCTTGATCGCGCCGACGCCCTGGCCCGGGAGCTGACGTCCGCATCCGATTCGTCCGTGGCCAGTGAGGCCTGGCAGGCGCTCGGGCAGATCGCCGACGAGCGGGGCGACCCCGACGAAGCGCTGCGTGATTTCCAAGCTGCGGTGCAGGCCGCCCCGGACACCGCGCTGGCGCACGCGCACCTCGGCAAAGCGCTGCTCGCAGCGAATCGCGTCGAGGAGGCAGCCCGCGAACTGGCCCGGGCGGCTGATCTCGCGCCGAACTACAACCCCGCGTTGCTCGACCTGGCCCAGGCGTACTGGCAACTCGGGCGCACCGACGATGCGCGTCGCGTGTATACGCAGGTGCTTGGGAACAACCCATACGACACCGCGGCGCTCGTGGGCCTCGCCCAGTTGGATATCGCCGGCGGTGACTACGCTGCGGCGCTCGATCGTCTCGCCACGGCGGGCCGGATCACGCCGCGGGATCCGCAGGTCCGGGCGCTGGATGCCTGGGCCCGCTACATGGCGGGCGACTGGCCGGGGGCGGCTGGGCAGGTGCGTGAGGCGCTGGCTCTGGCGCCGGATCAGCCGCTGGGGCGCATTGTCTCCGTGGGGCTGGCGCTGGCGCAGGGCGCGCCGGCGCAGGCGCTCGCGATCACCAGCGAACTGACGAAAGAGCGGGTGCTCGACGATGCCGCGTTGTTCGACGCGTTTGCGGGCGTGGTGCAGATGCTCGCGCAGCGCGACACCGAAAATCCCTGGCCGTACTACGTGATGGCCATGGCCTGCCATGCGACGGGCCGCGACGAAGCCGCGCACATGGCGGCGGACGCGTTCAAGCAGATGAACGGCGATCCGCAGTGGCATCAGCGGATCGACGCGCTGCTCGCCGAGGGGCGGGAGAAGTAGCCGTCGGGTCAGCAGGTTGCTTCGGCCGGGGCAGCCTCGACCGGTGCGGGCGCCTGGCGCAGCGACATGAGCCGCAGGCTCTGAATCGCGACCGCGGGACTTTCCATCTGCGCCTTGAGCCACGCGATCATGCGGTCCTCATCGAAGAGTCGTGGCTGATTGGCGAGCAGAAACTCGACGCGGTTGAGCCCGTAGCGAATGAGTTCGAGGTCGAGCCGCTCTTTGTGCTCCTGCTGGGCCCGGGCGCGGGCCACGAAGATGATCGCGTTGAGGTCGTGGATGTGCTGGTGCAGCCCGCTGGCAATGCTCATCCGCGTGCCGCACAGGTAGCGCTGCCAGAGCCGCGTGCGGTAGTAGCGCAGCAGCAGCGCGGTGCCCGCGGGATCGATCTGCGGATCCACTTCGTGCTGCAGCACCTGGCCGATGTTGAGGTTGCAGCCGAGCAGGCGTGACGCGTACGCACCGTTCAGGCGGGCCAGCGACATGAGCTTGGGCATGAGCGTCAGGCGTTTCCAGAGGCTGAGCTGGATGGGGGCATCCGCGGGGCACGTGTCGCGGAAGAGCGTCGCGGCGAAGAGCATGCGCGCGGGGCTGGGCGCCGCCGCGGGATGGGCAAAGCCATAGGTGTCCGGGCGCTGAGGCTGATCGGGCAGGCGTGCGCCGCTGCGCAGCGCGTGGATCAGCGCATCGCCGTTGTCCTCGTCGCCCGCGGCCTTCTTGTAGCGCCGCGTGCCCACGAGCACGGTGAGCGCGTCGGCGAAGCGCTCCCAGATGTCGCCCTCCGCGGCGTCGGCGAAGGTCGCCTCGAGGCGTTCGAAGAGTGCGTCCGCCTCGGCCTGCGTCAGTTGCACTTCGGGATCGAGCGGCACGAGCGCCGTGGTGTCGGCGGGCCGCCGCGACAGCGGAATAACCGCGGCGATATCGTCGGCCTGCTCCGCCAGGAGCTTGCCGTCGTCGCTTTGGACCGCCGGGCAACCGAAGTCCACCGAGACGCGGTCATCCTGCGGCAGGCGCGCGACGAGGAACGGGAACTTGAGGCATCCGTGCGGCTTCGCCTCCGGCCCCATTTCCTTGTGGATGATGCACAGGCCGTCGCGATCGAGGAAAAGGCAGCGCGTGCCGTCGCCCTTGGCCAGCACGAAGTAGCCCTCGGGGGTGCCGTGCGGCCGCGTGTAGTACTTGCGGCCGGCGAGCTGCGGGTACGCGGAGAAGTTGTGGTGTTCGAGCGCCGCGGCCTTGTCGGACTCGATCAGCGTCCCCCACGGCTGATCGCAGCACTTCGTGCAGCTTCCGCAGGAGAAATGAGCGTTGGCATCCAGTACGCGCAGGCGCATCGTGACCTCCCCATGTCCATTCGGCTCCCGTTCCGCGCGGGCGCGCAGAACGGTCCCGTCCCGACTGGCATCGGCGACGCCCCGCGGAATCTTGACCGCGGCTGTGCCGGTGGGGAAGCAGGCAGCGATTATCGGCGGTTCTGGTGGCTCCGGCGCCGATGCGCCTCGGGGTATCCGGAGAGGTGGAATATTCACAATCGTGGCGCAAGTCAGTACTCTGGATGCGCGGGATGCATCTGGCACGATGCCGCGGCATCCGGCGGCCGCATTGCGGACCTGATATCAAGTGACGCCGAATAGTGATTCATCTCGGGCGCACCTGCCGGCGGCGGCGCGGCGCAATCCGCTCGCGTCGCGCTGGTGGCGCGAATGGTGTTTCCTCAAGGTCGTCTACGCCCACGTGCGCGTGCGGCTGGTGATCGTCGCCGGCGTGCTGCTCGTCGGCGCGTGGCTGTTCATGGTGCTCGAACCCGAGCGCCCCCACACGTTCGCGCAGGCCGTGCACTGCACGTGGTGCCTGATCTTCGGCGAACCGCCCGAGGAATTTCCCCAGCACGTCGTGCTGCAGGGGCTCTTCTTCCTACTGCCCGTGCTGGGCCTGACGGTGATCATCGAGGCGATCGTGGATCTGGCGTTCACGCTGCGCGATCGCAGGCGGAGCGAACGGAGCTGGTGTGCGATGATGGCGAACTCGCTTTCCAATCACGTGGTGCTGGTCGGGCTCGGCAAGCTGGGCTACCGCACCTACGGCCTGCTGCGCCGGCTGAACGAGCCGGTCGTCGTGGTCGAAAAGAACGCCGACTGCCAGTTCGTGGAGGAGGTGCGCCGCGACCAGGCCCCGCTGTTCATCGCCGACGCCCGCCGCGACGCCGTGCTCGCCGACGTGAACATCGCCAAGGCCAAGAGCATCATCCTCGCCACGGACGACGACCTGGCCAACCTGGAGGTGGCGCTTGACGCCCGCCGAATCAACCCGGGCATCCGCGTCGTGCTGCGAATGTTCGACCAGAACATGGCCGACAAGATCCGCGACGGCTTCAACATCTACACCGCGATGTCGCAGTCGGCGATTTCCGCGCCGGCGTTCGCCACCGCGGCGCTCGACCGCGCGATCGTGAACAGCTTCATGGTGAACGATGCGCTGATCGTGATGCAGCGCTGGATCGTCCGCGAGCACGGCCCGCTCTGCGGCAAGACGGTCGGCGCGATCATGACCGACTACGGCTTCGGCGTGCTCGAACGGCACGCCGCCGGCGGCGAAATGCAGGTCATCCCACCGCCGAACGCGACGCTTCAACCGAACGACCGGCTCGTCGTGCAGGGTGCGTACGCGGCGCTCGCCACACTCCGCCGCCAGTCGATCGACGTGGCCGCGGAAACCGCCGGCGCATAGCCCAGGTCCGCGCCTGCGGGGTGTCACTTGCGGCTATGGCAATCCCATCATGCCGCCGCCCATCATCCCACCGGGGCCGTGGTGGAAGCCGCCGGCCACATCGGCGGACATGTGCGTGTACAGGTTGTCCGTGACGAGGATCCACTCGGCGGTGTCACCGTCGCCGTCGAGATCGTCGACGTCCTGCATCAGCGTGCACGGATAGACTCCGCCGCACGTGTAGTCGCTGTTCAGGAACCCGGGAACCGCGAAGCGGTTGTCGACCTGCGCACCCGACGCCAGGCGGCAGCCGTACGCACCGGGCGTCTCCAACGCCCCGACACCCACGATTTCCGCGCAGGGCATCGCGAAATCAACGGTGCTGCCAGCCGCCACCTCGACGTCGGCGTACTGGTCCGTCAGGCCGAGATGGCTCGCGAAGTACGCCATGTGGAACGTGGCGTCCTCGTCAGACAGATTTGTGCAACGGACGGTGAGCACGCCGTCACTCGTCGCCAGATCGTCGTAACCCGCAAAGCCCATCATCATCGGGCCGTACTGGAAATACCCATCCATGAAGTGTCCGCCAAACCCCTGCGTTCCGCCGATCTGCTCGGCGACCTGGGTGGCCTTCGCGTCAACCTCGTCAACGAGATCCGCCTGCGGGTCGGTCGGCACGCCCGTGCAGCCAGACAGTCCCGCGGTGGCCAGCAGGCCGACGACAATCCATTTCAGCATTCCTACCATGCGTCCTGTTCTCCGTGGCTGGGCGTCTAAGGCTTTGGCCACCATACGGCATCCCGGCGGCACTGGTGCAATCATAGATGCGCAGGCCAGCGCCGAACTTCCGAGAAATGGATAAACACGTGAGGGCGGGGGGGCGCATGCGCCCCATTGCAGCCGCAACGTGAATATTCACGGTGCAGCGGACGGGGGCGTGGGGAACTAAAGCGGTAGCGCTACAACGCGGACACGGCCCGCCCTACTTGGCGCGGTCGAGGTACGCGCCGGTGCGGGTGTCGACGCGGATTTTGTCGCCGGGCTCGACGAAACCGGGCACCTTGACGCGGGCGCCGGTCTCGAGCGTGGCGTCCTTCATCTGGGCCGACGCGGTCGCCCCCTTCACCACCGGCGGGGTGTCCGCGATGGTCAGCGTAACCGTGTTGGGCAGTTCGAAGCTGATGATCTGGCCGTCGAGCAACTGGCAGGAGATCTTCTCGTTGGGGGTGAGGTAGGCCTTGGCGTCGCCGACGATCTCCGGGGTCACGGTGATCTGGTCGTAGGTGTTGTGGTCCATGATCACGAAGCCGGTCGCGTCCTCGTAGAGAAACTCGTACTCCTTGGCTTCGACGAACGGCACCTCGAGCGTGTCGTCAACGCGGAAACGGACGTCGATCACGTTGCCCTGCTTGAAGCTCTTGAGCTTCGCCTGCATGTAGCTGCGCTTGTTGCCCTTGGCCACGTGCTGGGCGTCGTGGACCACGTAGAGCTGCCCTTCATACAGGACGGTCTTGCCTTTGCGCAGATCGACGGCCTTGATCATGGCCGGTTACCTCCGGTTCACAATGGACTGGGTGCGGCGCCGCCAGAAGCGTCCGTTACTTTCCCCTTACCGAGCCGCGTAGTGTCCCAGAGCCAGCCAAAACGGTCAAGGGGAGCGAAACAGGGGTGAAACAGGCGTG
This sequence comes from Phycisphaerales bacterium, assembly GCA_020639115.1. Lineage (GTDB taxonomy): Bacteria > Planctomycetota > Phycisphaerae > UBA1845 > UBA1845 > JACKHG01. The sequence goes on from JACKHG010000002.1 coordinate 165,092, forward strand.
GTCCACCCCGGGGACGGGGGCCGGTCCGGGCCGCGGATCGATCGCTCAGGCCCACTCCGGAACCTACCCGGCTGTTGCCGACGGGCGATCTGCGCTGCGGGCGGTACAATCGGCGGCATGGGGCGACGAAACAAGCCGGCCGTTCAGAAATACCACGATCGCGTGGCGCGGCGCTACGACGCCAGCTACGAGGACGCGTACTGGCAGGTGCACGACGCGCTGACCTGGACCTACCTCAAGCCGCACCTGCCGCGCGACCTGGCGCTGCCGGTCCTCGACCTGGGCTGCGGAACGGGCAAGTGGGGCATCAAGCTGCTGCAGAGCGGCTTCGCGGTCACCTTCGTGGACATCTCCGGCGCGATGGTGGAACGGGCCCGGGCCAAGGTCACCGAGCTGGGCCTCGAACGCCGGGCGGCGTTCGTCCAGGCCGACCTCGGGGACCTCGCGGCGCTGCCGCAGGGAGAATTCGCCTTCGCAGCCGCCCTTGGCGACCCGATTGGATGTGCCACCTCTCCGGCCAGGGCGCTCAAGGAGATCGCCCGGCGGCTGCGGCCCGACGGCGCGCTCGTGGCCACGCTCGACAACAAGCTCGCGGCCCTGGACTACTACCTGCAGGCCGGCTCGGCGGACGACATGGAGGCGTTCCTGCGCAACGGACGCACACACTGGCTGACCAAGGACGAGGCCGAGCAGTTCCTCATCCACACCTTCACCCCGCAGGAGGCTGTTCGCCTTTTCTCTACCGCCGGGTTCACCGTCGTCGATCTGCGCGGCAAGACGGTGCTCGACTTCCGCAAGAACCAGGGCGTGCTCGCGGACAACGCCGAGCGGCGCCGCTGGCAGCGTATCGAGCAGCGTCTGAGCCGCGACCGTGACGCGGTCGCCCGGGCGGGCCACCTGCAGATCGCGGCGCGGCTGGGCGGGGCGGCGCCGGAAACGTCCGACCGGCCTGACAGCACTGGGGCGTCGGACTGACCGCGCGGCAGCGCTGACATATCGGTTAAGACGTTGCCGCGCTTCGAGTTGCGCGCTGGTCCACACGTTTTTACACATACACCTCGAAACATAAGCCGGACGAAAGGTATAAGTAAGGAGCACCCGCGCAACGTTCGAGGTTGCGCCCCGCCGACGGTCGACGGGGACCGCGCGGCGGTTCCGCCGAATCCAGACAAGTGCGCGCACCGGACGAGGCCCAGGTGGGCGCGAATCCATGCCAGAAAAACCTATGCGAAGGAGCCAAGCCATGTCCAGGACACTGACAGCGATGTGCGCGCTGGCGCTCGGGCTGACGCCGATCGTCCGCGCCGAGGAGCCCGCCCGCGGCGGCGACCAGTCGACCGCCCCGCCCGCGACCGTGAGCGAGCAGACCCTCCTGAACATCCAGGAGATGATGATGCAGATGGCCGGGGGCGGCGGCGACGACGACGCCAGCGACAACTCGCCCTACCCCGACTTTGCCAAGGTCACCAAGGGGATGGAATCCAGCAAGGGCATGTTCACCCTCTGGTACTACGCGCCGGGCGCCAAGGACAAGGACTCCGAGAAGCTGCTGTGCCAGGTGCCGGCGAGCATGCTCGGCCAGCAGTTCATGCTCTCGACGAGCATCTCCGGCGGCGGCTTCTTCACCGGCTTTCCCCTCGACGAACGCGTGGTGAAGTGGGAGGTGCAGGATCGTCAGCTCGTGCTCGTCGAGCCCGAGACCGGCTTCGTGGTGAACAACTCGAAGGAGGTCGCCGACGTCGTCCGCCGCACCTATCCCGACCGCATCCGCGTGGCGGTGCCGATCGTGACCAAGGCGCCGGGCGGCGACCCGGTGATCGACTTCGGCAGCCTGCTCAAGAGCAGCTTCGCGGACATCGGCTGGATGACGCAGATGGGCAGCTTCTTCGGTCAGGCGATGATGGGCGGCGGGATCAACTCCGCCCTCTCGGAATGGACCAAGAAGAAGGTCTTTCCCAACAACGTCGAAATCGGCGTGGCGCTGGCGGTGAGCTCCTGGTCGCCGCCGGGCTCCTACGACAAGACCCTGGTGCACTACAGCTTCTGGAAGCTGCCCGAGACCGGCTACACGCCGCGCATCGCGGACGACCGCGTGGGCTACTTCCTGACCACCAACCAGGACTGGTCGCGTCCGACCGACGCGCGCGACCTGTTCAACCGCTACGTCAACCGCTGGCAACTGGAGAAACGCGACCCCTCCCTGGCGATGTGCGAGCCGAAGCAGCCCATCGTGTACTACATCGAGAAGACCGTCCCCGTGCGCTTCCGCCACGCGGTGCGCGACGGCATCCTCGAGTGGAACAAGGCCTACGAGAAAGTCGGGTTCCTCAACGCCGTCGAGGTGCGCCAGCAGACCGACGACAACGAGTGGAAGGACCTCGATCCCGAAGACATGCGCTACAGCTTTTTCCGCTGGATCGTGACCGGCTCCGGCTTCGCCATGGGCCCGTCGCGGGCCAACCCGTTCACCGGGCAAATCTACGACGCGGACATCGTCTTCGACGATTCGATGGTGCGCTACTTCGAGCAGTCGGCGCAGCAGATGCTGCCGTCGGCGGCGATCGCCCAACTGCGCAGCGACCCCGAGCTCGAGCTGTTCTACGAGAAGTTCCCCCAGTGCCAGCGCAAATCCGTCGACTGGGACGCGCTCGATGGGAACAAGACGCTGGAACGCCAGGAGCAACTGCGCAAGGCGATGCAGCAGCGGCTGCACGAGCAGGGCAACCTGCACGTCGGGCAGTGCGACTACTACGAGGGCATGAAGCACCAGATGGCCGTCGGCCAGGCGATGCTCGCGGGCCAGCCCAAGGACGTGATCGACAAGTTCCTCTACGACACGATCAAGGAAGTGGTCATGCACGAGGTCGGACACACGCTCGGCCTGCGCCACAACTTCAAGGCCAGCTCGGTCTACACCGTGGAGCAGATCGAAGAGCGCCGCGCCTCCAACGAGGCCACCTGCGGCTCGGTGATGGACTACAACCCCGTGCTCTTCTTCAAGGACAACACCGTCGCGGGCCACTTCGTCACGCCGACGATCGGTCCCTACGACTACTGGGCGATCGAGTACGGCTACCGGCCGTTCGACGGCAATTACAAGAGCAAGCACGCCGACGCGGAGAAACCCAAGGAGGACGCCAAGGAAGAGTCCACCGAAACCAAGGATGCGCCCGAGGCGAAGACGGCGTCGGCGGCCGTGCAGGTGCCCGAGGACTTTGACCTGAGTGCGATTCCGCCAGAAATCCTCGAGCAGTTGCCCGAGGATGCCCGCAAGGCCCTCCAGGAGATGCAGGCCCAGGCTGGCGGAGGTTCCGCGGCGGTCGCGCCCCACGCCTCGGCAGCCCCACCGCCCAAGCCCATCGCCGGTGAGGCCGGCATGCTCGAGGACATCGCCAGCCGTTCCACCGAGCCGGACCTGGCCTACGCAACCGACGAGGACTCCACCTACTTCGCGCCCGATCCGACCGTCAACCGCTTCGACATGGGCAGCGACCCCATGGACTGGGCGACGGCGCGAATCGCGGTCATCGACCAGCGCCTGGCCAACGTCATGGACTGGGCGGTCAAGGACGGCGAAAGCTGGTACTACCTGCGCCGCTCGTTCCAGTCACTGCTGCTCGAGAAGCTGCAGCTCATGGAGTACGTCGGACGCTACGTGGGCGGGCAGTACTTCAGCCGGGCCCACCGCGGCGAGGGCGACGCCCCGCCGTTCGTGCTGGTCGCGGCGCAGAAACAGCGCGACGCACTGGGCTTCATCCGCACGCACGTGCTCGACCTCAACAGCTTCAACCTCTCCCCCGAGCTGCTCAACCACCTGGCGCCGTCGCGCTGGTCGCACGCAGGCGCGAGCACGAGCTACACGATGGACTACCCGGTCCGCGACCTCATTGGCATGTGCCAGCAGTGGGTGCTGTTCGATCGCTTCTTCCCCAACAACCTGCGGCGCATCTACGACGCCGAGCTCAAGACCGATGCCGCCGACAAGCTCACGCTGGCGGAGTACCTGCGCACCCTGCAGGACGCGTGCTGGCACGATGCGCTCGACGGCAAGCGGCTGGCCGCCGGCTCGTGGACGGACGCGAAGCCGTTCGTGAACGACACGCGGCGTTCGCTGCAGCGCGAGTACCTCGGCGTGCTCGAGCCGCTGGTGCGGACCGCACCGGGAATGCTCGTCTCGCCCGACATCCACGCGATGCTCGTGCAGGGCCTGCGCGATATCTCGGGCCAACTGCAGAAGGAGATCGACTCGAACAAGGCCGACTTCGCGTCGCAGGCCCACCTGACGGCGTGCAAGTCGCGCATCGACCGGATGCTGAGTCCGGAGCTGCGCGAGTACGGCTACTGATTACGCGGCGCGGCGCTTCGCCCGCCGAGCGACGATCCGCGTCCCGCTCCGCGCTGTGCGTGGGGCGGGACGCGGCGCGCGCAGACCGATTGACCGCGGCGTGGCGGGCCGCTAGCCTCCCCCGTCAGGCCGCATCACGCCGCGTGCCGGCGCACAGGGGGTCGGGGAGTCGCTCGAGAATGGCTGGTACTCTGCTGCCGAAGGCTCAGGAGCTGATCGCGTCGGCGAAGAATGCGTGTCCGCACCTTTCCGAACACATCGACATGTGTTTCGTGATGGAGCTGCACAATCGCGGCATCATCACCTTCGACAAGTTGTACAACGAGGCCCGGGCGGCGCTGGGCCGGCCGCCGCGCGAGGACATCGGCGACCCCAACCAGGCCGAGGGCGACAAGCTCGATCGGCAGGAGCGGACGACGGTGGCGCGGCTCGCACTGCGCTACATCGCGCGGCACCTGACCCGCGAGGAGATCGAGCGGATCATCGATGTCACCATCAAGCGCGACGCCCTCAAGGAGGTCGACGAGCTGGCCCGGCAGAGCACGCTGCCGACGCGCGTGCTGGCTGAGCGCGTCGCCCGCTTTGCGCAGTTACCGCTCAAGGAATACCCTCTTCCCCCCGAGGAGGTACTGGGCACGCGCGTGGCGCTGATCCGCAGCCTGATCAGCGACCAGCTCGAGTTCATCGGTATCGCCAAGAACTACCTGCGCGTGCGCGACATCGCCAAGGTGGCGTCCAAGCTGATCGACGTGGCGGGCGGCCAGGGCCGGATCGGCGGCAAGGCCGGCGGGATGGTGCTGGCGTCGAAAATCCTCACGACGTTCAAGGACCTGCATCCCGAGTGGCCCGTGCACACGCCGGAGTCGTGGTTTCTCCGCAGCGACGTCCTTGGCGTCTTTCTCGAGCTCAACCACCTCACCGGCTACCAGAGCCAGAAGTACAAGCCCATCGACCAGGTACGGCACGAGTACCCGCTGATCAAGGGCGTGCTGCGCAACAGCGACTTCCCGGTCGAGGTCGTGCAGCAGTTGCGCGCCGTGCTGCGCGAGATCGGCACGCATCCGCTGATCGTGCGGTCGAGCAGCCTGCTCGAGGACCGGATCGGCACCGCGTTCTCCGGCAAGTACGCGAGCGTCTTCGTCGCGAACCAGGGGGAACTGGAGACGCGCCTGCAGGCCCTGCTCGTGGCCATCTCCGAGGTCTACGCCAGCACGCTGGCGCCCGACCCGGTCGCGTACCGGCGGGCGCACAACCTGCTCGACTACCACGAGGACATGGGCGTGCTCATCCAGAAGGTCGTGGGCACGCAGGTCGGCCGGTACTTCCTCCCGGCCTTCGCCGGGGTCGCGTTTTCCCGCAACGAGTACCGCTGGTCGCCGCGGATCCGCCGCGAGGACGGCATGATGCGCCTGGTCATGGGCCTCGGCACACGCGCGGTGGACCGCGTGGCCAGCGACTATCCGCGGATGGTGGCGCTGGGGCTGCCGACGCTGCGCCCGGAGACGACCGCGAAGGAAATGATGCGCTATTCCCAGCGGACGATCGACGCGATCAACCTGGAGGCCAACCGCCTGGAGTCGGTGCCGCTCGAGGAGATCCTCGCCGCCGGGGAATTCCCGATGCTCGACCGCATCGTCGCGATCGCGCGTGACGACGGGCTGTACCCGCCGATGGGAACAGCCGTGCGGGCCGAGCCGGAGGACGTGTTTGTCACGTTCGACAAGCTGCTCGCCAACACGTCGTTCGCCGAGGCCATGCGGCGCATGCTGGTGCGGCTGGAGGAGGCGTACGGCAGCCCGGTGGATGTCGAGTTCGCCTGCGACGGGCAGAAGTTCTTCCTGCTGCAGTGCCGGGCGCTGGCCTCCGGGGCCGACGTGGCTGCCGTGCACGTGCCCGACGACGTCCCGGTGCGGGACCGCCTCTTCAGTGCGAGCTGCTACGTGCGCAGCGGGCTCGTGGCGGACATCGAGTACGTCGTTTACGTGAACTCGCACGTCTACGACCGGGTGGAGACGCTGGAGCAGCGCTACGAGATCGGCCGGATCGTCGGCCGGTTGAACCAGGCGCTGGCCGACAAGCGGTTCATCCTCGTCGGGCCGGGGCGCTGGGGCAGCAACGACATCCGCCTGGGCGTGCGCGTGGGCTACGCGGACATCAACCGCACGCGGATGCTGGTCGAGGTCGCGCGCGACAAGTCCGGGTACATTCCCGAGGTCTCATTCGGGACGCATTTCTTCCAGGATCTCGTCGAATCGGGCATCCACTACCTGCCGCTCTATCCCGACGATCCCGACAACATCTTCAACGACGATTTCTTCCTGCGGGCCCGCAACGTGCTGCCGGACTTACTGCCCGCCGATGCGGCGATGGACCGCTACCTGCGGGTGATGCATGTGCCGGAATATGCCGACGGCAGATTGCTCCATGTGGCCATGGACGGCGAGACAGATCGAGCGCTGGCGTATCTCAAGTAGCACAGATTTGCACGCCGGTTCGCGGACCGGTTCCGCGCGGCCTACAGCGTGGGGACCATCCGCGCCAGGTTGTCGATGCGCGCCACGTCCACCTGGCTGACGTTGGCGGTGTGGGCCAGGTCGTACATTTCGTAGCACAGCCGCCACTGGATGGCCACACCGGCGTAGATGAACAGGGCGAGCGTGCAGGCGATCTCCGCGCAGCGGAAGCGGCGGAAGTTGAAGAGCACCGTCGTGGCGGCGGCGACCAGCGAGAGCTTGAACGCCAGCAGCGCGGCGGGGTTGTGCAGCAGGGCCCGGGCGATCGGGTTTTCCTCGTGAAGTACGCCGTCGGCGGAGGCCAGCAGCGTGAGGGTGAGATCGAAGATGTTGATCAGCCAAACGCCGGCCAGGAGCATCACGACGCGCCGGCTGCGGCCCGCCGTCACGCGCTGCAGGGCGCGCTGGGCGGCCTGCAGCGAGACATCGCCGACGGCGCGCAGCGGTACTGGAGCGGGCAGGGTGGCTGGGTTGTGGTGCATCTGCCGTTGTCCCCCAAGCGGCGATCACCCGGGTCTTGGCGCACCGCCCTTGCTTCACGCCGCGACCAGCGACGATAATGTCACTGGCCGCGGCGCACGGCGGCTGTTCCCGTCAGGACGAGGACAGTGGCGAGGGGCGGGCCCGGCGCGTCGCATCGTGTAACAATGCCGCACCGCTATTCGTGTCCGCGAACCGGATATTCTTTCCCCCGGTAACGCTCCGGTTCGCCCTGGAGGCCCGCATGCCCCCCGCCAAACGCTCCCCGCTCTCCCATGTCGACGCCAGCGGCCAGGCCCGCATGGTCGACGTATCCGCGAAATCCCCCACAGCCCGTACCGCGGTCGCCACCGCGCGGATCACCGCCCACCCGCAGGTGGTCAAGGCGCTCCTCGCCGGTGAACTGCCCAAGGGCGACACGCTGGCTGTGGCGCGCATCGCCGGTATCCAGGCGGCCAAGCGGACCGCGGAACTCATTCCGCTCTGCCACCCGCTGCCGCTCGACGCCGCCGAGATCGACATTGCCCCTTCGGGCGGTGACGCGTTGGTGGTCACCGCCCGTATCGGGACGACCGCGCGGACCGGCGTCGAGATGGAGGCGTTGACAGCCGCCTCCATCGCGGCACTCACAATCTACGATATGGCCAAGTCTTTGGATAAAACAATTTCCATAGGCCCGATAAGGCTGGAGCGCAAGACGGGCGGCAAGAGCGGAGAGTTTCAACGGCGCAATGATGAATGATGAATGCGGAATGATGAATGGGCCGCGCCGTTCGGACGCCGCGCGGATGCGGGGAGTCTCAACAGAGCCGCGCCCGTAAGGAAGCGGACGACGCACGGACCGCGTGCCCGACAGAGTCGGGAGCAGAGGTCAGGCGCCATCCCAGGAAACCCCGACGGCGGAATGATGAATGTACCGTGCCGTTCACGTGTCGCGCTTCGGCCCGCGACGTGACGACTTGCGGCCGTTGGCGAGCGTTTCCAGCGCGGCGATATGCAGGTAGGGGATGTAGATCGATCGGTCGGTGTTCGGAACCGCGAGAAACAAGCGGCTCTTCATCAGGACGGTGAGTTCGGGGTCGCGGACATCATAGTGACCGCCGCTCGTGAGGTGGACGCGGAATGGCCGAAAAGGCTCACTGCTCAGCAAATTGCGAAGATCGTCGGTGGCCATGCCGTCAATCGTACGGCGCGCCCCCGTCGGCCCGCAAGGACACCGCGTGGCCCGCCGCTTGTGAGTGGTTTCCACCCCGAGGTGCACATCAACAGAGCCGCGCCCGTAAGGAAGCGGACGCCGCACGGCTCACCGGTTCTCCTGTGGCCGTGAGGGTTTTTCCTGCACCGCGACGCTCGTTGCGATGCCTGTCGCCGAGGTAAGGACTATGGAACCAACCGTGAGCGATGACCCGCCGCCGCCCGTTCCCTCTCGTCCGTCACGGCGCCGGCTCGTGCTGATCCTGTTGGGGGCCGGGCTGGCCCTGGCAGTTCTGGTTTGCTTCGCGTCGGTTGCACTGCTCGACAGCGCGTGGCTTCACGACCAGCTCGTGGCCAAGGCATCCGCGGCGCTGAAGGCCGACCTGCAGGTAGCGGATATCCAGTTCGCGCCTCTTCGGGGCGCAGCGACGCTGCGCGGCATCGATCTCGAGCGCCACACCGGCGATTCCGATCTGACGGTCCGCGTCGATCGGGCCGATGTCGAGGTCTGTGTCTTCTGTCTCGTCGTTCGCAAGCTGCAGATCAAGCGCCTGGAGCTGCAGTCGCCCAGTATCGTCGCCGAGCGGCGACGGCCGGCGGGCGCTCCATCCCAGGACACGATGGAAAAGCTCAAGCGGCTGGTGCACAAGAAGGTCCAGGGACCGGGGGCATCCCGCCCGCCCGTCCCCTGGGAGGTGGACCGGCTGATCATCCACGACGGCGCGCTCGACTACACCTCGGCGCGGGAAGGAGAGGCACCGTTCCGCGCACTGGCGGACGCGTTCGAGTACGCTGGAAAGGACATCTCTCTCTCATCCCTCTATCGCCTGCTGTACGGTGCGGATGTCCGCGGGGACATCGCGATCGGAGGCACGGCGCATCTGGACAAGCGCGGCACGGCGACGCCATCGACCTGCAGCTTCACCGAGATCGACATGGCGGCGCTGGATCCACTGTTCGACCAGAACGATGCGCTTGTCGTCTCGGGTGGCACGATCGACGTGGCGTATGCCCACACCGGCTTGGACCAGGCCACCGTAAACCTTACCGTCAGAAACCTCCAACTCGCTCGCAACGCCGAAGCCGAGAATCAGCAGTTCATGTTCGTCCCCATCGACCGGATCATCGCGTACGTCGCGCGGCACGACGGCAACCTCGAACTGTCGTTCGCGCTTGCGGAGGAAACATTCGAGCACAGCGCGGACCTCGACGCGTTCGCCCACGAGGTCTGGACCGGCATGTGGATCGCAATACTCAAGGAGGCCAGCCCCGACAGCGTTGATGAACTGGTCGAGCAGGGCAAGACCAAGGCCCGCGAACTGCTGCAGGGGCTGCGCGAAAAGGGCGCGTCAGGGAGTTCCGATTAGTCGCGCAACCAGAGAGGCTCGCCCTGCCTCCTGGGGGGAATCCACCTGCCCGGATCGATAGTCAGTTGAGAAACGCGACGATCTCCTCATCGGTTGGCGAGCGCGCCGTGCTCAGCCAGGCGGACAGCGCGGCGGCGTCGAGCGAGAATACCCGCTGCGCGCCGCGATACCGGGCCACGCCATGGGCTTCGTCATCGTCCGCGACGACGATAAGGGGTGTGTCCGCGCGGCGGACAATCTCGACGTGTGGAACCGCTCGCCACGTGGGCTGACGGACGAGCACGAACGCACCGGGCACGAGCAGCTCGCGTCGGCCCAGGAGCCAGCCGACCACCGAGGCGAGCCCCATCAGACCGACAATCACGCCCGACATCAGCAATGGGCCACGTGTACCTCTGAACCACGCGACAACGAAAAGCACGAGTCCGAACAGGAGGCCAGCCGACTGGAGGCCGCCCAACACATACTGAAGCCATTGGCGCCGGAGCGGGCGGCGAGAGTGGTTCGATTTTTCACCAGCGTCGGGCGAATCCGCGCCGTGCTCCAGCAGCAACTGAGCACACGCGTCTTCATCGTCCATCGCCACCGGTTCGAACGGTTCTGTAATCGGCACCAGGCGCGCGGTGAACTCTTGCGGACGTTTGGCGACGAACACCGTCACGCCCGGTGGCAACGCGGTAAGCGCTGCCTCGTAGCACCGCGTCCCGATCGCAAGCGGCGCACAGCACGCGGCGTGTTCCACGATCCGGTGCGGAAGGCGCATGCCACCCTGAGGATGACCCGCAAGCGCTGCGAGCCGGGCGCGGCGCCGGCGGGCGGCAGCAAGCCTCGGACGGCGCGCCGGGTGATGCATCCAGATGAGCCAGAGTGCGGGCGACGCGAGCGACACCAGCATGATGAGCGCGGCACTCCGCAGTGCGGCTGCGCGCACTTCGGCGCTATCGCTGCCCCCGAGCCACGTGAACCCCCTCGGCCAGCAGCCGAACAGCGCAGCCACGGTCCCCACCAGCAGCATGACCGGGATCCATGTGGCAAGGAATCCTGCGATCCACTGACGCAGGTTCTGGGGATCGTATGGCTGGGCGCGGACGCGCGCGATGCACAGGCCGGGGAAATCCACGGGGTACGAAGATGGGGCACGCGTCGCGCTGAACATCGGTACCCTGCCACCAGAAGTCGGCTATGTCCGTTGGCGGAGAGTCTGGGAACTGTGGCAATACACGCCGCAGGAACCGCACCGCACGCGTCAAATGAGCCGCCGGATGGCTGCCGCATCAGTCGGAGGCGCCCGGCTGCCCTCGACCATTGCGCAGCGGTTCGAGACTCGTGACGAGCAGCAGATCGACCACTTCGAAACTGTCGTCATCGGCTGCAATCATGATCGTGCGCCCGGCTGGTGTGTGCGCGAGAAACTCGGGATGACGCACGTCCAGTTGGCGGCCGTCGGCAATATGCACCCGAAACGGCATGAATGGCCGCGCCTGGTGAAACCGCCTCAGTTGTTCAATGGTCACGGTGTTGCTCCAATGCTGCAGAAACACAACCGCGTGGTTCGATCGATTGTAGGTGTCGCGAGGAGTACTTTGCAAGTGCGGCAAGAAGATGCTGGTACCGAATGCTCCCGCGCAGTCAGCCGTGCGGCGCTGACTCAGTAGTTTGACCAAGAAAGTTTGCAACCTGCTCGGATGTTGGTGTCCGAGCGGTATTGCACCAGGCCGCCAGAACGGCCCAGCCGCCGGGTATCTGCTCGACGCCGCCGTCGCGGACCGCGAAGGCTGTGCCCAGCACCCAATCCACCACCAAGGGCGTTTCGTCACGCGCGTAGCGAATGAATTCGGTCTCACTCTGCCAAGTCGGCGATGCGCTGACGACGACGCCACCGGGAATCAGCCAATCGCGAAAGCCATGGACCTTCGGTCGCAGGTACAGGTAGCCTGCCGCCACGAGCGCGAGGGATATCAAAGCGGTAGAAGGCTCGAATTCTCCATGGACAATTCTCAGCAGCGACAGAACGACACCGCCGATGAGGAGCATCGCGCCGAATGCTGTCCGGGCCATGCTGCGCGCCACGGGCTCCGCTCTGAGCAGTGGCCGAGACGCGGGCGCGTCCGACGTCGGTGCGGCTGAGTCTGCCAACAACGTTTCGCGGCCGGCGCCGTCGCGCGCGGCAGAGACCTGACCGTCGGCGCCAACGTGCCACTGAATCATCTCGTCGAGCGGATCGGTGTTCGCGTCGAGCGGTTCGAAAGCACGCTCGATTGATGCCGGCAGCGCTCCGCTGCGCACCGGCGGCCCGTTCACGATAATCACAACACCCGAGGCGACATCGGGGAGGACCGGCGCCAGCGCCTCGCGGATCCCACGGGCTCCGGACACAAGTTGATACGGCTGGACGGGATAAGCAAGTTGAACGACGCGATGGGGAAAGCGTTCCGCCGAATGCGGAGAAGTCGCCAGCGTTGTCACGCGTGCGACGCGCCGCGCATCGTATTCGGCAGCGGACCATCGCCGGCGGCCGGCTTCCACGATCAGCCATAGTCCCGGCGCGACTGGTGACAGACACAGCACCCAGAGGAGCAGCAGATAGCTCACTTCGAGTTTCTTTTGGCGCCAGCCAATCCAAGCCAGATTGGGCGACATGGAGAGAAGCAGAAACGAGATCGCCCAGATGATCAGCAGGACACGGTGCGTCGCGCGCTGGCTGCGTTCCTTGGGCGGCACGGGCAGACTTGCGACGGAATAGATGCGCGGGCCGCAACTCCCGGCCGACGGCGGCTCGTCGGCTTGGCGCCGTGACCGGTCTGAAGAGCCAGCGGGCGAGTTCATCGGTCAATTCGGACTCAGTCCCCCGGATCGAGCACCGCCATGAAGGCCTTCTGCGGGATCGCCACCATGCCCACCTGCTTCATCCGCTTCTTGCCCTCTTTCTGCTTTTCCAGCAGCTTGCGCTTGCGGGTGATGTCGCCGCCGTAGCACTTCGCCGTCACGTCCTTGCGGAAGGCCGCGATCGTCTCCCGCGCCACGATCTTGCCCCCGATCGCCGCCTGCAGCGGAATCTCGAACTGGTGGCGGTCGATCTCCTTCTTCAGGCGGGTGATCAGCCGCCGGCCGCGGTACTGCGCCTTGTCCTTGTGCACGATCACGCTCAACGCGTCGACCGCCATGCCGTTCACCAGGATGTCCAGCTTGACCAGCTTGTCGGCGCGGAAACCCGAGATCTCGTAGTCGGCGGTCCCGTACCCGCGCGTGACGCTCTTGAGCTTGTCGTAGTAGTCGTAAATGATCTCGCCCAGGGGAAACTCGAACGTGAGCATCACCCGCGTCGGCGAGAGGTACTCCGTCTTCTTGTGCAGCCCGCGCCGCTCCAGCGAGAGCTTGAGCACGTCCCCGACGCTCTCCGCCGGCATGATCACGTTCGCCCGGCACATCGGCTCGCGGATCTCCTCCACGATCGACATGTCCGGCAGCTCGCTCGGCGACTCGATGTGGTAGACCTTGCCGTTCTTCTCCTTGACCTCGTACGTCACCGTCGGCGCCGTCTGCACGATGTTGACGTCGCTCTCGCGCTCCAGCCGCTCCTGGATGATCTTCATGTGCAGCAGGCCGAGAAACCCGCAGCGAAAACCGATGCCCAGCGCGTCCGACGAGGTCGTCTCGTAGGTGAACGAACTGTCGTTGAGCCAGAGCTTCTCGAACGCCTCGCGCAGCTCCGGCGTCTCCGTGCCCGGACCCGGGAAGAAATCGCAGAACACCATCTGCTGCGGCGGCTGGTAGCCGGGCAGCGGCCGGTCGGTGGGATCGTTCGCCAGCGTGACCGTGTCGCCGATGCTCACGTCGGCGATGGTCTTGATGCTCGCCAGCAGGTAACCCACCTCGCCGGCGGCGAGGCTCTCGACCGCCTTCGGCTTGGGAAAATACTTGCCGACCTCGGTGATGATCCGCTCCGTGCCGGTCGCGCAGAAGAGCACCTTGTCGCCGCGCTTCACCCTGCCGTCCATCACCCGGATGTGCGAGATCACCCCGCGGTGCACGTCATTCTTGGCGTCGTAGATCAGCGCCCGCAACTGCGCCGCGGGATCGCCCTTGGGCGGCGGCACGCGCTCGATGATCGCCTTGTACACGTCCGCGATGCCCTGGCCGGTCTTCGCCGAGGTGAAGATCGCGTCCTCCGCCGCCAGGCCCAGCACGTGCTCGACCTCCAGCGCGCAGTCCTCGGGGTGCGCCCCGGGCAGATCGATCTTGTTGATCACCGGGATGATCTCGCACGCGGCGTCGAGCGCGAGGTACGCGTTGGCCACCGTCTGGGCCTGCACGCCCTGCAGCGCGTCCACCAGCAGCAGCACGCCGTCGCACGCCGCCAGGGCCCGCGACACCTCGTAGTGAAAGTCCACGTGCCCCGGCGTGTCCAGCAGGTTGAGCAGGTAGGTGTCGCCGTTGTACGTGTAGTTCATGGAACAGCGGTTGGCCTTGATGGTGATGCCCATCTCCCGCTCGAGGTCCATGTCGTCGAGCATCTGGGCGCGCAGCTCGCGCGCCGTGACCGCCCCGGCGTGCTCCATCAGCCGGTCGGCCAACGTGCTCTTGCCGTGATCGATGTGCGCGACGATCGCAAAGTTGCGGATGAAACGAATGTCCGGCATCGAGTCTCTCGGGGTGGCCTGCCCGCACCTCAGGCAAACGCTCCTGATGGTCTGAGGCGCAAAGAGCCATTATATTTGAACTTCAAACCATGGCCAAACTCGCCTTCGAACACTGTGCCGACGATTATGCGCGTTATCGGCCCGCGTACCCTCCCGAAGTCCTCGCCTTCGTGGACCAGACCGCGCCCCGCGGCGCCATCGCCGATGTCGGCGCCGGAACCGGCATTTTCACCCGCGCCCTGGCGGAAACCGGGCGGACGGTCATCGCCATCGACCCGAGCCCAGCCATGCTGGCGCAGATTGCGCCGGCGGACCACGGAACGCTGATTCCGCGCATCGTCGCCCCGGCGGAGCAGCTTCCGCTGGACGACGCGTCCGTGGCGGGCGTCACCTGCGCCCAGTCGTTTCACTGGTTCAACCCGCCCGTCGCGCTGGCGGAGTTCGCACGCGTTCTGCCCCCTGAAGGCTTCCTGCTGCTCGTGTGGAATAACCGCGACGCAAACGACCCGTTTGTGGCGGAGTTCGAGCAGCTCGTGACGCGCTTCAATCCGAAATACTGCTGCGAGTACCGACAGCAGGACTGGGCGGGCAAAATAGCAGCCACCGGCTTGTTCACCCCCGTCGAGACCGTACGCTACCGCTCCCTGTGGACGATGCCGACGAGCGCATTCGTCGGCTTCACGCGCAGCGCGTCGTACATCCGCAACGTGCTCTCGGCGAGCGATCGGGCAGCCTTCGAGCGAGCGCTGGACGAGATTCTGGCTCGCCACACCGACAACGGAAGATGTACGGTTCCACTGAACACAGTTGGCTGGTGGTGTCGGCGGCGGTGAATTCCATTTCATCGATCTGGTCTATCTGCCTCGCCGCCCCATATTCCCCCCTCTTACGTCGAATCCTGTCACGAACCGCAATTATTGCCTGTGCCCGGCGATCTTTCCGGACGATACGTGCATACAACGATTGACGGCAGGACGGTCCGAGGACCGAAGAATACCGGGGGAGGATCGGGCAGGCACGCGGGGCCGGCTGCGGGTCAACTGATCCAAAACCAGACTTAAGTTTATACAAAATAAGATATTACGTTTTGACTCAGGCGGGGGCGTCGGCGGATTTGACATGCCCGGCCCTTGACAAAGAATCCTGAGTCCGGGAAAGCTACCGCCCCATGACAAAGGCACTGGTCATCGTTGAGTCACCCGCCAAAGCGCGGACCATCTCCAAATTCCTGGGGGATGGGTTCGCCGTGGAATCCTCTATTGGCCATATCCGCGACCTGCCGTCCTCGGCAGCCGAGATACCGGCGCAGTACAAGGAGGAGCCCTGGGCGCGGCTCGGCGTCAACGTCGAGGAAGAGTTCAAACCCCTCTACGTCGTCCCCAAGGACAAGAAGGCGCAGGTGACGAAACTGCGCAATCTGCTCAAGAACGCGAACGAACTCTACCTCGCGACGGACGAGGACCGTGAGGGCGAGGCGATCGCCTGGCACCTCGTGCAGGTGCTGAACCCGAAGGTGCCGGTCCGCCGGATGGTCTTCGACGAAATCACGCGGCAGGCCATCACCAACGCGGTCAAGACCACCCGCGACATCGATCAACAGCTCGTCAGCGCCCAGGAAACACGGCGCATCCTTGACCGGCTCTATGGCTACGAGGTCTCGCCGGTGTTGTGGCGCAAGATCGGTCCGAAGCTGTCAGCCGGCCGCGTGCAGTCGGTCGCCACTCGCCTCATCGTCGATCGCGAACGGGCCCGCATGGCTTTCGTAGCTGCGGGCTACTGGGATCTCGACGGCACGCTGCGGACGAACGGCGACTCCGCCGGGACGGTGGATGTGCGGCTGATCGAGCTGGCGGCGCAGCGCGTGGCCAGCGGCAAGGACTTCGATGAGACCACGGGCAAGCTGAAGAACGCGGGCCATGTGCGCCTGCTGGACGAAACGACCGCCCAGCGCCTCGCCGAACATCTGCGCAGCGCGGAGTTCACCGTCAGCGACGTGGCGGAGAAGCCGTTCACGAGCCGGCCGTACGCTCCGTTCATTACCTCGACGCTGCAGCAGGAGGCGGGCCGCAAGCTCCGCTTCTCCGCCCAGCGGACGATGCGCGTCGCCCAGAACCTGTACGAAAACGGCTATATCACCTACATGCGTACGGACTCGACCCAGTTGTCGACGCAGGCGATCGACGCCGCGCGCAACCAGATCCGTGCGCTCTATGGTGACGACTATCTTCCGGACAGCCCGCGCCACTACACCAGCAAGAGCAAGAACGCCCAGGAAGCACACGAGGCCATCCGACCCGCCGGCGACGCAATGCGCACGCCGAAGAGCCTGGCCGGCGAACTCGAGAGCGACGCACTCAAGCTCTACGAACTGATCTGGAAGCGCACCGTCGCATCGCAGATGAAGGACGCTCACGGCCTCCGCACCAGCGTGAAAATCACAGCCGATGGCGGCTCGGACGGCGCGGCTGTGTTCACCGCCTCTGGCAAGGTCATCCGCTTCGCCGGTTATCTGCGTGCCTACGTCGAAGGTTCCGACGATCCCCAGGCCGACCTCGAGGACCAGGAAAAGATCCTGCCGCCGCTCAGCGTGGGGCAGAAGCTCGCCGCCGAGCGCATCGAAGCGGCTGGTCACACGACCCAGCCACCGGCCCGTTTCACCGAAGCCAGCCTGATCCGCGAGCTGGAGGAGCGGGGCATCGGCCGTCCGAGTACCTACGCAGCGATCATCCAGACCATCCAGGACCGCGGGTACGTGTGGAAGAAGGCGACGGCCCTCGTGCCGACCTTCACCGCGTTCGCCGTAGTCAATCTGCTCGAACAACATCTGTCCGTGCTGGTGGACTTCGCCTTCACCGCCAAGCTGGAAGACACGCTGGACGCAATCGCGAACGGCCAGCGTGAAGCGGGTCCCTGGCTGCACGATTTCTACTTCGGCGACGGTCACGTACCCAAGAACGGCGATCCGCTCGGCGACGTGGGCCTCAAGAACCTAATCGGCAGTGGCTGGGAGGAAATCGACGCCCGCGCCGTCTGCAGCGTACCACTGGGTCAGACGGAAGACGGGCGGACGGTGACAGCACGGGTGGGGCGTTATGGTCCCTATGTGCAGATGGAAGGCGGCGAAGAGCGGGCCACGATTCCCAACGACATTCCGCCCGACGAATTGACCGTCGCCCGGGCGCTCGAACTGCTCGAGCAGGCCGCCAAGGGCGACCGCGTCCTGGGCCAAGACCCGAATACGGGCAAGCCGGTCTACCTGAAGGCGGGCCGCTTCGGCCCGTACGTCCAGCTCGGCGACCCGGAATTGACCGAGAAGGGCAACATCAAGCGCGGCTCGAAGCCCAAGATGGCCAGCCTCTGGCCGGGCATGTCGATGGATACGATTTCACTCGACGAGGCGGTCCTGCTGCTGTCGTTCCCGCGCGTCGTGGGCAAGCATCCCGAGACGGGCGAGGAGATCACCGCCCAGGATGGCAAGTACGGTCCGTACCTGCGCATGGGCACCGACTCGCGGTCGCTCGAGAATCACGAGAAGCTCCAGTCCGTGACGGTGGACGAGGCGGTCGAGATCTTCAAGCAGCCCAAGCGGGGCCGCCGCCAGGCTGGGGCCGGCATCATCGCCGAGCTGGGTCAGCACCCGCAGTCGGAGGCCAAGCTCCAGGTGAAGAGCGGCCGTTTCGGCCCGTACGTCACCGACGGCGTGGTCAACGCAACCATTCCCAAGGGGTACGACCCCGCCAGCGTCACGCTGGAGAAGGCTGTGGAGTTGATTGCCGCCCGCGAGCAGAAACTCCGCGACCAGGGCAAGGATCCCCGGGCTCCGAAGGCGAAGAAGACCAAGAAAACGACGAGTCGGAGCGCGTCAGGCAAGTCCGACACCTCCGACAAGGCGTCCGACAGCTCTGCCAAGAAGCGCAAAACCACCAAGAAAAAGAGCACGAAGCGGGCCAAGGCCAAGCGCGTGCCGGCAGGCTCCGCTGCCAAGGGCTGACAACCGAACGCGTCGCTTTCCCGCCACCGGACATCCACGAGACCGGTCAGTAGTCGTACGCCTGGCGCATGATCTTCACGGTCAGAACGATCAACGCCCCACTCATAATCGCAAAGATGACCACGAACAGGTAGTTGCGCTTTCCCTGCATGCGTGACTTGCCCGGCGCGCCGGGGATGTACTCGATCGGCAGGGCGCCGCCGCTCGGGGCAGGCTTGTTGAGCGATTGCGTGAACGACTCCTTGCGGACTGTGCCGTCTTCCTCCTTGAACGTGTAGCGTACCTCCAGCACGTCCACTATGCGCCGGCCGGAGTTCGAGACGGTCTTGCGGGCGTCTATCACCTCTGCGTTCGTCGTTTTGCCCCAGATGAGGTACTTCGTCTCCACGCAGGATGCGTAGCCCGATAGCAGGAACAGGACACCGACCAATACCCAGAGCTTGAATCGGCGCGTCTCGTCCATTGCGGGTCCCCCGAACGGGTGGTGAGGGTACTGCCGAGGCTCGTACAATAAACCACCATAGAGCCTGCGGGACAAGGATGCACCACCGCCGATCCGACTTGCGGCTTCGTCAACGATATGGATGCCCTATAGCGGAAAGGGGCTCAGCGACGACGGCGCACCAGTGACTGGAGGTCGACAACCCCGGCATTCAGGGTGTCCGCCTGGGCGTTCAACTCTTCGGCAGCCGCCGCCGACTCCTCGGCGCTGGCTGCGTTCGACTGCATGACGCTGTCGATCTGATGCAGCGTGCTGCTGACGTCCTTGATCCCGCCCGCCTGGGCGCTGCTGGTGGTTGCGAGCTGATCGATATGCTCGGCAACCTGGGTGACGTCCGCACCGGCTGCACTCAACGCAGAGGAGACCTCCTGAGCCACGTCCGTGCCCTCCTTGGTGCGGCCCACGGCGGTCGCGATCAGCGTGTTGGTCTCCTGAGCAGCCGTCGCAGCCCGCATCGCCAGGCTGCGCACCTCGTCGGCGACCACGGCGAATCCCTTCCCGTGTTCGCCGGCCCGGGCTGCCTCGACCGCGGCGTTCAGGGCCAGCAGGTTCGTCTGGAACGCGATCTCCTCGATGACGCGGATGATCTTGCCGATCTGGTCGGCTGACTCGTTGATCGCCGACATGGCGTCGTTCAGGCGGGCGACGGTCTGGTCGCCGGTCGCCATGGCGGCGCGCGACTTCACGCTCAGTTGGCTGGCCTCGGACGCGCTGCGGGCGTTGGCATCGGCCTGGGCAGCGATTTCGCCCAGGGCCTGGGCGGCGTGCTGGAGGGACGCCGCCTCGCGGACGTCGGCTTCCGCCACCTGCTGGGCGGAGGTGCTGATCTGGCTGGCAGCCGACTCTACCTGGCGGGCGCCGTCGGTCAGGCTGGCGATGACCCGGTCGATCGGCCGGCTGATGATGCGCACGATGACCAGCGAGACCGCGCAGAGCAGGACCGCCACGCCGATGATCGCGCCGGTCTTGTAGACGTTGTAGTGCCGGCGCTGGGCGCTGATGGTCTGGGTGAGGGCGGCGCTTTCGTGCTCGACGTTGTCGATATAGACGCCGGCGCCCACGAGGAGATCCCATTTTCCGACGCCCTTGGCGTAGCTGAGCTTGGGCTTGACCCCCGCGCCCGGCTTTTCGAAGTAATACGTCACGTAGTCTCCGCCCTTCTGGGCGGCGGCGATCAGCTCACGCACCAACTCCGTCCCGTGGGCATCCTTCAGGTCGATGAACGACTTGCCGTTTCCCGCCTTGTTGATGGGCACGTTGATGCGCATGCCGTCGTACCAGTACGAGAAGATGTACCCGGAGTTGTCATCGTAAAAGCGGATCGGGTCGGTTTCCCGCTCGATTACCGCCTGGGCTTCCTCGCGTGAGGTGACGTCAGCCAGCTTCTCCTCCAGGCTCTTGACCTGGGCGTCGATGACGGCGCGAAGCGTCTGCTTGTGGGCGTTGAGGATTTGCGCGTCGTAGCGCGGCATGATCGTCTCGCGCATGACACGCTGGTCGATCGCCACATTCGCCGCCTGCACCAGTAGCAGCGACACGACACCGAGGAGGGGGAGCATCAGGATCTGGGACTTGAGGGTCCATTTGGAAATACTGCGCATGTCGAACCGGCTCCGTGCACTGGGTAATACGCGGGTCAAAGTGCGGTCATCAACTGAATATCGACACCGGCTGCCGCGCGGTTGACCCCGGCGGCGGAGCGGCACGCGTCCGTCGTACGCCAGTTGACGTGGCCGGTGCCGCATGGTCGGGGACACCTCCTGTCTCCCGCCATACGGGCGGAAAGCATGGGGTTCTTGCAATAGGCCTTCGGGGCGGGTCCAATGCCGATCATGCCCCCAAAACCGGCACCAGAGCGCAAGTGGGACTTCGATCGGGTCTTCCGGTTGCTGCTGACCGTGGCCACCTGTGTGGCACTCTTCGCGCTGGTGCGCTACCTGGCGGACGTACTGATCCCCTTCGCGATCGCGGTACTGCTCGCCTACCTGCTCAACCCGATCGTCAACGCCCTGGAATCCCGCTTCAACCGCCGCA
Source organism: Phycisphaerales bacterium (assembly GCA_020639115.1). Taxonomy (GTDB): domain Bacteria; phylum Planctomycetota; class Phycisphaerae; order UBA1845; family UBA1845; genus JACKHG01. Next base: position 186,158 of record JACKHG010000002.1, read on the forward strand.
CGCCCGCGGTCCTGGTGACGGTGATCGGCTGCGGGGTGGTGCTCTTCTCGCTGGGGCTGGTCGTGTTTCAGATCGGCTCGAAGGAGGTCGCGTCGCTGCGCGAGCTGGCGGGCGAGTTCATGCGCGCTCCGACCAAGGCGGACGTGCGCGGGGTGCGCAAGGCCTTCGAGGAAAAGTTGGCGGGGGAGGAAAATCCGGTGCTGCGCTCGCTGTACCTGGCGGTGCGCGACGAGCTGACGTCGTCCCCGAGCAGCGGGTGGAAGTTCCGCGAGGACCTCAATGATACGATCGTCCGCCTCAAGGAGGCCCCGCCGGAAGAGGACCCGACCGACCGGCTGGAGCGCGTCGAGCGGCTCGAGACGCTGCGCGAGGTGCAGGCCCAGCTTTTCCCGGGCGACCCGGATGCGCTGGCGCTGCGGGCCGAGCTGCAGCGGCTGATGGCCGAGGAGCAGGATCCGCGGGACCGCAACCTGCTTGCCGATGCGATGCGGCAGTTGCACTACGAGGACACCAGCGAATACAGCGTGACCGGCCTGATCGAGCGCGGCGTGCGCGCGGTCGCGCCCACGCTGATGAACGTGTTCAGCGGCACGCTCAGCTTCATCCTCGGCCTCACCGGGATGGTCGTGGTCCTGCTGTACCTGATCTTCCTGCTCATCGACTACGGCATCTACGAGGGGATGTGGAAGGCGTTTTTGCCGCCCAAGCACCGCGACGACATCCTGGGTTTCCTCTACGAGTTCACGCTGGCCATGAGCCGCTACTTCCGCGGCCAGTTCCTCATCGCCATGATCATGGGCGTGCTCTACGCCATCGGGTTCAGCCTGCTGGGCCTGCGCATGGCGGTGTTGCTCGGACTCGGGATCGGCCTGCTCAACATGGTCCCGTACCTGCAGGTCGTGGGCATGGTGCCCGCCCTGCTGCTCGGTTTCGTGAAGAGCCTCGAAGCGGGTCAGCCACTCTGGCTCACGCCGCTGCTCGTGCTGGGGCTTTTCGGCGTGGTTCAGCTCGTCCAGGATGGGTTTCTCGTGCCGAAAATCCTCGGGAAATCGATGGGTTTGCGGCCGGTGGTGATCATGCTCGGCCTCTTTATCTGGGGCAAGCTGCTCGGCTTCCTGGGGCTGCTGCTGGCTATTCCGCTGACCTGCCTCGGGCTGGCCTATTACCGGCGGTTCGTGCTCGGAGACCGGACCGCGCGGGCCGTCGAGCCGGAGGGTGCGTAGGGACACCGCAGGGATGGAGGTGACGAGATGAATCCGGCACGCGAACAGGCAGAGATGCTGCGGGCGGCCATCGTTCTCGCCGTCGCCGACGGTGTGATTACGTCGAGCGAACGCGGACTCCTCTCCGCCTTGGCCAAGCGCATCGGCGTATCCGCGGAGACGCTCGATGGGATGGTCGCCCGCGCGCTGGCGGATGTCGCGGTGCGCGAGGAACTCTTCCGCGTCGCGACCGCCGACCCGGAGCTCACGCTCGAGCTGCTCGTCGCAGCCGCGCAGATCGATGGGCAGGTCCACGCGCAGGAACGGCAGACGCTGGTCCAGATGGCGGAAAAACTCGACGTGCCCGTAGCCCAATTCGACGACATCTTCACCCGCGGCATCGCCCGCGCCGACGCCATCCGCGCAAACCGCCGGCCGTAAGCGGTGAATTGAACCACCAAGACGCGAAGTTGGGGAATTGAGCGAGCCAACCCGACGGCATGGCTTACTGGTGTCGCGAACGCGACCTTTGACCTGCGACTTTCGACCTTCGACCTTCGACCTAAAACAACGACTGCTGCTCGGGGGTCGCGGTCGCGGCGTGCTCCTGGACGTTGCGAATCTCGTCGATGAACTCGTCCACACCGTGGAAGTTGCGGTAGACGCTCATGAAGCGGACGTAGGCGACCTGGTTGAGGTCGCGCAGGCGGCGCGTCACGTAGCGGCCGATCTCGTCGCTGGATACCTCGCGGTCGAAGTCGGCGAAGAGGTCGCCCTCGATCCGGTCGACGAGCGCCTCGATCTGCTCCTCGGACACCTCGAGCTTGTGGCAGGCCTGGCGGATGCCGCCGGCGATCTTGTCGCGGCGGTAGGGGACCCGCGTGCGGTCCTTCTTCACCACTGTCAGCCGCAGCTCCTCCTCGGCCCGCTCCTTGGTCGTGAAACGCCGGCCGCACTCGGTGCAGACGCGGCGGCGGCGGACAGCCGCACCACTCTCCGTCAGGCGCGAGTCGATGACCTTGTCCTTGCCGAGTTCTTTACAGGCTGGGCAGCGCATGATTTTTCGCGACGCCACCGCACCGCGGAACACCCCATTCCGCCAGCACGGCCTTCACAGATTCCCCGCGCCGCGATATGTTGGCGCGGATTTACCGTAATCCCACGAAATGTAGCGGTCAAGCGCGGTGCCGAATCCCCCCGCAAAGCCGGCCAGGAACGCCATGCCCACACCCGTCATCGAAAAGACCGTCGGCGACCTCACCGTCGTCGGATACTCGCTGGCCGGCGAGGAAACGACCGTCGCCCTCCCCGAGCTCAACGTCTGCTTCGACGCCGGCCGGGCCCCCCGCGAGATCATCCCCATCGATACGCTCTGCGTCACCCACGGGCACATGGACCATGCAGCCGGGATCCCCTACTACCTGTCGCAGCGGTCGTTCATCGGGACCGCCCCGGGCACCGTGGTGATCCACCGCCAGCTCGTGCCCCACGTCGAGACGCTCATGGCCTGCTGGGGGCGGATCGAGGGGCACGCCTCCCCGGGCAGGATCATCGGCGTGACGGACGGCGACGAGACCCCACTGCGGCGAAACGTCGTGCTCCGCGCGTTCACGGTGCGGCACGGGGCGTACGCCCTGGGTTTTTCCGTGATCGAGCGGCGGCACAAGCTCAAGAGCGAATACGCCGACCGCAGCGGCCCGCAGCTCGTCGAGCTGAAGAAGCAGGGGATCGCGATCGAGAACACGGTCGAGGTGCCGCTGGTGGCGTACGTGGGCGACACAGCCGACGGCCCGCATTTCGACCTGGATCACGTGCGCAACGCCCGGCTTTTGATCATGGAGTGCACGTTCTTCGACAGCGACCACGTGGTGCGTGCCCGGGCGGGCAAGCACATTCACGTGCGCGACCTGCGCGGAATCCTGCCGCGGCTGCGGAACCCGCACATCCTGCTCACGCACGTGACGCGGCGTACGGACATCCGCGCCGCCAAGCGGATCCTGCAGAATCACGTGGAGCCGGTGGACCACGAGCGGATCACGTTCCTCATGGACCGCCCGCCGCGCAAACGCGACCGAACGCCGGGCGAAAACGGCGCGTAGCGATTGCCCGGGAGCGCCATCAGACGCAGCAATCCCCGAAATGAACCACAAGAACACGAAGAAATGCAGAATGACGAATGACGAATGACGAATGACGAATGACGAATTAAAAACGTCCGTCGCCGTTCTATTGCCTACGAACTCAATCCCTCAATCCCTCAATCCCTTAATCCCTGCTTCCCTCGTAGTTCAATTCCCAATCCGGCCCGCGGGAGCGCCTCACCACATCTGCACGTTGATGAACGGTTTGATGATCAGGGCGGCGATCATGGAGAGGATCAGCCACCAGATGATCCAGTGCAGCTCGAGGCCGAAGAGCGCGACGTGGCCCGGCTGGACCGGCTCGATCCAGATCTTTTGGATGATGTCGCCCTCCGCCGCCGGGGGCTCCACCGCGTAGAGCAGCTCGTCCCAGAAGTCCGCGCCCGGGCGGATCGGCGACATGCGCGTCTGCGGGCGGTCGGAGACGACCAGCTCCTTCGGGGCGGTCGTGCTGGCGGCCCGCACGGTGACGACGTGCCGGCCGGGGGCGTCCATCCGCAGGCGGGCGTGCACGATGTGCTGGGTTGGAAACTCCTTGTACGCCCCGCCGTAGTAGTTCGCCGGCGCGCCGACGAGTTCGACGCCGTCCGGCGCTTCCACCGCGAGGTCGGTGAGGTCCTTGGGCGCCTTGTCGCTGAGCTCGGCGAAGAGCGAGACCTCGTCGCCGGGACGCAGTGGCTGCCACTCGTACCGCGGGGCCATCTGCGCCAGCAGCAGCACCATCGGAATGGTCATCACCGCCAGCGGCTGGAGCGAGAGGAAAAAGAGCTTGGCCGCGGACGTGAACAGCCGGCCCTGGGCCGACAGGGTCACGCCGATGTCGTCTTTGTAGAGCTTGGCGGCGAGCAGCGCGACGCGGATGTCGTTGTGCACCCGACCGATGGCCTTCTGGTTCGACGTGTACTTGTAGGCGACGAGCGCGACGACGCCCGTGATCACCGACAGCACCAGCAGCGACGCCCACGCCGGCCATGCCACCATGACCGAGAAGAAGACGTCAAAGACCGCCGTTACGATGCGATTCACGTGCGCCATGATTGTTCGAAGACCGACTGGAAAGTCGGTCCCACATCGGGTTTTCCTGTGACCGACCGGCAGAGTCGGCCCCACATCGGGTTTTCCTGTGACCGACCGGAAGAGTCGGCCCCACATCGTCGTTCAGTGACCGACTGGAAAGTCGGTCCCACACTACTATTGCCCCATGACCGACGGGAAGGCCGGTCTCCAATCGCCGGGCCGCTACTCCAGGTAGCCGAGGCCCCGCAGCCGTTCCGTCACTTCCTCGTCGGTCTCCGCGGTCTCGAGCTTGGCCAGCTCCTTCTCGATCATGTGCACGATGAACTCGTCCGCGCTGGCGTAGCCGGCGATGTCCGCCACCTTCTTCACCCGTTCATAGAGCCCGGTATCGATCTTCACTTTCGCCGCCATGGCCACACTCCTCTGATATCGCGCCTTCTGAATCGAACCACGAAGACACCAGGACACGAAGGAATTCAGAATGACGAATGACGAATGACGAATTAGGAAGTCGTCTCGCCGTTCTTCGCCTTATCAAACTCAATCCCTCAATCCCTCAATCCCTTAATCCCTTAATCCCTTAATCCCTTAATCCCTATCTTCTTCGTGCCTCAATTCTCCGCTGGGGCCTTCGGGCGCGACCCCGCCTCGAACACATCGCCGCCCTTCATGACCGGCGGCTGGGAAATACCATAATAATGCAAAATCGTCGGCGCCAGGTCCTCCAGCGTCGGCGTATCCAGCTTGATCGGCTCGCTGGAGAAAATCACGCCCGGAACCAGGTTGGTCGCGATGCAGTGATCGCCGCACCATGCCTCGGTGTTGGCTTCGATCAGGTCGTCGGAGACGCCGCCCAGCGCTGTGCTCCAGCTTCCGCGGTAGCCCAGGGAGTAGCCCACCTGCATGTCGGGGCCGTGGGCGATCTGGGCGCCGGAGTAGACCTTCTCGGCCTGGTAGACCACCTGCACCGGGTGCTGGCCCGTCTCGGGATCGACGACCTTGGCGAGTTTCGCGCAGAGTTCGTCCATCAGCGCCTGCTTGTCCTCGGGCTTGACGATGCCGTCGCGTTCGCGGCCGGCGAGGTTGATGTACAGGCCGTTGATGCCCATCCCGTAGGCCCGCGTCTTGGTGAAGTCGAGGCACGCGAACGTGCTGTGATCGCTCACCTTCGGGTTGAGGACCGCGTAGCCGTTCTGCACGAGCCAGGTGTTCAGGTTGAACCCGCGGGCGAAGTTGGCGAATCCATGGTCGGAGATGCACAGCAGCGTCGCGTCCGGGTAACGGTCCATCACCTTGCCGACGACCTGGTCCACGCGCGCGTACAGGTCGCGCATGACGTTCTTGTACTTCTCCGCCTCGGCGTCGGTCAGCGCCGGATGCTCGTCGGCCATCGCCGACCAGAACATGTGCCCGATCTGGTCGGTGCTCCCGAAGTAGAAGAACATGAAGCCCTTGTCGTAGTGGTCGAGGGCGTAGTTGAGCAGCTTCAGCCGCTCCTGGTAGATCAGCTCGGCCTGTTCGAGAAACTCGTCGCGGGTCAGCACGTTGTACCGCAAGCCCTGCGTGTCCTCCGGCAACCCCTGCGTGAAGTACGGCCCGATCGCGTCCGCGACCTTCTCCGAAAAATCAGCCGGCACGCTCACCGGCAGCGCGGGGTTGCGCGGATCGATCTGGATCGGCGTCACGTACATCTCGATCGTCGGCAGCACCTGGCGCAGGTACATGCGGAACACGCCGCTCGCCGTCGCTCCGCCGACCACCGGCCCCATCTTGAAATCGATGTTCTGCCAGTCGCTCCACGCGCCTTCGGAGAGCACCACGCGGTGCCCCTGCCACTCGACCATCGCGGTGCGCGTTTCGCGGTCGCGAATCAGCGTGAAGTCCACCTCGAGCGGCTTGTGTGCCTTGGCCTGCCCGACGACGCTCACGTTGAGAAACGGATCGGGCGGGCCGAAGAACGTGCTGCGCGCCGCGTCGCCGCCGATCGGGCGGATCTGCAGGCGATGCACCTCGCCGCCGCCAAAGTTGCGTTCACCCTCGAACGGACCCGAGGTGTAGAAGAAGCACTTGCCGACCTCGCCCAGCAGGTCCGGCGTGCCCATGTCGGTCAGCGTGCGGAACTCGCCCGGGCCCTCGGGCTGCTGCGGCGGGTAGTTCGCCGGAATGCGGTAGACCGAGGCGTTGACGCCGTGCCGCGTGAGGAACGACCAGAACGGGTCGCCGTGGCGCAGGTTGATCACCTTGCCGCTCGCCAGCGGGATTTCCCAGCGGCCAAAGCGTAGGGGCCAGCCGGCGGGCTCGTTGCGGCTCGTGGAAAAGTCGGGGAAGTACGTCTTCGGATCGCGGTGGATGAAGTCGAAGATGCCGTGCTCGCCGGGGTTGGTCCCGGTGATGATCGACGACCAGGCGACCGGGCTTTGCGGCGGCGTCGACGTCTGCAGCGGCATGAACCCGCCCTTCGCGGCGAGCTTCGCGAAGTTCGGCAGGCGGCCCGCATCAAGCAGTTCCTTGCACAGCTTGGGGTCCAGCCCGTCGAAGCCGAGCACGATCATCTGCTTGTCGGCCTTGGGCGACTCCTCGCGCGAACACGAGGGCAGCGCAACAAGCGCCCCTGCCGCGACGGCCATGATTGCCAGCGCGCGCCAGCATCCGCCCGAGCCAATGTTCCGCCCATACCGGCGTCTAGTCCTGGAAAGTCGTCGCATGATCACTCGTGCCGGTCATGGGGTCGGAGCGGCGGCTGGCCGGTTGAGTTGCACCGTCAGCGGCTTGCCGTCCATGTGCTTAGGAACGGGAATACCAAAGAGATCGAGAATCGTCGGCCCGAGATCCAGCAGGCGCGGATGCTCGTCGGTGATCGGCCGGTTGCTGAACATGATGCCCGGCACGATCTTCGGATCAACGCAGTGGTCGCCGCTCCACGCCTTGGTGTTGTCGTGGAATACCGCGTCGGTCACGTCGCCCACCGCAGCCTCCCAGGAGACGCGGTAGCCCTCGGCGTATCCGCAGATGACGTCGGGGGCGTGCTCGGTGTACGGCCCCTTGTAGAACTTGTGCGTGTTGTAGGCCGTGTTGATCGCGACCGCGTTGTGCCGCGGATCCATCAGGCCGGTGAGCTTCGCGCACAGTTCGTCGCGCAGCGCGTCGGCCTCGACTCCCGCCGTGACGATGCCGTTGGTCTCGCGCCCGGCGATGTTGAGGAAAATCCCCGCGAGCCCCTGGGCGTACGCTCTGGTCTTCGACCAGTCGACGGTGGCGAGGTAGCGTTTCCCGTTGGGCGGCTCCTTGAGCACCATGTAGCCGTTTTCGATGAGCCAGCGGTTCAGGTCGATGCCGTAGCGGAACGTCTTGAAGCCGTGATCGCTGATCACCAGCAGCAGCGTGTCGGGGTCGGCGCACGCCGCCATTGTCTTCCCGACCAGCGCGTCCATCCGCGCGTAGTGCTCGGGAATCGCATCCCGCAACCGGACCTCGCCGAACCCTTCGCGGGCCGGGTGCTCCGGATCGATGTAGCGCCAGTACATGTGCTGGATGCGGTCGGTGCCGTCGAATACGCAGCAGACCATGCCGCGCTTGGTCTTGCTGATCGCGTCGAAGAACATCGTCTCGCGTTCGCTGTCGGCCTCGACGCACTGATGCAGAAAGCCCGGGTCCTGCAGAATCTTCTCGTTGAGCGCCCAGGTGTCCTCGGCGAGGCCCAGCGTCGCGAACGAACCCTGCGACTTGGCCAGGTAGGTCGAGTACACCGTGGGGTGGGCGATCGGCATCGCCGGCTCTTCCGGGTCGATCTGCAGCGGCGTGACGTACAGCTCGAAGTGCGGCTCGGTGTTCATCAGCAGGAACTGGCAGATGCCGCGCACCTTCGCGATCGGGCTGGCCTCGAAGTGGAACTTCAGCCACGGCGTGTACTCGCCGCGCTTGAGCGGATAGGTTTTTCCACAAAGGGTCAGCGTGGCGGCGTCCGGCCCGTCGATGCGCACGGTGAAACCCGTGCGCATGTCGCCGCCCTCAACGCGCATGCTGTTGGGCGGGCCGACCAAGTGCGAATCGATCGTGTCGCCCTTGCGTTCGACGTAGATCTGCTCGCCGCCGGTGTAGGGCACTTCGTCGCGCTTGCGCGTGGTGTAGTAGCTGAACGTGCCCTGGCTGCCGCGCAGATCGGGTACGCACATCGCCGACAGCAGCACGCCGCGGAACTTCTCCGGCGGCCAGGTGATGGGCACGCGGATCACGTCGCTGAAGATGTCGTGGTCGCCCAGGTAGTTCCAGAACGGCGTGCCCTTGCGCAGCAGGCGCAGGTCGGGCTTGCCCAGCGGGATCACGTACTTGCCGATCTTGAGCGACTTGGTCGCCCCGCCGATGTGCACGCTGGAGAGCGCCGGCAGATAGTTGCGCCGATCGATCGTGAGAAAATCAAAGATGTTGTGCTTGCCCGGATTGCATCCGGTCAGGAAGCTCGACCACGCGACCGGGCTCAGCGGCGGCAGCGTGGTCCCCAGCTTGCGGAACCCGCCCTGGGCGCGGAGCTTGACGAAGTTGGGCATGCGCCCTTCCGCCACGTACTTGTCGACCAGCGTCGGCTCCATGCCGTCGAGGCCGAGCACGACCACCCGCTTGATGCGGGCCTTGGCCAGCGCCTTGCGGCCGCGGATCGAGCGGATCACCCAGCGGATCGGCCAGGTGAAGATCGTGACGATGGCCGAGAGCATCGCCAGCACGAAGACCAGGGCCGAGCCGAGCACGGCGAACCCCGCGCCCGGGCCGATGTAGGCCTGGGCCGGCGGCGTCCAGGCCAGCACGGCGACTGCCGCCAGAATGGCGATACGCACGGCGTTGCGTGTAACACGCGGTTGGCGAGTTGACTGCATCAGTACGGTATCCATCCGCGAGGAAGGCAGGTCCAAGCCGACCAGGATCATACGGCTGGGGCCAGAGCCGTGTTCAAGTACCCGACTGCTCTTTGATCGTCAAGGCGAGCAGGGCCATCCATCGCCGCTGAAAACCGGCTGGATTTTGCCTCCGCCGGTCCACCCGCCGATAATGATGCGCAGATGCACCCGCCAAGGGTGCACGGCAATCCGGGAGGCTGACACATGGCGGACACGGCGCTCCGCATTCGCTATCGACTGCAACCCATGTCGGCGGGCAGCGCTGCAACCGTGGCCTCGTGGGTGCGCAGCGACGCCGAACTGTTCTGGCTCGCGCCGAGCACAGTCCCGCCGATCACGGCGGAGAAAGTGCTGGGCTGGACGCGCCAGCGGGGCGCCGCCTTCATCTACACCCCCAGCCACGGCGAACCGCCGGTTGGATACGCCGAACTGAACGCGATGGCCCGCGATCGGCGTCACCTCTGGATCGGCCACGTGCTCATCGACCCGGCGCTGCGCGGTGGCGGCCTGGGCCGCGCGCTCACCGCAGCGCTCGTTCACCGGGCGTTCCGCATCGAGGGCGCCCGGAGGCTTTCCCTGGTGGTTTTCCCAGAGAACGTATCGGCGGTGCGCTGCTACGAGGCCGCGGGTTTCACGCTCCGCGGCGAGGAAAACCAGTGCTTCGGCGCCGCGCCCCAGCGCTTCCGCCTGCTCCGCTTCGAACGCACCTCGGCGGATTGATCCCGCTCGCGCCCGGCCTCCGCACGCGCAGGTTCTGCGCGGGGATCGGCAATTGCGGCGCAATCTACTTGGCCCCCGGATCCGGCTGAAATACCGCGTAGAGTCCGTCCACCAGTCCGGCGGCAATGCTCTGCATGCCGGTGTACAGCGAGTCAGCCGCCGCCGTGCGGAACTCCTGCGCCGAGGAGCATCCGCCCAGGCCAAATACCGTCACGCTGCTCGCCAGAACCAGGGTCTTCAACCGTCGCGTCCAACTCTTCATGAGGTCGCCTCCATGCGCTCGAAACAGAATCCGCGCGGCGAATCGCCCGCCGCCTCTGTTCTATCGCCGAAAGCGGGGGTCGGGCCGCAACGCAGTTACCGCCAGGCGACCCGGGAAGAATGCAGGAAGCGCAGAGTCTGCGCGAATTTACGGCGCTGGCGCCGGGGAGGCGGGAGTCGCCGGCGTGTGCTGGAGAGGCAGACGCAGATCGTCGTACCCGTGCCAGGCCATGCGCAGCGCGGCGACGAACAGGAACACCGTGAACACGATGCGCAGCGCCCGGATCGGCAGGACGTGGGTCAACCGGCTGCCGATCCACGCACCGACCATGGCCGTGGGAATGAGCATGCCCGCCAGCTTGAGCGGCTCAGCCACCGTGTACTGCGGATGCTGCGTCGCCAGCGCCCAGTTCTTGGTGAACGCCCCGATCAGGCTGAGCGTGAGAATCGTGGCGGCTGAGTTCGCGATCGCGTTGCGCAGCGGGATGTTCAGGAACCGGTTCTGAAACGGCACGCAGACGATGCCGCCGCCCACGCCCAGCAATCCGCCCACGAACCCCGTCGGCAGGCCCGCCACGAGTGCGGCCTTCCACCCATCACGCTGGGGATCGAACGGCGCCCCCTCGGCTGCATGGTGCTGCTCGCTCCGCCGCAGCTTCAGCAGGTTGCGAACCGCGACGTAACACAGAAACGCGGCGAAGAGCAGGACGAGCCATGCCTGGCCTCGCCCCCGGAACACCGACCACTCGCTCGCCCCCACCCCCAGCACGACCGCCACGACCGCCATCGGGGCCATCCGCCGCACGACGCCGCCCATGATCGCCCCCGCCCGGTGGTGCTGGATCACCGCTGGCAGCACGACGAAGAAGTTTACGATCATTGCAGCCGCCTGGTAGAGATGCTGCTGCGGCCCGAGCAGTTCCGTCATCGCGGGGATCATCACGATGCTCCCCCCGATCCCCAGGAGGCCGCCGAGAACGCCGGCGAAAAAGCCGATAAGGCAGAGCAGCAAGGGGGTCACCATCGTCCTCCGTCGTGCGCACGCACCGGCGCGCCGCGATGGTGGCCTACCTGGCCAGGGACGTCAATTACGCCTGCCCGGGTCGCCCGGAGTGACCCGCGCCGCGCTCGCCGACGGTTTTGACAGTTTGCCGGGGGATGCGATAGTATTCGCGGTTCTGTCGCGCGGGCAAAAGCCCGTTTGCGCGACCGGCGCCGACATAGCTCAACGGTAGAGCACAGCTTTCGTAAAGCTGAGGTTGTGGGTTCAAATCCCACTGTCGGCTGTTCATCACGACATTTGCATTCCACCTCGCTGCAACCTGTATCCGATATGTATCCCCGCGCTTCAGGTTTGTGTTAGGAAGCGTCATTTCGTTAAGATGCGCTCGTGTGGTGGGGTCAGGCGAGCACATGCCGGGCAGTCAGTGCGCTCGACCATCTCCGACCTAACCCCGGTCACGCCGTAAAGTGACAGTCCCAACACCCTGGTCCGCGCTCCGATGCAGTTGCGCTCCCGATCATCGGCACGTGCAGCGGCGTCCGTGCGCATGGAGAGTTACGCCCATGACGCGTCCGCTCGTTCCCCTCGCCCGCAGCACCCGGTTATCGGCTCTGCTCGTATCCGTCAGTCTCATCGCGTTCAGCCTGCCGGCGCGCGCCGCACAGATCCGCTGGGTCAGCGGGACAGCGCAAACCACCTTCACGACGCCCGGTGAAGCCGCCCGGACCATCGCGGAGTACCGCAACCGGTCGGGCAGCCAGCGCCACATCGTCGTGCAGTTCGATACGCCGGTCACGACCGGGCAGCGCGCCGACCTCGCCGCCGCCGGCCTGAACCTGCTCGCCTACGTCGGCGACAACGCGTACTTCGCGGCGGTGGCGGACGGCGCGATCGATGCAGCCGCGATCGGCCGCGTGCGTTCGCTGCGCGTCGCCGTGCCGGTCGAGCGGAACTGGAAACTCCACCCTTCGCTCGTCGCGGATGAGGTCTTTCCCTGGGCGGTGGTCGATGCGCGCGACAAGGAACTCGCGCCCGGTCAGCCGGCGGACCCGATCGTAGCTGCCTACGTCACGTTCCAGCGCGACGTGGACCTGCTCACCGCCGGTACGCAGGCGGTGCAGAACGTCGGCGGCCGCGTCCACTCCGAGCTGCTCAGCATCAACAGCCTCGTCATCGAGCTGCCGGCGTCCGCGATCAAGGCGCTGGCCGATGACGATCGCGTCCAGTACATCGAGCCGCCCCTGCCGCAGCTCGTCGAATCCAACGACAGCAACCGCATCATCACCCAGGCCAATACCGTGCAGGCAGCCCCCTACGGTCTGACCGGCGCCGGCGTCTCGGTGCTCATCTATGACGGCGGCTCGGTGCGCACCACCCACGTGGACTTCGGCGGCCGGGCCACGTCGCGCGACGGCGCGGCCCAGAGCGACCACTCGACGCACGTCGCCGGCACGGTCGGCGGCAGCGGGGCTGCCAGCGGCGGCGTGCGCCGCGGCATGGCCCCGGGCGTGACCATCGAGTCGTACGCCTTCGAGGTGCCCGGCGGGCTCTCGCAGGGCTTCCTCTACACCGACCCGGGCGACCTCGAGGCCGACTACGCTCAGGCGATCAGCGTCCACGGCGTGGACATCTCCAACAACTCGATCGGCACCAACACCGCCGCCAACGGTTTTCCCTGTTCCTGGGAGGGCGACTACGGCATCACCTCCGCGCTGATCGACACGATCGTCCGCGGCGACGGCACCAACCCGCTGTTCAACACGCCCTTCCGCGTCGTCTGGGCCAACGGCAACGAACGCGGCTCCGGGGCGTGCGGCAGCACCTACCTGACGACGGCGCCGCCGGCGGGCTCGAAGAACATCATCGCGGTGGGCGCCCTCAACTCCAACGACGACTCGGTGACCTACTTTACGAGCTGGGGACCGATGGACGACGGCCGCCTGCGGCCCGACGTCTCCGCCCCCGGGTGCGAGGTCGGCAACGACGGCGGCGTCACCTCGACGTCGAGCAGCAGCGACACCGCGTACGCGAGCAAGTGCGGCACGAGCATGGCGGCACCCACCGTCTGCGGGCTCGGCGCGCTCTTCCTCGAAGACTTCCGCGTGCAGTACCCCGGCGAGCCCGACCCGCGCAACGCGACGCTCAAGGCGATCTTCGCCCACACGGCGCACGACATCGAGGAAACCGGCCCGGACTACAAGAGCGGCTACGGCTCGGTGCGCGTGCAGAACGCCATCGACCTGATGCGCGCTGGGAATTTCCTGGAGAACACCGTCAGCCAGGGTGACGTCTACTTCGCGACCGTCGCGGTCGCACCCGGCTCGTCCGAGCTCAAGGTCACACTTGCGTGGGACGACTTCCCCGGCGCCCCGAACGCCAACCCGGTCCTGGTCAACGACCTCGACCTCAAGGTCTTCGACCCCAGCGGCACGCGGCACTACCCCTGGACGCTCAACCCCGCGTCGCCCGCGACGCCGGCGGTCCGCACCCAGGAAGATCACATCAACAACATCGAGCAGGTCTTCGTCGCCACCCCCACCGCGGGCGCTTGGCGCGTCGAGGTGCACGGCACGGCGGTCCCGCAGGGTCCCCAGCCGTTCTCCCTGGTGGGCTCGCCGCTGCTGGTCAACTGTACCGACGCCGGCATCGTCAATCTGGACCGGGCGAAGTACGCCTGCTCATCCGTCGCGGGGTTGCGCGTCGTCGACTGCGGCCTCAACACCAGCGACCTGACCGTGGATACCGTGACCGTCACCGTGGCCTCGAGCAGTGAGCCGGCGGGCGAGACCTTCCTGCTCACCGAGACCGCGCCGGAGACCGCCACGTTCGTCGGCTCAGCTCCGCTGGAGACGAGCGACTCCGTCGGCGTCATCCAAGTCGCGCCCGGTGACACCCTCATGGTGACCTACGTCGACGCCGACGACGGCGCCGGCGGCACGAACGTCACCGTCACCGACACCGCCACCGTCGACTGCACGCCTCCGGTCATCACCGGTGTGCAGGCCACCGACATCGAACCGCGCAGCGCGACCATCAGCTTCAACACGAACGAGCCCGCCCGCTCCACGGTGCGCTACGGCGCGTCCTGCGGCGCTCTGAACGCGTCGATCGCCGGCGGGGCCCTGAACACGGCGCACAGCCTCGGCCTCACCAGCCTCGTCGATGCCACGACCTACTTCTTTGCCATCGACGCGGAAGACGAGGCGGGCAACACGGTCACCGACAACGGCGGCGGAGCCTGCTACGCGTTCACCACGCCGGATATCCCCAACTTCTTCACCGAGGAGTTCGGCAGCGACAACGACCTCGCCAACAAACTTCTCACCTTCACGCCGAACGCGACCGTGGACCAGTACTTCGGCTGCGTGGAGGACATCACCGCGCTGCCGACCGACCCGGCTGGGGGCACCACGTTCCCGTTCGACGACGATGCCTACGCGACGGTCGACCTCACCGGCGGTGCGTCCGTCCTGCTCTACGGAGTGAGCTACACGCGCTTCTACCCGTCGAGCAACGGGTACATCGCCTTCCTGACCGGCGACGAGGACTACAGCGAAACGCTCGCCGAGCATTTCGCCCAACCGCGGATTTCTGCGGTCTACGATGACCTCAATCCCACGAACCAGGGCTCGGTCAGCTACAAGCAGCTCGCCGACCGCGTGGCCATCACGTGGTTCGACGTGCCCCAGTACAACACGACCGATTCGAATACGTTCCAGATCGAGCTCTTCTATGACGGCACGATTCGCATCGCCTACCTCACCCTCGGCGCAACCGACGGCATCGCCGGCTTGAGCGCGGGCAACGGCCTCGATCCGGACTACTTCGAGACCGACCTGTCCGCGATGGGCGCCTGCGGCCCGCGGCCACCGGTCGCCTCCAGCATGTCGACGGGCACGCCCGCCAACGTGCCGGTGAACATCGTGCTGACTGCTGCCGATGATGATCTGCCCGATCCGCCGGCGGCGCTGGCGTACACGATCATGAGCCTGCCCAACAAGGCCACCCTCTCCGATCCGCAGGGCGGCGTCATCAACGCAGCCCCCTACACGCTGCTCAACGGCGGCGCCACGGTCGCCTACGCCCCGCTGACCAATCTTTACGGTGCGGACGCGTTCAACTTCAAGGTCAACGACGGCGGCACCCCGCCGGATGGCGGCGACTCCAACGAGGCGACCGTCGCGGTGACCATCATCGCCGACCCGCCGGTCACCCAGGACATGAACATCAACGTCGACATCGACACGTCCAGCGTCTGCATCCTCTCGGCGAGCGATCCGAACGGCGATCCGCTCGACGTGGTGATCACGACGCTGCCCGCGCACGGCGTGCTCCGCGATCTGAACGGCAGCGACATCACGTCGGCGCCGTACACCCTCCTGGCGCACAGCAAGAACGTGCGCTACACGCCCGCCAGCGCCTACGCCGGCAACGACAGCTTCGCGTTCAAGGCGCTCGACGGCATCTTCGAGAGCAACGAATCCACCGCGGACGTGCTGGTCATCGCCCATCCGCCGGTGATCGAGTCCGACGTGCTGCCCGACGGCCTGGTCGGCCAGCCGTACGGACCGCTGCAGCTCGCCAAGTCGGGCGGACAGCCCAACGTCAACTGGGCGCTCATCACCGATCCGATCTACGTCGAGTACGACCTCGGCACCTGCGGCTTCACGGAAACCGGCGTAGCCCAGAACTGGGCCGGCGACGACGTCGTCTGGGACTACGACCTGCCGTTCACCTTCCCGTTCTACGGAACCGGCTACGACAGCGTCCGCGTCTGGTCGAACGGCATGCTCGACTTCGCGCTGCACAACGGCAGCTCGCACAACAACAGCACGTCGCTGCTTGCGACCAATGTCCGGATCGCCCCGCTCTGGGACGACCTCAAGACCAACGCGACCGGCCTGGACATCTTCATCGACGACTCCGTCACCGGTGAGGTGACCTTCCGCTGGAAGGCGGCGACCTACGTCGGTTCCTACCCGGCGAACTTCGCCGCGACGCTCCACGACAACGGCGACATCGTGTTCCACTACGGCTCCGGCAACACGCCGATCACGCCGACGGTCGGCGTCTCCGTGGGCGATGGCAGCAACTACACGCTCTCCGCCCACGACGGCGCGACGTCGCTCACCTACGCCAACTCGAAGCTGCTGCGCATCCCGGTGAGCCTGCCGGACGGCATGTCGATCGATGCAGCCGGTATCGTCTCCGGAACGCCGACCGAAGGCGGCACGTTCGAGCCGGTCGTGCGGCTGACCGACAGCCTGCAGCGCAGCGACACGCAGGCCATTGTGCTCCGCGTCGTCGGTGGTTCCGGCGTGGCGGGCGACTACGACGGCGACGGCGACATGGACCTGGCCGACTTCGCGGTCTACCTCGACTGCCTGTTCGGCCCGAATGTCACGCCCGCCCCGAGCCTGCCCGCGTCGGCCCAGTCCTGCCTCGGCGTCTTCGACGCCAACGCGGACGGCGACGTGGACCTGCAGGACATGGCCCAGATCGAATCCGGCGCCAACCCGTAAGCAGTGGCATTCACTGAGTAGAAAAAAAGCCCATCGCGGTCCTCGGGCCGCGATGGGCTTTTTCTATTTATGGAAGGGGCTGGTTCACGCCAGGTCGAACAGCAGCACCTCGGCCTCTGTGCGCGCCGCAACCGCGAACGTGGATTGATCGGTTACGCCGGCGCCGTCACCCGCCGACAGATCCTCCCCGTCCACCGTGACCGCGCCGCGCAGAACCTGGATCCAGGCGCCCCGACCCGCCGCCAGCGTGTGTTCGAGCGGTTCGCCGGCGCGCAGCGTGGCAGCAAACACGTCGGCGTCCTGGTTGATCCGGATCGAGCCGGCCCGGCCGTCGCCCGAGGCCAGCAGCGTCCACGCGCCCGCATCCGCCAGCGCGGGGAAACGCCGCTGGTCGTATTGAGGCTCGGCGCCGCGCCGGTCCGGGCGGATCCAGATCTGCATCAAATGCACGGGCTCCTCCGGCGAGGGGTTGAACTCGCTGTGCAGAATGCCCGTACCGGCTGCCATGTACTGCACCTCGCCCGGCGTGATCACCGCCCCGTTGCCCAGGCTGTCGCGGTGCTGCAACGCGCCGGACAGCACGTAGGTCAGAATCTCCATGTCGCGGTGCGGATGCTCCCCGAAGCCCGCGCCGGGTGCGACGCGGTCCTCGTTGATGACCCGCAGCGTGCGAAAGCCCATGTGCCGCGCGTCGCGGTAGTCCGCGAACGAGAACGTGTGGTAGGTGTCGAGCCAGCCATGGTTGAAATGGCCGCGCTCCTGACTGCGACGAACCGTGATCATGATCCACCCTCGACTTTCGGTCCGGCCCGCGGACCCTCATAAGCCAAAACTACCGCACGCGCCTGACGACATCCGCGATGTCGTAGCGCACCTTCGGCTGCTGTGCGTAGGCGTCGTCATTCGCCCGGTAACCCGCGGTCGCCGCGACCTGCGTGGCGTAGCCGCTGCCCGCCAGGCCGAGCAGCTCGTCGTACTTGGCGGGTTCGATGCCCTCCAGCGGACACGTGTCGATGCCCAGCAGAGCGGCCGCCATCATGAAATTCCCTAGCGCGATGTACACCTGCCGCGCCGCCCAGTCGTTGACGTCGAAGCCCGGCGGAGGCGGCACCAGCGTCCCCATCATCATGCTGCGGAATGCCGCCAGCGACTCGAGGCGCACCCCGCGGACCTCGGTGATCCGCTGCAGGTGCCGCTCGATGTCGGCTGCTCCGAGATCGCGTTTGATTGCGAAAACGACCAGGTGCGACGCGTCCGCGACCTGCCGCTGGTTCCATGACGCGGCGACCAGTTGCTCGCGCATCTGCGGGTTGTCGACGACGAGGAAGCGCCACGGCTGCAGTCCGAAGGACGACGGCGCGAGCACCAGGGTTTCTTCCAGCGTCTGCCAGTCCCGGGGCGTGATCTTGCGCTGCGGGTCGAACTTCTTGGTGGCGTAGCGCCAGCGCAGTTGGCGGATGAGGGCGTCGTTTTCGATCGTTTTCATGGTGGCTCCTTCGCTGAAGTTGTTGTTGCAACAGCTATCTCCTCAAAAAAACTGCGTCACGCCGGATTCCGCGCCTCGAACAGCAGGCGGCTCAGCGTTCGCAGCTTCCGTTCGCCGAGATGCGCAAGCTGCTCCTCGTGCAACGCCAGCACCGGCCCGTCCAGCGCGTCGAGCAACCGCCGCCCAGCCTCCGCCAGCTCCACCCACACCACGCGGCGATCGTGGCAGCAGCGCGTCCGGGCGACCCACTGCGCATCCACCAGCCGGTCGATCAGGCGGGTGATGTCCGGCTCGCGCGTGACCATGTCCGCGGAGATCGCGCAGGTGCGCATCCGCGCCCCGTGCCCCCGCAGAATGCGCAGCACGTTGTACTGCGCCGGCGTCACCCCGTGCGCCTTGAAGAACTGCGCCACCCGGGCGGCGAGGTGCTCGTGCGTCCGCAGCAGGTTCAGGTACGCCTCCTGCGCCGCGCTGGTGAACGGCTCGCGTTTGCCGATCTCGTCCGCCAGTCGCCGGGGTGAGCGCGTCGTCTTCGCCATGCCCGAAATATATGTTATAACGGATAATGTGTCAACATTTAACAGGTGGGCCCGCTCCGCAGGCCCCGGCAACGCATCCACCGGCGGCGGGCGGAACCGCCCGCCGCCGGTGGTCGACAGCAGCCGCACGGAGCTACCGCTCCGCGGGCCTATTCCTCCAGATGGAAATCGCCCGCGGCATTGTCCGCGAAGCTGTTCGCGGTGGCGATGTCCGCGTTGTAGTTCGCGCCGCGGATCCAAATTCCCCAACCCTCGCCGCCGCGCACCGTACCGTGGTCGATCTGCACGCGGCTGCCGTTCCAGACCACGATGGCCCCGTGCGACCACGGCGTGTTCTGCCCGGCGTACTCCACCACGAAGTACTGCATGATGTTGCTCACCGAATTCGAGTCGCCGAAGTTGATGCCCATCCAGTAGCCCGGCGTCGGATCGACCGCGCTGAACACGATCGGCTCCGCGGCGGTCCCGACCGCGGTCAGAATGCCCGCGTCGGTCACGTCGAGCAGCAAATCATCCTCGAACAACATCCGCACGCCGGGCGCGATCGTGAGGTGCGCCTCGAGATAGATCGAGCCGGTCACCTGGTAGTCCACATCGAGCGCGGGCATGGTCGTGTCCCGCGTGAGCGTCTGGTCGGTGCCGGCCCCGAGCAGCACCCGTTCGCGCGTGTTGCCGCTGAACGTGTTGGTCGCGTTGAGCGCCTCGACCTGCTGGATCAGCACGGTGGCAGCCCCCATCGCGTTGTCCGTAAGGACGTTGTTCTCCAGCGTCAGGCGCGCTTCGTACCCGTTGTTGCGTACCGCGAGACCC
This sequence comes from Phycisphaerales bacterium, assembly GCA_020639115.1. Taxonomy (GTDB): domain Bacteria; phylum Planctomycetota; class Phycisphaerae; order UBA1845; family UBA1845; genus JACKHG01. Next base: position 205,748 of record JACKHG010000002.1, read on the forward strand.
ACGCCGGCGCTGTGCCGCAACGTGCAGTGCCGCAGGGCCAACCGCGTACCCTGCTCGATCACGAGGTCACCGCTGCTGGTGTCGTCCTCGTTGCCGGCGTACTCGACCGTGACGTACTCCAGCACGTTGCTGGTGGAGTTGGAGTCGCTGAAGAACACGCCCTGCCAGAACCCGGGCGTGGCGTCCTGGCCGGTGAGCACGATTGGGGCTGTCGCCGTGCCCACGAAGCTGGCGACGCCGTCATCCTCGATGATCAGCCGGGCGGACCGGCCGAACTGGATGTGCACCCCCGGTTGAAGCGTCAGCGTCGCCCCGCCGTACACGTACACGTCGGACTCGACCAGGTACGTACCAGCCGGAATGCTCGTGTCCACGTTGATGTCCGACGTGATCGTGGTCGTCGGCGGCGCGCCGTCCTCCTCAAAAAGCGCAAGAACGTCCATCGACCCGGTCACCATGACGACGGCTGGATTGCTGGTGCTCGTCGTGTCCCCGGACCAGCCGGCGAAGGACCAGCCCTCCGCCGGAGTGGCGGTCAGTTGAACCAGCGTGGGTTCGGTGAAGGGGACGGTCGCAGGCATATCGCTCTGGGCGTAGTTCCCTCCCGGGGAGCAGTCGATGCTGCCGCTGCCACTGATCTGCAGCGTCAGCTTCGTCTCGCCGGCATCGTCTCCGGAACTGCATCCCGCGGGTATCGCCGCCCCCCAGCCCAGTACGAACAAGCCCAGTGCGATGCGCCGCTTCGGTTGCGTGACCAATGCACTACCTCCTCGGTGATGAGTAATTCTGCCGGGTTCAACAGCAGGACCCGGTCGTCAACCAGCGGGGGGCGGCACCGGGCGCCGACGCCTTGCGTACCATCGAGAGCCTGCGGGGGAAGAGCCGCTCGACCTGCGCGTGCCGCCGATAAACTGGCCAGCATGGCGAGCCGGTTGGGCAGGTGAAATCCCCCTATTGAGGGGTATGCCGCATCTGCGTACGATAGTCCCTCCGGAGCGGTACAAGCGGCAGGTCGGCAGGATGGGACAGGCGGGAAGGTTGCGGCTGAGCGATGCGCAAAGCGTCTTCAGGTTGCTCGGAGAGGTACGGGAACTGGCCCGCGATGCCGCCCTGTGGCGGCGGCACGCCGTTGCGGGACTGCTGCGGCTCACCGGCGGCCACGTGGGCCTCTCGGCCCTGGAAGCCATTCCGATCCAGGGTACGGGTGCGGATGTCGCGATGCGCGTGGAGGTTGGCTGGGACGCGCCCTGGAAGCAACAGCGCCTCGCCGACTTCATTGCGCGCGGCGAGATCACCCGGCACCCGGGCTATGCCTTCCTGCGTGCGCACGCGCTGCGTCCATTCACCTGCTCACGCGCCATGATGGTGGCTGACGCCGCCTGGTACGCGAGCGAGTCCGTCGAGCACTTCCACCGCGCCGTCGGGTGCGACGACTTTATCCACTCCCGCCGCCTCATCGCCGACAGTGGCTGGGCCGACATGCTCGTGCTGCATCGCCCCTGGGGTGAACCGCCTTTCGACGCGCGGGCGCGCCGAGTCGTGGCGCTGTTCCACGATGAACTCGCCCGGCTCTGGCACGCACCGCCAACCAGCAACCACTGCGACTGTCCGCCGCATCTGCGCCGCCTGGTGGCGCAATTCCGGCAGGGGCGCAGCGAGAAGGAAGCCGCGGTTGCCCTGCGGCTCAGCCAGCACACGGTGCACGCTTATGCGAAGGAACTCTACCGCCGGCTCGACGTCCGGTCGCGCGGCGAGGCCATGGCTCGGCTCGGGTGGTGCGATTCGTTCACGCCGCAGGTGGTCATACCTTCCGGCCCGACGATGCCGCCCGCCGAGGCGCCCGCGTAGGTGGCTGAGCCGCCCGCCGAGTTCAGTCCAACGGCTCGAAGAAACGGCCCCAGCGCGGAATGTAACCGTGGTTGCGATCCAGCGAGAACGCCACCCGCGACGAACGCCCTACGATCTCCCGCCCCGCCACGAAGCCAAAGTACCGCGAGTCCGCGCTCTGGTCGCGGTTGTCGCCCATCACGAAGTACCGGTCGGGCGGAACGACGATCGGCGCAAACGAGCGCCGCGCCGGCTGCTGCGGCGTGATCATCACCGTGTGCGGGTGGGCATCGAGCTGCTCGGTCGCGAACACGTGCTGCGGACGCAGCTCGGCGGGGATGCTCTCGAGCAGCTCATCGCTGGCCACGGCGTAGCCCAGCGGCTCGCCGTTGATCGTCACTTGGTTGTTCGTCATCGCCACCGTGTCGCCGGGGACGGCGATCACGCGCTTCACCAGCCGGTCCCCGTTCGCGGGCGAAAAGCAGATCACGATGTCGCCGCGCTGCGGCTCAGCCCACTCCGCCAGCCGCCACGACGTGAACGGCACCCGCAACCCGTACGCCAGCTTGTTCACCAGGATCCGATCGCCCTCCAGGATCGTCGGCTGCATCGAACCCGTCGGCACGTCGTTCCAGTCCGCGATTGCCGAGCGGAACGCGCCGCAGACGACGACCACGATCACGATCGGCATCACCCACTCGCGGCTGATCCGCCGCAACCAGGCTCGCACATCGATCCGCTTCATACCTGGCCCTCCGAATGTCTGGCTGAACCTTGAGATGCCCGCCGAATCGGGTCGTCTTCCCTCCTATCGGCGTGCTACGGGCCCGCGGGCGCTGCGGTTCGTAGGATTTCGTCGCCTTCGCCGCTCCCGGGCCGTTCCTGGCTGGATTGACCCGCGGGGTAGGCCGTAACATGTACGCAGGCGGTGCCGGCCGGCCCGCGCGGCAGACGAGGTGATTATGGGCGAATCCGTCGAGGCACATCTGGAACGTTACATCGCCGCCCGCTCCGCCCAGGTTCGCACGTGGTCGCACGGCCGGCTCAAGCGCCGCCTGCGGCCCTTCGAGCACCGCGACGACTGGACGCAGGTGCAGGGCACGATCTGGGACCAGCGGATCTTCGGACCCTACGAGGGGTACCGCTGCGCCTGCGGCCGCTTCGACGGCCAGGAGTACTCCGGGGCGACCTGCCCGACGTGCGGCGTGCCGGCGATGTGGAAGCAGGGGCGCCGCTACCGCTTCGGGCACATCAACCTCATTGGTGGAATCACCATTCCGCATCCGTTCTTCTCCGACGCCGAGCCGCTCGATGCCATCCCCGTCGTTCCCGGGATCTACTGGGAGAGTCCCGAGCGCATCGCCCTCGCCGAGGCCTACGAGGAATTGCTCCACCAGGCGCTCATTCTCGCCCGGCCCGAGGACATCCAGGGCGCCTACGGCGTCGTCCTCGCCCATTTGGAAAAATACTACGAGCATGCGCCCGCCTGGGACCCCTACGAATCACTGCGTATCGCCCGCGGCATGCTGCTCGTGCCCAATCCGGACTACGTGCCCTCGGTCGAGGAGCACGAGAAGATGATCGAACCGGTCGAGGAGGACGACGGCGTCGACTGGGACAACATCCCGCTCGCCGACTGAAGCGCGCCGCCCGCCGCCGGAACCCCACGATGCCCCGCCGAGCGATCAGCGTGTTTGGAAGTTCCCAACCGCGCCCGGGCGACCCGGCCTACGCGACCGCGTGCACCGTGGGCCGCCGCCTCGCCGAGGTCGGATTCGACCTGATCAACGGGGGACACGCCGGCACCATGGCGGCGGTCAGCGCCGGCGGACGCGCCGGGGGCGCCCGCGTGCTCGGCGTCACCTGCAGCCCGCTGCGGGCGCTCCGCGCTGCGCCGCTCAATGCCGATCTGCACGACGTGATCGCAGCCCCGACGCTGCTCGCCCGCATCGAGATCATGATGCGCCGGGCGAGCGGATACGTGATTCTGCCCGCGGGCACCGGAACCCTGGCGGAACTCGCCGTGGTGTGGGACCATGTGGCCAAGGGCCTGATCGCCCCGCGACCCATCGTGTTCCTCGCCGCAAGCTGGGAGCCGGCGATCGCCGCGGCGAACGCGGGCGCGGCTGCGAACGCGCTGCTGCGCCGGGCCGCCGACCCCGAAGAAGTCGTCCGCATCATCTCCGCCGAGGCCGTCACCCTGCCGGAGGCGGAGCGAACCTATACCGCAGGATTGGAGCTGCGCCGTGCCGACGCCTGACACGCAGACCACCGTCGCCGAACTCAAGAAACTGATGGACGACTTCGTCGTCGCCCGCAACTGGCGGCAGTTTCACGACCCCAAGAACCTCTCCGCCTCGATCGCCATCGAGGCCGCAGAACTCATGGAACACTTCCAGTGGCTGCACAGCGACAACGTGCGCGCGGTGAAACACGACGAGAAGGAGATGACCAACATCCGCGAGGAGGTTGCCGACATCCTCGCCTACCTGCTCAGCTTCGCCACGGCGATGGACATCGACCTCGCCGACGCGCTCCGCGCCAAGATGAAGAAAAACGAGCAGAAATACCCGGTGGACAAGTTCTACGGCTCGTTCAAGCCGCGCATGTGACCGCGGTCATTTCGTCGCCGCCGGCACCCGGGCCGCGACCGCGTCGATCAGCGTCCGCCACGAACTGATCGCCCCCGGGAATTCGTACGTGAGGATATCCCCAAGCAGCACGTGATCCTGCGCCTCGACCGTCTCCTTGAGCTGCTGGAGCCGCTCGAGCGGCTCGGCCATCAGCTCCGGCAGCGCTCGCCCGTCCAGCTCGAGCCCCTCCGGATCGATGTCCAGCACCGCGATCGCGTTGCAGATGCCCTCGTGCACCTGCAGCCAGGCCTGGCAGCACTCGGCGAGCCGCGGCAGCGCCACACCCGCCTTGCCCTGCGCCAGCATCTCGACCACCTGCGCGATCGCCTGCTCCGAGGCGTCCAGCAACCGGCCCGCCGTGGCCAGCGCCTCCTGCACCAACGCTTCCGGCTCAGCCGTGTGCATATCGATCCGCCCGAAGCCCTCCGCCGGCTGGGCGAGCTTGTCGGCGAACCCCTGCCCGGTGACATCCATGCCATCACAGGCGATGCTTACGATCAACCGTCGGCGCTCGACGCTGCGCTCCTTCACCGCGTCAACCACGTCACTCAACGGCGCGCTCGGCCCCACGCCCGGATCCGTCCGGCAGTCATCGACGTACAGTTCCATCTGTAACTCCCCGCGTGAAGCCCCGTTCTCGTGTGCCACTGTGCTCGAGCAGTGCAGAAATCCCAGCGCACCAGCGTGCCACTGCTCTTGAGCAGTGCAGAAATTCCCGCGCACCAGCGTGCCACTGCTCTTGAGCAGTGCAGAAATCCCAGCGCCCAGTGTGCCACTGCTCTTGAGCAGTGCTTCAACCCCGGCGCGTGCAGCCGCCTTCGCCAGCGGCCCTGCCGCCTCTGGTGTGTTACGGAAGTCCCCGGCGGAGAACTTGAAGGAAACTGCTGCCGTCAGCCGGCGGCATTGGCACGCGGGGGCGCCAGCGGGTCAAACGGCGGCGGCGGCCCCCACTCGCCCAGCGCCGCCATCAGATCGGATGTGCCGATCGGCCGCGGAACCGCATACGCCTCGCCGTAGGCGAATCCCGCCATGGCCCCCTCGTAACCCGCGATGCTGCGGATCACGTGCTCCACGTGTGCGAGCCGCACGCCGTCGAACTGCGAGCGGTACGCCCGCACCGCCTCCAGCTTCTTCTCGATCGTCTCGCCGATGTCGACGACGATCCGCGACGGAAAGAAATTCGCCTCGGCTGCCATGGGCACGACGCGGTACAGCAGGTGGTCCATCCGGTGCGGCTCCGTCCCGCCGAACCGGTCGTCCCACTTCGTAAGCTGCGAGTAGAACCGTGCAGCCTCGGTGATCAGTTGCGCCTGGTAATGGTCGGGCGAGGCAGCCACCGTGCGGCCAGCCATACCCACCAGGACCTTGGGCTTGTAGCGCCGCAGCACGGTCGCCAGGACGTAGCGGTTCTCCGGGCAGTCCATCAGCACCCGGTTGGGCATGGTCAGCGTCTCGCACACGTGCGCGCCGAGGATCTCGGCGGCTGCGTGCGTCTCCTCCGCGCGCGTCTCGGGCGTCCCCCGGGGGGTGGGTTCCCCGTTGGTCATGTGGAACATGCCCACGCGATAGCCCTGCTGCACGCAGCGGGCGATCGCGCCCCCCATGCCGATCTCCAGGTCGTCCGGATGCGGTGCCGTGAAAACGATGTCCAGTCGGTCTGTGCTCATGTCGCCTCGCGCGTGCCTGTGGGCCTGTTTCGGCAAGTAATATAGCGCTGCCCCCCCGGCCCAACAAGGCAGCCAGCGCTGGCCAAGCCGCCCGCGAGCCGCTAAAACGCAGCCATGTCGAGACGCCGGATCGAGGACAGCGACCGCGAGGCCATCGCCCGCTTCATCGAGGAGCACTGGCACAGCCGGCTCGTGATGAGCCGTGGGCGGCGGTATTTCCCGCACGAGCAGGAAGGGTTCATCGAGTGGCGCGACGGCCGGATCGTCGGTCTGCTGACCATGGCCTACGAGGACGAGGCGCTGCAGGTCCTGACCCTCAACAGCACGCTGGAGGGGGAGCGGATCGGCTCGTCGCTGATGCTCATGGCCATCGACGACGCCCGCCAGCGGTCGATCACGCGCATCTGGCTCACCACCACCAACGACAACATGCGCGCGTTCGGGTTCTACCAGCGCCTGGGCTTCCGCATCGTCCAGGTGAATGTCGGCGCCGTCGACGAGGCCCGCAAGGTCAAGCCGCAGATCCCCGAGGTCGGCCAGGGCGGCATCCCCATCCACGACGAGGTCGTCTTCGAGCTGCGCATTGAGGCGTACACCTGCGAAGACGATACCTGACGGCGCTGAATCGCTCCGTCAATCAGCGTCACCGCAAGATCCGTGCGGATCAATCCCAACCGTCGAGTGGCTCGCGGCGCCGTAGCCACTCCTTCGGGAGCCCCTCTCGCCCAACCGAGAGCGCCACGATGCCGCCAACTATGGCGCACGTCGTGTCAACATCGCCCAATCCTCCCGCCGTCGTCCAGAGCGCATCGGTGAAGTCGTCGAGGTGAGCCGCGGCGCTCCAGAGCGCAAACGGGACCGTGTCACTCGCGAGGACGTTTTGTCCGCTGCCCAGCGCCGTCGCCACGATTTCAGGCGCGGCACTCGGATCGAACGTCATCGCCTTGGCAATTCCATCGCGGGTGGCGCCGTCCGGAGTCCACCGATGCGCGGTCTCGAGCAACATTGGCCCCCGATCGGCTGAGCGCTCCAGGGTACAGGCGGCGGCTGCCCCCACCGCGATCGCGATGGCGCCGGCTTCGCCTTCCGGATGGGCGTGGGTGACGTATGCGGAGGCAGCCGCTTCCATCACCACGCGTTCGACGTCGTCGGCGAAGTACGCGCCAACGGGCGCGGCGCGCATGGCTCCGCCATTGCCCATGGAGCCCTGCCCGCCGAAGAGCGCGGGAGAAGCGGTTCGCCAGTCGGCGCCGGCAGCGATGCTGTCGAGCAGGCGCATCGCGCCCGCCCCGTAGCCGCGGTGCGGCTGACGTCGGAAGCGCCGCGCGAAGAGCCGGGCGAGCGTATCGGGCTCGATCTGCCCATGCTCGGCCAGCACATCGACGATGCTCAGCGCCATGACCGTATCGTCGGTGTAAAACCAGGGCCCGTCCGGTGCTTCGCGATAGGGAATGCGATGGACGAGCGCGGGCTCGAAGAAGCACTCGCCGAAGGCGTCGCCGAGCGCGAGCCCTTCCAGCGCAAGTCGAGCACGCTGCAGAGGATCGGATATTTCAGGTTTCATGACAGCGCCTCGCCGATTCGACCTCAACCGCCAGCCGACGGATCGGAGCATACCACGGCGCTGCGGGCGCAGACAGCGTCCGAGCCCGGTCGATCCTGCCACGCTGGTGGATTGAGTGAAAGCGAATTCGCAGCAGTTACATGTGGCGCCGGCTGCCCCGCCGCGTCAGGCCGAGCAGCCCGAGTATTCCGACGGGCAACGCAATCGTGGCGACGCCGGCTCCGCACGGCGCAGCCGGGTCCTCGAGCGTCAACTGCGCCGGCTCGACCGTCACGCGCACCGTTGCCGTAGCTGTCGCACCCTGCGCGTCGGACACCGTGTACGTGAACGCGAACGTGCCGGCAGACTGAGCCGTCGGGGTATAGACGACCGCCGAGCCGTCGTCCGCGATCTCGGCTGAGCCGCTCTCCGGCACACCGACGGCAGTGACCACCAGCGTATCTCCATTGGCATCGGTGTCGTTCGCCGTCACGGCGATCGTGACCGCGGTCACCTGGTCCGTTGAAGCGGCATCATCAACCGCGACGGGCGCGTCGTTGCGGGCAGCCATGACCGCAGCATAAGCATCCACCATGCCGTAGCCCGTGGCGTTGTCGAAGCCGGGCTCGTCCAGATCCTGCGCCGTCGCCAGCAGAATGTCGCGCACCTCGTCGGAGGAAAGGTCCGGTTCCGCACTCCAGAGCAACGCCGCGCAGGCAGCCACGTGCGGAGCGGCTGCACTCGTGCCGTAGAACGTGGTCGGAAATCCCCCGTTGCCGGTGACCGCGACGCCATCCACCCCGCAGATGTCGGGTTTCGGGCGCGGCAGGCGGCCGGTGAGGAGCCCGTGCTCGTCCGTGCCACTGGTGTAGACCGTCGCCGGCCCCCGCGAACTGAAGAACTCCAGCTCGTCGAGTCCTTCATCGGCGGAATCCAGGACGCCGCATCCGATGACGCCGTCAGCCGCAGGCTGGCCGAACAGGCTGTCCGCCGCAACGATGTGGTCGAACTGCACGATCGCTGGGTAGACGTACAACTCGATCTCCGGGTTGGCGTCAGCCGGGCAACGCCGCAGCACGTACAGATGGCAGTCGACCGCCTGCCCGGTGTCGTTGGTCCAGCCCAACGCCTCCATGGCGATGCCGTCGGCTTCCGCCGGTGAACAGCCCTGCTGCGCTGTGCTAAACGCCAGCACGTTGCCGTCGCCATCGAGCAGAGCGAGGTCGAGATCGACCGCCGCATTGTCATAAGGCGTATTCCAACCAAGAAACGCGCTCATCGTGCGCCCGGGCTCGAGGTGGATGTCGATGTCGGGATCCCCATCGCCGAAATCGTTCACGTCCCACTGGTCGTACGGCGTGTCTGACGCCTTGAAGAATCCCTGGTAGTGTGCGACGCCACTGTTACCCGCCGCGCTGACGTAGACTTTGCCGGACGCGACGATCTGCTGGGCCTGGAGGGCGAGGATCCCGTCCTCGAAGAACGGCCCGTCCAGAAAGCCGATGTCGTCCACCACGATATCGCAGTCGAACTCGTACGCCAGCATCCGCATGGCCCGCTGAAAGGACAAACGTGAATCTAGGTTGACGAAGTACAAGTCGGCCCCGGGCGCCAGGTCATGTATGATTTCCAGCATCGCCGTGCCCTCGGCGCCGGGTTCATCACCGAATCCGGCTGCCGCGTCACCGTCGACGCGGGCGGACCCCACGTGAACGACCGCCGGCAGGTCACCCGAGGCCTGCGACTCCGCCAGTCCGGCGACTCCGTCCGAGATCACGCCGACACGGATTCCCGTTCCGTCGATCCCCAGCGCCTGCAGCGCGCCGGCGCCGAGCAGCTCGACCCCCGCACTCGTGAAACGCCCGCGCCGTACGAGCGGTGCGACCACCGGACGAATCCGCACAACGCCCGCAACCGCCGCGACCGCTTCGAGCCGGTCGGCGGGGATCCACCCGTCAACCATGCGCATCTCCTCGTTCGCCTGATCGACCGTCATGCCCGCGTCCACCAGCGCGCCGACCACGTTCATGTCGCGGACGTGAACGTAGACGCGCAGGCGACCGTCTGCGTCGGCGCGCAGCAACGGCGAGATCCGCTCGGCTTCCGCGGCGTAGTCCGTGGGGGCAGCCGAACTGTCGGCCGGCGGAATGAGCTGATCCAGCTCCGCGAAGTGCTCCTTGGCCAAAAGCAGCGCGTCATCGACTCGGCTCGCCGGCTGATTAGCCGCGTGCCGTGTGGCCATGACGCGCGAATGGATGGCTGGATCGACCTGCGCCTGCGCGGCGGCGAACGGGACCGTTGCGCCCAGCCCGAGGGTCAGCATGAAGAGTGTCGGCAGCGAAGTCAGGCGAGCGGTGGGCGAATCGGCAGTCATGATGGCTCCAAGCGAACGCGGGTCCGGCGGGCGAAAGAGCCACGCAGCATGACCGCGGGGAGCGGTCGGATGGCTGCGTGCCGCGCGCCGAACCTGCAGCGGGTCGATCGTGCCCGAAGTTCGCCGACGTCGCTCGGCGCCTCTCTCTGAGGGCACATCGACGATGTGCCGCAGGCAATTGAACTAAGCGAAGGGTGGCGTGCGTGCGCGGGACCGCGCGCCGTTTGGTTTTACACGACAGGTGCGTGTACGTGCCGGCGGACGGCTCGCGCTAGGCGAACGGCTGCCGCTTCGTGATCATGCTCAGGTGGCGATGCAGGCTTTCCTCCGGCGGCGGCTTCTGCGCCACCTCGATGGATTTCTTCAGGCAACTGAAGGCGAGGTCCTTTTCGCCGGCGAGTTCGTGGGCCTTGGCCTTCTGCTCCCACGCCTCCGCCTCCATGCGGTGGTTGTCGTGCTTGACGGCGAGTTCGAGACGCTTGTCGATGCAGGTCATCGCCCGATCGATGTCTTTCTCCTGCAGGTACATGTCGGCCATGTGCTCGTAGACCAGCGTCAGGCCGTTCCAGAAGTCCGTACCCTCCAGCGCCGCGAGCGCCTCGTCGAAGCACGCCTCCGCCTCGGCGAAATCGCCTAGCAGGCACGCGCAGCGACCGAGATTCATGTGCGAAACGCCCGTGTTCACCCGGTCGCCGATCTCGTTGGCCAGCCCCAGTGCCCGCCGGTAGTATTCGCTGGCCTCGGCGTAGCGCCCCTGCTTGAGCAGCACGCCCCCCATCCCGTTGTACGGCCACGCCAGCGACACCAGGTCGCCGTAGCGCTTGTGGATGTCGATCGCGCGGGCAAAAGCCTCCTCCGCGTCCGTCCAGCGCTGCAGGCGCATGAGCACGAAGCCCAGGTTGCCCTCGTACTTCGCGCAATCCGACCAGTGGGACAGGTCGGTGCAGAGATCGCGGGCCTGCTCGAGGAACTCGTGCGCGAGCGTGTATTCCCCCTTGTAGTAGTACATCACCCCGAGGTTGCCGAGCGACTCCGCCAGGTTCACGGGATCGTTGTCGCGCCGCGCGCCCGCCTCCTCGCGATGGTGGTACTCCAGCGCGCGGTCGTAATCCCCCATCCGGGCGTACGCCGCGCCGATCAGGCTGATCGCCCCGGGACAGTTCGGGTCGATCTTGAGCGCGTCCTCCGCGAACGCGATGGCCGCGTGGTAGTTGCCGTCCGAAAACGCCCGCCGCCCGCGAATGAACTTCTCGTGGGCCGCGAGATTCTCCGAATCCTGCCGGCGCAGGCGGGTCGCGTCGCCGCCCAGCTCGTGGCCGATCCCGCGCACCACCGCGTCCGAAAGCTCGTCCTCCAGGGCGAAGAGGTCCGCGACGCTCCCGCCGACGTTGGCGGCGAAACGTGGCGCTGCCGGATGGCTCCCCGTGATCGAGTGGGCGCTGATCCGCACCTGCTCCCCTGCCCGTTGATACCCGCCGACGACGATCACGCTGGCCCCCACCATCCGGGCCTTGTCGAGCAGCACTTCCTCGCCGAGCGCCCACCAACTGTCGTCGCTGTCGCGCAGCAGCGGCCCCAGGTTCTGGCGGTCCACGACGTGCAGTCCCGGCACCGCCATCAACCGCGAGGACACGTGCTCGGCGACCGCGTCGCCGATCCAGTCGTCCGCCGCCTGCCGCGAGAGGTTGCGAAAGCCCAGCACGAGCACGCCGCGCGGCTTGTGCGACGGCTCCCCCGCCGGGATGAGCTTCTCTACGTCCACGCCGCTGCGCAGCGCCTCGATCACCGCGTCCATCGAGGCAAAGCGATGCTCGGGCCGCTTCGCCAGGCAGACCTCGACCACGTGCCGCAGCCAGTTCGGCACCGCGCTGGCGGCCTCCTCCGGCCAGACGACCGGATCGTGTTTGTGCCGGTTGGCGAGTTCGACCACGCCGGATCCCTGGTGCGGCGGACGGCCCGCCAGCAGGTTGAACAGGGTGGCGCCGAACGCGTAGATGTCCGCGCGCGGCGTGATCTCGTTGTGGCTGTCGAACTGCTCGGGCGACATGTAGTAAGGCGTGCCGAGGATCTGCCCCGCCTGCGTCAGCGTCAGATCGCCCTCAATCGATGGCGCCTTCACCAGCCCCAGGTCCATGATCTTCGGCGTGCCGTCCGGCCGCAGCATGATGTTGCTCGGCTTGACGTCGCGGTGGATCAGACCGGCTGCGTGGATCGCCCGCAATCCGTCCGCGACCCTGCTGGCGACCTCGACGACCTGCTCCCAGCAGAGCCGGCCGACGCCACGGACGATGCGGCGGAGGTTCTCGCCGGGCACGTACTCCATCGCGAAGTACCAGGCCCCCTCCACGCTGTCGCAGTCGAGCACGCGGGCGACGTTCGGGTGGCTGACGCGCACGCCGGCGCGGGCCTCGGTCTGCAGCCGCGCCGTGGCGAGATCGCGCATCTCCTCGCGGGCCTGGAGCACCTTGACCACGCAGATCTGGTCGAGGTGCAGATGGTGGGCGAGCAGGATCTGTCCCTGGGCACCGGAAGTCAGGGCGCGGATGACCCGATAGCGGTCCGACCGCACGTACGGCCACTGGCCCTGCGCCGTCGCCGGCCAACCCGCCTGGTCGCGCCAAGTCGTTCCATCCGGCGACTCAGCCGAGCGGCTGAACGCGAACGCGCAGAGTCCGCAGACGCCGACGCTCTCGTCGGTCGCGGAGGGTACGAACTCCCCGTGATGACAATGGGGACAGAGCCAAGGTGACGCGTCGCTCATCTGCGGTGCCGTGCGAAAGAAATTTCGATTTACCTCGCGCCGCCGATCGGTGCTTGTGCACCAACCGCGCGGATAAGGCTCAACAGGTAGTGTGCACGGAGCGCGCGACACTACGTGTTGGAAAACCGGCGGCGAGTTCGCGCGCAGCGCCGAGCATTCGGTGCCAACAGGCTTTGCGCGAACAAATCCGTTGCCATCAGCCGATAATTATTATACAAACGCCGCCGAGGTACGGAGCGCCGAACGGACTCGCCCGCACCAAGGTTTTTCACAGAGCAAAGTCAGGACGTACGATGCCCCAGCGAACACGGATGTTTCGCGTGTGGACCGGCCTTGCCGTATCGATGACCGCCGGTGCCGTGCTGCTCTCCTGGTTGGAGCAGGGCGCTCCGGTCACCATCGCCCCACCCACTTCCGCCACGCTGGCGGCCAACGCCCAACACGCCGTCGCAGACTGCGAAACGCACATGCGGCCGTGGTCCGGTATCGTGCTCGTCGGGGTGGTCGGTGGCGGTGATCGCTCGTCGCTGATCGCGACGCGACCCCAAGATGATGTGCATTTCCTGCTGCAGACCACCGGTGATGTGGTGGTACAGTCACCGTGGCGCGATCAGCAAGCGCTTGATCCAGGCCGCTGCATTCGCGTCGGACTCGTGGCGGCTTCGCCGTCAGGCGTGGGTAGCCGTACGCAACTCCGGGCGCTGCAGGCTCTGATCGAAACACTCAACGCGAACGTTCCGGCGTATGACGGACCGTCCCTGCGCATCGTCGGCGACGCGGGTCGCGGCGACCATGCCCTGATGGAAGCTGTTGTGCGACAGCTCCGCGATCTGTTGGCTGGCAACAAGGCGTGAGTCGCCTCGTCTTGAGCCTGGCTTGCCGTCGGTCAGTGTCGCTTCACCCGATCATGTCGAGGAACTGACCCAGCGCTGATGCCCCCTGCGGTTGCGCGCCGTCCGGCTTCTCTGTCTGAGCCTGTGTCTGCTCAAACTCCGTCGGTCGGACCGCCTGGGCGCTTTCTGTCGGTCCCTGCTTCGCTTCGTGCGGACGAATCCACATGGGCGGCTCGCCCACTTCGGATTGTGTCCGAGCCCTCTCTGTCGGTCGGGCGCTCTGATCGCGTGCCGCCTGACCGGCCCCGATGGCGTTTACCATCCCGATCATGGCAGTGCTCCTTTCCCATCCCCTTGGCTGCTCTCCACCACTGGAGAGGCCTAACCAAGTAAGGGATACGATATCCTCCCCAGCCTCGGCAATTCATGCGCCGCACTTCCTGCGGCAAATGACGGCTACGTCATCCGGGTGAACGGCGCTCGCCCGATAAGTTCAGTCGCCCCCAGCCAGTTCCGATATTGCATGCGTCTGCTGCCGGTCTGCCCGCGATGTCGCGGGCGCGTGGGCTGTTCGCTCACCGGCGGCGCGCATGGGCGTTGGCAGCCAGGCCGGGCTGCTGCCCCGGGAAACGGCGATGTATCTGGACCGCTTTGCATTGGATCGTCCTCCCTTCGAGGAAACCACCAGCCCGCGCTTCTGTTATGAGACGGCTGCCGTGCAGTCGATCTGCGACGCGGTGCGACTCCACGTCCGCACCGGCAGCGGCCTCGTGCTGATCGAGGGGCCGTCCGGATCGGGCCGCACGATGCTTGGCCGGCTGCTCGCGGAACGCATGCCTGAGGAAGCCCATCCCGTCAGCGTGTCGCCCAATGTGGCGGAGCACACGCGCTTCGCGGTGCGCCTCGGCGCCGCGCTGCAGGTGCCGGCACCGGCTGATGCCGATCCAGAGGCTTATCTTTCCACACTGCTCGAGGTGGTCCGTACCCGGCACAATCTCCGCTTGGCGGTCATCATCGATGACGCCGAGCAACTCTCCGCCGACGATCTCGCGGGCATCGACGAGCTGCTGACCGCCGCCCAGGCCCGCGACCTTCGCGTCACGTTTGTCCTGCTCGCGACGGACCGCATCCACGAGGCATTGAGCGCGCCGCAACTCGCGCGCCTCGCCGAGCAGTTGCGCACCACCGCCCGGCTGCACCACCTCGCCCCGCACGAAACCGGCGCCTACATGGAAGCCCGGCTCAAGGCCGCCGGCTCACCGGGCGGCCTGCTGTTCACCCCGGGGGCGATCGAGGCGATCGCCCGGATCGCCAACGGCCGCATGCGGCAGATCAACGCGCTGGCGCGCCAGGCGCTCATTCGCGCCGACGAACTCGAACTTGCCACCATCGATGCAGATCAGATTCCCGTCCGCGACGGCGAATCGTCGCAACCGGCGCCGCCGCGCGCCGCAATCTCGGAGCCCGCCATGGATCCACAATCACACGCGAACCTGTCCGATCTCGAGCGCATGGAGCGCCTGCTCGCCCGCTTTGCCGAACTCAGCGAGCACGCCCCGCTGCGCCTCGCCGAACTCGAAGCCGGGCTGACCCGCCTGCAGGAACGCGCCGAAGTCATCGTGCGCGACACCACCAGCCGGGTCGAACAGCTCGAGGACTCGTGCGCACGCGCCGATACCAGCGAGGCGTCGATCACCGAGCAGTTGCCCCACATCGAACGGCTCACCGGCGACGCCAAACGCGTCCAGCAGCGCCTCGACGAGTTCGTGCGCAAGCTCGGCGACATCGACGCGGCATCCGAGGAACGCATCGCCCTGCTGCTCTCTGGACTCGAGTCGGCCACCGCGATCCACGAGAAGCTCGAATCCGCCGGTCAGCAGGTCAGCGCCCTGATTGATGAGGCGCGGCACACCGCGATGGACGAACGTGAGAGCCTCGTGCAGGTCTTCGACGAGCTGTCCGCGCGGCGCGAGGAACTCAGCGCCACGATCGACGCGCTGCGCCGCCAGCGGCAGACGGCGCTGGAAGACAACGAGGCGGCGATCGGAGAGATGGTGCAGCGCTGCCGCTCCGAAGCCGCACAGGCGTGCACGATGTCGGCCGAGGCCCTGGCCGAGGCTCGGCGGACCGTCGAGGCCAATCGTACCGCCCTCACCGAGCAGGCCGGCGTGGCTGGCCGCAAGCTCGCGGACGCGCGCGACGCCTGCCTGAGCATCCTGGAGCAGGTGCACCGGGCGCAGGCCGACATCGAGGCCCGCCACGCGGCGCTCATGCAGCACACGACGCGCTTCGACGAGCGGATGGCGGCGCTGGCTGCGGCGTCCGAACGGAGCACCAGGCTCACCGCCGGCGTCGATGCCGCCACGGAGCGCTTGAGTGAAACACTATCCCGCGCAGAGCAGGCCAACGGCGCGATGGGCCGCAACATCGATACCGCCGCCCACCTCCGTGACAACTGCGTCGCGACCCTGGAGCGGCTGCAGGCCGAAGGCGTCGCCGCCATCGAGGAAAAGTCAACCACGGCGAATCAGCAACTGAACGATGCGCTCTCGCGCTTCGAGGCGCTGGTCGCCACCGAGCATAAGGCGCGTTCGGCGGCTGAGGACGCCGTGCGCACCGCGCGGACAGCCGTGACCCGCGTGCAGGAGTCGGAAGCGAAGCTCGCCGACGCCCAGGCGGCGGCCATCAACATCGAGGCGACCGCCTCCGCAGCCCTGACCGCCGTCCAGCAGCAGATCAAGCGGTTTGAGAACTCCGTCGAGGTGATCGTGAAGCACGGCGTCGACCGGGCTCGCTCGGAAATCCAGGATCTGCTCGAAGCGAGCGGCGAACGCGTCGCCGACAACGCCCAGGCCGTCAGGCAGACCGCGGACGAGGCCATCGAACGCGTGAACGGCGAAATCCACGCAGCCCTGTCAGCCGCTACGGCGCAGATCACGTCCACGCTCGACGCCGGTCGCGCGGAAGCCAAACGCACCGCTGCCGAAACGACCGAGGCCATCACGAATGCCGGCAACGAGGCGGGCGAGCGCCTCAACACCATCGCCACCTGCGGTGGTGAACACGTCCGCCGCGACGCGAACCAGGCGGCAGCCGCCATCACCGCGGCGGTCACCAACGCCATGAACCAGGTGAATGCGAAGATCGCTACCTGCCAGGAATCCATCGATCACGACGCGAACCAGGCGGCAGCCGCCATCACCGCTGCCGTTACCAACGCCATGAGCCAGGTGGATACCAAGATCACCGCTTGCCAGGAGACGATCGATCGCGACGTGCAGCACGCCTCGTCGGCGATCCAGGTGGCGTGCACCAACGCCGTCTCCCGCACCGAGGAACGGGCAGCCGCGATCCTCTCCAGCACCGAGGCGACGCTCGCGAGCCGCCAGGAGGAAATCACGCAGTCAGCGGCTGCCACCACCGACCGGCTCGACACCGAACTGGCACTGTTCACCGCCACCGCCCGCTCCGCGATCGAGCAGAGCGCCGCCGAGAAGATCGAAGAGGTCCTCAAGGCCGCCGGCGATACCGAGGAGCAGACGCGCGAGCGCATCACCTCCCTGGCCACCGGCGCGCTGCAGTCGCTCGAGGGCGAGATCGACTCGGCCCAGGCCGTTGTCGAAAAACTCAAGCTCATGGCCGACGAAACCCGCAAGATCATCCTCGAGGCGGGCACCACCCGCGAACAGATCGACCACCAGATCCGCGACGTCTGGTCGCTGACCGCGACGACCGACCAGCGCGTCCGCGAACTGGCTGCACTGACCGATCAGTCCCTGGCCAGCGAGAAGAACCTCAGCGAACTGATCACCGGCGCCGCGCGGCATACCCGGTCGCTCGCCGCCCAGGCCGATGCCGCGCACAAGAGCGTGGCCACCCTGGCGGCCCAGCATGACCAGGTCAAGGGCATCTGCGCGACCTTCGCCGAACGCATCGCCGAGGCACGCAAGGCGTGCACCGCGATCACCGACGCGAACGCGGTCGGCGGTGAACTCGCTCCCAAGCTCAAGGGCTGGATTGGTGAAATCCAGGGTCTGCTCACCGGAACCCGCGCACTCGTCGACGAGCTCCGCGCCGATGCGGACAAACTCGGTGCCCAGCACGAATCGGTGCGGCAGTTGTCCCTCGTCACCGGCGGCATCGAACGCAAGATCGCCAACCTGCAGGAGGCCTTGGCCAGCCCGATCACGGTGATTCAGGATGCCCGCAGCCAGGCCGAGGAGCTCAACGAGGTCTGTCTGGCGGTCAAACGCGTGTTCCGCGGCGTCTCCCAGGCCAGCCTCCAGGCGAACGAACGGATCAAGATGCTCGGCAAGCTGCTCATCGCGACCGAGCGCTCCGCGCACGCCATGAAGCAATGGGTGGACGAGGCCGCCCGGGCCCAGGCCCGCCTCTCCGGAACCCTCTCCGTCGTCCCGCAGATCCAGGATTCCCACCTGCTGGTGCCACTGGGCATCGACGGCCCCCTGCCGATGATCGGCGAGAGCGGCGCGTACATCGCCGCGGACGACAAAGCCACCGTGAGCCGCATGGCCGGCAACGGCAAAAAGGCCAACGGCGTGGCCAACGAATCCGCCCAGCCACGGCCCATGGCGGTGCCGATCGGCAAACAGGGCTCCGTCGCCAAGGCCGTCGTGCCCCTCGTTGACGTGCTCAAGGCCCGCCAGGCGAACGGCGGCCGACGGCTCGATCCCGCGGAGGTGCAGTCGATGGTGGATGCCGCCCGCCAGGCGGCGCCCGCCGGACCGTAGCGGCA
Organism: Phycisphaerales bacterium; assembly: GCA_020639115.1. Taxonomy (GTDB): domain Bacteria; phylum Planctomycetota; class Phycisphaerae; order UBA1845; family UBA1845; genus JACKHG01. The sequence goes on from JACKHG010000002.1 coordinate 224,142, forward strand.
GTTCGGCCTTCACGACATGCATTGACCTACGGACCGGCTTTTCCTCAGCCGGTCTTTTTTTCAACCGCCGTGCGCCACGCGCTGAAACGCGGCTGCATCCTGCAGATCGACGTCGCGGTCGTCATCGAAGTCGAACGCGTTGAGGCATTCCACCGGGCAGGTGGTGACCTGCGAGTCCATTGGCTCGGGGAGGTGCGCGGGCCCGCCGCCGTCGAGACAGGCAGCCAGCGCCGCGTCGTCGGCAGCGTCGATCGCGCCACTCTCGTCGAAGTCACCCGTCGCCAGCACGCCGGCACTGCGCACAGGGGCGTTCGTGAAACTGAAGGTTAAGGGCGCCGAAGTCCCGTACCCGGTGCTGCCGTCGTCACGCAGGACGAACGTGGCATTCCAGATGCACTGCGCGGGATCGAACGCGGGATCCTGGCTGTTGATGTGCCAGGTGAGGTGCTCGTGCAGCGTCGACCCGCCGAGCAGCGTATCGTCGCCCGGGTCGTGCAGGATCTGAAAGCCGTCGTCGATCAACTGGAACGCGGGGTCCATTGCCACCACCTCGAGCCAGATCGCAGCGCCCGCCTGGAGCGGATCGAGCGCGTCCCCCGCCACGACGTGATCGAAGCCCGGGTCGTCGTTGGTCCAGCCCTGCAGCAGCCCACTGACCGGGCTGAGCGGTGCGAAATTCTCCTCCGGTACAAACCCATTGGAACTGATGGCCAGCAGGTCGGTTGCGGTACGGCCCACCCAGACGTCGCCTTGATGCTGGCCGTACGCGGTGCCGCAGCCGGCCAGAACGATCCATATCCCCATTCGCCACGGATTGCGTTTCATGTCGATCCCTCCGGAGCCATGCTCCCGGTCGAACGATTTCCTCGGGGCCGGGGCGGCCCGACGCCGCCAGCGCGACGCCGGGCCGGTATCCCGCCCAGCCATGCCTCTTTCCCCAACCGGGCGGAAAATCAACGGCGCCGGCGGCGCACGACCAGGACGACGCCCGCGAGCAGCAGGCTCGCGGCGCCCGGCTCGGGCACGTTGGTCAAGCCCCACGTGTACACAGCCGATGCGTCGTACTGCGTCGAGCCCGTGTCGAGCAGGCGGAACTGGACTTCCCAGACCGTCTGCGCCGGGTTGAAGGCGGGGTCGGTGGAATCGATCAGCCAGTCGATGTGGCGGTGCAGCGTCTCGTCGCCCAGGACGAGCTGTTCGCCCGGCGCGTCCAGCGCGTCTGTAAGCGGATTCCCCACCAGGGCCGGATCGATGCTGACGATTTCAAAGACGATGTTGGCGCCGGAGCCGAGAATGTAGAAATCCTCTGCCGGCTCGTCGGTTTCAAGGTGGTCGAAGCCCGGCTCGTCGCCCGCCCAGCCCGTCAGCAGTCCGTTCACGGGCGCCAGAACGGTCGGCTCGGTGAAGTCGTACTCGACCGAGAGCGCGCCGGCACCGGTGCGGCCCACGACAATATCGCCGTCGTGAACGTGCTCCGCGCCGGCACGCGCCGCGACGGGGAAGATGATCAGGGCGAGGGTGCAGGCGATAATCCAATTGAGTGGTCGTTTCATGCTTCTTTTCTCCATGACGGCATCCTCCCGTGGGGGACGCCGGTGTTGTCGAGTTGTCTTTCCTGGATTTCCGGGTTCGCATACCGCCGGCGCGGTCAGCCGATGCCGCTCCGCGAAATCACGGCTGCATCGGCTTCTTGCCGCCGGGCACGATCGCCGGGTCGTAAAGGTTGTGATTGAAGTACAGGTACTGCGGGAAACGACTCTCAGCGAGGTCGATCTCGTAGGTCCGGGAGAACCGGTACGGCGACACGTGCCCGTCGAAGAAGCTGTAGTTCGCACGATCGCGATGCCGCGTTTCCGCGACCTGCTCCACCGCGAGCACGTCGGGATTGCTCCACCAGTCCTCGGGGTGCACGTGATCGGCGACCGCAAACTGGGTCTTCTCCGCCAGTTCCACCATGAAGACCGTGTCGGACGCGCGCCGGATCAGGCCGAAGCGGTTGTACGGCCCCTTTCCGCCGATCTCCTTCACCGTGTAGTAGGTGGTCGCGAAGCTCGTCCTGCGCTCCTGCGTCGTGGTGGGCCACGGCGTCTCCCAGTACGGACTCTTGTCGCTCGGACAGCGGGCGACCAGCTCGTTGCCGTACTCCGTCTTCAGCGTGTTGATCCACGCCGCCTGCTCGTCCACGTTCCCCCCGTGACTCAGGCCCGCGGTGACCAGGTAGTCGTTGTTCGACACCGCATACTCCTGCACTGCGAGCAGCAGGCTGCGCAGGTTGCTGGCGCACACGGTCTCCTTGGTCTGCTCCCGGGCCTTCTTCAGGCTGGGCAGCAGGATCGCGATGAGCAGCGCGATGATCGAAATCACCACGAGAAGCTCGACGAGCGTAAACGCCCGTTCGTCAGCATGACGGTTCATGAGAGACTTTCCGCGAGTGGACGTCGTGCACACGCCCCCCTGCAGCGAGGTGGGCGTGCGCTGTCCCGCGCCAGGCCAGCGCGCATAGGGGCGCTGGCGATGGACACGCCGTGACCGGGTTGAGAGCGACGGAGGCTGAGGTCAGGCGTTCGGCGGACCCCGCGGACTGGGCGCCGTGAGGTGGGTGTCGGGCGTCCAGCGTGATTCGACCGGTTGGGGGCGGCGTTCAACGAGCCGCAGGGCAAGGATGGCAGCCGGTGGCGGCGTGAGGTCCGTTGTACGGGCCGTCACCAACTGAAAGCAGATCGGGCAGTGACTCGGGTCGTGCCCCGCCGGCTCCATCGGCGCGGGATGGTGGTCACCCTGCTCCGGGTGGACGGAGCACGCTCGCATGTGTTCCGCCAGCGCCAGGCCGCTGCCCACCCACATGTACGCGGGCAGCAGGCAGAGCGTCAGGACACGACTGCACCAGGATGTTTGGCGGAGTAACACTTCGTATTACTATGGACCGGGAATGGCGGGCTGTCAAGTCCGATTCGACGAATCGAACCCGGGAAATGCGATTCTGACACATGTCAGACGACATGGCGTGGTGGCACGTCGAGATACACTCGGTGGCAGGATCGCCGATCGCGGGGCCACAAATGCGCTTGGGGTGACCGACAGGCTGACCTACTGCTGGATAGCTTCCCCAACTTCACTTCTCGAGGCGAGGGGCTCGGAACCGTCCCAGACGCGGATGTCGGCGATCTCGACTTGCGGCGTCAGCCCGTCACGCGCCCTCCAGACCGGCTCGCCACAGATGCGGTGCGAACCCGGCAGGATCGGCCCCCGCCAGTCCTGATCGACCGTGAGCGGAGTAGCAGCGTACGTGACGACGGACGAAACCGGATCGCCGGCTTCATCGAGCAGCACCACGCGGACCGCCATCAGCGTAACGGTCTTGTCGCCGTTGTTGGTCACGTCAAGCACCAGTTGCCGTAGGTCGTCGCGGCTACTGGACACGAGACGCACGTTCACATCCACCTGGTCCCGGTAGCTGGGATCGCGCACGTCCTCGAACGCATCGGCCAGGGCTGGCGGCAGCGCATCGCGGATCTCGGGCAGCAGCTCCGGCAGCGACTGCAGGGTGTCCGTGCCGACGCCGAGCACCGCGTCCACCTTGTGATCCACGACGTGGAGCGCGTACACCCCGATCGCGGCTGAGCAGACGACGGCTGCAGTCAGCAGCCCGAAGAACCCATAAGCGACGGCACTGGGAAAGCCGCCCCGCCGGACGACCTGGGTGTGATTGCCTGCGTGCATGGCCCTGCTCCTGCGTTGGGGGTCCTTCCAGCCAGAGACGCCGTGGTCTGGCGGAAGCGTGATTCCACAGGAACATTCGAAGCGCGCGGCGGGATATTCGCCGACGTTGGAGACGGCGGGCTTCGGGTGGCGCAACTCTATTGATATCGGGAACTTACGATTCGCGTTGCGCCGGTCAGCGGTACTCGCCAGGTGCAACGCCGACATCGATGATGCTGCAGGCCTGGATGACGTTCAGCCCCAGCCCCTTGGCCTTCTCGAGCACCGCGTCGCTCTCGGTGCCCGGGTTCAGCCACACTTCGTCGGGAGCCTTGGCGGCGATGTCGTCCAAGGCATCGAGCAGGATCGCCGGCGGCAGGTAGACCGAAACGCGGTCAAGATGACCCGGAACGTCGCCGAGCGTCGCGTAGCACTTGAGCCCCTCGATCTCGTCGGCCCGCGGGTTCACCGGGTAGACCGTCCAGCCCTGGTCAATATAGGCCCGGACGGCGATGTTCCCGTACTTGGCGCGGTTCGTCGACGCCCCCAGGATCGCGACGGTCTGGTCGGCCATGGTCACTCCTGCATCTTCGCAGCCACCCCATTGGCAGCCGCGAGCAACTCCTTCACGTGCAGGGCGACCGACTCGCCCAGCGCCTGGAGATCGTAGCCCCCCTCCAGCACGCTGACCAAGCGCCCCCCGGCGTGCCGCCGAGCGATGTCCGCGACCGCCTGGGTCATCCACCCGTACGACGCCGTTTCGAGGTCGATCGGTGCCAGCGGATCGCGCTGGTGGGCGTCGAAACCCGCGGATATCAGCACGAACTGCGGCTTGTACTGGTCCATCGCGGGCAGAACGGACTCGTCGAACGCCCGGCGATAGTCGCTATCCGTGGCCCCGGGATAGAACGGTATGTTCAGCGTCGTCTCCTTGCCCGCGCCCGTGCCCCGCTCGTTGGGAAACCCGGTTCCCGGATAGACGTACGACGGGTGGCCGTGCAGGCTGCAGAAGTAGACCGACGGGTCCTCCTCGAAGAGATGCTGCGTCCCGTTGCCGTGGTGGACGTCCCAGTCGATGATGGCGACGCGTTCGATCTTGTACCGGTCGCGCAGATGCCGGGCAGCGATAGCAACGTTGGCCAGCAGGCAGAACCCCATCGAAACGTCGCGCTCGCAGTGATGGCCGGGCGGCCGTACGGCGCAGAACGCGTTGGGCACGGTGCCGGCCATGACCGCATCGACGGCTGCCAGCGCTCCGCCGGCTGAGAAGCGCGCGACCTCGTAGCTCTGCGGGCAGATGGCGCTGTCCACGCAGTCGATCCGCGGTGCGCCCGACGCGCAGGTCGTCCGCAGACGGTCCAGGTACTCATGGCTGTGCACCGCGAGGATCTCCGCGTCGGTCGCCTCGCGTGGTGCAAGTGGCTGGCAGCGCTCGATCACGCCGGCCGCGGACAGTGCCTCGCGGATCGCGGTAAGTCGGTCGGCCCGCTCCGGGTGCCCGGCACCCGTATCGTGCGCGAGGTAACGCTCATCCCAGATCAGCCCCGTGGCCCGGTCCTGTTGGTCGGTCATGCGGCGAGTATACGCAGCGCGGCGCCGGCAGCCCAGTTGGTTTTGCTGGCGGGAATGCGGTCAGCCGGTTATCTTCGCGCGGCGCGGCGATAGTGATTCGCCCGCGCGTGGGACCTGTTGGAAAGCGAACGTCATGGCGCAGCTCGAGGCCCTGGCTGACCAGTTTGAACTGCTCACCTTCGACTGCTACGGCACGCTGATCGACTGGGAGGTGGGCATCCGGTCCACCCTGGCTGAACTCGGCCTCACTGGACGCGTGCTCAACGACGTCATGGACGCCTACGTACGGACCGAGGCGGCGGTCGAGCAGCAACCCTACCGCACGTACCGCGAGGTGCAGTCGGCGACGCTGACCCTGCTGGCCCGCGACTTCAACTTCACCGTTCCGGCCGAGCAGGCGGACATCCTGAGCAGGCAACTGCCCGCCTGGCCGCCCTTCGCCGACACGAACGACGCGCTGAAACGCCTGCGCAAGCGCTACCGCCTGGGGATCCTCTCCAACATCGACCGGGACCTGCTGGCCGCCACCCGGGTGCACTTCGACGTGGACTTCGACCCGGTGGTGACCGCCGAGGACGTCCGCTCGTACAAGCCCGCCCACCCGCATTTCATGCGCGTTATCCAGCAGTTCAGCGACCGCAACCGGGTACTCCACGTGGCCCAGAGCCTCTATCATGATGGCGTGCCGGCTGCGGAGCTCGGCCTGAACTACGTGTGGATCAACCGATATCACGGCAAGGATCGCCAGCACGTGCCCATGCTAGGAGAATTCCCAAGCCTGGCAGCCCTGGCGGACGAACTGGGCGCATAGGCGCAGCCCGGGTGCCCGTTGCGAGAACTTCCATGAATCCGACCCATCCCAAACTCGAGCCGGGGCAGCGCGTCCGGATCGTCCAGCAGATCGATCGCCGCGAGGGCGACTGGCGCGGAGCGGCTGAGGGCGTGCTCGTCGACGTGCACACCCGCCCCACCGGAAGCTGGTACGTCGGCAAGCCCGAGGGGCGCTACCCGCTGCGGCGCGTCACCATCCGCAAGGATAACGGCGAGCTGAGCATCATCTCGCTGGACGAGGACAGCCAAATCGAGATTCTGCCGGCGGCGCCGGATGCCGCAGCCACCTCCTGATATAATTCCCAATGGCGTGCGTGCCGGCCCGGGCCGGATGACCGCCGGCCGGGCGGACCCTGCGCGGTGCGGCGCCCTTCGAAAAGACCTTACCGCGAGCAGCCCGCGTATGACCCAGCACGATGCCAGCACCCCCTTGCGGCGCGCCGGCCACCTCGCCACCGCCCTGCTCGTCGCCGCGGCGCTCTACTTCGGCCGGGAATTCCTCATCCCGCTGGCGCTGGCGGTGTTCATCTCGTTCCTGCTGGCTCCGCTGGTGCGCGCGGTGGAGCGCCTGCGCGTGGGCCGCGTCGTCGCCGTCATCACCGTCGTCGTGGCCGGTTTCGGGCTGCCGTTGGCCGTCGGCGGCCTGGTCGCGACGCAGGCCAGCGATTTCGTCGACGCCATTCCCCAGTACCGCAGCAATATCCGCAAGAAAGTGCGGCAACTGCGCGGATCGCTGCCCACCGTAAGCAAGGCCTCGCAGGCCGTTGAGGAAATCCGCAAGGAGATCAAGGACGGCATCGCATCGCCGCCGGCCAACGCGGACAGCTCCGGCGCCCCAGCGGACGAGTCAGCAACGGAGGCGCCAACCCCGACACCCACGCCCGCGCCGCCCGCCCCGGAACCGGTCAAGGTCGAGGTGGTGGCGCCGAAATCGGACCCGCTGGCACTCGCCAGCCGCCTCGTCGGACCCGTCGTGCACCCGCTCGCGAGCGCGGGTATCACGCTCGTGCTCGTCATGTTCTTCCTCGTCTATCGCGAGGATCTGCGCGACCGCGTCATTCGCCTCGCCGGCCGCACGCGGATCTACGTGACCACCGCGGCGCTCAACGAAAGCGGCCGCCGCGTCACCCGCTACCTCGGCGCCCAACTGCTGGCCAATACCGTCAACGGCGTGGCGATCGGCGTGGGCCTGCTCGTTATCGGCGTGCCCGATCCGCTGCTCTGGGGCCTGCTCGCCGGCGTGCTCCGCTTCATCCCCTTCCTGGGCACCTGGATCGCCGTGCTTTTCCCCCTGGCGCTCAGCGCCGCGGTGGCGCCGGGATGGCTTCAGCCGCTGGCCGTCGCCGGGTGGTTCCTCGTCGTGGACCTGTGCAGCGCGAACTTCATCGAGCCGTACCTCTACGGGGCGCGGATCGGCGCTTCGCCCATGGCGATCCTGTTTGCGTTCTTGTTCTGGACCTGGCTCTGGGGGGCGGTGGGCCTGCTGCTGGCCACGCCGATCACGGTCTGCCTGATCGTGTTGGGAAAACACATACCGGCGCTCGAGTTCTTCTACGTGCTGCTCAGCGACGAGCCGGCGCTCGAGCCCAAGGTGCGCTTCTACCAGCGGCTCCTGGCCCTCGACCGCACCGAGGCGCTCGAGACCGCGCGGCGCTTCGCCCGCGACCACTCCGCCGTCGAACTCATCGACGAGATGGTGCTCCCCGCCCTGGCCCAGCTCGAGAACGACCGGATCGCCAAGGACGTGGACGAACCGCGCACCGCGCTGACCCTCGGCGTGGTGGACCGCATCATCGACGAGGTCTGCCCCGCGCTGGCAGCGGCCGAGGAGGACGCCCCAGCCCCCTGGCTCAGCGGCGGTACCGCCCTGCTCGTGCCGGGCGCCGGCGACTTCGATCCCGTGGCCCTGCGGCTGCTGCAGTGCGTCGGCGCCCACCAGGCGGATCAGTTGGAAGCTGTCTCGAACGCCGCCCTGACCGCGGAAATTCTCGACCGGGTTCGGACGGACCTGCCCGCAGCCGTCATCCTCACGACGATCGAGCCCCGCGACGTAAGCCGCCTCAAGTACCTCGCCAAGCGCCTGGCGGTCGATGCCCCCACCTGTCCGGTCCTCGGGCTCTGCAGCTCGGTTTCCGAGCCGGCCCGCAAGCGCTGCCAGCGCCTGGGCCGCCTGAATGTCCGGATGTGCTCGGGCACGGAGCACCTGATTGAGCTGCTGCGGGCCCTGCCCAGCGTCCCAGCGGCAACCACCGGCTCGGCGTCTTGACGGTTGGGCGGCTCGCTGGCACAATACGCGGCTCGATTGACCGGGGCGCCCCGTAGACGACGTTTCCCCGGCGAACCAGTGGAGAAGCTCGACCGTGTACGCGATTATCGAAGACGGAGCCCACCAGTACCGGGTTGAAGAGGGCGCGCGCCTGGACGTGCAGCTCCATGACGTGGCCGAGGATCAGCAGACCCTCGAGTTCGACAAGGTGCTGCTGGTTCGCGACGGCCAGGAAACCCGCATCGGTCAGCCGTACGTCACCGGAGCCAAGGTGTCCGCGACGGTCGAGGGCGAGATCAAGGGCGACAAGATCACCATCATCAAGTTCCGTCGGCGCAAGAACTACCGCCGCAAGCAGGGCCACCGCCAGCGCTACCTGCGCCTGCGCATCGACAAGATCGAAGCGTAGCATCCTGCCCTTTCAGTGCTGAAAACCCCCCGGGAAACCAAAGCGGACAGGCTGCGCGCAGCCCGTCCGCGGCTGCTCAGACTTCGCGCGTGCATGCACGCGCGGGTCGTTCAGTGCTCGTACTTGAGGATGAGGTCGTAAATTTCCTGCGGTGACCCGGCGGCCAGGACGTCGCGGCGGAATTCCTCCATCAGCATCAGGCGGGAGATCCGCGCCAGAGCCTGAATATGGGGGCCGGTCTCGTCCGGGGGGCTCGCGAGGAGCACGATCAGCCGCACGGGCTTGCCGTCGGTGCTGCCGAACTCGATCGGCGTCTCGGGCCGGCCCACCGCCATGACCAGCTTCGGGCACCCGGCGCACTTGCCGTGCGGAACCGCCAGGCCATTGCCGATCCCGGTGGAGCGGGTTCCTTCGCGGTCGAGGACCGCGCGGAGCACCTCGTCCCGGTCAGTTAGACGGCCGGTTTCGGAGAGGACATCGACGAGTTCGGTGATAGCCCCGGTCTTGTCTGCCGCTTTAAGCGGGGCGCGGACGAGTTCGGGGGCGAAGATTTCACTGAGTTTCATGCGGTTATCCGCCTGTTTTGCGTTGAATTCGGGCATTGTAAATCATGTCAACGTACTTGACCAGCGTCCGACGGATGCGGAAGAGTGTACGAGTGACGGTACACGATAGTCGTACTTCGTGTCACACGTGTTTTGCGGCGCTTTATCGAGAGGTTTCTGAATCCGCAGTGCTGATTCCGCTGATCTCGGCGCGGCAGGAGTTTCCGTTGTGCCCGGCGTGACCCGCTATTGACTCTGATCTTCGGCGGACCGCTGCCGGGATTCTTTTGCTTAATTGGCAATCGGTCCGAGCGGTGGCTCGTCACTTGCCGCGACCTGGCCTGGAGTTTGACCCGGGATGACGATGTGTGCTGTTTCACGTGAAACACGTCAGGCCCAAGAACCACTGACTTCTCCGTGGTCGTGGTCCAGGGCGTGCGCAATCCATGGGTATGGTGAAGACCCCTTGAATCGGCGTAATGAGCAGGGGGCCGCTCCGCTGCAGATGGATAGTGCTTGCCCTAACCACCACCGAGCAGCGCTGTTTCAGGTGATACAAGTTCAGCCGTGGACCGGCCCTGTTGCCTCTCAACCGCTGTAGCCTGCCAACGCCGGGCTGTCGCCGGTGAAGGATACAGCTGAGCGCTGCGGGTCAGGACACCAGTGGTAGCGCCATCCAAGCTCGGTGCTTGTTTCACGTGAAACAGTTGGTGTGCGCTTGGACATCGGCGGCAGACGGAGATGATAGGCGGAACCGCCAAGCCCGTAGGCAAGTGGTCGCCCAAGCCCATCCGAAGGAATGAGTCTCCGACGATGTAGCGAGGGAGTACCCCTTCGAAACAACAAGCCGATCCCGCCCAAGCGCGAACGTTGCCCGGCGACGCTCGACTTGGCGTGAACTGGGTGAACTGCACGCTCCCTCAAACGCCGAGTCATCCTGTGAAGTTGGACCTGTGACCACTGCCTGTCGCTGGCTGCTCGTGACCTTGTAGTCGCCCCAGCCCTGCCGGCTGTGGAACTTGGGTGGCTATTCCGGGCCTCGCCCTGCCGAGTCGTCCGTCGGCTCTTGAATCGGACGGCAACGGTCATAGGCTTAGGTGCTCACCGGCGCCAGGACGGGGAAATCCGCCACCACTTGGGCAATGACGGTGCAAACGCACCATCCATGGGGCCACAAGCGAAATCGCGTCTCCTCAACTTCCGACTTTACAGGGCTATGCGGGGACGGTAGTTTCACGTGAAACACGACTGGCTGGTAGCGTCGCCCACTGTGTCTCGGGTGCAACCGGCAGCCTGCTCAGCTCATGGAGAAAAGGTATGAGCACGCCGACCAAACGCCTCGGCAGGGGCCTTAGCTCGCTCATTCAGGTAACGTCAACCGACAAGGAGGCGCCTCCCAGGCCAGCGGCACCTGCCCATCAGGCGACGCCAACCCAGGCACCGCCAGACTCGACGGCACCCGCGACGACTGTGCGTGAAGGCACCTTGGTAGTAGAAGATCGTGCCACTAATGATGATCTCCATGCTAATAGTGCTCGGGCCGGTACAGGCGGAGCGCTGCCTATTCGGATCGAGGAAATCCGGCCCAACCGCAACCAGCCGCGCCGCGAGTTCAATACCGAATCCATCGGGCAGCTCGCCGCGTCCATCGCGCGAAACGGTCTGGTTCAGCCCCTCGTTGTCAGGCCCCTGCCTGGCGGCCATGACACGGAAGGTGTTGTCAAATATGAGCTTGTAGCTGGTGAGCGGCGATGGCGCGCGTCTCGGGCTGCGGGTATTGAGGCTGTGCCGGTTATCGTCCGTGAGGTCGATGACCAGAAGGCCTTGGAATTGGCCCTGATTGAGAACCTCCAGCGCGAGGATCTCAACGCGATCGACCGGGCGGAGGCTTATGCTCGCTACTGCCGCGAATTCGACGTCAAACCCGAGGAACTGGCGATCCGACTCGATGAGGACCGTACCACGGTCGTCAACTACCTCCGCCTGCTCGAACTGCCAGCGGCGGTCAAGGATCTGGTGGCTGCCGGCAAGCTGTCGATGGGGCATGCACGGTCGATCCTGGGGGTCGCGGACTCGGCGGAGCGGGTGGCGCTGGCCCGGTCCACGGTGGATAATGGGCTCTCCGTGCGGGCACTCGAGGAGGTCCTTCGGCGGCGCCGCGAGACCGGTCGGCAGGGTTCGGACGCGGCCCATAGTTCGCCGACGTCGGCTACAAAATCGAGGGACGTCTCCGCCCATGTCGTCGAGCTCGAAGGGCGCTTTCAGCAGGCCCTGGGCACCAAGGTCAAGATCCGGCCAGGTCGAGGCAAGGGACGCGGCAAGATCGTGATCGAGTACTACTCGATCGACGATTTCGATCGCATCATGGACCGGATGGGCGTGTCAGGCGACTGACCGAAAGAGCGTCAGACAGTGAAGCTCCCCGTCTGACATAAAAGCCGAAAACCCAATTGGCGCTATTTCAAGCCGGCATTGGCTGTCAGACAGAGCCCTGACAGGCGAAAGGTTGGCCGTTCCGCCAAGCGGACGGGATGGCAGTCGGGGAGCGTGAGGAGCGAGTCAGTGCGGCTGATAGTTTCCATAGCCGACGATCAGGCCGAAGCGGTCATCGCGAGCGCTCAATCGGCCCTCCAGACCGGAGCGGATCTGGTCGAGCTGCGATTGGACCAGGCAGCCCCAGACCAAGTCGACGCCCTGGTCACAGCCGCCACGGAGCTGCCGCGAGGTCGCTGGATCGCGACTCTCCGCTCGGAGGAAGAAGGGGGGCGATGTACGCGCTCGGCGAACGACCGGCGGGCGATCCTCCTCCGGGCGGCGGTGTCCGGGGCAGGCTACATTGACGTCGAGCGACGCGACGCCGCGGCGCCGTTCTGGCACGACGGCGAGCTGGGGGACGCGGGGCTCATCGTGTCGCAGCATTGCCTGGAGGGCATCCCCGTCAATCCCGCCGGCATCCTCCGGCAACTTCGCGAGTTGCGGGGGAACGTTCATGGGGCAGCCAAGCTCGCCTGGGCCTGCCGCGACATCGCAGAGAACCTGACGGCCCTGGACCTCATGCGTGGGGTACCGGGGGAGCGGATCGTCATCGCGATGGGCGAGAAGGGCGTGATTTCGCGCGTCTTGGCCCGCAAGTGCGGAGCGTTCGGGACGTTCTGTGCGCCGGACGATGGGCCCGCGACCGCCGCAGGCCAGGTGACGGTCGGCGCCATGCTCGAGGATCTCGGGTGGGTCGGGCAAACCGCGAACACCCAGCTCTTTGGCGTGATCGGCTCACCCATCGCCCATTCGATGAGCCCGGCGATTTTCAACGCCCAGTTTCGCAAGGCAGCCGCAAATGCTGTCTACCTGCCGCTTCGGGTCGATTCGGAACGCGAGCTGCGGGGCTTTCTGGAGGGTTGCCGGTCCCGCCCCTGGCTGAACGCCCGCGGTTTCAGCGTCACGGTGCCGCACAAGCATGCCGCGCTCGGGGTCGCAGGCCAACTCGCGGATCCGCTGACCCGGCGGATCGGGGCAGCCAACACGCTCGATTTCATGGAAGACGGAATCGCGGCGTACAACACCGACTACGCGGGTGCCCTCGGGGCGATCGCCGCGGGCATGGGTGTTGCGGAAGACGCGCTCACCGGCATGCGGGTCACCGTGCTGGGCGCCGGCGGCGTCGCGCGCGCGGTGGTGGCTGGCCTGACTGAAAAGGGCGCCAAGGTCACGATCTACAACCGTTCCGCGCCGCGGGCCAGCGCGCTCTCGTCCGATTTTAACTGTCAGACGGGCGATTGGGATGACCGACAGCGCCATAACGGGGAATTGCTGATCAACTGCACGTCGCTCGGGATGCAGCCAGCCGTCGAGGAAACGCCGATGTCGCCCGAGGGGTTGCGTCGCGACCTCGCGGTCTTCGACACCGTGTATAACCCGCGGGAGACGCGGTTGTTAAGGCTGGCGCGGGCCGCGGGTTGTCGCACGATCGACGGGGTGGCCATGTTCGTGCAGCAGGCGGCTGCTCAGTATCTGCTGTGGATGTCACGCGTGCCCGACACGGAACTGTTCGAGCGCATCGTGTCCGACAGGCTGGGAAGTGCGCGTCGGACAGGGGGGCAGGGCGAATGAATGTCGTCCTCATCGGTTATCGAGGCAGCGGTAAGACCACGGTCGGGCGTCTGCTGGCCGAGGAACTCGACGCCGCGTTCATCGACACCGACGAACTGATCGCGCACATGGCGGGCCAGACGATCGCGGAGATTTTCGCGGCAGAGGGTGAGCGTGGTTTTCGCGAACGCGAGTCCAACGCCATCCGGATGGCGACGGCTAAGCCGAACCGCGTTATCAGTGTTGGCGGAGGGGCTGTCGAATCTGCGGACAATCGCAAGCGGCTCCGCGGCTACGGCACGGTGGTCTGGTTGGAGGCGCCGGCGAGCATCCTGTGGAAGCGGATTCAGGCGGACCCAGCCAGCGGGGCGCAGCGGCCGAATCTGGCCTCCGGAGGCCTTGCGGAGGTCGAGGAGGTGCTGGCGCGTCGCGTGCCGTTGTACGCGGAGACGGCTCATCTCGTGGTTCGCGTTGGAGACGGGACTCCGAGGCGGGTAATGTCCGATATTCAAGAGTGGCTGGCGGCGCAGGGATGACGCGCGGGGGAGACTCCAAGCGCATCATGGATCGGCATGGAGGCCGGTTCGCGTGGCCTGCGTTGGATTTCGATCAGGGAGGATCGAGCCATCGACTGGACATCGGCAACCATCCTGGTGACGGGCGGCACCGGTTCGTTCGGACGGCGCTTCATCGATCTGATGCTGCGCGACTACCAGCCGCGCAAGATCATCATCTACAGCCGCGACGAGTGGAAGCAGCATGAGATGCGTACGGCGGGGTATGACCACCCCAACCTGCGCTACTTCATCGGCGACGTCCGCGACGTCGATCGCCTGCGCCGGGCAACCCAGGGCGTCGACCTCGTCGTGCACGCGGCTGCTCTGAAGCAGGTGCCCGCCTGCGAATACAACCCCATCGAGGCGGTCAAAACCAACATCAATGGGGCGATGAACATCATCGAGGCGGCGCTCGACTCGCGCGTTCGCCGCGTCCTGGCCCTTAGCACCGACAAGGCGACGGCCCCGGTCAATATCTACGGCGCGACGAAGCTCGTGGCGGAGAAGCTGTTTGCCCAGGCGAACGCGTACAGCCGCGGCGAGCCGCACACGTTGTTCTCGTGCGTGCGGTATGGCAACGTGCTGGGCAGCCGGGGGAGCGTTTTGCCGCTCTTCCAGCAGCAGCGCGACACGGTCGGCAGGCTGACCTTGACCGACCGCCAGATGACCCGCTTCTGGATGACGCTCGATGACGGCGTGAAGTTCGTTGCGCACGCGGTCGAGCAGATGGTCGGCGGAGAAGTATTCATTCCGAAGCTGCCGGCGACGCGAATCGTGGACTTGGCGAAAGCCATCGCGCCCGATTGCCCGCTCGATCTGATCGGCCTGCGACCGGGTGAGAAGCTGCACGAATCGCTGATCTCGCCGGATGAAGCTCTGCTGACTCTGGATGTCGGCGACGGATACGTCCTGCTGCCGAATCAGCCAGCCCGATCGGTCCAACGCTGGGTCGATCGCGGACGGAAGGTTCCGGCCGGCTTCCACTACACGAGCGAGACAGCCGAGCGGCGCCTGCCATCGGCTGAACTGCTCGCCCCGTACATGCCCGAGGCCCCGGTCTATGCCTGAGCAACTGGCCATCGAAGGAGGCCGGCCGGTCCGCGATCGGATGCTGCCATATGGTCGGCAGACGATCGACGAGGCGGACATCGCCGCAGTCGTGAAGGTCCTCCGCTCGGACTGGCTGACGACTGGCCCGCAGGTCGAGGCTTTCGAGCAGGCGTTCGCCCGGCGGGTGGGGGCGGAGCATGCCGTGGCGGTGAACAGCGGGACGGCTGCACTCGCCGCGGCGTACCATGCGCTCAACCTCCGTCCGGACGACGAGGTGATCGTGCCCGCGATCACCTTCGCGAGCACCGCCAACGCCGTGATTCAGATCGGGGCCAATCCGGTCATTGTTGACGTCGCGCCCGACACGCTGCTTATCGATTCGCAGTCCATCGAGGCGCGGATTACCCCGCGGACACGAGCGATTGTGGCGGTGGACTATGCCGGTCAGCCCTGCGACTACGAAGATCTTCGGGTGGTGGCTGACCGACACGGTCTGATGGTCGTGTCGGACGCTTGTCACGCACTGGGAGCCACGTGGCGTGGGAAATCCGTGGGGTGTCTGACACCTCTGACGGTCTTCAGCTTCCATCCTGTCAAGGTGATCACGACAGGCGAAGGCGGCATGGTGACAACGTCGGACAGCGCTCTTGCGGAGCGGATGCGGGCGTTTCGGAACCACTGCATCACGGCGGACTTCCGCGAGCGCGCGAGCCGGGGTTCCTGGGAGTACACGATCGACGAGCTGGGCGGGAACTACCGGCTGAGCGATATGCAGTGCGCGCTGGGCCTCAGTCAGCTCGGGAAGCTGGACGACTTTGTCGCGCGGCGGCGGGCCGTTGCTGCGCGATACGACGAGCTGATCGCGGATGTGCCGGGGGTAGCTCCGCTGATGGTTCAGCCGGAGGTCGGGCACGCGTATCACCTCTACGTGGTCCGCTTGGAGGTGGAGCGGCTGACCGCCGACCGGCGCGCGATCTTCGCCGCGCTGCGGGCGGAGGGCGTCGGGGTGAATGTCCACTACCTGCCGGTGCACCTCCATCAGCTCTACCGGGAGCGATACGGCACGAAGCCCGGGGACTGCCCGGATGCGGAGGCCGCCTACGAGCGGATCCTGAGCCTTCCGATCTTCCCGGGAATGTCGGACGCTGACGCGACCGACACCGTGACGGCGCTGGCGAAGGTGCTGCGGCGATACCAACGATAAAGTCTTAATTCGCAAGGGGTTTACGAGGCAATGCAGACCATCACGATCGGTGACCGGCGGATCGGACCCGACGAGCCCATCTTCATCGCGGTGGAGACGGGCGTCACATGCAATGGGGACGTGGACACGGCGCTGCGCGTGATCGATGCAGCCGCCCGGGCCGGCGCCGACGCCGTGAAGTTCATGATCATCGGCGCGGATCATTTCATGAGTGATCGCAACGTCACCTACGAGTACGAGTGGGCGGGCGGTCAGAACGCCGAGAACATGTACGAGATGTTCAAGGGCCTGGAGTTCACGCGCGACCAGTGGGAGCGGATCCGCGATCATTGCCACGAGCGCGGGCTGGTGTTCTACGCGACGGTGGACTACCTGCCAGGCGTGGATCTCGCGGAAGAGCTGGGGGTCCCGGCTTACAAGCTGAGCTCGTGGGATACCGCCAACCTCCCGCTGATCAAGAAGATGGCCCACACGGGCAAGCCGCTGCAGGTGGATACGGGCCCGACTACGCTGGCGGACATCGACAAGCTGCTCACCTTCGTGCAGGCCCACGGCGACAGTGACGTGGTCCTGGTGCACTGCAGCCATGCGAAGACCGACTGCGGCCAGAATCTGCGGAGCATCCCGCATCTGAACGCCGTCTTCGGGGTTCCGGTCGGGTATTCGGCTGACAGCCGCGACGAGGTTCCGGACCTGCTGGCGGTGGCGCTGGGGGCCCGGTTGCTGGAGAAGCGGGTCACGCTCGACAAGGCGTACAAGGGGCACCATCACATCAAGGCGCTGGAGCCCGATGAGTTCGCGGCGTGGGTGGCGACGGTGCGGCGGGCGGAGGCGCTGCTGGGACGCGATGGGGTCTTTCCCTCGGCTGAGGACCTGCGGCAGAAGGAGATGTACTTCGTGAGCCTGGTGGCGGAGGGGGATATCCCCGCGGGCACGGTGATCCGTGAGGAGATGGTGCGGTGCAAGCGGCCGGGGACGGGGATTGCGCCGGAGTACGCGCCACTTGTGATCGGCCGGACGGCGCAGCGCGACATCGCGCACAACCAGTTGATGGCGTGGAACGACATCTAGTGCCATAGCATGGCACTCGGGGCACCGGCATGACCACGGCGGAAGCCAGGCGACTTGAACGGCTGTGGAATTCCCCGTTCGGCGAGGCGTACACGCAGCGCAACACCACGGCGCGCTACGCGCCGGGTGCATTGCATGCGCATTGGGTCCGCCGGCTCGGGGCGCGGCGCGTGCTCGAGGTGGGCTGCAATCTGGGCCTGAATCTGACGGAAATCGCTGGGTTTGAAGGCGTGGCAGCGTACGGCGTGGACATCTGCGACTACGCGCTGCGGCGTGCCGCGGAGCGCCTGCCGGGTGCGCGATTGGCGCGGGCGACGGCGTATGCGCTGCCGTTTGCGGATGGTGCGTTCGACCTGGTGTTCACGTGCGGCGTGCTGATTCACCTGACGCCGGACGACCTGCCGAGGGCGCTGGCGGAGATCGGACGCGTTTCCGGGCGGCACGTCTGGATTGGGGAATATCATAGCGAGTGTCCTGTGGAGATTCCCTATCGCGGCGAGACCGGGGCGCTGTTCAAACGCGACTTCGGGGCGGAGTTTGAACGCTGTGCCGCCAATTTCCGAATTGCGGAATCGGGCTTTCTTGGGAAAAAGGAAACCGGGTACGACGACCTGACCTTCTGGCTCCTGGAGAAGACGTGAAGCCGGCTGCGTCCATCGTGATCCGCTGTGATGGTGGCCCGACCGTGGGTTGGGGCCACGTCATGCGCTGCCTGGCCTTGGCGGACGCGCTGGCCGCCTCCGGGGCGCGGGTGACCTTCGCGACCTGGGCGGACAGCCGGGCGGTGGCGGAGCGGATGCGTGCGGCTGGCTTCGCGACGATCAGCGTGGGGCGGTCGGTGCCGCGGGACGAGCCGCTGGAGGCCGCCGACCTTGATGCAACGCTGGCCGCCGCCCGGGCAGTCGGAGCTGCCGCCATCCTGGTGGATCATTATCAGGCGCATGAGTCGTACCTCGCCGGGATCAGGGCCTCGGGCGTCGGCCTGGCGGTCATCGATGACGTCGCGGACCGGGATCTGACGGGGGCGCGGTGGCTGTTGAACCAGAATCCGCGGGCGGATCGGTTGCTGTACAGCGTGAGCTCCAGGGCGATCCGGTTGCTGGGGCCGCAGTACGCCTTACTCCGGAAGCAGTTTGCAGCCGCTCGCGCCAAGCTGCGGCGGAGCTTTGACGCGAACGACAACCGGGTGCTGATCACGTTCGGTGGCAGCGCGATGGCGGACCGGATCAGGGCGGTCTTGGCGGCGTTCGAAGACGTCACGCGGGAGCTCGAGGTGCGCTGCATCCTGCCGAGTCCCGACCAGTTGGCTGAGGTCGAGAAGGCTGTCGGAACCAGCCGGCACACCGTGACGGTCGTGACCAACGTGTCGGACATGGCGCGTGAGATCGTGATGTCGGACGTGTCGGTCAACGGTGGCGGAGCGACATGTTGGGAGCTCTGCTGCCTGGGAACGCCGATGGTGACTGTCAGTCTGTCGGACGACCAGTCCGACAACGTGTCAGAACTGGCTTCACGAGGCGTGGCGCGGGGTGTCGGCGTGTGGCAGGACAGTTCGCCGCGTGCGATTGCCCAGGCGGTCGCGGAACTGCTCGATGCGCCGGACGAGCGGGCGGCGATGTCCGCGCGCGGCATGGCGCTGGTCGATGGCCTGGGGGCTGGCCGGGCAGCCAAGAGCCTGCTCGAGACGTTTGCGGTGGCGGGGGTGGGGGCATGACCGTCGCGATCGACATCGCGGATCGGCGCGTGGGGCCTGGGCACCCGGCGCTCGTGGTGGCCGAAATCGGCGTTAACCACAATGGGGACATGAGGTTGGCGGCTGAGATGATCGATGCCGCGGCTGATACGGGCGTCGATGCGGTCAAGTTCCAAAGCTACCGCACGGAGGACTTCGTCCGGGATCGCAACCTGACGTACAGCTATCGCCAGGGCGGTCGCACGGTGACGGAAGCGCAGTTTGCAATGTTCAAGCGGTGCGAGCTGGGGCCGGGGAGTCTCGAGGCGCTGAAAACGCACTGTGACCGGCGCGGGGTCGTGTTTCACGCCACGCCGACCAGCGAAGAGGGCATTGAGGAACTCGTTCGGCTGGGCGTTGGCGTGCTCAAGAACGGCTCGGACTATCTGACGCACGGCCCTCTGGTGGCGGCCATGGGGCGAACGGGGCTTCCGACAGTGCTCTCCACCGGAATGGCGACGCTGGCGGAAGTCGCTGCAGCGGTCGAGGCGTTTCGCGCGACGGGGAACACGCGGTTGATCCTGCTGCACTGCACGTCGAGCTATCCGACGCCGGCTGACGAGGTGCACGTGCGCAAGATGACGACCCTGGCGCGTGCGTTCGGCTGCCTGGTTGGTTTCAGCGATCACACAGCCAGTGCGCTGGCTGCTGTCGGGGCGGTGACGCTGGGGGCGTGCTGGATCGAGAAGCACTTCACGCTGGACAAGTCGCTTCCCGGGCCGGATCACGCGTTCAGCGCGGATCCCACCGAGATGCGCGAGCTGGTCGACGCGGTGCGGACGGCTGAGGCGCAGTTGGGCAGTTCGCGGATTGCGCCGGCGCGGAGTGAGTCGGCGGGCCGGCGGGACTTTCGGCTTTCGTGCGTTGCCGCCCGTGATCTGAAATGTTCGCAAACTTTGCTTTGTCATGATGTTATGTTCGCTCGGCCCGGGACCGGTCTGCCACCGGCTGACGTCGAACTCGTCGTCGGGCGGCGGTTGAAACGCGACTTGGCGGCGGGGGATCTGCTGCTGATGGAGGATCTCGCGTGAGCCTCGCGAGCGCGTACTGGGTTGCGGAGTACGCCGCCAAGGCGCGCAGCGACTCCGCATTCGTGCAGAGCGGTCGGTCGGCGGGTGCCGATCCGGTGGAGATGCTGCACACGGTACGCCGGGTGCTGGACCTGCTCGCGGTCGAGCAGAGCCACGCGGTTCTCGATGTGGGTTGCGCGAACGGCCTGCTGGACATCGTGCTGAGCGGCGCGTGCCGGTGCGTGACGGCTGTCGAACGGGTGGGCGAGCTTGCAGAGATTGCCCGAGGCAACCTGGCTGGGTGCGACAACGTCGAGGTGATCACCGGCGACGCGCTGGACGTTCTGGCGGATGGCGTCCGGTTCGATCGGATCCTGGTCTGGGAAGCCCTCCAGCTCATGGAGCGGGAGCAGGCGTCCCTGCTGTTCGAGCGGATGTTTGCGGCGCTGGCGCCGGGCGGACGCGTGGTGCTCGGGTCTGTTCCGGACGAGCGGCACCGGGCGGCGTTCCTGGTTCCGTACCTGGACGGTGTGCGGCGGTCGGAACGACTCACGGCGGCTGAGAAGGCGGCGATCATCGCGCGGAACGAGCGTGCGCAGTGGTACGACATCGACGCGTTGGCGGAGCGGTGGCGCGAGCTGGGGGGCTCGTCGCGCGTGGTGCCGGTGCCGGGGGCGCGGGAGAAGTCGGACCATCGGGTGGACATGGTGTTGACGCGGGAGGCGTCATGACGCGAGCGATACTGCTGGGCAATCACACGGTGGCTGTGCGGGCGCTGGATGCGCTGCGGGCGTGCGCCGAGGTATGCGCGGTGGTGGCGCACCCGGAGGATCCGGAGGACGGCGTGCGGTATGCGTCGCTGTACGGCAAGGCTGCTGCGTTGGGTATTCCGACGTACCGGCTGGCGGGGCGCGAGCCGGCGCTGGCGGAACTCGTTGCGGAGCATCGACCGGAGCTGCTGTTGAGCGTGGACTACCGCTATCGCGTTCCGACGCAAATCATTGCCACGCCCGGAGTTATGGCGATCAACTTCCATCCCGGTCTCCTGCCGCGCTACCGGGGTCGGGCCCCGGTGAACTGGGCGATTCTGAACGGCGAGCGCGAACTCGGGCTCACCGCGCACGTCATGGAGGAGGGCATCGACTGCGGCGACATCGTCGCGCAGGAGCGGTTCGAACTCGGCGAGGAGGAGGACGTCGGCGATGCGCTGCAGAAGCTCTATCCGCTTTACGAACGGATGGTCCGCAGCGTGGTCGGCCACGTGGCGTCGGGGACGATTCCGCGTCAGCCCCAGGACCATGCGCAGGCGACGACGTATCCGCGGCGGCGGCCGGAGGACGGGTTGATCGACTGGCATCAGCCAGCGCAACGTGCATCGGTTGGTGCGGGCGGTCGCGGCGCCGTACCCGGGCGCGTTTGCGTGGTGGGGCGGCGCGAAGATCCTGGTATGGAAGGCGCGGGTGGCGGACAGCCGACCCGTTGCGCCGCCGGGATCGGTGACGCGGTGGGTGGGACGTGATGGTTTCGAGGTCGCCTGCGGGAGCGGAGCGCTGGAGGTGACGCGCTGGTCCGTGGAAGGCGGTCGGAAAGATGATCCGCGGCCTCGGTTGGGGACGCGGTTGGCGTGTGAGGAAATGGGAGCGGTACATGTCTGAGGGCAAGGGGCCACGGTACGCGCATGCGGAGGTCGCGCATGTTGCAGCGCACTTCGACCGGTTGGTGGAGCGGTATGGCAACACGCACCAGGCGCTGGATTACGGCAGTCGCAAGTCGCAGCGGATTCGCTTCGACGTGCTGGCGTCGGGGCTGACGCTCGCGGATCGCCGCGTGCTGGACGTGGGGTGCGGGATGGCGGACCTGAAGAGCTATCTCGACGAGCGGGGCATCGCCTGCACGTACAGCGGGGTGGACGCGTCGAGTCGCATGATCGCCGAAGCGCGGAAGCGGCATGCGCACACCGAGTTCTCGGCTGGCGACTTTCTTGCGCCGGAGATGGGTGCGCCGTGCGACGTCGCGGTGGCCAACGGGATTTTCTACCTGCTGGGCGAGCGGGCCGAGGAGCTGCAGCGCGAGATCATCGAGCGGATGTGGTCGCTGGCGGACGAGGCGGTCGCGTTCAGTTCGCTGAGTTCGTGGGCGCCGGAGCGCAGCGAGGGGGAATACCATTCCGACCCGTCGGTGGTGCTGCGTTTCTGCCGGAAGCTGACGCCGTGGGTGCGGTTGCGGCATGACTATCTCCCCCATGACTTCACGATCTTCATGTACAAGCGGGCGATGGACGCATGATCGTCTCGATTCATCAGCCGGCGTATCTCCCGTGGCTCGGGTACTTCGAGCGCATCGCGCGCAGCGACGTGCACGTTGTGCTCGATCACGTGCAGTTCGAGAAGAACAGTTTCGTGAACCGCAACCGCGTGCGCACGGCGGAGGGGGCGTGCTGGTTGACGGTGCCGGTGCGGACGAGCGGGCGGTTCGGGGCGCTGCCGATCCGCGAACTCGAGATCGACGGCGGGAGCGGCTGGCAGAAGAAGCACTGGCGGACGATTGCGCAGGCGTATGCGCGGGCGCCCTACTTCGCGGAGCACGCGGCGTTCTTCGAGGGCGTGTTCGCCCAGCCGTGGACGCACCTGGCCCCGCTTTGCGAGGAGATTGCGCGTTACCTGCTCGACGCGTTCGGGATTTCCACGCCGCGGGTGTTCAGTTCGGCGCTGCCCGTCGCGGGTGCCAAGGACGAACTCGTCTTGAACATCTGCCGGCATCTCGGGGCGGGCACGTATCTGTCGGGGGCCCTGGGGCGCGACTACCTGCGGGTCGAGGCGTTCGCGGACGCGGGCATCGACGTGGTTTTCCAGGATTACGAGCATCCGGTCTATCCCCAGGGCCGCGGGTGGTTCGAGCCCAATCTCGCGGCTGTCGATCTGCTGTTTCACTGCGGGCCGGCGAGCCGGGATATTCTCATGGGCCGGGTGGCGGCGGAGGCGTAGCGTGGCGGGACCGGGTGAAATCCTGTGCATCGTGCCCGCCCGCGGCGGTTCGAAGCGGTTTGCGCGCAAGAACGTGGCGCTGCTCGGCGGCAGGCCGCTGATCGCGTGGACGATCGCGGCTGCTCGTGATTCGGGTATTTTCGATCGCGTGTGGGTTTCCTCGGACGACGCGGAGATTCTCGACGTGGCGGTAGCAGCTGGGGCGGTGCCGCTGGTGCGGCCGGCGGCGCTGGCCGGCGACACCGCCACGGTCGCCCAGGTGTGCGCGGCTGCGGCGAAGCAGTTCGCCGATGACGGCGCGGCGTATGCAGCCGCGTACGTGCTGCTGCCGACGAGTCCGTTGCGCAGCGCGGCGAGCATTCGCGCGGCGTGGGCGCGGTTTGCGGACAGCGACGCGGACGCGTTGATGAGCGTCCAGCCGCTGGCGCATCCGCCGGAGTGGGCGCTGGCGGTGGAGGCTGGTTGCGTGGCGCCGGCTGACCGGGAGCGGTACGAGACGCCGCGCAAGCTGTTGCCGCAGCGGTATCGCGCGGACGGTGCGCACAGCATTGTGCGGACGGAGTGGTTGATTGCGGAGCAGCGGTTGATCGGGCCGCGGACGCTGGCGTTCGCGTCGCCGGTGGAGGAGGCGGTGGACATCGATACGCCGCAGGACCTGGCGTGGGCGGAGTTTCTGCTGGCGCGGCGGAGGGAGTCGGTATGACGGACGTACTGGTGGTGGCGGCGCATCCGGACGACGAGGTGCTGGGTTGCGGGGGGACGATGGCGCGGCTGGCGGGCGAGGGGTGCAGCGTGCACGTCGCGATACTGGGCGAGGGGATCACGTCGCGATCCGAGCGGCGGGAGCAGGCGGACCGGGCGGCGTTGGAGCGGCTGCACGGTGATGCTCGGGCCGTGGGCGAGCTGCTCGGAGCGCGGGGCGTCTCGTTGTTTTCCCTGCCGGACAACCGGTTTGATACGGTGCCGCTGCTGGAGGTGGTGAAGATCGTCGAGGGGCTGGTGGCGGAGCATCAGCCGCGAACGATTTACACGCACGGGGCGCGGGATCTGAACGTCGATCACGCGGTCGTGCACCGGGCGGTGCTGACCGCGACGCGGCCGCTGGCGGGCGGGTGCGTGCGGGAGATTTACGCGTTCGAGGTGGCGTCGTCGACGGAGTGGGCGTTCGGGCGGGTTGCGGGTGCGTTTGCGCCGAACGTGTTCGTGGATATTGGGGACACGCTGGAGCGGAAGTGTGCGGCGATGGCGCGGTACGAGTCGGAGGCTCGGGGTTTTCCGCATCCGCGCAGCCGGGAGGCGTTGGAGGCGATCGCGCGGCGTTGGGGGAGCGTGGCGGGCGTGGGAGCGGCTGAGGCGTTCGAGCTGGTGCGTGCGATCCGGTGAGGGGGAGTCGCGGCGGCGTTCGGGCCGGTCGTAGCGTCGTGCATATCTTGAGCTGACCTCCGAGGCCGCTGCGGGCCGCACTGGTTTCCCGCGCGGAGGCGGTCGAAAGTGCTGCACTTGAGCAGGATCGTCGACCGCTCCAAAGCCGTTTGGCAGTATTGCTTTACGCATCTCTACCCTCGATTCTGAGTCGCGGCGCGGGGTGAACCGCGTTGGCGCTAGCGCCGTGGTTGCAGTGGCGCTGGCAAACGGCTTTGGGGGCGAGTTTTTTTTGCGCGCGGTTCGGGGGGAGCGACGGAGCGATGAAGGGGGAGGAAAGGGGAACACCTGCCGGCCGGCTGGCGCCTGGTTGCCGGGCTTCTGATCGACTGTTCGGTGGGTTGTGGCTGCATGGTTCATCTCTCCCCCGTGGCGCGGTGCGGCGTCGTCGCTGGCGTTCGCGCCCCGTGTGCTGCCTGGGCGGCGCGGTTCGTACGCCGCCGCGCGTCATCAGCGCCCGGCACCCACATCACTGCGCGCGTGCTGCGTGATTGGCGGGTTTGGGTGCGTGATTTTTGAGATTTTTCTGTGGGCGGGTCGGAGGGGGGCTGGCGGCCCGGCTGGGGTAAGAAAGTGGGTCGGCGGGACGTCGTGTAATTTCGGGGGGCGCTTGGGGGCAAATGCCCGGGGGAAGCCCGGAGGTGGATGGGCTGGCGTGCGGGGCGTGGGTCGTACCTGGGGGCGCGGCGTCAGGTTGCCCGGTTATAATGGTTTTTCAAAGAGCGTTGAATGTTCCCTTTCTGATCTGGCGTGTTCGTGCTTTGGGTGGTACTGGTCGCGAGACCCTTAGGCGCAATCCACGACCAACTCACCTTTTGCTCGCTTCAGTTTCCGTGCGACGGTATTGATCCACTTCTCGACGTCACTCGCCGATTTCCTCCTGGTGATTGTTATACGACCCCAGTCGTCCGTGTCGATGTATTTGAGGCCCTTCACATCTTGCTCCTCGACATACTCTGCACTGCCATCTGACCTCAAGATACATCTCTTTAGGAGACATTTGTTATATCCAGCAACGAGCGAATGAATCTGCCCGCCAATCCGGAAGCCGTGGATTGTACCCGAGCCAGTCGACACCATGTTGTACGGTGGAATTCGGCACCGCGTAGAGTAGGTGTATGGAATCAGTGAACTATGCTCGCGAAAATGATCTCGCAAGTGCTGGAAGGCCTCCCGTAGCCGATCGGCATCGACGATGAGTTGCCAATCGTCATCTGCGGCCGATGAGCCGACGGTCCCGAAGATATCGCTGACCGCGTGCATTGCATCAGCGATCTCTGTCGGAAGTTCCGTAGAGAAACGTACGCCCTCGCCCGTGAACCAAAGTCGCATTGCGGATCACCCGAAGGCTAGGCCGGAAGGGCCCAGCGGGTCGTAAGGATGGTGCGCAGCCCACAATAAAGGGTCCTGACACCTTTGATCTTCCCTGACACCTTTGATCTTCCCTGACACCTTTGATCTTCCACCTTTTCTCTTTCGGCTGGGTCAAAAACGCGGGCTAGTGACGGTGTTCGTCAAGAGGGAAACCGAGCGGTACAAGTTGTTCCCGGATAGGCGCACCCTGCTCAACCGCCTCCCAGCGGGCGCTGGTGTCGCTTCGCCATCGCCCCAGCGCGCCTCGGCAAAGATACCTGGTGAGCGCACCACTCTGATTGAGAAGAATGAACCGGATGTCCTGACCTCGCGCACCGTGCGTGAATATGTAGCGGTCGCCGCATTGACACTTGTAAATGTCTGCTCCGTACGCGATCCCCGGAACATGGCCAACAGCCGTGTACGCCTCGTAGGTCCTGCAGGCCCCTGAGCGGCACACCGGCAGGAGAGGTTGCCAATGTCCGATTGCCGTCGCGATGAGCCAGCAAGTTACGATCGGAGCCACGATGCCGACGGCGCAACCGAGAAATGGATGTCCCAAGGTACGTCCGAGAAGCAACCCTACTGCAGCCAGCGCTACCCAGAGCAATAGAAATCCTCGACCTCCGAGCATGATTGACTTCCGTCCAGAACCCAGGCAACACACTGACCTGATACTGACCGAGCGAAACTCCAGTCGCAACCAACCAGCGGTCGATGCCAGCCCCTTATCTGCGGGCCAAGTCGCATTCCCTGGATTCCGGCATCGGTCCGATCTGTTTGCCGCTAACTTATCATATCCACGGGAGCAAGAAGGGGAGCGGGAGTCGTCAAGCGAAGGTAAGGAAGGGGTCGGGGTGCGCCGGCAAGCCGGTGCGAGGTAGTGGATGAAAGAGCCATACAGTGAAGGCCTAGCGAGCCACGCTGGCCCCGAGTCATGCGTTGTGTTCCGCGAGGGACAGAGCGAAGCGTTGACAGGGGAAGCTGCGGGCCGGGTATTGAGCCGCGAAATCCTTTCAACTTCGGAGTGCCGACGCCGTCCTGACAGGCGGAAGGCCACACCGGGCGCATCGCCAGCGCGAGATGCGCTCCGGACTCCGCGCGGTCTGAGACCCCGGGCACGCCGGGAAGCCTCGCACCCGGAATCCGGGAGATCCCACGTTCGACCGGGGCGCAGATGGGCCCCGGTCCGCGGCGCGAATCCGCGAGGAGTACGGCGTCGATGAACGAACGTGGGAAGTCGGACAAACCCATAGTACCGCAGATGCCGGCGAACAACGGCGCCGCAGGCACACCTGCAGCACCCGCGGAGCCGGTGGAGGGAAGGGGTTTGGCCAAGGGCAATTCGATCCAGGCTACCAGGGACCGGACTCAGTGCCGGAACAACCTGCAAAACGGGCTGGATCGGATACGAGTAGCGGCTGCACGGGATAAGCGGCTGCGGTTCACCGCGTTGTGGCACCACGTCTACGCCGTGGATCGACTGCGGAAGGCGTACTTCGAGTTGAAGAAGGACGCAGCCGCGGGCATCGACGGGCAGACCTGGCAGCAATACGGCGATGATCTGGAGGCGAACCTCGCAGATCTGTCGTCGCGGCTGCAGCGCGGCGCTTACCGGGCGAAGCCGGTCCGGCGGGTGTGTATTCCCAAACCCGACGGGCGGCAGCGACCCCTCGGCGTCCCCGTGCTGGAGGACAAGATCGTCCAGCGGGCCACGGTCGAGGTGTTGAATGCCGTCTACGAGACCGACTTCAAAGGGTTCTCCTATGGGTTCCGGCCGGGGCGCAGCGCCCACCAGGCGCTGGACGCGCTGGCGGTCGGGATCGAACGGAGGAAGGTGAACTGGGTGCTCGACGCCGACATTCGTGGGTTCTTCGATACCATCGACCACGGGTGGCTGGTGAAGTTCGTCGAGCACCGCATCGCGGACCAGCGCGTCGTGCGTCACGTCAAGAAGTGGCTGAACGCCGGCGTGCTGGAAGAGGGACGACGCAGGCAGGTGGAAGCGGGTACGCCACAGGGCGGAAGCATTTCGCCGCTCCTGGCGAATCTCTATTTGCACCATGCCTTCGATGTCTGGGCCGACCATTGGCGGCGCTGCCATGCCACGGGCGAAGTGATCATCGTGCGCTATGCCGATGACTTCGTCGTGGGCTTCCAGCAGCGCGCGGATGCCGAGCGGTTCCTGGATGAACTGCGGGAACGCTTCCGCAAGTTCAACCTGGAGCTGCATGCCGAGAAGACCCGCATTCTGGAGTTCGGCCGCTTTGCAGCCGAACGCCGGAAACAGCGGGGCCAGGGCAAGCCCGCGACCTTCAACTTCCTGGGCTTCACGCACATCTGTGCGCGGGACCGGAAGGGCCGGTACGCCGTGCTGCGGCAGACGCGGCGAGATCGCATGCGTGCGAAGTTGCGGGCCGTCCGCGATGGCTTGCGCGCACGCTTGCACGTCCCGCGGGATGACGTCGGGCGCTGGCTGGGGCAGGTCGTGGCCGGGTACTACCGGTACTTCGCGGTGCCGCGTAACTACCCAGCCCTGAGTCTGTTCCGCTACGAGGTGGTGCGCTTGTGGTGTCAGGCGCTGCGGCGCCGGAGCCAGAAGTCGCGTATCACCTGGGCGCGGATGTTGCGCTGGGCTGGCCAATGGATTCCTCAACCGCGCATCATGCATCCTTACCCGGAGCAACGCCTACTCGTCATGACCCAAGGCAGGAGCCCAGTGCGGTAGTCCCGCACGCTGGGATCTGTGGAGGGGGTTATGGAAAACCAGATTCCTACTCCGACAGTCGTTTGTCTTGGCTTTCTCTACCCAATTGTTTTTGCAAAGAGGCCTGATACGCACCCCGAACGACTCCCGACTCCGTAGCTTTCCCTTAGTTCTTCCGAGGGACGCTTGCGGCGTCCAGCTCAGCGCTCCTTATCCGGCTTCGAATGTGGCTATGTCGGGGTTGTTCTGACGAGTGACAAACAAGATCGCCACAGGCCAAGTCGATGACGGGCCGACTCCCCCTTCAAGGCGCTGCAATTCCTGGGCACCGAAGAGCCAAAAGCCTGCCTGCTCGAGTTCGGCCAGCGACTCGCTGATCTCGAATGTGGCCCTAACCAGTTGGCCCGCTTCGAGCTCATTGGAGATGTCTCCGTAATCCTGTACTTGCTGCAAGAAGGCGCCTACCAATTGAGCTTCGTCGTACGATGTCAACTCGTCGTGATTCACCTGATAGCTGCACGCGCCGTTGACAACGGCGGTCACTTCCTTACCGCTTGTGAGGCGAATGAGGTGGGAGGGGATATTGTCTTTGATTTTTCGTATGCGGAGTGGCGTTCGGTCTGGCGTGTTGGTGAGTGTTGAAGCCACCCATTCCTCGTGCTTCGCCTTTATCGTGCGCAGGACATCGGGCGCATATGTCTCGCACTGGTCGTCGACCATTTTGTGGTGGATGCGACAAAGCAGAATGAGATTGGATTGCAGGTCAATCTGGTCTCGCTGAAGCATCGGATCGTGTCGTGGACCATTCGGTCTTCCGGAGATGATATGGGCCTCGTCGCCGACAACGGAGTCATCATCTGCCGATGTAGCGTCCACGACCAATTCTTTTCTGCAGATAGCGCATCGATTGCCGGAGCGACCCCACAAGATCTTTCGAGTTTTGTCGCTGATGGACATTGTTCCCTCATGCCGCACAGTTGTGCCCAGAGCGCGATAATCGTGGGTATTATACCGCAAACGGCCTCGGAGGACGCGATGGTCGATCGACGGACATGGGGATGATGCGAAAGCAGGATTCGAACATTCTATTCTCACCCTTCCGTGTTCGGCCGCGCAAAGTTAGCAGAATCAAAGAGGATATTCTATTTTTCCCTGATCTGGGGGTGCTGCGGGGCCGAAGGGTTGGGGCCACGTGGACGCGCTACGTGTGGTGGGGCACTTCCTCCGCCCCTTCGGGGCGGCTTGGGTTTTTTTGGGGTCGGGGGTCCACGGGTTGCGCTGGTGCGGGCTGCACCCGCACTGCGTTTCACCCGCGGCTACCGGCCTCCGCACCTTCGGTGCGGGACGGGGGTGCGGTGGGCTGGGTTGGCTGGAAACGGGCACCGGTTGGGGTTCAGCTTCGCTCGATGTGGCGGCCGCACTCGGGGCAGTCGCGCGCGGACTGGCTGCCGCGCAGGTCGTAGCCGCAGTAGATGCAGCGCTGGGAGGCGATGCGGTCGAGAATGGCGGGGCTGCGTCGGCGCCGGCACATGAGGACGGCGGCGAGTGCCGGTATGCCCATTAGCGCGAGTGCGCGGGCCAGCATGAGCAGGTCCGGGCCGCGACCCATGAGGGCTGTGTAGATGCCGGCGGCGAAGGCGAGGACGATGCCCACGCAGAGCACGAAGGCAATGATGGTTGGTCGGGTCTGCATGATGGGCGGCGCGCATGCGACGCTGGAGCGCTGTGGGTGGTTCGGATGTCAGGCTAACGCGTGATCTTGCTGACGGCAACGCTGGGGCAGCGCGAGGGTGGGATCCAGCCAGGGGGAGCGTGCGGCAGTCAAGGCGACCATGTACGGGTTCGTGGTCTTCCGTTCTGCGCCAGAGTGTCTCCCCTTTTGCGTTCGTGTTTCAGCCCCGTCGCTTGCGCTCCGGGCTCGGATCGGGGCGCGGCGCTTGGGGCCGCTTCTTTACGGGCGCGGCGGGTCCGGGTCCGCGCTCCGGTCCGCTTCCTTACGGGCGCGGCTCTGTGGGGGATAAGACGGGGGCGCGGCAGGTTGGGCAGCGTTGCTGGACGACCGTCGCGAGCAGGCCGCCCAGCGGATTGGCCCATAGCCGGTTGTAGCAGCAGGGGCAGCGCTCTACGCCAAAGTGGCGGACCCAGCGGTTGAGGATGTAGCTCCAGAAGGGAAACCAGGCGATCATCAGCACGAAGTAGACGGGAAAGGAATAGGTCGCGATGAAGCCGGGATCGCCGTCCGCGGAAGCCAGCCGGTAGAGGTTGTGCGCCGACTCGATCGCCAACAGGAGATATCCCGTCCAGCACGCCTGCGCGCGGCGCACGACCTTGCGGAGCCGGGCGCGGTAGGCGTCGCTGTCGAGCGCGGCTGGGGGCTGACTGGGTTCGCGGAGGTCTCGGGAGTAGTGGCGGATCAGCAGGAGGGTGAGCGCGATGCCCAGCGGCAGGAGCCAGGCTGCTTGCCAGGCGATCTCAATGAGATCCGATCGGTCGGATGGACTCAATGCCCACATGAACACGGGCCAGCCTCCCAGGCGCAGTATTTCGGTCAACTCGAGCCGACTTGGTTGCTTTGCCACTCATATGTTACCGCGAAATACGGGGTGTGGGTGCGGTGGCCGGCGGTTCGTGTTTCAGCCCCGTCGCTTGCGCTCCGGGCTCGGATCGGGGTCGTGCTTGGTCCGCTTCCTTACGGGCGCGGTGGGTCCGGGTCTGCGCTCCGGTCCGCTTCCTTACGGGCGCGGCTCTGTTGGCGCGGCTCTGTTGGGGGGTGGTCAGGCGGGGGCGCGGGTGGTGATGAGGTTCTCAATTTCCTCGGCGGCGCGGGGGGCGGCGGATTGGGGGGTTTCGCCCAGGAAGTGGTGGACGGCTGACCGGGATTGGGCGGTGCGCTGTTCGCGGCGGACGGGGTCGGTGAAGAGGGCGGTGAGTTCGCGTTCGAGGGCTTCGACGGAGGCGAGGGTGGGCCAGTTGGCGAGGCCCCAGTCGGCGAGGTCGCGGCTGGTCATGTCCGGGCAGAGGAGCAGGACGGGGGTGGGCAGGAGGCTGGCCTCGACGATCGCGGAGGAGCGGTTGTTGACGACCACGACGGCGTCGGCGGCGCGCACGGCGTCGGCGAGGCGGAGGTGGGGGTCGGTTCGCCAGCGGCGCTCGGGGGGGGTGAAGCGCTGCAGGTGGGCGTAGAGTTCGGGCTGGTCGTAGCGCGGGTGGGGCCGGATGGAGAATTGCCAATCGGGCCGGCGGCGGGCGAGGCGGTTGAGGTCGGCGAAGGTGTCCACGGCGGTCCGCCAGTTGATCTGGGGCAGGTCGGACTGGTGGGCGGGCGCGGCGATGGCGCTGGTGATGAGCAGGATGCGGCGCGGGCCGTCGGGTGAGGGTAGGGGGTGGCTGCGGCGGGCGTCGGCGAGGGTCGCGTCGAGGCCGGGGTCGCCGGTGATGCGGATGCGGTCCGCGGGGATGCCGGCCCGCAGCAGGCGGTCGCGGTGCGCGGTGGAGGCGGCCCCGATGGTCACGGGCGGCAGGCAGGTGTACCAGCGGGTGTCGCCGGCGGTCATGACGCCGTGGCACAGGAGCATGCCGGGCACGTCGAGCTGGCCGGCGACTTCGAGCGCGACCGTCGGGTAGTTGCTGACGACCGCCTGCGGCGGGCAGCGTTCGAAGAGCGTCCGCCAGAAGCCGGCCTGGGCTGCGAGGCGGCGGGCGTAGTCGCCGAAGATGAAGTCGAAGTGCGGGCGCAGGTGCGGGTTGGCGAAGACGGCGGCGAGGTCGCGGTCGGTGAGGTGCGCGACCGTGTAGTTCCAGGCGCTGTGTGCGGTGGAGAGCGCCGCATCGTCCACGCCGTGCGCTTCCGTCGTCAATTGGGATTCATGGTAGACGCGGTGTCCGGCGGACGCGAGCGTGCGGAGCGTGAGGGCGTCGGCGGCCCGGTAGATCTGGACAACCGCGAGGCCGGGCTGTTCGCGCAGGGCGCGGATCAGCGGAAGCTGGCGGAGCAGGTCGATGCCGCTGCCGCAAAAGGCGACGTAGGGCTCGCCGGCGAGTTCGGACGCGAGGTCGATCGCGGGTCCGCCGGATGCGCGGGCCTGGTTGGCTGCTTGGTCCTGGAAGGTCGCCGCGTCGCGCGCGATGGGCTGGACGGCGATCCCGCGGGATTCGGCGATTCCGCGCGCGAGCGGATTGAGCAGCGGCATACGCGGACAGTCCGCGGGTTGATCGAGTCCGTGTGCGGGCGGTTCGTCGAAAACAAAGAGCGTTTCGGGGGCGAGCAGTTCGAGGGCCCGCTGGATGACCCAGGCCGACCAAGCGAGCCGGGCGAGGCAGGCCACGTGCCGGAAGCGGGCGATGGCGAGCAGGTCGAGCCCGGCGAAGGGGATGTGGGCGTGGTCGCGCCAGAAGGCCTGCGCGGCGCTTTCGAAGCGGCGGACGGCGTCGCGGTCGTCGGCGCTAACGAAGTCCCAGGGGGTGAGGTGGGGGAGGCTGCGGTCCTGGAGTTCCAGGTGGGCGGGCAGGTCCCACGCGAGCAGTTCGCCAGCCAGGGCGCCGGGGACATCGGTCGCCCGGGTCACGTCGTCGCGGTCCTGGAGGATGATCAGCGTCATAGGGAAAATCAGGATGCCAGCGGCCGGCGCAGCACCACCCGCACCACGCGGCAGATCAGATCGTTGAGGACGGCGCCGGGGTGGTTGCGTTCGGCGGCGGCGAGCAGGGCGGCGTCCACGTGCAGCAGGTCCTCGGTCCGCGTGCGGGGCACGAAGGCGAGCGTCTCGAAGCCCACGTCGTGCGCGATGCGCTGCAGGTCCGCCTGGCTCATGCGGTTGAGGCGCGTGTCGTAGTAGGCGAGGGCGCGGGTGCGTTCAGCCGGTCGGAACTGCGTGAGGTAGCGGTCGATGTCGTCGCGGGTGAAGCGGACGTGGCCCCAGGGGACGTCGAGCGTCACGAGCGAGTGGCCGCCGTCGAGCCCGAAGAACGGGTTGTATTCGTGGTAGGCGAGTCCGCCGGGGCGGAGCACGCGGTACATTTCCTCGAACGCACCGAGCGGGTCGGCGATATGTTCGAGCGTGCGCCAACTGCAGACGAGATCGAAGGCGGCGTCGGGCAGACGCGTCGCGGCGACGTCCTCGCAGCGCAGTTCCACGCGGGCGCGAAACGCGTCGGCGGGTTGGTCCAGTTGCGTGCAGGCGAGCGCGGCGTAGCGTTCGAGTTCGGGGTCGTTGTCCGGCAGGCCCGGTTCGACGCCGACGACGCGCCGGGCGTCGCGGGCGGCGAGGAAAAGCGGCTCGATGATGTCGCCGCAGCCGACGGAGAGGATTTCGCGATCGGCGAAGCCGCCGTCGAACGTGGCGAGCACGCGGTCGGCGAGGTCGAGGCGTTCGGTGAGGCTGGTCATGTCGGAGCGCAGCTCAGCGTCGGTGACGGGCGGCGGGTCGTCGTGGAGCATGCGCGGCCAGCCGGGTTTCAGGCGGTCGCGGTGTCCGGGTACGAGCGCGTGCGTACGGCCGCTGCCGTCGATGAATCGTGCCGGCGGATGGGCTGCGGGATGGGCTGAGGCTGGTAGCGTCGCCGTCATACCTGGGATTCCGGGGTGTTGTGGCGAACCAACTGTGGTATTTATCGGCCTAAGCGCGTTATCGGCAGGACGGAGGCCGGTACGATAGGCGGATTTGGGGGGCTGGGGTCAGCCATGGATGAGGCAGGTGAGCGCGGGGAAGCGGGTGCGATGGGCTCGGGGAGTTCTGGCTTGGGGAGTCCGGGCGACGCGTCGGCGTTGCCGATCGGGGAGATCGCATGCGCGGATTGTCTGGCGTGGATGAACGGGCTGCCGGCGGGTGCGTGCGATCTGATCTACATCGATCCGCCGTTCATGACGAACGTGCCGCGGACGACGCAGGCGGGCGGGCGGTATGACGATCGGTGGCCGGGCGGGCTGGCGGAGTATCTGGCGTTTCTGGAGCCGCGGCTCGCGGCGATGCACCGGTTGCTGAGTGCGCGGGGCACGCTGTACGTGCACGTCGATCCGCGGACGAGTCACTACGTGAAGGTGGTGCTCGACGGGATTTTCGGCGTGGACAACTTTCTCAACGAGGTGATCTGGAGCTATCGCACGGGCGGCCGGTCGGTGAAGTGGTTTGCGCGGAAGCACGACGTGCTGCTGGTTTACGCGAAAGCGGCAGGCGGGCACACGTTTCACGTGTTGCGGGACGGGACGTTCCGGACGGAAGGGCTGAATCGCGACGAGGAGGGGCGGTTCTACAAGAACACGAAGAAGGGGCGGTTGTACTTTCATCCGGAAGGTCCGGCGATGACCGACGTTTGGGAAATACCGTTTCTCTCGACGGTGGCGGCGGAGCGCACGGGCTATCCGACGCAGAAGCCGGAGGCCTTGCTGGAGCGGGTGATCGGGGCGAGTTCGGACCCGGGGGACGTGGTTGCGGACCCGTTTTGCGGGAGTGGCACGACGCTGGCGGTGGCGGAGCGGCTGGGGCGGCGTTGGTTGGGGTGTGATGTCTCGGGCGAGGCGGTGGCGACGGCCCGGGCGCGGGTGGCGGCGGGGCGCGAGGAGATGCTCTTTTGAGGGGGCTTGCGGCGAGAAGTTTGTCACGGTTTGTAGGGGGTTGTGGGGGTGGCGCTGGCTGTGTTGACGCGACTTCCGGCGGGCCATAGCATCCGCCTTTCTGTGCGGAAAGAGCGTTTCCGGGCGGCGGCCCGGTCGTTGCCCCTGCCCTGACCCCGAGGCTTGCGCATCCCGTGTTTGCGATCATCTCGGACATTCACGCCAACCTGGAAGCCTTGCAGGCGGTGTTGGCGGAGATTGACCGGCGGAGCGTCAAGGAGATCTACTGCCTGGGGGACGTGATCGGGTACGGGGCGAGTCCGCGGGAGTGCCTCGACTTGGTCATCGAGCGGTGCAAGGTGTGCGTCTGCGGCAACCACGACCACGCTGTTTTCTACGAACCCTCGAACTTCAACGTGAGCGCGGAGCGGGCCTGCTACTGGACGCGGCAGGTGTTCGAGGACGAGCCGAACAAGGCGCTGCGTGACCGCCGCTGGGAGTTTCTGGGCAAGCTGCCGATCCGGCACGAGGAGCGGGGGCTTTTGATGGTTCACGCGTCGCCGCGGCGGCCGGTGAACGAGTACCTGTTCGCCGAGGACGTGTACACGAATCCCAGCAAGATCCTGGCGAATTTCGAGCGGCTCGAAGAGCGTCACCGGGCCTGTGTCGTGGGGCACACGCACGTGCCGGGTGTGTTTCTGGACGATCCGTACTTCGATCCGCCGTCGGAGTTGCCGGAGCCGAACTTCTACACGGTGACTGAGGACGAGAAGGCGATTCTCAACATCGGCAGCGTGGGTCAGCCGCGGGACCGCGACGTGCGGGCTTGTTTCGTCGTCGTGCACGAGAAGGGGGAAGAGGTGCCGTTTCCCGAGGACGCCGACACGAGCGACATCGATCCGCACGAGGACGGCTACGTGGCCACCATCGAATACGTACGCGTTGAATACGACATCCAGAAGGCGGTGCAGAAGGCGCTGGACACCGCGGAACTGGATGATTTCCTCGGTCTGCGACTGCTCGAGGGGCGTTGATCGGGCGGAGCGCCGGGGACACACGAACCTATGGAAAATCGCAACTTCTTTCGCGCCCTTTTCTGGGCCCTGCTCGCCTTTTTGCTCTGGAGCATGATCGCGCAGCGGATCTGGCCGGTCCGGCCGACGCCGACGCCGGCGCCGAACGCGGCGTCGAGCCCGGCGCCCGCGAACGTGGGCAGTTCCGGCGTGGCCACGGCGCCGGTGACGAGTGACGGTGTTGCGGCGGGTCCGAGTTCGGTCGGTGCTGCGCCGCAGGCGGGTCTGCGGTATGCAGCCGCGGCGGGGCCGGAGGTCGAGGTCGTCACGCTGGGCGACACCGATGGCGGCAAGAAGAGTCCCTACCGCATGAAGCTGTGGCTCTCGAACGAGGGGGCCTCGATTGAGACCGTGCGGCTTGCGGACCACGCCGAGAACGCAGGCGCGGAGGATCGTTACCTGCTGCTCGCCCCGGTGAAGGAGCACGGGGAGGATTTCCGTTCGTTCGCGCTGGAGCGGGTGCTGATCGACAACGAGCGGGTGGACGTTCGCACGGCGCACTGGCAGGCCGAGCGCGTGCCGATGGAGAACGGCGAGGCGGTCGCGTTCACCACGCGGATCGAGTCGGGCGGCAAGCCGGTGATCGGGCTGAAGCGCCGGTTCTTCCTGCCGCGTCAGCCGCTCAGTGAGGGGCGCTACGATTTCGAGCTGGCGACGACCGTGCAAAATCTCAGCGACGCGCCGCACGAGGTGCAGCTCGTCACGCTCGGACCGTTCGGCATCACGCGCGAGGGGCGCTACGGCCACGATCAGAAGGTCTTCGCGGCGGTGCGCGATCGCGAGGCGAACGCGGTGGAGATGGAGGTCAAGACCTTCGCCGACGTCGCGAAGAAGGACGAGATCGAGCTCTATCCGCGCGAGGAGGGGGACACGAGTCCGCTGGTCTGGTACGGCGGCGGGAACGTCTACTTCACCGCCACGGTGATGCCGGTCGGGCCGAAGGGGGGCAGCGGCTCGAGCGTGATCCGCAGCGTCCAGGGCGTGGACCTGGATGGCGACAAGAAGACCGAGAACGACATCTCCGTGCGGGTGGCGACGGTTCCGGTGCGGCTCGCGCCGGGGGCCGAGCAGGAGCTGAACGCGTCGCTCTACCTGGGGCCGAAGGATCGGGAGATCTTCGAGAACGCGAAGAACGAGGATTACGTCGCGCTCGACCTGATGCAGCAGATCACGCAGGGGTACGGTTCCTGCACGTTCAACTTCCTGACGAACCTGATGATCGGGCTGCTCAACTGGCTCGAGCGGGTGTTCGGCAACTTCGGCGTGGCGATCATTTTCCTGGTGATCATCGTGCGGGCGCTGTTGCATCCGATCACGAAGAAGACGCAGGTGAACATGGTGAAGGTGCAGCAGCGGATGGCGAAGCTGCACCCGAAGATCGAGGAGATCAAGAAGCGTTGCGGCAAGGACTCGATGCGTCTGAACCAGGAGACGATGAAGCTCTACCGGGAGGAGGGCGTCAACCCCATGAGCCAGGGGATGAGCTGCCTGCCGATGGCGCTGCAGATGCCGATCTGGGTGGCGCTCTATTCGAGCCTGAGCAACAACGTGGCGATGCGTGGGCGGGGCTTTGTCTGGTGGATCAACGATCTGACCAAGCCGGACGAGCTGGTCACGTTCGGGCACACGCTGACGGTGCCGATCGTGGGGTGGCACCTGACTGCGTTTCATCTGCTGCCGCTGCTGGTGGGCATCATGATGTTTGCCCAGCAGAAGCTGATGCCGAAGCCGACGCACCAGACGGCGTCGGACACGCCGCAGGCGTTGCAGGCCGAGCAGATGCAGAAGTTCATGCCGTACATGTCGCTGGTGATGATCATCGTGTTCTACAACTTTCCGAGCGGGCTGAACCTGTACATCATGACCAGTTCGCTGATCGGGGCGCTGGAGCAGCTTTACATCCGGCGGCATATTTCGCAGCAGGATCTTTCGCCCCAGCCGGCGGGTCTGAACAATCCTCCCAAGCGGCGGATCAAGACGCCGGCGCTGCTCGACTGGCTGCAGAAGCAGGCCGAGGAGGCGCAGAAGCTGCCCAGCCGGCGGGACCAGGACAAGCGGAAGAAGTAGGCGATTGGGCGAGGTCGCAGCCGGTCGGCGTTGACACCTGCCGTCGCGATTGCGTTTAATAGGCCGAGCACATCATGCCGGGTGGTTCCGGCGATCGGGTGGAGAGGGGGCGAACTGCAGCGCGCCGCGGGCGCGGGGGATAAGGCTATGCATGTGCGCACGAAGGTGCGGTGGTTGGGCGCCGGCGGGACGATGGTGGCCGCGCTGGGCGTGGTGGCGCTGGGCGGGTGTCGCGAAACGCCGGCGACGGCTCCGGGCATGGTGGTCCCGCGGGTGGACACGCTGACGATCATCACGCCGCACAACGCGAAGATCCGCGAGGCGTTCGGCACCGGCTTCTCGGAGTGGCGCGAGGCGCAGGGGCATCACCCGGTCAACATCGACTGGATCGTGCGCGGCACGCCGCAGTGCGTGGCGTACATCGACGGTTTGTTCCGCGGGGCCTCGGAGGGGCGCGACCTGCCGTCGCCGGACGTGATGTTCGGAGGCGGCATGGCGGACCACGAGCTGCTGGCGGCGCGGGGTTATTCCAAGCCGCTCGAGCTGGAGGGGGTGGAGGGCATTCCGGCGGAGATTCACGGTCTGCCGACGCGGGGGCCGAACGGCGACTGGTGGGCGACGGGCCTGTCGAGTTTCGGGTTCGTGTACAACCAGCATGACTGCGCGGAGCGGGGCGTTGCGCCGCCGGCGTCCTGGGCGGACCTGGGTGATCCGCGGTTTGCGGGCTGGATCGGCGTGGCCTCGCCGGAGTCGAGCGGCAGCAACCGGCAGGCGCTGATGTTCATCCTGGAGGCGGGGGACTGGGGCAAGTCGTGGGGCAACTTCATTCGCGTGCTGGCCAATGCGCGGGCGATCCAGGAGAGCAGCTCGATGGTGCTCGACGAGGTGGATCGCGGGCTGCTGCTGGCGGCATTCGCCGTGAACTTTGACGGCCTGGCCCGTTCGGACGCGAGCGACGGGCGGGTGGTGTACGTCAATCCTCCGGGCGAGACGACGGTGACACCGGACATCACGAGCGTGCTGCGCAGCGCGAAGGACGCCGAGCTGGCGGAGGACTTCGTGCGCTACTGCTTGAGCGAGACCGGGCAGGTGGTCTGGGGCGTGCGCGCCGAGGCGACCGGGCGATCGACCGACACGCTCTATCACTATCCGATCGATCCGGCGATCTACGCGAAGTACGCGGGCAAGCTGGCCGTCAAGGAAAACCCGTACGAGGCCGATTTCGGCCTGAAGATCGATCCCAAGGAGTCGGAGGAGCTGGCGGCGGCGCTGGTGCCGATCATGCGGGCGGCAGCCGGGGACAATCACATCCTGCTGCAGCAGGCGTGGGCGGCGATCGTGAAGAGCGGCATGAATGAAGCCGCGCTCAAGCTGCTCACCGAGCCGCCGATGACGCGGGAGGAGGCGGTGCTGCTGGGGAAGGCGTACCAGGCCGCGGACGCCGAGCATCGGGAGGGGCTTGCCGGCGACTGGGTCGGCAAGTTCCGGGAGCGTTACCAGCAGGCGTTGGAGATGGCGCACCCGTAGCGCGTGGCGGTTCCGAGGAATCTGGTGACCGGCGCGGCGTGATTGATCATTCCGGAAGTTCGAGCACGGTGGTGGAGGGCGTGCGTTCGGCGCGGGGGGCGGGCAAGCTGAAGTACTGGCCCCACCAGACCGTGTAGGCCTGCATGCAACTGTTGAGTTCGTCGAGCAGTTCGGGCCCGTCGTAGTTTTCGATGGGCCGGGCGCGG
The DNA here is from genome assembly GCA_020639115.1 of Phycisphaerales bacterium. Taxonomy (GTDB): domain Bacteria; phylum Planctomycetota; class Phycisphaerae; order UBA1845; family UBA1845; genus JACKHG01. Next base: position 264,063 of record JACKHG010000002.1, read on the forward strand.
AGGGTCGCTTCGATTTCGATGACGCGTCCGCCGCGCAGCACTTCGAGTTTGACCTTACTGTCGGCACCCTTGTCCTGAATCAGTTCGCGGAACTCAGCCGAGGCATCCGGCTTGGTGAACACGTGGCCGTCGATGGCGTGGATGAGGTCGTGGTCGCGGAGGCCGGCTGCGTCGGCGGCGCTGCCGGCCTGGACGCCGACGGGCACGGCGTAGGTTCCGTCGGGGAGGCTGGCGGCGGTGGTGGGGGGCAGGCTCACGCCGAGGAATCCCTTGTGTTTGAGCAGTGTGTGCCAGAGGTACTGCTGCTGGACGATTTCCTGGATGCGGATGCGGGTCTCGAAGTCGTCGGTCGTACGGTAGGCCTCGGCGAGCTGGCGGAACGCGCCGGGGCAGAGTTCGGTGAGCGCCGCGGACGCCTCCTCGCGCCGCGGGTACTTGGGTGAGCCGAGTTGGGTGACGAGCCGGGTGACGCGGTCCGCGTCGGCATCGGCGGCGCCGAGGTTGATGTCCTGTTCGTCGAAATCCGCCGCGTGGGGACGGGCGTGTTGCGGCGCGGGAGGCGGCAGTACCGGGGGAGCCTGGGCGCTGGCGGTTGCGGCCCCGGCGAGTACGGGGAGCGTCGCCGCGAGGCGTGCGAACCGGATCGAAGCGGTGCGGGTCATTCCTTCCACTGCTCGCGGCGGAGCGTTTCGTAGCGGTCGCTGCTCTTGTCGAGTTCAAGCAGTTGCTGGCGCAGGTTGCCGGAGGCGTCGACGTAGACGAGCGCCGTGGTTTCGACGGGCTGCAGGCGTTGCGTGCGCCGGTCGGGAACCATGGCCCGGTGTCCGAAGTCGACGTCGACGACGGTGGCGCCGGTATTGAAGTCCACGGGGCGTTTCTCGCCGGACGGCGGCGTGGCGATGGTCTTGATCTCGCCGATGGTGTCACCGATGGTGACGTTGAACTGGCGGGAGAGCCAGGCGCCGCCGTACCACTTGAACACCTCGACCTTGACTTCCTGCGCGCTGGGCTTGTCGGACTTCATGAAGATGAGGGTGTCGGGTGCGATCATGACGGGATCGGATGATTCCGACCATTCGCCGACGAGTTCGACCTTGGAGGCGTCGAGGGGGTTGTTCAGCAGGGTCGGGCGCGCGCAGAACATGTTGTAGAGGTGGATGCGGGCGCGGTAGGCGTAGGTGCGGCCGCTGAGCACGCCCTGGCCGGCGTCGTGGGCCCAGGTCAGTTGGATGGGCTGGAGCTGCCGCTTGTTCTTGAGTTCCTGCTCGGCCTCGGCCTGGGCGACGGCGATTTTCCCAAGCAAGTCCTTGGCTTTTTTCTGATCGCGGTCGCCTTGGCTGCCCTGGTTGCGTTCGGCTGAGGCGACCGCTGCATTGGCGTACTGGGTGGCAACCTCGAAGCGTTTGTCCTTGAGCGCGGCCTCCGCCTTTTTCATGAGGTCGTCGAAATCGGCGGACGTATCGATGGTTTCCGTGCTGACGCGGCATTCCGGGTAGCGGCAGCGGGGCGTTGCCTGATAGTCCGCGTCCATTTTCAGCACGTCGAGGCCGTCGGGTCGCGGATAGGTCCACTCCTTGCCGTATTCGATCGGCGGGAAGAGGGGGCGGAGCAGGGCGCACTGGGCCTCGTTGTTGGTGCCGTCGGTGATGAGGGCGAAGAAGTCGTCGACGGCCTTGCGGTCGGCCTCGGGGACCTCGTAGATGCCCTTGGGGGTCTGCTGGACGTCGGGGGGGGCGACGTCGGGGAGGGCCATGAGGCGGGTGGGGGTGATGGATTCCCAATCGCTCCAGCCGCCGCCGGGCTGCTGGATGCGGCGCTGGATGTCGGTTCCGACGGCGACGGCGACGGCGTAGCGGCCGTGGTCCGCCTGGCGGAAGAGTTCTTCCTGTTGGGCGCGGTCGAAGGGGGCGTAGACGGTGACCCAGTTGGTGTCCTGGAGGAAGGTCTTGTCGGTGCGGGCCGCCTCGTTGTCGACCTTGAAGTCACCGGGCGGGCCGAGGTAGACGCCGCTGCGTCCGGTCATGACCTGGGGTTTGCCCAATGCGATCACGTTGACGAGGTCCACGGGTTCGACGGTGTCGACGTCGCCGACGTCCTGGCGGGGCACGGGTGGCGCCGGTTGGACGGGGCTGGGGATTTCGCCGGAGATGCCCGCCATGGCGAGGACGTTGTCCATCTCCTGGAGGTTGGGCATGGGGGACGGCGTGGGGGTGGGCGGCGGTTCGGCGTTGAGCAGCCGCTCGCGGAGGCGTTCGGCGTCCTGGCGGATGGCGAGGTCGATTTCGGCGGGTCCGAGCTGTTCGCTGCCGGGATCGCCGGCCTTGTTGGGGGACATCACGCCATACATGGCCACGAAGTAGAGGAAGACGATGCCACAAACGGCGAGCACCGCCTTATCGAGGTAGCGGATGACGGGACCGACGGCTTGTTTGGCCATGAATGAATGACTCCGCGACTGTCGGCAGGCCGGGGCCTGCGCTACAAGGGGCTTTTTCGTCTCGTGGGTGTCCGGCGGCGGTCAGGCGCCTTCAGCCGGGGGTACGGGCCTTGTTTTTCCCAATTCGGTCAGGATCGCCTGCGGCATGAGCGGCAGGTACAGATCGGAGAACATGACGGTTTCGTAGTCGGCGGTGATGAGGACCACCGGATTTTCGCCGTAGATCTTGCCGGTGAGGGCCAGGTTGGGCTCGACCGCCGAGTAGCTCACGTTGAGGGGCACGTGGAAGCGGCGGTCGCAGAGTCCGGCGAGGACGCTGGGGATCTCGCGGGCGTCGACGACCATCTGGATGGAGAAGCGGAGCAGTTCGTACTGCTGGTTGGAGGCGCGGCCGGTGAAGGCGTCGTCGGGGGCCATGGGCGGATAGGGTCGGCCGCCGGCGCGAGAGACGGCAGCCGTCTTCTCGCCGGTTTCACGGATGTAGTAGCGGCTGATCTGGAGGGAGCGCAGATCCTTGATGGGCAGGTTGCCGACCCAGGGGGCACCGCCGGATTTGCGGATGGTGTCGGCTGCCTCCTGGTTCACGCGGGCGATGGCGTCGACGACGGTCTGCTGGATCCAGGCCTCGAGCTGGGCGTGCCACATCTGCTCGAGGGTGGGAGGCGGTCCGGACGCCATCGGTCCGTCCGCGGCGGACACGTTGCTCTCCTGGAACGAGTCGGGGGTCGCGTAGATGAACCGGTTGTGGGCGATGCGCAGCGCGGCGCCCTGCTCCGGGGAGAGGGTCGGGGCCTTGGTCTGGGGTTCTGCGGGGGGCTTGCCGAGTCCGCCCCAGTCGGTTTTTTCCTCGGTGTTGCCCTTGGCCTCCATGCGGTCGCGTTCGGCGGCGATGTCGGCGGGGGTGGGCTCGGTGCCGGCGTTGAGCTGGTCGAGCCAGGTCTGGCGAAGGTTGCCGAAGGCCTTGCGGAAGGCGATGGCCTTGGTCACGTCTTCGCCGGAATCACCGGGGAAGACGCCGTCCACGAGGGGGGGGTAGAAGTTGCGTTCGCGGACGAACTCCATGATGCGTTTGTAGTTGGCGCGTACGTCGGCGATCAGGCGGGCGCTTTGGTCCACGGCGCGCTGGTTGATGACCTGGCCGCGGCTGAGGCCCTCGATGGAGGTCTTCACGCGCATCGCGGTGTTGAGTTCCTCCTGGACTTTGCCCATGGTGCCGAGGCCGAGCACGATGAGGACGATGCCCAGCACGGCGCCGAGTCCGCAGGCGACTTCGACCCAGTAGCGTTTGATGATGTCGATGATGTTCTTCATGCGGTCTGCTCCAGGCTGGGCCGCGTGGGGCGGTCAGCCGGCTGCACTGATTGAGCTTATCCCTGGCCCTGGTTCTGGTTCTCCGCGGGCTTTTCCGGCAGGTCGCCGATCACCAGGTCGAAGGTGACCTGGAAGAACATGTCATCGTCGATCGACTCGCCGGTCAGCGGGTCCAGGTTCGCGGGCGATGGGGTGGCCTTGGGCCTGGTGCCGCCGCCCCAGCCCCCCCCGGGGGGGTTGGTCGTGCCTCCGCCGCTTCCGCTCGGGCGGTCTCCGGCGGCGTTGGCGACGCCGATGCGGTCGATGTAGAAGCCCGCCTTGGGCTGCCGGCAGGTGGACAGCAGGTTCTTGGCGAAACCAGTAGATACGAACATGCCGCCGCCGCTGTTGGGCGTGCGGCAGCGCATGGTGATGAGGAAGCCCTTGCGTCCGGCGCCGGTCGGGTCCGCGATGGGGTCGACGTTGGCGTGCCAGGGGTCGGAGATCTTGACGGCCTCGTCGTCCACGTTGGGCAGGTACTTCGATTCGAGCGACTCGATGATCACCTCGTTGCGGTCGCGGCGCGGCACCTGTTTGACGGCGGCGACGAAGGCCTTGGCGGAGGCGGCGTCGCGGGCCTCGTCGTTGACGGCGGGGAGGGCGCGGTGGATGGCGTCGACGATCCGCGGCCAGAGCACGCGGTCGGACTGCAGTTCCATGACCGTCTTGATCTTGTTGCGTTCGTCCTCGCCCTGGCTGGAGAGTTCGCTGTTTTTGCTCTGGAAGGCGCGGGCGGCAGCGAGGATGGTGGCGCCGTATTCGCGCGGGGGCACGTTGGTGGGCGGATTCTGGATGGTGGCCTCGGCGTTTTCCGGGCTCACCGTCACGTTGGTATTTCCGCTACTGTTCTGCAGCGTACCCAGGTCGGAGATGCCGCGGAACCAGATGACGCCGGCGGCGAACAGCAGGCAGGCGGCGGCGGCTGCGAAGAACACGCGCTTCTTGCGCCAGACGACCTGGCGGACGATTTCGGGGGGCAGGAGGCTCGAGGTGGCCTTGCTGAGGCCGAGGCCCTGGAGGGCGAGACCGTAGGCCACGGCGAAGCTGCCCGCCTGATCGTCGCCGCCCTCCGCGGTGGCGGGGATCTTGATCTTGTGGAAGTGCTCGAGCCGGTCGATGTCGAGCTGGAGATTCTGCTGGACGTACTTCTTGAGGCCGGGCAGCTTGAACGCGGCGCCCAGGCCGATGATTTTTTCGAGTTCGACGTCGCGGTGGGTTGCGGTGTAGAAGCCGATGGAGCGCTGCAGTTCCTGCACGAGGTCGGCGAAGACCGGGCGCATGGCCTGGAAGATCTGGCGGGCGTACTTGCTGGAGCCCGCGGTGCGCTTGAGGGTTTCGGCCTTGGAGAAGGAGAGCTTGAAGCTTTTCACCAGGGCGTCGGTGAAGGCGTTGCCGCCGAACTTGATGGTGCGCGTCCAGAGGGTGTCCTCGGTGGCGACGAGCAGGTTGGTATTTTCGGTACCGATGTCGACGAGCACGACGGCGCCGCCGGTGAGGGCGCCGTCGTAGTGCATGGCGTTGTAGACCGCCAGCGGGCCGGACTGCACCACGGAGGGCTCGATGTTGCCGCTCTCGAAGTGGTGGAGGTGGCCGCGGATCAGGTCGCGCTTGATGGCGAAGATGCCCACTTCGATTTCCGGGCTGTCGGGGGCGTCGAAGACCTGGTAGTCCCAGACGACCTCGTCCATGTCGAAGGGGATCTGCTGGTCGGCCTCGTAGCGGACAAGGTCGGGGATCTTCTTTTTCATCTCCTTCTTTTCGAGGGGCGGCAGCTTGCTGAAGCGCGCCAGGGTGTGCTCCCCGGGTACGCTGACCGCGATCTGGTCGTTGGAGATGTCGTTGCGCGAGAGGAACTTCTCGAGGGCCGCCGTCCAGAGCGCATCGGCGTCGGCGTCGGCCTGGGTCATGATCTTGGCGTGTTCGATGTAGTCCGCCGCGACGACTTCGACGGATTTGTCGGGGCCGACGCGCAGCTTGACGGCCTTGAGGGCGCACTTGCCGACGTCGATACCCCAAACGGTTTGCGGACCAGCCATTTGCTACTCCTGGATCGCGGGATGGTTGCTGTGAGCGCAAGCGCTCGGAGCGTGTCGCGGCGGAATCTCCGTGTCCAGCGGGCTGTTCCGCCGTGCTCGAGCAGCATGGTCGCCGTTCGCGTCGCGGCGTTGGTGTTCCGTGGCCTGCCGCAGCGCCGAGCCGACGATGGCGGGCAAGTATCGGTGATGCCCCCAGGGCTGTAAAGTCAAGTTGGGACGCGTTGCGTTTGCCGCGGGCGCACGCGTGTGCCTGACGGAGCGCTCATCCCGAACCAGCCAAGTCCCTGGCCGGTGCGGTGCTCGCGGGGCTGCATTCGTTCTCAAGCTTGCCAAGACACATTCGGGCCCGATGCGGCTGGGCCGGGATTCGCTTGCCAGGTCGGGCGGCGACACGCGAAAACGGTGTTGGGTGCTCCCCCCGGCGCGTCGCTGCCCGACCGGTGGATACCTACTACATCTTATAGTATTCCCCGGATGACGCGCGGGTCAACAGCCAGTGGGCGATTAAGTGGTGCTGGCGTCAGGGGTAGTAGGGGGCAGGGGACAAAAGAGGTCATTTGTGGCCATAACCTCAACGCCTTCCATAGTTTACATGTCTTCTGGTGCGGTGCGGTGCGGAGCGCAGGTGTTCAGGCGATGGTTGACGCTGCGGGGGTGTGCGACTCCAGCCACTTGTGGATGGTCGCGAAGAGTTCTTTGCGCTTGATAGGCTTGGTGGCGTAGTCGTTGCAGCCAGCGTCGAGGCAGACAGCGCGATCGCTGCTCATGGCGTGGGCGGTGAGGGCGATGATCGGTCCGCGATAGCCGCGGCTGCGCAGCAGGCGCGTCGCGTCGTACCCATCCAGAATGGGCATCTGCATATCCATGAGGATGACATGGTAGGGCTGGCCGGCTTCGGCGGCGGTGAGGGCGAAGTCTGCTGCGTCGCGGCCGTTTTCGACGACGCGGAGTTCGGCGCCGGCGCGGTTGAGGACGTGGGTGATGAGTCGGCGATTGTCGGGTCCGTCCTCGGCGAGGAGGATGCGGACGCCGACGAGGGGTTGGGCGTCGTTCGCGCAGGGGGCGCAGGGTGCGTGGTGTTGGGTCGCCGCGCCGGCTGCGGGCTGGTGCCAGGGCACCTCGGCGGGCACGTTGAGCTTGAGGGTCAAGCGGAACGTGCTGCCTGCGCGAGGGGCGCTGGACACGGTGAGCGCGCCGCCGAGCATTTCGGCGAGTCGTTTGCTGATGGCGAGTCCGAGTCCGGTTCCGCCGAACATGCGGCGGGTGCTGGTATCGGCCTGAACGAAAGGTCGGAAGAGGCGGACGATCTGGGCGCGGGTCATGCCGATGCCGCTGTCGACGACGTCGAAGGAGAGGATGTGGCGGTTTTCCTCGGCGCGGCACTGCACGACGAGGCGCACGGTGCCCATTTCGGTGAACTTGATCGCGTTGCCGACGAGATTGACGAGGATCTGGCGGATGCGGGTCGGGTCGGAGTCGATGTGCTGCGGAAGCTGCGAGGTGAACTCCACGTCGAAGGGCAGGTTTTTGGCGGCGGCCCGGCCGCGCATGAGCGCGAACACGTCGTTGACGATTTCCGCGGGGTTGCAGCGGATGGTTTCGACCTCGAGTCGTCCGGCCTCGATCTTGGAGAGGTCGAGGATATCGTTGATGAGGGCGAGGAGGTGTTCGCCGTTGCGGCGGATGGTGTCCACGTGTTCGGCGCGCTGCTGGGCGTCGAGCGCGGGGTCGCAGAGCAGGTCCGCGAAGCCGAGGATGGCGGTCATAGGCGTGCGGATCTCGTGGCTCATGTTGGCGAGGAACGCGCTCTTCGAGCGGCTGGCCAGTTCGGCTTCCTCCTTGGCGCGCTTGAGTTCCTCCTTGGTTTCACGTTCGCGGGTGACGTCCTCGAAGGTGCCCATCACGCCGATGATCTGGCCGCTGTGATCGCGCAGCGGGACCTTGCTGACGCGCATCCAGCGGGTGCGGCCGGCGGAATCGACATGCGGTTCCTCGATGCCGACGCGGGAGAGTCCGGATTCCATGACGGCGCGATCGTCGGCGACGTTGTCGGCGGCGATATCGCTCCAGGGGAGGTCGGCGTCGGTCAAGCCGACGATGTCGTTCGGTGAGGCGAGCCCGGCGTCGCGGGCGAGGGCCTCGTTGCAGCCGAGGAAGCGCGACTCCTGGTCTTTCCAGAAGAGGCTTTGGGGCATGGAGTCGATGGCCAGGCGCAGGATGTGCTGCAGGTCGCGCAGGCGTCGTTCCGATTCGGTGACGCTGTTGACAGCCTCGCGGGAGCGGGCCTCGTAGCGGCGGAGCCGACGGAACGCGTCCGCCCAGGCTCCGGCGATGATGCCCACGCCGATGACGGCAGCGGCGGCAAGTCCGGTCTGCCAGCGGGTGAGGCGGGCGTGTTGCTTGGCGATCTGGGTACGCTGGCCTTCGTGAAGGCTGCCCAAGCCCCGGTGCAGGGCGGCGTGCGCCTGGCGATATCGGGCGCTGCCGAGCAGGGTGATGGCCAGTTCGGGATCGCCGGCGCGGTTGCTCTTGAAAGCCCGGTCCTCGGCGTCCGCGACGATGACGTACTTGGACCGAAGGTCGTCGGCTTGGCTCTCGTCGCTGACGGCACGGGTCAGGGCGAGCAGTTGTTCGATAGCGCCAGCCAGTTCGAGGCGCCGCTGGTTGTAGTCTTCGACGGACTTTCCGTCCGTATCTGCGGCGTTCGACCAGATGAGTCCTGCCAGGTTGTCATCCAGGTGCGCGATGCGGTTGACGAGTTGCTCGCTGGTGAGGGTCTGGTTGTGGATGCGTCCGGCGTGCATGCCGAGCAGCAGTTGCGAGGTCAGCAGTGCGGCGAGGACCAGGAGGGTGCCGAGGACAGCGGCTGCGAAGAGGCCGTAGGGCGGGCGCAGTATCTCGGGCTGCGGTGCAGTGGGCGTATCGGCGCGGAGTGCGCGGGCCATGGACCATGCCCCGAACGATAGCAGGATGGCGTCATGGCGGCGGGCTGAACACTTGTCCGACGTCGCAACGCACGCAGAGTATCCACTGTCAGGGTCGAAAGATGGGGGCTGTCACTTTAGGGCGGGGGGTTAATACGGCAGGACTTGCGACTTGTCGTGTAGGAGTGGACGGGTGCGGCGCTGCGGTAGCGGGCGTGAGCGGTGTTGAAGGGGGCGCAGCGCGTGGACGGCGGCCGGTGGGTGTCGCTCTTTATTTGGGAAAATATTAATCGACCGTGGTGGGACGCTGCGGCGGCAGAGGTTCGCCTGGCGTCGAAGCGGGTCATCCGTGCGGCGTATTCTGCGGGGCGCAAGCTTGGCGCGGGGATGTTGGCTATTTGGGAAATTGTGCCGTAAGTGATTTTTTGACAGGGTTTTATGGATCGATAAGAGTCGTCACAGAATCGTTGACTCTGGGGGCGATAACTTTCTATACTGGCGACTGGCCTTGGGTATTTGCCCGAGGCGCCGTCGTGTTCGGTCGTGGAGCAACCTGAGGGAGAGAGTGGCGCGCCAGGGGCGTGCGGCTCTCTCTTTTTTCTTTGCGCGAGTCGGGCCGCGTGAAGGGCGACGGCAGTACGGCGAGCAGGTCGTGGGGGTCTGCTCGTGCCACTCGGAAGCATCGATTTCGAACGTTGAGCGGGGGGTCAGGGGTTCCGCAGGCGGGGTATGCGCCGGGAGCCGGCAGAAGCGAATGTCGCCGCGTGGAGCGTGCGCCCGGGTGGCGCTGCGGAAGCGGCAGGTGGGATACGGCTGGTTACTTCGGACTTTGTGAGGGACGAAGCGATGAACAGACGCGACAGTCAAGGCGTAGCGCGGCGGGCTGGCTCTCTGGCGGCCCTGATGGCGTTGGGGCTTTTTGCGGTGACGGCGCGCGGCCAGGTCGCCACATCGCTGGTCAACGAGGGCGACTTCGTCGATTCCAACGCTTTTCCGGGCGACGTGATCGGTGTTATCAACACGGTGGCAGTCAACTCGATCGGCGGATGGTCGTCGACGCTGAACGCCGGGGCGCTGAGCCACATATACGGCTCGGTGGACGGCGTGGCGCCGGCGGGTGTGATTTTCACCGAGACCACCAAGGGGCCGCTGGTGCAGACGTCGTTCGAGGCGCGTTTCGGGATGAGCGACGCCGGCGAGGTGACGTACAGCGCTTCGGGAAGCGGCGGGCCCGACGGATTGTTCGACTCCGCCTGGGTCAACACCAACGCGCTCGCGGTCGAGGGTGAGCTGCTGACGACGGGTCCGCTGGCGGGTCTGTACTGGTCGTTTGCGAGCGCGCCGCAGATGACGGCGAACGGCATTCCGTATTTTTCGGGTGGAACGCGCACGTCGGTCGGGGGTTCCACCTCGGCGCATGGATTGTGGGCGGGCTACACGGAGACGCCGTACTACTACACGGGCGACGAGCTTTTTGGCCTGCCGGCGCCGATCGACAACTCCGCGGCGATCGATTTCAGCTACAAGGTGTCGCGGTTCGGGACGCTGGTGCTGCTGAGCATCACCATGGAGACCACGGGGACCGGCGTGCCAAGCACGCAGGACACCGCGATGGTGATCAACAAGGCGGGTCTGTTCCTGGACGGTCAGCTCGTGCAGGAGGGGATGCCGGTGCCGCCCGCGATCGGCGGAATCGGCGGGGAGAATTGGTCGAGCTTCGACTTCTTCGGTATCAGCGACATGGGGGAATACCTCTTCACCGGCGACACGTCCGGGGATATCGCCACGGACGAGTTCATGGTGCTCAACGGCCAGATTCACCTGCGCGAGGGTGACCCGATCGGGGCCGCCACACTGAGCGGCTCGATCGAGGCCGCGGACATGAACAACAACGGCGACTGGGCGCTGGTGTGGCAGTTGACGCCCGGGGGCACGGCGCTGATCTACAACGGTGCGGTCATTCTCCTCACGGGGGACCTGGTTGACTTCAACGGCGACGGCGTCATCGACGGCGGCGACAACGGCGCCACGGTGGACGACTTCGAGGTGTTCACGAACGCGCTCGTCGTGGGCGATCGCGATGCTGCCGGCAACGTGTCCGTCTACCTGCCGCTGGACGTGGATCCGGACGGCGTCGGGCCGAGCACGGTGCTGCGCGAGGGCGTCTACCGGCTCACGATGGCGGAGCCGGCGGGGCCCGCGGGCGATCTGGAGATTTCCGTTACCGACGAGCCGGACCCGCAGGTCACGGTGCCCGGACCGATCACCTACACGGTGAAGGTGCGGAACAACAGCGGCGCGGCGATCAACGGCGTCGTGGTGACGAGCGTGCTGGATGCGGGCCTGACGTTCAATGCGGGGGCGTCCGATCCCATCGCGATGCACAGCGCCGGCACCGTGACCGCGAACCTGGGCACGCTCGCGGCGAACGCCGTGGCGACCTACAAGTTCGTCGCCGATGCTCCGGTGGGCGGAACGTATACGACCACCAGCAGCGTCGCCGGCGGGACCGTGGACACGGTGCCCGGCAACAACGACGCGACGAACGAGACCGAGGTGGGCAAGCTCACCGACCTGTCGGTGACGATCACGGACAGTCCGGACCCGCTGACGGTGCCCGGTGGGGAAATCAGCTATACGCTGGATGTCTACAACGACGGTCCGTCGGCGGCCTCGGGGATCGTGGTGACGATGAACCTCGATCCGACCACGACGTTCAACGCGGGTCTGTCCGACCCGGCGGCGAATCATGCCGCGGGCTTGGTGACGATCAACGTGGGTTCGCTCGCCAAGGACACCGGCGCGAGCTACACGGTCGTGGTCAACGTGACGGTCCAGGGGACGATCAGCGTGGATGCGTCCGTGACGGGCAACGAGAGCGATCCGTTCATGGACAACAACACGGATACGGAAGACACGCTCTTCCAGCTCATGACCGATCTGAACATGGTCATCACCGATTCGCCCGATCCGGTGTTGCCGGTGGGTGGGCAGATCACCTACGTGGTGACGGTGGACAACGACGGTCCCTCGGACGCGACGGGCGTGACGGCGTCGGTGACGCTGGATGACGCCGTGAGCGTGTCGTCGGTGGATGCTCCGGGCGTGCATGACGGTTCGCCGACGGGCGGCGTGGTGACGTACAACATCGGCAGCGTGCCGGCGAACAGCAACGGTCTGACCGCGACGATCGTGGTGGACACGCTGGAGGTGGGACGGCCGGTCGCGTACGGCTCGACCTCGGGCGGCGGTTTCGAGACCGATCCGGACCTGAGCAACAACAGTGCGCTGGTCAACACGCTGGTGATCAACGACGCGCGCGGGCTGCCGGTGGGCGTGTACTCGAATTTCGTGGGCAGTCCGACGTCGGACGTGCCGGGGCTGCCGGGGGCGAAGTTCGGCAGCGGTCCGGACCGTCCTTATCGCAGTCCGGACGGCAAGAAGTGGGTGCTGTCGGCGGATACCGATCTCGGGACCGCGGTGGACGAAGTCATCATCGTGGGCAACGTCTGCACGTCGGGCGTGGTGATCCAGGAAGGCGTGACCGAGGTTTCGCCGGGTGAGCACGTTGGCGTGATCGACCAGGAGCTGTCGATCAACAACGCCGGGCAGATCGCCTACGCGACCAACACGGACGGCGCGACGGCTTCGGACGAGGTGATCGTGCGCTGGGACGGCACGCAGAACTTCGTGATCGCCCGCGAAGGCGACATTTCCCCGGTGACCGGCGGGAACTACGGTTCGATCCTGGCGGCGCCGAACATTGTCTCGGACAACACGGTGTGGTTCGACGCCGACACGACGCTGGCGACGACGATGGACCGTTTCCTGCTCAGCAAGAATGGCGTGATCATCCAGGCGCAGGAGGGCGTGACGATTCCGACCGGCCAGAAGAACGGCGAGACGAACGTGTGGCAGAGCTTCGCGACGGGCAGCATGCGCACGGACGGCGTCGGGGCGAACTGGATCGTGGTCGGTGACACCGATGGCGACACGAGCAGCGACGGCATCCTGGCGGTCAACAATGACGTCAAGGTGCAGGAAGGCGTGATCATTCCCGGCTCGGGCTTCGCCTCGCCGGCGCAGGTCAGCACCAGCACCGAGCCGCGGATGTTTGCCGGTGGGAGCTGGATGGCCCGCGGCAGCAACGCGGACGGTGATGACTGGGTGCTGCGTGACAGCAACGTGCTGGCGCGGACCGGCGACCCGATCATCGCGGGGGCGGCTGAGCAGTACGACGATGCCGCCTTCAGTGCCGGGTTCTTCCTGTTCGCGCAGAACAATGCCGGTGACTACCTGATCGGCTCGGTGACGAGTTCCAGCGAGACGCTGCAGGACGCGGTGATCACGCTCAACGGCGACGTGGTCGTGGTGCGTGAGGACGATCCGATCGACCTGGACGGCAACGGCCAGGTTGATGACGGGCTGCGTGTGCGCACGTTCGGCAACGAGGACGTGATGTTCACGGACGATCTGCAGGCCTATTTCGTGGTGACGGTGCGGGACGACAGCGGTTCGAATACGGACGTCGGCGACGCACTGATCCGCGTGAATCTCTGCGGCGTGGCCGGCCCGTGCGGCGACCTCGACAACGACAAGGACGTCGACGCCGACGACTTCGACATCTTCGTGCTGGCGTTCGGCGACGACAAGTGCGGGGCGGACTACAACGTCTGCGCCGACGCCGACGAGGACGGCGTGGTCACGCAGGTGGATTACCAGCAGTGGCTGACGTGCTACCGCGACTACATCGGCGTGCCGCTGGCGCCGGCGCCGGTCACGGCCCGTGGCGACTTCGACCGCGACAACGACGTGGATCTGTCCGATTTCGCGGCGTACCAGCAGTGTGCCGGCGACTATTCGACGTCGGTGCCGTGCCGCGCCCGGTTCGACTTCAACGAGGACGGCGTGGTCACGCTCGAGGATTCTGCGGGATTTGCGACGCTGCTGGCGGGTCCGCAGGCGCAGTGATTGTGCGATAGGGATTACCTTCAGGTTTCGAATGACCACCGGCGGGTCGATTGGGCGGCCCGCCGGTTCAGAGGAGGAAGAAGATGACGTTGAGAACGAAGATCGGTGTGATCGGGGCAGGACTGGCGCTCATCGCGAGCGCTCCGGCGCTGGCCACGATCCAGGTGGCGCTGCTGCCGGCGTCGCAGACCGTGAACATCGCGGACGGCACGACGACGGTGGACATCGTCGCGGTGATTCCGCAGGCGGACGCGATCGTGAGCTGGGGCCTGGACCTGGGCCTGAGTGGCACGAGCGTGTCGTACGCCGGCGCGACGGTCGGTCCGGCGTGGACGCCCACGACGGGTGCGGACGGCGACGCGTTTGCCGGTTTGGCGCCGACGCCGCCGGGTTCGGCGATCTGGAGCGACCCCACGGCGATTCTGCTGGCGACGGTGACGCTGTCGCTGGACAGCCTGGGCGTTACGGACCTGGTGCTCAGCGACGACAATCCGGCTGATCTGACCGAGGGGTTCGCCCTGAATCCGCCGCCGGTGGGTGCGTTCGCCGACGTGGTCTATACCGGAGGCACGGTCAACGTCGTGATTCCGGAGCCGGCGAGCCTGGCGCTGCTCGCGCTGGGTGGCCTGGCGGTCGCCGCGCCGCGTCGTCGCCGCTGAGGCGGCGGTCGGCGGGGGTGCACTCGGTAGTGATTTCGCCGTCGCAGGTGGCGGCGCGCAGACTGGCTGCGCGGGCATCATCGCTGGGGGCGGTGGCCGCGAAGCAGTGGTATCGCATGCATGGCCTGCCATGCCCAGTGCGGGAGGTGCCCGGCATTCGCGTGTGCGCGGATGCCCGCGCTCGCCCATTCCCACCTTTCTACATCCGACGTCCGAAGGAGTCAGACCGTGCGCAGAGTAACGATGCAGGCAACGTGCGTGGTTGTCGGGGTGCTGGTGTTTGCGCTGGCCGCGCCCGCGGGTGAGATTCGCTGGCGGTCGGGAACCGTTGAAACCCAATTTCGGACGCCGGTTGACGCGGCGGATGCGCTCGCGGCGCGGGCGTTGACGCGTGACGGCGGCGTGCGCCACGTGGTGGTGCAGTTCGATCAGCCGCTCAGCGAGGAGGCGAAGCGCGAGCTGGCGGCGTCCGGCGTGCGGCTGCTGAGCTACCTGGGGGATAACGCTTTCTACGCTTCCGTGGGTGCGGGGCCGGTTGACGCGCAGCGGGTTGCCCAGGTGCAGGCGTTGCGCGCGGTGCTCGATCCCGAGCCGGCGTGGAAGCTGGACGCGTCGCTGGCCCGCGGGGAGATTGCGCCGTGGGCGGTGATCGGCGCCGATCCCGCGGAGTTCGAGGCGCATCCGGAGCTGCGCGGGCAGATGCTCAGGCCGGGGGCGGACGAGAATCCGACGGTGGCTGCCTACGTGCTGTTTCACCCGGACGTCGACCTGGAGGGTGGGGGGGCGACGCTGGTGCAGCAGCACGGGGCGATCGTCCGCGACCTGATGGTGAGCGTGAACGGGCTCGTGGTGGAATTGCCATACCGGTCGATCGCGGCGCTGGCGGCGGAGGACGCGGTGCTGTACATCGAGCCGCCGCTGCCGCAGTTTTCGGTGGACAACGCCGAGAACCGGGCGCGGACGGGAGCGGACGTGGCCCAGGCTCCGCCGTACAACCTGAACGGGGCGGGCGTGACCGTGCTGGTGTACGACGGGGGCACGGCGCTCGCGTCGCACTCGGATTTCGGCGGGCGGTTGACGGCGCGGGACGGCTCGTCGCTCTCCGACCACTCCACGCACGTGTCCGGCACGATCGGCGGTGACGGCGCCGGCAGCGGCGGCCTCTACCGGGGCATGGCTCCGGCGGTCACGATCGAGTCGTACGGTTTCGAGACGGGGGGTGCGCTCGAAGCGGGATTTCTCTATACGAATCCGGGCGACCTCGAGGCCGATTACAACCAGGCGATCAACACGTACGGTGCGGACATCTCGAACAACTCGATCGGCACGAACGTGGCGCCGAACGGCTTTCCCTGTGAGTGGGAGGGCAACTACAACGCGACCAGCGCCCTGATCGACGCGATCGTGCGGGGCAGCCTGGGGTCGCCGTTCCGCATCGTGTGGGCCGGGGGCAACGAGCGCGGCAACGGCGGTTGCGGCACGACGTACAACACCATTGCGCCGCCCGCCGGCGCCAAGAACCACCTGTCGATCGGCGCGTTGAACAGCAACGATGACAGCGTGACGAGCTTTACGGGTTGGGGGCCGACGGATGACGGCCGACTCAAGCCGGACTTCGCCGCACCGGGCTGCCAGGTGGGTGGCGACGGGGGCGTGACGTCGTGTTCGAGCAGTGGCGGGTACAACGTGAAGTGCGGCACGAGCATGGCGTCGCCGACGACGTGCGGCATCAGTGCGCTGCTGCTGCAGGACTTCCGGGCGAACTACCCGGGCGAGCCTGATTTTCGCAATTCGACGCTGAAGGCGGTGTTCGCCCAGACGGCGGTGGACATCCAGGCGCCCGGTCCGGACTATCGCAGCGGCTACGGCTCGGTGCGGATCGTGCCGGCGGTCGAGCTGATGCGCGCCGGCAACTTCGTCGAGAGCGAGCTGGTGCAGGGCCAGACGGTGCAGTTCCTGGTGCTGGTTGGTCCGAGTGACACGCAGTTGAAGGTGACGCTGGCCTGGGACGACGTGCCCGGCACGCCGGCGGTGAACCCGGTGCTGGTGAACGACCTCGATTTGCGCGTGCTCGACGCGAACAGCAACGCGTACTTCCCGTGGACGCTCAACCCGGCTGCCCCGACGGTGAACGCCGTGCGCACGCAGGCGGACCACGTGAACAACCTCGAGCAGGTCGTGATCGACGCGCCGGCGCCGGGGTCGTACCTGGTGCAGGTGACCGGTTTCAACGTGCCGCAGGGGCCGCAGTCGTTTTCCGTGGCGGGTTCTCCGCAGTTGATCAACTGCAGTCCGCAGGGCGTGCTGCGCTTCGAGCAGGACAGCTACTCCTGCGCGAGCACCGCGGTGATCTCGGTCAACGACTGCGACGTCAATTCCAACGATCTCGTGGTGGAGACGGTGGACGTCATGGTGGTGAGCGACACCGAGCCGGGCGGCGAGATGGTGACGCTGACGGAGACCGGGCCGCAGACGGCGTACTTCGTGGGGACGCTCGACCTGGCGACGACCGACGGGGCCGGGATCCTGCAGATCACCGAGGGCGACACGATCACGGCGACGTACATCGACGCCGATGACGGATTTGGCAACTTCAACGTCGCGGTCGATGCGAGCGTCGGGGTGGACTGCACGGCGCCGGTGGTGTCCGCCGTGCTGGCGAGCGACATCGATCCGCGCAGCGCGACGATCAGCTTCAACACGGACGAGCCGGCGGTCGGCAGCGTGTATTACGGGACGGACTGCGCCGCGCTCAGTCAGGTCGCCTCCGCGTTCGGGTACAACACGGCGCATACGATTCCGCTGACGCAGTTGCAGGACGACACGGCGTACTTCTACGGCGTGGAGGCGGTGGATCCGGCGGGCAACGCGACGTTCGACACCAATGGCGGCGTGTGCCACTCGTTCGTGACGCCGGAAATCCCCGACTACTTCACGCAGTCGTTCTCCGGCGATTTTGACCTGACCAACCACGCGATCCTGTTTGCGCCGAACGGCAGCGTGGACTTCTACAGCTCCTGCACGTACGAAACGCTGGTGCTGCCGACCGATCCGGCTGGGGGCAACAACGTGTTCCTCACCGACACGGCGTCGCAGCAGATCAATCTGACCGGCGGCGCGCAGGTGCTGCTCTACGGCCAGAGCTACAACGCGTTCTTCATCAACGCCAACGGCAACCTGACGTTCACCGATCCGGACAGCGACTCCACGGAGACGTTCGCCGACCACTTCGATACGCCGCGGATCTCGATGTTTTTCGACGATCTCGATCCGAGCGAGGGGGGCACGGTGAGCTGGAAGCAGCTCAGTGACCGCGTGGTGGTGACGTTCCAGGATGTGCCGCAGGACAGCGTCGGTGACGACAACACCTTCCAGGTGGAGATGTACTACGACGGGCGCATTCAGCTCGCGTGGTTGAACATAGCCGCGACCGACGGGCTTTCGGGCCTTTCCGCGGGCGGGGGCACGCCGATCGACTTCTTCGAGTCCGATCTGTCCGCGGTGGGCGACTGCGGGCCGCGGCCGCCGTCGGCGGCGGGTCGCACGGTCGTGACCGGGCAGGATCGCGCGACATCGGTGACGCTGCTCGCGTCGGATGACGGCCTGCCGTTCCCGCCGGGGGCGATCACGTACATCATCACGTCGCTGCCGGTGTACGAGCTGCGCGATGGGGGCGACAGCCACGTGATCGTGCCGGGCGACCTGCCGTACACGCTGGTGGGTGGCGGCAACACGGTGATCTATCAGCCGTCCGGCGGTTTTCTTGGCAATGACGCCTTCGACTTCAAGGCCAATGACGGCGGCACGCCACCGGACGCGGGCGACTCGAACACCGCGACGGTGGTCGTGCAGGTGGACCCGGTGCTGGCGCTGCCGTTCTACGATCCGTTCCCGCAGACGACGTTCGACACGGGCAAGTGGTCGTACATCGCCACGGCGACGATCGACGAGGGGGGCATCGGCGAGCCGAGCGCGCCGTACTCGGCGCGGTTCAACGGTACGCCGAACGGGGCGGACGAGGCGCGGACGCACCTGATCGACCTGGGCGGGGTGCCCGATGCGCGGCTCGTGTACTACTACGAGCGCACCGGAACGGGCGAGAGCCCCGACGCGGGCGAGAACCTGCGCGTGGAATACCAGAATTCCAACGGCGTGTGGGTGACGCTCGCCCAGTACGCCGGCGACGGGGACGACATGACCGCCTACCTGCGGCAGGACATCCTGCTGCCGCCGGAGGCGCTGCACGACAGCTTCAAGCTGCGCTTCCGCAACAACGGCTCGACCAGTGCGAGCAACGTGGACGACTGGTTTGTCGACAACGTCTCGATCACGCGCGGCGATGCGCCGTTCAGCGAGGCGGTGTCGGCAATCGTCCGCCAGGACGACGTCGTTGACATTCAGCTCATCGGGATGGATCCCAGCATGGATCCGCTCGACTTCATCATCACGGCGCTGCCGGCCAACGGCGTGCTCACCGATCCCAACGGGGGGTTGATCACGTCGAACAGCCTGCCCTACACGCTGGCGGCCCAGGGGGATGTCGTGCGCTACCAGCGGGTCGGTGACTTCCTCGGGTACGACGCGTTCACGTACCACGTGAGCGACGGCACGTTCACCTCGTTCGATTCGACGGTGACGGTCGAGGTTCAGCCGCTCCTGGAGATTCCGTTCGCGGATGCGTTCCCGGATTTCGTGCTCGATCCGCTCAAGTGGGACACGATCCAGGGCGCCTCGGCGGACGCGCAGGGCATTCACATTCCCAGCCCGCCGTACGCGGCGCGTTTCAACGTGGTGTCGTCGGTCGGTGACCTGATCGAGAGTTTCCCGATCAACCTGGAGGGCTTTTCCACGATCCGCCTGCGGTATTACTGGGAGCGGACGGGCAACGGCGACAGTCCGGAGACGAACGACGACCTGTTCGTGGAATACCTGGATACGAACGGCGCCTGGCAGGTGCTGTCGCAGCATCTCGGCAGCGGTGCGGACATGACCGACTTCGCGCTGTACGACGAGGCGCTGCCGGCGGACGCGCTGCACGGCGAGTTCCGGTTGCGGATCCGCTGCCGCGGGTCGAGCGGCGACGACTGGTTCGTCGACAACGTGAAGATCTATCACCCGGATGGGCCGACCGCGACCGACCTGGCGGTACTTATTCATCGCTACGGGTGGGCGGAGATTGCCCTCGCGGCGTCCGATCCCAACAGTGATCCGCTGAACTACGAGATTCTCACCCTTCCGGCGAGCGGTGCGCTGTATGACATGAGTGACGGTACGCTCATTTCCGCCGGGGCGCTGCCGTACACGCTGAACGCCGGCGTGCAGGTGCGGTATCAGCCGGTGCTCGGCTTCGTGGGCAATGATGCCTTTACCTACCGGGTGAACGACGGGGCGCTGAATTCCAACGTGGCCAACGTGGCGATCCAGGTGGGCGGCGATCAGCCGGTGCTCAGTTTCCCGCTGGACGTCGACCCCGGCTGGTCCACCCAGGGGCAGTGGGCGTTCGGGCCGCCGCAGGGTCTGTTCTTCGATCCGGTTGCGGGAGCGACGGGCGCGAACGTCTACGGCTACAACCTGGCGGGTCCGTACTCGGCGAACCTGCCGGCGACGTACCTGACCACGACCGCGCTCGACCTGTCGGTCGTGACCGGTGCGGAGCTGCGCTTCCAGCGCTGGCTGGGCGTGGAGAGCAGCTTCTTCGATCATGCGACCGTGGAGATCTCCGTCGACAACAACAACTGGACGACGATCTGGAACCACAACAACCCCGCCGGTCTCTACGACCGCGCGTGGATTCCGCAGGTGTTTGATATTTCCGCGATCGCCGATCAGCAGTCGACGGTGTACCTGCGGTGGGGCATGGGGCCGACGGACGGATCGGGCGAGTTCGAGGGCTGGAACCTCGACGACATCGAGATTTACGGCGATATCCTGGCGGGTCCCGGCGACATCGACCAGGACGGCGACGTGGACGGTGCGGACCTGCGGGCGTTCGACGCGTGCATGTTCGGGCCGGGCCACGCGGTGACGCCGCCGATGCCGATGTCGGCGCTGGACTGCCGCAACGCGTTCGATTTTGACGCGGACAACGACATCGACCTGGACGACTTCCAGGCGTTCACGCAGGTGTACAGCGGGTCGAACTGACGCAATTGGTATGCAGCGTATGACCTCGGGCCTGCGGAGTGAGCGATGCGGTTGTCGCGGAGTGGAGTGCATCCGTGGGGCGGCTGGGCTGTTGGGCTCGCCGCTGCGCTGACGGCTGGAGCGGGTGCGTTCGCGCAGGAGTCGCCGGTAGCGCCGGGCACGCCGCTGCCGGACTATGCGCGGCATGCGCTGCCGCACGCGGCGACGGCCCGGTGTTCATCGCCACGACCAATGGTCTTCCCAACGTGCTGCTCACCGGGTACTGGCCGCCAACCAACGAGATGCTGCGGCAGTTCAGCCGCAACCTGGACCAGAACTCGAACGGGTGGGTCGGCGAGAACTGGGAGGGCCGCGGGTACAACGTCTACGCCTATTTCCCTGAATTTCCCGATGGTTTCGGCAAGGGCGTGGGCGATTTCGAGGTCGACTACCAGGACACGTCGAACGACTGGTGGCTGCTCGTCCCGGCGATGGATCCGATCGCGATCATCACCTTCAGCCGGGCGAGCAGTACGGTCTACTGGGAGCCGGAGGGGGGCAACCGCACGTATGCGCTTGCCGCGTGGTCCAATGATTACGTCGAGCCGTTCGATCCGACCCCGGAACTGCCCATCGCCGCGGAGACGCCACTGACCGTGCGCTACAGCACGCTGCCGATCGCGGCGATCATGCACAACGTGTCCACGTCTGGGGCTGCGGTCGTGCCGATTGCGTCGTATCACGACCTGGGCGCTTACCTGTCGGACTTCATCGGATACCACGGGGTGTGGTATCACGACCTGCACGCCGATCCAGCCGATCCCGACTGGGTGGCTTGTGCGGGGCACGTGCACGTCGGCTACGCGATGGACCTGGCCAGTGCGGTCCTCGCGACGGAGGTGACGGTGCGCACCGTGCTCGGCCACGTGGATACTCTGCGCGCGCTGGCCCAACAGGGCGACTTGGACGGCAACGGTACGATCAACCTGCTTGATTATTCCCTGTGGTCGGGCTGTATGAGCGGGCCCGGCGGTGGTCTGCCGGGCGCGTGCGGGTCGGCGGGCCGGTTCGACCTTGCCGACCTGGACGGCGATGGTGGCGTGGACCTGCGCGATTTTGGTCTGTTCGCCGCCGCCCTGGTGGCGCAGGCGCCGCCCGCGCTGGCGCTGCCGTTCTTCGATGCCTTCGACACCACGACGTTCGATCCGGCGCGGTGGGAACTCATTGCCAGTGCCGAGATCGATGATGTGGGGCTCGCCGAGCCGAGCGCGCCCTACGCGGCTCGGCTGAACCGTTCGACGACCGGGGCGGACGCGATCACGTCGCGTCCGATCGACGCGCGGAGCCCGACGCCGGTGCACCTGGCGTACGCGTGGCAGCGGACCGGCGGGGGCAACAGCACCGAGACCGGGGACGACCTGCTGGTGGAATTTCAGGACGTGGTTGGCGGGTGGCACGAGCTGGCGCGCCACCTCGGGTCGGAGGCGGACATGACCACGTTTGCCGTCAACGACCTGGTGTTGCCGGCGGCTGCGCTGCACCATCAGTTTCGCGTGCGCTTCCGCGAGGCGGTGACCAGCGGGACGTCCGGGGACGACTGGTTCGTGGATGATGTTTCCCTCACCGCCGAGTAGAGCAAGCTCTATTTAAGTGTAGCGGGTGTGCCCCGATCTTCTTCGAGCACGGACCCGCACTTCGACGCTACCGGTGGACTGGGGACGCTCCCGGCCACTTGCCGAAGCCCCTATCGCCCGGCGGGCCCGAGTTACACACTGCTTACAACCAGCCGCGCGTTCGCGTGTAGATTCTAGGTGAGTGCAATTCTCAAGGTGTGCCCTGCACTCCGCGCTTGGCCGCGGAGCGTCCGCGGCTGCGCTGGATCACCACGACCTTTCCCGGAACACAGGAGATTCCCCATGATGACGAGATTGGCGGTGGGTTTTGCGGCGCTGGCGGGCGTCGCAGCGGTGGCTTGCGGAGCCACGCACGAGACCGCGGGCCGGATCGACGCGGTCACGGTCTATCGCGGGCAGGCGCTGGTGACGCGGCTCGTGGAAATCCCCGGACCGGCCGGGTTGCACGAGGTGGTGGTGACCGATCTGCCCGAGCGGATCGTGCCGGGCAGCATCTACGCGGAGTCGGCCGACGGGGTCGCGGTGCGTTCGGTCCGCTACCGGGTGCGGCCGGTCGCGGAGGATGTGCGTGACGAGGTGCGCAAGCTTGACGAGGAGATGGAGG
Organism: Phycisphaerales bacterium; assembly: GCA_020639115.1. GTDB lineage: Bacteria > Planctomycetota > Phycisphaerae > UBA1845 > UBA1845 > JACKHG01. The sequence continues at coordinate 286,801 of JACKHG010000002.1, forward strand.
CGAAGATGGAGGCGCTGGACGCGCTCGAGCGATCGCGGCGCGTGCTGGGGGAGGAGCGGGCGTATCTGGACCGGTTGAATGACTTCACGGCGCCGACGGCGACGGCGGAGCTGCGCAGCGGCGTGCTCAACGCGGAGACGCTGCGGAAACTCACGCTTTTCACGTTCGAGCAGCGCAAGCGGCTGAGCGACGAGGAATTGACGATCGACCGGCAGAAGAAGGGGTTCGAGCAGGCGTTGAATCTGCTGCGGCGCAAGCGGGGCGAGTTGACCGGCGTGTCGGCGCGGACGGTGCGCGAGGCGGTGGTGTTTGCGGACCTGCGCGAAGCCACGGGCGGGCTGATGCGCGTGCGCTACCTGGTGGACGACGCGATGTGGTCGCCGTCGTACAACGTGCGGACCGAGGCGGACAATGCGCGTGTGCTGCTCGAGTACAACGCGGCGATCCAGCAGCGCAGCGGCGAGGACTGGACGGACGTCGCGATGACGCTGTCGACGGCGACGCCGACGCTGGTGGCGCGGGCGCCGGAGTTGACGCCGCTGCGCGTGGCGCTGGCGGAGTTCGAGGCCCCGCAGGCCGCGGAGCAGTACAAGGCGCAGTTCGGCGAGCTGATGCGGCGCAAGGCGCAGATGGAGAATTACCGTAATGCGCCGATGGCCCAGCAGCAGGGGCGAGCGGCGCAGCAAGCGCTGCAACCGCAGGCGGACACGCTGGAGGAGTGGACGGTGCTGGGCAATCGCGCGAATGACCTGAATCTCAACTCGATCGCCGCGGAGCTGCAGGTGCTGGATCTCGTGGCGCCGGGCAAGACGTCGCTGGGCAAGGGCGTGCCGCGCGAGGAGGGCGTGAGCGTGACGTACCTGCTCACCGGGCGGACGACGCTCCCCAGCCGCTCGGACCGGCAGTCGATCCAGATCGCGGGTCTCAATCTGCCGGCGGACTTCTACAAGGTGGCGACGCCGGTGCTGACCGACTTCGTGTACGACGAGGCGAGCCTGACCAATGCGTCGCCGATGGTGCTGCTGGCGGGTCCGGTGGCGGCGTACGCGGGCGGGCAGTTCGTCGGGCATGGTGAAATTCCGATGGTGGCTGCGGGCGAGCGGTTCGCGGTGGGGCTGGGCATCGACTCGTCGCTGCGTGCCGGACGCGAACTCGTCGAGCGGCGCGAGAGCATCCGCGGCGGCAACCGGGTGGTGACGTTCAAGTACCGGCTGGTGGTGAACAACTTCGCGGACGCCCCGGCAGTAGTGCGCTTGCTCGACCGGTTGCCGAAAGCGAAGGACGCGGGCGTGCAGGTGACGCTGGCGGAGAGCGGCAAGCCGCTGTGCGACGATCGGGATTATCAGCATGGGCCGCGCAAGGACGGGATTCTCCGCTGGGACGCGGAGGTGCCCGGTGCGGCCAGCGGTCCGGACGCGTTCGCGATCGACTACGAGTTCCAGCTCGAGTACGACAAGGCCAAGTCGCTGACCGGCCTGGCGTTTGCGGACTGAGCGTGCCGAGGGGTTCGTGCGTCGTCCGCTCCCTTACGGTCGCGGCTCTGTTGGCGCGTTTGCGGACTGAGCGTGTTGACGCGTGCATGCGTCGTCCGCTCGCTGGCGCTCGCAGTGTGGGTCCGCTCCCTTACGGTCGCGGCTCTGTTGGGCCGCGCGCCGATGGATCAGTCCGGTTCGCGGTAGAGGTTCTCCCAATGGGGGATCCGGCCGGGTGTCCACGGGGCGCCGGCCTTTTCGAGGCGGGCCTCCACGGCGGGCAGCTCCGTGCCGAGCAGTTGCTGCAGCTCGTTCAGGGCCGTGGCGAAGGTGTCCGCGGACCAGGTGTAGACGTCGCGCTGGGTCTGGGTCGGAGCCTGGGTGATCGCGCCGAGGTTGTCGGCGAGTTCCTCGACGCGCTCGCGGATCGACGGCGGCACGGGTTCCTGGCGGCGGGCGAGCGTGCGGTCGCCGCGCAGGGTGGTGAGCAGCTCGTCGAGCCGGTGGTCAATTTGGGCGAGGTCCGCGAGCGCGGGCTCGTCGGCTGCCGGCGTGTCGATCACGGCCTGCTGCAGGTAGCGGATTCGCGTGCGGCCTTCCTCGGCGGCGCGGACCGCACCGAGCACGGCGCGCTGGAGCCCGGCGACGCGGGCGCGGAAGTCGCGGACGGCGGCTGGGTCGGGCGCGGTGAAGGTCGCGAGGTCGAGCGCGGTGACGTTGAACGATTCGGGGCCGGCGAGCGTGGTGACCGCGCCGTCGGCCTCGCTCGTCAGTTCGACAGAGTACTCGCCGGCGGTGACCAGCGGTCCCGCGGGTGGGAATTCCCAGGGCATGCGCTCGGTTGCGGGAGTGAGGTCCACGGGGGTCGTGGACGGGCCGCGCAGATCCCAGTTCGCGCGGTGGATGCCGGCCTCGCGCGAGCCGGGCACGCGGCGGACGATGGCGCCGTCGGCGTCGCGGACCACGAGGTAGACAGCCGCGGGCTTCTCGGCGTCCTCGACGCGGAGTTCGGCGATGGTGGGATAGGGCGGCGTACGGTTTTCGGCCAGCGCCTTTTTCTCGGCCTCGTGGCGGCGTTCGCGGCGGGTGCGGAGCTTGTCGCGCAGGTAGTAGGTGAAGATCGCGCCGAAGGGCGGGTTGGGCGCGGCGTAGAAGGACGCGCCCTGGCTGCCGCGGCCGCTGTTGCCGCCGAGGCGGGAGCGGGGGACGTAGAGCAGGGCGTCCTTGACCGGGAAGAGCAGGGCGTCTTCGCCCAGGGCGGCCTCACTCACGTGGCGCAGCGGCGTGTAGTCGTCGAGGATGTAGAAGCCGCGGCCGAACGTGGCGAGCGCGAGGTCGTTCACCTGGCGCTGGACGGCGATGTCGCGGACCGCGATCGTCGGGAAATTCCCCTTGAGCTGGATCCAGTGTTCGCCGCCGTCGACGGTGAAGAACACGCCGAACTCGGTTCCGGCGAAGAGCAGGTCGGGATTTTCCGTATCCTCCTGCACGGTGTAGACGACGTTGCGGTCGGGCAGGTCGCCGCTGATGCGGGTCCAGGATGCGCCGCGGTCGGTGCTCCTGAGCAGGTAGGGGGTGAAGTCGCCGCTCTTGTGGTTGTCGAAGGCGGCGTAGACGGTGTCGTCGGCGTGGCGCGACGCGGTGAGGCAGCTTACGTAGGTGAGCTGGGGGATGCCGGGGAAGGTGTCGATGCGCCGCCAGGTTTTACCGGCATCGGGCGTGACCTGGACGAGGCCGTCGTCGGTGCCGACGTAGATGAGGTCTGCGACGCGCGGGGACTCGGTGAGCGCGACGCAGTTGCCGTAGACGGAGGTGGACTCGCTCTTGGCGACGGCGTCGGCGGGCTGGATACGGCCCATGACTTCGAGCTGGTTGCGGTCGATGCCGCGGGAGAGGTCGCCGCTGAGGGCGGTCCAGGAGTTGCCGCGGTCGTCGGAGCGGAAGAGGCGCTGGGCGGCGACGTAGAGGCGGTGGGGATCGTGGGGGCTGATGATGAGCGGGGTATCCCAATTCCAGACGAAGGGTTTTTCGCCGGGGGCCTCGCGCGGCTTGATGTCGACGGCCTCGCCGCTGCGGCGGTCGTAGCGCACCAGGCCGCCGTACTGCCAGAGGGCGTAGAGGGTGTTGGGGTCGGTCGGGTCGACGCGGGTCTGGTAGCCGTCGCCGCCGACGGTGACGAACCAGTCGGCGTTGGTGATGCCGGCGCGGTCGAGGGTGCGCGACGGGCCGCCGAGCGAGTTGTTGTCCTGGGTGCCGCCGTAGACGTAGTAGAACGGCTCGGAGTGGTCGACGCTCACGCGGTAGAACTGCAGCGTGGGCAGGTTGGGCATGAAGCGCCAGTTCGCTCCGCGGTCGAACGTGTCGTAGACGCCGCCGTCGCAGCCCACCAGCAGGTAGTCGGTGTCGGCGGGATCGATCCAGAGGGCGTGGTTATCCACGTGGCGGTCGGTGAAGGGGACGGGGCGGACGGTCTTGCCGCCGTCCTCCGTCACGTGGAGCAGGGTGTCGAGGAAGTAGGCGCGGTCGGGGTCGCGGGGGTCGCAGACGATCTCGTTGTAGTACTGGGGGCTGGTGGGGACGTAGTCGCTTCGTTTTTCCCAATGTTCGCCGCGATCGGTGGAGCGGAAGACGCCGCCCTTGTCGTCGGCGGCCTCGATGATGGCGTAGATGATGTCGGGGTTGGCGGGGGCGAGGTCGAGTCCGATGCGGCCGAGGTCGACTTCGGGCAGGCCGGTCTCCAGCTTGCGCCAGGTGGCGCCGGCGTCGCTCGATTTGTAGATTGCCGAGCCCGGGCCGCCGTTGATCAGGGTCCAGACATGACGGCGGCGCTGGTAGGCGGAGGCGTAGAGCACGTCGGGATCGCGGGGATCGAAATGCACCTCACTGACGCCGGTGTCGTCGCTGATCGCGAGGACGCGGTTCCAGGTCTGGCCGCCGTCGGTGGTCTTGTAGAGGCCGCGGTCGCCGCCGGCGTTCCAGAGCGGGCCCTGGGCTGCCACGTAGACGGTGTCGCTGTTGCGCGGGTCGATCCGGATCATGCCGATGTGTTCGGAGGTCTTCAAGCCCATGTGCTTCCAGGTCTTGCCGCCGTCGAGCGAGCGGTAGACGCCGTCGCCGTAGCCCACGCTGCGCTGGCTGTTATTCTCCCCGGTGCCGACCCACACCACCTCGGGATTGGCGGGATCAAGCGTAATGCAGCCAATCGAATAGGAGCCCTGACCGTCGAAGACCGGTTCCCAGGTGGTGCCGGAATTGATGGTTTTCCATACCCCGCCGGAAGCGACGGCGGCGTAATAGTGGGCGCGGTTCGCGGGATCGACGGCGAAGTCGCCGACGCGTCCGCTGGCGACAGCCGGCCCGATGCCGCGGAGGGTGAGTCCGGCGAAGGTGTCCGCGGACATGCGCGGTCCATCGCCATCCGACGATTCGGCGACGCGGGCGGTCGTCGGGGCGACTGCGGCGAGGCCGATGATGGAAGCGGCAAGGACGAGGGTGCGGAGGCTGGCAAGCGCTTGTGGCTGATGCATGGCGATGTTCCTGTCAGGGCGTCTCGTGGGCGCGGAGTCTGCGCGTCGGTAATTGCAGGTCGTATCGGCGGAGTGTAGTCGCGGGCTGGAACGAGGGGTGGTTGGCCCGCGCGGCAGGGTTGGGAGAGGGTTGGGGGCTGAGGGATTAAGGGATTGAGGGATTGAGGGATTGAGGGGGGCGGGCGTCGCTGGCGATGCGAAGGGCCTCACGCAGAGACGCAGGGAACGGCTATATTGGGCGGCTATATGCGTGGGGTTGCCAGGGCGCTTGGTGGGCTGGTTGCGGGCGCGGCGGGGCGGATGGAGGTGCGGCGATGTTTGAGCGGTTTACGGACTACTCGCGGAGGGTGATGGCGCGGGCGAACCAGGAGGCGCAGCGCCTGGGGGACGAGTACATCGGGACGGAGCACGTGCTGGTGGGGCTGGTGATGGAGAGTAGCGCGATTGCGGGGAGCGTGCTGGCGGGTCACGGGCTCAGCGTGGAGGCTGTGCGGGCGGCGATCGGGCCATTCAGGCGGTCGGAGGAGGGGCCGGACGACGCGGGCGCGCCGGCGCGCTCGTCGCGGGCCAAGCAGGTCATCAAGTACGCGATCATCGAGTCACGGGGGCTGAATCACAACGATGTGGGTACCGAGCATCTGCTGCTGGGGTAGCTGCACCTGGGAGAAAGCGTGGCGGTCAAGGTGCTCGAGCAGCTTGGGGTTGATGTTGTCGCGATGCGCAACGACGTGCTCACGCGGGTGAAGGGTGCGGGTTGAAGGCCAGCGGGCGCCGTTGCGAAGATGCATGGTGGCTGCCTATATCAGCGGGGCGTACGAGGGATATGGGGCATCACATTCGCGGGTTTGTCGCGGAGGCGGACGCACTGCGCGGTGCGATGCATCGGTACGGGCATTTCCGGGTTGCGCCGTTGCGCGGCGGGCTGGGATTTGTACCGTTGACGGAAGCGCTCGCGGACGAGATGGACGAGCGGACATGCGAGCGGGACGACGGGTCAGGTCGCGAGGCGCTAGCGCCGGAGATCTTGAAGCGGGTGCTGTTGCGGCCGGTGGAGATGCGAGTGGCGGCGGAGCTGTCGAGAGGATTTCCGTTGGCGTACATCGAGACGGACTATTGGGGCGGAAAAGGCGAGCAGTTCGCGATGGCGTGGGCGGGCGGTTGCGTGGTGTATGGTCCGGCGGGTCCGAAGCGCCGCGGTCCGATCAACGGTGCGTTGGCGGCCCTGCGTGTGCGGCGGACGGCGCGGTTGAAGAGCCGGCGCAGGTGGGCGCGGCTGTTGCGGGTTGCTGCCGGTCTGGTCGGTGCGGACGAATTCGGGAACGCAGGTCTGACGCACTACCGCGACATGGATGATTTTGAGGATCCGGAGAGTGCCTGTTATCAACAGGATTATCTAGTCAAGTGTGTGGCAAGAGAGCGCAAGGGCGCGTGGCGCACTTTCTGGCGGTGAGGCGGGCGCTAACACGGTACTGATTGCCGGTTCTGGTATTTTGCGTGCAGGCAACAGCGACAAGATGTGGACGACTGGCGTTGCGCTCCGATACAACGATAGAACGGCTGAGGACAAGTGAAGTTGCGGTGAAAGCGAAAATCGCCCGTGAACTCGACCGAATTTGCGGCCTGTTGGAGTAGGCGACGCAGGGGGGGCAACGGAACGGTTGCGCGTGGAGGCGTGCGATGACGTCGAGGCAACGACAGCTCAGCGGAGTGTATTGGCGATTCTCACGGGCTTTTTGCGTGGGCGGCATCGTGCTTCTTGCGTTCGCAGCCGTTCTCCCCACCTTCGCGGCTCCGACGGGCTTGCACATCGGTATACTCTTGGTGTTCGGCCTGCTATTGCTGGTGTACTCGGTTGGCCTTCGATACATGTCGCGCGCACGCCTGAGAGACGGCCTCGACGATGAATGACGGGTGCGTTGCGATGTGATGTATGTGGGGTCCCTCGGCGTTGGGTTTCACCCTTGGCAGGGCTCTGGGGCGCGGGAGCGGGCGGTGGACCAGGGGCTGGCGCCCGCTGGCTAACATCTTGCGCCCTGCGGGCGGTTGGGGGCTGCCTTGCGTCTGGGGGCGTCGTCGTTGGGGGGCTGCGATTGGGGACGTGGTTGGTGTTGGGGGATGTGGTCTGTGTTCGGGCTACGTTGAGATTTGGGTTTGTGCGGGCGGCGGCTCGCGCGCGGTCTCGGCCCGCCCGTTGCCGGGCGGGTTCTGATTTGGCGTCTCGTGGCGACCACCTCCGGTGTTTGGCTCTTTGCCTTCGATCTTCGGCCTTCGACCGTCGACCAATGACCTTCGACTTTTGACCTTGGACTTTCGACCTTTGACCTTTGACCTTTGACCTTGTCATGCCGTCGCGCGTCCTACCTGGGGCTGCGCGGGGTGTTTGCGGTCCATGAGGCGGTAGGCTGCGACCTTGATCTGGTCGTTGATCAGGAACCACGTCAGGGCGTAGGCCCAGACCAGGGCGGCGATCTGCCAGCCGATCGGGGTCATGAAGATGCCGTAGACCGCGACGAGGGTGGCGATGGTCTGCGCGGTGAGGACCGCGACGAGCAGGACGTTCGAGGGTCGGGACGTCCAGAAGCGGCCGCGGGTGCGCGTGAGGAAGATGGTGAGCTGGCCGGCGGCTGACAGCTTGAGGTACATCAGCGACTGGATCACGTCGGCGGAGAGGTGGAACGCGCGTTCCGCGAGGTAGAAGAGGCCGAACGAGGAGACGACGCCGGCGAGGCCGAGGATCGTGGCGATGCTGAGGACGGAGCGCATGTTCCAGGCTTCGGGGCGCTGCGAGCCGCGGACGCGGTCGTAGGCGATGGAGAGGATCGCGCCGTCGTTGAGCAGGGCGAGCAGTACGATCATCACGGTGGTGACGGGGTAGAAGTTGAACACGAGGATGGAGAGGGTCATGAAGAACAGCACGCGGATGGTTTCGGCGATGCGGTAGGTCGCGTAGCTGGTCATGCGCTGGAAGATCTTGCGGCCCTCCTGGATGGCGTCGACGACGACGGAGAGTCCGGGGGCGAGGAGGACGATGGCGGCGGCTGCCCGGGCTGCGTCGGTGGCGCCGGCGACGGCGATGCCGGCGTCGGCCTGGCGGAGGGCGGGCGCGTCGTTGACGCCGTCGCCGGTCATGCCGGTGATGTGGCCGCGGCGCTGCAGGGATTTCACAATCGCGAACTTGTGTTCGGGGAAGACCTGGGCGAAGCCGTCGCTGGCCTCGACCGCCGCATCGAAGGCGGCGGTTGCGGCGGGGTTGGCGGCGGCTTGCGGCTGGTCGTCTGCGCCCGCGGGCGTGGCGGAGTCGGTTTCCCCGGCGGCGAGGGCGGAGGCGTCGGCGATGTTGGTGCCGAGGGCGAGTTCCTGGGCGACCTCGACGGCGATGGCGCGCTGGTCGCCGGTGACCATCTTGACGTCGACGCCCATTTCGCGGGCGCGGGCGATGGTGTCGCGCGAGTCCTCGCGGGGCGGATCGGAGAGGGGCAGGACGCCGAGCAGATGCCAGTGGCCGGCTGCGTCGGTGCGGGCGACGCCGAGGGCGCGGAAGCCGCGGGCGGCGAAGCGGTTGACCGCCTCCTCAGCCGCCTTCTTCACTTCGGGCGGGTCTTCGGCGAGGGCGAGGATGACCTGCGGGGCGCCCTTGCTCACGCGGAAGGGGGCGGCGCCGGGCGGGGCGACCGTGGCCTCGGTGCGCTTGTGGACCGGGTCGAAGGGCACGAAGCGGGTGACGGCGTACTCGGGCGGGTTGGGTTTGTCCAATCCGGCGAGGACGGCGAGATCGATGGGGTCCTGGTTTTCGCCGCGGGAGGCCCAGGCGGCGCTGCGGAGCACGTCGTCGTGGGCGGCGCCGGCGGCGATGTAGGGCGGGCCGACGGACAGCTTGTTCTGGGTGAGGGTGCCGGTCTTGTCGGAGCAGAGCACGTCCATGCCGGCGAGTTCCTCGATGGCGGCGAGGCGTGAGACGATGGCCTGCCTGGCGGCGAGGAGCCGCGCGCCGACGGCCATGGTGACGGTGAGCACGGTGGGCAGGGCGACGGGGATGGCCGCCACGGTGAGCACCAGCGCGAACTGGAGCGTGGTCATGATGGTATCGCCGCGGGCGATGGCGACGACGAGGATGGTGGTGACGAGGGCGACGGCGAGGCCGATCAGGTAATTGCCAATGCGGATGACGGCGCGCTGGAAGTGGCTGACCGCGTGGGCGGACTCGACGAGGTGGGCGGTCTTGCCGAAGTAGGTGCGCGGTCCGGTGGCGTAGACCTCCGCGTCGACCTCGCCCTGCTTGACGACGGAGCCGCTGTAGAGCAGGTCGTCGAGCTTGCGGGTGACGGGCAGGGACTCGCCGGTGAGCGCGGACTGGTCGACGGAGACGGGGTCGCCGGCGACGATGCGGGCGTCGGCGGGGACGATATCGCCGAGGCGCAGGCGCACGAGGTCACCGGGGACGAGTTCGCGGGCCGGGAGTTGGACCCACTTGCCGTCGCGTCGGGCGCGGGCGGTGAGGGAGAGCTGTTTGCGCAGGGCGGCGATGGCGTTGCCCGCCTGGTATTCCTCCCAGAAGCCGACGATGACGTTGGCGAGGAGGAGGACGGCGATGATGCAGAAGTCGGCCCAGTGGCCGACGACGGCGGAGAGGACAGCCGCCACCTCGATCATCCAGGGGATGGGGCCCCAGAATCCGCGGAGGAGTTTGACGAGAGGGCGTTCGTGGTGTTCGGCGATCTCGTTGGGGCCGAACTGGGCGAGGAGTTCGCCGGCGTGGGTGGTGGTGAGGCCGGCGGGCGGCGCGGTGCGGTGTGCGTCGGCGAGTTCGATGTGCGCGCGGGTGGTGGTTTCTTCGGAATGGGTGGAGGCGATCATGGCGGTTCTCGCTGGATAGAGGTCTTCGGCATAGATGTTTTCGCCAGGGGGGCCAGCGGCAGCCGGGTGGCGGGCGTGGGGTCGACGCGCGCCGGGTTCCCGGCTGCCAGCTCCCCCTCCGGTGGTTGTTCTTGTTGCGGGGCGCCGTCACGCGGCGGCGTGACGGCCCCCGGTCACGCAACAGCGTGACATGCCGTTTGGGCGGTCACGCAATCGCGTGACCGGCGGTGCTTTGGATTTTCTTACTTCCGCTTCCTTACGGGCGCGGCTCTGATTTCCGCTTCCTCACGGGCGCGGCCCTTACTTCCGCTTCCTTACGGGCGCGGCTCTTACTTCCGGTTCCTTACGGGCGCGGCTCTGATTTCCGCTTCCTTACGGGCGCGGCTCTGATTTCCGCTTCCTCACGGGCGCGGCTCTGGTTGTTGTCACGCTACAGCGTGACCTACAGCGCTGCTTCGCGTTCGAGGACTTCGTGGGCGGCGAGCGGCGTGCGCATGTCGGGGGCCGGGCCGTCGAGGGCGTCGAGCACGGGCTGGCAGTAGGCGGCGAGGTCGCCGCGGTTGAGGTCGTGGAGCACGTGGTGTGCGCCTTCGCGGAGTTCCGGGGTGTTCTTGCGTTCCTGGAGCGCGTGGAGCAGCGGCTTGATGGCGTTTTTGCGCATGGCGATGAGGGCCTCAGCCGCGACCCAGCGGACGTCGCCGTCTTCGTCCTCGAGGGCGTCGACGAGGGCGCCGGCGGAGCGGGGGCTGGCGATGTCGCAGAGGGCCTTGGCGGCTTCCCAGCGCATCTGCTTGCGGTCGTCGCGGAGGGCCTCGAGAAGGGGGTCGACGGCTGGGCTGCCGAGTTGGACGAGGGACTCACGGGCGTTGCGGCGGATGCGTTCGCCGGGGCTGACGAGTTCGTGGACGAGGCTGGCGGCGATGATGGAGTCGACGCCATCGCGGAGGTCGTTCTCTTCGGTGCGGTGAAGCATTTCACGGTCCTTTCGTGAATGGTGGATTTTTCGAGCGTGCTTCGAGCGGTTTCCCTGCCGTGTGGGCCGATCGCGTCGTGCGGCGGTGAAAGGGCAAGAGGCGAGCCCGCACACGGCGGGCGGGCTCGCCTCAGGATAGCGTGTCGGCTGGCGTCGCGGGGCCCGTAACCCGGAATTTTCACCCAGCCGCACGCGGGTGCACTATTTCGGGGCTTCCGCTTCCTGCTGGAGGAAGATGAAGCGTTGGAGTTTGCCGGTCCGGACGGTCATGCGGACGCCGGCGGTGAGGTCGGCCTTGCTCAAGGCCTGCTTGAAACTGGCGAGGTCCTTCACCGGGGTGTCCTGGATGGAGACGATGACGTCGCGGGGTTGGAGCCCGGCCCGGTCGGCGGGGCTGAGTGGTTCGACCGAGGTCACCACGACGCCCTCGACGGTGTTTTCGTAGCCGAGTTGCTGGGCGATCTCCGGGGTGAGGTCCTGGACGGAGAGGCCGAGCTTGTCGGGTTGTTGTTCGGTCATGGCTGCCTGCTCGTCGTCGGGCATCTCGCCGATCTTGACGTCGATGGTGCGGTGCTGGCCGTTGCGGATGATCTCGGTGGGCACGGTGGTGCCGGGCTTGGTTTCGGCGACGGCTTCGCGGAGGGCGTCCATGTCGGCGACGTCCTGGTTGCCGAAGCGGACGATGATGTCGCCGGACTGGATGCCGGCCTGGCCCGCGGGTCCGTCGGCGAGCACGTTGCCGACGAGGGCGCCGGCCTTGCTGTCGTAGTTGAACGACTTGGCGAGACCCTCATTGAGGTTCTGGATGCCGACGCCGAGCCAGCCGCGGACGACGTGGCCTTCCTTGATCAGCGTGTGCATGATGGTTTTCGCGAGGCCGATGGGGACGGCGAAGCCGACGCCCATGTAGCCGCCGCTGCGCGTGGCGATCGCGGTATTGATGCCGATGACCTTTCCGTCGAGATCGACGAGCGGTCCCCCGCTGTTGCCGGGGTTGATCGCGGCGTCGGTCTGGATGAAGTCCTCGTAGTCGGCGATGCCGACGTGGGTGCGGCCCTTGGCGCTGACGATCCCGGCGGTCATGGTCGAACGGAGACCGAAGGGATTGCCCAAGGCGAGGACCCACTCACCCACGCGGAGCGAGTCGGAGTCGCCGAGGGTCGCGGGCGTGAGGTTGTTGGCGTCCACCTTGAGGACGGCGAGGTCGGTCTTGGGGTCGGTGCCGACGACGGTCGCGGTGAAGGTGCGGTCGTTGGTGAGCTTGACGGTGACTTCGTCGGCGCCGGCGACGACGTGGTTGTTGGTGAGGATGTAGCCGTCCTTGCTGACGATCACGCCGGAGCCGAGGCCCTCCTGGACGTAGCTTTGCGGGGCCTGGTTGAAGGGCAGGGCGTGGTAGTCGAACTCATCGCCGAAGAACTGGCGGAGGAAGTTCTGCGCGTCGGGTCCGAGCTGGCGGTCGCGCATGGCGTTGACCTTGAGCTTCTTGGCGGACTCGATGGTGACGACGCTGGGGGTGACGGCGCTGGCCACCTGCTCGAACGCGTCGGAGATCTGCTGGGCGTGGGCGATGGCCGGCGTGTCGACCGTGGTCGGCGTGTCGGTTGTTGCCGGTGTGGACCGGGCGGCGGCGAATGCGCCGGCGGGTTGCAGCAGGGGCAGCGCGAGGGCGCTGCACAGCAGCATCACAGGGGTTGGGTGTTTGCGGATCATGGTGTTTTCTCCTTTCAGGTGTTCAGTTATCCCGGGCGCGGGCCGCCGCGATTTCTCCGACGCGGTCGAGCAGCGCCTCGATTTCAAAGGGTTTGTCGAAGAAGCCGGCGGCATGGCAGCGGGCGGCCTCCTCGTGGGTCTCCTGGTCTCCGAAGGCGGTGATGATGATGGTGGGTGGGCAGCCCGGTTCGTGGGTGAGCCCGGCGAGCACCTCGAGCCCGGTGAGGCCGGGCATGCGCACGTCGGAGATGAGCAGGTCCACCTCGATCGGTTCGCGGCCGAGGAGGAAGGGCGAGAGCTTGTCGAGCAGTTGCACGCCGTTGGCGCAGGTGACCACGTCGTAGCCGCGGCGGAGGAGTTGTTCGGCGAGCAGGGTACGCATGGCGTCGTCGTCCTCGGCGACCAGGACGCGGAAGGCGTCGTGGGCGTGTGGGTTGGTGCGGGTGCGGTCACGGTGGGCCGATTTCATGATGACCCTCCTTCGTGGGGTTGGTGCCGGGCGTGGTTGTCGTCGTCGGCCGTGTGGGGAGCGCCTGCGGGCGTGTGCGTGGTGAAGACGTTGCGCACGGTGGTAAGCAGGTCGCCGATGTCGAAGGGTTTGTCGAGGATCGCTGCGGCTCCGAGGCGATGGGCCCGGTTGTGCGTTTCCTCATCGCCGAAGGCGGTGATGAGGACGGCGGGGGGGACGTTGGCGCAGCGGCGGAGTTGTTCGAGGAAGTCGAGCCCGTTGAGGCCGGGCATGCGGATATCGGTGATGATGATGTCGAAGTAGCCGGGGTCGGCGGAGACAAGGCGGGCGACGAGGTGGTGTCCGTCGCGGCACTCGTCGACCATGTAGCCGTCGTGGTGCAAGGCATGGGCGAGCAGGCCGCGCATTTCGGGGTCGTCTTCAGCCAGGAGTACGCGATAGGGTTCGCCTCCGGCGTGGGGGTGGTTGCGGCCTGTCTCGCTTGCGCCTTCCATTGTGAAATCCCTGCCAGGGGGACAGAATTCGGCTGCACGGTGCAGCCGTCGCCTGATGGAGGGCAATCCACGTGCCACTGGGTTACGGGTGCGGAAACGCGGATGGCGCGTGTGGAGGGTGGGGCGGATTGACGCGCCGACGTGTCGGGATTCGTCGCGGGCGGAAGCGATGGTCAAAAACACAGGGAAAAGGGCGAGTTCTGGGGAGGGGCGCGGCGAAATGACGCGCGCGGCATTTTGCCGCTTAGAACGCGCTGCAGATTCCTTGCGGCGTGGTCAGATCGGCTCTTCACGTCGAAAACAACGCGGCGTCGTTGCGCAGTTGTTGAATATCAGTTGCTTTCGGTTTCGATGCCGTAACGCTCGAGCTTGCGGTAGAGGGTCTTGCGATCGAAGCCGAGGATGCGTGCTGCAACGGTCTTGTTACCCGCGGCGGCGTTGAGGACGTGGCGGATGTAGCGGCGTTCGACCTCCTCCATGGTGGCGAGTTCGCCGGGGTTCTCGCCGCCGAGGGAGAGTTCGGCGGAGCGGTAGGCGCGGATGCGTTCGGGAAGGTCCTCGACGACGAGCTTCTCGCGCTGGGTGAGGGCGACGGCGCGTTCGACGGCGTTGCGGAGCTCGCGGACGTTGCCGGGCCACGCATAGGCGAGGAGGCGTTCGGCGACCGGTTGGGAAATGCCAGTGACGGGCTTGTGCAGGCGGTCGGCGAAGTGGTCGACGAAGTGCTGGGCGAGGAGGAGCACGTCGGTGCCGCGGGCGCGGAGTGGGGGCAGTTCGATCTGGATGACGTTGATGCGGAAGAAGAGGTCCTCGCGGAAGCGGCGTTCCTCGATGGCGGTCTGGAGGTCGCGGTTGGTGGCGGCGATGACGCGGACGTCGAAGGGGACTTCGCGGTCGGCGCCGACCGGGCGGAGGGTGCGCTGTTCGAGGACGCGGAGGAGTTTGGGCTGCAATTCGAGGGGGAAGTCGCCGATTTCGTCGAGGAGCAGGGTGCCGCCGGCGGCTTCGGCGAAGAGGCCGCTGCGGGCGCTGCGCGCGTCGGTGAAGGCCCCGCGGACGTGGCCGAAGAGTTCGCTTTCGAGCAGGTTGTGGGGGAGGGCGGCGCAGTTGACGGCGATGAAGGGGCCGTGGGCGCGGGGGCTGCGGGCGTGGAGGGCGCGGGCGGCGAGTTCCTTGCCGGTGCCGTTTTCGCCGGTGATGAGCACCTGGGTGTCGAGGGCGGCGACGCGGGCGAGTTCGTCGAAGAGGCGCTGCATGGCGGGGCTGGCGCCGAGCAGGGTTTCGAAGCGCTGGGAGCGTTCGACCGCGGCGCTGAGGGTGCGGACCTGTTCCTGGAGTTCGTGGTGGCGCGCGGCGCGGTTGATGACGAGGTGGAGCAGGTCGAGGTCGACGGGTTTGGTGACGAAGTCGTAGGCGCCGGAGCGGATGGCGGCGACGGCGGTCTCGAGGCTGCCGAAGCCGGTGAGGACGACGACGGGCAGGTCGGGGTGGTTGGCGGCGATGCGGTCGCAGAGTTCGATGCCGCCCATGCCGGGCATGGCGAGGTCGGTGAGGACGACGTCGAAGGGTTGCTGGCCGAGGAGTTGGAAGGCGGCTTCGGCGGAGTCGGCGCAGACGGGGGTGAAGTCGCGGTGAGCGAGGTCGAGGCGGAGCAACTCGGTCATGGCCGGGTCGTCGTCGACGATGAGGATTCGTCCGGGCAAGGTGCAGCCTCCAGCGGGAGATAGATCGAGAAGCGGCTGCCGCGGCTGGGCGCGCTGCTGACATCGATCCAGCCGCCGTGTTCCTGGATGATACCGTAACTGATGGACAGACCAAGGCCGGTGCCCTCGCCGACGTCCTTGGTGGTGAAGAAGGGTTCGAAGACGTGGGGGAGGTGTTCGGGGGTGATGCCGTGGCCCTCGTCCTGGACGGCGATGCGGGCGCAGGGGGTGGGGGCGCCGTTTGCGGGTCGGGCGGCGGTGGCGCGGTCGATGTCGATATTGACTTTTCCACCAGGCGTCATGGCTTGCAGGGCGTTCATGAGGATGTTGCTGAGGACCTGCTGGACCTGGCCGGCGTCGGCGGGGGCGACGACGGGCGGGGTGGCGGCGTGGAGTTCGAGGGTGGCGTTCTGTTTCTGGGCGAGGGGTTTGAGGAGGCTGACGGTCTGTTCGGCGAGGCGGGCGAGGTCGGTGGGTTGTTTCTTGGGCGAGCGGCGGCGGGCGAAGTCGAGGAGTTGGCGGATGAGGGTGGCCATGCGTTCGGATTCGCCGCGGATGATGCGGGCGCTGTCGGTGACCTCGTCGGGGGAGAGGTCGCCGCGGGCGATGAGGGCGGCGCGTCCGGAGACGACGTTGAGGGGGGTGCCGAGTTCGTGGGCGACGCCGGAGGCGAGGCGGCCGACGGTCTTGAGGCGGTCGGCGTGGCGGGACTGTTCGAGCGCGGCGATGCGGGCCTCGGTTTCCTGGCGGACCTTTTCCTGGGCGCGGGCGAGTTCGGCGCACATGGTGTTCATGTTCTGGGCGAGCTGGGTGAGTTCGTCGTTGCCGCGGAGGGTGAGGGGGCCGGAGAGGTCGCCGCGGCCGACGCGCTGGGCCTTGTCGGTGAGCTGGCGGAGGGGCTGGCCGACCCAGGTTAATCCCAAGAGGGCGACGACGCTGATGCTGAGGCCGACGAGGATCGCGGTGGCGACGACGGTGCGGATGATGGTGGAGCGGGAATAGTCGCGGGCGGGTGCGAGGCTCTCGGAGAGTTCGAGTCCGCCGACGCGCTTCTCTTCGCTGCGGTGCTTGCCGGTGTGGACGACGACGTAGGTGAAGAGGCGATCCGGGCCGGGAGGATCGGAGAGTACGACAGAGACGGCGTCCTGGGCGGGCAGTGCGGTGAGCTGCTCGTGGGGGGCGCGCGGCGCGAAGGGGTCGCCGGGGGGTGCGTCGAACCAGACCCAGCGCATGCCGACCGCGTATTCGCGGGAGTTCACCTCGTCGATGAGTTCGAGGGCGCGGTCGGGGCCATTGGTGTTCCAGACGTCGGCGACCATGCGTCCGACGGCGTCACCGAGCAGGTGGGCGTCGGAGCGCATGTCGACGTCGAAGAGTTCGACCTCGCGGCGGACGGAGAGATATCCGGCCACGGCTGAGTCGAGAATGATGGCGGCGATGATGAAGACGACGAGCTTGGCGGCGAGTTTCACGGCGAGTATCTCCGAAGGGCGTCATGGCGTCGTGCCGCGGGGGATTCCGGCTGGCGGCCGGTCTCGGCAGGAGGAGGATACCGCGGGGGAGGTGCGGAGGCCTATCGGGCGGGTAACAGCCCTGCAACGATGGCGGCAGATGGGGGAGGGCGCGCGGGGGCTACGCGGACTCGGCCGCGGCGGCGGGGTCGTGGCAGATGAGTTCGAGCTGGTTGCCCTCGGGGTCCTTGAAGAAGAGGGCGCGGGCGGTCATCGCGGGGAAGGTGGTGGTTTGCGGGTCAAGGCCGAGGGCGGCGAGGCGGTCGCGGTGGGCGGCGTAGTCCTCTAGGGAAATCTCAAAGGCGAGGTGGTTGAGGGTGGAGCGGCGGACGTCGTGGCCGTCGAAGCGGGGCCTGGCGAAGACGTGGCGGCGGTAGTCGATGAGGACGAGCAGCGTTGGGTGGTTGTTGCGGCCGAGCGGGGTGTCGGCGGGCGCGATGATGAGAAAGGCGATGGTGGGCTCGCCGTCGGGGTCGGCGTCGGGTCCGCGCTCGTGGCAGGACTGGCCCAGGACCGGGAAGCCGAGCACATCCATGTAGAATTGGCGCATGCGGGGCAGGTCGCGGACGCTGAGGACGATTTCGGCGACGCCGGTGATGGGTAGGGGAGTGGACATGCGGAGAGTATAGCCGGTGGGAGAGCGGGAAAGTGAGAAAGTGAGAAGGTGAGAAGGCGGGAAAGTGAGAAAGTGAGCGCGGCGGCGTTGGGGGGCGGTGAGAAAACTATGAACAAGGAATTGGGCCTGCGTGGCGGGGGTGCGGGCGGTCGTGTTGCAGTGGCTGTGTGGAATTGTGATGTGTGCTTGTATTGCCTCGGGGGAAACGGTGTGTGGCTGCGCGGGGTGGGCGAGCGTGGGGTAGAATAGGAGGCGGGTGTACGCTTGCCTGGGGGTGGCGGGCGCACTGGAAAGTAGCGGGGTGCGGGGCTGGGTGGCCTGGATGTGGGACAGCCAGCCCGATGGGGGAAGCGGCATGGCGCGCAGGGTTAAGGTCCTGGTGAAGGACCTGGATTCGAGTGTTCGCAAACTTTACCGGCACGCGCTGTCGGCGGACACGCGTCTGCAGGTGGTGGCGTACGTGGGCTCTTGCCGCGAGGCGCTGTACCACGCGCTCGAGTGGGATCTCGACGTTTTCATCACGAACATCAAGTCGTTCGATGGCTGTGCGTTCGATACTGTGCGGAAGATCATGGCCGCCTGTCCGCGCGTGCGGGTGCTGTACGTGTCCGGCTTTGCGGGTCCGCCGTTTTATGCGCGGGCGCTGTCGACGCGGCCCGCGGGGTACATGGTCAAGCCGTTTCGTGTCGAGAAGCTTGTCGACGTCGTGCGCCGGGTGGCGGCGGGCGAGAACTACTACTCGCGGTGCGTGCAGTGCTGGCGGGACGAGCTGCCCGACGACTCGGAGTCGTTTTGGGGGTAGCGCCGGGCGGTTCGATGCCCGCGTTCGTTCAGCGCATGGCGCCGTGTTGTGCAGTAACTCGGCGTCGGGCGCCCGCGTCAGGGCAGCGCACCGGTGAACGCCTGCATGAATGCGGCGTAGTCGGCGAGGTCCACGTCTCCGTCGTTGTCCGCGTCGAAATCTCCGCAGGAGCCGAGCAGCACGCCCACGGTGTATTCGCTGGTGTGGTGGATGGCGCCGTTGCAGTTCAGGTTGGCGGTGTCGGACACGATCAGACGCAGCGCGTAGGCGCAGTCGGGAAGTCCGGAGGTATCCCAGTAGCCAAGGACGTCGTTGACAACGGGGAAGGTGTCGGAGTCGATGGTGGTCCAGCCGCTGGCGCCACCGCCGGTGTACTGGAGGGACCAGGCGGCGAGGTTGGCGTCGTAGGCGGTGCCAGTGACTTCGACGACGCCGTCAACGACCGCGCAGCTGAGCGGGCTGTCGATGAGGGCCACCGGCTGCCGGTTATCGACGGTGATGACCGTGGTCTGCTGGGCGGTCAGGCCGCAGGTGGTGACGCCGGTGAGGCGCAGGTCGTAGTCGCCGTCCGGGATGGCGTCGGCGACGGTATCCCACGGTTCGTTGGGCAGAAGGGGATCGTTGGTGACGGCTGCGAAGTAAGCCGGCGTGGCGGCCTGTACGGGAAGGAACGAAGCGGAGCCGCTCGGGGCGTAATCGACGGTGTACTGCTGGAAACAGACGTCCCAGGCCGTGCCGGTGGGGCAGACCTTACCGCCGACGACGGTGTTGGCGGGTCCGGCGAGGAGGAGGCTCGCGAAAGCTGCGTCCACGTAGACGAGTTGCACGGCTGTGCTGGATACGCCGCAGCCGTTGGTGACGCTCAGGCGCAGCAGGTAGGTGCCCTCCGGGAGGCTTGATGTATCCCAATTGGCGAGCAGGCCGTCGTTGACGGGGGCGGCGCCGGTGGCGACGAGGGTCCGGGAGGTTCCGCCGACGGGCATGTAGTCGAGGACATAGCCGGCGAAGAGGCCGGCGGGCTGGTCGGCGGTTCCGTAGACTGGTGTGACGCCGCAGGCGCAGTCGTACGACAGGGGGCTGGTGATCTCGGCAACCGGCGGATCGGCGCCGTCGAAGCGCAAGTTGAACTGGAGCTGGCCGCCGTTGAGGGCCGGGTTGTAGTCCGCCACCTTGATGAGGTACTCGGTGCCGCCGGTCACGGGCAGGTCCGCGATGCGCGAGAGTGTGCCGGTTCCGCTGTCGTCGTCGCAGGCGATTTCCGCGGGGTTACCACAGGGGATATCGACTCCGTAGAAGATGGCGCAGCCGTCGAAGACGGAGAGGACGGTGTCGTAGTCGGAGCCTTCGGTGTCGAGGGTGAGCAGTCCGTCGCAGGCGGCCGTATAGGAATACCAGACGGAGTTGCTGGTTCCCACGCCGTTGAGTTCGCACGATTCCTGGGCCTCGCAGGTGTCCACGTCGGCGTTGACCGTGCTGTAGACCGGCGAGCTGTAGACGAGGCCGTTGATCGGCGTGGCGTTGGCGCAGGCGTCGTTGGCCGGTTTCCAGCTGAGGTTGAAGTCGAGCATTTCACCGCCGGACGCGTTGATTGCGGATACTCGGAAGATGTAGGATTCCTGAGCTTGCACATCGAAGGTGATCTGCGACTGCGTGCCGAAGAAGTAGTTGTCGTTGCAGGCGTATTCGATCGGATTCGGGCAGCAGGAAAGGCCGCCGCAGAAGCCGCGGCATCCCGCGAACGCGGACAGGATGGTGTTGTAGTTGCTGCCGAAGGTGTCGACGGTGATGGTGCCGTCGAGATCCGGTGTATAGACGTAGAACACGTCCTTGGCGACCGAGCCGCCGGTGCAGGAGTGCGCGGGCGAGCAGAGGTTGGTGAGTGCAGTCGAGACGTTGAGCGTGGGCGGGTTGTACTGGACGCTGTTGCCGGGAATGACGGTGGCGGTGGTGCACCCGTCGTTGGCGGGTTGGGCCCAGGCGCCGGCGGGGAGCATCAGGAGCAGGGCGAGCAGAGCCGATGCCGGCCCCGGACGTGCTCCGACGGCATGCGCCGGCAGGGGCCGGAGACGCGGGGTCAACGGGTACGCGGCGCAGCGTTCGTGCTCGGCTTGGCGCTTCATGATCGCATTCCTCCTGGCAGGTCGCATGGACGTCGGCAAGTCCTGTTGCCCGCGGGCGGCGCCCGCTTCGGCCCAAGGATGTGAACGCGAACGGACGGCTGGGCTTACAGGTTGCTCCGGAAAAAAACGTCTGCGCAATGCGGCGCGCTTCAGTTCGTCGTGAAAATGCCGTTATCCGCAGTGCCCAGACCCGCGTTTGCCGCGCGATCAAGCGGGCGTTGGGGCAGCCGCGGCGATCCGGTATGATGGCTGCGAATCGGGCACGCGCCGTTCCGCACGGCGTGGGGGACATCATGGATCAGGACACATCCGTCGCCGAGCTGCTGGAGCGCGCCGTCGCGGGTGAGGACGCGGCGCTGGATCGGCTGCTGCTGCGCCAGCATCCGCGGCTCGCGGGCATGCTGGCGCGCAAGTTGCCCGATCATCTGCGTTCGGTCATCGCGGTCGAGGACGTGCTGCAGGAGACGTACGTCGTGGTTTTTCGGGAGATCCGCGCGTTTCGGCCGCAGAGCGCCCCCGCGTTCGAGCACTGGCTCAGTTGCGTGGCGGAGCACCGGCTGTACGACGCAATCCGCGCGGAGCATGCCGCCAAGCGCGGTGGCGATTGGCGGCAGGTGGCAAGTCAGCGGCCGGCGGCGTCGGGGACGGTGGTGGACTGGCTCGAGCAGGTGGCGCTTCACGAGCGCACGCCGAGTCAATCAGCCGCCGCCCGGGAGGCGGTGGGGATCGTGCGGGCGGCGCTGGAGGGATTGCCGGAGCACTACAGCCAGGCTTTGCGGTTGCGGTACCTCGAGGGCCTGACGGTGGCGCAGACGGCTGAGCGGATGAAGCGTACCGAGGGTGCGGTGTGCGTGCTCTGTCACCGGGCCCTGAAGCGGCTGCACACGGCGCTGGGCAGTTCGACCGAATTTCTGGGGCTGCGGGAGTAAGGGGAGCGTCCGTGATTGCGTTCATAGATGGGGGCGCGGCGCAGCAAGCTGCGGGCGAGTGAGAAAGTGAGAAAGTGAGAAAGTGAGAGGGTGAGCACGGCGGCGTGCGGTTGCGCGTTGCCCAACGAGGGAGATGCGGTCATTGGGAATTGCCTGCGTCAGCGAGGGTGGTGATGACGGGTGAAGGGCAGCGAACCGATGCGCGGGTGGCGATGGATGAGGATCGGCTGGCGCGGATTCACCATTTGATTGACGCCTGCATCGAGCGCCGGGCGGGCGGCGAGGAGGTGTCGAGCGCGGCGATCGCGGCGGCGCATCCGGAGCTGATGCCGGAGCTGGGCGAGGAGCTGCGGCACTTGGCGGTGATCGAGCGGGCGCGGCGGCGGGCTTCGGGTTCATCCCAACTGGAGCCGCTGACGGCGGTGCTGCCGGGGGGGGCATCGCTCGGGGCGGACGTTTTTCCCGGCTATGACATCGTCGCCGAGGTGCATCGCGGCGGGCAGGGCGTGGTGTACCGGGCCGTGCAGCGGTCCACGCGGCGCACGGTGGCGCTGAAGGTGCTGCGCGAGGGGATGTTTGCGGGGGTGCGCGAGCGGGCGCGATTCGATCGCGAGGTGGAGATATTGAGTTATCTCCAGCATCCCAACATCGTGCGGGTCTACGATCGAGGCATCACCGCGGGGGGCAGTTACTACTACGTGATGGACTTCGTGGATGGTGCGGACGTGGACGCGCACGTGCGGGGTCGCGGCGGCGAAGCGGGCGCCGCCCCGGTCGGGGAAGTCCTTTCCGTTTTTCTCAAGGTATGCGACGCGGTCCATGCCGCCCACCTGCTGGGGGTGGTGCATCGCGACCTGAAGCCGAGCAACATCCGCGTGGATCGCGCGGGTGTTCCCTTCGTTCTGGACTTCGGCCTGGCCAAGCGGCTTGATGCGGCCGGCGCGGAGGAGGCGACGCAGATGACGGTGGCGGGCCAGTTTGTCGGCTCGGTGCCGTGGGCGAGCCCGGAGCAGGCCGCGGGCGCCGCCCCGATTGATGCGCGTACCGACGTGTACGCCCTGGGGCTGCTGCTTTACCGGCTGCTGTCTGGTGAATTCCCTTACGATGTGGAAGGGGCGGCGCGGGAGGTGCTGGACCGAGTGATGCACGCCGCGCCCGCGCGACTGCGGCAGCACCGCCCGGACCTGTCCGGCGAGTTGGAGACGATCGTGCTGCGCTGCCTGGCCAAGGAGCCCGCGCGACGCTACGCGTCTGCCGGGGCGCTGGCGGAGGACCTGTGGCGCATGCAGGCCGGCGAGGCGATCGCGGCGAAGCGTGACAGCCGCTGGTACGTGTTGGGCAAGTCGCTGCGGCGGCATCGTGTTGCGGTGACGGTCGCGGCAGCGTTTTTCCTGCTGGTGTGCGCGTCAGCCGCGTGGCTCGGCGAACTCTATTCCGGGCAGCGGCGTGAGCGGCAGCGGGCGGAGCGTGCGGCGGTGCGCGCGCAGCGTGAGGCGGCGCGGGCGGCAGCCGTCAACGAGCTGCTGGAGGACATGATATCCGCGGCGGATCCGGACGTGGCCCGGGGGGAGGACTACACGGTTCGGGAGTTGCTGGATGCGTTCGCGCCGACGGTGACGGATCGGGCGGGTGGGGATGAGGAGGTGACGGCGTCGGTGCACGCGGCGATCGGGCGGGCGTATGCGGGGCTCGGGGCGTTCGAGCGCGCGGCGGACCACCTGCAACAGGCGCTGGAGATTCGGCGCGGACTGTACGAGGCGCCGCATGCGCTGCTCGCGCAGAGCGTGGACGCGTACGGCGCGGTGCTGCGGAGTCTCGGCCGGCATGCGGAAGCCGAAGAGCGGCTGCGTGAGGCGCTGGCGATGTCTCAGGCAGTGCATGGCGCGGATGCGCGCGAGACGCTGCAGGTGCAGAGTGAACTGGCGCAGTCGCTGTACGATCAAGGGGCGTACGATGAAGCGGGGGCGCTCTGGGACGAGTGCCTGGAGGGTTCGGACGGGACGGGGCGAGCGCAGCAGCGTGACCGCATCGGCTACCTGAGCAGCATGACGCGGCTCAAGCAGGTGCAGGGTGACTTTCGCGCCGCGCGGGCGCTGGCCGAGGAAGCGCTGGAACTGGCGCGGGTGCAGTACGTCCCGCCGCATCGGCGCATAGCGGCGTGCCTGAGCGTCCTCGGCAACGTGTTGCAGCAGGCGGGTGACTACGACGGCGCCGAGCCGCTGCAGCGTGAGGCGCTGGCGATGCGGCGCACGCTGTACGGTGAGGAGCATCACGCCGTGGCGGAAGCGCTGGGGCAGCTTGCGCGCTGTGCGGCGGCGCACGGTGAATTCGAAGAAGCGATCGCGTACGACCAGGAAGCGTTGGCGATTGATCGCAAGGTGTATCCGCAGCCCCATCCGATGATTGCGATTGCACTCACCAACCTCGGGCACCGCTTGATTGGCGGCGGACGGGCGGCGGAGGCGGTGCCGCTGATCGAGGAGTCGCTCGAGCAGTTGCACGCGTTGTACGGCGTGCAGCACCTGCGCATCGTGGGGGCGCTCACGGCGCTGGGGCATGCCCACCTGCAATTGGGCGATTATGCTCGGGCGGAGGAATCCCTGCGGCCGGCGGTGACGATGATGCGGGCCGTGGCGGGTGAGAATAACCCGTACGTCGTGTCGATGCTCAGCAACCTGGCGATGTGTTTGACGAACGAGGGCAAGGACGACGAGGCGGTCGGGGTGCTGCGTGAGGCGCTGGACCTGGCGCAGCGGACGTTGCCGGTGGATCATCCCGATAGGGCCGTGGTGACGGGCAATCTCGCGGAGGCGTTGACGCGAACCGGGGCATTCGAAGAGGCGGAACCGTTGTTCGATGAAGCGCTGGCGGCGCAGCGGCGTTTGCGCGGCCCGAGTCACGTGAACGTGGCGTTCGTGCTGAACGGGATGGCTGACCTGTATCTGCGGCAGGGGCGGTTCGCGGAAGCCGAGCCGCTGTGCCAGGAAGCGCTGGCGATCACGACGAGCGGGCTCGCGCCCGGGCACACGGAGTTCGCGGTTCCGTTTGTAGCGTTGGGACGCGCGCTCACGGGGCTGGGCCGGGCGGAGGACG
This sequence comes from Phycisphaerales bacterium, assembly GCA_020639115.1. GTDB lineage: Bacteria > Planctomycetota > Phycisphaerae > UBA1845 > UBA1845 > JACKHG01. Next base: position 311,077 of record JACKHG010000002.1, read on the forward strand.
CGGAGCCGTACCTGCGGCGTGGATTGGCGATTCGCCAGGCGGCGGAGGTGTCCCCGCCGGGCACGGTGACCCGCGCGGCGTACTGGCTGGGCGTATGCCTGAACGCACTTGGGAAATTCGTGGAGGCGGAGCCGTTGCTGGCGGACGCCGTGCGGCGGTGCAGGGACGAGGGTGGATCGTGCCCGGCGCCACGCGTTCGGATGCAGGCGGCGTGGGCGAAAGCGCTTGCGGGTGTGGGGGAGACGGATCGCGCCGAGCGGCTCTGGCTCGATGGTTTCGAGCAGGCGCGTGATGCCGATGATATGGATCCGGCGTGCATGCGGGCCATCGCCGAATCACTGACGGCGCTTTATGCGAGTTTGAATCGGTCTGCGGACGAGGCACACTGGCGCCGGATCGCTCAGGAACTATAAACGAGCGACTTGCAGGTGAGAGACGCTGCGGGCAACAGCAAGTGAGCGCCTGGGCGCAGCCGCGACCGAATCGAGCATCTGCAATGTGCGCAGAGTTCACTTCTCGGTCCTGGGGTTGTCCTTGTGGCCGGTGAGGATGATGGCCTTGAGGGCTTCCCGGGTGGCTTCCTCGAGCGCGGACTTGGCTGCGAGCGCTTCGACGAGGTCGACCCGAGCGCCGGTGCCGCGGTGTATATTCGATCGGTTTTGTAAATGCAGGATCGACAGGGGGTTGCATCGGGCTGGGCGGTGGTTCGCGAGGCGATCCGGCGGGCACGGGAAGAACCGCACGGCGCATGGAGTTCGCGGTATCGATGTCCCTCGAGGGGGCTGCGGATTCTTAATCGCGTCGGCTTCCGTCCGACACATTTGATCGGCGCGACTCGGCTCGGTAGGGTCAGGGCTTTGCCGAGGGGCGTCCGGGGCCCGCGGTGACCGTGCTGCGCCTGCATTTCTGCGGCTCGGGCCTGAGTTGGGAATTAAGTCAGGAGGGAAGCCATGGCCGGTTCGGCGACGCGGCGCGCGGATGCGCGGGTGAGCGGGGCGGTGAGAGGCTGTGTGTGTGCGCTCGTCGTCGGCGTGTTGGCGACGGCGGTGCGGGCGCAGACGACGGTGCTCTACCGGGTGAACGCGGGCGGGCCGGAGTTGGCGGCAGCAGACGGGTCGGCGCCGGCGTGGGCGGCGGATACCGCGGCTGCTCCGTCGGCCTATTCGAACGCGGCGGCGACGGGGAACACGGTGGGCAGCACGGCGGATGCTATCTCCGTGGAACTGCTGGTTCCGGCGAGCGTGCCCGCGGCCTTGTTCCAGACCGAGCGGTGGGATGACGTGCCGGCGGCGGAGATGCAATGGGATTTTCCTGTGCCCGCGGGCACGCAGGTGCTGGTGCGGCTGTACTGTGCGGAGATCTACAACGGGATCACCGGGAGCGGGCAGCGGCTCTTCGACGTGTCGCTCGAGGGAGCGAACATGCTGAGCGGTTTCGACCAGTACGCCGAGGCCGGCTACGAAGGCGGGCTCGTCAAGTGGTTCATCGTGACGGTGGGGCCGGACGGCAACCTCGATATCGACTTCTTTCACAACGTGCAGAACCCGGCGATCAAGGGGATCGAGGTGATCGCGGGCGCGGGGATTCTCGATCTCGCCGTGGCGTCAGCCGCCCAGCGGGCGGGGCAGCAACTCGACATCGACCCCGCCGGCTATCCGATCAACACGAACCCGCAGGGAGCGTGGGTGACGACGGGTCCGGAGAACTGGACCAGTGGGTTTTTCCCAGGGGCGCTGTGGCAGAGCTACGCGGGTTCGCGGGATGCGGGATGGCTCAGCCTCGCCGAGCCGTGGACGGTCGGTCTGGAGGATCAGCAGTACCTCACCGCGCACCAGGACATCGGTTTCATGATCTACTGCAGTTACGGCGAGGGGTACGGGCTGACGAGTGCGCCGTCATACGTGGACATCATCGAGACTTCGGCGGGGTCGCTGGCCCAGCGGTACAACCCGACGGTGGGGTGCATCCGCGCGTCGGGCGACAAGGACGCGACGACCGGGGAATACCGGGTGATCATCGACGGAATGATGACGCTGGAGCTGCTGCTGCGCGCGGCGCAACTGGCGGACTATCCCGCGTGGCGCGACATGGCGGCGAGTCACGCGGCGCGCTCGGCGCAGTACCTGATCCGGCCGGACGGGGGCAGCTACCAGGAGGTGTTTTTCGACACGGCGACCGGGGCGTTCATTCGCAACGGGACCTTCAACGGGTACGCGGTGAACTCGACCTGGTCGCGCGGGCAGGCGTGGGGAATTCACGGATTCACGACGGTGTACCGCGAGACGCACGATCCGCAGTTTCTCACCGCTGCGAAGCGCATGGCGGACTACTTCATCGCCCACGTGCCCGCGGACCGGGTTCCGCCGTGGGACTTTGACGCGCCGGGGGCGAGCGAGCCGCGCGACAGCTCGGCTGCGGCGATTGCGGCGTCGGGTTTGCTCGAGCTGGGGCACGTGGCGCCGGATGCAGCCGACCGGGCGTACTACCGGGCGGCGGGTGAGGATATTCTCAAGTCGCTGTGCACGGACGCGTACCTGTCGAACGGCGTCGCGAGCGCCGGCGTGCTGCTGCACGGAACGTACAACAAGAACTTCAACCAGGCGATCGACGCGTCGCTGATCTGGGGGGATTACTACCTGATGCAGGCGCTTGCGCGGTACCGCGAATACGGCGGTGCGGGCGGCGGCTGCGTCGAGAGCCTGCCGACGTGGCGGCACGCGCGGGTCGCGCCAGCCGCCGGGCTGGTCGAGCTGCGCTTCGACGCGACGCCGGACGCGGGGAGCATCGACGCGTATGTCGCGGTGGCGCAAGGGGCAAGCGATGTGGTGGCGGACTATGCCGCGGTGGTCCGCTTCGCGCCGGGCGGGGTGATTCAGGCGCGGGACGGGGCGAGCTTCGCTGCCGATGCGGTCGTCGCCTATCAGGCGGATGCGCGGTATGCGGTGCGGGTGGTCGCGGACGTTGCGGCGCACACGTACAGCGTGTACGTCACCCCACCGGGCGGCGCGGAGCAGCGGCTGGCGGACGGCTACGCCTTTGGTGCGGCCCAGTCAGCCGCGGACGAGGTGGATACCTGGGCGTTCACCGCCGGCGCGGGTTCGCTGACGGTGTGCGCTGCCAGCCTCTACGCCGTCAGCCAGTCCGACGCGGACGCGGACGGCGACGTCGACCTGGCGGACTACCAGCGCGTGCAGGCGTGCTACAGCCAGCCGCTGGAGACGCATCCCGAGTGCACCGCGCTCGACCTCGACGCGAATGGCTGGATTGACATCCGCGACTACGCCGCGTTCGCCGCGTGCGTCTCCGGCCCCGGCGCGGCGTTCAGTTGCGGCAATTGACGTTTTCCAAGTCGAAACTACGGAGGCGAGTGACCGGCGAGGGCGCTCAGCTCATCGCGGGCGGAGGCCAGGGCGGCTGCGCTGACCGGGTAGGCGAGTTTGTCCCACCCTGCGCGCAAGCCGAGGGGATGGGGTTTGGGATATTTTTCCAGTTGGCGTCGCGTGCGGGCGTAGACGTCGAGCAGTCGGGGGAGTTCCGGGTCGGTGACCGGGGCTGAGGCTGCAGCCAGCTCCTGCAGGCGCTTACGATCGATCGGCGCCATTCGGGCCCACCAGGCCTCCATCAGCCTGACGAACTTCGCGGCTGTGGCCTGTTCCCGGGCGGCGTGGGCCTGGAGTCGATCGGCCAGGATGCGGAGGGCGCTGTGGTCATCGCCGGAGCGTTCGAAGTAAGCGGCGAGCTGCGCGGTGGCCACGGGGTTGTAATTGCCAAGCCGGGCGGTGTCATAGAGTTCAACGGCGTCGTCGACGCGTCCCTGGGACAGCAGGCAGAGCATGCGTACCCGTTCCACCGGCAGCGCGTTGTCGCTGATGTTGCCTTGGCGCTCGACGTCCGCCAGGAGTTGCGTCGCCTGTTCGATGTCGCCGCAGCGTGCGGCGGCATCGGCGAGGTAGGCGGTCAGATTGGCTGCTTCGGGGTAGGCACGGTGGGCGCTGAGCAACCGCGGATAGGCCAGGGCAGGTTCGTCCAGTGCGAGGTAGATGTTGCCCAGCGATGCTTCAACGATCGGATCGGCGGTTTCGATGCTCAGGCGTGTCCACGTGTCGATCACGGTTTCCGGATCGCCCCAGAGCAGCGCGAGCAAGCCCATGGAGCGAAGGTCCGACGGACTGGCGGTCTCGAGTTCGGCGTGGGTGAACAGTGGACGTTGTCCGTTTGCTTGCCACTCTTCTGCGTAGGCGCAGGTCAACGGGAGGTGGGGCCGCAGGGTGGTGGTGAGCTCGGTCAATTGAGAAGGGTCGTCGCGGAACGCGCAGGCGAGGAGCACCATCTCGCGTTCGCGGCGAGCGGCTGTGTTGCCGGGCGCGTAGCGTAGTGCCGCATCGTAGGCGGCGAGCGCTGTCTTGAGGTATTCGGCGGTGGTGTTGCGTTGTCGGGCCGGGGCGCGGAATGGCGCAGCGTTGAAGAAGATCACATTGTACATCGCTTGATTGGCGCGCGGTCCGACGATCGTCAGGCGTGCCTGCCGGAGGTGGTTCTGGGCCCACGCAGGCACGATGAACCAGTAGACGACCAGAGCGGTCGCGAGCAGCAGTGCCAGCAGGCCGCCGGCGGAGGCAGCCGCCAGCGGCACGCGTCGTCGGCGGATGAGGCTGATGGTTCGCGTCCAGAGACCCGCCGGTCGCGCGAGCAGGGGCAGTCCGGCGAGGTGGCGTCGGACGTCTTCGGCGAGCTGTTCGACGGAGGGGTAGCGGTGGGTGGTGTCCTTGTGCAGGGCGGTCATCACGATGGTGTCGAGGTCGCCGCGCAGGCGGCGCTGGAGTCGGCGTCGCTGGAGCGGTGAGAGATCGCCGCGACGGGACACAGCCACGCTGGGGCGTGTCGGCACTTGGGCGACGACGGCGCGCTCGATTTCGAGGTGCGAGCCGCTTTCGAGCTGATAGAGCGGCGTGGCGGCGAGCAGCTCGTAGAGGACGACGCCGAGCGAGTAGACGTCGGTGGCGGTGGTCAGGCGTTCGCCCCGGACCTGTTCCGGGCTGGCGTAGCGCGGGGTCAGGGGCCGCAGATCGGTGGTGGCATGCGCGGACGCGTCGGCGCCGTCCTCGTTCAGGATTTTGGCAATGCCAAAGTCGAGCAATTTGGGAATTCCGTTAGAGGTTACGAGGATGTTGTTGGGCTTCAGGTCGCGGTGCAGCACGAGGTGGCGATGGGCATGATGAACCGCGTGGCAGACCGTGCGGAAGAGGTGGAGGCGCTGTTCGACGTCGTAGGCGTTTTCCTCGCAGTAGTCGACGATGGGCAGTCCGTCGACGTATTCCATGACGAGGTAGGGACCGCCTTCGGGCGTCGACCCGCCGTCGTAGAGTCGCGCTATGTTCGGGTTGACCAGGGCTGCGAGGATGTGTCGTTCGGTGTGGAAGCGCCGGACGACTGCGTCGGTATCCATGCCGCGCTTGATGAGCTTGATGGCCACGTCGCGTTCGAAGACGCCGTCGGCGCGGCGCGCTAGCCAGACGGTGCCCATGCCGCCCGCGCCGATCCGGCGGACCAGGGCGTAGGGGCCGAGGCGGGCGCCGGCGCGGAAGTCATCGGCGGCGGGCCGGGGGGCCTCCGAGTGGAGTGCGTGGCGCAGTCGAGCGAGCCAGAGTTCGTCTGGCTGGTCGAATTCGAAGCCCTCGGGCATGGTCGGCGACATGGTCATTCGGGCGTCATGATTCGGAGGGAATGGAGCCGGGATCCCGCGGCGGTATACCGCCAGCGGCGCGGCCATCTTCGGCGCGGATCTGCCGGTCGATCAACTGGGCCAGACGGTTGCGGATGCGCTGCTTGATCTTGTGGATGGCCTGATCGGTTGTAGCGAAGGCGGTGGCAAGCGTGGCGACGGGTTCGCCGGCGAGGAGGCGATCGAAGATGGCGATGCTGCGAGGGTCGAACGTACTTCGCACGGTCTGCATGGCGAGGCGGTAGTGATGGTCAACCCATTCGGCCTCCCAGGCCTCGTCGAATTCGTCGGTGCCGTTGGGCGTGATGGCCAGCATGGTGGTATCTAGCGCCCGGCCGGCGGGATTTGGACGGGAGAAATGGCGGGCGATGGCGGCGCGCACGACACGGCGCAGGTAGTCCCGGAAGCGGCCCCGGCGCGGGTCGTATTCGAAGTTCTGCAGGCCCTTGGCGAGGTTCATCCAGACCAGTTGTTGCACATCATCGCAATCGGCGGGTTGGAGACCGCGGCGGCGGCAGTAGCCCACGACCAGATTGCGGTACTTCGCCTCGAATTCGCGCCACGCCTGCGCGTCGGCGCCCTTGCGCAGTTTCCGCAGCAGCGACGGTTGGGTCGTGTCGTGCGACATGTCGGCTGTTCCCGCAGCGAGAATGGGGTGCGGCTGATCCCGGCCCGAAAGGTGCGGCGGATGGCCCGCGCAACTCCTTGATCGTAAAGAAGTTAGTTGGCGCATGCAACCCTCGGCGCGCCGGGATCGCGAAAAAAAACGCGGTTTTGCCACGGACTCAGTCCAAATCGCATCGGACGGGCGCTATGGGCGTCAACAAGAGCCGCCGGCTGCAGCGGGGGTGACCCGCCCGCTGCGTGGACGCCGCGGTCGGGGGGCAAGGGCCGCTGGAGATGGAAAACGCAATATGGACGGAGGACGCGGCGCCCAGCGCCTGCGGAGGGAATGCGCATGACACGGACCGAGCGGTGCAGCGGACCGAAGCGAACAGTACGGGCGTGCGTCGCATTTTCGGGGGCGCACCGGCGTGTCTGCGTTGGGGGGACGCTCGTGTTCGCGTGCCTGCTGACGGCGGCGAGCTTCGCGGAGGACTGCAACAGCAATGGTATTCCCGATGGCGCCGAGTTGTCGCTGACGTCGCGACTTTACTGGTCGAACACGGAGCTGGATTCACTGCAGCAGGTCAATCCGGACGGGAGCGGCCTGCAGACGATTCTCTCGATGTTCGGCGTGAGTGCCTGCGCGGTGGACAGCGGTGCCGGCAAGATCTACTGGTCGCAGGAGCGGGCGATCTGGCGCGCCAACCTCGACGGCTCGCAACAGGAGATCGTTGTGGCGCCGATTGGGCTCGAGGGCCCGCAAGCGATTGCCATCCATGGCGCGGCGGGGCACCTGTACTGGGTGACGGGCAGCGGGCGGATCCGCCGGGCCAATCTGGACGGAACCGGCGTCACCGTGCTCGTGCCTGATGATTTTGCAGGCGGATCGGCCAAACGCTCGCTCGTGCTGGTTCCGGAGGAGGGGCGCATGTACTGGGTTTCGATCGCGGGGATCAGCCGCGCCCATCTCGACGGCAGTGATGTCGAGCTGATCGTCGACCTGCCCGATACGTTTGCCAGCGCCCTGGCGGTGGACGCGCGGCACGACAAGCTCTACTGGGCGGAATGGCTCGAGGTATGGGTGGCGGATACCGACGGGAACAACGCTCAGTCGGTCAGTTCCATTTCGTTCTTCAACGCGCCTGACGGACTGGCGGTCGATACGACCCACAACTGGCTCTACGTCACGGACTCCGCCCCGGGAGAGATCAACCACATTCGCCTGTCGCGTTTCGCGCTCGGCAGCGAGGAGCGCGAAATTCTGCTGATCACTCCGGGACACGCGGACCACCTGCTGGTTACCGCGCCGACGCCGGACTGCGACAACAACGGGGTGCCGGACGCGTGCGATCCGGACTGCAACACGAACGGACATCCCGACGCCTGTGAGGTCGCCGCGGGAACCAGCACGGACTGCAACCAAAATGGAATTCCCGACACATGCGATGTGGCGGAGCCCGCCGCGGACTGCAATGGGAACGGTGTACCGGACGGCTGCGATGCCGCGGAGCGGCCCTTCTCCGTCACGGTGCCGGGGGCGGTCAGCACGCCCAACGGGAGTTCGATTCATTTCCTGGTCGCGCCGCCGATCGCGGTGAGCACGGTGACGTTCGAGGTTCAGCTGCTTGCAGGCCATGGCCCCGGTACGTTCAGCGTCTTCATCAACGGTGATTACGTCGGCGCGGCCGCGGTTCCCGTAGTGCCGCAATGCGGCTTCCTGCCGCCCGTTACGCTGGAGATTTCCGCCGAGGACTTCAATGCAGCCGTCGCGTTTGCGGATGCGGGACTGGTCCAGGTGAGTGTCATGCTGAATTCGCTCGGGAGCTGCGGCAATTCGGCGATTCTGCTGACGGTGAACTACACCGGCGTCGTGAGCCGCGACTGCAATCTGAACGGTCGACTGGATGATTGCGAAATCGCCGCGGGCAGCGCGGTCGACGCCGACCACGACGGCGCAATCGACAACTGCATTCCCGACTGCAATGAAAACGGTATTGCCGATGTCATCGACGTGTCCGCAGCATCCAAGATCTACTGGACCGACCGGGACCAGCGATTGATTCGGCGCAGCAACCTGGACGGCTCGGGTCTGGAGGACGTGGTAACCGCCGGCCTGGTTCAGCCGCTGGGGCTCGAGGTGGACCGCGCCCACGGCAAGATGTACTGGGCGGATTACGGATCGCCGGGCGGCATCAAGCGCGCCAACCTTGACGGAACGGCTGTCGAGGTCGTGGTCGTGGAGGATTTCGTACCCGATCTGAAGCTGGACCTGGACAATGGGAAAATCTACTGGACCTCCGTGGTCAACGACCACCTCCGCCGCGCGAACCTGGATGGTTCGGTGATCGAGGACGTGGTTATCGGCATCGATGCGCCCGATGCGCTGGCACTCGATGTTGCCGGAGGCAAGGTGTACTTCACGAACCTGCTCGCCGGCACGCTCCACCGGGCGGACTTGGCGGGCGGCGGATTTGAGAACCTGATCACGAGTGGGCTGACGCTACCGGCGGACCTGGCGCTGAACGCGAGTGCCGGCTGGCTGTACTGGGTCGACAGCGGCAGCGGCCGGCTGGAGCGTGCCCACCTTGACGGCACGGCGCGCGAGACGCTGCGGACCGGACTGGAGACGCCGGAAGCGCTCACGTTGGATGTGGCGGGTGGATGGGTCTACTGGACCGAGCGGGGCGGCGCGCTGATTCGGCGCGCAGACCTGACTGGCCAGAACGTCCAGACGGTGGTGGCGATCGCCTTTCCCGGTCATGGGTTGGCGCTGGCCTTGCGCTCACCGGACTGCGACGGCAACGGCGTTCCGGACGAGTGCGATCTGGACGCCGGTGCACCTGACTGCAACGCGAACGGCGTGCCGGATGGCTGCGAACTGGCGGGCGGCGCCGCAGACTGCAATGCCAATGCCATTCCCGACGATTGCGAGGACGACTGCGACGGAAACGGCGTGCCCGACGATTGCGACCTGGCCGATGGGGCTCCTGACTGCGATGGCAACGGAGTTCCCGACGGTTGCGAGGTCGTATCGGGAGTCTCGACCGACTGCAACGCGAACGGCGTACTCGACCTGTGCGATATCGCCGCGGGAACGAGCGCGGACTGCAACGGCAACAGCCGGCCGGACGAATGCCTGCGCTGCTCGGAGGCGGATATCGTCTTCATCATGGACACGTCGGGCACGATGCTCGACGAGGCGAGTGCGCTGTGCAGTCGGATTCTCGCCATCGACGCGGCGCTAACCGCCCGGGGGATCGACGCGAACCTGACGCTCCTGGGCATCACGGCCCAGCCAGGCGCACCGTTCGATTGCCTGGACGACACCGTGCTGGGCCTTTTCGGTGCGACGGTGCCGGGCAACGGCGCCTGTGGTCCGCTGGATGCCGTTGTTGCGCCCGAAGGTGACCAGGAGAACTGGGCGCCGGCGACGGCACTCGTCGCCGAGTACTTCAACTGGCGCCAGAACGTGGCGCGGCTCATCATCCCGATCAGCGACGAAGCCGCCTGTCAGGGATCACCGTGCAACCAGGAAGACATCCTCGCGGTGGCGAATGCCGTTGATGTCGCGAGCGTGCACGGTGTGAAAGTTTCTCCCATTGTCGCTTACAACCCGACCGACTTCAGTTGCCGCTACGGGCTAGCGCAGCAGCTCGCCATGGGGACGGAGGGGCAAGTGTTCCTGAGCTTCAAACCAGCGGAGGATCTCGCCGACGGCATCGTCATGCTGGTCGACAGCGCGTGCACGGGGGAACTCGACTGCAACGTCAACGGTATCCCGGATGATTGCGATATCGCCAGCGGGACCGAGGCCGACTGCAATACCAATGCGCTGCCCGACACGTGCGAGCTTGCTGGGAATGACTGCGACAGCAACGGTGTTCCCGACGAGTGCGATGCGGACTGCAATGCGAACGGAAAGGTCGATGGCTGCGAGTTCGCGGGCGAGTCCCAGGTGTTCTGGACGGACGGTCTCGCGGACAGCCTGCAGGGGCAGTGGCTGGACGGGACCAACCTGCTGACGGTCGCGGCGGGACAGAGTATTCCGCGCGGCGTCAAGCTCGATCGAGCGGCTGGGCGGGTCTACTGGATCGACGACGCGTCGAATACGCTGCGCCGCGCCGATTACGATGGCAACAACATCGAGGATGTCGTCACGAATGGCCTGAACAGCCCAGTCGATCTGGCGCTGGATCTGGGTGCCGGAAAGGTCTACATCACGGACGCGGACCGGATCCTGCGCGCCGATCTGGACGGTTCAAACCTGCAGACGTTTCTGAGCACCGGCTTCTGCCCCGGTTCACTCGCGCTCGACCTCGCCGACCAGCGGATGTACTGGGCCAACCCCTGCGCCGATGTCATCCGCCGCGCGCGGCTCGACGGGACGGACGTCGAAGACGTCGTGCAAGTCGACACGCAGGATATCGCGCTCGATCTGGTCCGCGGCAAGATCTACTGGACGTACCTTCCCGGCGACGTGATCCAGCGGGCCAACCTGGACGGCACGGATGTGGAGACGGTCGTGGCGGGCGTCGACGTGGCCCGGCAGGTGGCGCTCGACGCGAGTGCGGGCAAGGTTTACTGGTTTGACGACGGTCCCGACCTGCTGCGCCGCGCCAACCTTGACGGGAACGACGTGGAGACGCTTCTCGAGCTTTCCAACCAGGTGCACAGCATCGCGCTCGACTTGCCGACCTCGGACTGCGACGGCAACGCGGTGCCCGACGAGTGCGAAGAGGATTGTGACGGCAACGGACAGCCCGACGCCTGCGATCTGGCCGGGCCGGCGTTTCCCGCGGGCCACGCGTTGCGCTTCGATGGGGTGGCGGCGCACCTGCTGATTCCCTCGGCGCTCGAACTGCGGCCCGCGAATAACTTCACGATCGAGGTCTGGATCAACGTGGCGGCGCTGGGCGCTCCACAGCAGATCGTGCATCACGACGATAACGGCGGCGGCGACGATGCGTACGTGTTGCAGGTCACGGCGGATGGACACGTGCTGTTTGCTGCCACCAATGCACACGGCTTCTCGGCACAGTCGGTGGTTTCGTCACGATTGGTGACGCCGGGCCGCTGGTACCACGTTGCCGGCGTGTACGATCATGCGGTGCTGCGCGTGTACGTGGATGGTCAGGAGACCAGCAAGGCAGCCGCAGGGGACGTGGTCTACGCGGGGTTCGACTACGTGAACATCGGCCGGCGCGGCGGGAGCAACTCGCCCGACACGGCGTTCTTCGCGGGCGCGATCGACGAGCTGCGCTTCTGGAACCGGGTGCTCAGTCACGCAGAGCTGCAGGCCGGAGCGCGGGTTCCGCTCACCGGCAGCGAGCCGGGTCTGGTTGGCTACTGGAAGTTCGACGAGGGTGCCGGACAGGCCGCCGCCGATGCGGTGGGGGGCCACGACGGGGCGCTCGTCAACGGGCCGGTCTGGCAGGTGCTGCCCGCCGGCGTATTGAGTGGGGACTGCAACGGTAATGGAATTCCCGATACGTGTGAAACGGACACGGACGCCGACGGCGTGATCGACGACTGCAGCGCCTGTGCCGGCGGGGCGGCAAGCGGGGATACCGATGGTGACGGCGACGTGGACCTGGCGGACTACCGCAGGCTCGAGCCGTGTCTCGCGGGTCCACAGGGTGGCGCCGCGCCGGACTGCGCGTGCTTTGACTTCGATGGCGACCGGGACGTCGACCTGCAGGACTTCGCGGCGTTCCAGGTCGTGGGGGGCGGTTGAGCCGAAGGCACCAGCCGCTTCCGCCCGCCAAGTCAGGGGGAGGGAACCCTAGAGCAAGTTCTATCCATCCGTAGCGGATTGGCCCCTGTCTATTACGCGGATTCAGGGGTCACGACGCAACACGTGGATTGCGAACGCGCTCGCAATGGCGATTCGACCTTTGCCGGTTTCGCCGGGCCGGGCGGGGTCCGTCGTTCCGGCAAATTACATGTGCATGCAGGCGCGTAGTGCCCGCAGTGGCGAAGTGCGGGTGACGTCCCGACGAACCGCGTGTGCAGGGTCTGGAGTTGTTGTCAGGCAGAGACTCGAGGACGCATTTCGGGAAGTTCGTGCCGCATTCTGGACAGCGCGGTACCGACAGTCCGTGGAGAGGATAGAAGCAACGCCAGCAGACCGGCTCTCGGAAGCCATCGGTCTTCGCGCATCGGAAGAGGGCGCGGCAGACGCGACACCGACGATCCAATGAGCGCCAACCGGTTGGTGGGGAGCCCTGAAGAATAAGCCCGAGCACCGCGGTGATGGGGATGCCCAGGGCGATCCTGCACAGATTCGCGAACGTGAAGCACACTGGCGATTGGTTTTCACCGCGGCAGGTCGGGCACACGGTGGCCCACAGCGATGGGTAGCGCGGTCGGTTGGGTCGCAGTTCGCTCATCGAGATAGCGGCCTGCACGGCGGCTGTGGGGTCATTTTCCGTTGCTCTCGTCGACGGCTCGGCGCACGCGATCAGCCGTCCATGACCGCAGTGACTGCGGCATGACCCAGATGACGTTGGAACGGAACTTGCCCCGGGCGTCGATGAGGCGGAACGCCAGGGTGTGGTCGCGGGGCGCGCGGTGGCCGCCCAGGTCGCCGTGGCTGCAGAAGCGCAGGGTGTACTGCGGGAACGCCTCCCGGGCAACGCTTTCCAGATGTTGCAGCCCCTCCTTGCTCGGTTTGGGGTTGGCGTGGCGTTTCATGCTGAAGGATCGCTGACGGGCACGATGCGGCGGTCGTCGCGCGGTGACGCAGTCAGCCGCGACGGCATCCCGTCCCGTCCCGAACGGTTTTGATGCTGGAAAAACCGGAGAGAGGGGGATTCGAACCCCCGGTACGGTTACCCGCACACACGCTTTCCAAGCGTGCACCTTCAGCCACTCGGTCATCTCTCCATGGTGCGGCGGAGCGGGCCCCCGGCGCGGTTGGCGGCTGGGGGGCGGTCGCAGCCGGCGAATCGCCTAGGGTATCCGGTTCGGGGCGGTCGGGCAAGGTTCGGCGGGCAATCCGCCGGGTCGGGCGGGCCGCCGGGCTACCGCGCGGCTGGGGGTTACTCGGCGGTTCCGTTGGGCTTGAGGACGGCGCCGCGCTGGTTGCGGCCGTCGATGCGGATTTCGAGGGGTTCGGGCAGGCGGATGTGGCGGACGTGGGGGGTTTCCGTGACGAGGGGCTGGCCCGCCAGCCAGTCCCAGTCGACGCGTCCGGAGTGGATGTTGGGGTCGACGGTGAAGTAGCCCACGCCGAGCGAGGTCAGGTTCTGGAAGAAGTGGGTGCCCTGCGAGAGGGTCACGCGAAAGTCGGCGAGCGACGTTTCGACGATGACGCGGGCGCTCGAGATCTGGTCCCACGATACTGGAATTCCCAGCCAGCGGTCGGCGGTGCCCCAGCGGCCCGGGCCGATCATGAGGCTGGAGCGCTTGTCGGCGACGAGCTGGAGGTTGAGCTGGGCGATCTCGCCGGCGATCTCGCGGGTGAGGCCGGAGTCGAACGTGGCGGGGTTGACGTAGAGGATGTCGTGGATGCCGCGGACGCGCCCGTTGCCGAGGGCCTTCTCGCTATAGCAGATGGTTTCATCCGGTTCGATGTCGTCGATCCGCACGCTCTCGTACTCCTCGTTGAGGATGATCGGGCGGATCTGGAGAAACCCGAAGCTCATCGGCTTGGTGGTCATGTCCACGGCGAACTCGATTTCGACGGGGCCGGCGGTGCCCTCCTGGCTCTGGTCGAGCAGCATGCGGAGGATGTCGGCGAGGGGGAACACGTTACTCTTGAGCACGTGGGCGAAGGTGACCAGGCGCGCCCCGGGCCGTTCGATGCCGTCGTAGACGGTGTCGTTCTGCGGCGAGTAGACGCCGCCGATGTGGGCCAGCGTGCCGTCGCGTTCGGCCTCGTCGAGGTCGAGGAGCAGGTGGTTCGCCTCGGAGCTGGCGGTGGGGTAGACCTCGGGGTGGCTCGTGTCGAGCGCCCAGAACTTGCGCTGCGAGTAGGTCAGCACGTCCTCGGTGGTGGCGAACTGCGGGAGCACCTCGGGGTGATTGGGGGAAAACATCAGGACCTGCCCGCCCTCGACGACCATCTTGCCGAGTCCGAGGGCGACGCAGGCGACGCCTTCCTCGGGGGCCATGTCGCCGATGGGGTAGAAGTTGTACGAGCGGGCCACGCCGGAGAAGGTCGGGTAGAAGCGGCCGTTGTGGTGGCTGCCGACGATCTGCTGGAGGATGACGGCCATCTTCTCCTCCTCGACGTGGCGGCCGGTGGCGTCGAGGTAGCGTTTGGCGGCCTGGAAGAAGGTGGAGGCGTAGACGCGTTTGACGGCTTCGCAGAGCTGGTCGAGGCGGACGGCGAGGTCGGGGTGGTTGTTGGGCAGCATGTGGGTGAAGTAGATGCCCGCGAACGGCTGACCCTGGGAGTCCTCGAGCAGGCTGCTGGAGCGTACGGCGAGGGGGTAGCGTACGAAGCGGAGGAACGCCGCCAGGTCGTGGGTGATTTCCTTGGGCAGCTTGGCGGCGAGGAACATCTGGGTGATGCGTTCGTCGGGCACGTCCTCGACGGCGAAGCCGCGCAGGCCGTTGTCGTCGAGGAAGCGGTCGAAGACGTCGGTGCCGAGGGAGGCGCTGTTGGGCACAAAGATGTCGACGTCGGGGAACCGGTTGCGCAGGCCGTGGTGGCGCATGAGGGCGTTGATGAAGGCGAGGCCGCGGGCCTTGCCGCCGATCGAGCCGCTGCCGATGCGGGTGAAGCTGTTGATGACGTCGAACTTCGCGGGTGAGAAGTCGGTGATGACGCCGGCCTGGTGCTTGTCGCGGAATTCGGCGAGGGACCGGATGAGGTAGTGGCGGATATCCTCGAGGTTGGGAAAGTCGGTAACCTTGACCGGTTGGATGCGTGACGCGAGTTCGAACTCGGTGCGGGCCATCAACCAGTTGCTGAAGTGGTTGTGCTGGGCGTGGAAGGCGACGGAGTCGACGGGCACGCGGGCGAGGGTTTCCTCGAGGTCGCGGAGGTCGCGGGCGCGGCCGACCTCGACGCCGCGCGGGTCGCGGAAGACGAAGTCGCCGAAGCCGAGGTTGTTGAGGATGAAGTCGCGCAGGTGGCGGAGCAGGTTGCGCGACTTCTTGTTGATGAAGCAGGCGTTGAGGCCCTCGGCGTCGCGCTGGAAGACGGAGTCGGACGACTGGAGCAGCAGGGGCAGGTGGGGGTCGTGGTCGCGGATCAGCCGGGCGAGTTCGATGCCGGCGCGGCTGTTGGGGGCGCCGCCGCGCGAGAAGCGGATGTCCGAAATCACGCCGAGCAGGTTCTTCTGGTAGCGCCAGTAGAGGTCGCAGGCCTCCTCGAAGGTTTCCGCGAGCACGATGCGCGGCCGGGCGCGCATGCGCAGCAGGCGGTGCATGAGGTTGACGCCGTCGGCGATGAGCGCCTGGGTCAGCTTCATCAGCTCGGTGTAGATGAGCGGCAGGTAGGTCGAGTAGAAGCGCACCGAGTTTTCGACGAGCAGGATGACGCGCACGTTGCCGAGGCGGGTGTCGTGCTCGACGTTGAGCAGATCCTCGACGAACTTGATGATGGCGAGGAGGATCTTCGCATCGCCGTTCCAGACGAAGACGCGGTCGATCGTCGCGCTGCGGTGGATGCCGGGCTCGCGCATGATCGCGCGGGCGTCGTCGGCGAGCACGACGACGGGCATCTCGGGACGCTTCTCCTTCACCGCGGCTGCGAACTCCGGGACGGTCGTCGATCCCAGCCGGGTCATGGTGATGACGAGGTCGACGGTCTGGTCGTCGAGGAATTCGAGGGCCTCGTGGCCGGTGGACACGCGCGAGACGCGGGGCGCGTGGGACAGGTTCATGTCGAGGTATTCGCTGGTGATGAGCTCGGTGAGCAGGCCGTCCTCCTCGAGGATGAACGATTCGTAGAGGCTGGAGACGAGGAGGACGTGCTGCACCCGGTGCGGCATGAGGTTGTGGAAACCACCGAAGTAGACGTTGAGGTCGTCGGGCTGGGTTCCCGCGGGGTTCATCATGGTTAACCACCTGTCGCCGCGTTCAGAAGCGTCGGGGTCGTAGGCTGTGCCTGCGATTCAATCGCCCCGCGGGGCGCGTGTCAAACCCGGCGAGGCGGGGAAAGCCGGGTAAGTCCGCCTGGCTTGCCGGACCGGCAGTGGTCGCGGCGGCGAACTTGCGATATCATGCCGGCGGGTCACATAACGTCGCGGAAGTCTCCGGGCGATGCAACGCTGCTGCTCCATCATGTTCTGGGTCGCCGTCACCGCCGCGCCGGTCGTCGTTTGGGCGCACGAGACCGACCAGTACAGCGTCCCGGTCGGGCGCGAGTACGCGGAGCTGGGCCCGTACTTTTCCGACGGGTATCGCCAGGTGCTGATCCAGGCGGCAGCGACGCTGAACGGGCAGATCGCCGCGACGCTGCGCGACGGACAGCCGACGGCGGCCACCGAGCGGTTCTATGCGCCGGCCTACGTGGCGAGCACCTTCTATCATGCCATTCCGTTGTGGGTGGACTGGGTCGAGCCGATCGAGTCGCGGCTCCTGGCGCCGCAGCAGCGGGCGCGCTTTCCGGGGCTGCTGACGGTCTACCATCCGCCCTCCTGGATTTACCATCATTGGATGCTGCTGCTGGACCCGACGAAGCTGCCGCGGCTCGTGCGGTGCGGAACGATCACGGTCAACGGCGTGGAGATCGGCACCGACAAGCTGATGCACTTCGCGCACATGGGCCAGTGCTACGTGCAGGTGTACTACCGGGCGCGGGGCGAGGGGAAGAGCGTCGAGCAGGCGATGCAGGCGGCCGTCGACCTGGGGACGGGGCCGAACCCGTTCCTGTCGGAGGCGACGTGGCTCGGGCTGATGTCGACCGGGGTCTGGTCGAATTCGGATCTCGCGGTGAACTACGTCGGCATGCTCTTTTTCCGCAACCTGACCGAGACGGTGCGCGTGCACGGCGAGAACCTGCCGCCGATGCTGGTGCGCGAGGGCAGCTTCTGGCGTGTGAGCGCGCGGGGGATGCACGATCGGGCGCTCTTCAGCCGCTACGTGTCGGGTCACTGGAACGAGGTGTTCAATCCGAACGTTTACGCGCCGCTGATGGATGGATGCGTGCGCGACGAGATTCGCAAGCGGTGCAACATCGTGACCGACTGGTACCGCGACCGGCATCTGCGGCTGCGGCGCAAGGCTGATTTCCTGCAGCGGATGGAGGAGTTGTCGACGTACTACGGTGCGGACTACGGTTATCGGGGTGATCCGGCGGAGCTGGTGAGCGTGGTGACGGTGTGTCCGTTGCCGGACGAGTTGCCGGACGAAGATGGTCCGGGGGATGCGCTGGGCCGGACGGAGCTGTGGTGGGCGGCAGGCGACGGTGACGTGGACGCCTTGACCCGCGCGTTGACCGACGGTGCGGATGTGAACGCGGCGGATATCGACGGTGAGACGCCACTGCATGCGGCGGCCCGCGGCGGGCATGCGTCGGCGATTGCGCGGCTGGCAGCCGCGGGTGTGGACGTCAACGCGCGGGCGCTGTATGGCACGACGCCGTTGCACGTGGCGGCGCGGATGGGGCACGCGGCGGCTGTCGAGGCGTTGCTGGCGGCGGGTGCAGACGCGAACGTTGCGGACGACTTCGGCGTGACGCCGCTGGAGGGGGCGGGTGTGCACGGCTACCGCGCGGTGGTGGAGAACCTTATGGCCGGCGGTGCGCAGGTCGATGCGGCCCGACGGGACGGGGTCGCGTTGTCGGAGCGGGTTCGGCGGGCGGGTCATGCCGACCTGGCGGGTTGGCTCGCCGCCCACGAGGTGCCGGCGCCATGACGCGACGAACGGACGGACGACGGTTGATGCTGCCAGCCGTTGCGCTGGTTGCGGCGGCGTTCCTGGCGGGATGTGGTCAGCGCCGGCCGCTGGCGGCGTGGCGGACGAACGTCGAGCGGTACGTGCAGATGCACGGCGGCGATCCAGCCGCGATGGGGCGGCTGCGTGACGTGCAGGCGCGGCACACGTTGCGGCCGGCGCGGATCGAGGTGGGCGCGCTCGACGTGCCGGGCCCGGCGGGCCGGATGCGCGACGTTCACGGCGTGCTGGTGGGGCTGACGGCATGGGGCGGGCACCGGTGGCAGGTGTTTCTCGTGGGAATCAACGAGCGGTCGGGGAGCCGGTTGCGGCGGATCGTAGACGTGCGGGTGGTGGCGGTGCACTGGGAGGACGGGGAAGCGGTTTGGCTGACGGGTTCGCGGGACCGGTACGCGTTGCGGCGTTACGTGGGTCGGCGGCGTGCGGGTGATCGAGTGGTGGCGTTTCCCGGGCCGGCTGACGCGTTTACGCTGGCGATGAAGGGCAGCGTGCTCGCCGTGACCGAGCGGGTCAGCGGCGCGGCGTGGATGCTCGACACGGCTGAGGAGCGCGAGCATCGCACGGGTGATGATCGTGGCGAGGAGGACGATGCGGAGCCGCGGCGGTCAGCGGGTCTGTCCGCTGCCGGTGACGACGTAGCGCTGGGTGGTCAGTTCCTCGAGGCCCATCGGGCCGTAGGCGTGGATCTTCGACGTGCTGATGCCGATTTCCGCGCCGAGGCCGAGCTGGAAGCCGTCGTTGAAGCGGGTGCTCGCGTTGGTGAGCACACAGGATGAGCCGACCCCCGCGATGAAGCGCGCCTGCCGGTCGGGGTTTTCACTGATGATGGCGTCGGTGTGGTTGGAACCGTAGCGCTGGATGTGCGCGATCGCGGCGTCCGCGTCGGGGACGACCTTGAGCGCGACGATCATGTCGAGGAACTCGTGGCCCCAGTCGTCGTCGGCGGCGGCGTGGGCCTCGGGCGCAAGCTTGCGCACCGCGTCATCCCCGCGAACTTCGACCCCGGCGGTGGTGTAGCGCTGGACGAGTTCCGGGATCAGGTCGGCGGCGCAGGCCTGGTGGACGAGCACGCACTCGGTGGCGTTGCAGGTAGCGGGGGCGGAGGTCTTGCCGGTCACGCAGATGGCCAGGGCCTTGTCGCGGTCAGCGAATTCATCGACGTACACGTGGCACACGCCGTGGAAGTGCTGGACCATGGGCATGCGCGCGTGCTCGTGGACGAAGCGGATCAGTTCCGTGCCGCCGCGGGGGATGACCAGGTCGATGTACTCGCTGAGGGTGAGCAGGTGGCGCATCTCGTCGCGATCGGACGAGGTGATCACTTCGACCGCAGCCTCGGGCAGGTGGTGGTCGTGAAGGACGGCGCGGGCGGCGTCGGCGAGCAGGGCGTTGGAGTGGGCCGCCTCCCGTCCTCCCTTGAGAAAACAGGCATTACCGGCCTTGAAGCACAGGGCGAACGCGTCGATGGTGACGTTGGGGCGGGCCTCGTAGATCATGGCGATCACGCCGAGGGGGACGCGCACCTTGCGGACCGCGAGTCCGGAGGGCGTGGTGTATTCCTTGACCACGGCGCCGACGGGGTCGGGCAGGTCGGCGACCTGCCTAAGGCCGGCGATCATCTGGTCGAGTCCCTGGGGGGTGATCTCCAGGCGGCGGAGCTTGGGGCCGGGCAGGCCGGCGGCGCGGGCGGCGTCCATGTCGGCGCGGTTGGCGGCGAAAACCTCGTCGCGGCGCGTGGCGAGGGCGGCGGCGAGGTCGCGGAGGACCTGGTTCTTGGTCGCGGTGTCGACGGAGGCGAGCCGGTTGGCAGCCGCCCGCGCGGCGCGGGCCTTGGTCTCGATGGCGGTCATCATGTCAAACCCAATGCTATGATTTCTCTATAACCATGTCGTTGCGATGGACGATCTCGTCGACGTAGCGGTACCCGAGGATCTGGGGCAGTTCGGCGCCCTTGCAGCCGCGGACGCGGTCGATCTCGTCGGAGGCGTAGGACACCAGCCCGCGGGCGAACGGCTCGCCGGCGGCGTCGCAGATGCGCACGACGGCCCCGGAGGCGAAGCGGCCCTCGACGCGCACGATGCCGGCGGGCAGCAGGCTCGCCTTGCGCTCGACGAGTGCGCGGCGGGCCCCGTCGTCGACGAGCAGGCTGCCGCGGGCGCGGGTGGCGGTGGCGAGCCAGCGGCGGCGCGGGTCGAGGCGGCGGGTGCGGGGCTCGAAGAGGGTGCCGACTTCCTCGCCGGAGATGAGCGTGCGGAGCACGCCCTTGCGGGTGCCGGGTGCGATGATTGCGGGCACGCCGGAGCGGCCGACGAGCGCGGCGGCTGCCACTTTGGTGGCCATGCCGCCGATGCCGGTGGCGCTCTTGCCGCGGGCGACGTGCGTCGAGACTTCGTCGTCGGCGGCGACGAGGGGGATCACGGGTCCGTCGAGTCCGCCGCGGCGCAGGCCGTCGACGACGGTGAGCATGATGAGCAGGTCGGCGGAGACGAGCAGGGTGACGAGGGCCGAGAGGTGGTCATTGTCGCCCATCTTGATCTCGTCGTAGGACACGCTGTCGTTTTCATTGACGATGGGGACGACGCCGTGGTGCAGGAGGTTCTGCAGCGTGTGGCGGGCGTTGAGGTAGCGGGTGCGGTGGTCGAGGTCGTCGGCGGTGAGCAGCACCTGGGCGACGGCGACGCGTTCCTTGCGGAAGGCTTCGGCCCAGGCGGCCATGAGGATCTGCTGGCCGACGGCGGCTGCCGCCTGCTTGTCGACGATCGCCTTGGGCATGCTGGAAAGACCAAGGGGCTGGAGCCCGGAGGCGACGGCCCCGCTGCTGACGATGATCACGCGGCGGCCGGTGCGGCGCAGTTCGGCGATCTCGGCGCCGAGGCGGGCGAGCGCCGGGCGGTGGAGGCGGCCGTCGCGGGTGAGGACGGCGCTGCCGATCTTGACGACGACGACGCGGGCGGGGTCGAGGTAGCGTTGGCGCAGCGGCTCCGGCACCGGAGGGGCTCCGTGGGGACATGCCGGATACCACTCCGGCGCAGCGGGAGAGGGTAGCGTAAACACCCCGTCATGACCATAGCGGTCGGCTTGAAATGGGCGTGCGCCTGCGATACCGTGGCCCCAACGTCTCCTGTCCGGCCAGAGCAGCACCACGGAGCCACGTACATGACGCCCCGCGCCCATCCCCGGAACATCACCACCGTCGCCCAGCACATCATCGAGCAGCAGCGCGCCCACCCGACGGCGACCGGCCAGTTCAGTTGGCTGCTGAGCGGCATCACCCTGGCGACGAAGATCATCGAGTCGTACGTGCGCCGGGCGGGCATCGCCAACGTCTTCGGGGGGACGGGCGACGAGAACGTGCAGGGCGAGCAGGTGCAGAAGCTGGACGTGATCGCCAACGAGACGATCAAGCGCTGCTTGGGTTATCGCGGCAACATCGGCATCCTCGTGTCGGAGGAAGAGGACGAGCCGCGGGTGATCCAGAATCTCAAGGGCGACGGCCGCTACGTGGTGCTGTTCGATCCGCTCGACGGGTCGAGCAACATCGACGTGAACGTCTCGATCGGCACGATCTTCTCGGTGCTGGCCAAGCGCGACGACGTGTGGCCGGGCGAGGGGCCGGAGAAGCACGTGCTCCAGCCGGGGCTCAAGCAGTTGGCGGCGGGCTACGTCGTCTACGGCAGCAGCACGGTGCTGGCGTACACGACGGGCGACGGCGTGCACATGTTCACGCTCAATCCCGACATCGGCGCCTTCGTGCTCCACCAGGAGCGCGTGACCATGCCCGACAAAGGGAAAACCTACAGCGTCAACGAGGCGTACCGGGCGAGTTTTCCCGACGGCGTGCAGCGGTACCTCGACTGGGCCAAGGGGGAGAACTACTCGCTGCGCTACATCGGGTCGCTGGTCGCGGATTTCCATCGCACGCTGCTGCGGGGTGGTGTTTTTCTCTACCCGCCGACGAAGAAGTCGCCGCAGGGCAAGCTGCGCCTGCTGTACGAGGCCAACCCCATGGCGTTTCTCGCGGAGCAGGCGGGCGGCGCGGCGACGGACGGGCGTTCGCGCGTGTTGGAGAAGGTCCCGCGGGAGATGCACGAGCGCACGCCGCTGGTCATCGGCAGCCAGCAGGAGGTCGCCCGCGTGCAGGAGTTTCTGTCCGCCGGGTCGTGAGCCCGCCGGGGGGCTGCGCTGCATCCGCCATGAAGGTAACCGCACGACGTCATTCCACCGAGCCGCACATCATCGGCTGGCGCGAGTACGTGGCCCTGCCGGAATGGGGCATCGCGCACCTCGAGGCCAAGGTGGACACCGGGGCGCGGACCAGCGCCCTGCACGTGGACAACCTGGCCCGGCTCCCGGGCGAGCGGGTGAAGTTTGACGTCGTGCTCAGCCGCAAGAACCCGGCGCGGCGGGTGCCCGTCGTCGCGGACATCGTGCGGGTCACGCGGGTGCGGTCGAGTACGGGCCATCAGCAGGAGCGGTTCGTGGTGGCCACGACGATCCGGCTCGGGGGACTGCGGCGGCAGATCGAGCTGAGCCTGGTGCGGCGCGAGCAGATGATCTGCCGCATGCTGCTGGGGCGCAAGGCGCTGGTGGGGTTCCTGGTGGACGTCAACCGCAAGCACGAGCACGGCCGGCCGCAGCGCCGCAAGCGCGGGGGAGCGAGTTGATGAAGATCGCCGTATTGTCGCGCAGCCCGCGCTGCTACAGCACGTCGCGCCTGCGGCAGGCCGCGGAGAGCCGCGGGCACAAGATCACCGTGCTGGACACGATGAACTTCGCGATTTCGCTGGAGACGGAGTTTCCCGACCTGTACTACCGGGGCAAGCCGATGCCGCAGTTTTCGGCGGTGATCCCGCGCATCGGCGCATCCGTCACCTACTTCGGCACCGCGGTGGTCCGGCAGTTCGAGGAGATGGGCATCTTCACCGCGAACTCGGCGATCGGCATCACGCACTCGCGCGACAAGCTGCGCTCCCTGCAGATCCTCTCGCGGCATGACATCGGCATCCCGCATACGACGTTCGTGCGGGACCGCGAAGACGTGCTGCCGGCGATCGAGCGGCTGGGTGGCGCACCGATCATCATCAAGATCCTCGAGGGCACGCAAGGCGTCGGCGTGATCCTGGCCGAGTCCACCAAGGTCGCCGAGGCGATCATCGAGACGCTGCAGTCGGCGCGGCAGAACGTGCTCGTGCAGCGCTTCATCCGCGAGAGCCGCGGCACGGACCTACGTGCCATCGTGGTCGGCGACCGCGTGGTGGCGGCCATGCGCCGGACGGCCCAGGGTGAGGAGTTCCGCAGCAACGTGCACCGCGGCGGTGTGGCCGAGCCGCTCGAGCTGGACGACGTGTACGAGCACACCGCGATCCGCGCGGCGCAGATCCTCGGGCTGCGCGTCGCGGGCGTGGACATGCTGGAGACCGCGGACGGGCCGCAGATCATGGAGGTCAACTCGTCGCCGGGGCTCGAGGGGATCGAGCGGGCGACGGGTATGGACGTCGCGGGCGCGATCCTGGAGTACATCGAGGACCAGGTGATGCTGCCGGACATGGACCTGCGGCAGCGGTTGACGGTGAGCCGCGGCTACGGTGTCGGGGAGATCCCCATTCCGCGGAAGAGCGCGCTGGCCGGCAAGACGATCCAGGACGCCGAGCTGCGCGAGCAGGACATCCTGGTGCTGTCGCTGAACCGGCAGGGCACGGTGATCGCGAATCCCAACGTGTCGCGGGTCCTGGAGGTCGGGGACCGGCTGCTGTGTTTCGGCAGGCTGAACGCGATGAAGGCGCTGATTCCGCCGCGCAAGGCGCGGCGCATTCGCAAGCTGCCGCGGGGCGCGCGGAAGGACCGGAAGGCTGCGGACGCGAACGACTAGAGCAAGCGCTATTCATATGTAGCGGGCGTGCCCCGATTTTCGTCGAGCACGGACCCGTACATTAACGCCACAGGTGGTTTGGGGGACGCGCTAGAGCATGGCCGGACGCAACCAACTCGAATTCGGCGGGCGACGGGTCCGGCTCGGCGAGCGCCGCGACATCGACCTGATCGTGTCGCAGAGCTACGCCGGCCAGCCGGTGGTGATGCCGATCACGGTATGGCGCGCGGAGCAACCGGGGCCAACGGTTTTCGTCACGGCTGCGGTGCACGGCGATGAGCTCAACGGCACGGGCGTCGTGCGGGCGCTGATCCTGGATTCTCCGTTCGAACTCTCGGCCGGCACGCTGGTGCTGGTGCCGGTGGTGAACATACTCGGCTTCGAACGGCACATCCGCTACCTGCCCGATCGCCGCGATCTGAACCGTGCGTTTCCGGGGTCGGCGGAGGGCAGCCTGGCCCGGCGCATCGCGCACGCGGTGTTCAGCGAGGTGGTGCAGCGGTGCGATTTCGGGATCGACCTGCACACCGCTGCGGTGCGGCGGACGAATTTTCCCAACATTCGGGCCGACCTGTCCAATGCCGCGGTGGCGCGACTGGCGAACGCGTTCGGGTGCGAGCTGATCGTGAACGGACGCGGTCCGCGGGGCTCGCTGCGCCGGGCGGCGTGCCGCGCCGGGCGGCCCACGATCATGCTCGAGGCCGGGGAGGTGTGGAAGATCGAGCCGGCGGTCGGGGAGTACGGCGTACGCGGCGTGCGCAACGTGCTCGTCGAGCTGGGCATGGTCGAGGGTGAGCGGCGCGCTCCGGCCTACCAGGTGCACATCGACGACACGACCTGGATCCGCGCGGAGGAGGGCGGCATCCTGCAGTTCCACATCGCGCCCGGCGACGTGGTGGAGGCGGATCAGCCCATCGCGACGAACTCCAACCTGCACGGCAAGCACCAGACCGTGCTGCGTTCGCCGGCGGACGGCATCGTGCTGGGCATGACCACGCTGCCGGCGGTCACGCCGGGCGAGCCGGTGTGCCACCTGGCGATTCCGCGCAACGGCGTGGCCGGCGTGCGCAGCGCTCAGGCGCAGGCGAAGAGCGGCAGCCTGCATCGCCGGCTCAAGCGCGACCTCTCCACGAACGTATCGGTGTCCGACTTCGCGGATGAACCGGCGTCCGACGCTCCGTAACAGAACCGGGCGGACGTTACGAGGTCTGATCGGCGGCGGTGACGCGCCGGATGGTCTCGATGAGTGCGTTGCGATCGATGAGCTTGGTGGCGAAGTCATCACAACCGGCGGCGAGGCAGGCCTCGCGCGTGCCCACCATGGCGCTGGCGGTGAGGGCGATGATCGGTGTGCGCTTGCCGCGTTCACGCAGGGCGCGCGTGGCGGTGTAGCCATCGATGACCGGCATCTGCATGTCCATGAGGATCACGGAAATGGACGCGGTTGTGGGATCGGTGGCTCGGTCGATCGCCTCCTCGCCGTTGACGGCGAGCGTGACGATGGCGCCGGCGCGTTCGAGCAGCGCCCGAATCAGGCGCTGATTGTCGGGACCATCCTCGGCGAGCAGAACGCGGTAGCCTTCGAGCGCCCGCGGCGTCGGTGTGGGGGCGCGCGTGGGGACATGGGGGCTGCGCGCGTCCGCCGCGGGGTGCACATCAACGATCGGCAGCGTGAAGCGGAAGTGGGCGCCGGAGCCGGGCTGACTGCTCACGAGTGCGACGTCACCCGACATCATCTCGGCGAAGCGCTTGCTGATGGTCAGGCCGAGTCCGGTACCGCCGAAGCGGCGCGTCGTGGAGCTGTCCGCCTGCACGAACGGATGGAAGAGCTTCTGCGTCTGCTCCGGCGACATCCCGATGCCGGTGTCGATGACGTCGATGGCGAGGATGTGCTGCGCGTCGCGTTCCTCGGCGTTGACGCGAATGCGGACG
Source organism: Phycisphaerales bacterium (assembly GCA_020639115.1). Lineage (GTDB taxonomy): Bacteria > Planctomycetota > Phycisphaerae > UBA1845 > UBA1845 > JACKHG01. Next base: position 337,056 of record JACKHG010000002.1, read on the forward strand.
GAGCCTTCGTGCGTGAACTTGATGGCGTTGGAGACGAGATTGACGAGGACCTGGCGCAGACGCGTGCGGTCCGCGAGGATCCAGTCGGGCAAATGTGCACCGCGTTCGAGGCGCAGCTCGAGGTTCTTTTCGTGGGCGCGATATTGCAGCAGGTCGATCACGTCATCGAGGACTTCAGTGAGGCGCGTCGGGACGCGTTCGATAAGCAGCTTGCCGGCCTCGATCTTGGAGAGGTCGAGCAGATCGTTGACCACTTCGAGCAGGTAGTTGGCGTTGCGATGCACGGTTTCCGCGGCGTCGCGGCGTTCGGCCTCGGGCAGCGCGTCCTGGGTGAGCATTTCCGCGAAGCCAAGAATGGCCGTCAGCGGGGTGCGGATCTCGTGGCTCATGTTCGCGAGAAACGCGCCCTTCGCGATGCTGGCCTCGCGGGCCTCGTCCCGGGCGGTGATGAGTCGCTGGGTCAGGTGCTCGTTGGCGATGGCCACACCCAGCGCATCGCCGACGGAGCGCAGCATGTCGATGCGCGCCTCGTCGCGTGATGGATTGGGATCGGTGTAGAGGAACATCACGCCGAGTACTTCGCCGTTGGCGCGCAGCGGCACGATGTAGTGCCCGTGGCGCGTCATGCATGCGAAGGAGTGCTCGTGCCGTTCATCGTGAAAGCAGTCGTCGGAGACGAGGAACTCGCCCGACAGCGCTGCGCGGCCGCAGAGGCACGCTCCGGGCGCGATCGAACTTTCCCTTTCCAGGAACTCGTTGTCGAACGCCCCGCGGTGCACGGCGAGGTCGAGCTGCTTCCGGTCGGCGCTGTAGAGGAAGATGCCGCCGCGCTGCTGCACGTGCAGTTCGTCGAGTTTCAGCAGGGCGTCGAGCGATGCCGCGAGCCGGTCGTGGAATGGCTGGGCACTCTGCAGGATCTGCGACACTTCCGCGCGGGTGCGGGCCTCGTTGCGTTCGAAGTCTCGCCGCCGTTCGATACGCACCTGTTCGGAGATGTCGAGGTGGGCGGCGATATAGCCGAGGATTTCGCGGTCGGAGCCCATGATGGGGGCGATCGACAGGTGTGACCAGTAGGTGTTGTCCGCCGTATCGGGGGTTCCGTGCAGGCGAAAGCGATGTTCCTTGCGCTTGTTGAGGATTCGGCCGCGCCAGGGCCGGCCGCTGCGGATGGTGGCCCACATCTCGCGGTAGACATCGATGGGCGTATTTCCGCTCTTGAGTATCCGCGGCGTGCGGCCGACGGCCTCGGCTGCGTTGTAGCCGGTGTAGCGCGTGAACATGCGGTTCACGTAGAGGATAAGGCCGTCAGGATCGGAGACGAGCAGGGCGGTGGGGCACGCGTCCATCGCGAGGCGGATCAGCGGGTTGCCCAGGAGGGCACCGACCATTCCATCGGGGGCTGATTCGAGCATGCGCGCGGGGTCCCTGTCGTGGCGGGCGGGAGGTCCGCCAGGCCGCCATGGTTGTCCACCCGGTAGATCGGTGATCGCCGTCGGCGGGTTAACGGTGGACGGCGAATCGGCTGGACAACCTTCGCACCTGACCGGGTTGTCCCTTTCGGGTGAACGCCGATTGCTGCGGATGACCGCTGCGGTTATGTTCGGGCGCTGGTTGGGACCGGGAATACGGGCCGTATGCCCTTACTCCCAGGGGGTTTTCCACAGGCGTGGTGTGGGCATGAGCCGTTTCGTCACTTTTGCCGTGCAGTCCGGGTCGAACGGCAACTGCATCTACGTGGAGGCGGGGGACACCCGGTTGCTGTTCGATGCCGGTGTGGCGGCGCGAACCGTGCGGCAGCGCATGGCGGAGCATCAGCGGACGCCGGAAGACTGCGACGCATTGATCATCTCGCACGACCACAGCGACCACACCCGCTGTGCGGGGGTGTACCAGCGCAAATTCGGCGTGCCGATGTACCTGACGACTGCGACGCGGCGGGCGATCCGCACGGATCTCGGGGCGCTCGGCGAGCTGCGCTATTTTCAAGCGGGCGACGTGCTCACGATCGGCGACGTGCGCGTGCACACCTTCCGCACGCCGCACGACGCCGCCGACGGCGTCGTGTTCATCGTCGAGCACGATGGGCGGCGGCTGGGGATCTTCACGGACCTGGGGCACGTCTTCAAGGGCCTGGAGGAGTTGCTGGCGGTGGTGGACGCCGCGTACCTGGAGAGCAACTACGACGTGGACATGCTGCTCGACGGGCCGTATCCGTATTATCTCAAGGAGCGCATCACGGGGAGCGGGGGCCACCTGTCCAATGTCGATTCCGCCCGGCTCGTGCGGCGCACGGCCTCGAAACGGCAGGCCTGGATCGCGCTCGCCCACCTGAGCGAGCACAACAACCGGCCGGAACTGGCCCTCGAGGAGCACCACGGCCACGTCGGCCGGGAATTCCCGTTTACGGTGTGTTCACGTTCGGCGGTGTCGCCGCTGCTGGCGCTGTAGGTGCGGCGTCGAGGGGAAGGCGGTCGGCGGGCGTCGCGTCAGAAGGGCTCGCGCGGATCGGGGTCGTCACCATCCTCGTAGCCGCGTTTCCAGCGGTCAGCCTCGTCGATGTCGTCGATCTCCCGTTCCATGTGACGGAACATCTTCTCCTGCATGGGCGCGAGCCGCTGGTAGATGCGCTGCATGGCCTGGTAGGCCTGCACAAGCATCTCGACGCGCTGCTGGATCGAGTCGAGCCGGGACGACAGCAGTTCCACGCGCTGCGTGAAGGTCTCCTGCCGGAGCAGTTGCCACTTCGCGATGCACTCGGGTTCCTTGATGTTGGTGAGCGGGTTGCAGGTGAAGCGGGCGGCGCCCTTCTCGTCGGGGTGAAAGTGTTCGCATTCGCTGCACTGAATCATGATCTTGCCGTTCCATGGCCGGCTGCGCGGTATCAGGCGCCGTCGGCCATGCCCAGGGACTTGCGGATATCCTGCAGGACGGTGCGCTCGGCGAGCTTGTCGCGCCGCAGCACGCGCCACACTTCATTCTGCTCACGGGTCGTCGCGGCGTCGCGGTCGGCGGCGGTCGCGGTGGGGGCGTCGTTGAGGGCCAGGTCGTTGCTGAACATGCGGGCGGCGTCGGTGTCGTGCTGGGCGAGCGTCACCTTGCACCAGATCTCGGCGGCGTTGTCGGCGTCGGTGACGCGGACGGTGGCGACGCGGCGGACGCGGCGGGTCATGCCGACGAGGTCGCCGACCTGGCGGCCGCCGGTACGTTCGCGGTTTTCGACGGGCTCGGTGGTGATGGTGCCGGTGGCGCGATCGCTGGTGGCGATCGGGTAGCGGGCCGCAAGGGCGGCGTAGGCTGCGTCGTAAGCGGCGGCGCGCGTGGTATCGGGCAGGCGCAGGTGACTGAAGTTGCGCGTGCTTGGGGCGGACGCCTGGCAGCCCGCCAACACGGTCGAGGCAGCCAGGACAGCGACGAGGATGTATCGGTTCATGTGCACCTCCCGTGGTGCGGATCGTAGCCGCATGATCGGCGCGGGGGCAAGCGCCTTGGCGTGGAGGCGGTCTGCGGCGAGGATAGCGGGCTCGAGCGGTCGTGGACCGCTGGTGGTTGGCAGGCTCCACGGGGATGGCGATGCGACGACAAGGGCTGGCACGCGTGATCAACCTGGTGGCACCGGGCAGCGGGTTGGTGCTGCTGCGCCGGGAGTGGCTCGGGTTGGCGGTGGCGGCGTTGTTCGCGGTGCTGGGTCAGGTCGTGGTTCTGGGTTGGTGGGTGGTGCCGCTGGACGTGCCGCGGTGGATGCCGTGGGTCGCGGGTGCGGTGGCGGTCGTGCTGTGGGCGCACGCCCAGTGGCTGTTGCACTGTCGCATCCGGTTGAACGCGTCGCCGGTGCTCGCGGAGGAACTGGCGGACCTGCGGTCGCGGGCGGCGGACGCGCTGGTGCGGGGTGACCACGCGGAGGCGCAGCGGGTGCTGCAGGTAGCGCTGAGCATCGACGACGAGGATATGGACGTGGCGGTGCTCTGGGCGCGGCTCAAGAGCGCGCAGGGGGAGCGGGACGCGGCCCGCCGCGGATGGCGGCGTGTGCTGGCGCTATCTCCCGGTGCGGAGCAGCGCCGCGCGGCGCGCGACGTGCTCGCGGCGTTGTGAATCTCCGGGGATCGGGCGGTTTTTCGCTTGGTCCGCGTGCGCATCGCCCGATAGACTCAAGAGTCGTCGAATGGAATCGAGGACTTTGAGGGCATGAGGCCCGTCATGGCACGTCGAGCACCCACCCCCGAGAGAGTCTGCGCGTCGCCCGGCCGCTCCTCACTAAGCGTCCAGCCGGTCGTCGTGCTGCTGGTGGGGTTGGGCATTTCCCTGGCGGCCTGCGGTTATGTCAGCGGCTTCGAGCGGGCGCTGGACGCGTCGCCGGCGACGTTCCGCTGGGCGAGCAGCGTGCTCTTCTTCGCGATGGCGCTGGGGCCGCGGCTGCCGCGCTGGGTGGCCCGCCGCTGGCTCGGACGCGGACAGGCTGATCGACCATCCGGCGGCAACCTGCTGCCGGTCGATTTCTCCGCGGGCCATCACAGCCTCGAATGGACCGTGCTGGCGTTTCTGGGGTCGACAGCCGGCATCGCCGTGCTGCTACTGCCGGCGCTGCTGCGCGGGGCGCAGGGCGTGTACCTGTGGGCGCTCGGGGCCTTCCTGTGGAACAGCCACACGCTGGGCGTGCTCGATGTGCTGATCATGGTCGCCGCGGTGCCGCCGTTCATCATTTTGGGCATGCTCATCCAGTGCGTGCACCGGCTTGGCGTCGATCGTTGCCGGTGGCAACCGCAGGCGACGGTGGTGCTGCTGAGCGGCGTCGGGCTCGGCCTCGGCGTTGCGGCTTTTCTCCAGCGTTATCCGGACGGAGACGTGCTCGTGCTCCGCGTGGCGGGCGTACCCCTGCTCGTGGCGGGCATGCTGGCGGTTTGGCGCTCGGGAGCGCTGCCGCGCGTGCGGCGTACCCGGCGTGCGGCGAGTGCTCTGGTGGAGCCGGAGAGCGGCAATCACTGGCCGGTCGTCCTGCGCCTGGCGCTGGCCATCACGACGGCGGCGGGCACGAGCGCGGTGCTGGTGTGGGTGTACGTGGTGGACGCGCTGGACATGGCGACCGGCGCTTGGCGGCCGGCCTGCGCCGGCGCGCTGGTGATCAGTGCTTCCGTCGGCCTGGGTTGGGCGTTGCGTCCAGGCGGGCGCAGCCACCCCCATGCACTCGGAGCATTCGGAATGCGGTGTGCGCTTGCCGGCGGAGCGATGGCCGCCGGGATGGCGCTGTTCAATCTGGTCGCCCGCGCCAGCTACCCGGCGTTTCTGCATACCCCTGCGGCCTGGGTGCTCTGGGCCTTCGGCGCGTGCGTGCCGGTGGGAGTGCTGGCCTGGGCGTTGGGTGGCGGCATTCATGTGTTCATCAGCCGCAGTTCGGACGATCCGGCGACGGGCGCGGCGCTGATCCAGATACTCCTCGGGTCTGCGGGGGCTGCCTGCCTGGTCGTGGCTTTTCCGCTGCTCGAAGGCGTGGGGAGCTACCCGACGCTGGTGGCGATGGCGCTGGCGCTCGTGGCGATGGGCGGCACGCTGGTCATTCACGACCCGTACGCGGGTCAGAAGGCGCACCGCGCACGGCTCGCGGGCGTTTTCGGCGGCGTCGTGGTGATGACGTTTCTGATGCCGGAAGCGGGGCGGCGCTGGCTGGGGCACCAGCAGCGTGTGCGTGGGCGCATGTGGGAGTCGTGGTGGGTCACGCAGGATCTGGCGCGGGCGGAGCACACGCAGGCCGAACGGGCGGCGGAGACGATCCTGGCTGGAGGGGATGGCCTGATCGACTGGTATCGCGTTCGTGCAGGCTGCCGGGTCGGTGTGGTGAGTTTGCTGGGGGATATGCATCTCGAGCTGCCCGCGCGTTTTTCCGGGCGCGTGGATCAGTGGGGCGTGCTGGCGGCAGCCGGCGGTGAGGGCGCAGAATCGAATGACGCGCTCGCGGAAGCGGCGCCCGCGCTGCAGGCGCTGCGGGCAACGCGGAACGCCTACGACGTGCTCATCGTTGCGCTCGAGGATGCGCCGCCGGAGTTTGCGTGTCGCCTGTTGGCGGAGGGCTTGCTCGAGCGCACCTGGGCGCGGCTCGCGCACGATGCGACGCTGATCTGCGTTCTGCCGGGCGGCGAAGCCACGGTTGCGGCTGTTCATGACGCTCTTGCGGCGCCCGAACTGGCGGGTGCCGGCGCGGGGGCACGCTTTGCGACGGTGCGCGTGGCTGGCGGTACCTGTCTGACGGTGCGTCTGGACCGGGGGGCTGGCCAGCACGACGACCTTGCGTGGGCGGAGCCGGTGGCGCGCCAGGCGGAAGACGACACGGTCATAGCCAACGGGCGCTGATCGCGACCGGCATATTCTGCGCAACATTTCGCAGCGAACCGATTCAATCATCCCGAACGATGATCCTGGGGCGATTGCCCACCTGGGGCGGGGCGTCCGTTAAGTCCGCGCTGGGCGCATCCGATAGGGCTATTACGTGTACGCATTCGCCGCGTGCGTTCGCTGCCGACGGGTGGCGTAACGACAGCGTGTCGGGTGTCTGAGAAGAGATGCGTCTGGCCCGTTTCAGGAACTCAAGGAGAGTAGTAATGCAACGCAACCGTAATGCACGGGCGTTCACGCTGGTCGAAGTGCTGATCGTGGTGATCGTGCTGGGGATCCTTGCGGCGATCGTCGTACCGCAGTTCTCCACGGCGTCCGACGATGCAAATCTGTCTGCGCTGAAGTCCAACCTGCAGACGATCCGGGCGCAGCTCGAACTCTACAAGATTCAGCACAACGGCTCCTACCCGACGGTGGCGAATTTCGTCACGCAGATGACGGCGGGCACGGACGTGGCCGGCGCAGCCGGCAGCGACTTCGGCCCGTACCTCCTGACGATCCCGGCGAATCCGTTTTCGGGTGAGAACGCCGTGACGAACACGGCGACGCCCGCCGCGACGCTGGGGTGGTACTACAACGAGTCCACCGGCGAGTTTCGCGCGAACGACTCGGCGGCGCACAAGCTGCTGTAGCGGCGCTCGGTGCGGTCGGTGCAGGCAAGGAGGCCCGATCATGGCAATGGATGGCAGGAGCAGGGGGCGGCGCGTCCTGCGCGTCGTGGCCGGTGCAGCGCTGGTGTTGACCGGTTTGCGCGTATGGACGGGGCCGACGGGGTGGGAATCGCAGGCATACGCCCAGATTCCGAACGCCGGAGCCCAGCGCGCCGAGCTGCTCGATGAAGTTCGCCGCACCAACCAACTGCTCGAGGAACTGCTGACTTTGCTGCGGACCAAGACGCTCAAGGTCGAGGTCCAAGGCGAGGCTGGCGCGAACGCGAAGGGGACGCGCCCGGCGACGGGTGCAGCGCCGCAACGGCCCTAGCCGGCAGGTCGGCGCACTGCAGGAAGAGGTTGACCGCCGTGCAGTGGCGACGCCACAACTCCGGGCCCATCGGCATCGACGTCGGGGCGCAGCGCGTTCGCGCGGTGCAGCTCGGCGAGCGTGCGGGTGGCTGGGCGGTGACGGCTGCGGGGAGTGAAGCGCTTCCCGCCGGGGCCGGCCGCGATCCCGCTGCGCTTCGTTCCGCGGTCGGCAAGCTGCTCGGCGCCCATCCGTTCACGGGCAAGAACGTGGCGGTGGCGCTGCCGAGCCAGGCATTGCAGATCAAGAACCTGCGTTTGCCGCGGATGCCCGACGAGGAATTGTTCGCCGCCGGGGAGTTCGAGGCGCGCGAGCGGTTCCAGGATCTTGCCGACGCAATGCTGCGGGTGGTGCCCGCGGGCCTGGCGGGCCGGGCCGGCGACGAGCAGTGCGAGATCATCGTGCTGGCGGCGCGGCGCGACGCGGTCGAGGCGCACCTCAACCTCTTCACCGGGATGGGCCTGACGGTCACGGCGCTGGAGCCGGGACCGCAGGCGTTTTTCCGGCCCTATACGCGTTTCCTGGAGCGGGCGGCGGATGCGGAGAAAGCCAACGCGTTCGTCGACGTCGGCGCGCGCGGCTCGTGCATCATGATCGCCCGCGGCAGCGACCTCGCGTTCCTGAAGATGTGCCCGGTGGGAGGCGAGACTTTCGATCGGGCGGTCGCCGAGGCGCTGAACGTACCGCGCGACCAGGCCGCCGGGTTGCGCCGGCGCGTGCTCGCAGCCGACGGCGCCGCGGATCCGCAGGCGGAAGCGGTGCAGGCGGCAGTCGGTCCGGCGGTGGATCAGCTCGGCAAGGAGGTCGGGCTGTGCCTGCGTTACTACGCGGTCACGTTCCGCGGGGAGCGTCCGGAGCAGTTGACCGCGGGCGGGAGCGAGATGGCGTACTCGGGAATATCCGAACGGCTTGCGGCGGCGACGCAGCTCTCCGTGCGGGTGGGTGATGCGCTGCGCGGCGTTACCGCGGACGGCGTATTTACCGCGGAAGAGATGGCACGCGGTCTGCCGGAGTGGACCGTGGCGATCGGCCTCGCGTTGGGCGGTCGCCAGCGTGCCGGGAAGGAACTGCAGGTGGCCTGATGCGGGAGGTGGACTTCAGGCCGGACTGGTACGTCGCGTCGCTGGCGGAGCGCGCCGGGGCCCGGCTGCACGTCTCCGGCCTCATCGCCGTGGCGTGCCTGCTCGTGGTCTGGTGGGCGGACGCGACGGCGCGGAGCCGGGCGGACACCGTCGCGGTCGCGAAGCTGGCCACTGCGCTGGAAGCGCAGGACCCGATGGTGGCGCAGATGAATCGCCTGGACCAGGAGGTCAGCCGGCGGCAGAGCGATCTGGCGTTGTGGCACAACCTCGACGGCGGGCTGCCCGTCGCGGCGCTGCTGGCCGAGATCTCGCACCTGGCGCCGCCGTCGCTGACGCTGCGTGCGATGGTGCTCGACCGTCCGCCGCGGATGGCGCCGCAGGTGACTGTCGCGAGCAAGGCGGCGGGCAAGCCGGTCGAGAAAACGCCGCCCGCGCCGACGGAGAGCGTGCTCGAGCTGACCGGTTGGGCGGCATCTGGGCAGGATATTGCCAATTTCGTGAGTGGCATGTCGGCGTCGCCGCTGTTCGCGGAGGTGACGCTGGGTTACGAGCGTTCGGAGACGGTAGCACAGCGCGTGGTCGTGGCGTTCAAGATCGTGTGCGTGATGCCGGAGTTTGAGTAAGTGAAACGCCTGCTGCGCGGAAAAACGGGAGTCGTGCTGGGCTGTGCGGTCGTGGCGCTGGTCTTCACGCTTGGCGCGTTGCGGCCCGATGCGGGCGCTGCCGCGCAGATGCACCGCGACGCGCGGACTTTCTGCGACACGGTGAACGAGCGGACGCAGCGCCTGCAGAAGGTGGGCGACACGCGTCGGGAGCTCACCACGCTGGACGGTGAGCTGGCGGCGTTCGACGCCGCGATTCCGCCGGATCAGCAGATCGGCGCGTTTCTGGAGAAGCTGGATCAGATCGCGCGCGAGTCGGGCCTGAGCGACAAGAGCGTGAAGCCGGCTGACCCGGTGATCGGCGCCCAGGTCGCGTGCCTGCCGATCGACGTCAACGTGACGGGTCGTTTCGCGGCGATGTACGAGTTTCTGCAGCGGGTGGAGTCGCTGCCGCGCGTGGCGCGGATTCAGCGGCTCGAGTTGTCCGGAGCGGACGAAGCGGGGGACGAACTGGTGGCATCGATGACGATGCACGTCTACTTCAGGCCCTCGTAGGACGGGACACGGTGAGTCAGAGTCGCGGCAGAGGTTTTGGAGCGTTGCTGATCGCCAACCTGCGGGCGTCGCCGGGCAAGTCGGCGGTGCTGGGCGTGGGGACGATCGTGCTCATCGTTCTGCTCGTCCGCCTGGTGGCGGGCGGCAAGCCCGAATCCGCGGAGGCGGCGGTGGCCCTGGTGCCCGTGGGGAACGCGGCGCCGGCGGTTGCGACCGCGGTGACGCCGATTCAGCCGGTCCGCCGGGCGCGGCAACCGTTGCCGCGGTTGCGGCAGATTCCGGCGTCGCGCGATCCGTTCAGCCTGGGCTGGCTCGGGACGTTCGACAGCGCCGACCTGCGCGGCGACGCGCAGAAGTCGGGCGAACTGACGCTGCAGTTGATCCTGACGGCGGGCGACGCGGACAAGGGGCTCGCGGTCATTTCCGGCGTGGTGGTTCATCCGGGCTCCACGATCGGACGGTACGAGGTGACACAGATCGCCGAGCGGTACGTCGTGCTGCGCGACCAGGGAGGACCGGTCACGCTGCGGCTGCCGTAGGCATTCGGGATGGCGCCGCAGAGGCGCTCGCGCGGTGCAGCCGGTTCGAGCCGGGTGCGGCGCTTCGGTAGTAAGGAGACGATCCGATGGATTCGCGACGTCAGTGGATGACGATCCTGGGCGGGCTGGCGGCACTGCTGGCGACGACCGGCACCCAGGCCCAAGCGCCCGACGAGCGGGCTGCGGCCTTGATGCAGGACATGCTGGGGCAACCAGCCGACGCGCCTGCCGAAGCTGCGCCGGCGGAGAATGCGGGCACGGCACCGACGTCGCTGAGCGAGGCGCAGCTCGCGGTCTCCGACGCGGGGACGGTGACGCTCAACGTCGTCGATCTGCCGCTGGCGACGGTGCTGCGGGTGTTGTCGCTCGAGACCAACCGCAACATCGTGACGACGCCGGCGGTGAGCGGGACGGTGACGGCGAGCCTGCACAACGTCACGTTCGAAGAGGCGCTCGACGCGATTCTGCTTTCCAACAACGCGGGCTACCGGTCGGAAGGCAAGTTCATCTACGTCTACACGCAGCAGGAGTTGGGCGAGCTGATCGCGGCGGAGAACCCGCCGCAGTCGCAGGTGTTCCGGCTCAGCTACATCTCGGCGGCGGACATTCAGCCGTCGATCACGCCGCTGCTCTCGCCGGTGGGCAGCATGTCGATTTCGACGGCGCCGGAGGTGGGCATCGCGGCGGAGACCGACCGTGCGGGCGGCAACTCGCTCGTGCAGGAGGAGTACGTGGTGGTGCGTGACCGGCCCGACAACCTCGCGGCGGTGGCGCGGTTGATCAGCGAGCTGGACGTCCGGCCCCAGCAGGTCCTGATCGAGGCGACGATCCTGAGCGCCCAGCTCGAGGACGAGAACGCGCTGGGCGTCGATTTTGCGATGGTGGGCGGCGTCGATCTGCAGATGCTGGGCTCGACGTCGCGCGGCGTGCAGGACGTGGCGCTGGGCGACCTGCCGCAGGGCCGGCTCGAGCAGTTCAACGCCAGCGGCATCACTGGGTTTACCAGCAACGTGCCCGACGGCGGGCTGCGCGTGGGCATCATCAAGGACCACGTGGCGATGTTCATCCAGGCCCTCGAGCAGATTACCGACACGGTGGTGATCGCGAATCCGAAGGTGCTGGCGCTGAACAAGCAGAAGGGCCAGGTGCTCGTCGGCCGGCGCGACGGTTACATCACGACGACGGTGACCGAGACGCAGGCGATTCAGACGGTCGAGTACCTGGAGACGGGCACGAACCTCGTGTTCCGCCCGTTCATCGGCGCCGACGGCTACGTGCGGATGGAGGTGCATCCGCAGGACAGCATCGGCGGCCTGACGGCGGCCAACCTGCCCTTCGAGCAGACCGCCGAAGTCACCACGAACGTGATGGTGCAGGACGGGCAGACGATTCTCATCGGCGGCCTGTTCCGCGAGAACGACGCCGACACGCGTTCGCAGGTTCCGCTGCTGGGGGATATCCCGTACGTGGGAACGCTGTTCAAGTCGCGCAACGACCGGGCCCAGCGGCAGGAAGTAATCGTGCTGCTGACCGTGCACATCGTGAAGGACCTCGACGCCTACGCCCAGCAGAGCTGGGAGCAGCTCGAGGGGATCGAGCGGGTGCGGGTCGGGGCGCGGCAGGGGCTGATGTGGCACGGCCGGGAGCGGCTCGCGCAGTCGCTCTACCACAACGCCGTGGAGTGCTACGGCGCCGGCGAGTACGGCAAGGCGAGCTGGTACGCCCGCCTGGCGCTGCACAACAACCCGCGCTTCGTGCCCGCGATCAAGCTGCAGGAGGATCTGCGCGGTCAGCGGGAGTGGGATGACGACGGGACGGTGACACGCGGGTTCATTTACGAGGCGATCATGCGGGCGGAAGGCTTCAACGAGCCGCTGTTCAGCCGCCCGGCGCCACCGTTCGTGCGTCCCGACGCGGGCGACGAGGCATCCGACAAGGAGGACGGCGATGCATCGTAGGTTTCTGGGGGCCGTGACGATCGTGGCAGCCGCGGGAGCGCTGCTCATCGGCGCCGGCTGTTCGAGCCTGACCCATGCGCAGCGCAAGGAGAAGGCTGAGCAGCACTGGGGCCGGGTGCGCAGCGGCGTGAAGCTGCAGATGGCCCGCCAGCAGTTCGAGCGGGGCAATACGAAGGAGGCGCTGCGCTTCGTCGACGAAGCGCTGAGCTGGGACCAGCAGAACCCCGACGTCTACCTGCTGCTGGCGGAGTGCCAGCTCGAGGACGGCAAGCTGGCGGCGGCTGAGCGCGCCGTGGACCAGGCAGCCCACTGCGCGGGCGAGGCGCGTCCGAAGATCGAGGCGATGCAGGGTCTGATCGCGGAGCGGCGGGGCAACCTCGAGGCAGCGCTGGGCTTTTACCACACGGCCCGGGAGCTGGACGATTCCGAGGTGGATTACCTCGTCTCCGAGGCGGAGTGCCTGGTGGCGCTGTCCCGGGCGCACGAGGCCCGGGAGCTGCTCAACGAGCAGATGATCAACTACAGCAACGATCCGTCGCTGCAGGCGCTGCTGGGCGAGATCGCGCTGCGCGACGGCGACGTCGAGACGGCGCGGGCCTCGTTCCGGGCGGTGCTCAGCGCGGGGGTATACGACCCGGTGATCGCGGAGGAGTTCGCACTGCTCGCGGTGCACGCGGGTGACTACGGAGACGCGCTCACGGTGCTCCAGCCGCTGCTGGACAAGCAGGGGGCGGAGAAGTTGCCGCCTTCGGTCGTGCGCGCGGCAGCCGAGTGCATGCTGGCGCTGCACCGTATCGATTCCGCGAAAACGCTGCTCAACGCCGCGGTCAAGCGCAACGCCGACGACGTCAAGGCGTGGTTTTTGCTCGCGCGGGCGGGCATCGCCACGAACGACGCGTACACGACGGGCCAGGCGGCCAAGAACGTGCAACGCCTCGCGCCGAACGATCCGCAGGGCGTCCTGATCGACGCCTATGCGCGCGTGCAGTCGGGCGAGTACCCGCAGGCCGCCGAGGTGCTGCGGCGGGCGGCGCAGCAGCAGGATGCCAACCCGCTGGTGTACTGCATGCTCGGGCTGGTGGCGGAGCGGCAGGACGACCCGTCGTCGGCGCGCACGCACTACCGGCAGGCGCTGCGGGTCGACCCGGCGTGCCGCTGGGCGCAGCAGGCGCTGCGGCGGATCGACGCCGACACGAGCGAGACGGCCATCGGGAGCAGGACGCCCGCCCAGCGCGACAATCCGCCGGCGCGACTGGCGTCGGACCGCGTTGAGGATCCCCAATGACCACGTTGACGCGCGAGCAGGATGTCTGCGTCCTCGGAGTCGAGGGCGAGCTGAACAAGGCGACCGTGAGCCAGTTCCAGGAGCTGGTTGACCAGTGCCTGGCGCAGGACGCGCGCGACTTCGTCGTCGACCTGCTGGACTGCACGGGTATCGACAGCGCGGGGTTGGAGACGCTCACGCGGCTCAACCGCACGTGCCAGGAGAAGCTGGGCATGGCGAAGCTGTGCAACCTGAGCGAGTCGATGGAGAAGATCATGGAAATCACGCGTCTGCGCAACGAGCTGGATCAATGCGTGACGCTGGAGGATGCGCTGGCGGCCCTGAAGTAACGGGCGCACCGGCGAAACGAAGCAGGCGAGCATGCAGACGGACTCTCCCAAAACGATGGTGCGCGTCGGCGACGCGCTGATCGAGCGTGGCCTGGTCACCGCCAAGCAGGTGGACGAGGCTGTCGCGGTTCAGCAGAGCGAACCGAACCGCCGCCTGCTCGGCGAGATCCTCGTCGAGCTGGGGCACTGCACGCAGGCCCAGCTCATCGCCGCGCTGGCCGACGCGTACGGCATTCCCTTCGTGCAGTTGACGCCGAAATTCGTCGATCCCGACACGATCCGCCTGCTGCCCCGCGACTTCATCAACGACCGCAACGTGCTGCCGCTCTTCAAGGTCGACGACGTGCTGACCGTCGCGGTCACCGAGCCGTCCGACCTGCTGCTGGTGGACGAGATCCGCCAGCTCGTGGACTGCAACGTGCAGATCGTCGCGGCGCTGCCCGAGGCGATCAAGAACACGCTGGACCGGGTGGGTCCGGACGAGACCGCGGTCAGCCTCGAGCAGCTCTTCGAGGAGGTGACGGGGGCAGCCGCCACGTCCGCGGAGTCGGGCCGCGCCGACGTCGGCGAGCTGGGCAGCGATTCGCCGGTGGTCAAGCTGGTGAACCACGCGGTGCAGTCGGCGATCCGCGAGGGGGCGAGCGACATCCACTTCGAGCCGGACGAGAACGAGTTTCGCGTGCGGTTCCGCATCGACGGCCAGCTTGTCGAGAAGCTGCGTCCGCCGGCCCAGATGCAGGCGCCGATCGTGGCGCGCATCAAGATCATGGCGGGCATGGACATCTCCGAGCGGCGCCTGCCGCAGGACGGCGCGATCCGCGTGTCGAGCAAGGGCAAGCCGGTGGACCTGCGCGTCTCATCGCTGCCCAACAAGTTCGGCGAGAAGGTCGTGATCCGCATCATCGACAACACCAGCAACCTGCTCAGCTTCGAGGGGCTGGGGCTGCCGATGGAGACGCGGACGGCGCTCGAGAACCTCGCGCGCAATCCCTACGGTATCATCCTGGTGACCGGTCCGACGGGCAGCGGCAAGAGTTCGACGCTGTACTCGATGCTCAACCACCTCAACAAGCCGGACGTGAACATCTGCACGGTCGAGGATCCGGTCGAGTTCAACCTCAAGGGCGTGAACCAGTTCCAGGTGCACGGCAAGATCGGGCTGAACTTCGCGTCGATGCTGCGTACGCTCTTGCGCCAGGACCCGGACATCATCATGGTCGGCGAGGTGCGCGACCCGGAGACAGCCGCTATCGCGGTGCAGGCGGCGCTGACCGGCCACCTCGTGCTGACCACGCTGCACACCAACGACGCGCCGTCGGCGATCACGCGGCTGGGCAACCTGTCCATCGAGCCGTACCTGGTGAGTGCGGCGCTGGTGGGCATCATCGCGCAGCGGCTGGTGCGGCGGATCTGCCGCGACTGCTGCACCGAGGAGAAGCCGGCGGCCAGCATCCTGCACGCCGCGGAGCGCGTGGGCATTCAGCTCGAACGCGTGCACAAGGGCAAGGGGTGCTCGACGTGCAATCAGACCGGCTACAAGGGCCGGACCGGCATCTACGAGATTCTGGCGCCGGACGACGAATTGCGCGACGCGATCGCATCGGGAGCGAATCTTGGCGTGCTGCGACAGAAGGCGCGGGAACTGGGCATGAAGACGCTGTTCGAGTTCGGGTTGGAGCGGGTGCGCCGCGGCGAGACGACGGTCGAGGAACTGCTGCGCGTGACCTGCGAGTAAGCGGACGGGGGCCGGCGCGAACCGCCGGCTGGGACGAGCGATGCCACGTTTCGACTATCTGGTGCGCACCTCCGGGGGCGAATCGCTGGAAGGCGTGATCAACGCGCCGTCCGCGTCGGACGCGGCGCGGCGCCTGCGTGCCGACGGCAAGTTCGTGGTCCGGATCATGGAGGCGGCTGAGGCGGTCGATGCCGCGACGGCGCAGATCACCTTCGGCGGCAAGCGGATCAAGGGCGACGACATCATCATCTTCGCCACGCAGATGGCGGTGATGATGGACACCGGCGTCGGATTGACCGAGGCGCTGACCAGCATCATCGAGCAGAGCGAGTCGCAGGGCTTCAAGACGGTGCTGACCAAGGTGCTCGCGGATGTCGAGGCGGGCACGCCGCTGTCCACCGCGATGGCCAAGCACCCCAAGGCGTTCAAGCCGCTGATCGTGAATCTCGTGCGGGCGTCGGAATCGTCGGGCAAGATGGGACTGATGTTCGACCGCGCCGCGGGTTACCTTACCGCGCAGCGCGAGACGCGCAAGAAGGTTGTCGGGGCGCTGATCTATCCCGCGTTCCTGATGCTCATGTCGATCAACGTGGTGATCTTCCTGCTCACCTACCTGATGCCGAAGTTCTCGGGAATCTACAAGGGCCGCGAGCAGATGCTGCCGGTCCCGACGAAGATCCTGATGGGGGTGAGCAACTGGCTCGCGACGCACTGGATGTGGTGGGGCAGCGCGACGCTGGTGCTGCTCGTCGGCGGGATTTTCTTCTTCCGCTCCGCGACGGGCCGCCGCCCGCTGCACTGGATCATGCTGCGCATTCCGCTCATCGGCAGCATGATGCGCAAGAGCTTCCTTTCGCGCTCGCTGCGCACGCTGGGCACGCTGATCGAGTCGGGCGTGGCCATGCTCGACGCGGTGGGCATCACCCGCTCGGTGGTCGGCAACGTCTACTACCAGGACATGTGGGACCGCGTGGACGACCGCGTCCAGCAGGGCGAGCAGCTCAGCGCCCCGCTGATCGACACGTCGCTCGTGCCGCGTGCGGTCACGCAGATGATCCGGGCCGGCGAGACCAGCGGCAAGCTGCCCGACGTGCTCGACCGCATCAGCACCTTCCTCGAACGCGACCTCGACCAGGCGGTCAAGCGGGTCACGCAGATGATCGAGCCGATCATGATCTTCGTGATGGGCGGCATCGTGGGCAGCATCGTGATTGCGCTGCTGCTGCCGATCTTCACCATCTCGCGGGTGATGAATCACTAGTTACGGCGAATGATGAATGCGGAATGATGAATGGGGCCGGTTGGGGTCTGCGCCGGGGTTGCGGGCTTTGACTTCGAGGGGTGGCGCGGCATGATGGCTGGTTTGGGGCGGAGGCTCGGTTGATGCTTACTTTCTTCACCAAGCCGGAGTGTTCGTTGTGCGATGCTGCCTGGTTCGTGGTCCAGAAGGTGGCCAGCGCGCAGGGGGTACCGGTCGAGAAGGTTGATATTTCGCAACCGCAGGCGGAGGCGTGGCGGCAGCGCTACGCGGAGCACATCCCGGTCGTGCACCTGGATGGGGTGGAGATCTTTCGCCACCGTGTGGACGAGCGCAAGCTCCGCAAAATGCTTGCCAACCGACCCAGTGACTGACACCGCGCCGGCATTGCCGCCTGCCACCCGCTCCCTATCTCCGTGGCTCCCTTTCGCACTTTCTCACCTTCCCACTTTCTCACCTTCTCACTTTCTCACTCGGTCCGATATTCCTTGCCCGTCCGGGGGGCTGGGGGTAACATTCCAGGCGAACAAGGTAATCTGCGGCGTCGTGGAAGACGCCGGAGGCTGGCAACTGCCAAGACAGGAGGTCGTATCGTGCAACGGATGGCATTGGGGCAGGGTCTGGTGACGGGTGCAATGCTCGCCGCCGCGGTTGTGATGTTCTCGGGCTGCAAGGACAAGAACGAAGGGATGACGATGGGTCGCAGCCAGTCGAGCTCGGTGGCTTACGAGGATCCTTCCTCGAGCTACTACGCTCCCGGCACGCTCAACTCCGACTCGTCGTCGGGTTACACGTACAACGACGGGTCGCAGGGAGCCAGCACGACTTCGTCCGCGGCGCTGACCGGCGGGAATCGCCACGTGGTGGCCAAGGGTGACACGCTGTACTCGATCGCCCGGGCGTACTACAACGACCAGGCGAAGTGGCGGACGATCTACGACGCCAACCGCAGCGCCATTCCCGACCCCAACAAGCTGAGCGTCGGGCAGGAACTGATCATTCCCTAAGTTGTTGCCGTTAAAGGACTTGGGCGCAGCAGCCGCGCTGCGGGCAGCGCGGCTCTGCGCCCTTCGTCTGCTTGAAGGGGGCGCGCCGGCGCAGTAGCTTCGCGGTATGGGCGACCGTCCTCTGGGCATGTCCGTGCAGTTTCTTCGCGGCGTCGGGCCGGCCCGCGCGGCGGCCTTTGCGGCGCTGGGGATCGAGACGGTCGCCGACCTGCTCGCCCACCTGCCGTTCCGCTATGACCATATTCCCAAGTCGGTGCCGATCGGGCATCTGCGCGCCGACGTGGTCGCTACGATCGTCGGCGGCATCCGCAGCGTTCGTGCGAGCCGCGGGCAGACGCGCGGGTCGATCAAGGCCGTCGTGCACGACGGCACCGGCGCCTGCCACGTGCGCTGGTTCAATTCCTCCTACCTCCGCGACAAGCTGCAGGTCGGGCAGACGATCCGGCTCACGGGCAAGGTCGAGGACGGCGACGGCAAGGCGTGTTTCGTCAATCCGGCGTACCGCCTGCTCGAGCCGGAGGAGGATCCGTTTGCGGACGATGGCGACGCGTTCGTGCCGGTCTATCCCGCGACGGCGCAGTTGAGCAGCGCGGCGATCCGGCGCGTCGTGGCGGGGGCGCTCGAGCAGGCCCTGCCGCAGATCGAGGAGATTCTGCCGGAATCGCTGCGGGCGGCGCGGCAACTTCCGCCGCGGCGGACCGCGGTCGCCCGGATGCACGCGCCGACGTCGCTGGAGGATGCGGGGGTCGCGCGGCGGCGCCTGGCGTACGACGAGTTGTTGCTGATGCAGCTCGCGATGCAGTTGCGTCGGGGGCAGATGCGCGTGGCGCGGGGGGCGCCGCGGATCACGACGACGCCGATCGTGGACGAGCGGATCCGGGCGCGGTTGCCGTTCGCGCTGACCGAGGCCCAGGAGCGGGCCGTGCGGGCGATCGCGGCTGATCTCAACAGCGATCAGCCGATGACCCGTCTGCTGCAGGGGGACGTGGGCAGCGGCAAGACCGCGGTCGCGGTTTACGCGGCGCTGACCACGATCGCGAGCCGCGGCCAGGTCGCGATGCTGCTGCCGACCGAGGTGCTGGCCCAGCAGACGTTCGAGCGGCTGACCGCGTACCTGGCGGGCAGCCGCGTGCGGATGGCCTTGTTGACCGGGGGGATGCCGCGCGCGGCGCGGGCGGAAGCGCTGACGGCGCTCGCCCGGGGCCAGATCGACATTGTGGCGGGCACGCACGCGTTGCTCGAGCCCGACGTGCACTTCCGCCGGCTCGCGCTGGTCATCGTGGACGAGCAGCACCGTTTTGGCGTTTCCCAACGGGCCCGCCTCCGCGAAAAAGGTGTCAGGACCCATTACCTGGTGATGACGGCGACGCCGATCCCGCGGACGCTGGCGATGACGCTCTACGGCGACCTGGACGTCACGGTGATCGACGCGCTGCCGCCCGGGCGCCAGCCGATCGCAACGCGCCTGGTGGGACCCGGCGATCCAGAGCGCAGCGCCGCCTGGGACGAGGTGCGGCGCCGGCTGACCGCTGGCGAGCAGGCCTACATTGTCTATCCGCTGGTCGAGGAGTCCGAGGCGCTCGATCTCAAGGCGGCGACCGCCGAGGCGGAGAACCTGCGGGCGGGTGCACTGGCAGGCTTCGCCGTCGGCCTGCTGCACGGGCGGATGAGCGGGCCGGAGAAATCGGCGGTGATCGAGGAGTTTCGCGCGGGCCGGCTGCAGGCGCTGGTGAGCACCACGGTGATCGAGGTCGGCGTGGACGTGCCGGCGGCGACGGTGATGGTGATCGAGCACGCCGAGCGTTACGGGTTAAGCCAATTGCATCAGTTGCGCGGGCGCGTCGGCCGTGGGGATCAGCCGTCGTGCTGTCTGCTGATGACGGAGCTGGCCGGCGAGCCGGCGCGGCAGCGGCTCGGGGTGATCTGCGCGACGACCGACGGGTTCCGCATTGCGGAGGCCGACTGAAACTGCGGCCCGGGCGAGCTGCTGGGCACGCGCCTAGCACGGGCTGCCTGCGTTCAAGGCTGCGGCGAACCTGATCGAGGATCTCGATCTGATCACCGCTGCCCGCGACGACGCGGCAGTGCTGTTGCCCGCGGCGACGATCTGGAGCTTCCGCACCGGCGACGCGCCGGCCTGCGCGCGGCGGTATTCGCGGATTACGGCGAGATGCTGGGGATACGGACGGCGCAGACTCGGGCACAGCTTGCCACGACTTGAGCGCTGGCGGCGAACTGGGCGCTGGAGGGATGCCGTCCGCTTCCTTACGGGCGCGGCTCTGTTGGCTCAAGCCGGCGCTGATTCGAGCGCAACTTGCGACGACTTGAGCGCTGGCGGCGAACTGGACGCTGGAGGGATGCCGTCCGCTTCCTTACGGGCGCGGCTCTGTTTACAGGCGTACGAGGCGGACTACCAGGTGGAAAACCAGCATGGAGGCGATCATGGCCACGAGGGCCCGGGCCCAGGCGGGCCAGCGCTGCGGCGTCGCGGCGGCCTCGACCATGCGGTAGAGCACGGGGGGCTGGAGCGGGTCGTGGACGGCGAGTTCGAAGCAGACCTCGCTGACGATGCGGCTCGCGTCGAGCGGCGTAAGCTGGAGGGCGGCTGCATACTGGATCAGCCGCTTGCGGCGGGTGTTGCTGAGATTGCCGTTTTTGGCCTCGGCGCGGACCATTTCGCGGAAGATCAGCCGGCCCTCCTCGCGGGAGAGCGACGGGCCGTTGTGCAGGAGCTGCATCCGGTCGGAACTGCGGTAGTCCTCGGAATCGTGAAAACGCATGTTGCTTCCTTCCCCGCGCCCGCGCCGCTGGCGGGCGTTCAACGAACTGTTCAACCGATCATAGCCCCCCGCAGGCCGCAAGGCGAAGTGTGATCTTTTTCACGAGCAGTGCGGTAGGGCAAATCCGCGGCCCGCAGGCCGGGATTATCGGCGTGGGGTCGTCGTCTGCTGTGGCTCGGATCGTTGACGGCTCGTGGCGTCAGCTCAATTCGGCGAGGCTTTCCTGGACGGCGGCCTTGGATTTCTCCAGGTCCGCCTGGCGCGCGCGCTCTGCCTCGACGATCTCGGGCTTGGCGTTGGCGGTGAACTTCGCGTTGCCCAGCTTGGCGGTGCAGGCGGCGAGCCGCTTCTCGACGTCGGCGAGTTCCTTCTCGAGCCGCTTGCGCTCGGCTGCATCATGCTGATGTCGTGCACGAAGATCTGCAGCGGGCCGACGACGGTGAATTGCCAGCGATTGGCAGGACGGCCCAGGCCTCGGTCACCAGGTTCATCTGACGCGACGCCCGGCCATCTCGGCGATGATGTGCTGCCTGCTCGGCGAGCAGGTCGAGGTGCTCGCGGGGCGACGCCCGATGGTCGTCCACCTTCTGCCCAGCAGGCACGACGCACTTGTGCGCAGGTCGCGGACGCCGCGTACCGCCGACTGGATGGCCTCGGGCACCTCAGGCACGTGGATCGTCGAGCGCGGCGTAGCCCTCCGCGGCAGAACGGCGCGACATGAGGATGTCTGTCGGCGGCAGTCGGCGACGCCGGGCAGGCCGCGCTGGAACAGATGCGGATGAGTTCCTCCAGAGACGCTCATTGATGAAGGGGCAGGAACGGGCTCATCAACCGCAGCGTCTGGTCCACTTTGAACGCGGCACCTGCTGCGTCGGGCCCGGCAGACGGCGTCGCGGAAACGCAGCTTGGTCAGCTCGATGCCTGCCAGTCGCAGAAGGCGTCCCAGAAGAAGTCACGCAGGATCTTGATCGACGGCGTAGTGGTATTGCCGCAACTCCTCCTGCAGCTCGCGGATCGTCGCCGAGAGCTTGGCGAAGAATCCAGCGATCCGGCGGCAGCGGCGACGTCGAGCAGCGTGCCGGCAGCCGGCGAGGGTTCATGAAGGCAGAAGCGGGCGGCTGTTCCACAGCTTGTTGCAGAAGTTGCGTGATCAGCTTCTCAGGGGTTTCGCGGGCGACGCCGAGTTCGGTCTTGAACGCCTCAGGGCCCGTGCGTCGCGAACGGGCGGCTGCAGCCTTGCACTTCACCTTGTGGACGTCAGCGGGGGATTTTCCATAGGGGCTGTGATGGCCTGCAGAATGTGCGGCGCGATGCGGGCCAGATGTAGCCAGATCCACCGGCATGCGCACGTCCTGCGTTTCGGTGGCCATGTCTGCCATGGTGTGCTGCGCGCGTCGACGCGCCGTAGGTGGTCACGATGTCGAGCGGGTCGACGCCGTTGCCCTTGCTCTTGCTCATGGTGGCCGCCGCGGCCGTCGAGGATCTTGTGTGGATGTACACGTGGTCGAAGGGATTTCGCCCATGTTGCTTAGGCCGGTGGCGACCATGCACTTTTGACCTACGGGGTGATGATATCGCGCGGGGTGATCAACACGCTGGTGGGGTAATGATACTTCAAATCCTGGTTTCGTCCAGCCACCCAGGCGTGCTGTGCGGCCAGAGGCGGAGCTGAACCAGGTGTCAGGCGTCAGGATCTTCAATCCAGGTTTCGGAGAGGTTACTCCGGATAATAGCCTTGATGCGATAAAGCGGCGCAGCATCGTGTCAGGATCCACCTTGAGATTCGGTGGTTGCCGGGGCCGGTATCCGGTAACTGTAAAGGCCACATCTTCCGATCGGTTTTGAGCATTCGCCGATCCGCATGAGACATGAGTCGGCATTCAGTGGATCAACCGGTTGAACAACGACTTCCACGGGACCCCAGGGCGGCTTCGATATGCTATCGAATTGCCTTGCACGTGCTAGATGTCCAAACCTGGAGCTTGTCGTCGCCGGCGTTCGGTGGAAGTTGTGAGCATCCCGTCCACAGGTCGGTGTCACCAAACTGGCGATGATGCGCAGTCGCGTTTTCGCCGAACCAGTCGAGGACTGGGTTTCGCGTACCGCTCAGGGAAGAGATCTTGACCTTGCCGCTGGCAACGCGTCGAGCGCCCGGGTCAGCCGACGCCTCCATCTTCGAGGAGCCACTGATCGCTCGGGTACGGCTCGATGGACGTCTTGCTGCGCGGTCGCTGGGCAGCAGTTCGTGTCGCCAGCGCACGTCGCCCAGCAGGCCGGCGATCTCCATGTCGGCGACATTGCCTTTACTTGCCCTCAGGGGCATGGTTAAACCTTCGTACTACTTCCCTCGGCGTTCTACGTGCCGTCCGGGTTCATCATGTTGACCATGGGCGGGGCTGCAGCGCTGGCCGACCTCTCGTAATCGTTGTGGTCGTGGGCGGGCGTGATCTTCTGCAGCCGGTGCAGCAACGGGTCAGCGTGCTCGTCGAGCACGGGGATCCCTATCGACCAGCGGCAGCGTGAAGGCGGCCACGGTACGCGGGCCATCTCCGCCAGCTTCATCAAGCGGGGTGCTGACGTTCGCGGCGCGCTCCGAGGTTCTCAGGCTGCTTCTGCAGCGCGGCGGGCTTCTCGCGGGCCGGGGCCTTGGCGATCCGCTCGCGCAGCTCCGCCTCGGATTTCTCGAGGGCCCGCACCGGGTCGGGGTGCACCGCCACGGCTGTATCACCGAGCATCGTCTCCGGCCGCGTCGTGGCGATCTCCACGTGCGTCTCTTCGCCGGGCTGGGGGTCGTTCACCGGGTAGCGGAAATGCCAGAAGCTGCCCTTGACCGTCTCGTGGTAGACCTCGTCGTCGGCGACCGCCGTCTGGAGCTGGGTGTCCCAGTTCACCAGCCGTTTGCCGCGGAAGATGAGGCCGTCGCGAAAGAGCTTGAAGAACGTGTGGCGCACCGCGCGGGCGAGCCCGTCGTCGAGCGTGAACCGGGTGCGC
Source organism: Phycisphaerales bacterium (assembly GCA_020639115.1). Classification (GTDB taxonomy): domain Bacteria; phylum Planctomycetota; class Phycisphaerae; order UBA1845; family UBA1845; genus JACKHG01. Next base: position 360,578 of record JACKHG010000002.1, read on the forward strand.
GACCAGTCGCAGGAGCTGCCGATCAGTTGGAGCTGGGAAAGGATGCGTTTTTCGTACTGGTCCTTCCAGGCCCAGATGCGCTTGACCAGTTCCTCGCGGCCGAGGTCGTGGCGGTTCTTGTTCTCGTTGGCCTTGAGGCGCTTCTCGACGACGGCCTGCGTGGCGATGCCGGCGTGGTCGGTACCGGGCAGCCACAGCGTGTTGTGCCCCATCATGCGGTGCCAGCGCACCAGGATGTCCTGGAGGGTGTTGTTGAGCGCGTGGCCGAGGTGCAGGGCGCCGGTGACGTTGGGCGGAGGGATGACGATGCAGAACCGCTCGGAGCGGGGGCGGTCGTCGGGCGTGGCGGCGAAGCAGTCGCGGTCGCGCCAGAGTGCGTAGATTGCCTTTTCCACGTCACCCGGGCTGTAAACCTTGTCCAATCCAACGGCGTCGGCCATGAGCGTATCGTTCCTTGCGGGGGCGGCGGTCGTAAACCCGGGTAACATAGCGATTTACGGCGGGAATTCCAAGCTGGCGGGGTCGGCCGGCGCCGGCGGGGAGGGGGTCCGCCGGGGCCCGCGGCGCGAGGCCGTGCGCCGGCGCGGAGGCTGAGGAATTCAGACCAAACGGCTTGGGATTCGAACGGCGGATGATTAGTATGGGACGCGGTCGGGATGAGTCGCTCTGCGAGGAGGCTTCATCCATGGCGGACACCAGCACTTCGGTCGTGAAATGTCAGTGCGGCGTCAAGCTGCGCGTACCACCCAACGCTGCGGGGAAGCCATCCGCTGCCCCAAAGTGCGGCTTTCGTTTGCAGATACCAGCCGAAGGGCAGCCAGTCGTCGCGATGGCCAGCGCGCGCGGCCGCCAGTCCGCCGCGTCGACCTGCAGCCGCTCCGTCTCCTCCTCCTCCGCCGCCGGTGCCCGACGAGTCCGACTCGCTGCTCAGTGATCTGATGGAGTCGGAGGCGGCTGCCGCGACGTCCGCCGGTCCGGACCTGGCTGCGAACCAGAAGCTCTGTCCGTCGTGCAAGACGCCGATGGCGAAGGGGGCGGCGAAGTGCGTGCACTGCGGGCACGATTGCATAGCGCGTCCCGGCGGTGCGGCTGCCGGCGCGCCGGCCAAGAAATCGGGCGCGCGCAAGCTCGCGATCGGCGGGGGCAAGTTTGCGCTGGGTTGCACGCTGAGCGCCGCGGGCGCGCTGGTCGGCGCGGGCATCTGGTACGCGATCGCGGTGAATGCGTACGTCGAGATCGGTTACGTTGCCTGGGCCGTGGGTTTGCTGGCCGGGTTCGGCATGCTTTGGGGATATGGCAAGCAGGATTTCCTGGCGGCGCTCGTGGCGACCGGCATGGCGCTGGGCGGCATCTTCGCCGCCAAATGGATGATCTACAACAAGTTCATAGAACTCGCGGGAACCTCGCGCGTTGCGACTGCGTTCTACACGGAGCGCCGCTGCCAGGAGCCATTCGACCGTCGGGGATTGCCGGACTGGGCGGACGAGCGCGTCGTGTGCGAGGACGTTGGCTCGGAGGTCTTTGAAATGAGCGATCGCGAGTATGCGCGCCACGATGACGAAGTGAAATCATGGGCGGAGGACGCGCGCTGGCAGGACCCGGAATACGCCAAGAGTTCGCTGGCTGTGCATTATGCCTCACTCAGTCTCGACGATGCCGAGGAAACGATCGAACCTGAGCGCGCTGACGAGGCGTGGAACAAGGCGCACACCGATGCGCTGGCCAGGGTGGAGGCGATGTCGCACGAGGACCGCGTCGCCGAAGCCAAGCGAATCGAAGGGGACTGGGTGAACAACGTCGTATCGGGAATGCAGAGCGAAATCGCCGAGGAGGCGGGTTTCTTCAAGATGATGTTCAGCCCGATCGACGGCCTTTTTGTGCTGCTGGCGCTGGGAACCGCCCTGAAGATCGGCGGCGGACACGACGGCGATTGAGCCCCGGGTTTTCCGCCCCGACTATTCCGCGTAGTGCCAGCTCGGCAGGATCTTGGCCCCGAAGGCCTCGGCGTAGGCCTGCGGGCGGCGCTGGGCCCAGACGTCCGTCTTTGGAAACACCTCTTTGCACGCGGTCTGCCGCAGGTCGATGTCGGCGACGATGTATTCGCCGGAGCCCGACGCCGCCCGGTGAATCACGGTGCCCGCCGGGTCGATCAGCACCGCCGAATCGTGGTCGGCGGCTGCGATGAAGATGCGGTTCTCCACCGCGCGGGTGCGCAGCAGCGGCACCGGCACTTCCTCACCCGTCACGAAGACGATGGAAGCCCCGTCGAGCGCCATGTAGCGCGTCGGCACGAACGACGAAACGTGTTCGGAGCCGACGCAACCGAACGCGCCGAACTGCTCCACCATCAACCGCTCGACGAACGGGAAGCACACGACGGAAAGGCCCAATGAGCGTCCGTAGGTCTCGAGCCGCTCCGCTTCGCCGGTGTCCGACAGGCTGGTCGCGACGATCTGCACGCCGTCGGCGGCGAAGCGCTGGAACATGTCGATGCCGTTCTCGTCCTCCTGCAGCGGCAGCGCGCACGACTGCGGCACGACGGCGATGCGCACGGGTCCGAGGGCTTCGGCGTCCGGCATCACCGGTGCGTGGCCGGAGAAGATGCGCCGCTGGGCCCAGTCGGGCACCTCGACCTTGGGCGGAGCCGCCAGCTTGATTTCCGCATCGATGAGCGCCGGCGCGTCGGGCGGCGCCTGGGCGAGCTGCTTGGCCTTCGCGTCGTAGATCACGCTCATGCCGCAGTAGCCGACCGCGTCGGACTCGGCGCCGAACTTGTTGGCGGCGACGAAGGGGACGCGGCACTCCAGGGCGCGCCCGGCGATCATGAACTCCGCCTGGGCGTTGTGATACGTGCCGGGCTCGCTTGCGACGTTCACCCAGCAGGTGGGGATGGCGATCAGGCGGGCCCCGGCGGCGACGAGCCCGGCTGCCGTCTCCGGCGCCCGGGCGTCGGCGCAGATGACGATACCGATTTTGCCAAGGGGCGTGTCGATCGGCGCGAGCCGGGTGCCGTGCGTGAAGTAGTCGTTGTCATCGCCCCAGAGAAAGGTCTTGTCCTGGCGGCCGCACTCGCGGCCCGTGGCGTCGATGACCACGGCGGAGTTGAACAGCTTGCCGTCGCGGTCGTCCACGAAGCCGCAGACGAGGGCGACCTGGTGCTTGCGGGCAAGGTCGCGGATCCGGTCGACGAAGGCGGCGCTGTCCTCGGCGCCGCTGGCGCGGTAGGCGGCTGCGCTGCCCAGCAGGTAGGCGGGGTAGGCGCATTCGGGCAATACCAGCAGGTCGAGCTTCCGGGCGGCGGCCTGTGCGACGGCGTCGGCGATGAGCGGCAGGGCCTCCGCGTGGCGCGCAAGCGGGATGGCGGGAAGTTGAGCGGCGCCGACGCGGATTTTGCGGGAAGTGCCCATGGGCGACGCATCGTAGGGAGCGTGCGTTTTCTTTTCAACTGCACGGACGAGCCGTATAATCGCGGGTCGCGCCGTGGCGCGGCGGTCAGAACGTTCCTATTGCCCTGCACCTGCGGTGCACCGTCGCAACCTCGAGGCGTCGCTCCAACCATGGCCAAACGGGACCTTTACGAAGTGCTCGGCGTATCCCGCACCGCTTCTGCCGACGAGGTGAAGCGGGCGTACCGCACCCTCGCCAAGAAGTACCACCCCGACCAGAACCGCGGCGACGCCGACGCCGAGACCAAGTTCAAGGAAGTCCAGCACGCCTACTCGGTGCTCAGCGACAAGGACAAGCGCGCCCGCTACGACCAGTACGGGGAGATCGGCGCCGGCGACTTTCACACCCAGCCCGGTGGCCAGCAGGTTTATTCCTGGGGGCCGCAGGGCCAGCAGATCAACGTCGAGGATCTCGAAGACCTGTTCAGCGCGTTCGGCGGCGGGGGCGGGGCGAGCCCGTTCGCGGGCGGGCCGTTCGCCAGTTTCTTCCGCGGCGGAGGCCGGGGCCGGCGAGCGCGCCGGGCTGCGCCCACACGTGGGCAAGACGTCCGCCGCCGTATCAACCTCTCGTTCGAGCAGGCGATCCAGGGCGTGACCATCGAGGTGGACGTGAGCCCAGCCGGCCGCAAGCGCGAGACGGTCGAGGTGAACATCCCGCCCGGCGTCGAGGACGGCCAGCAGATCCGCGTGCGCGGCAAGGGGACCTCGGGCTCGGACGGTGGTCCGCCGGGGGACATGTACCTGGTGGCGACGGTCCGGCCGCACCCGCACTACCGCCGGGAGGGGCGCAACATTGCGCTCGAGGTGCCGGTGACGGTGGCGGAGGCGGCGCTGGGTGCGAAGATCGACGTGCCCACGCTGGACGGCGAGGTTACGCTGACGATTCCGCCGGGCACGTCCGGCGGTTCGAAGCTGCGGTTGCGCGGGCGCGGTGTGCCCGCGCACAACCGCGCAGGCGCCGGCGACCTGATCGTGACGGTGCGGGTCGTGGTGCCCAAGACGCTCGACGAGCGGCAGAAGCAGCTCTTCGAGGAACTCGCCGCTACGTTGGAAAATGCCAATCCGCGCGCGGAGCTGGCAAAGTAGCCGGCGCCGTGCCGTAAAGCCGTGAACGTGATGAGGATTCCGCTCCACATTCCCGTCAGCCTGCTCGCCGCGGACATTCCGCCGCAGAAGATGCACTACGCGCTGGTCCTGCTCGCGACGGTGCTGCTGCTGTTTCTGGTGTTTGCGCTGATGATCCTGGTGGCGCGGTTGTTGCGCCGCAGCCGGGAGCGGCTCGCGCGGCGGCCGGCTGAGCCGACGGAGTACGTCGACGCGTGGAGCATGCACAAGCTGCCGGAGGATGCGGAGCCAACCGATCCCGAGGAGCCGCAGTAGCCCAAGCGGCTGATCTGCGGGGTCTGCGTCGTTTGGCGCGTCCCGGGGGGCGTGCTACCATCCGGCCCGCTTTTTTGCGGGGTGACGGCGCGGCGTGGCGCCGACCTCCAGCAACTGGACTCCATCCGAGAAATTCATCAGCACATGTCGGTCGAAGACCAGCTCATCGAGGAGCGTCGCAAGAAGCTCGCCAAGGTGCGCGAGCTGGGACGGGACCCCTACGGTCACCGGTTCACGGACGTCGCACACCTCGCGGACGTTCGGGTACGCGCCGAGGGGCTCGGCATACCCGCCGGTGAGATGCGCGAGCAGGAGCGCACCCGCGTCGCGGGCCGCATCGTGCTCCGCCGCGTGATGGGCAACCTGGTGTTTCTCACGCTGCGTGACGGCACGGGCGACATGCAGGTGGGGCTCTCGAAGCGTGCGGTCGGTGACGACTGGGGCCTGATCAAGCTGCTCGACCTCGGCGACATCGTCGGCGTGGATGGCTGGCTGGGCGCGACGAAGACCGGCGAACTGACCGTATGGGGCGACGCCTGTACGCTGCTGGCGAAGTCGCTGCTGGCGCCGCCGGAGAAGTGGCACGGTCTGACCGACGTCGAGCTGCGTTACCGCCGGCGGTACGTCGATCTGTACGCGAACCCCGAGGTGCGGGCGGTGTTCCAGCAGCGCGGCCGGATCATCCAGGCGATCCGGGCGTACCTGGTGGCGTGCGAGTACCTGGAGGTCGAGACGCCGGTGCTTCAGCCGGTGTACGGCGGGGCGGCTGCCCGGCCGTTCATCACCCACCACAACACGCTGGACATGCGGCTCTACCTGCGGATTAGCCCGGAGCTGTATCTCAAGCGGCTCCTGGTCGGCGGGCTCGAGCGGGTATTCGAGTTCTCGCGGAACTTCCGCAACGAGGGGATCAGCACGCAGCACAATCCCGAGTTCACCCTGCTCGAGTTGTACGAGGCGTACGGCGACTACCACGTGATGATGGAGCGGGTGGAGGGGATGACGTCGGCTGCGATCCGCAGCCTGGACGGCAATTTCCGCCGGACGTTCCGCGAGACCGAGCTGGACTTCACGCCGCCTTGGCCGCGGCGGAAATACGCCGACCTGCTCCGCGAATACGCGGGTGTGGACATGGCCGACGGCGCGGCGGTTCGGGAGACCGCCAAGAAGCACGGCGTGGACATCGCGGGCAAGGACGACGCGGTGGTGATCAACGACCTGTTCGAGGCGACGGTGGAGCCGCGGCTGATCCAGCCACAGTTCGTCTACGACTACCCCGCGGCGATCTGTCCGCTGACGCGGCGGCACCCGGACGATCCGGCGATCGCGCTGCGCTTCGAGGCGTACGCGTGCGGGATGGAGCTGGGCAACGCGTACACCGAGCTGAACGATCCCGACGTGCAGGAGGCGAACTTCCAGCAGCAGCTCGCGGGCCAGGACGAGACGATGGCGGTGATGGACGAGGACTTTGTCGCCGCGCTGCGTTACGGCATGCCGCCCGCCGGCGGGCTGGGCGTGGGTATCGACCGGTTGGTGATGCTGCTGACCAATTCACCGAGCATTCGCGACGTCATCCTCTTCCCGCTGCAGCGTCCGGTGGCTTCGGGCGGGCCGGCCGTGGAAGCGGGCGGCGAGGTCCCGGACGACGGGGACCCGGACGGGGGCGCGGATGTATAAGCTCTTTCTCACCCTGCGCTACCTGCGCCGCAAGTGGATCGCCGTGTTCGCCATGCTCAGTGTCTGGCTGTGCGTGGCGATGGTGCTGATCGTCTTCAGCGTCATGGACGGCTTCCTGGAGAACATCAAGCAGCACTCGCGCGGGCTGCTCAGCGACATCATCGTGGACGTGGGCACGCTGCAGGGCTTTCCCTATTACGACGACTTCACGAAGTACATGCACGAGCAGCTCCCCGACGTGGTGGAGTCGGTCTCGCCGGTGATCTACAACTACGCGATCCTGCGGGTGAAGACCGGCCGGGCGGAGAACATCACCAAGCCGGTGCGCGTGGTGGGCATCGACCTTGCGGGGTACGCGTCGGTCAACACCTTTCACGACAGCCTGTACTACGACAAGTATTACCCGGGAACGACGACGTTCGCGCCCGCGCCGATGCCGATCGCGGGGCTCAAGCTGCCGCCGGGGACGCCGGAGATGCCGGCGACGACGAATGCGTTCGCGGACAGCGCCGAGTACGCCCTGCCCGACCCGTATCCGCAGGCGTTCGCGCGGTTCAAGGCCGACCACCCCGACGATCCGATCGTGAAGAACCCGAAGCGGCCCAGCGTCCATTCCCCGGACGGCGTCGGTTATTTCGAGAACAACTTCGGCCAGCCCGGCTACGAGGGCAAGCCGCTGCCCGGCCTGATCGTCGGCATGGACGTGATCTACTCGCGCAAGGAGGACGGCGAATACGAGCGGGCGATGGTCCGCGGCGAGGAGATCGTGCTCACCATGCTGCCCATGACGCGCAAGGGCACGCTCGCGGAGGATCCCGTGCCGCTGGCGATGCGCCTCGCGGACGAGTCGCGGACGCGCGTCTACCAGATCGACGAGATCTGCGTTTACGCCGACTTCAAGCTCATCCAGCACATGTTGAGCATGGACGCGCTGCAGCGGGTGGACGGCACGATGACCAAGCCGCGTGCCACGCAGCTCCTCGTGCGGATCCGCGACGGGCTCGACGCCCGCGTGGCCAAGGCGCGCATCGAGAAGCTCTGGGAAGAGTTCTGCATGGGCGTCTTCTACGACATTCCGCCCCAGAAGTACCGGGCGCTGACCGACGCGGAGCGCGCCCAGCTCAGGCGCGGGGCGCGCGAGGGCTGGCTCACCACCGTCGATCCCGAGGACGCCATCCTGATGAGCGCGGTGGGGGTCGAGACGTGGGAGGATCGCCAGCGCGGCTTCATCGATGCGGTCGAGAAGGAAAAGGTGCTGGTCACGATTCTCTTCCTGATCATCAGCGTGGTGGCGGTCGTGCTGATCGGCGTGATTTTCCACATGATCGTGATGCAGAAGACCCGCGACATCGGGATCATCAAGAGCCTGGGGGCGACGCGCTGGGGGGTCGCGTCGATCTTCCTCTCCTACGGGGCCGCGGTGGGCATCGTCGGAGGGATCCTGGGCGTCGTGTGCGGATCGATCTTTGTCTACTACATCAACGACATCCAGGATCTGCTCGCGCACCTCAACCCGAACCTGCGCGTGTGGAGTCCGGAAGTATACACGTTTGATCGGATTCCCAATGAGGTGAAGCCCATGGCCGCGCTGGTGGTGTTCGTGGCGGCGGTGGGAACGTCGATGCTGGGCGCCGCCTGGCCGGCGATCAAGGCGGCCCGCGTGTGGCCGGTGCAGGCCCTGCGCTACGAGTAGCGCTGCGGCGCTTGGACAGCGATGAGCAACGTGCTTCTCAGAGCGCAGGACGTGCACAAGACCTACCTGCTGGGCAAGGTGCCGCTGCGGGTGCTGCGCGGTGTGAACGTCGACGTGCGCGCCGGCGAACTGCTCGCGGTCACCGGCGCGAGCGGGTGCGGCAAGAGCACGCTGCTGCACATCCTCGGGGCGCTGGATCTGCCCGACAAGGGCTCGGTGCGCTACGACGGCCAGGACGTGTTCCGCATGTCCGCGGCGCGGCGCGACGGCGTGCGGAATCGCGAGGTCGGCTTCGTCTTCCAGTTCTACCACCTGCTGCCCGAGCTGAACGTCCTGGAGAACGTGCTCATGCCGCAGATGGTGGGGATGGGCGTGTTCGCGTGGTCCGGGCGGCGGCGTGACGCGCGGGCCCGGGCCGAGGATATCCTCACCCGCGTCGGCCTCAGCGAACGTATCTTCCATCGCCCCAACGAGTTATCCGGCGGGGAGCGGCAGCGCGTGGCCATCGCCCGGGCGATGATGAACGAGCCGCGGTTTTTGCTTGCCGATGAACCAACGGGTAATCTGGATGCTAAAATGGGGCAGGGGATTCTCGAATGCCTGCGCTCCCTCAACGAGAACGGCCAGACGATCGTGCTGGTGACGCACGATCCGAACATCGCGGCTGCCGCCGATCGCCGCATCCAGCTCGTTGACGGCAGGATCGAGGCCTGACGGCATCCCCCTCCCGAGTCGCACCCATCCGTTTCCGCGAGAGGAGTTCAAGTCATGACCGAGGCCGCCGCCCGCAACCGATCCGCCGACGCATCGAAAAAAGCCAACCTGGACTGGGCGCATCTGTCGTTCGGCTACACCAAGACGGACTGCAACATCCGCTACACGTTCCGCGATGGCCGCTGGGACAAGGGCGTGCTGTCGGCGGACGAAACGCTGCCGATTCACATCGCCGCGACCTGCCTGCACTACGGGCAGGAGTGTTTCGAGGGGCTCAAGGCGTTTGAGACGAAGGCGGGCGATGTCGTCGTGTTCCGCGTCGAGGAGAACGCCCGGCGCATGGCCCGCTCGGCGCGGAAGATCCTCATGGAGCCGCCGCCCGAGGAGCTCTTCATCGAGGCGGTCGAGCGGGTCGTGGACGCCAACCGCCGCTTCGTGCCGCCGCACGGCACGGGGGCGGCGCTGTACATCCGTCCGCTGCTGATCGGCACGGGCGCCGAGGTGGGCGTGAAGCCCGCGTCAGAGTACATGCTGCTCATCTTCGTCACGCCGGTCGGGCCGTACTTCAAGACCGGTTTCAAGCCGGTGGACCTGATCGTCGAGGAGCAGGTCGATCGCACGGCGCCGCTCGGCGTCGGCGACGTGAAGGTCGGCGGCAACTACGCCGCGAGCCTGCGCGCGGGGATGGCGGCGAAGAAGAAGGGTTTTGCCGACTGCATCTACCTCGACGCGAAGCACAAGCGCTACATCGATGAGTCCGGCCCGGCGAACTTCTTCGCGATCACGCAGGATGACCGCTACGTCACGCCGGAGAGCCACACCATTCTGCCCTCGATCACGAACATGTCGCTCATCGAGCTGGCGCGGGAGATGGGCCTGAATCCCGAGCGGCGCCCGGTGGAGATCGACGAGATCTTCAGCTTCAAGGAGGTGGGGTGCTGCGGAACGGCGGCGGTGATCACCCCGGTGGGTTCGATCACCTGGCGGGACCGCAAGCAGGTTTACTGTCCGGACGGCGTGGCGGGTCCGCGGTGCACCGCCCTGTACGAGCGTCTGCGCGAGATCCAGACGGGCGATCTGCCGGACGAGCATGGCTGGTTGCGGCGCATCCCGCCGCGTTGACCCCGCTGCCAGCGCAGTTCATGCCGTTTTCGCGATCTTAACCGGCGCTTTCCGGGAGCCGATAAACCGGGGCGCTGGAGGTCGCGCATGGATCGTTGGATCATTGTGGCCATGCTGGGGTTTGCGGGTCTGGGCGTGTTGGCTTTTCTGCGCCTGGTCAGCAACGAGGTCGCGTTGCGCATCCGCGCCCTGCATGTGCGTGTGAAGCTCGAGGAGGAAGAGGCGGAGCGGGCCCGGGCGGAGGCGGGGGAGGCCAGCGACGTCATTCACGAGGCCGAGGCCGCCTGACCGCCGGTGGCTGCACTTCTTCGGCGTTGACTTGCCACCCTGCGGGGTCTAGATTGCCAGCGGATATGGCGCTGTCCTCGCGCAGACCACACCAGGGGATGTCATGAGCGGATCCAGTTCCCGATTTGCCCGTCTCAAAGCCGCCGCCAACACCGTGGGGGTCCTGATCATCGCCACCGGCGTCGTGATGGTGGTGCTCTCGTTTCTGCCCGAGTACGCGGCGCGGCGCGTCTGGCTCGGTACCGGTGGAATTCTCGCGGTCCTGTGCGGGGCGGCCTGGATCATCGCGGCGCTGCTGCTGATCAAGATCGAATCGAACACCTCGCGCTACTACAACCAGCAGCTCGATCACTACGACCTGGCGCGCCAGCAGTGCGACGCGCTCGCCAAGCTCGTTGACGTTTCCATGCTCTCGGACGCCGCCCGCTCACTCGCCAATCGCGACCGGGAGTGCGAAGCGCTGCGCACGGCGATCCGCGCGGACCTGCGGACGGAGCGTTGGGACGCGGCGCTGAAGCTGATCGACGAGATGGCCATCCGCTTCGGCTACGCCGAGGAGGCTGAGGGCCTGCGGACCGAGGCGACGGAGGCCCGCGCCGAGGCGCTGCGGCAGAAGCTGACCCAGGCGTCCGCGGTGGTCGAGCGGCACCTCGCGGAGCACAACTGGGAGAAGGCCCGCAAGGAGATCGAGCGGCTCGAGCGGGCCCTGCCCGAGGAGCCGCGGATCGCGCGGTTGCGGCAGCTCTACCACGAGCGGTTCAACGAGCGCAAACAGGAGTTGCTCAAGGCGTGGAACAACGCGGTGAGCCGCAACGACGTGGACGCCGCGATCGCCACGCTCCAGGATCTGGACAGCTACCTGACCCGCGACGAGGCCCGCTCGCTCGAGGAGTCCGCCCGGCACGTGTTCAAGACCAAGCTGCTTCAGCTCGGCATGCAGTTCCAGTTCGCCGTCACCGAGAAACGCTGGCGCGACGCGCTGGAGGTCGGCCTCCAGATCATGGAGGAGTTCCCGAACGCGCGCATGTCCAAGGAGGTCGGCGAGGCGATCGACGGCCTGCGCGCCCGCGCGGGCCTCCATGACGTCGAGGTGACCACCGCAGCCGATCACACCGACCCGGCATCCGCCTGATCTTCGCGCAGGAATTGCCGGTCTTTCTCGTCGGCGCGCCTGCCCGGGTGCCGGCGAAGACCAGCGCCAAATCTCTCTGAACTGTCCTGCGCTCATCCAGTCGAACGACCGTGGTTCCGATATTTCTGGTGGCGGATCGCCACTCAGAATGGTTCACCCGGAAGGCACGACGCGCGGCGCAGCGAATGGAATCGACGGTTACCAACCCACCTGGCGCAACTGCCGAGCCGTCGGTCTGGGCGCGCCTGCGTCAGACCGTCTGCGGTCTGCAGATGCGCTTCACGGCGATGGTCGTGGGTCTCGCGCTGCTCGTCGGAGCCACGGTGGGCATGGTGACGTTCGATCTGACCGCGCGGTTGATCCGCCGCGTGCACGCCGAGCAGTGCCGGGAGGCGGCGGAGATGCTCGCCCGGCGGGCGGCCACGCTCTACGAACACGATCAGGCGGCGTTGCGCGAACTGGCCAGCGATCTGGTGGCTTCGGAGCCGCTGGTCTTCGTGGCGTTCATGTCGCCCAACGGGAGCAACATGGCGGCGGCGCGCAACGCGCACTACGCGGACGTCCGCCTGACGGTCGGACTCACGCCGCAGACCGCGCTGGGGCAACCGATGTTCGTGGAGCCCGGGCACGGTGTTTCCGGTTTTCTCGATGTCACCTATCCGGTGCAGGGGCGCGTGGACCCGGCCAATCCCGGCTCGACGCCGGCGCTGCTGGGCTACGTGCGCATCGGGCACTCACTGCAGCGCACGTTGTCCGAGGTGCAGGCCACGGTGGAGTTCCTCTCCGGCATCGCCGTGCTGATCACCGCGTTGACCGTGCCGCTCGGCTTTCTCGTCGTGCGGCGCATGGTGCGGCCGCTGCACGACCTGGCGGCGACGATGAGCCGGTTCGCCACGGGCGACCTGGGGGCGCGTTCGCGGCTGGTTCGCCACGACGAGCTGGGCGATCTCGCCCGCGCCTACAACCACATGGCCGACCGGTTGAGCCAGAAGCATGTTGAGATTTCGCAACTGAACGCCGAGCTCGAGGAGCGCGTGCAGCAGCGGACGCGCCAGTTGCGCGAGCTGGCCATGCGCGACGCGCTCACCGGACTGTACAACCGGCGTCACTTCGCCGAGGCGCTGCGCCGCTCGTTTGCCGAGGCCCGCCGCTACGGCAAGGACCTCGCCTGCATGATGATCGACCTGGACAACTTCAAGGGCATCAACGATCGCTGCGGCCACCACGCCGGCGACGAGGTGCTCATGTTCGTCGCGAGCCGCATCCGCGAGGAGCTGCGCGTCTCGGACCTCGCCGCCCGCTACGGGGGCGACGAGTTCGTCGCACTGCTGCCCCACACCGACACCGCCCAGGCGCAGATGCTCGCCACGCGCATCAAGCAGGCGCTCTCCGGCGCGAGCATCGACCGCGTCCGCGGTGAGCACCTGGGGCTGAGCATCGGCGTCGCCTCCATCGCCGACGTACCCGGCGACGATCCGGACGCCCTCGTCCGGGCGGCGGACCGGGCCCTCTACGACGCCAAGGCCCACGGCAAGAACACCGTCGTCGTGCACAGGGTTTCCGCGTAATCGGCAGAAGCCGCCTCCGTCTGCTATATTTCGCCTCGACCAACGAATACCCTGGTGCGCCCGCAGTGTGCGCGCCGGCGGCCAGTCCAGATGCCGCGGGTATAGTCGCGTGCGGCGTTTGTAATCGCCCGTACCGCCCGCCGGTGATAGGCTGTATGGGAGGCTCGGCGGAGTCACTCCGCCCGCTGGAAAGGAAGGGCGCTCGTGTTCGCAACCCTGGGCAAGTACGTGGGCGGGAAGGTGCTGACGGCGCTGCTCGCGGTGGGGGGGGTGCTCAGCGTCATCTGGTTCTGGAAACACCCGGAGCAGCTCCAGGCGATCTGGGCGGTGCTCAAGGGTGTGCTGGTGTGGCTTGGCCTGGTGGTGGTTCTGCCGTGGGCGGCGTTCTTCGTCACCGGGTGGGTCGTGAAGCGGGAATCGAATCTGGCGGGCGGCTTGTTGCTCGCCGGCCTGACAGGAATCGACGCGCTGTTTGCGTTCTATTTGACGGGATGGAGCGTACAAGGTGCGTTGAGTTGGATGGTGCTGCTGCTTGGATTCCTTACTGCCGGGGCTTATAATTTCCTGGTCTGCGATTTTCAGGCCGCCCGGTTCGAGGACAGCATCTGAATCCGTCACGTCGATACCGGACCCGCCGCGGCGGGGCCCCGGGAGTGCGAGGGGCTGCTCCATGGTTCTTCCCAAGGCAGGCGACCGCGTCAACAACTACCTCCTGGAGACCCAGGTGGGCGCCGGCAGTTTCGGCCAGGTGTGGCGGGCGCGTCATCACGTGCTCGAGGAGGTCGTCGCGATCAAGATTCTCACGGACCCGCAGTACGTGCGCAACTTCCGGCAGGAAGGGGTGGTGGTGCACGGTTTGCGCCACCCCAACATCGTGCGCGTCTTCGACATCGATCCCTACGCGGACATGCCGTACCTGGTCATGGAATACGTGGACGGGCAGTCGCTGCGCTCGGTGATCGATGCGCACCCGCAGGGGATTGGCGTCGATCTGGCGGTACGCGTGCTGCGTGGCGTGCTCTCGGGACTGCAGGCGGCGCATGAAGGCGGACTCGTCCACCGCGACGTCAAGCCCGCCAACATCATGCTGCGCATGCCCGACGGCGCCCTTGCGCACGTCAACGAGGGGGACGTCAAGCTCACCGATTTCGGACTCGGACGGGCGACCGCGGTGACGACAGCCTCGCTGGTGCAGTCGGGCAGCCTGGTCACCGAGGAAGGCAAGAATATCGCGGGCACGCTGGTGTACATGTCGCCGGAGCAGCGCGCCGGAGCGGAACTCGACGGGCGGAGCGACCTGTACAGTTGTGCCGTCGTTTTCTTTGAAATGCTCACCGGGCAGAAGCCGGCGGGCAGCGACCTGCCAAGCATGATCCGGACCGATGTGCCCGCGAACCTCGACGAGATTTTCCGCAACAGCTACACGCGGCTCGAGCGCCGCTTCGCCTCCGCGAGCGCGATGCTGGCGGCGCTGGGCGGGGCTGCCCGGCACGTGCGACCGTCGAAGGCGGTGATCCAGCCGGTGGAAGCCCGCTCGATCGGAGGGACGCCGTTGCTCTGCCCGGGGTGTCACCAGGGCGTGCGCCCGGACGACAACTTCTGCATTCACTGCGGCAACCAGCTCGTGGACGCGGTGCCGCGGTGTCCTTCGTGCAAGGCATTTGCCAATCGGGCGGATCGGTTCTGTATTTTCTGTGGCACGCGCCTGGCAGCCGTCGGTTGACGGTGCCCGTTGAATCTGGGGGATGCGCGTGGCAGCAGGTGGGATGATGGCATACAGCCTGGTGCTCATATTCATGTTCGCCATCATTGCGGTGGCGGTCGGCGTGGTCGGGCTGATGCTCAAGCTCGGCGGGGCGGTGGTCCGCGCCCTGTTCGGCACGCCCTGTTCCGCGGCCCCGACCGGACACCCGGTGTGCGCGACCCGCGGCTGCGGTTACGATAACCGGCCCGGGGCCCGCTACTGCGCCCAGTGCGGGCGGCGCCTGGATACCGGGGGTCGAGGACGGCGATGACTGCCATGGCGAACACCGAAGCGGCTGCGAGCGCGCTGCGTATCGAGAATCAGTTCCTGGGCGGCGTGCAGGGCAACGTGGAGGCCGCCAAGGGCTTTCATCTGCGCGGCTCGCAGTGGGAGACCGTCGCCGACGACGACAGCGACGCGTTGCGCGCGGCGATGGCGAAGCGCCGCCTCTACGATCGCGAACTGCTCAAGAAGCTCCCGCAGAATCGGCGGATCACCGTCACCGGCTACGACCGCCGCTTTTTCTTCTGGCGCAAGGCCACCGGCGCGGTCACCGCGTCGGTCATGACGCCGCTGGAGTCCGTGCTCGACGGCGGGGCCGTCGGGCCGGTCGATCTCAACGAACTCACCGAGTATCTGCGCCGCGTCGCGCCGCCCGGCAAGCTGCGGCGGGTCATCGGCGTGTGCTCGACGACCGGCTTCACCGAGGCGGCGCGCTCCGGACGGTTCGATCTGCCTCACGTGACAGTCGTTCTGATCGAGCCGGGTGAGGGCGGCGGATGGCGCGTGACCGCCGATGACAACTGCCCCGACTTCGTGCAACGCATGTTCGACCCGGAGGACGCCGAGCAGAAAATCGAACGCGTCCGCGCGGAAGTCGCCCGGCGCAGCAGCGACCTGATCACCGGCGGCCTCTCCGCGGAGCCGCATCGCGCACAGGCCGTGAAGCTCCCCGCGAACTGGTCGATCGGGCGCTGGCGGCCATCATAAGAGCGACCGGGAGCTGCACCTTTCGCGGTCGGATGGCGACACCCTGCTGTACCGCGGCGCGCCGGTGATGGCCAAGGAGAGACGATCCATGAGCTTTGTTGACCGCATCCGAGACATGTTCGCCCGCGAGGGAGACGAGGCGAGCAAGATCAACGTCCTCTCCGAGCGCCGCGCGGCCCTGGCCCAGCGGCGCGACCGGCTGTACGAGGAGATCGGCCAGCTCGAGCAGCGTGAGGCGGACCTGCTCAAGCAGGGGCGGGACAACACGTCGATGGTGGTGCGCCGGCGGCTCGCGGCGCAGGTCGCGCAGATCCGCAAGGACATCGCGCGGCAGAACACCAGCGCCAAGATGCTCAACCAGCAGATCAACATCATCGCGACCGACATTCACAACCTGACGTTGATCCAGCAGGGCGAGGCCGCGTCGCTGCCCGACACCGAGGAGCTGACGGAGAACGCGGTCCGCGCCGAGGAGATGCTGGAAACCCTTAAGGCGGACGCGGACCTCGTCGCTGGGCTCGAGACGGGCGTGGGCGAGGTGCTGACCAGCGACGAGGAGACCGACATCCTGGCGGAGTTCGAGGCGCCGGCGGCGGCTCCGCCCAGCGCCGCATCAGCGCCCGCCGCGCAGCGTCCGCAAGCGGCGGGGCCGGAGGATGACGCCCTCGCCGATTTCGACCGACCGGACGACACCACCCAGCGTACGACACCCAGGAAAGCCGATCCGGAGGCCAGCTAGACATGTCGCTGCTCGATTGGTTTGCCAAACGCAGGAAGCCGCTTTCGCAGATGACCCGGGCGGAGTTGCGCCGCCAGGAACTGCTGCTGGAGAAGGACCGCATGCAGTTGCTCAACCGCGTGACCAAGCTGGCGGGCAAGAAGCAGGAGCTCTTCGAACGCGGCGCGAAGGAGAAGGCCCCGGAAGTGCGGCGGATGTTCGCGCAGGAGTTCGAGCTGATGACCAGCGAGCAGCTCATGCTCGCGCGGCAGCTTAACATCCGCAGCAAGGAGATGATGACGGTCTCGCGGCTGCGGATGCTGCGGGAAAACGCCGATCGGGCAGCCGGGGCGGGCTCGCGCCTCGGGCTGGTCAGCGAGAAGGACATCCTGCGGCTGGGCAAGCTGATCGAGAACGACGCGATCAAGACGGAGATGTACCAGGAGCGGCTCGACGAGATCCTCAAGCTCGGCGCGGAGGTGGATGAAGGGGCCGCCGGACTGAGCGAGTCGGGCGAAACGGTGATGCAGGTGTGGGACCAGATGGACCGCGGCGCGATCGCCGATTCGAGTGAGGCGTTCGAGGAAGCGGACCGCCGCGTGCGTCAGCAGCAGGCCGCGCCGGAAGCGTAGGCTTCGCCGAGTGAGAAAGTGGTAAAGTGCGAAGGTGAGAAAGTGCGCGGTGGGCGCCTGGATTGCCGATGGGCGCGTGCCGCGGGTGAGGGAGTTGTGTGATGTCGGGACGTCCGTTGCGGCGCAATATGCATAATCGCCAGATTGCCGGCGTCTGCTCCGGGCTGGCGGATTATTTCGGGATGGATGCGACGACCGTGCGCGTCATCTACGTGCTGGTGTCGATCTTCTCTGCCGCGTTCCCCGGCACGCTGGTGTACATCATTCTCTGGCTGGTTGTTCCGGAGGGGTAGTCGGGGGTGAGTGAAAAAGTGCGAAGGTGAGAAAGTGGGAAAGTAATAAGGCGATTACTGCGCTGGTGAGTATTTCGTTGCGAGGCGGCCATGGCAGCGAAACGGTCGAACATTCAGCGGTTTGAGGACTTGAAGGTCTGGCAGGCGGGGCAGGAACTGGTCAACGGGGTGTATCGGGCGGCGCGGACGCAGGCGTTGCGACGCGATTTCGGATTGGTGGGGCAGATGACGCGGGCAGCGGTGAGCATCACGAGCAATGTCGCCGAAGGCCACGAGCATGGGTCGCGCGTGCAGTACATCGAGTACTGCTTCCGGGCCAAGGCGTCCGCGGGTGAGCTGCGCAGCCAAGTGATCAATGCCCACGATGTCGAGCTGATTGACGAAAAGGCGTACGCTTGGTTGTACGAAAAATGCCAGGAGGTATCCAAGATGCTGGCTGGATACATCAAGCACCTGGTCGAAACGGCGAACGCGATCCCCGGCATGAAGTACACGCGCGCCGCCGATCGCAACCGGGCATCCTGGGAGGAGTTTCTGGCTGAACATGGTATTGGCCGGCTTGCCGACGGCAGCTACGCCTGTGGATCGTCGGATCGCGGCGCAGATGCCAATTGAGCACAAACGAGCGGAGGTTGTCCTCAGGAGAATCGAAGGCAGCGGTCAGTGAAGAGCGTGCCGAGAGTGCGACTCAGTTCACGCACTTTCCCACTTTCCCACTTTCTCGCCTTCTCACTTACTCACTGGAGCGCAGCGACATGGGACTCTTCAAGTCCAGCGAGGAACGCCGCATCGAGCGCGACATCAAGATCCGCCAGGGGATCCGGCGGATCGAGAAGGCCATTCGCGAGCAGGCAAAGTTCAGCGACGAGTTTGTGCGCAACGCGCGGCGGGCGAAGGAGATCGGCGACCTCGGCCAGTACAAGTTCATCCGCAACTCGCTGAAGAAGACCGCGACCATGCGCCGCGTGCTCGAACGGCAACTGCTCAGCGTCAAGAACGCCCTGCTGATCAAGCGACAGGCGGAGGCCTCCAGCGATTTCGCGACGGCGATGGGAACGATGGCGACGGAAATCGGCCGGCTCTTCGGCGAGACCGACCTGCTCAAGACCCAGGCCGATTGGGAGAAGGCCATGGTCCAGTCGCAGAGCATGGAGGAGCGGATGGCGATGTTTCTCGATACGATCGAGGACATCGCCGCCCAGGACGTGGAGATGACCAGCAGCGACGAGATCAGCGACGACGAGATCGACCGCATGATCGAGGCGGAGGCGGAGGCCGAGCACCAGCAGGAACTCGGCAAGCTCGCCGGCCTGCGCGCCGAGCTGGATTCCCTCAAGGGCAAGGGTGAAAAGACGAAGTAGGGCGGGCCGTGCCCGCCGTTCTTGCGGAGTGCAACGTTGATTCGCAGGCGGTCCGAGCTTCATCCAATTACGGAGGCTGGCATGTTCTTCGAAAGGAGCGGGCCGGTCTGGGAGACGCTTCGCGGGTTGGAAGCGCGCCTCGATCTGGCAAACATCCAGTACGTCATTATTGGAGGTCTCGCGCTCAATGCATACCGCTATGCGCGTCAGACGATCGACGTCGATGTTGTCGTGACATCGGAGGGGTTTGACGTCTTTCGGCGGTCGTTGGCGGGCGAGGACTATGTTCCCGCCACAGGAGCCCCGCGACGGTTCCGCGATGCCCGTACGGACGTGACCGTCGATTTTCTAATCGCCGGGGAGTTGGCGGGCCATCGCGGCAAGAACCGCAAGATCCAGTTTCCTGACCCGGGCGATGCGCAACTGCAGATGGACCTGCGGACGGTCACATTGCCGCGCCTCATCGAGTTGAAGCTGGTAACCTGGCGATACAAGGACTGGGGCGACGTCGTGGAGCTCATTCGTATCAATCAACTTGACGAATCGTTCGCCGATCAGCTCGATTCCCTTGTGCGCAGTGCCTTCCTTCAGTGCTACGATCAAGCCAACGATCCTGGGTACGACGCGGGATAGGTCCGCCTCCGGGATTTCGCCAACTGGACCTGCTCATGCCCGTTTCATACGCAACATTCGAACGTCTCAAGGACAAGGGAGTGGCTGCCTATCGCAAGGGCGAGTACGCCGCCGCCAAGTCGTACCTGTCCGAGGCAGCCGAGTGCATGGTCGAACTGGCCGAGGCCGCCAATACGCCCGAATTGCGCCGGCAGCGCGAGGAGATCGCGGCTGAGCTGATCGACCTCGCCAAGGACTGCAAGGCGTACGAGTCGGCGCCGCCCGGCAAACGCCCGCGGCTGCGCGTCAAGGATGACGAGGACGGCAACGGCAAGGACGCGTCCGAGTGGATCGTGCGCGACAAGCCGGACATCGGCTTCGACGACATCGCCGGCCTCGAGGACATCAAGCAGGAGATCCGGCTGAAGATGATCTACCCCTTCAGCCACCCCGAACTGGCCCAGCGCTACGGCATCAGCGTCGGCGGCGGCCTGCTGCTCTACGGCCCGCCGGGCACCGGGAAAACCATGATGGCCAAGGCCATCGCCCACGAGATCGACGCAACGTTCTTCGTCATCAGCCCAGCCCAGATCCTCAGCAAGTGGGTCGGTGAGGCCGAGCAGAACGTCCGCAAGCTCTTCGCAGCCGCCAAGGAAGAGGCGAAGAGCGTGATTTTCGTCGACGAGATCGAAGCGCTGATTCCCAAGCGGCGCAGCGACAGTTCCACCGTCATGGCCCGCGTCGTCCCGCAGATCCTCCAGGAGGTCGAGGGCTTCGACCGCAACAGCGACCGCGCCCTGCTCTTCGTCGGCGCGACCAACAAGCCGTGGATGCTCGACGAGGCGGTCATGCGCCCCGGCCGCTTCGATACCCGTGTGTACGTGGGCCTGCCGGACGCGCCCGCTCGCTTCAAGCTGCTGGAAATCAACCTGGGGCACCGGCCGCTGGCTGCGGATGTGGATCTGGGTAATTTGTGTGACCGGCTCGATGGATACAGTGGTGCTGATATCAAGAGCATCTGTCAGCAGGCTGCCCAGGTCGCGTTCATGGACGCCATGGCGGGGGCGGACGGTCGTGCCATCCGTCAGCAGGACCTGCTCGCGGTGCTCGAGCGGTCTCAGCCATCCGTCCGTCCCGCCGACCTGGGCCGCTTCGACCGCTTCGTGGAAAGCGGGGCCTGAAGTGCGCCGAATCTCTGCGCGGGCGCGCTCGAATACAAAGCCGGACGGACTCTATAGTGGAGCGGTCACCCGGCGGCGCGACAATAGAATCGAAGAGGGGCTGGTCACAGCGCGCAAGCGCGGCACGCAGCCGCGCGAGGTGAGAGAAGCGAGGACGGGCGCATGAGCGGCACGGTTCAACTCGACAAGTGGTTTCGCGACGGCCGCGCGGTGGCGATGTTGGCGCCGGCTGAGGGGCTCTTCGGCATGCTGCGCCGCACGTTCGAGCTGCCCGCGGATTTCGCGGCGCTCCTTCGCCGCAGCGACGGCCGTCACCTGGCGGTCGAGCCGGGTGGCAAGGTGCCCGGCGACGACGCGGTCGATGTGCTCTTCGTCCGCACGACGCCGCTCGAACTCGCCTGGGTCTGTCCGCAACTGGTCGCCCACGATCGCTACCTCTGCGACGCCCGCGTCACGCTGGGCCTGCGCGTGCTCAACGAACGTGCCGACCTCGAGGCGGTGCGCGATCAGATTCTCGGAAGCCGCCGCGCGCTCGACATTCACGAGGTCGAACGCTTCCTCCAGCCGCACGTCGAGCGTGCCCTGCGCACGGTCGTGGCGGAGGAAGAGGCGGCTGCGCTTATCGACGGGTCAGCCGCAGGACTTGCGGCGCAGGCCGTCACCGCGGCGCTGCAGGGGCCCTGCTTTTCCAGCGGTCTTGCGGTCGTGTCCGCACCGACCGTTGCGATCGCTTCGCCGGCGTACCAGCGGATGCGCGAGGCGGAGCAGCGCGCCGCCCGGGCGCTAGACGAACACGAGGCCCAGAGCGAGCTGCGCGACGCGCTGGCCAGCGCCCAGCGCGCCCAGCTCGAGCATCTCGAGGGCATGCTCGCCCGGCTCAACCAGCTCGCCGAGAACTCCCCGCAGGTCGAACTGCCAGAGTTGATGCGCTCCTTTGAGGAAACCCAGCGCGGCCAGCTTTACGCCGCACTGCTCGCGACGCGCGCCCGCAAGCCCGTGACGCGCTATGTTGCCGTCGTCGCCGGACATGAGCTGCTCTTCTTCGATCCGCAGGGAACGGGCGACATCGTGCGCCGCGTACGGATCGAACAGCCCGCCGGGGCGCTGCGCAGCGTGCAGTATGACAGCGAGGCCGGCCTGGTTCTGCTGGGCGCGGCCCATGGGATTTACATGCTGGCGCCGGACGCGACCGAGCCGCAGAAGGTGCTGCGCGCGCCGGAGGACCGCGCCGTGCGCGGCGGTTTCAATGCCGTGGCGCTGCGCGGCGACAACGTCGTGGCCACGCATTCGGAACGCGGCATCGTGCACTGGCGACTTGGCGAACCCGAAGAGAGTCGCCAGCTCTTCGCGGACCTCATCCAGGGGGCGAGCGCCGTGCGCAACGCCCGCTTTGCCGGCGACCGGTTCTGGTGTTCGTACGACGCCAATGTTCTGTCGGCGCCCGCCGACGATCTTGCGGCGGCGCCGGTGGTGCACTGCATCAACCCCTACAGTTCCATTTCCGCGCTGCTGGTGGTCGGTGACCAGGTCTATCTCGGCAACTCCGATGGCGACCTGCACGTGACGCGTTTCGACGGCGCGCCGCCGCGCCTGCTGCATGGTGGCAGCCGGCGGCCCGTGGAGTCGATCGCCCTCGTCACCGCCGGCGGCATTCCCCGGCTGCTCTACACCGATACGTCGCTCGCGGTGTTCTGCCGCGTGATCGGCGACACCTTTACCTGCCGGTACGAAGCCGGCGGCCAAACGGTGCGCCGCGCGGAGTCGGCGGCGGACATCATCGCCGCTACGACCGACGCGCGCGATCGCGTGCTGCTCTGGAGGTCGGACGAGCCGGAGCGTCCCGCCGCGGTCATCAACGTGCTGCGTCTCACCGGGCACAGCGTCCAGGACGTGTGCCTGATTCCGCACGCGTGACCGCCCCGCACCTGCGGTCAGCGCCCATCACCACCAAGTGTCGTCAAGTTTTGGATTGAGGATAGACGGTTCGGTCGCATGACCGTCCCCGGATGTGCGCGCAAGAAAAAAGAAAGCACCTGATGCCACTGGGGCGGTCAGGTGCTTTCCGGAGGGGAAAGAAGCGCTGTCAGCTTCGAAGCTTGCAAAGTCATGAAGGCGGATGGGCACAAGCTGATTGCCGCGCAGCGTGGGTCACGGCCCGCCTCAATTTGACCAATAATAGCACTGCCGCGCGCATCGACAACCGAGGAAATCGTAGTTGCGTGCAAGATGAGGTGTTCACCTGATGCGGCAGCGTTCGAGATCAGACCGTTGGGCGCTAGCCACGTTCGCGCACTCTGCCAAGTATGTGGCACTTGCGTCAAAGCAGGCGAAATGGGGGATTCAAAAAGCGGCAGACCGGGCGAACCGATCGTCACGGCTCGGCCTCAATGTGCACAGCGGTTCAGTCAGCGACGGTTGAATCCTCTTGCCCACGTTTACGCGCAGCGCCCAGGCTGCGTCCGCCGATACTGCGCCGTGACGGAGCCAGCGCGAACTCGATGAGGCGTCGTCCGGCGTCGGTGCGTGCCTGATCGGCGAAATCGCGGGCGGCGCGACCGATGGTTGTTCCCGAGCGGAAGAAGCGGCGGTGGATCGTGCGGAGTTCATCGATCGCCTCGGCAGTGAATCCGTTGCGGCGCAGCCCGATCCGATTGATGCCCGTGCAGATGTTGCGATCCACGTGGCTCATGAAGGGCAGGGCGTCCTGGGTGATCAGCGCGCCTCCGCCCACCATGGCATATTCCCCAATGCGGCAGAACTGATGGACGGCGGCCAGCCCGCCGATCACCGTGCAGCGCCCGACGCTGCAGTGGCCGGCGAGCTGGACGCCGTTGATGAGGATGACGCGGTCCGCGACGGTGCAGTTGTGGGCGACGTGCGCCCAGGCCATGATCATGCAGTCGTCGCCGACGCTGGTCGTCGACTCCGGGGCGGTGCCGCGGTGGATGGTCACGCCTTCGCGCAGGACGGTGCGGGCGCCGACGCGGCAGTAGCTGCGTTCGCCGGTGTGGGCCCGGTCCTGGGGGGGGCCGCCGATGGCGGCGAACGGATGGATGACGCACTCCGGGCCGATCTCGGTGTGGCCGGTCAGGTGGGCCTGGGCGATGATGCGGGTGCCTGCGCCCACGCGTACGGGTCCATCGATGACGACGTAGGGGCCGACCTCGACATCGGCTTCGAGTTCAGCCTCGGGGCTGACTGAGGCGTTGGGGTGGATCGAGGGCATCTTTCATTGTCACTTTATTTTCTTTTGTCGGTCTGTCTCAGGGGTAGCCCAAGCGTTTTTGGGCCACCCGTTTGTTGCCGTGAGAGGCATCATTCTAGGCGGGGCAATGGCAGGAGCAAGGTTGTTGGCGGGGGGGCGTCAGGATGACCAAGCAATCGGAGGTTGACTTTTAGTAGGTAAGCGCCGATACTATCTGTTGCTGTGTGGTCCGTCCGACACGACGGGGGTGCGAGGTATGCGCCTGCTGTCGCATGCGATTTGTCAATCCCAATGTAACAAGCATTGCTGCATTGGAGTGAGCGCCCGGCCAGTCCGGGGTTCATTTGCAATTTGGAGACCCTGATATGAAGAATCGGAAAGACACGCCCCGCGGGTGGCGTGGTGGCCGGCGGGCATTCACGCTGGTCGAGTTGCTCGTGGTCATCTCGATCATTGCGTTGTTGATCGCGATTCTGCTGCCTTCGTTGAAGCGCGCCCGCGAGACGGCAAAACGAGTGGCCTGCAATGCGAACGTGCGCGGCATCGCCCAGGCGGGCTTGACGTACGCGACGGACGATCCCAACGAGAACGGGATTCCGGTGCATCCATTCGATCTCATTCCCGGTATCAACCTGCTCACCTACTCGTATTACGGCTGGGGAGGCAAGGGGGGCAAGGGAAGCGGTACCGCGACGAACAACTGGAATGACAGTCTGTTTTCCGGCGGCAAGTGGATGGAGGCCTCGCGCAGACCGCTGAACAACGTCATCTACAAGAACGGTCTGAAGAAGTATGACGCCAACAATACCGACTGGCGGGAGGACGTCGAGTTAGACCTGGATCTCTTCCACGACCCCGGTGATCGGGCCTTCCCCGGCATGCACTACAAGGGCTGGAAAGATACCGGTTATTCGTCGTACGACTACTTCGGCACGTCGTACGCGTCCAATCCGCTGTTCGTCGGGGTCCCGGGAGCGGGCAACCCGCTGCAATCCAACGGTGTCTACCTGCGTCCGCTGTCGCGCGTGCCCAACCCGGCCAATACGATCATGTATTGGGAGAACGCTGCGCGGTTTGCCTTCTTCGCGGACAACGCGAAGTCCAATGGCGGCGACTACGATCAGACCGGCTGCTTCTGGCCCTACCGCCCGGAGGGGCTGTACACCGCCCACGGCTCGCACGGGAAAGACTGGCACTTCAACGTCGCCTTTACCGACGGTCACTCGACCTTCATCAAGATCAAGGGATCCGGGAGATCGGAGATCCCGCTTCAGAAGATGCCGCAGTCGTGCCGGCCGCCCAATCCCAGTTGCGAGTGCGTGTTCGTGCGCGGGCTGGGCTGGCAGTTGGACACGCTGCCTGCCGACCTGATCGAAACCAACAAGACGCGCGGTTCATCGTCGAGTGGTGGTTCGGTTGCGACGGGTGGCAATTCCTCAGAACTTGTCGTCGTTGAATAGCGCACTTGTGCGAAGGTGTGTGCCGCGCGCACACGTCTGGCCGACCGGCCAATCATCTGCAATCTCGGCGCTGCGAGTTCGCTGCTCGCGGCGCCGAGTTTTTTTGTATCGGGGTCGCAGCCAGTTCCGCCGAGCGTGTGCGCTGGTGTTTCGAGGGTGCTCCGCGTAAAATCCTGGCCATGACGGCCCCAATCGTGGTGACCACCGATCTGTGCAAGGAGTACCGCATGGGAGGTGGTGTTGTGCGGGCGCTGGACCGCGTGTCGCTGAGCGTCCGCCGCGGCGAACTCGTCGCGATCATGGGGGCCAGTGGTTCCGGCAAGAGCACCCTGCTGCATCTGATCGGGGGGCTGGATTTTCCCACGTCGGGCACCGTGGCAGTGGAGGGCGAGGAACTGACCGGCTTGTCCGATCGGGCGCGGACGATCTTCCGGCGGCGCCGGCTGGGCGTCGTCTTTCAGTCCTTCAACCTCCTGCCGACGCTGAGTGCCGTCGAAAACGTGGCGCTGCCCATGCTGGTGGATGGCGCCGGCCGCGACGACTTCGTGGCGCGGGCGGAGGCTGCCCTGCGCTTGGTCGATATGGGGCACCGGCTGCGCCATCGCCCCGAAGCCCTCTCCGGCGGGGAACAGCAGCGCGTGGCCATCGCCCGGGCCCTGCTCAATGACCCAGCCGTCGTGCTTGCGGACGAACCCACCGGCAACCTCGATTCCGATCACGCCGAGTCCATCTGGGGCCTGCTGCGCCGCCTGGTGGACGACGAACAGCGCACCGTCGTGGCGGTGACCCATGAGCCGTCCGGGGCGCGGCACGCCGATCGCATCGTCGTGCTGCGCGACGGCCGCATCGTGGGAACCATCGCCGAACCCGGAGGTCTGGATGCGTCACTGGTTTCAACTCGCTACGCGGAACTGGTGGGCTAGGCCGCTTCGGTCGGGCGCGGTTGTTCTGGCGGTGGCGCTGGGCGTGGCCACGGTCGTCACCGTGGTCAGCATCTACCAGTCCGTTGAGTACGCGATCGGCGAGCAGGTCATGGACAACTGGGTCGGCCGCAGCGACCTGAACGTCCAGACGCCGCTCGGCCATTGGGGAAATGTCGATCCGCGCCTGGCGGACGAGATCAAGACGCTGCCCAACGTCGCGCGGCTCACGGTGCGCTTCAACACGCCGATGCGCGTGCAGATTCCCGCCGGTCTTGGCGAACTGCCGGAGGGCCGCTATCGCCGCGACGGCGACCTGATCGAAATCAACGCCATCGGCGTCGATCCCGCGCAGGAGCATGCCTTTCGGGATCATCGCGAACTCGAAGGCCGCCGGCTCGAGACCGGCGATCAGGCCGCCGCGGTCGTCGACCGGCAGCTCGCGCGCGACTTGGGCCTCACCGTCGGTGATAAACTCGCGGTCGAGCCGTTCATCGGCGATCCCACCCAGGATGTGACCATCGTGGGCACGTTCACCGCGGCGCGGGTGGCCATGTTCCAGCGTCCCAGCGTCTACCTGACGCTCGAGGAGATGAACCGGCTGCGCAAGACGAAGTCGGCGGTCTCCATCATCGACGTCATCGTTCGCGACGACAGCCCTGAGGCGCTCGAGGGCACTGCGCGCCGGGTGCGGGAGATGGTGCGCAGCCACAACTGGAACTACGAGGTCACCACGGCGACCGCGAAGCTGAACCAGCTCCGCTCCGCCCAGCAGATCACGCGGCTGGTGCTCGTGCTGTTTTCCGTGATCGCCCTGCTCACCTCGTTCTTCATCATCGTGACCACGATGAGCATGGGCATGATGGAGCGCATCCGCCTGCTCGGGACGATGCGCTGCATCGGCGTGACGCGGGCCCAGCTCGGCGCGCTGATGCTGGTGGAGGTGCTGCCGCTGGGGATCGTGGGTGTTGCGCTGGGAGTTCCCATGGGCATGGGGCTGACGCATCTGGGCGTGGCCTTCGTGCCGTACGTGGACTACGTGGTGCAGACGATCCGTTTCGGCGTATGGGGCATGACCGTTGCGGCGCTCGGCGGGATCATCACGACGCTCGCCGCGGCGGGCGTCGTGCTGCTGCAGGCGACCGGCGTGTCGCCGCTGCGGGCGACGACGCCGGAGGCCCGCGGTTCGCGGCCGGTGACGCTCGTGGTGGCGGTGGCGGTCGCCATCGGGCTCTTCGTCGTGCACGCGGTCATGCTGCGCCGCGTGCCGCCGCTCGACTGGATCCAGCCGGCGGTGGCGCTGACGGGGATGGGGTCGCTGTACGGGGCGTACGTGCTGCTCGCGCCGGCGGCGGTGCTGCTGATTGGGTCAGCCGGGCTGTACCTGCTCGCGCCGCTGCTGGGCATTCGCCACAAGCTGCTGCGCGACCAGATGAGCCGCGCACCCTGGCGCAGCGCCGGCGTGTGCTGGATGCTGATGGTCGGCCTCTCGCTGATCGTCTTTTTCGGCGTGCGCGGCGAGAGCATTATCCACGCCTGGGATTTCCCCAGCAAGATGGCGGGGGCGTTCGTCTGGTCCCAGCAGCCGTTCTCCGCCGACCTGATCAAGGACGTGCGCAAACTCCCGGGCGTCAACGCGGTCACGCCCATCAACGACATGCTCTGCAGCGTCGAGTCGCGGGAGAAGTCCATCCTCAACCTGTTCAAGTCCAAGAGCGTGTTCGTCGGCGGTGATCCCGACACGTTCCTGGCGATGACGCAGCTCGAATTCATCGAGGGCAACGAGGCGGACGCCCGCCGGAAGCTGTCCGCGGGCGGTTACGTCCTGCTGCCCGCGGAGGCGGCGCACGCCTTTGGCTTCGGCTTGGGCGACAAGATGCGCGTGACCATCGGCGCGACGACCAGCGAGCTGGAGGTGGCCGGCGTGGTGCGTTCGCCCGCGATCGACATCGCCGTGTCGTTCTTCCAGGCCGACACCTACATGATGATTGCTTCGGCGAGCGCCGTGCTGGGCACTCTGGATGATCTGGTCAATCGCTTCCACGTGCGCGATCACACGATGTACCTGCTCGACATCGAGCTGGCCAAGGTCGCGACGCCGGAGTTGTTCAAGGCGCCCAAGCCGCCGGAGCTGTACCTCACCGGCCTGGCGAAGCTTGCGCTGCAGTGCATGGCTGTGCTGCCGGCCGAGGACGCCCACCTCGCTCCCTATCGCGCGATGTTCGAGAAATTCGCGGGCACGCAGCGCAGCGGGCTCAGCCTGCCGGCCAGGGACGAGCTGCGGCGCTACGGCGCCGCGCTCGACGAGGCGGCGGAGGACTGGCCGGATCGCTCCGCGGCCGAGCGCTGGCAGATCTTCCGCGAGAAGCTCGTGCTCGGGCGCGTCAAGCAGGTCATTCACCGGCCGCAGGCGATGACCGGCTCGGTGCGCCGCCTCAAGCAGCGCATCGACCGCGACATCCGCACGGCGACGATGGTGATTTCCGCAATTCCGCTCGTGTCGCTCATCGTGGCGTCGATCGGCGTGGCCAACCTGATGATGGTCAACGTCGCGAGCCGTACGCGGCAGATCGCGATACTCCGCTCGGTCGGGGCCACCAAGTCGCAGATTGCGCGCATCGTGATAGCCGAGGCGATGGTGCTGGGGGCGATCGGATGTATCGCCGGGGTGCTGCTGGGCATGCACCTGGCCCACGGCGATGGCATTGTCTGGACGCGGCTGATCGGCACGAGCTTCCCCTGGGTCGTCCCCTGGCCGCGGGTCATTGGGGCCGCCGTGGTGACGTGGTTGATCTGCGTGCTTTCGGGTGTGGGGCCTGCCCTGCGCGCCGCACGCAGCAACGTAATCGAGGCCCTGCGTGGCGGCTAGTCGCTATAACTTCATTAATATGTTATAGTTACGATTCCTTTCGTCGGCCCCGTTCTCGGTGCGGCCAGGCTGGGTTCGTCCCGAATAATCGGCTGGTCTCGCCGAATTCACCGGTAGTCGGGTACGCGGCCGGCGAGGCTTGCAGCCGTCCGGCTGGATTGGGGCGATTTCGCCCGAGCGATACGAGGGTTCGTGCGTCGCACCGACGCACCCGAGGTGGCACGCGATGTTTGGTGGCCTGATTTCAGTGCGGCTCAAAGCTGCGGAACGGGCGCTGAAGGACGGCCGGCTGGACGACGCCCTGCGGATGGCGAGTGAGCCGGACATCGCCGGTCACGCCCGCGGAGGTCGTCTGCTCAGTGGGCTGGGCCGGGCATTCCTGGAACGCGCTCGCGACCACTACCGCGCGGAGCGGTTCACGGAGGCGCTGCTCGACCTGGGCCGTGCGGAACGCTGCGGGGCGGACGAAGCGGAGGTTGCGGCGCTGCGGGCCCAGGTGACGGTGGTCGCCCGCGAGGTCGCCCGGCAGGAGGCGGACCGCAAGCGCCGCCTGGAGCAGGCGCGGCGGTACATCGACGGCGGATCGCTGGCCGCCGGCCGGCAACTGCTGCAGTCCGCGGTCGGTGACGACGGTGACCTGGAGCAGATTCGCAAGGAGATCGAGAACCGCGCGCGGCGGGCTGCCGATCTGGTGGCGCAGGCCGAGAACCTGTATCGCCAGCAGCGCCTGGCTGCGGCGGCTGAGCATCTGCAGCGTGCGCTCGAGCTCGACGCGCACAGCGAGCCGGCGATGCAGCTCGAGGCGCGAATCTGTGCCGACGCGGTCGAATCGGCCCGCGCGGCGTTCGCGGTTGGGAATATTCGTCGCGCGGCGGCGGAACTCGCGGAGCTGGGCAAGCTCGCGCAGCACGACGACGCGCGTGGGGAAATCGCAGACTGGTTGCGCGGCGCCGAGGACGCGGCGCGCTGCTTCGCCGCGGGTCGCTACGAGGAGACGGCGCAGCGGTTGCGGCGCCTGGCCGGCCTCGCACCGCGCTGCACCTGGTTGCAGCAGGCGCTCAAGGAGCTGGAGCAGGTGGCCGCCGGTCTGGCGGCGCTGCGCAGCGGGCCGCTCGGCGACGTGCCGGGTGCGGGCGTCGCGGACACGCAGCCCGCCGTCGCGGAGACGATCCTGCTGGCCCCGCCGCAGGCGCCGAGCGCTCAGCGCGAATCGATGCTCCCGGTCGCCATGCTGCTGCTGGTCGACGGCGGCGGCAGCTACCTGCTGCATCGCGGCGATCGGGTGAGCATCGGGCGGGCGGCAGCCGCGGATCCCGCGGATATTCCGCTGGTGTCCGACCTGAGCGCGCGTCACGCGGAGCTGCTCCGCGTCGAGGATGACTATTTCCTGCTGAGCCCGCACGACGCGGAGGTGGCGGGCCGCCGCGTCCGCCAGCAGTTGCTGCACGACGGCGACCGCGTGGTGCTGGCCCGGCGGGCGAAGTTTACGTTGAATTTACCCAACCGGCGCACGTCGAGCGCGCGGCTCGTGCTGAGCGACTCGACGAAGATGCCGCACGACGTCCGCTGCGTCGTGCTCTTCAAGCAGGCGGCGATGATCGGGCGCGGGCCCGACTGCCACGTGACCTGCCACAGCGCCCGCGTGAAACTGGTGCTGTTCGAGCGCGGCGGCCGGTTGTGGGTGCGTCCGCAGCGCGGCGGGAGCGAGCTGGAGATCGTGCCGGGTTCGCCGGTGGAGATGGACGGGGCGAGTTTCGTGGTCCGGCCGTGGACGGCGCCGACATCGGGCCCGTTGCAGCGGGTCTGACGGGTCAGGGTTTTCCGCGGTTGGCGGAAGCGCAGAGGAACGAGGAACGACAGTGGCCTACACCTATCGACATGGCGATCGCCCGCTGGAGGGTTTCACCATCCAGCGCGCCGTCGGACGCGGCGGGTTCGGCGAGGTGTACTACGCGGTGAGCGACGGCGGCCGCGAAGTCGCGTTGAAGTACCTGCGTGAGAATCCCAACATCGAGCTGCGCGGCATCAGCTACTGCATGAACCTCAAGAGCCCGCACCTCGTCTCCATTTTTGATGTGAAGGCGAACGAGCAGGGCGAGTACTTCGTGGTGATGGAGTACGTCTCCGGTCCGTCACTGCGCGACCTGCTGATGGCGGAGCCGAACGGGCTGGGGGCGCAGAAGGCCGCGTTCTTCATTCGGGAAATTGCCAAGGGGCTGGCTTACCTGCACGACCGCGGCATCGTCCACCGCGACCTCAAGCCGGGCAACATCTTCTACGACGAAGGCTACGTGAAGATCGGCGACTACGGGCTGAGCAAGTTCATCTCCGTCTCGCGGCACAGCGCCCAGACCGCCAGCATCGGCACCGTGCACTACATGGCCCCCGAGGTGGGGTCCGGCAACTACCACCGCGGCATCGACATCTACGCCCTCGGCGTGATGCTCTACGAGATGCTGCTCGGCAAGGTGCCGTTCGAAGGCTCCAGCATGGGCGAGGTGCTGATGAAGCATCTGACCGTCCAGCCCGAGGTGGACAACCTGCCGGCGCCGTTCGGCAAGGTGATTCGCAAGGCGCTTGAGAAGGACCCGGCGGACCGCTACCAGACGATCTACGAAATGGTGGACGATCTGCTCGAGGTCGAGGACGTGCAGACGTCGCTAGCGGGTTTCAACCCGCAGAGCCTCGCAGCCGTGGAGCACCGGGGGACGCCGGATGCGATGGCGTCGCCGGCGCCGTCACCGAATCCCGCCCCGCGGCGTCTGCCGGTGCCGCCGGCAAACCGGCCCTACGACATGGATGCCCGGCCGCTGCCGCCGAAGCTCGCGCAGCGGGTTAAGGGTATCAGCGATCGCGTGGAGAAGCGGATGCGCCGCCTCGATGCACGGCACGGCCGCAAGGTGCCGCCGTCACCCGCGCCGCGGACGCCACCCACGACGCCGCGAGGTGTCCAGCCGCATGCCAACGCGATTCACTCCAGTGGGGAAGTCATCCAGCGGTTGCTGCTGGCGCTGACCATGGCGATCGCGATGGGGGTCGGCGTGGGCTTTCTCGTCAACATGCATGAGGAGGGATTCGCCAGTGCGATCCTGATGATTGTCGGCATGTCCGGCGGACTGATGCTGGGCGCGCGGCTGTGTGCACGACTCTCGCGGCACGCGCCCCAGCCTGGCTGGGTGCAGCGGGTCTGCCTGACGGTCCCTGCCGCCGGGCTGCTGGGTATCGGTGTGGTGCCCGTGGCAGATTACAACGACCAGGCTGCGGCGGGTGTTTGGGTGGCGCTGCTGATCGTGACGTTTGTTGTGGACTGGCGCAAACAGATCGAGACCGGCTCGCGGGGCTCCATGTCGGTTTGGCAGGCCGGCAAAGTGGCCCTGATGGGGTTGATCGCCACCGCGATTTTCGCAACCTCTGGACGTTTCGGCGACAACATGCTGGCCCTGGGTGCGGGCGTGGCCGCCGCGACGTCGTTCGTGGTGCAGGCTCTCGGCTGGCTATTCCCTATCCTCGCCTGGCTTGAAGGGGGCGCGGGCACCGGCGAGTACGCGCCTGCGCAGCCGCATGACGGCGGCCGGCATACCTGGGAGACGGTTCGCAATTCGCTCCGGGGGCGCGGGCGGGCGCCGTCCCATCCCGCGTCAGTCCAGCCGGCTGTGCCGGCACGGTCGTTCGAGCAGCCCTCGGCGGTTCCATCGGCCTACGGCGAAGCGCCTTCGTTCGTGATGACGGGGCCGCCCCGGCGCCACGGTCTCACGCGGCTCCTCGCCGGCTTGGTCTTCGTGGCGAGTTTGGCGGGCATGACCGCAGCCATCGTCTGGCTGGCCGTCGAGGGGCAACGCGCGCACGGAGACGATGTTGTCGTCACCTGGACGCTGCTGGGACTTGCCCTGGGCATGACCACCATGGCTGGCCGGAAGATGAAGGCGTTCCGCTCGGGGGGGTTCTATCGCGACACGCTGCGCCCCGTGTTGCTGACCATCGTGCTGACGGGGCTGGGGGGTTTCGGGTCGCTCCTGTCGATGGGCGCCGGTGACAACGACGCTGAAGCGGTTGTAATCGTGCTTCTGATCCTGCTGGCCATGGCCTTCCTGTTCCTGATGATCAAGCGGGGGCAGCCGTTCGCGCCGACGCAACCCGGGTCGATGGCCTCCGCACCGGTACCGACGGCTCGTCCTGCGCAGCCGGTCGACGCCGCATCCACCACGCCATAGCCGCCGCGCCTGCTGGCTGCACATCCCGTCAGACGTTTATCCATTTGCGAACGTGCGAATCCGCGGCATAATGGCACGTTTCGGCCCGCGGGGCCGGAGCAATCGCGGTCGGACCGCGCGGCTGGAGGGGCTCCGGCGCCGTGGTTCTCGAGAATCAACTCCATGGTGCGTCTGCACGCCATATGGCACGCCGGAAGTCTGCACCTGTGGGGCGATCTCGACCCAGCCGCGGACGATGCGAGCCCGGCGACTGCCGCGTCCGCCGCCGGGCACCATCCCCATGCCCTTGACTTATCCCAACTGCACGAAACGGTCGGCGAACTTTCCCTCGACAGCCTGCTGGCGTCCATCGCCGACGAGGCGGAGCTGACGCTGTGGCTGCCGGCGGATGACGGCCGTCCGCTGCCCTCGGTCGGGGAGGCTGCGGAGAGCGGTGAGCACGTGGGGCAGGCAGAACTGGCTGCGTTTCGCGTGCCGACCCTGGCGTTGCAGCCGGCGGACGCGGTCGACCTGCTGACGTCTCTGCCTGATCCGCTGCCGCGGGCCTGCGGTGTTTCCATCGCGTTCTGGGCGCGGCTTGGGCGGTTTGTACTGACGCTGCTGGGGCGCAAGCAGTTCGTGCCCGACCTGGAGCAGGGCGGAGGCGGCGGCGCCTCGCGCGCGTGCTGGCGCGTCGTGGTGCAGAACGAGCAGGAGCTGGAGTGGCTGCGGCAGATGGCCGTGGCGATGCCGCCGGTGTGCCGCGCCGTGGTCGGCGAGGATGACCGCGAGCGCGACGCGGTGGCGCTCGTCGAGGGTTTTCTGCACGGCAGTGCGGACGCCGTCGTGCGCCGCTGCCTCACCGAGGATCCATTTTTTCACCAGATCCACGAGCGGGCGACGGGCGACGCGCCGTGGGAGGTGCACTGGCTGGCGGCGCTGATGGCGGACGACTGCCGGCTCGCCGGGGCCGCCGCCGACCATATGGATTTCGTCAACCAGCTTCGCGGCTGGATCGGCGCGATCGACGGCGAGGATGCGGTGCCGGCGCGGGTGTGCTTCCGGCTCGAGGAGCCCGAAGACGACGAGGAGGACCCGGTCGCGGTGGGGGCCGCAGAAGCGGAAGCGGATTCGTCCGGGGGCTCGTGGCGGGTCGACATCCTGCTGCAGTCGCTCGGGGCCGGCGGCGCGCTGCACGACATCACGGACCTTTGGGAAAGTCGCGGGGCCAACCCCGGCGTGCTCAAACGCAACCTGGCCAATCGGCGCGAACACCTCAGCGCGGAGCTGTACCGCGCCTGTGACGTTTTTCCCCAGTTGGCGGACACGCTGCGGGCGGAGGCGCCTACCGCGGTTCCGCTCAGCGCGGTCGAGGCCCATTCCTTCATGCGCGACACGGCCCCGCTGCTCGAGGCCCGCGGCTACGGCGTGATCCTGCCGGAGTGGGCCACGCGCCCGCAGCACCAGCTCGGCCTGCGGCTCAGCGTCAGTCCCGCGGACCGCACGGGCGGCGCGAGCGGGCTCGGGACACCAGGCGGGGGCCTGGGGCTCGCGAGCCTGGTCGATTTCGAGTGGCGCGTCGCGGTCGGCGAGGCCGACCTGTCCCGCGAGGAGTTCGAACGCGTCCGGGCCCAGCGTTCGCCGCTGGTGCGCCTGCGCGGAACCTGGGTCGCGCTGGATTCTGCGGCGCTCGACCTGGCGGCGGAGTTTCTGCAGACGAGCCGCCAGGGCCGGATGACGCTCGCGGACGCGTTGCGGGCCGCAGCCGGCGCGGACGAGATCGCCGCGGGTCTGCCGGTGGTGGGGATCCAGGGTACGGCGTGGCTCGATTCGCTGCTGCGCGCCGCCGGCGACGTGCGCGTCGCTCCGGTCGAGCCGCCCCCGAGCTTTCACGGCACGCTGCGGCCGTATCAGCAGCGCGGCCTGGAGTGGCTTCTGTTCATGCAGCAGGTGGGCATCGGGGCGTGCCTGGCCGACGACATGGGCCTGGGAAAAACCATCCAGCTCATCGCGTTGCTGCAGGCCGAGCGCATGAGCGGCGCGACCGTGGGCCCCACGCTGATCTTCTCGCCGATGACCGTGGTGGGCAACTGGCGCCGGGAGCTGGAGCGGTTCGCGCCTGAGCTCAACGTGCTCGTGCACCACGGCGGCGAACGCACCTCCGGCGACGCGTTCGTCGCGCAGGCGCAGGAACACGACGTGATCCTGACGACCTACGCCTTGGGTTATCGCGATCGCGAAGACTTCGTCCGCGTGCCGTGGCATCGCCTCGTGCTCGACGAGGCGCAGAAGATCAAGAATCCCGCGGCGGCCCAGACCATCGCGATCCGCAGCCTGCCGGGCACGTACCGCGTGGCCATGACCGGAACCCCTCTGGAAAACCACCTTTCCGAACTGTGGTCGATCATGGAGATGCTCAACCCGGGACTGCTCGGTTCGGCGGCGCGCTTCCGCAAGCGCTTCGCGGTGCCGATCGAGCGGCTCGGCGACGCGCAGCGCGCGGACCAGTTGCGCGCCCTGATCCGCCCGTTCGTGCTGCGCCGGATCAAGGACGATCCCGACGTGGCCTGCGATCTGCCCGAAAAGATGGAGATGCAGGTTTACTGCAATCTCACTCCGGAGCAGGCCAGCCTCTACGAGCAGGTGGTCGAGGCGGCGCTCGGCGAGGTGGAGTCGGCGACCGGCATCCGCCGGCGCGGCGTGATCCTCGCGGCGCTCACCCGGCTCAAGCAGATCTGCAACCACCCCGTGCAGTACCTGCGCGACGGGACCACGCTCGACGAGCGCAGCGGCAAGTGCGAGCGCCTCGTGGAAATGCTCGAGGAGGTCATGGCGGAGGGCGATGCGGCATTGGTCTTTACGCAATTCCGCGAAATGGGCGAACTGCTCGTGCGCCTGCTCACCGAGCGCCTGCACACCGAGATTCCCTTCCTGCACGGGGCGACGACCGCCGCCAACCGCCAGAAGATGATCGATCGCTTCCAGGATCCCGCGAGCGGCGTGCGCATCTTTCTGCTCTCGCTCCGCGCCGGCGGGCTCGGGCTCAACCTCACCGCGGCAAACCACGTGTTCCACTTCGATCGCTGGTGGAACCCGTCGGTGGAGGCGCAGGCCACCGACCGCGCCTACCGCATCGGTCAGACGCGCCGCGTGCAGGTGCACAAGTTCGTCTGCCTGGGGACGATCGAGGATCGCATCGACCGGATGCTGACCGACAAGCTCGCTCTGGCCAACCGGATCGTCGGCAGCGGCGACGAATGGTTGACCAACCTGTCGACTGATGAATTGCGCGACTGCCTGCGGCTCTCGCGCGATGCCGTGGGGGAGGTGACGCATGACCGCGCCTGACAACGGCAACCGACCGACCGATGTTGCGGGCGCGCCGCCCGTGGACCTGCCGCGCGTGCCGCGGCTCTTCTGGAGCGCCCGGCCCGAGTTCCACGACCTCGCGGTGCCGGAGCCTCCGGTGGAGGCTGCGGTCCTGGAACGCCTGGGCCCGCCGCCGTTCGCGAAGTCGCGGTTTCCGTTCATCGGATTCCTGGCGACGATCTACGATCACGTAGCGACGCACGCGGGCGGCCGGACCTGACAACGGGGCGGGATGCGCGGGCTCCGTCGATTTTGCCCGAACAACCTGCGTTTTCAGGCCTACCAGGGCCGATTTCCGAAGTTATCGGGCGTTGTTAAGCAGGGCATTCTTGCAATCGAGACGAGCCGCGATAGGCTATTCGCCGACAAGGATGCGGTAGGGTTGCGCAAGGAGGCCGACCAATGCCGAAGTCGAAGCAATCGCCGGCTCTGTTTGAGCTGTATTCCAAGGGCCGTACGGGTGGTGATGCGCCGGAAGGCGTCGAACGCACCCGCGCGGAAGAGTTCGCGTCCGGTTTTCGCGCCACGGTCGCATCGGTTGCGAAGACCATCAGCGGGAACAGCGCTCCGGAGGAGCCGCAACCCCGCGAGGAGGACGCCAACGCACCCCGGGTCTTCGCCGTCGAGCGCGGACGGGTGCGCGTAGCGCTCACCAGCCGGGCAGCCGGCGTGGTCGCGTTCGCGCTGCTCCTCGTGGCTTGCGCGGTGTTCGCAATCGGCCAGTGGTACGGCCGGCAGGGCGGCATCGCCGACGGACGCGTCCAGGCGCAGCGCACGATCGAGCGCAGCGCGGTGGACGACATCGAGCGTGCCCGGCGCAGCCAGCCGATCGAGGATCTGTTCAGCGGCATCGGCGCTTCGCCGGTGGCCGGCGAGGCGGATCGGTCGGCGGCGCGGACGGTTGCGGCTCCGCGGGTTTCGCTGACGGCCACGCGCACGCCGGCGACCACGACGCCGTGGGTCACCGGATACACGTACGTGGTGGTCCAGGTGTTCCGGGGCGACGCCCGCGAAGACGCCGTGAAGGCCCAGGAGTACCTGGGGCAGAACGATATTCAAAGCGAGATCTTCGGCAGCAGCACGCGGGGATTTCGCCTGATCGCCACGCAGGGGTTCAATCGCGACGACGCGACCCAGCGGACACTGGCGGACCGGTTCATCAAGAAGGTGCGCACGCTCGGCTCGGCGTATTTCAAGTCGGGCGGGCGCTACAAGCTCGAAGGGTTTTTTGCGACGCTCACGTCGGATGCGTGGTAGCTCCGCAGCGTGCCGGGTCGCGAGGAGTTGTCACGATGTCGCTGGACAAATCACTGAAGACTGCCGCCAACCTCTCCAGGCACCGCAACGTGCTCAAGCGTCACGAGCGCATCGAGGTGCTCAAGGAGGAGGAGCGTTTCGCTGACGGCCGTAAGCCCGTCGGACTGCCCAAGGTTGCGCACCGCAAGGTGACCGTGGGTGGCAAGGACAAGAAGGCCAAGACCGACGACAAGAAGGACGAGGCAGCGAAGTAGGGCTGCGTTCGACCCCCCCGGCGTTTTCGCGCCGCGTCATGTTCGCATGACGGCGGCGCTTTTCTTATGCGCCTGGCGGACGACGACCCCTGCGTCCGCCGACTGTCGTACGGCTGGGATAACGAAGCACGACGATGCCGCCGAGGATCAGCGCCAGCGTGCTCGGTTCGGGTACGGGGTAGCCATAGAAGTCGTACCGGGCGTCCACGAAGATGTCCGTCCAGACTCCTGTGCCTTCAAGGTCCATGCCGGGGCTTTCGGTATCCAACGCGACGGTCTCGTGGACGTGGGTGAGCACGTAGCCCCGCAGATCCAGTGGGCCTGCGCCACCTCCGCCCCACAGCGGACCCCCGTCAGCCCAGGGGCTGACAATAAGGGTGTAGGGCGCTTCAGCCATGAGCTCTGCAAAGAGGTCGAAGTCTGCGTCGTTGGCGCGCGAAACGGTGGCCTCGAGCGTCGCGGGCAATTCGGAGGGCGCCTCGACCGCTTCGAACAGTGGTGCGACCACGTTCCACTCCGGGGACTCTTGAATGTAGATGGCGGCGTTAAAGGGCTCGGTCAGAATCTCGCCGCGGCCGGATTGCATGGAAATGGGATATGTGAAGATCAGCGTGGATTCCTGCGCTGTCGCGGCTGCTGTGGAGAGAGCGATGGCCAGCACGGCACCCAGGACGACGCTTTTTCTCAGGTTCACGGCTCTTCTCCTGAAACGTGATGTTCGACATATCGCAGTCGGCTTCCGCTATATCGGGAAACATGGGCTGATTTCCTGAACGTGGCGACGTGCCCTCGCCGTATTGCCTGCACGCGCCGGTGGGCGACCCCTCGGACAGCGCAATCAGAACGCTATAATCGCGTGTCGTGCGGAACGAGTCAGTTCGCCAGGAGATGTACGCCATGGACACCCGCCGCTTTGTTGCCGACCGTATCGCCGCGCTTTCCGGATCGGGGATTCGCCGGATCTTCGATCTGGCCGCCACGCTAAAGGACCCGATCGATTTTTCCATGGGTCAGCCGGACTTTCCCGTGCCGGAGCCGATCAAGGCGGCTGCCGCCCGGGCGATCGCCGAGAATCGCAACGGCTACACGGTGACGTACGGGCTGCCGGCACTGCGCGACCGTATCCGCAAGCAGCTTCAGCAGGAGTTCGGCTGGGACCCGCAGGATAGCGAGCGTTCGACGTTCGTGACGTGCGGGGTATCCGGGGGGCTGATGCTGGCGATGCTGGCGTGTCTGAACGCCGGCGACGAGGTGATCATTCCCGACCCGTATTTCGTGTCGTATCCGCACCTGGTGATGCTCGCAGGCGGCAAGGCCGTGCCGGTGGATACCGCGCCGAGCTACACGTACGATCCGCAGCGCCTCGCAGCCGCCATCACGCCGCGCACTAAGGCGCTCGTGCTCGCGTCGCCCAGCAATCCGACCGGCGTCGTCTACTCGGCGGACCAGGTTCAGGCGGTTTGCGCGGTCGCACAGGAACGCGACCTGCTCATCATCAGCGACGAAATCTACCAGATGCTCTGCTTCGACGCGGCGCCGACCAGCCCCGCCACCTACGCGCCCGAACGCACCATCGTGCTGCGCGGATTCGGCAAGAGCTACGGCGCAACGGGGTGGCGCATGGGTTATGCAGCCGGTCCCGCCGCCGTCGTCAACGAGATGGCCAAGATCCAGCAGTACACCTTCGTGTGCGCGCCGCATCCGCTGCAGCAGGCGTGCCTCGCCGCGTTCGACGTGGACATGTCGGCGGTGGTCGCCGCCTATCGCAAGAAGCGCGATCTGGGCGTGGGCATTCTGCGCGAGCGCTTCGAACTCGCGTCGCCGGGCGGTGGGTTTTTCTACTACTGCCGCGCACCGCAGAAGTTCGCGACGGGTACGGCGTTCGTCGAGGCCGCGATCCAGCGCAACGTGCTGACGGTGCCCGGGGCGGCGTTCAGCACGCACGACACGCACTTCCGGATCAGCTACGCGGTCCCGGACGAGAAGCTCCGCGCCGGCTGCGAGATTCTCTGCGAACTGGCGGGGTAGGCCGCGGGCCGCTGGGCGAGCGGACGTCAACAAAAAAGCCCGCCTTCCTGGGGATCGGAAGGCGGGCCATGGACGGACGACCGTCGCTCTCTCTCGCGCTGCCCCGGCGGTCGTCGTCAAAAGGCCGGTCGTCAGAAGGTCCGTCGTCAAAAGGCCAGAATGAGCACTCCAATGGCGGCGGCTGCACACGCCGCGCCGATCAGGAATCCCTGGGCGAATCCGAGCAGCGAGAACTCCTCGTCGTCGTCGGCGGAGACCTCGATCGCGCGCATCGGCCGGATCACGGGCGGTGCGGGCTCCGGCTCCGGGACGGCGGGCGCGGCGGCCCCGCTCGACCGCGAAGCGCGTTCGAGTTCGAGCAGGTCGAATAGGCTTTCGCCAATAGCGCTGTTGATGGGGACGAGTTCGTCGCTGTCGTCGAAGACACCGGCGTCGAGCATGGCGCCGACGATCGCGGAATCCGAGGGGTCGCTGTGGCGGCGTATGCCGTAGCGCACCGGCACCTGGGCCAGTTCGTCGGTGCGGGGATCGTGGTCGCTTTCGAGGAAGTCGCCGATGAGCATGTCATCGAATTCGAGCTGGGCCCGTTCGAGGAACCGGTTGTAGCGCGCCCGACCGGAATCGTGCGAGTGTTTTCCATAACCGCCCATACCGAGCCTCCTTTGCTGATGCTTGGGGAAGTCCACCGGGTCGCGGCGAGCGGGAGGTCGGCCGGCGCGTCGTACCGGCCAGGACCTGCCCGCCACCTGGAAGCGCTTCGACCCGCTTCTCGTTGCAAGCACCCCTGCCATCGGCTTTCGGCGGCGCCGCGGATGAAGAAAAAAATCGCCCGCTGAAGCGGCCGTGGAATCGCTTTCCCACCTTCTCCACCTTGACCTTCACGGGCGGGCGCATACCGTCTTGACTCGCCAATGTCGGAGGGCTCGCTGCTTCTCCGGGACGGCGTGAATTGCCCGGAATCGCGCGTCGGCGCGGTCGCCCCGAGTGGCGCAGGTTGACTGGCTTATGCGGAAATACTGGTGTGTGTTCAAGATCGCGCTCGCGGACCGCTTCGTGTACCGCGCGGACTTCTTCATCGCCACGTTTCTGCGCTTCACGCCGATCATCACGACGATCGCGCTGTGGTCCGCGGTGTACGCCGGCGGCGCCGACCGGCGCATCGGCAACCTCACCTACGGCGAGATGGTTTCCTACTACCTGGTGGTGATGATCGCGCGGGCTTTCGGCTCGATGCCGGGCCTGGCCAGCGGCCTGGCCAAGGACATCCGCGAGGGTGAGCTGCGGCGGTTCATCATTCAACCGGTCAACTACGTGATCTACCACCTGCATCTGCGCATGGCGCACAAGTCGGTGTACTTCGTCATGGCCACGGTGCCGTACGCGCTGGTCTTCTGGTGGTGCCGCGCCTACCTGCCCGGCTGGCCGGCGGCGGATCAGTGGGCGCCGGTGCTGCTCACGCTCGTGCTCTCCTTCTTCCTGGGATTTCTCATCAACATCGCGGTGGGGCTGCTCTCGTTCTGGTTCCTGGAAGTGACCAGCTTCCTGTTCATCTTCATGGTGAGCCAGTACTTCCTCTCCGGGCACCAGTTCCCGCTGACCATGCTGCCCGACGGCCTGCGCGAGGCGGTGACCTGCCTGCCCTTCGCGTACGAGACGTTCTACCCGGTGATGGTCGTGCTCGGGAAATGCAGTACGGCGGAGGCGTGGCGGATCGTCGGCGTGCAGGCGCTGTGGATCGCGGTGCTGGCAGCCGTGGTGTCGTTCGGGTGGAAACGCGGCCTGCGGCGCTACGCCGCGTTCGGAGGATGATCGTGTCGCGTTACCTGCGCATCGGCGCCCGCTTCGCCCGCAATGGGCTCGTTCGCGAGCTCAGCTTCCGGACCAACTTCGTCGTCACCGTGCTCAGCGAGGTGATGTGGCTGGGCATGATGCTTATCTTCGTCGAGATCATCTTCGCCAACACGAAGAACGTCCGCGGCTGGGACAACCACCAGTACCTCTTCCTGCTCGGCACGCACTTCGTGATCAGCAGCATCTTCGAGACGTTCTTCTTCGGCAACCTGCAGCGGCTGAGCGAACTGATCCGCACCGGCGGGCTCGACTTCGTGCTGCTCAAGCCGGCCTCGCCGCAGTTTCTGCTCTCGTTCGAGCGCGTGGATTACTCGTCGTGCGCCAATGCGCTGCTCGGCGTTTCGTTGTGCGTGTACGCGGCGCAGAAGCTCGGAGTGCACATCGGCGCGCTCAACGTGGCGCTCTTCGTGCTGCTCGTGCTCAGCGGCGTCGCCACGCTGTACGCGCTGATGTTCATCTTCAGCACGTCGAGCGTGTGGTTCATCCGCCAGACCAGCGCCGCGCACTTCTGGTTCTACCTGACGAGCTGCGCGAAGTACCCGGCGGAGATCTATCAGCCGCTGGCCCGCGGCGTGCTCTGGTTTGCGTTGACCTTCGTGATACCCGTGCTGATCGTCGCCAACCTGCCGGCCAACGCGATGGTCCGCCAAGGGCAGTTCCATCCGTGGCTCGTGGGCTATGCGCTGTTCGCAGCAGCCGTGTTGGTCATCCTCTCGTCCGTGATCTTCCGCTGGGCGCTGCGCTGGTACCGCTCGGCGAGCAGCTAGTCGGATCGCGGCGCGGCTTTCAGGGCCTCTTCCAGCCGGGCAAGCCGTTCGGCGAGCCGGTCGTTCGGGGCCAACTCGAGGCTGCGCCGCCAGGCGTCACGCACCTCCGTCAGCGGCGCTCGGTTGCGCAGCATCGCTTCGCCGACGTACGCCCAGGCCCGCGCGTCGTTCGGGTCACGCTCAGCCTCCTTGCGGGCGTACTTCAGGGCGAGTTCGTGACTCCGCGGCGTGTCCGGTGCTCCGCCGAGGTAGTAGTTGGCGAGGTCGATGTAGAGCGTGCGATTGAGCACGGGCGGCGCGGGTTCTCTGCCGCTGCGCGCGGCGTCGAGCATCGCCAGTTCCTCACCACGCGGCATCGGTTCGAACCGGGCGAAGCCCGACCACATCAGCGGGCCGGCGATACACAGCCCGCCGATCGCCGCCAGCAGTGCGCCGCCCCCCAGCATCGGCTTCAGGGCCACATGGCGTTCCCGGGCGAGCCAAATGCCCAGCAGCAGGACCGCCGCCAGGGCCACGCCGACGGTCGCCGCCTTCTTCGGGCTCAGGAGGCCGTCCGTCCAGTGGACCCAGGAGACCGTCAGGCCCGCGTAGGCCGCCCAGACGACCAGGCCGGCGGCGACGGGGCCTGCCTTGCGCAGCGCCCCGCGCCGGGTGAACCAGAGCGCCGCGAGCATCCAGGCAGCCGGGAGGTACATCAAGTGAAAGCGGGCGCCCAGCGTGCCCTTGCCGACCACGACGGCTGCTCCGACCACTGTCCAGATGAGCAGCACGGTCCGCGCTGCACCGCGCCGGCTGCGCGGGGAGCGCAGCGCGCCGCCCATGCTTCCGATCGCGGCGAAGACGAGCAGCGGCGCCGCCAGCGCCGTGGTCGGCCACACGTCGAAATCGAGCATCACGAACGCGGCGTCGCGCAGCGTGCCGGTCACGTGGGCCTTGATCTTCGCGTAGTCGAAGACGAGGGCACGAAGCAGTTGGGGGACGCTGCTTGTGGTCAGCGCGTCGTGGTGGATTTCCTGGCCCGAGAAGTGGCCGGCGGCGATGCCGAGGTACGCCGTGATCGGCAGCACGGCGATCGCGAGGCTCGCCGCGAGTCCGATCAGCTTGTCGCGCCGCCGCCGCGGCTGGCGCAATGCCGCGATCGCCTCGCCGACGAGCATCACGCCGAAGACGAGGATCGACTTCACCAGCACGGTGAGAAACAGCAGCGCGCCGAGGACGCCGCGCTGAACCGTCCAGCGCGCGCGTCCGGCTGCACAGACCAGCAGCACGATGATCGGCACGGTGAACGACTCGGCGAACTCGCCGCGACTGTTGGTGAAGATCAGGATGTCGGAGAGTGCGACGAAGCCGAGGAAGACGACCGCGGCCGGGCGTCCGAAGCGGCGTGCCGCGCAGCGCCACGCGATCCACAGC
This sequence comes from Phycisphaerales bacterium, assembly GCA_020639115.1. GTDB lineage: Bacteria > Planctomycetota > Phycisphaerae > UBA1845 > UBA1845 > JACKHG01. Next base: position 404,712 of record JACKHG010000002.1, read on the forward strand.
GTCGCGATGCCCAGCGCGACCGGCAGCAGGCGCAGTCCGAAGAGCGAGAGGTCGCCGAACAGCCCGTTGGGAAGATACTGGATCCACCACCACAGTGGCGCCACGGCTGTGCTGCGCGTCATGGGCACATCCAGCAGCGCGGCGCTCGCGCCGGTGTGCATGGTGTCGAGGCCGAGGCCCATCACGTAGACCTCGTCGTAGCCGACGGGCAGCGTGGTCGCGAGATAGATGCGAAACGCGGCGCCGAGGAGGATGATGGCGCAGGCGGCGCGTGCGCAGCGCCGTCCGCGGCTCACGGACTTGTGGTCTTTCGTGGGTGCGGGTTTCATGGACCGGGTCGCCGCGTGGTTCGGGTGAGGATCATGCGCACCGCTCGTCCCAGAGCACGTCCTCTGCCGCGAAAACCGGTCCTTCCGAGCAGCACAGGGCGTAGCGCCGTCCGCTGGGATACGCGTCGGACCGCACGGTGACGATGCACGACTGGCACGTTCCGAGGCCGCAGGCCATGGGCCGCTCCATGCACACCCAGCAGGTGATGCCGGCATCATGGCACCAGGCCGCGGTGGCGCGCATCATCCGCTCCGGACCGCAGGTGTACACGACGGTCTCGTCGGCAGTTACCGGCTGGGCGCGGGTGAGCGCCTGCAGCGCAGCGACGACCGTTCCCTTGTAGCCCAGGCTGCCATCATCCGTACTGATGACCATGGGCACGTCGAGCGCCGCGAATTCGTGTGCGCAGCGCACCGCACAGGCAGCGTCAGAAGCCGGCGATGCTTCTGCGATCATACTCAGCGGGACGAGGTCACTGCGCTGCGCACCGAGCAGTGCTACGGTGCGCACGCTGGCGTGTTGCAGCGCCTGCGCGAGGTAGAGCAGGGGCGGCAGTCCGACGCCGCCGATCACGAGCAGCGCAGTGGACTTCGCGGGATCGATGGGGAACGGCGTGCCGAGCGGTCCCAGCACGGTGGCGTGCTCGCCGGGCGCGAGCGACTGCATCCAGCCAGTGGCGACACCCACGACGCGATAGATTACGTCGATCTCGTGCCCGTCGCCCGCGACCCGCAGTCCGCCAACACTGAACGCGCGCGGCAGCAGGGGCATGCCGGCGACCGGCTCGACGATCGCGCCGTCACCGCGCATCGCGGACGCCCGGCTGATCTGCACGAACTGTCCCGGCGCCGCGTCGGACCAACCGCGCACGCGGAGCGTGAGGCGGTAGTGCTCGCGGCAGAGCATCGTGTTGGCGATGACTTCCGCGCGCTCGATCGTGGGTTGAGGACGGGATGAAGTCGCGCTGGCCGAAGGTGTCGCACCCATGCTGCGATGATCGCGATGGGTTCTGAAAATACAACTTCCGGCGCCGGAAGTTCATTCCGGCGCCGGAAGCGCGCCACGGCTTAGTAAAGCCGCATATTGAGTGCCGAGATCAGCGCCTGAAGCGCCGCGATCGGAGGTTCATCAGCCTGTGCAAAACGGCTCGGAGTCTACCCGTCGCGCCCCCCGGGGTCAACGGATCGAAAGTGCCCGTGCTTTCTGGGTGATTCGTTTTAAGTCTCTGTAAATAATATGTTTACGTACTTGTCGATTTCGGTCTGACGCGGAGTTGGTGCGGGTGTCGTGGAACCGCCTGTGCAAGAAATTTCACAGTCACGAGTGGGCCGTCGGCGGGGCCTTGTGGACGCCGGTTTGGGGTGGCTCGTTAGCCTTGCCGCGGTGATGGGGCGAGCAGACCGGGCGCCGGGCTGATCGGACCGGCATACATGCTCCATTTTATCAGGCTTGTCGGACAATTGGCGGTTGCGAACCATCAACAGACGTGAAGGATCGGGGCCACCGGGGGGCTGGCCCGATCCGACTCGCGGGTCAGGACCGCCGGGGCTGAGTCTGCCGTGGCAGGCAGGTCGCGGCGGCGGGGCAAGCGAGGTCGCAACCGGCTGGGCGAGCCCGTGGGGGGTGCTCAGCGGGTGGCAGCGCCGGCGACAGCAGATCCAACGGGGGACTATTCCAAACGCAGGGTCGTTGCGACGCGAAGGCGAAAGAGCACCCAACGTGCGCGCCAGCGGGGCAGGCCAGGTCGGTGAAGCGAGTCCGAGACTGCTTCTGGGGGGCAGTTGCGCGTGCTGATCTTTGGTCTGCCCCGCATATTTGCGCGCAGGCGGGACCGAGGGCCGGCGTGCGTTGACCGCGAAGCGGCGCGGGCGCTAGAATCGAGCGTCCACACGGTTGCGATCGGCCCCTGAATGCCCGTTGAGAAAGAACCCAAGCTCGGCATTTATATCGATGCCTTCAAGGCGTGGTTGCCGACCGTTCGCCTGCGTGTCGTCGAGTGGGCGGAGGCCTGCCGCGAGGAGCCGGCGCTGATCTGGCAGACGAACGCGGTCCGGTACACGACGTACGCGTGCGGGGGACTGCTGGCGATCTGGCTGCTGGTGGGGATCGTCGATCGCTTCGGACCGGAGAAGGTCGCGGCGCCTGCGCGGACGGCTGACTTTCACGTCGTCTGCACCAATCCGGACTGCGGTCACCATTTCGTCATCAACCGCAAATTCGGGTTCCACAAGTTTCCCGTCACCTGTCCTGAATGCAAGAAGGAGACGGGCGAGCGTGCCGTGCGCTGCGTCAACGGTCCGCGGAACGGCCAATGGGTTCCAGCCACGGTGGACGAGCACGGCCAACTCGTGGGCGCCCTATGCAGTGAGCCACCCGGATCGTAGCCCCGACCGCCTCGGCGTATCTGCTGCGCACCGGCGCGCAAGTCATGTCGTTCTGGGATGTTTTTACAGGGTTGTCGCTTGTGATCCTCGAACATTTGGATACATTGGGCGGACGCAAGGAAGCGTAAGCACACCCGATTTTCCACGTGGCGGGCGCCTGGACGGCGCGGTCGAGGAGTCCGCCGAAGCGCGCAGGGAGGCGACATCGTGGCCCGACGTCGACGCTATCGCAGACGCAATGGATCCGGCCGGTTCTGGATCACGGGGTTCCTGGTGACCATCGCGGGAGTCTGGGGGTACGCCCGGTTCCTGAGCCCGGTGCTGGAGGGCCCGGCTGAGGAGTCGACCGTGGCCTCAGCCACCGACCCCGCTGCCGACCCAGCCCTGCCGGAGACAGCCCCCGCGGAGGAAAAGCCGGAGGCGCCGCGCCTGATCTCCACGCGGCCGGAGTCGCCTGCGCCGGTCGTCAACGAACGCATCACCGAAAAGGGCGCCCAGTCGCTGGAAACGCAGCGCAGCGAGTCCACCGACCGCGGAGCCAAGTTGTTCGCCGCGGGCATGCAGGAGCTTTCGCGCAACGAGCTGATCCCCGCCCGCGCGCACCTCTCCGAGGCGCTCACGCTGGGCCTGGCGAACCGCGATCTGCTGGAGGCCCGCGCCGCGCTGGTGCGCATCGGCGCCGAGACAATCTTCAGCGCGACGATCTATCCGGATGACCCGCTGGTGCGCAAGCACGTGGTCTCGTCCGGCGAGTCGCTGGGGAAGATTGCGAAGATGTATGACGTGACGCCCGACCTGCTCGCGGCGATCAACGGCATCGCGAACAAGAACATCATTCGCGTCGGCCAGGAGCTCAAGGTTATCCAGGGGCCGTTCAATGCGCTGGTGGACAAATCGTCGTACGAGATGGACATCTACCTGCAGAACACCTTCGTGCGGAAATACCAGGTCGGCCTCGGCGCCAACGACAGCACGCCCAAGGGCGAATGGCAGGTCGGAACGAAGCTGACCAATCCCACGTACTACCCGCCGCGTGGCGGAACGATCGTGGCCGCCGATGATCCGCAGAATCCGCTGGGGGAGCACTGGATCGAGCTGATCGGGGTGGGCGGAGCGGCCCGCGGCAAGGAGCGTTACGGCATCCACGGCACGATTGCGCCGCAGTCGATCGGCAAGAGCGAGTCGATGGGTTGCATACGCATGCTCAACGAGGACGTGGCCGAGGTATTCACGCTGCTCGTGCCGTCGAAGTCGCGCGTGGTGGTGCGCTAGCCGCGCGGCCGCCAGCTCACTCGGGATTCACCGGACAAGTCATCCGCCGGCGCGCTCAATCGTCCTTGTGGGCCGCCGAGGCCGCCAGGATGTCGGCGACATCATCTTCATAGTCGAACGTGCTGAATGCGACCGCGGGTCGCGTTGTGCGCGCGTCCTCGGCTGCCGGTGGCGGTGCGGCGGATGGCAGGACTCCGGCCGTGGACCCCTGGAGCCGGTGCAGGTAGTGGCAGGGACCGTTCATCGCGCGCTGGTACGTCAGTGGATCCGCCAGGCTCAGGTACGCCGCCACGCAGCAGACCCCGACAATCGCCGCGAGTACGGTCACGATCGCCGGAGCGTAGATGACCCGGCGGCGGAATTGACGCGCCCGGTCGGCGCTGGTCACGATCTCGTCGATCGTCTCGAGGATCGAGATGCCCAGGCTGCGGGTGATCTGGCGGGCCGTGTGGTAGGTCTGGTCGAAGACCTCCTGGATCAGCACGGCGATCGCTCCGAAGGCGATGCCGGCGAGCAGGGCACAGATCAGCACCATCGCCGCCTGGGGGCGGACGGGCGAGATGCCGCCCGACGGCGCCGCGCGCACCGTGAAGGACACGCCGCGCTGCGATTCGTCCGCGTTGAGGATGCTGGAGATCTCGTTGACGCGCTCCATGTTCTTGGCGTGGTCCTTGCGGGCCTGGGTGAGCTGGTCTGACTTGACCTGGTAGTCGCGCCGGTAGTGGAAGACGTTTTTTTGCAGCTCGCGATGCTTGGTGATGTCGCTTTCCACAATCCGCTGCCGCGACTGCGCAGAGGCCAGGCGGCCCTCGCGATCCTGCAGTTCGAGGCGCAGGTTGAGCAGTTCCATGTCGGTGCCGACGGCGCGCTCGACGGCGACGCTGGCGTCGGAATCGGTGAGTTCGGCACCGCGATTGGCGGTGGAGGCGTCCGCGAGGTACTGCTCCTTGAGCCGTTCGCGGAGGCGCCCGATGCGGTTGCGGCGGTCCACGATGTCCGGGTGAAGGTCGGTCATGCGGCGGGTGAGCTGCAGTTCGTGGATCTCGTTCTGCAGGTCGCGGATTTCCTGCTCGAGGGCGGTGGCGGCGGCACTCTTGGGCACGTTGGGAATCGCGATGGTGGCGCCCTGGTTGGCGAGTGCCTGGGCCGCCTGGACGCGGCTCTCGGCCTGTTGCTGGGCGCGCTCTTCGTACGCGGCAATCAGCGTCTTGCGCGCCGCGACCTCGCCCGCGAGTCCCTCGATGGTGCGGTCCAGTTCCTGCTGCTCCGATTCGAGCGAGGTGAGCTTGAGCTTGAGCGCCCCGGGATCGGTCGGATCGACGCCGGTGTACTGCGCCTCGAAGCGGAGGATGTCCTCCTCGAGCTGGGAAATCTCATTGCGGCTCTCGTCCGCGGCCTTCTGGAAGTACGACATGCCCTCGGTGAGCATTGCGACGAGCGTGGCGCGCATGCGCCGCTCGTAGACGTTGGTCACCTCCTGCACGATGCGGCGGGGCAGGTAGGGCTCGGTGCCCTCGTAGGAGATGTTGATTTCGTCGTAGTGCTCCGCCTTCTGCACGACGAAAGCATTGACGCCGCCGATGAGCGACGCGGCCTTGTGCCGGATGGCGCGGACGGTGTCGGCGGTCTTGGGCGCGTCCTCGGGGCCCGTGTCCACGAGGTCGAGGTTTTCCACGACCTCCATCATGGTCTCCATGCTCTTGATGTCGCGCACCAGGGTGGGCCGGAAGAAGCGGGAGAACTCGCCGGTCGCGGCCGTCTGGCGCAGGTTCATGAGCACGGGGTGGTCGCGCCGCTCGACGACGGTGGTGGCGCGATAGGTGCGCTTGATCCAGTGGCTGCCGATGGCCACGGCGCTGGTGACGATGCAGAAGGGGATGAAGAACGTCCAGCGGCGCAGGGCGAGGATGCGCAGCGCCTCGATGATGTTGTCGCGCAAATGCGCAAAGGACGAATCGTCGACGCCATTGCCACGCTGGTCGTTGGCGGATGCGGGCTCGGGCGTCGAGGAGATACCGCGGGTGCGATCATATTCAGCAGTCATGAGGGCTACCTGTCGCGCGGTTGCAGCCAAGGGTTCGTCCGCCGGCACGATCCCGGCGGACGTGAATACCGGCGCGCAGGCCGCGGATTTGCGGACGCGCGCCGCTGGGTTTATCGGATTCAAGGCCGGGCGGCTGAATATTCGGCGTTCTTCGCGGACGCTCCGTCGGGCCGAGGGCCGATAACCGTCGGCAATCGCTCAGGTCCAGTTCAATCACCCTGGCTGAACCGCCGATAATTCCGGCAGTGAGCCGTGATGGCAGTTGAACCCCGGGCAGCGGATGGACCCCCATGAGCACCACCCCGACGGCAGGTTACTACGACACGTTCTACGCAGAGGGCGGTTGGCGCTACAGCCTGGTGCGCGAGTGGTGGTGGCACCGCCGTCACTTCGTCCGCCGGTTCAAGCTCCGCCGGGGCATGCGCATGCTCGAGGTGGCCTGCGGCATGGGCATGCACACCGACCTTTTCTGCCGGATGGGGTTTGACTGCAGCGGCATCGACCTGTGCCCGACCGGGATCTCCGCCGCGCAGCAGCGCTACCCGCGCCGTGATTTCCACGTGGCCGATGCGAAGGCCGCGCTCCCCTGGGAGCCGGGGAGCTTCGACGTGATCGTGACCCGTGGCTGCAGTCTTTACCACTATGACCTCGCCGCGCCCGGTCCGCGGGCCGCGACACAGAACCTCTGGCAGTATCTCAAGCCGAACGGGTTGTTCGTGCTGATCATCGTGTCCGACCTCTCCGGGAGTCGTGATCCCGTCAAGATCTGGCAGAACCGGCTCGAGGACTACCGGATGCACTTCGAGCCGTTCGACTCGGCGTGCACGGTGGACTGGCACCGCGGACTGGTGATCTGCGGGGCCCGGCGCCGGGCCTGAATTCGACTGGCTTTCGCGCGTACCCATGACCACACAACTGCTGCGCTCAACCGTCGACACGACTGCGGCGTTGCTGGAACGCACGCACTGGCTCTGCGCGAGGTTCCGCAAGCAGGCCCGCCTGCGCATCCTCTGCTACCATGGCGTGTGCGCGGATGAAGACGCGGATCAGCCGTGGGTGCCATCCTACTTCGTGGCGGCGAGCCGATTCGCCGAGCAGATGAAGCTGCTCCAACGCTACGGGCCCGTCGTGTTTCTGCCGGAATTCCTGCAGCGGGCGGAGCTGGTCGGCGAAGCCTGCACAGCCGTGACTTTCGACGATGTCGCCGCGTGCACGTATCGGCACGCGTTACCGGTGCTCGAGCGCCTGGGCATCCGGGCGAGCTTCTTCGTGTCCACGAGCTATGCCCGCACCGGCCGCCTCTTCGTCGCCGACGTACTGAACCTGATCGGATGGGATCCGGAGCTGGTGTCGGTCGGTGTGCGCAGGTCGCTGGCCTCGCTGCTGCGCGACCCGGTCCGCCACAAGCGGATGCCGCTGGGCACGCAACAGACGCTGCTGGCGGAGGCGGAAGCGATGGTGCGGGAATCTGCGGATCCGCACGTGGTGGACGCCCTGCGCTGCATGAACTGGGATGAGGTGCGGACAATCGACCGCGCGGGCCATGAGATCGGCGGCCACACCGCGGATCACGCGATCCTCGGATGGCAGGAGGATCGGGTGCGGCGGGCGCAGATTCTGCGCTGCGCTGAGGACATCCGCACCGAACTCGGGCGGGCGCCCATCGGCTTTGCCTATCCCAACGGCGGACCGGGCGACTTCGCCGATTGCGACGTCCGGGTGCTGAGGGAATGCGGCTTTCGGTACGCTGTCAGCACGCAACCGGGGCCTATCGAGTCGAATTCCGATCGATTCGCGCTGCCGCGCTGCGGCGTGGGCATCGCGCATCATCCGGCGATGCTGGCGCTGGAATTGACGGGGACGCTGGACGCCCGACGCTCCACGCAGGCGGGCTGGGACAGCGCCTCTGCCGAGGTCTCGCCCGCCGACGAGCCGGCTGCGGAAGCGGTGACGCGGGAGCCGGCGAGCATGCGGCCGGAGGAGTACGCCGTGCTCGATCGTCTGCTGCAGGACGCTCAGCCGCGCCACACCCTCGAGATCGGGATGGCCACGGGCGGCAGCAGCGCACGCATCTGCGCGTACCTCGCGGCCCACGGGGGCGGGCAGCACGTCGCGATCGATCCATTTCAGTTTGCAGACGATGCCTGGGCGGGTCGCGGCGTGGCGCGGGTGCAGCGTGCGGGGCTCGCGCAGTACCTGGAGGTGATCGCGGAGCCCGACTACCTGGCGCTGCCGGCGCTGGTGAAGTCCGGTCGCCGCTTCGACTTCATTCTGATCGACGGGTGGCACTCGTTCGACTACACGTTCGTGGACCTGTTCTACGCCGATGTGCTGCTGAATTCGGGGGGGACGCTGGCGATCCACGACACCAACTGGCCGGCGGTCTATCGGGCCTGCCGCTTCCTGGAAACCCACAAGGCCTACGACCGCATCGGTCCGCCCATTTCCGTGTCGCTTCCCTCGATCATGGCGCGCGGACTGCGCCGCATTCGACAAATCATGGGTGGTCCTGCCGCGTGGCATGCAGCCCGGCAGCGGCGCACGGAGTGGTACGCGCTTGGGGCGTACCGCAAGCGTGCCGACGCGCAGGTGCCCAACGATTTCTACGCCAGATTCTGAGCCGTCGGCCCGAGCAGTTCCGGTTTGGGGGCGGGTGCTTGCGTTCGGCCGTAGCGGAGGCGGTTTGCGGCGCCGCGGACCTGGCGCGCGAGGTTGATCCAGAACAGGTGGCGGTCGCCGGGAAAACTGAGGTCGGCGTGCATCCGCGGATCGAAGCACAGCGCGACGCATGCGGCTGCTGTCTGCGCCTTGCGCCGGAGCGACACGCCGCGGTCCTTCCACATCGACCACACGTGCTGCAATTCCCGGGGAAACGTGTGCCGGCAGCGCACGCGCAGCGGCCAGTCGGCCCGCGCTTCCGGCGGCCGGCCCAGATGGGCGTCGATGAGTGACGTTGGAAAATCCACTCCGGCGTGCAGGGCGAGGTGAAGCGAGCCCCAAAAGCGGCCGTTCATCTCGACGAGCGCAAACGCGTCGGTCGCGGCGTCCCAGCGGTATTCGAGCATCGCCACGCCCTGCCACTCGAGGGCGCGGAGTTTGGCCAGAGCATCAGCGCGGATGCCTTCATGGCGCCAGCTCTCGCGCAGCGACGATACGCCCCCCGTGTACGGCACTTCGTGCAGGCGGCGATGCATGAATTCCGCGAGCACGCGGCCCTCGTGCACGAGGAAGAAGGCGCCCACGCCACATCCCGGCGCGTAGCCCTGCAGCGTCATGTGTGCGTAACGCCGCCGGAACTCGTCCAGTTGGCCAACGACGTCATCTGGCGTAGCCAACGGAACGGTCCGGTCGGGCGCCGTTGCATCACCATGAATTGCGTCCGCCTTGGCAAACACTGGAAAGCCCAGACCGGCCAGTTCGCCGCTGGTGGGCGCCGGATCGGTCGCACCGAGCAGCCGGAGCGGCGGCAGGTGGTCCGTGGCCGGCGGTCCGGAACGTCGTAGCGCCGAGAACAGGGCGTATTTGCTCAGGCCGCAGTCCACAATGTCACGCTCGCGGCTGAACGGGAGTCGTGAGTTGAATTCGTCCCAGACCGGCCGCAACGCGACCAGCACGGCGTGCCCGGGGACGATCACGTCGACCGCATGAGCTTCGAGCGTTCGTCGGAGCCAGGGAAGAAAGTCAGGATGGGTGGTCGCGGGCCGAACGTGCGCTGCGTTCGCGTAGTTTGAACGCAGTCCCAGGGCACCTGCACGGTCGGCTGCCGCCACCATACGGTAGCCTGCGCGACCGAGCGCGCGGATCACGCCGATTCCCGCCAGTGTCTCCGCATCGGTGACGAGCACGGTGTGCCGGCTGCGCCAGTTGTCGCGTCGCCTACGCAACACGTCGCGCCTCCGTGTAGGCTGCCGCCAGTCCGGCGATTCCCGAATCGATGAGCATGAAGCAGCGGTTGAAGTACGCCTCGCACAGGCCATAGGGATCGGTGAGGCAGGGTCGCCGGGGCGTGCTCCAGAGTCCCAGCAGCGTCGCCTGGGCACCGGCGTTGCGGATGATTTTTCTCAACGGTTGCAGGTGAGCGGGTTCCATGGCGACCAGCAGATCGCCGGTGTTGACGCGGATCTGTTGGATGTCGCGGGGCACGTGCTGATGGAGATCCAGGCCGCGGCTGCGGGCGATCATCGCCGCCATCGGATCGATCGCGACGTTGTCGCCGATGTGCAGTCCGCAGGAGAAGGCGCGGAGGCCGGCGACGCGGGCGCGGCGTGCGGCGTAGGGGCTGCGGCAGATGTTTCCGCGGCACACGAAGATGAACTGCTGCACGCGGCTCCAGTCGATCCTGCGCTCGCGGCGGAAGGCGCCGCAGCGCAAGGCGAGGCTGAATATGTGGTGTTGCAGGCGTCCGCGGCGCGTGCCGAATTCGGCGGCGCATGGCTCAACCGCCGGTGCCTCGACCAGCGCGGTCGGATCCGTGGATTCGGTCAGGACAGACATCGCGAGACCTCGACGGGATCGTCCGGGGCGACACCCAGCGGCGTGTCGGGCAGCAAGGACCTGTAGAAACGGGCGTACCCTGCGACCGCCTGCTCGAACGGATAGTCGGTTTCGACGCGTCGGCGTGCCGCGGTTCCCAGGGTTTCCCTGAGCGCGGCGTCCTGGAGGACGCGCTGCATCGCGGCGGCCAGGGCCTCCGCGTCGTTGGGGGGAACCAGCAGGTCGACGGCGGCGATCCGCTGGAACATGCGGCGATGGTCGGCGACGTCCGTGGCCACGCAGGCCCGGCCGCACGACATGGCTTCAAGCAGGGCGTTGCTCATGCCCTCGGAGAGCGAGGGGCACACGTACAGGTCGAGCGCCGCCAGCAGTTCAGCCGGATTCGCCAGATCGCCTAGAAAGTGAACGCGCTCGGCGATTCCCAATGAACCTGCCTGCGCCTCCAACTCGTCGCGCAGGGGGCCGAAGCCGGCGAGCAGCAGGCGCGCATACGGAACGGCCTGCAGCAAACGGCTCATGGCGTCGATCAGCACCCGGTGGCCTTTGACCGGGGAGAACAGGTTCCCGACGGTGCCGATCGCGAGTTCGTCGGGGCCGACGCCGAGGCGGCCGCGCGCCGAACGCTGCTGCTGCGGTGTCGGCGGCCGGAACCGGTAGGGATCCACCCCATTGCCCAGCACGTGAATGGCCTCGGGGTGGCAGCCGAGGTCATCGACCAACTGGGCCTTGCCGGCGTGCGAAACGGTCGTGAAGGTGTGCCGCAGTGAGCCCAGCGCCCGCAACCGGCGGCGCAGGCTCACGTCGAACTGGGCCTGCGCCTGCAGGCCGTGAAATCCCAGCGCGAGCCGGGGGCGGCGCGCGACGCGGCCCGCCAGCAGGGTATCGGTCCAGGTTCCCGGGTTGCGGGCGTGCACGACCCCAGCCCCCTCCTGGCGGATGATCCGCGCGAGCCGCAGAAACCCGGTGGGCGAGCGGTCCGGCAGGTTCAACGCGTGAACGGTGATGCGGCGATCGAGCTGCTCGGCGCGGGCGCCCGCGGCGCGCAACGTGCACACGACGTGACGCATGCCGTGGCCGGCCAGGCGGTTGAGCAACTGGCAGAGGAAGCGCTCCGTCCCCCCGTGCTCCAGCGTGTGGACCACGTGCAGAATGACGGGGTCGGATGCGGCGTTGCCACCGTCCGATTCAAGCCTGCGGGACTGCAATTCGCCCATAACCTTATATCGGCACGACGGCTGGGGACGCTGAGGGGGACATTACCGGCCGCTCTCGTTTTCGAGTGCGCCGATGCAGGTCTTCGTGTCGATCAGGCGCGTCAGGGTCTGACCGCACCGTCGGCGCTCGAGCAGGTGACAGGCTGGGTGCCGCACCCGACGGGCGAGGAATCCCAGGCACATCGTCGTGGCGATCAGGTCGAGCATCACGGCGGTGGTGGGGTCGATACTGGCGGGGTAGTAGGTCCGGGCGAACGCGTCCCACACCCGTCCTGCTGACAATGTGTTCATCAGCCAGAGATTTCCGGCAAACGTCGCGACGTCGGTCAGGGGCCAGCTCACGCAGGGCGACACCCACCAGTCGATGATCGAGAAATCACGATCGGTCACGAGCACGTTGCCGGGCTTGAAGTCGCCGTGCACGAAGCCGGCTGGCTGAGGGGCGGTGCTGGCCGCCAGGAGCGACTCGACGTCGAAGCGCTGCCGCCAACTCTGCGCCGCGGCGAATCCGAGCTGCTGCAACTCGTCCGCGGCAGCTTCGGCGGCTGAGACGCGCAATTTCAGCAGGGCGTGTGCGTCCACCGTGAGTTGCCGGTCGTCGTTCAGCCGGACCGCGGAGCCGAGGCGCGCTTGCAACTCGGGGCTCGCGGGCGGTGTGGCGTGGGCGTAGGTGCGCATCCAGGCGGCGAGGCGCTGCACGACATCCAGCCGTTCGTCAGCGGCATCGAGCGGCAAGCCCGGCCGTTCCTCAATGACGAGCACCCGATCGTCCGTCCAGCCCGCGAGCGTTTCGGGGATTGCTGCAGCCAGGGGGCTGTTCCAGCCGCGCCACCAGCGCTGATTGACCACGCTGGCCTCGATGGCGACGGGATCGGCCTGGGGGCACCATTTGATACGGACGGCTGCCGTGTGGTCGGCGGCGCGGACGAGCCCGCGGAGCATGCGGCCTCCCGCGCCGACGCGCAGGCGCCGGGGGATGCGGACATCCACGTTTGCGGCTGGAACCTGCCAGCGGTCGGCGAAGAGGTCGCGCAAGCGTTGCGCCCAGCGGGCGCGCAGGGTAGGTGTCACCTCGGCGGCGGCTGATGCGTCGCGGATCAATTGGACCGTGGCTTGCAGTACCGTCATGGTTGGTTCAAGACCGGTGCGTCGGTTTCCGATCGATTTATCGGACATGCCGGCCGCCTGCATGAGAATGGCAGGGCGTGATAACTCACGTCGGGTCGCGCAGGTGCCGAAGCGCAGTAGAGGCCCTTCAGGGGGCGGTTTTATAGGAATGCGCGGGGGGAACCGGTACCGACGCCATGTGGCCGATCAAGACCTACCTGCTGGTATTCGGATTCGTGGGTGCTTGCGCCGTCTCGATGGTCTTTCCCATCGTGGGCATCTGCAACTACATGATGGTGTACCAGTGCAATCCGAACTGGTGGTGGTGGGGCAAGCCGCTCGACGCGCTGGGTATCCGCTACTCGATGACGGCGGCGGTCTGTCTGATCGTGGGGATGCTGGTGAGTCCGTCGCGCGTGCCGCGGGCCCGCATGATTCTCGGCGACTGGCTGATCCTGCTCATCGTCTTCACTGCCATCGTCTGCACGAGCGGCACGATCGGTACGGGCCACTCCCCGTACAGCCTGACGCTCATCGACAAGTCGGTGAAGATGGCCATTTTCCTCTATTGCTTCGTGCGCATGGGAGGATCGCGGCGCAACTTCAAGACCATCATGTGGGTGTTCGTGTTCGGCACGCTGATGCTGGGCAACGACGCGTACCACGCGAACGCGGACCAGTTCATCAACGGCCGGCTGAACTCCATCGGCGGCGTGGATTTCCGGGATTCCTCGGGATTGGGCGCGCACATGGCGGCGATGCTGCCGCTGCTGGGCGTGACTGTGCTGTGCACGCGGCGCTGGAAATGGAAGGTCATCCCGCTGCTGGCGGCGATCCTCGCGGTGAACACGATCGTGCAGTGCCGCACGCGCTCGGCGTTCGTGGGCATTGCCGCGGGGACGATCGTGGCGCTGTTCACGGCTCCGCGCGGTTGGCGGCGCAGCATCTACGTGGCGATCATCCTGGCTTCGGTGGGCGCGTACCGCCTGACGGACACCGGCTTCTGGGAGCGCATGAAGACGGTGGTCATGCCCAGCGACTACAAGGAGGACGGAGCCATCCAGGCGCGGCTCGAACTGTGGAGCAATGCCTGGTTGATGTTCAAGGATCACCCGCTCGGGGTGGGCGTCGGGCAGTTCAAGTTCACCATCGAGAACTACGACACCGGCCAGGACCCGCATGCGTTCGACATGCCCCGGCGCGTCACGCACAACACGTACCTGTTGTGCGCGTCGGAGCTGGGTTTTCACGGATTTCTCGTCTTCGCTGCGATTCTGACGCTCAGCCTGCGCAAGATCCATCGCTGTGTGAAGCGGGCGCGGGACTCGGACGATCCCCGGGAAATGAAGCTGCTTGCGTATGGTTGCCTGCTGTCGCTGGTGATGTACATGGCCGCGAGCGCTTTTACCGACCGGCTCTACACCGAATCGTTCTGGTGGGTGATCGCGCTGCCCGCGCTGCTGGAGCGGGCCTTGCACGCCGAGGTTTGCGCGCGCTCGGCTGTCGTGGCGGAAGCGGAGCCAGCCGCGGATCGAAGCTTGGACCCGTACCTGGGCGACGAGGACATTCCTGTGGGCATTTACGGTTAGGCGGAAATGCCGCGGTATTGTTGCGGTCTGGGCCTCTTTCGCGTCGAGCCGCGCGGCGAGGGTTGGGAATGAGGGCTGGGTATGCTGTTCAATAGCTTTCAGTTCGCGGCATTCTTCGTTGCGATCTATGCGCTCTACTGCCTGACCCTGCGCCGCGTGCGCGTCCAAAACGTTCTCCTGCTGATCGCCAGCTATTTCTTCTACGGATGCTGGGACTGGCGGTTTCTTGCCCTGATCGCCCTGTCCACGGTCATCGATTACGTGGTGGGCGGCCTGCTGGATCGGCGCAGCGGAGAAGGAACCGGTGCTTACGCCTACGGTTCGCGGGCACGCCAGGTGCTGCTCGCGACATCGGTGGTCGCGAATCTGGGCATCCTTGGTGTTTTCAAGTACTACGACTTCTTTGCGGCTCAGGCGGGTACGCTGCTGGCGGGCATCGGCCTGCCCTGGGAACCACGTTTCCTCCACGTCATTCTGCCCGTGGGCATCAGCTTCTACACGTTTCAGACGCTGAGCTACACGATCGACGTCTACCGCGACGAGATCCGCGCCTGCGGGAGCTTCGTGGACTTTGCGACGTTCGTGGCGTTCTTCCCCCAGCTCGTCGCCGGTCCGATCGTGCGTGCCCGCGATTTTCTCCCGCAGGTTCGCGCGCCCCGGCACCTGGACGCGGCGCAGTTCGGCGAGGGGGGCTACCTCGTTCTGTGGGGGCTCTTCAAGAAAGTCGTCATCGCCGGAAACCTCGCGACCCTGGTCGACGGCGTTTTCTCCGCCGCTCCGGGCGCGTACTCCGGCGGTGCGGTCGTGGTCGCGGTGTACGCGTTTGCGGTGCAGATTTACTGCGATTTCTCCGGCTATACCGACATCGCCCGCGGCTGCGCGAAAATGATGGGCTTCGAGCTGATGCTCAACTTCAACCTGCCGTACTTCGCGCGCAATCCGGCGGACTTCTGGCGCCGGTGGCACATCAGCCTGTCCACCTGGCTGCGCGACTACCTCTACATCCCGCTGGGTGGAAACCGCAAGGGGCCGCGGCGCACGCTGATCAATCTCGCGCTGACCATGCTGCTCGGCGGCCTGTGGCATGGCGCCGCGTGGACGTTCGTGCTCTGGGGCGCCTACCAGGGCGGCTTGCTGATCGTGCATCGCCTGGCGATGCCTGCGCTGAACCGCTGGACGCAGTTCAAGTCCCAGCCGGTGCGGGCGGCGTGGAACGCGCTGGTCATCGTGGTGTTTTTCCAGTTCGTCTGCGTGGGCTGGTTGATCTTCCGCGCGGAATCCGTCGGTCAGATCGCGGACATGGCGGGGGCCGTCCTCGGCGGTGTCACGTTGGCGCACAGCGGCCTGCGCACGCTCGTGTTTTATGCCGCTCCGCTCGTCGTGCTGCAGTTGCTGCAGTACTTCCGCGACGATCTTGACGCGCTCTTGCGCTGGCCGGTGCTGGTGCGCGGTCCGGTGTACGCCGCGATGTTCTACGGGCTCGTGCTGTTCGGAGAAGGTTTTGACAAGCCTTTTATCTACTTCCAGTTCTAGCGCTCCACCGCGTCCAGCGACCGCCCCGGCGGCTGCGCTGCCGGCGGCGCCGCGCGTCGGACGGTTGGCGCGGATTCTGCGCATGGGGCCGGCGTCGCGGCGGCCTTACGGGGCGCTCGTGGCCCTGTGCGTCGTGATCATCACGCACCTGATCGTGTCGCTGGCGATCTATCCGGAGCCGATGCCGCGGCGCGACCTGCGCCGCAAGCTGGCGGCGCTGACGGGTAGGGCGCCCGCGCAGTTGATTGTCGCCGGCGATTCGCGCGCCGAGTGCGGTATTCTTCCCGCGACGCTGGCCGGGCAGGTCGGCATTCCCGCGAACCGGGCGATCAACATGGGCTCGCCGGCGTGCGACCTGCCGGGCGTACTGGCCGGTTACCGCGCGTTCGCCAACCGGTTCGACCCGCATCCGATCCTGATCGTCAGCGTTTCCCTCGTGGAATTCAACGATCGCGCGGCCCATCGTCTCATCGGCGACGAGACGCTGTGGTCGCTGGGGCCGCTCGAGCGGTTGCGACTGGCCACGCCCAAGCGAGCCCTGACTTCGCTGTTCTTGCCGGAACGTGAGCTGCTCAGCCGGATGCTCGTGGAGCCTTTTCTCCTCGACACGCACAAGCCCATGGTGGTTTCCGAGCAGGGCTATCGCGGCCAGCGCACGCGGCGCCGGTATCCGCCGCAACTTCTCGAGCACGACGTCAACTACCTCAACGAGTCGTGGTTCAACGATCCGCAGTTTCAGGGGGTGCGCTGGCGCCTGTTCCGCCAGAGCGTGCAGGCCCTGCGGGACGCAGGCGCCCAGGTCGTACTGCTGGATTCACCGGAGCATCCGCAACTCGTGCAGGCCATGCGCGGCACGCCGATGGAAACGCAGGACGAGCAGTTTCATAAGCAGCTTGCTCAGTACTGCCGGGACAACCACGTGCCGTTGCTGCGTTACACCGCGGAGAGTCTCTGCGCTGACGCGGCGTGTGCAGCCGACCCGGGTTCCTCGTTCGTCAGCCTCGTGCACGTCAACCGCACGGGAGCCGAACGACTCACCGCCCGGGTGGGCGAGGCCGTGTCAAACCTCATCGCGACCGGCGTGTTGCATCGTCCCGGGGAGTGATCGTCCTCGGCATTTTGCGACCGGCGTCAGGCGGAACGATCGGCGGTTGCCGCGACCGGCGGTTCCGACCGCGTTGCCGCATTCTCATCGGGAAATGGCGGCGAAGACGGGTCCACCGGCGCTCCGAGGCCGAGGCGGATGCTGAAGTGGTGCATCCATTTCTCGGCCTCGAGTTCGGCGCTGACGCGCAGGGCGGCTGCACTCATTTCCTGTCGGGCCGAAGCATCGGCGAGTTGCAGGAGAACGCGGGCGATGTCGCCCGGCGACTGGCTGGTGACGGAAACGCCGCAGCCCGTCGTGCGGACGAAGCGGTCGACGAAGCTGTGCGCCGGCGCGATCGCGAGAATCGGCCGGCCTGCAGCCAGAAAGTCGACGATTTTCGAGGGAAAGCAGCCCATGACCTCGCGCGGGTAGGGCGTGTTGCCGCTCAGTGCGACGACGACCACGTCCGCCGCCCGGATCGACTCTTGTGCCTCGGCGCGGTCAACCCAGTGCGTCCGTTCTGCCGGCACGACGCGATTCGGCGGACAGAGGAACTCGAGTTCGACGTTGTCCAGCGCGTCGGCTGCATGCAGCAGCGCGCGGACCGCGTCCTCGTGGGCCTGGTAGAGGTTGCCGGCATAGAGCACGCGGAGCGTCGGCGTAGGCCGAGGGGGCTCCGGTATGCGCGCCATCACGCCCTCCGGGTTGCAGTGCGGCAGCACCCACGTCTCGAGCACGCCGCGGCTGCGATAGTGCAGGGCGAATTCGCGCGTCGGCACGGCCACGAGAAAGGCCGAGCGCAGGGCGTGGCGATCGACAAATGTCCAGAATCCGCGCTTCAAGCGGTTCTGGGTGATCAGCGTTTCCGCGCAGAGATCGTGCATGTAGGCGACGAGCGGCACGCCAAGCCATCGCGACGTCAGCCAGGCTGCGAGCAGGCTGTAGCGGTGGGGGTAAACGCCGAGGATGCGCTGAAACGGCGTGTCCTGGTGGAGCCTCCGCGCGGTTGTCACCATCCACACCGTCATCGCGATCGACGCAAACCAGTTGCCCAGCGTGCCGTCCCGATCGTTCGGACGGGTCCAGGGCAGGCGCTGCGCGGTGATCGCCGGCGGCTCGAGCGGGTCGCGCTCGTTCGTTTCCAGCCCGCGTGTGAGTATGCGGAATGCGCCGGCGTCCGCGGCGGCGAAAAGGTTGGCCAGCACCTGCGTTGATGCCCGCCGCGTCGGCGGCCAATGCCACGTGACGACGAGCGTGCGCGGTATCGGCGGATGGAGGATATTCCAGGGTGGGCAATCGGAGACCGGGGCTGCGCCCCAGTACTCGCGAAGGCGCGTCAGATATGTGTGGGGCGCGCCCTGGATATCCCGCGTACCCATGCGATGTCCACGCAGGCTGGCCAAGGCGATCCAGTGGCTCAGGGCGAGCGCGTGGACGTAGTCACCCGAGCGGTGTGTGCGCCTGGCGACTGCCCGGGCGCGCCGGTGAACCGGGCCGACAAGGCCGCCGGCTGCCGCGAGCAGGCCGAGGGTCGGCAGGCACTTCAGGCCGAGCGCGGCGCCGACGATCGATGCGAGCAGGCCGGCGCCGGCTACGGCGTAGCGCCGTTTCCAGAAACGGGTAGCGTCGGCGCCGCGCCCGATGTGGGCTTCACCGCGAGCGTAGTTGCGGAACTGTCGCCAGACCGCCAGCCAGTTTGTCCGCGGCTGCCAGCGTACGACGGCGTGCTCCGCAAGGAGGTAGCGTTCGCGGTTGCGGCGGAGTTTGCAGGCGAAGAGGGTATCTTCAGCCGTGTAGAGCCAGTCGGGAAATCTGCCAGCCCGCTCCCAGGCAGCGCGGCGGAACGCCAGCGACCGGGCGCTTGGATTGAAACGCAACGGATCGAGCGGTTTCAACTCGCCCGGCATGGTCAGCAGGCCGACGACGCGTTCCAGGGCCGCGCGCGCGCTGACGCGGTACCCGCCGCCGACCACCATCACGTCCGCATCGGTGAAGGGGGCGGTGAGCTCCTCGAGCCACGTCGCATCGGGCACACAACCCGCGTCCGTGCAGGCGATCACGTCGTGGCGGGCCGCGGCGATCGCGCGGTTGCGGCCCGCCGCGATGTTCAGCCCGTTGTCCTCAATCCACCGGAACGCGACGCCCTCCGCGTCAAAGCTCGCGAGGAACTCCTGCGTGCCGTCGGTGGAGCCCGCATCCACGATCACGATCTCGTCGGGCGCACGCGTCTGACCGACCAGGGCCTCCAGCATGCTGCGCGTGCCCGCGAGGTCGTTGCGCACGGTGGCGATGACCGAGATTCTCGGGGAGTCGTTCAAGGTGTACGGTACCTTTCCGCGCGCGGTCCAGGCGCGGCGCACAACTACCTGGGTTATCGGTCGATGCGGGCGACGGGTGAAGCGGTACTGTCGGCGGTTATTGCCGGCGGGTCACCGCAAACACGTTGGGCAGGATTTCCCCGGGCGCCGCCTCAAAGTCGGGGCGGGTGATCACCTCCCGCTGCACGTAGTCGCGGACACCGGCGTCGGGCATGGCGTAGTCGTGGAAGACCACAAGACCGCCGGGCGCCACCATGGGGGACCAGGCTTCGAAATCGTCGCGCACGCCGTCGTACGAGTGATCGGCGTCGATGAGCACGAACGCGAACGAGCGGGTGCGGTGCCGCGGCGCGACCTCCGTCGTCAGGCCAACGCAGGCGGTGACGATGTCCTCGAATCCGCCGCGTTCCATGAAGTTGCGGAAAGCCGGGAGCGTCGAGCCGCCGTGACGGTCGATCGAGGCGTACTGGGTGTCGTGCTCGCGGGTGCCCGCGAAGGTATCGACGGCGAAGACACGTCCGCGTCCGCGGGCCCGGCAGGCGGCGGCCAGGTAGCAGGTCGTGAGGCCTTTCCAGCAGCCCAGCTCGGCGATATCGCCGGAAGCGCTGCACGAGCAGGCGAGGTTGAAAATGGCCAGGCGCTCCTCGGGCGTCATCATGCCGTCGCCACTGGACCAGTGCACGCGCTGCCACAGCCGCATCAGCTCGCGCGCCGCCCGGTAGGGCATTTCCGTGCCGGCCAGCGGCGTATGGAACTCGCGGAACGCGCCGAAATGGCGGGCGACACGGAGGCCTTCGCACGCGGCCCGGTGACCCACGCGGGTGCCTGCAATCCGGTAGTAGCATTTGCCTAGAAGCGACATCATCTCACTCCCGCAGGGATCGGAGTCCCCTGTGCTTCTCGCCGCAGTGTCAAGGCGAGCGCCGCACGGGCGCTCAACGTCTGCCGGCGCACGTTTCGCCGCGGCGCGGTGTTCCATAGGTCGAGAAATTCACCCGCGGTGCAGCGCCAACTCAGCGTGCGGGCGTATTCAAAGGCGTCGTCGATCAATCGCTGCCGGCTCGCGGCGTTTCTGACGCACTCGGCGGTGAGCGCTGCGACCGAGGCTGCATCGCCGCCCGCGAGCAGGTACGGGCTGAAGTGCTCGCCGCACAGATAGTCGCGCTTCAGCGCGTGGCTGTAGGTCGCCACGACGACGCGGCGCCGCGCCATGGCCTCCTGGATGGCCATGCGTCCGGTGACGAACGCGAAGCATCCGTCGGCAAGACGGTCCTGCGCGTCGGGCACTGCGCCATGGAAGCGAACGGGAAGATTCTCTCGGGCTACCTGTGCTTTGAGCGTTTCCCGCAGCGAGCCGTCACCGTAGACGTCCAGGCGCATGGGCAGACGGTACTGGTCGCGCAGCAATCCGATGGCCTCGAGGTACGTGGTGATTCCGCTGTCGGGTTCGAGGCGCCCGACGAAGACCGCCGATTCGGGCGGCGGCGCGGGAATGCGTGGAAGCTCATCCGCCTCGGGCGCGAGGCCCTGCGGCGGCACCTTGTCCGCCGGTACGCCGAGCCACTTCTCGATGAAGTTACCGTCGTGGACGACGCCGTCCACGAGGCTGAGCGTCCGTTGCGCCCGCTGGATCTCCTCCTGCGGTACGGGGAAGCGGAACGACATGCCGTGCCGCGTCAGGTAGAGCGGCCGGCGCGGCAGCATCCAGGCGGCCATGCGGTAGTAGTATTCCAACATGGCGGTGTCGCTGACCTGGATGACGTCGGACGCGAGGAGCACCGGCCGCAACTGCCGCCAGCGCCACCAGCAGCGCGTCGGTGACCGCCGGGCGGGGAAGCGCAGGATCTGGATGCCGTCGTGGACCTCCTGGAGGGGCAGGTCGTCTTCGTGCGCTCCGGCGATCACGCGGACCGTGTGTCCCATGTCCCGCAGCGCGACACCGAGCCGGCCCACGTAGCGTTCCACGCCTCCGACCGCCGGCCAGTAGCGATGGGTCACGAACGTAATGCGCATCGGGGGCCGGCTCCGTTCCAGCGGATCGAACGCGGCGCGCTGCCGCCGGGGGTTTTATCGGATCGGGCGCAGGCTATCCGCAGCGGAATCGCCTCCCGGCGTGCGTGCGGCGCGAACGGCGGCTTGGCACCAGTGCACCATGCCGCGCAGCGATGGCTGGAGCCGCAGGCAGCGGGCGAACAGGCCCGCAGCCGCTGTGAAATCGCCACGCTTGTAGCGGGCCAGCGCCAGGGCGCGGACGCACGTGCGCAGCTCCTGGCGGATGGTCGTGTGGACCTCCGGGCCGACGGCGTCGAAGCGGCGGGCGATCTCCTCCAGTGCCCGGACGCGGTGGGCTAGGTTCTGCATCACGTCGGTGCGCGAAAGGCTGCCGGACACGAAGTGGTTGATCGCCAGCGGCTCATTGACGTAGCCAGCCGGGGTCACCTGGGCGACCGACAGGAAGAACACGCGTTCCTCCCAGTAGTCCAGGCCAACCGGGAAACGGATCGTGTCGCCCAGCACGGATCGGCGCACCATCGCCGTAATGGGCGAGATGAAGTGCTGGCGCAGCAGGAAGCCGAAGAAATCGCCGGTGAGCACCCGCAGATTGGGGGCTACTTCCTCGTGGGGAGCGGCGAGCGCCCGCAGGTTCGGGTCGGCGAAGCAGCGCTGGCGCCGGCCGGCGAGATCCACGGTCGTGAAATCGCTGAAGACCAGGCCCAGTTGCGGCTGACGCTCGAACAGCTCGAGCTGCCGGGCGAGCTTGTCGGGTAGGAACGCGTCGTCGGCATCCAGAAACGCCAAGAAGCGTCCCCGGGCAGCCGCGATCCCCGCGTTGCGGGCGACGCTGGCGCCGCCACGGGCCTGGCGAAGATAGCGCATACGGTCGCCTAGTTCGGCCTGCAGGGCCTCGGCAACGGCGCCCGTATCGTCGCTGGAGGCGTCGTCGACGACGAGGACCTCCCAAGCGGTGTACGTCTGAGCGCGCACGGACTCCACCGCGCGGCGCAGGAACTGCGCTGCGTTGTACGCGGGAATGATGACGGAGACTTCCGGGCCGGACATCGCGCTCCTTCTGCGGGCAGGGTCATGCTCCACAGTGAATATCGGACACAGCGGATGGCCGGTGCTGCGGGCGCTCCGAGCGTGCCATGCGCAGAATCTGCCGATGCGGCTTTCCGGAGCGCCGTCGGGCGAGCGCTTTGCGTGCATGTCAAGTCGCGTGGTTCTTCAACCCGCCGTCGGTTCGACCGATAAGTCAGCATTGGTTCTTCACCCCGGAGCGGAGGTGGGTTGGGTATGTTCGCAGATGAACATGACTGCCGGACGTCGCGGACTGTCCACAGGTGCCTGGTCTGGATGGTCGTTGGTTTCCTGGCCACGTTCATCCTCGTCGATCGCCTGATCGCGCGCGTGCAGTTCCCCGACACGATCTACAACACGCAGTCACCGGCGCGGGCGCTGGCGGACTACGAGCACCAGCCCGGCACCGCCGACGTCGTTTTTCTCGGCTGTTCGTACACCGCGTTCGGCATCAATCCCGATGTCGTGGACGCGGAGGCGCAGCGTCGCGGCGTGGCGATCCGCAGTTTCAACCTGGGTTATGGCGGTGCGCTGACTGTGGCGAATACGCGTCTGGTCGAGCTGTTGCTCGAATCCGACCATCTGCCCAAGGTGATTTATTACGAACTGAGCCCCGCGATGCTGAACCGGCGGGTGCCGTCGCTGCGTTATGCCGTGGGGCAGATCGGCGGTTGGCGCGAGGCGGCGCTGCTCTGGCGGCTCAGTCCGAACGATCGGGCCATCGCCGTGCTTTCGCAGACTCTGGCGGGTTATCACCAGTGGAACACGATTCACAAGATCGTCGAGTGCATGCGCGAGGGAGCGCCGATCTTCCGGCCAAAGTTCGCGCGGGCTGCGTCCGGTTACATGACCTGGACCGCCGGAGCCGCGGATCGCGACATACGCGTGTCGCGGAAGATCGAAGACCGGGATCACTACTGGGGGAATTACGTCGTGGACGACTTCGCCCTCGAGGCGGTGTTTCGTCTCGAGCGGATGGCGGCGGCCCACGGCATCGAGGTGCGCTACTTCGAGATGCCCATGTCCACTGCGTGGCAGCAGGTGCTGCGCGACGACGTCCGCAGCGGATACGCCGAAGCCCTGGCGAAACTGCGGGCGGGCGGATGCTCCGCCCTGTGGCGCTGCCCCTCCGGGCTCGTTGACGACAGCGACTATTTCGACGCGGACCATCTGCTGCCTTCCGGCGCAGAGAAAGTCTCCCGGGCGATTGCAGCCGACGTGGCCCGCTGCTTTGGCGACGACGTGGTGGTCTCGAAGCTCGACTGAGCAGGCACGGAGGCGTTCATGCTCTTCAACAGTCCCGCGTTTGCGATATTCCTGCCGGTCATGCTGCTGGTCTACTGGAGTCTGCGCGGCCGGTCACGGCAGTGGGCGCTGCTCGCGGGCAGCTACCTGTTCTACTCGTGGTGGGACTGGCGCTTCACCGGGCTGCTCGTTTTCAGCACGGCGGTTGACTATTTCTGCGGTCTTGCGCTCACCCGTCAGACAGCCGAGCGGCGGCGCAAGGGGCTCGTTGCGCTCAGTGTGATCGTCAATCTCGGCGTGCTGGCCAGCTTCAAGTACTTCAACTTCTTCCGCGATTCGACCGCGGCGCTGCTGGCCCTCTTCGGCATCACGCACCATCTGCCCACGCTCGACGTCGTGCTGCCCATGGGGATTTCCTTCTACACGTTCCAGTCGATGTCGTACACGATCGACGTGTACCGGGGGATGCGCGCGGAGCGCAGCTTCATCGCGTTCGCCACCTACGTGACGTGCTTTCCGCAGCTCGTCGCCGGCCCGATCATGCGCGCCGAGGACCTGCTGCCGCAGCTCCACAAGGAGCAGAAGCTCGCCGACGCGGACTTCTCGACCGGCATGTTCCGGATCTTCCGCGGCCTGTTCAAGAAGATCGTGATCGCCGACTCGCTGTCCATTTTCGTGGACATGGTTTTCGCCGATCCGGGCAGTTTTTCCGGCGTGTCGTGCTGGATCGCGCTGTACGCGTACGCGTTCCAGATCTACATGGATTTCTCGGGTTACACGGATGTCGCGATCGGCGCCGGGTGGATGCTCGGCCTGCGCATGACGGAGAACTTCAACCTGCCGTACCTGGCGAAGTCGCCCTCCGAGTTCTGGCACCGTTGGCACATCACGCTTTCCACGTGGCTGCGGGACTACCTCTACATTCCGCTCGGCGGATCGCGTCACGGCCGGCGCAAGACGATGCGGAACCTCTTTTTGACGATGGCGCTGGGCGGACTGTGGCATGGTGCGGCGTGGACGTTCGTGGCGTGGGGTGTCTATCACGGCACGCTGCTCGCGGTCGAGCGGCTGATCCACGGCGGTCGCCGGCCGCAGAACGCGCCGGAGGATCCGTTCCCGCTGCGTGCGCTGAAGGTGATCGGGATGTTCCACCTCACCTGCCTGGGGTGGTTGCTGTTTCGCGCGCAGGACTGGGCGACGGTGCAGCTCATGCTCACGCGGCTCGTAGATTTCAGCAGTGGCGAGATCCGCGGGCGGCGCATCGTGCTGATCGTGGCGCTGTGCGCGGCGGCCCACGTGCTGCCCGCAGCCCGTCGG
The DNA here is from genome assembly GCA_020639115.1 of Phycisphaerales bacterium. Lineage (GTDB taxonomy): Bacteria > Planctomycetota > Phycisphaerae > UBA1845 > UBA1845 > JACKHG01. The sequence continues at coordinate 429,724 of JACKHG010000002.1, forward strand.
CTCGGCGAGCGTTTCGTGCGGCTGCCGGCGTTCGTGCAGGGTTCGCTCGCGGGCGTGTGCATGTGGATGCTGATCCTGCTCAATCCTGGCGCCAAGGCCTTCATTTACTTCCAGTTCTGACCGATGCCGGCCGCGGTCCGCGGTTGGCTCGCACCCATCGGGGCCACTACACTGCGTCCGCCGGGGTATATGCGTGCGCCGCCGGCGCCGCAGTCCTGCGTATGCGCGTGTTGTGGGCGGATGATCGATGGGCTGGCAATTCGCAATCGACGTCGGCGGTACGTTCACCGACGTGCTGGCGCGCAGTCCCGAGGGGGTGGTCCGCGTCCATAAGCTGCTCAGCTCGGGGCGGTGCATCGGGTCCACCGGCGCGGGCTCCTCGGCTTCCGCCCTGGTTGATCCGCAGCGCCGCCACGATCCGCCGGACTTCTGGCGCGGGTATCGCCTCGACCTGCACGGCGCTGCCGGGACGGCGGTGCACTCAGCCGCGGTGGTCGCGTTCGACGCGGCGACTGGGACGCTGCGTTTCGCACCTGCCGCTCCGCAAGCCCCGGTCGTCGGTCAGCGCTACGTCTTGCACAGCTCGGAGCCGGCGCCGATCCTCGCGGTCCGCTACCTCCTGGGGCGCGGGCTCGAAGCGCCCCTGGGCGAAGTGGACCTGCGGCTGGGGACGACGCGCGCGACCAACGCGCTTCTCGAACGCAAGGGGGCGCGCACCGTGTTCGTCACGACGCGGGGCTTCGCCGACATTCTGCGCATCGCGAACCAGGACCGGCCGCGTCTCTTTGACCTGGAAATCATCAAGCCGGAGCAACTTGCGGCGCAGGTGATCGAGCTGGACGAACGCCTCGCCGCGGACGGGACCGTGCTGCGCACGTTGGACCCGGACGCCGTGCGCGCGGCGCTGCAGGCCATCCCCGATCGGGAGAACTGCGCCCTGGCCATCTGCCTGCTGCACGCCCACACGAACAGTGTGCACGAGGAGCTCACCGCCGGCATCGCCGCCGAACTGGGTTTTCTCCAGGTATCGGTGTCGTCGCGCACCGCGCCGCTGCCGCGCATCGTCGCCCGGGGCGACACGACGGTGGTGGACGCCTACCTGGGGCCGGTCATCCGCGACTATGTGGCATCGATCAAGGCGGCGCTGCCGGAAGGCCAGGTCCGGGTCATGACCAGTGCGGGCGGACTCGTGGACGGAGCGCGCGTGGCGGCGAAGGACACGCTGCTGAGCGGGCCAGCCGGTGGCGTCGTCGGTTGCGTCGAGGTGGCTCGCCGCGCCGGCCTGGAGCGGGTCATCGGCTTCGACATGGGCGGAACCAGCACGGACGTCTCGCGGTGGAGCGGCGCGTTTGAATACCAGTTCGAGACGACGAAGGGAGGCGTACGCGTCGTCGCGCCCATGCTCGCGGTCGAGACCGTGGCGGCGGGCGGCGGCAGCATCGCCGCGTTCGACGGACAAAAGTTCACGGTGGGGCCGCACAGCGCCGGGGCGGCGCCGGGGCCGGCGTGCTACGGTGCCGGCGGGCCGCTGACGGTCACAGACGCCAACCTGGCGCTGGGCCGCTTGTATGCGCCGCGTTTTCCATTTCCGCTCGATACGGAAGCCGTGGCGGCGCGGCTGGCGGAGTTGGGGCGCGAGGCTGCGGCTGGGACGGGACAGCATCTGAGCGCCGCTGCGCTCGCCGCGGGGTTGATCCGCATAGCCAACGAGCACATGGCGGCTGCTCTGCGGCGCATCTCGGTGGAGAAGGGCTACGACCCGGCTGATCACGCGCTCGTCGCGTTTGGCGGGGCGGGTGGACAGCACGCGTGTGCAGTGGCGGATCTGCTGGGGATCCGGCGGGTGCTGCTGAGCCCGCTGGCGGGCGTGCTCAGTGCGTGGGGCATCGCAGCCGCCGACGTGAAGCGGTTCGACGTTCGCGCGGTCGACGCGGTGCTCAGTCCGGAAGCGTTGCGCGCGCACGAGCCGGTTTTCGCCGAGATGGAGACGCAACTCGCGGCGGAGATCGAGACGGACGGCGTGGCCCCCGCCGATATCGAGCCGGCGATCCGCTCGTGCGACCTGCGTTACCGGGGCGAGGACGCGGTGCTCACCGTGACGACGCCGGACGGAAACTACGCGGCTACGTTCGAACGAATGCATGAACAGCTCTACGGCTACGTGCACGCGAACCGCAAGATCGAGCTGACTGCACTGCGCGTCGAGCGCGTAGGTAAAACCCGCTCGATGGAGGTGGCTCCGCCGGCATCCGCTGCCGCGGCGCTTCAGCCGGTGCAGCAGACACGGACGTACTTTGCGGACCGCTGGTGGGACACGCCGGTGTTCGATCGGTCCGCGATGCGGATTGGACACCGCGTCGCCGGGCCGGCACTTATCCTGGAGAACACGGGGACGATCGTGGTGCCGCCGGATTGGGGTGGTGCGATCGTCGCGACGGGCGACCTGCTGCTCGAGCGGGGCGACGCGACGTCGCGGCGGCAGAATGCCTCGACCGCGTGCGACCCCGTGCGGCTTGAGCTCTTCAACAACCGCTTCGCCGCGATCGCCGAGCAGATGGGCACGACGCTGCGGCGGACCGCCCTGTCGACCAACGTGAAGGAGCGCCTGGACTATTCCTGCGCCGTGTTCGACGCAACCGGTGAGCTGATTGCCAACGCCCCGCACCTGCCCGTGCACCTGGGCAGCATGGGGGCGTGCGTGCAGGCCGTGTTGCGGGAATCGCCGCAGCTCGCCCCCGGCGACGTGGTGTTGAACAATGATCCCTTCTCCGGCGGCACGCACATCCCGGACGTCACCTGCGTGGCTCCTGTGTTTGCGCCGGATGGTACGCGGCTTCTCTTCCTCGTGGCGAGCCGCGCGCACCACGCCGAGATCGGCGGCTCGCGGCCGGGTTCGTTACCCGCGGACGCGACGACGCTCGCCGAGGAGGGCGTGCTCATTCGCCATTTCAAGGTGGTCTCGGGCGGAGAGCTGCAGACGGCGGCGCTGCGGACAATGCTCACCGGCGGACCGTATCCGTCACGCGCACCGGAAGAGAACATCGCCGACATCGCAGCGCAGATCGCCGCCAACCAGACGGGCATCCGCGCGCTGCACGCGTTTCTCGCGGAGGCGGGCGAACCGGTCGTGCTGGCCTACATGCAGCACATCCGCGGCGCGGCGGAGGCGAAGATGCGCGCAGCGCTGCGCCGCCTCGGCGACGGGACCTACACGTTCGCGGATGCGCTGGACGACGGCAGCCCGATCTGCTGCCGCATCGACGTGCGGGACGGTACAGCGCGTCTCGACTTCGCCGGCTCCGCCGGTGTCCATCCAGGAAATTTCAATGCGAATCCGGCGATCGTCGCCAGCGCCGTGCTCTACTGCTTCCGCTGCCTGCTGGCAGAGGACATTCCGCTCAACGCCGGCGTGCTGGCGCCGCTCGAAATCGTCGTGCCGCGGGGGATGCTCGACCCGCCGCGCGACGACGACCCGCTGCGCTGTCCGGCGGTCGGGGCCGGCAACGTGGAGACGTCGCAGCGGCTCGTCGACGTGATCTTCGGCGCCCTCGGCGCGGTGGCAGCCAGCCAGGGCACGATGAACAACGTGATCTTCGGCGACGCCGGATGGGGTTACTACGAGACGATCGCCGGCGGCAGCGGCGCCGGGCCGACCTGCTGCGGCGCGGACGCCGTGCACACGCACATGACCAACACGCGGCAGACGGATCCGGAGGTGCTCGAGGCGCGCTATCCCGTGCGGTTGCGCCGCCTGGCCATCCGCTGCGGCTCGGGCGGCGCGGGCCGGCAGCGCGGCGGCGACGGGCTCATCCGGGAGATCGAGTTCCTGGCGCCGGTGACGCTTTCGATCATCAGCCAGCGCCGCGTCCGGGCGCCCTACGGCGTGGCGGGCGGATCGCCCGGCGCCTGCGGCGTCAACCGCATGCGCCGCGCGGGACGGGATGTATGGGAGGTACTTCCGGGTGTCGTTTCGACGTGCGCCGAGACCGGCGACACGCTGCGGATCGAAACGCCCGGTGGCGGCGGTTACGGCAGGCCGCAGGCCTGAACGCCCGCGCCGGATCCGGTCAGAGCAGCTCCGCAATGCGCTGCTTGAGCCGCTCGATGACCTCGTCGTTCCAATGCGGGCAGTTGCACGCTTCGGCGATGATGGGAAGCTCAATCTGCATCCGGGCCAGCACGATGAGGTCGCCGTTCAACGCCCGGTGCAGCGTGTTGATCGCGTCGGTCTCGGCCATCGCATTGTGGTCGAAGATGGCGGTGTGCACCTGGTCGGCCAGGAAGGCCAGCGTCGAGAGCGGGTCGGAGCCCGGGGTGTGCGAATTGCGAATGGCGCGCCCGATCGTCACCGGGAGACTCCACTGCGCGGCGAACGCAGCGCCCACGTCCGCGTGGTTGTAGCCGAGCAGTTCGGTTTCCTGCTGATACAGGCGAATGTTGCTGAGCGCCTTGGCACGCCGGACTTCGGCATATCCCTTCGCGTCGCTGCGGTGGAGAACCAGCACGCCCAGATCCTGCAGCAGGCCGACGACGTAGGCTTCCTCCGGGTCCGCGGTGCGCAACTGCCCGGCGAGCAGCTTCGCGGCGGTCGCGCTGGTCAACGAGTAACGCCAGAACCGCGCGTAGTCGAAGTCCATGCCGCCCGCCGGCTGCTCGAAGGAGAAAAGGTGCAGCGTCAGTGCCAGCGAGCGGATCTGGCGCATGCCGATGTGCGCGCACGCGCGCGGAATCGTCGTGATCGCGTTTCCGCGGTAGTTCTCCGCGGAGTTCGCCATGCTCAGTACGCGTGCGGCGAGCTTGGGATCGGTCGCGACGATCTCCGCGATCTGGTCGACGGTCGCATCGCGGTTTCCACCCAGTCGCAGCAGGCGCACGGTGGCCGCCGGCATCGTCGGCAGGTCAGCGGATGCGACCAGGGACTGCAGATCGAGGGTCGGCAGTTTCGGACAGGTCTGGGTTCTCATGGCACGCGCGCTCCCACACAGCCACCGCGTCCTCGGCGCGGACCGGGCAGCCGTTCAAGGGCTACGTCGGCTGAAACGGGTGTCGGGTTGAAGCGAGGCTGATGAGCGGGCGCGCGGACCCGCGCACCTCGGAGTTATCGGCAACGTGATTTTCGGAAAACTGCACAACCTGGGATAGGGCAGATCGGTCTTCGCTCACGCGATCGGGGCACATCGGGAATATCGGCAATCTGGAACGGTTTTGCCGCAGGCGCTGCGTGTGCCGCGCCTCGGTCTGCAGTGCTTTCTTTCCAAGACCCGGGCACTATCATGGCGGGCTGTGACGGCGCAGCGTTCGCGGCCACGCTTTTCGCGATCCGTTCCATGAAACCCTACCAGAAGGAGGAATCGAAATGACCAGTCTGAAGAGAACGTGCGTCCTGTTGTGCGCCCTCGGGGCCGTCGGCCTGGTCGGCTGCGGGCCGAAGATGGACAAGGATGCGATGCAGAGCATGAAGCCGGAGCGACCGGCGCAGTTGACCATGCTCGATCGCTTCGTGGGCGAGTGGAAGGGCACCGGCGAGATGACGATGGCCGGCTCGGACGAGGTGATGCACTCCACCGGCACGAGCAAGATGAGCTGGGGGCTCGACAAGATGGTGCTCATCGAAAACAGCGAATACAAGATGGGCGACGACACGATGATGGGCATGGGCACGTGGACCTGGGACAAGAAGCACAACCGCTTCCACACCACGTGGGTCGACTCCTGGGGCAGTTACGGCTCCGGCTACGCGAAGTACAACGATGACAAGGATTGCTGGACCATGCGCGGCACGTCGACCGGGTGCATGGGCACGACCACCGGCAAGGGCACGATGAAGTTCCTGGACAACAACACGATGGAGTGGACCTGGAGCGAGTACTGCTGCCTGGGCCTCATGAAGGTCATGGAGATGAAGGGCACGTCGACGCGCCAGTAGGTCGCTTGTCGGCGGTCCACCTCCTGGTGAATTGCACCACAGCCCGCGGGGGTCCCGGCGACCCGCGCGGGCTGTTTCATGCCTGCCCCCCTTGCCGTGGCGTTCCGGACTTGATCCAGACCGACATGGCGCACTACAGTCCGAGGCTCGCCCGGGTTGGCATTCCCGGCGAGCGGATCTGTTGAGCTGAAGTGAGCGAGCGCTGCGGGTGACGATCGACGAGGCCATTGCGCTGATGGGTACTTCCGCGGTGGAGAGCCGCGCGCGGCTCAAAGTGCGCTATCGGCGGCTCGCGGTGCTGCACCATCCCGATCGCAACGGCAACAGCCCGGCGAGCTACGCTGCGTTCACCCGCATCAACCACGCATACCACTTGCTCGATCAACTGCTCGCCCGGCAGGACGGCGGCGTGCTGGGCATGTGCACGGGCTGTGGCGAACGGCCGGCGCGGGCCCGCGGACTCGATCGCAACCCGTACTGTCGTGACTGCTTGGTCTACGCGGGCGGCCGGCGCCTGCTGCCCGCGCCGCCGACGGTGATCGCAAGTTGCGCCTTTGCCGCGGTGGCCGAGGGGGTTGCGCTGCTGGCACTCGTTGTTTTCCTCATCTCGGGGGCTCCGCGCTACGGTGTGGCAGCGCTGGTGTTCGCCGGTGCCGGTATCGTCTCGCTGGCCATCAGTGCCGTCCTTATCGGCCGGGTCGCGCCGAAGCACGTGCTGGCGCGGTCGCCGCGCCGCATGCCGGTCGGCGGCAGCCGCCGGCCCGTGGCATGATCGCCGCCGGGCCGCTATATTGCCTGCCCGCATGAGTGAATCCAGCGCCGCCATGTCCCCCGCCGCCCCTGCCGAGGCACCGCCGCGCCGCGAGCGCCAGTTGGGCTGGTGGCCGCGCACATCGTTCGCCTTCGTCCGTGCGATGCTCCGGGTGCTGTTGGCGGTCTGCGGGTTGCGCGGGCTCTATCGCATCTGCCGCGGGTTCGGCACGCTCGAGTACCTCATCAACTACAAGCGCCGCAGCCGGGTCCGCGGCATGCTCCGCAAGGTGTTCGGCCGGGAGATTACCCGGCACGAGCGGCACCGCATGGTGCGCGAGCACTTCATGCGGCAGCGCTGCGACAAGGCGTTTTACCTGATCGCCGACATGCTCGGCACGGAGCAGATCAAGCGCTGTTTCAACATCGTCAATCGCGAGCTGATGGATGGCGGGCTGGCCCGCGGGCGCGGCGTCTACGTGCTGCTCTGTCACCACGGCGCCCACCACGTCACCGGTCTGACCATGTCCACGTTGGGATATCGCGTAGGCGGCGTGCGCGATCCGAACGAGGGGCCGCTGCGCACGTACATGCAGTCGCTGTGGGCGAAGAAGCACCCGGAGCTTACGCCTCCGAAGGTCGTCTACTCCGGCGACTTCGTCCGGGACATCTATCGGCTCTTCAAGGACAACTACGCCTTGGGCAGCGCGCTGGACGTGTCGCGCGTGCGCGATCCGCGCCTGCGCAGCCTGCCCGTGCAGATCTTCGGCGAGACGCGGCAGTTTCTCACCGGGACGCTGCAGATCGCTCTGCGCTGCCGGGCGGTCGTGCTGCAGGGGTTCATCGTCTCGCGGGACAACTTCGTCTACCAGCTCGAGTTGCACGGGCCGATGGTGGACCCCGAGAAGTTCGAAGAGAGCCCGGAGCTGCTCGGCGACATCCTCCAGCGCTACGCCGACAACATCGCCGAGTACGCCCGCCAGTATCCGGACCATATCACCCGGGTGTAGGCGTGGGGGCTTGCGGGGCCGGGATTATGCCGGTCCGGACCACGGGGCGGGCGGATCGGGTGGATTTGCCTGAGTCCCGGAATCGGCTATACTGAAGCCAGCAACCGGGGACGTAGCTCAGCTGGGAGAGCGTCGCGTTCGCAATGCGAAGGTCGAGGGTTCGAATCCCTTCGTCTCCAGTCTCCTCATCGCGGCCCACTCAGATCCCCCCAGGCCGGCGCAGCGGAGATTCCACCCATTCGGTGCCGTTCGTTTCGACGTGTGGTTGCGCGCGCAGGCGCGAGGTGTCAACGGCCTCGGGTGCCGGCGCGGGGCGCGTCGGCTTGCCCCTGCGTTGGGTGGATCGTGTCACCCGGGCGAATGCCGGATGTCCTTCGGCGTCGCGTCCTGTTGTCCACGGGTTGGCTTGCTGCCGCCCCATGGCGGGTGCGCTGCCGGAGTGTGGCGATAGCGGCTGAACAGCGCAGATGCGCTCTTGCTCTCTGGGATTTTCCTACCGGGGTAGGTCGCGGGGTGAGCGGCATGGCCCGTTATTGGGGGCGTCCGATATTGCCGGCGCCGTGATCTGGCCACTCTCCGCGGGTTGCTGGTGGGTTTCGGCGTCGGGCAACTTTGATGCCGAAGTCGCCGGCGTACTGCGGATTCGGAGGGGTGGGCCGAGTAGATATCCGTAGTCGAGCGGTCTTCATCCTGCCAGGAGGCACCGAATCTGCGGTTTTGGCAGCGCGGGCGGGGCAATTGGAGCCCGCGAATAGCCAGACGGCGCTTCAATTCGGCGGAATGCGCGGTTAAAGTCAAAGGGTGGATTCGGTGATGAGGGTGCGTCGTCGCAATCAAGTCTGTCAGCTCCTGTTGTTACGCGACGGCGGGTGCGTTGTGGGCAGTTCGCAATCGGGGCGTGCCGCATGAGTTGGGCTCGAGTACTGGAAACGTAACCATGCGCATGGAGTATCGTCGTATGTTTCAGGGATCACGCAGATTCTCGCCACGTAGCCGTGCATTCACTCTCGTCGAGTTGCTCGTGGTGATTTCGATCATCGCACTGCTCATCGCCATTCTCATCCCCTCGCTTTCCAAGGCACGCAAGCAGGCGAAGAAGGTCATCTGCCAGACGAACATGCGCAGTCTGTCGCAGGGGGCATTCACGTACACCGTTGAGTGGGGCGTTTATCCGCCGAGCATCTCCAACTTCGCCGACTCGACCAACGGGACGGTCCGGGCGAAGCGGACGCAGGGGGGCATCGACTGGCTTGGCATCGGCGATCAGCAGCAGGGCATCCCATTTAAGGAGGGGCTACCGGACGACCCGCAAACCGGGAATCCCAAGGGCTTCACGGCGTCACCCAAGTTCGGCGTGCTTTTCCCGCTGGTCAAGGATCCGAAGGCCTATCTGTGCGCGGACGACCGGCCGGGCGAACTCCAGCCCAATACCGTTCTGGGCGGTGGCGGCAATGGGAAATTCAGCTACACGATCTTCTCGAACCTCGGATTGCGATCGCCCGAGAAGATCCCCTCGCGGCGCCAGGAGCTCAGTGGAGGTGGGCGGTCCGGACCGCGCCTCGGCGACTTGCTGCCCAAGCGCGCGCTCGCGGCTGTCCCGCTCTTCGTGGAGGAGCATCCCGACGGCATCAACAACAAGTCGGCCAGCGGGCACATTGAAGGCAATTTCAACTTTGGCACGGACTACGTCGTGTCGCGTCACCCGCCGTTCAACAAGCGCCGGGGGATTCGCCCGGGCTCGTCCGATGTCTCCTCGTTCGAGCAGGGCGTGTCAAACATCGGCTTCGCCGATGGGCATGTTGCCGGCATAGCCGTGAACTTCGGCTTTACCAGCTCGCACGTGCGGCCGACGTCTGCCGGGGGCCAGGGGTATACGGACGACATCCCGTACACGGCCGAAGGCCTGCTGTATTACTACGGGATCGAATATGACGTTGAGACCGTCGATCAATAGACACGCGGGCCGTGCTGCCTTCGTTGGCGGTCAGGCCCGTGCGCCCCAGGGAAATCGGAGGAAAGAAGATGACGACCCTAAGAGCTTTGCTTGCCACGGCTGTCGTAGGCCTCTTCGTAGCGGCGGCCCAGGCCCAGTTCATCGAGTCCATCACCGGCTTTGAAACCAATCGAGAGGGTGATCCCCTCGTGTTTCAACCTAGCTCGTTCGGTGATCTGCGTGTCGTGATGTTCCAGGACCCGCAGGAGGCTGACGTCACCGCCGACAATATCGTGTCGGACACCAGTCCGCAGGCCGATACCAGTGGCTTTCTGCCGGCCACCGAAGAGTCGTTCGTGTCCAACTTCACGGGCGACGGCTTCAACGGCGCGGGTGGGTCGGACCAGTCCCTCGACATCCGCTTCCAGTGGGCCAACACGAACGGCACCCGCTGGTGTCTGGTCGAGACCTTCCAGTCGCCCTTGTACGGTGATCCTGCGATCCATCTGGCGGGCAAGGTGCACATGAAGGTCAATTTCCCGATCTTCTCGTCCGAGTTCCCGGCGCTGAACTACACCGACCGGGTCGGCGTCGCGTTGCTCGTCCGCGAGACCGGCAACAACGTCCCGCAGGGCTTCCGGGACAGCGGCGACGGCGCCCTCGAATTCGTCGGCGTCTCGACGGTCGGGTTCGCGGACACAGCCAATCCAGTTCCGGTTCCGACAACGTACATCAATGGTCCGACCACCAGCGGTGATCAGGGGTGGATCAGCCTCGACTTCGATCTCTCGACCGCCAACGTGGTGGGCTGGACCTTTGAGGGCGGCAACGGCGTGCTCGACGCCACCACCAATGGCGACATGGTCAACCGCGGCGTTCTTGCGGGCCTGGTGCTGACGGTCGATCCCACCGACGCCGGGGCGAGCGCCTCGAACTACGTCGAGTTCCTGGTGGATGACGTGTCGTTCGAAGCGCCAGTCAACGACCCCGCGTACCCGCCGTCGGTCGCGTCGCCGGTCTCCCAGGGGCAGTCTTCCGTCCGCGTGAAGGACGTCCTTTCCTCCGCGAGCAACGTGTCGCTGGAGATTGACCGGGCGCCTGCGTCGGGCCCGTTTGCCGCAGACGAAACGTACAACGTGAATCCCTCTGGTGCGCTCTTTGTGGATATCGCCGTCCCGACGCTGAACATCGGCGACCGCCTGCGTGCCCGGCAGACGAACCCGTCCGGCACGAGCACCTACTCGCTGGTGCTGGAGGTCAACCCGCCGGCGGCGTTCACCTTCACGGTGGCGATCGACGAGGATGGCAACAACGGTGTCGCGCCCGCTGACTTCGAGTTCGTCGGCGCCGCCTCCAAGATCGGCGGGGCCCCGCAGGGCAAGCCGGTCTTCGCTCAGACCGGCATGTGGCAGAACGTGGAGATTTCGCTGCTGCCCGGCGATGAGCCCGTGCTCGACTTCGCCGGCGGCAACGGTCTGCTTCAGCCGGACGGTGGCCTTTACGACATCGACTCGATCTGGTTCTCGATCGATCCGACCGTGCCTGATGCGGGTCCGTTCGACGTCTTCGTGGACCACGTCTACTACGTCGATGCCAGCGATAACGAGGTTCTGATCAGCGACGTCGAAAACGGCAACCCGTTCCCGCTGTTCCGCGGGCAGACCACGTCCACGAACGGCGTCACCGTCGTGTCATCGCTCGCCAGTTTCGACGGGTCCCTGTCGACCCATATCACCTGGACCTGGCCCGATAGCGCGACGTCAAACACGACGTCACTGTATCGGCCGAACGTCGCCTTCCCGGACAGCGCCAAGGCCGTCGGCTTCTGGATGTACGTGCCCGAGGTGAGTACGAACGGCATCCCGGCTCCGACGGTTGCCGGCCCGATCGTGGGTGACGTGGACGGCGTCGTGGTCAACTTCAACACGACGGGCGTCACCTCCGCTGAGCTGTTCCTCAACGGCGCCTCGGTCGGCGTGATCAACACGACCGGCGTCAGTTCCGTTACGTTTGATACGTCGGCCGTGACATCCGCAGTGGGCGATCAGTTTGCAGCGACCGTTACGACGGCCGACGGCACCAGCGATCTGTCCACGCCGCGCGGCGTGACCCTGCCCTCGGCCCCGAGCATCCTGCCGCCGGTGCGGTCCGTGGACACGACCGTGACGGTGAACGGCCTGTTTACCGCGCCGTTCTCGACGGCATCGCTGGTCTCCGTCTTCGATACCAATGGTGTTCTGCTCGGATCGACGGCGCCGGCAGGCAACAGCGCGGTTGTGCCGCTCTCGGTGGTTCTGGCGCCCAGCGACATGATTTATGCGACGCAGACGGTCAATGGCCTGGACAGCCCGGCCTCGCCGTCGATCACGGTCATTCAGCCGAGTTCGTCCTGCGTGGTGAGCTGGTCCGCAGACTTCGAGACGGACACGACGGCCGACTGGACCGTCAATACCGGGCCGACCGACAGCGCGGCCAACTTCTTCTTCGACTACAGCTCGGTGGGCATTCCGCCGGCCCCGGGCTCCAAGGGCACGACGCACGGCATGAAGCTTCGGTGCAACCTGACGTCCGGCGTGTTCGGCGGCTTCAGCGTCTCACCGACGGGGCAGGCCTTTACCGGTGATTACAAGCTTGCCTTCGATCTGTGGGCCAACTTCAACGGCCCGTTCCCGGGCGGCGGTAGTGGTTCCACCAACCTGTCAGTTGCCGGTGTGCTCACTGCCGGCACGAGCGTGAACTACCCCGGCGTCATCGACAGCATCTACTTTGGTGCGACCGGTGATGGTGGTTCCAGTGCGGACTGGCGGGCCTACTCCCCCGACGCGGCAGCCAGCTACCAGAACGGTGATCCGGTGTACGCCGCGCCCAGCCGGAACAACACGGATCCCTACTACGCTTCGTTCGGAAGCGTCGAGGCGCCTGCGGATCAGTTGACGCTGTTCCCGCAGCAGACCGGCGTCACCAATCCGGGCAGCGCCGGCATGGCCTGGCACCTGGTGGAGATCAACAAGGCCGGCAACTTCGTGACCTGGCAGGTTGACGGCGTGCTCATCGCCACCGTCGACATCACCGGAATGACCCTGGGCGGCGACAACATCCTCTTCGGGCACTCGGACATCAACGGCACGTCGTCGACCGACACCAACGCGCCAGACCTGCTCTTCACCCTGATCGACAACGTCCGGGTGCTTGTGCCGCAGGATCAGCCGGTTTCGCTGGGTGACTGGGACGGCGACGGCGACAGCGATCTCGACGACTACGCGCGGTTCGCCGACTGCCTCGGCGGTCCCGGCGTCGAGCCGGATCCGACGATCAGCGACTGCAGCGGCTCGTGCATCGATACCTTCGATCAGGACGTCGACGGTGACGTCGACCTCCGCGATTTCCAGGCGCTGACCGACGCCGGCCTCTTCGGCATGTAGACGGCGCACAACCGGCAACGTGCCGGATACTCGTAACCTACTGGGCCGCTCCCGCGGGAGCGGCCCTTTCTTTTTGTCCGCGGTCGGTCCGGACCGTGTCGTGCTGTTCGGACGTCCGCTTCACCGGTAGAATTCCCGCTCACCATGCGCTTCCGTGCGATCCTCTTATACGTCTGCTTTTTCCTCTCGGGGGCCAGCGCGCTCATCTACGAGATCGTCTGGCATCGCCAGTTGACGCTGGTGTTCGGGCTGAGCACCTACAGCGTGGCGGCGGTGCTCGCGGCCTTCTTCGCCGGGTTGGCGCTCGGGGCGCGCCTCTTCAGCCGCTTGGCGGATCGGGCGGCCCGCCCCGCGCACCTGTACGCCGGCCTGGAACTGTCGGTGGCCATCACGGCGGCTGCCACCGCGCTGGCGATTCCACTGATCATGCACCTGTTTGTTCCGCTCGTGCGGTGGTCCCCGGGTTGGCTGGCCTCCAACCTGATCCGTTTCGCCCTGGCGCTGGTGGCGCTGTGCGTACCCTGCATCCTGATCGGCGCGACGATGCCGATGATGGCCCGCCTGGTCGCCCGCCGCGCCGGACGCGTTGCCGTCGCCTTCGGGCGGTTCTACACGGTGAATACGCTCGGCGGGCTTGCGGGCGCTGCACTCGCCGGCTTCGTGCTCATCCGCTTCGTCGGCGTGCGGACGACGCTGCTCTTCGCCTTGGCCGGCAACGTGGCAGCCGCTCTGCTTGCCCTGCTCGTGGCACGCCTGCCCGCGGATGACGCTGGCGAAAACCGCGAGACGGATCGTAGTGGGGCCGTCGTGTCGGAATCATTGCACGCAGGCCCTGCGCCCGACGGCGCCATGGGGGCTCTGCCACATCCGCGCTTTGCCCTGACCGTGGCGGTGATCGCCGGATTCGCGGCGCTGGCCTATGAGGTGGTCTGGGTCCGGTTGCTCGCCGTGTACACGCTCAACAGCGTCTACGTGTTCACGATGGTCGTGACGGTGTATCTCGCGGCGCTGGCCATCGGTACCGGTATCGCGGCGCGCATGCTGCGCAGCGCCCGGTTCGACGCGGCGCGGGTGCTCGTGGTCGCGCAGATTCTGCTGGCGCTGTTGGTTCCCTGTCTGCTGGGATTGATTCCCGCAGCCAACCGCCTCGAAATCTACAAGACGGACGCGAGCGAACAGGTGATCTTCCTCGCGGAGTACGGTCTCACGCTCGCCGTCGTGTTCGTACCCACCGTATTGCTCGGGCTGACGCTGCCACTGCTCGTGGCGCTTTTTGCCTCGGACGTCGCGCACGCGAGTCGAACGGTCGGGCGCATCTACGCGCTTAATTCGCTCGGTACGATCCTGGGGGCGGCGCTCACCGGTACGCTGCTGGTGCCGCTGGTCGGACTGCGCGGCACGCTCATGTTGCTGGCGGCGATCAACATGGCGACGGCTGCGGCGGCGGCCATGCTCACGCACCGCGACCAGCCCGTCCCGCGCACGGTTCTGCCTCTCGGAGCAGCCGCTTTCGCCCTGCTGCTCGCGGTGATGCCGACCACGACACAGTTTCGCCGGCCCCTGGCGGATCCCGAGGATCTCGTGCTCTATTACGCGGAGGGACCTTCGGCGACCGTGCACGTCACCCAGGTCAACACCGTGCAAAAGCCCTATCGGCAGCTCTGGGTGGACAGCAAGTCGGTCGCGGGAACCTACCCGGAGATCGTGACCGACCAGAAGATGCTCGCGCACCTGCCGCTGCTGCTGCACGAGAATCCCGAACGGGCCCTGACGGTCGGATTCGGCACGGGAGGCACTTCATATTCGATGCTGCAGCACCTCGTGCAGGTGCACTGTGTCGAGATCGAACCGAAGGTCCCGGCAGCGTATCGTTGGTTCGCGAGCGAGAATCACGACTTGGTCGGGCCCAACCACGACCGCGTGGACTTCCGCCTGATCTTCGACGACGCCCGCGCCTGGCTGAACGTGGCGCCCGAGCCGTACGACGTCATCGTGACGGACGTGACCAGCATCCAGTACCGGGGCAATGGCAACCTGTACACGACCGACTACTTCCGGCTGATGCAGGAGCGCCTGGCACCGGGAGGCATCGCCGGCGCCTGGGTGCCGATCAGCGGGATCACGCCGGAGCAGCTCAAGATCCTGATCGCCTCGTTCCATGCCGTGTTTCCCCACACGAGCGTGTGGTACATGCTCAATATGCCGACCGATTTCGTGATCCTCATCGGGCAGGACCACGCGCTGCGCATCCCGCTGGCAACGATCGCCGTGCGCATGCAGGCCAAGCTCGTCGATCGGGATCTGGCTGAGGTCGGCATGGACAATCCCTACAAGCTGGCGGCGTGCCTGCTGCTCGCCGAGGACGACGTGGACCGGTATGTCGGCACGCCGCCGCTGCACACCGACGATCACCCCGTGCTCGACTACCTCACGCACGCGAGCCCGTACCTGAATACCCTAAGCGTGAACCTGCGCGCGATGGTTGCGGTGCGCAGCGATCCGGCTGCGTACTTCACCTCAATGCCCGCTGGCGAAGCGGAGGAGAATCCCCAAGACACCTGGCGCCGCTGGTACGCGGCCTCGGCGTACCTGCTGGAAGGGCACGCCGCATTCAGTGCGCACGGGCGCGATCGCGTGGAGCAGGCGCGGCCGGACTATGCCCAGGCCGCGCAGCTTGTTCCGCACGACACGTTCACGCAGCGTCTCGTCGACGAGACCAATTCCCCGTAAGCGCCCAGTCCAATTCGTCGAGACGGATTGTCCGGGCGACTCAGTGCTGCCCCGCCCGCTCCTTCAGCGCCAGCTCCCGCTGATGCTGCTGCTCCGCTGCGTACTCGGCGATCTTGCGGCGTTCGAGGTTGTCGGCGGACTCCAGGTGCGGCTCCCAGGGGAAGGTGCGGTGCTCCCAGGTGAGGTCGTCGCCGCGGCAGTGGAACATGGTGTAGCCGGGGGCGCTGCCCACCCAGTCGCCCGCCCACCAGGCGCCGCTCACCGCCGCGCTGGTGACGTACCACACGTCCTCGAAAAAGGTCGTCTCGATGCGGTGGCTGTGGCCCTGCAGCAACGCCTTGACCCCGTGGCGGCGGAGCACCTTGCGCAGGTCGACGGTGTCCCAGAGGACCATGGAGCCGTCCATGGCCTTGTGGTCGCGGGCGCCGTTCTGCTGGCCGATGTTGCAGAAGGCGGCGATGTGGGTGAGCGCGACCGTCGGCCGGCCGGCGGCTGATCCGAGATCGTACGCGAGCCACTCGAGCTGCTCGGGTCCGATCCGCGGCTCGTATGCCGGGCCGTTCGGCCCGTTGATCGGGAAAATGCTATCGAGCACGACGAAGTGCCACCCGCGGAAGTCGAAGCTGTAGTAGCTCTTTTCCCATTCGAGCCGTTCCATGATCATCCGCTTGCCGAGTTCGGGATCGTCCGCCCCGCACTTGCGCCGCGCGGACCAGCCCAGGGCATCGTGGTTGCCCATGCAGTAGTGCACCGGCATGCCCAGCCCCCCGGTCACCTCCTTGAACAGGCGAATCTGCTCGTCGAAATCGGCCTTGGGCGTGTAGAGACCATCGAACGCGAGGTCGCCGCCGAGTAGGGCAAAAGCCGGCCTGGTCTTTTCGGCGAGTACGGTTTCCACGCAGCGCCGGTAGCCCTTGTCGCCCCAGCGCTTCGGCGTGACGTGCATGTCGGTCAGGTGGACGAAGCTGAAATCGCCAGCCGCGCCGTCGCCAGCAGTTTCCCCGGCAATACCCAGCGCGGGCAGGCCGGCGAGCGCACCTGCTCCGGCGGCGATTCCGCCCAGAAAGCCCCGTCGCGACAGAGTGCTCGGCCCCGGAACAGATGTCTCGCCTGGATATTCCGGCATGAGTTCTGGCTCCTGGATGCGCACGAACGGCGTAGTGCCTGCACGCCGGCGCCATTCTGGACGCCAGCCGCATGGCGTCAATTCTGTTGGCGTCGGCGCAAAAAGAGCGGGCCGCCGGCCTCGCTACACGAGGCCGGCGGCCCGCTGGCCAAATCGGAGAGAGAGGGATTCGAACCCCCGCTACGGTTACCCGCAGACCGCATTTCGAATGCGGCGCCTTCAGCCGCTCGGCCATCTCTCCTGTGGGCGTCGCCCCCGAAACCGGGGACCGACGGGACGGGGCAGTCTACTGGCTGGGCCTTTTTCCGGCAAGGTGGGGGCAGCCGGCGGCGCGGCGTGCCGCCGCCGTTTTTCCCCTGATTCCGCGGAAAAACGGGCGCGGGGTCACCGGCGGGTTGACCTTCTCGCCGCCGTGCCGAACACTCCCGCATCATGTCCTCCTGTCCCGCGGCCTGCGTCCACCGTGCGTCGATCCGCCGAGTCGCTCCCGCGGCTGTGGTCGCCCTGACGGTGTGGGCGGCGATCGCCGGGTGTGCGGGTCGCGAGTCAGCCGCCGTGAAGGGCCGGGCGAGGCTGACCGTCTGGGCCCATCACGGTCAACCGGCTGAGCGGGAGGCGCTGGCCGGTATCGTGGCCGCGTTCAACGCCGCTCACCCGGATGGGCCCGCCGTGGCGATCAGCTTTTTTCCCGATCGCCAGTACGCCGACAAGGTCTCGATCGCCTCGGCGACGGGGCGGTTGCCGGACGTGGTCGAGGTCGATGGGCCGTACGTGGGACCGTGGGCGGCGGAGGGCCTGCTCAAGCCGCTCGACGGCTTCGTCGACGACGCGCTCCGCGCGGACTTCCTGCCGACCATCATCGCCCAGGGCACGTTCCAGGACTGCCTCTACGCGCTGGGGGCGTTCGATTCCGCGCTGGTGGTTTACTACAACCGCGACATCATCGCCCGCGCGGGCCTCGCGCCGCCCGAGCACGTAGCCGACGCGTGGGACTGGGCGACGTTCAGGGCGGCGCTGGAGAAGGCCAAGCCGTACGTCGCCGTGCCGCTGGCGCTGCACGTGGACGAGCCCGGCGACGAATGGATGACCTACGCGTTCGCGCCGCTCATCTGGTCGAACGGCGGCGCCCTGATCGACGTGCAGCACGGCCGGACCATCGGGGTTCTCGACGGCCCGCAGGCGGTCGCGGCCATCACCAAGTGGCAGCGGCTCATTACGGACGGGCTGGCGGAGGCATCATCAGTAAATCCCAATTTGTTCGCGGCGGGCGACGCAGCCTTCGATTGGTCCGGCCACTGGATGCTGCCCGCCTTCGAGCAGACCGCAGGGCTCGACTTCGGCGCGATGCCGCTGCCGCGGACCGGTGACCGCAGCGTCACGTCGGCGGGAAGCTGGTGCTGGGGTATTTCCCGGGATTGCCGCGATCCCGCGGCTGCGTGGCGGTTCATCGCCTGGTTGCTCGATCCCGAGCGCGGCATCAAGCCGATCGTGGAGGCGAACGGCGCGGTGCCCGCGCGGCGCAGCGCATTTGCGCTCTTTCCGGAGTACGATTCGGGCGTGCGCCGGCTGTTTCGCGAGCAGCTCGAGACCAGCGCCCGGGCCCGGCCGCGCACCGCGGTTTACCTGGCGTTGACGACGAGCTTCGCCCGGGCCCTGCGCGACATCGCGCTGGGCGCGGACGTGGCGGCAGCGCTGCACCAGGCGGCTGAGAGCGTGCAGCACGACCTGGATCGGAGGCGGGCGCGCAGGGAGGCTGGCCGATGAATGCCGGACGCAGGGAGTGGCCAGCGGCTGTGCTGCTGCTGGCCCCGGCGGCGCTGCTGATCACGCTGTTCGTGCTGGTGCCGGCGGCTGCGATGGTGAATACCAGTCTGCACCTGCAGAGCCTGACGGCGCCGCAGACGGGGCCGGCGGCTGGTCTCGACAATTACCGGGCGGTGATCGCCGATCCGGATTTTCGGAGTGCGACGGGTAACACTGCGTTCTTTGCCGTGCTGGTCGTTCCGGTGCAGACCGCGCTGGCCCTGCTGCTGGCGCTGTGGGTGGACGGTCCGGGCTGGTGGCGCCGGGTCTTGCGGCTCGCGGTGTTCATTCCGACGACGCTGTCGCTGACGGTCACCGCGGTGCTCTGGAAGCTGCTCTACGAGCCGGCGGGCGCGGCGGGCAGCGGGCTGATCAACGGCCTCTTCCAGGCCGTCGGCATCGCGCCCCAGCCGTTCCTGACCAGTCCGCACCAGGCGCTGCTCTGCATCGTCTTCATGAGCATCTGGCAGGGCGTGGGTTTCCAGATGATGATCTTCCTCGCGGGCCTGCAGACGATTCCGGACCAGCAGTACGAGGCCGCCACGCTGGACGGCGCCGGCAGCAGTCGCCAGTTCCTGCACGTCACGCTCCCGGGCATCGCCCCGACGCTCGCGGTCGTGGTGACGGTGACGACGATCTTCGCGCTCAAGCTGTTCGTCCAGCCATACCTGATGACGCACGGCGGGCCGTTGGGAACAACACAATCGCTCGTGCAGTACATGGTCCGCGCGGCGTTCACGCATCGGGACCTCGGGCTGGCCTGTGCAGCCGGGGTGCTGTTCCTCCTTGCGGTCGGTGCGGTCACGGTCGGGCAGCGGCTTCTGGCCCGGCGCTGGGAGGCGGCCTCGTGAGCGCGCTGCGGAGGACATCCGGGTGGTGGCAGGCGCCGGCTGCGTTGCTCGTCGCGGCGTTGTTCATCGCGCCGGTGGTGTGGATGGCGGCTGCCTCGCTCAAGCCCAACGCGCGCATCCATCGCGACGTGGACTCGCTGCGCAGCTTCCTGCCCGAGCCGTTCACCCTCGAGAACTACTCCGCCGCCCTGGCACGCAGCCACCTGGGTACGACGCTGGTGAACACGCTGGTCGTGGTGGTCGTGATCGCGGGTCTGGGCGTTCTGGTGAACGGGGCGGCGGCGTTCGCCTTCGCGCGCCTCAGTTTCCGGGGCCGGGACTGGCTTTTTGGCATCCTGGTGGCCAGCATCATCCTGCCGATCGAGGTGATCGTCATCCCGCTCTTCATGACCGTGCGCACGTCGGCGTTCGCCATGGACTATCTCGGCGAACGGCCGTGGACGCTGGCGGCGCTGAGTTTGCCGTTCGCCGCGAAGGCCTTCAACATCTTCCTGCTGCGCCAGCACTTCCTGTCGCATCCGCGGGCGCTGGAGGAGGCGGCGCTGCTCGACGGCGCCGGGTGGATCACGGTGTTCTGGCGCATCGCGCTGCCCAACGCCAAGCCGGCGCTGGTGACCGTGGTGCTGCTCGACTTCGTGGTGCATTGGAACGACTTTCTCTGGCCGCTGGTGGTGTGCCAGGGGCAGGACACGCGCACGGTGCAGCTTGGTATGGGGAATTTCTTTACGCAGCCGCCGATCTCGTGGGGCGCGATCCTGGCCTATGCGCTGCTCATCACGGCGCCGCTGACGCTCGCGTTCGCGGTCGGCCAGCGCTGGCTGGCGAAGTCGATCGCGACGAGCGGGCTGCGTGGATAGTGAATTCCCAAAAGGGGGCACAGCGGGGCGCGGGCCGCCGCTGCTGTAAAAATAGGGCGGGGTTAAGTAATCCTTTATCCCGCAGGTTGTCGCAAAACGCGCTTCTGGTACACTACAATCCGGGCGACCGGAACACAGACAGGATGTAATTGCATGACCGTGGCCGCCAACCATACCGTCGTCGGGCTGGGAGAGATTCTCTGGGATTGCTTCGGCACGGAGCGGCGTCCCGGCGGGGCGCCGGCCAACGTCGCCGCGCACGCCGCGCAGCTCGGCGCGCGCGGAATCGTGTGCTCGCGTGTGGGCAACGACGCGCTGGGGGAGGAGATCTGCGCGTACCTGATGAGCCGCGGACTCTCCGTCGACTACGTGCAACGCGACGATGACCACGCGACCGGGACGGTGACGGTCGACGCCACGCGGCCGGACGATCCGAAGTACGTGATCCACGAGGATGTCGCGTGGGACCACATCGAGTTCACGCCGCGTATCGAGCAACTCATGCAGTCGGCGGATGCGGTGTGCTTCGGCACGCTCGCGCAGCGCAGTCCGACGAGCGCCGCGGCGATCCAGCGCGCCGTCGCGGCGGCCGGTGACGCCCTCGTGGTTTTCGACGTCAACCTGCGGCAGAACTGGTATACGCGCGACACGCTCGCGCAGTCGCTGCGCGCGTGCTCCGCGCTCAAGATCAACGCGCACGAACTGACCGTGATCGACGCGCTGCTGCAGATCAACGCGCCCGAGCCCGGCGTCTTCGCCGCGCGGCTCGCGGAGCGCTACGGTATCGAGCTCATCTGCGTCACCCGCGGGAGCCAGGGCTGCCTGCTCTGGTCGGCGGGCGAGATCGCGGATACGCCCGGCCGGCCGGTCCACGTGGTGGACGCGGTGGGCGCCGGCGACGCGTTCTGCGGAGCGCTGATCACTGCGCGGCTAAAGGGCTGGCCGCTCGCGGAGACGGCGCGCTTCGCGAACGAGGTGGGCGCACTCGTGGCGAGCCGGGCCGGCGCCGTACCCGATCTCATCGAGCCTTACGCAGCCCTGGTCCGCCAGTTCGAAGGGAAAGCAGACGTTTAGGCTGCGCAGCCGGCGGCGCGCCGCGGACCCGCCCTGCAGGGATTGACTTACATGGCAAAGCACGATCGACGTTACATCATGCTGATCAGCGTGCACGGGCTGATTCGGGGCGAGAATCTCGAACTCGGCCGGGATGCCGACACGGGCGGACAGACCACCTACGTGGTGGAACTGGCCCGGGCCCTGGCGCGCAACCCCGACGTCGAGCGCGTGGATCTCGTCACGCGGCTCGTCGAGGACTCCAAGGTATCCGGCGATTACGCGAAGCCGTTCGAGGAGATCGGACCGAAGGCGCAGATCGTGCGCATCCGCTGCGGGCCGCGCCGCTACCTGGCGAAGGAGCGGCTCTGGCCGCACCTGGACAGCTTCGTCGACAACCTGCTGCACTATCTCCGTTCGCTGCGCTGGGCGCCGGACCTGATTCACGGGCACTACGCCGACGCCGGTTACGTCGCGGCGCGCGTCAGCGGCGTTCTGAATACCCCCATGGCGTTCACCGGCCACTCGCTCGGCCGCGTGAAGCGCCAGCGCCTGCTCGACGGCGGCAGCAAGATCGAGACGATCGAGAAACGCTACAACATCTCGAAGCGCATCGAGGCCGAGGAGATCGCGATCGACAACGCCTCGTTCGTGGTGGCCAGCACCTCGCAGGAGGTGGAGCAGCAGTACGCGCAGTACGACAACTACCAGCCGCAGCGCATGCAGGTGATTCCGCCGGGCGTGGATCTCGCGCGTTTCACGCCGGTTTCGCGGCGGGAGGGGTGGCGTCCCCCGGTGCTCAAGCGGCTCTGGCCGTTCCTGGCGGACACGGACAAGCCGATGGTGCTGGCGATCTCGCGGGCCGACCCGCGCAAGAACATCGCCGCGCTCGTCCGCGCCTTCGCCGAGCACGAGCACCTCCGCGAGCTGGCCAACCTGGTGATCGTGGCCGGCAACCGCGACGACATCCGCGAACTGGACAAGGGCGCCCGCGACGTGATGAGCGAGCTGCTCATGCTCGTCGACTACTACGACCTGTACGGTCATGTGGCCTATCCCAAGCACCATGAGCGCGACGACGTGCCCGACCTGTACCGGCTCGCGGCGCGGAGCCGCGGGGTGTTCGTCAATCCCGCGCTGACCGAGCCGTTCGGGCTGACGCTGATCGAGGCGGCTGCGTGCGGGTTGCCCATCGTGGCGACGCACGACGGCGGTCCGCGCGACATCATCGGCCACTGCGGCAACGGGGTGCTGATCGATCCGCTGGATGAGCCCGCGATGGGGGCGGCGATCCACGACGCGCTGGCGGACCCGGAGCGCTGGCGCAGGTGGTCGCGGGGCGGCACGCGCGGCGCGCAGAAGTTCTACTCGTGGGACGGGCACGTGGAGCGTTACCTGCGCTACGCCCGGGCGGCGCTGGCCCAATACGGCCGGGGCCGCGTGACCTACGCGAGCCGCAAGAGCCGGCTGGTGACGGCGGACCGCGTGCTGGTCGCCGACATCGACGACACGCTGACGGGTGACGCGCCGGCGCTGCGCCGCCTGGTCGAGCGGCTCGGGCAGGCGGGCGAGAAGGTCGCGTTCGGCATCGCCACGGGGCGGAGCATGGCGATGACGGAGGAGGTGCTGGCCAAGTGGAAGGTGCCGACGCCCCAGCTCCTGATCACGTCGGTGGGCAGCGCCATCCACTACGGGCCGAAGCTGATGCACGACCGCAGTTGGGAAAAGCATATTGACTACCAGTGGCAGCCCGACCGGATCCGCGAGGCCATGGCCGATCTGCCCGGCATCGAGCCGCAGGGGCCCGAGGGGCAGGACACCTACAAGATCAGCTTCCTGTTCGACCGCGACGAGGCGATGCCCGCGCACCAGGTGCACCGCTACCTGCGCCGGGCCGGCATCCGCGCCAACGTGATTCTCTCGCGCGAGATGTTCCTGGACATTCTGCCCATCCGGGCGTCGAAGGGCATGGCCCTGCGCTACCTGTGCACGAAATGGAACATCCCGCTCGAGCGCTGCCTGGCCGCCGGCGATTCGGGCAACGACATCGAGATGCTCAACGGCAACACGCTGGCCGTCGTGGTGGGCAATCACGCGGAGGAGCTCGAGGCGCTGCGCGGCGCGCCGCGAATCTACTTCGCCTCGGCGCATCATGCCGCGGGCATTCTCGAGGGCGTCGACTACTACGACTTTTTGGGTGATATACGCATTCCGGAGATGGAGCCGACGAATGAAGCCATCGCTGTCTGATTACCTGAGCGACCACCGCGACGAGGCCTACACGCTGCTGCGCCGCCTGCTGGGTGCCGGCAAGACGTTCCTGCTGCGCACCGACCTGCAGGACATCCTGACCGCCTGCTGTGCGGACGGCACAACGCTGGCTTCTTCGCCGCTGGCCCAGCTCGTGCGCAGCGCCCAGGAGGCCACGGTGGACGCGCCGTGGGTGGCGCTGGCGGTGCGGCCGCGGATCGGCGTGTGGGAGCACTGGAAGTTCCAGGTGGACGCGGTGGACGGCGAGGAGATCGAGGTCGGCGAGTACCTCGTATTCAAGGAGCGGGCGGCGGGTTCGATGGACGGCAATCCGCTGCCGCTGGAGATCGACCTGGGGCCGTTCAACCGCGACCTGCCCCGGTTGCGCGAGCCGCGTTCGATCGGGCACGGCGTTGGTTTTCTCAATCGGCGCCTCTCCAGCGAGCTGTTCCAGACGCTGGACCGCGACGATCGGCTGCACGACTTTCTGCGGGTGCACAACGTGCGCGGCAAGCAGCTCATGCTCAACAACCGCCTGCGCAACACGCGCGAGCTGCGTCGCGGGCTGCGCCAGGCGGAGGAGTATCTCGCGGATCAGCCGGCGGACGCCGAGTGGAAGGACGTGGGGGCGGGGCTGCAGGAGCTCGGCTTCGAGCCGGGGTGGGGCCGGACGGCGGCGCGGATGCGCGACACGCTGCACCTGCTGCTCGACATTCTCGAGGCGCCCGACCCGGGCAATCTCGAGAAGTTCCTGGCGCGCATCCCGATGATCTTCAGCATCGCGATCCTCTCGCCGCACGGCTATTTCGGGCAGGCCGGCGTATTGGGGAAACCGGATACGGGCGGGCAGGTGGTCTACATCCTCGACCAGGTGCGGGCGCTCGAGGCGGAGATGCGCCTGCGGCTCGACGAGCAGGGCGTGGAGATCGAGCCGCGCATCCTGGTGATCACGCGGTTGATCCCCGAGGCGGAGGGGACGACGTGCGATCAGCCGCGCGAGCACATCCTGGGGACGGAGAACGCGCAGATTCTCCGCGTGCCGTTCCGCGACGCGGACGGCGTGGTCGTTCCGCACTGGATTTCACGGTTCGAGATCTGGCCGTACCTGGAGCGCTTCGCCCTCGAGGCGGAAAAGGAAATGCTCGCGGAGCTGGGCGGGCGGCCGGCGCTGATCATCGGGAACTACTCGGACGGCAACCTGGTGGCCTCGCTGATGGCGCAGCGGCTCCACGTGACGCAGTGCAACATCGCGCACGCGCTGGAAAAGACCAAGTACCTGCTCAGCGACCTGTTCTGGCGCGAGAACGACGGGCGCTACCACTTCAGTTGCCATTTCACCGCCGACCTGATCGCGATGAACGCGTGCGATTTCATCATCACCTCCACGTACCAGGAGATCGCGGGCACGTCGGACAGCGTGGGCCAGTACGAGAGCTACGGCAGCTACACGATGCCGGGGCTTTACCGCGTGGCCAACGGCATCGACGTGTTCGATCCGCGGTTCAACGTGGTGTCGCCGGGCGCGGACCCGGACGTGTATTTCCCGTACGCGGATGCCGAGCGGCGGCTGAAGGGGCTGCGCGACGAGCTGCAGGCGATGATCTTCGGCGACAACGGCGGGCGGCCGTACCGCGGCGCGTTCGTCGATCCCGACAAGCCATTGATCTTCACCATGGCGCGGTTCGACCGGATCAAGAACCTCACCGGCCTCGCGGATTTCTACGGCCAGAGCCACCGGTTGCGCGAGCAGGCCAATCTCTTCATCGTCGGCGGATTCATCGACGTGAACCGCTCGCGCGACAACGAGGAACGCGAGCAGATCGCGCACATGCACCACCTGATCGATCAGCACGGGATGGAGGGCAGCGTGCGCTGGGTGGGCTTCCAAACCGACCGCAACCTCGTCGGCGAGCTGTACCGTACGATCGCGGACCACCAGGGCGTGTTCGTTCAGCCGGCCCTGTTCGAGGCATACGGCCTGACGGTGATCGAGGCGATGAGCAGCGGGCTGCCGACGTTTGCGACGTGTTTCGGCGGTCCGTCGGAGATCATCGTCGACGGCGTTTCGGGTTTTCACATCAACCCCCTGCGGGGCACGGAGGCCGCGGACAAGCTCGCGGACTTCTTCGAGCGCTGCAAGGACTCGCCGGACTACTGGAAGATGATGTCGGACGGGGCGCTGCAGCGCATCGAATCGCACTACACGTGGAAGCTCTACGGCGAGCGGATGATGACGCTGGCGCGGGTGTACGGCTTCTGGCGGTACGTGACGAACCTGGAGCGGGAGGAAGCGCGGAAGTATCTCAACATGTTCTACGCGCTGCAGTACCGGCCGCTGGCGGACGCGATGACCTAGCACGCCCAGGCGGATTGGATCCTGAAAACACCGGGGCACGAGGCGCTGCACGCAGCGCTTCGTGCCCCGGTTTTTTGTCGGGATCGAATCTACTCAACCGGACAGCGCCGGCGCCTGCGGATCAGGCCGGCGGCCGCCAGGACGGCCAGGGCGCCGCTCGTCGGCTCGGGTACGGGGCGCAGGCCGGCGACGAGCGTCGGGTAGAGGTCGCGGTCGTCGGTCGCGTCGTCCTGGACGTAGAGTGCGTTAATGCTGGCGTTGGCGGCGATGCCGTAGTCGGAGAGGTCGAGTTCATGGATGACAGGCCGCAGCAGGGCGGTCGGCGGGTTGCCGAGGAAGCCGACGTTGGACGGCGACTTGGAGTTCAGTTCGGCTGGTGTGGTGATGCCGCCGCTGAAGGCGTACATGGGCACCGGGTCGATTGTGGCGAGGGCGAAATCGGCGGCGCGCTCCAGGTGGTGGACGGTCGTACCGTCGAACGAGATGTAGCTCGACGAGGTCGAGGAGACGCCGAAGTCGAACTCGAAGCCGAAACCGAAGACGAGCAGGTCCGGGCCGGCGCTGTTGACCACGGGCTCGGGAAAAGACAGCGCGATGAACTTGTCACCGGGCGCCGTGAATGAGCCGGTCCCTTCGCCGGTGTCGAGAAAGCCCGTATTGAGGTGCGCATCGCTGAGCGCCTGGTCGCGGTTGGTATCAAGCGGGTCGGCGTAGAGCAGCACGCCGGTGGTGCCCGGGCCGGGGATATTGGCGGCGGTGAGCGTGGGCGTAATCAGGTCGGCGTAGGTGTAGTTGTAGCCGACCGCGCCGCGCTGCACGCCGATGCCCGTCAGGTCGACGCGGTCGCCGCCTCCGCCGCCGGTGTTGACGAAGTTGATGTTGGCCGGCGCGGCGTTGGCGAATACCAGCAGGCCCGCGCAGGCCGTACCGATTCCCTGTGAAGATCGAAAGTTGAGCATCCTCTCTCGTGCAATTGAGGTGCAGATGCCTGGGCGGTCTCCCCGCGCCCCATACGGCCGATCCAGCGAACGGTTTCTGGCCGTATATGGGGTCGAAACGGGGTGTTGAACTGCGGCGACGGGGAATTGAGGCTACGGGGCTGCAATGCTGGTAGAGGGGTGATCGTTAAATCGGCGGATTTGCGCCGCGGTATGAGGTTACCTGATTGCTTACGCAGAGAGAAGGTAAGTGAGAAGGTGAGAAAGTGCGAAAAGCAGAAAGGGGGCGGTTGGCCTGGTGTTGCGGTTTCAGCGGGATTCAGGGATTGTGAAATCGCATTAATTTGCGAGCAGTGCCCACTTCGCGGATTGTGACGTAGTTTTTGCGGGTCAGCAGCCTGCAGCCCGCTGTCCTGGTGGGACTCGCTGCCGCCGTAGTAGACGTCGCCGACGGCGTCGTAGCGGATGGCCCGGTAGCCGCCGAAGGGGCGGTGCGGTCGACGACGCGGTGGCCGCGGGCGATGAGGTCGCGGCGCGTCTGGGGGGTGATCGCGGATTCGAGGGCGATGGTGCCGCCGGTCGCGGGCTCATCGGCCGTGGGTGTGTTTTCCCCATTGGGCTCCTGGTCCCCGGTGTGGTGGAAGCGGGCGGCGTCGCCGGCCTCCTGCAGGTTCATGCCGAAGTCGATGAGGTTGCACAGCACCTGGACGTGGCCCTGCGGCTGCATGTCTCCGCCCATGACGCCGAAGCTCATGTAGGGTTTACCGTCACGGGTGACGAAGGCCGGGATGATGGTATGAAACGGGCGTTTGCCGGGGGCGTAGGCGTTGGGGTGGTCGGGGTCGAGGTTGAAGAGCGCCCCGCGGTTCTGCAGGCCGAAGCCGAGTCCGGTGGGGCAGAGGCCGCAGCCGAACCCGCCGTAGTTGCTCTGGATGAGGGAGACCATGTTGTGGTCGGCGTCGGCGGTGGTGAGGTAGATCGTATCGCCGGAGCGGAGGGCCGCGTCTCCGGCGGCGCTTGAGAAAGCTCCAGGGGGAAACGCGCGGGCGGCGTGGTGGGGGTCGATGAGGGCGCGGCGCTTCGCGGCGTAGGACTTGGAGATGAGGGCGTCGAGCGGGGCCTTCGCGAAGTCGGGGTCGGCGTAGTAGCGGGCGCGGTCGGCGTAGGCGAGCTTCTTCGCCTCGACGAGCGTGTGCAGGTAGTCGGTGGAGTTGTGGCCCATGGCGCGCAGATCGTAGCCTTCGAGGATGTTGAGCATCTCCAGGACCGCGATGCCTCGCGTTGGGCGGCAGTTTCCTGGCCACACGTCGAAGCTGCGGTAGTTCGTACTCAGCGGCTTCATCCCAGTCCGGAGTGGTGGTTTTCCAGATCCGTCTTGCGCAGGTAGCAGCCGTTCGCGCGGCAGAAGGCGTCGATGCGGTCGGCGAGCGCGCCGCGGTAGAAGGCGTCGCGGCCGCCGGCGGCGATCGCGGCGAGCGTGTCGGCGAGCGCTGCGTTGCGGAAGATCTCGCCCTTGGCCGGCGCGTGGCCGTCCGGCAGGTAGGTGGCGGCGAAGCCGGGCTGATCGCGGCGGGCTTCTCCGCCGAGGGCCCAGTAGTGGGCGATGAGTTCGGACACGGGGAATCCCTCGCGGGCGTACGCGATCGCCGGGGCGAGGACGTCGGCCATGGGCAGGCGGCCGAAGCGGTCGTGGAGTTGGAACCAGCCGTCGACGCAGCCGGGGGTCGTAACCGGGAGTGGGCCGTACATGGGGATGGTGGGGCCACACTGGCTACGAAGTTCGTCGAGGGTGAGTCCGGCGGGCGCGCGGCCGCTGGCGTTGAGGCCGTAGAGCTTTTGGGTTTTCGCATCCAGACGATGGCGAAGAGGCCGCCGCCGAGCCCGCAAGCTCACGGGTTCCATGAGGGCGAGGCAGGCGTTGGCGGCGATGGCGGCGTCGACGGCGTTGCCGCCGCGGCGGAGGACGTCGAGGGCCGCCTGGGTGGCGAGTGGCTGGGACGTTGCGGCCATGGCGTGGCGGGCGATGACCTCGGAGCGGGTCGCGGATCGGTGAGCCATGGCGCTGCCGCCGCGGGCGGAGGTGAAGAGCGAACAGCGCGAGTGTGGCGGCGATCAGGTAATGGCAATGAGCGTGTATATCGTTGGGCTCCAGTTATGCGTTCCTGCCGGGATGTTAGCGGCGGAATGATGAATGCGGAATGATGAATGATGAATGGGCGGAGGGTCGTGTGGTGGTCGGTCAGCGACCGCAGGTTTCAGCCTGGAAGCAGAATATGGGCAAGTGCGATCGCCAGTGCCACGAGTATCGCCGAGCCTTCGAGGCGGGTAAAGCCGCGGTTCCACCGGAAACCATCGATGAAAACCCAGGAAAGGAACAACAAGATGCTGATGAGCCAGGTGACATGCAGGAGTTCGTCGGCGCATCCGAGCAACAGGTTAAAGGGATTCCAGTAGGCGAGAATCCAGGTTGCAGCAGTCAACCACGTCAAGCCGGCAAGCATCCGCAGGGACCGTGGCGGTGACGGCGTTTCGGCCGGTGTGCCGCACTCGGGGCATCGGTCGCTGGCGAGGTGGTCGGTGATGTAGCCGCAGTGGGCGCAGGTGCGCGGGGTGTCTTGAACGTCGAGCATTGGTGGCATTGTCGCATGGGGGCGAGTGGAATCCAAGGGATGCGTGACGCCGAGGTGTCGCCCTTGGCAGGGCTCGGTTTGTTGGGTGGCGCGGAAACCAGGGGTTTCGGCCTGCCTTCGGCGGCCTTCACCCCTGGCTAACCTCTTCGGCCCTACCGGGCCAGTGGGAGCGAACACGGTAGTGGTCCAGAAGTTGCGCTCGCCTCGTGCCACCAGGCGGGGTGCTCGCCTGCGGCTCGCTTCACCCACTGTTTGCATTCTGGCGCTCCTGTGGAGAGTCGGGCGTTTGAGCGCGCTTCCTTCGGGCGCTGCTTGGGCGGCCCTGATTTCGTCCGCTTCCTTACGGGCGCGGCTCTGTGCCCCTGCGGAGCGGCACTGCTCAACAGAAGTGGCACACCGGATGCTTCGCGCTTTGCGGGTTAGACCGGGCGGGGGGCGATGGTGTCTGGGGATTTTGCGAAGCGGCGGGCGGTGTCGAGGGAGATCTTGTTCATGGCGAGGAGGGCCTGGAGGCTGTCGTCGAGGCGGATCATGCCGTTGGCGCGGCCGGTCTGGATCGCGGACTCGATGGCCTCGAGCTTGCCGAGCTTGATGCCGGCGCGGACGGGGTTATTAACCAGCATGGTTTCGAGCGCTAGGGCGCGTTTCTCGCCGGGCTTGGCGCTGGGCAGCAGGTGCTGGGCGATGACGTAGCGCAGGTTGAAGGCGAGCTGGGCGCGGATGTCGTCGTGGGTGGTGGGCTCGAAGAGATCGACGAAACGCGAGACCGCTCCCTTGGCGTCCTTGGTGTGCATGGTGGTGAGAATCAGGTGGCCCGTCTCGGCGGCGGACAGGGCCATCTGCGCGGTTTCGCGATCGCGGATTTCCCCCACGAGGATGACGTCCGGGTCCTGGCGCAGGCCGTATTTCAGCCCGCTGAAGAACGACTCGCAGTCGATACCCACCTCGCGCTGCGTGACGACCGAACGTTCGGTGCGGCGGTAGATGTACTCGATGGGCTCCTCGACGGTGATGATGCGGAAGCCGCCGCGCTCGTTGAGCAGGTTGACGATCGCCGCCAGCGTGGTCGACTTGCCGGAGCCGGTGATGCCGGTGACGATGACGAGTCCATTGGTGAGTTCGGCGATCTCCTCGGCGACGTGGCGGGGAAATCCCATCCACTCGAACGAGGGGATGTGCTCGGGAATGTGGCGGAAGCACCCGCAGAACGCGCCCTGGGCGCGGAAGGAGTTGCCGCGGAAGCGTTGGTGGGTGCCATCGGCTGCATCGATCTCGACGGAGAAGTCGAGGTTCAGCGCCGTGTGAAAGCGATCGCGCAGGGCCGCGGGCACGACGGCTGCGATCATGTCGGTGACGGTCGAGGCCGCGAGCGGCGCGAGGTTGCTGGGCAGCAGGTCGCCGTGCACGCGGTACATCGGCGGGTGCTCGGGGACGAGGTGCAGGTCGGAAGCGTCGGCCCGGACCATCTCCTCGAGCAGGGCCTGGATGGTGGGCGGCGCGGTCTGGTTATCGAGCATGCAGCATCTCCCGGTCCCTATTACAATCGGATCGTACGCGGGTTGCAGCCGCAGGCAAGGGTGGTGGTACAGGACTGTCACGCTATGGCGTGACCTGGTGGGGACGCGCGGGTGACGGAGCGGCCAGATCAATCCCGGTTTGTCTCGCGGTCGGCGTGGGCGCGGGGAGGAAAACGCGCGTTCGACGTGGTGGTGTCAGCCGGGGTGATCCTGCTGGTGTCGCCGGTGCTGGTGCTGGCGGCGCTGGCGGTGAAGCTGACGAGTCCGGGTCCGCTGCTGTTTCGCCAGGAGCGGACCGGGTGGAACGGCGTGCCGTTCTATCCGCCGAAGTTCCGGACGATGCGGGCGGATCACAAGCACGACATCAAGGAGATCGTGCCGCTGGGGCACAGCGCGATCACGCCCGTGGGGCGCTGGCTGCGGCGGCTGAAGGTGGACGAGTTGCCGCAGCTCTTCTGCGTGCTCGGCGGGCAGATGTCGCTGGTGGGGCCGCGGCCGACGATTCCGGAGCAGACGCGGGCGTACAGCGACTACGCGTGGCGGCGATTGCTGGTGCGGCCGGGAATTTCAGGTCTGGCGCAGGTGAACAGTGCCGCGACGCGGAGCTGGGAGGAGCGGATTCACTATGACGTGTACTACGTGGCGCACCACGATCTCTTCATGGACCTGGCGATCCTGGTGAAGACGGTGCCGGTCGTGCTGCTGGGGGAGGAGCGGTTTGCGCGTCCGTTCGCGGAAAGCCCGTACGGAAAATGTAGAATGACGAATGACGAATGACGAATTGGAGTCGGCGGGATGGCTGGTGTGGAACTGGGGCGGGCGGTGCGGGGGGAGTTTCTGCTCTACCCGGATATGGCTTTTCTTAATCATGGATCGTTCGGGGCGGTTCCGCGGGTGGTGCTGGCGGCGCAGGACGAGTGGCGGCGACGGGTGGAGCGCCAGCCGGTGCGCTTCCTCGTGCGCGAGCTGGAGCCGGCGCTGCGGGCAGCCGCCGGCGCCCTGGGGACTTTTCTCGGGGTCGCGGGCGAGGACCTCGTGTTCGTCGACAACGTGACGATGGCGGCGAACACGGTGCTGCGTTCGTTGCGGATGGGCCCGGGGGACGAGGTGGTGTTCACCAGCCACGGGTACGGGGCGGTGAACAAGGCGGTGCGGTTTGCGTGCGACTGGTGCGGGGCGACGGCGGTGGAGGCGCGCGTACCGTTCCCGATCGACGGTGACGATGCCGTCGTGGAGGCCGTCGCGGAGGTGCTGACCGAGCGGACGCGGCTGGTGGTGGTGGATCACGTCACCTCGGCGACGGCGCTGGTGCTGCCGGTGGCGCGGATCGCTTCGGCGTGCCGGGCGCGGGGTGTTCCGGTGTTTGTGGACGGGGCGCACGGGCCGGGGATGCTGGACGTGGACATCGCGGCGCTGGGCGTGGACTACTACACGGGGAATTGCCACAAGTGGCTGTTCGCGGCGAAGGGCACGGGCTTCCTGTGGGTGGCGCCGCAGCGGCAGGCGGCGGTGCATCCGCTGGTGGTGTCGTGGGGGTACGGGGAGTCGTTCACGAAGGCGTTCGACTGGCCGGGTACCAAGGACTTTTCGCCGTGGCTGGCGCTGACGGCGGCGTTGCAGTTTTACCAGCGCATGGGCGGGGCGGCCTTGCGGACGCGGAACAACGCGTTGGCGGCGGAGGCGGCGACGATGCTCGAGGAGGCGTGGGGCGTGGCCCCGGCTGCCCCGCGGACGATGAACGCGGCGATGGTGACGATCGCGCTGCCGATCGCGGGTGAGGTTTCGAAGGCGCTGGGCGACCGGGTGCACGATACGCTGGCGGACGACTACGGCGTCGAGGTTCCAATCATCTGGTTCGCCGAGCGGTTGTGGTTGCGGATCTCGGTGCAGGCGTACAACGAGCGCGGGGATTATGAGCGGTTGAGGGAGGTGGGGGCGGCAGGCATTGAGGGATTAAGGGATTGAGGGATTAAGGGATTAAGTGATTGAGGGATTAAGGGATTGAGGGATTGAGGGATTAAAGCAAGGAGGTGTTGCGCAACAGCGTGGCCTACCATTGCAGGGCTGCTCAGGAGCGGCTGGCGATGGCTTGGGCCAGGGGGTTGATGAGGAGGGGGACGACCTTGCTGGCGGCGAGGTTGTCGCATTCGTCGCACATGCGGCGATGGGTCGCAGGCAGGGGCTGATCCTCGCCGACGCCCCAGTACTTGCGGGCGGTGAGCATGACGCTGAGGGGCTGGGCCTCGTAGTTGCCGGTGCGGACCTCGTAGGTTCCGGTGCGGCTCTTGACCTCGAGGTAGGCCTGCAGATCGCAGGCCGGGGTCAGCGTGATGCCCAGATACGGTTGGGCGTCGATGACGTGGTGGGCCTCGTCTCCAAATAGGAATCCTCCAAGGGGATGATCGGCCCAGAAGACTTCGGCGAGGAGTTGGTCGTGATTGCCGCGGTACTCAAGTTCGAAGCCGCAGGCGACCTCCATGTGGTCGAAGTCGAGTTCGCTGAGGGTGAGGTGGTACGGCGCGAGTTCGAGGACGATGTCGCCCAGGCGGCGGATGTCGTCGCCGGCCTGGGGCGAAAAGTGGCCGAAGCGGATGCTGCCGGGGTCGAGGCGGACCCAGCGGCGGGATCCCCCACTGTCGGCGGTCTCCTCCAGGAGGAGCGTGCCGTTTTCGCGGCGCTGAAAGCGGCGCATGGACGGGAACGCCTTGCGGATCTGGTCGAAGAAATGGAGGACGGTGTCGCGTTCGAGCGCGAGGTCGAGCTTGAGGAAGAGACGGGTGCTGAGGAAGCACTCGTCCGCCATGGATCCGAAGAATGCCTGCATGGTGATTCCCGCTGAGTGCGTGGCGTCGGCTTGCCGCCGCGCCGTTGCGTCCGCTAGATTACGGAAGATTATGTGACGCAGGGGGCGCAGGTGCAACCAAGATGTCCTGCGCGCGGATTACACCCCGTACAGACGGTGCGGATGGGGTTCGGGCGTGACGCCGGCAGCCGGCGGGAGCGAGTCGAGGACAGGGCGGCGCGGCCTGCGTCGATGAGATGACATGCAAACAATTGTGACGAAATCGACACGGGAACGCATGATCCGCAACGGGCTGGTGATGGTCATGCTGCTGGGATTCTCGGCGTACTCGTTTTACGACGGCTACATCGGCTACCCTCAGGACAACCTGGTCACGATGCGGGGGGAGATACCGGCTGACGTGCAGGAGCAAGCGCAGATCAACCCCACCGTGGTGCAGGGCAGCCTGCCACCGGTGCGCAAGGGGGAGACGCTGCGCGAGGCGGAGGAGAAGCTGGGGCCGCCCACGTGGAAGGGCGAGGCGCTGGAGGAGTTCAACAAGGCGGTGTGGTTCGGTCCGGGGGGGATGTTGATCCTGCGGTACGACAACTTCGGGACGATCACGTCGCGGATGCTGTGGAAGCCAGCCAAGCATACCGAGACGGACCTGATGTTTCAGAAGTGGATGGGCGTCGTGGTCGGCCTGATCGGCCTGTGGGTGCTGGTGCGGGTGCTGGCGATGGTGCTCACGTCGACGAAGTTGTCGGACGAGGGACTGACGACGCCGCGGGGCCGGTTGATCCGCTACGAGGAGATGACCGAATGGAATCCCGCGGACTACCGCGATAAGGGCCGGATCGAGCTGGGCTATACGCAGGGCGGGCGGAGCGGCGTATTCGTGCTGGACGACTACAAGCTGCGAGCCTTTCGGCCGATCGTCGAGGAGATTTGTGCGCGGAAGGGCTTTGCCAATCCGCTCGCCGAGTCGGACGCGGGCGGCGATACGCCGACGGAGGGGGCCCAGGAGCAGACCACGTAACTGCGGCATTAGCGCGGGGGCGCTACAGCATCGCGGGCGGCGCCGTCAGGCGGGGCAAGCGGCTGGTTCGGCGGTTGCGGGCGCTGCCGGCGACTTCAGCAACTCTGTAAGTTGACCGACCCACGCCGCCTGGCGCCGGGTGAAGAGAAAGCGCAGCACTTCGTTGTCCGCCGAGCGGGCAGCCGGCGTCACCACCATTTCCTCGCGGTTTCCAAGCACGCGGATCAGGGCGGCTGTATCGAAGATGAAGCCCTGCTCGGGGATGAGCAGGGCGAGCGGTACGGGCGGATCGTAGACCGGCTGGAGGGTTGTCAGGATCGGGCGCCCGTTCGGGTCGCACGACGTGAGCCGGCAGAACAGGCGGTCATCCTGCAGGCGAACGCCGAGGACCTCGCGGTTGAGTGGGTCGTCGGGCTGGGCTGCCAGGATAGGGATACCCGCAGCGAGATCGCGATAGATGACGCGGCGCCAGTGCGCGTTTTGCAGGACGCGCGTGAGTCCGTCGGGTGCGCAGGCCACGACGCCGGTCGTGCGGTGCATCGGCGGTTGCCGGTCGGGACTGATCTTGAAGTCGACGATGGCGCCGACGCGGTCGGGGCGCTCGTCGTCGGTGAGCGGTTCTTTGCTGATGGTGTAGTTGCAGAAGTACTCGCGGCAACTGGCGGGTTGAGCCGGACCATGGATGGAGCAGCCACCGGAGCATTCGTGCGGGCACGTCGAGCCGGCGGGGGTCACGACACCCGGGTCGTTGATGATCAGCGCGGTGCAGCAGGCGGTGCAGCCGGCGCAGGGCCGGCGGCGCCGGGCGACCGCTGCGTTCAGTACCTCGAGCTGCTGACGCGGCGGCGCGGTTGCGGAAGAGGTGCCTGACGACGCTGCTCCGCAGCAGTGCTTGGCCTTGCGACCGCTGCCGCAGGGGCAAGGTTGGTTGCGGGCGACTTTGGGACGGGCGCGTGCGGTCATCGCGGAGGATATCGGCAACGCGGGTGGCGAGGCGTTGTTGCATCGGGGGCGCGTCGGCGCGGGGTAAAGCGTCCGGCCTTATCGGTCGGACATGGCGGCGGTGGCGGGTGTTGTGCCTTGCGGCGGACGCCGCGCAAGGGTGAGCGGTGGATCGTGGCTTCCCACGATCCACCGCTCGATGCCCCCTGTCACGCGACTCCGTGAGTTCCGCGGGCGTGATAGCCCTGCGGACTAACCGAGCAGCGTCAGGATCTGGCTCGCCTGCTGGTTGGCCAAGCCCAGCAGCGAGATACCCGAGTTGAGCAGCACGCTCTCGCGGTTCAGATCCGCGGTCGCCTGGGCAAAGTCGGTGTCCGCGATGACGCTGCGGGCCGCCGAGAGCGACTCCTTGGACTGCGTGAGCGAGTTGATCGAGGTCTGCACCTGGAACTTCTGGAAGCCACCGAGGCGGCCCTTCATGGACGCCACCTGGGTGATGGCCTTGCGCACGGCCTTGAGCGAGTTGGCGCTCTTGGAGCTGAGGTCGGCGGCGCCGCCGGACTTCAGTTCGGAGAGGGCCGCGCCGGCGTCGCCGCCACCGAGCTGGTAGGAGGCGACGGAACTCAGCCCGATGGTCGAGCGCGTGTTGCTCTCGGTGCCGAGCTGGAAGGTCATGCCGCCGCCGGTCGCGCCGGCCTTGACTGTGATGGTCTCGGTGGCGTTGGCGGCGTTGAGCGCGGAGGCCATGGAGAATTCCAGGCTCAGGCCGTTGGCGCTGTAGGAGACGTCCAGGCCGTCGGCCGTTACCGACCGGCCGTTGATGGACAGCACCGCGTCGGTGCCGGTTGTGCGCGCCACGTCTGACAGAGTCCCCCCGGAAAGCACCGTCATTTCAACGCTCGAATCGCTGCCGGTATCGGAGGCGGTCAGCACGATGGTGTTGCCCGCGCCGGTGGCGGCGGTGACGCCGGTTCCGGCGGTGGCGGCGTTGATGGCGGCTGCCGTGTTGGCGAGCGTGGTGCCGTTGCCCAGCGAGATCTGCTGGGAGCCGAGCGAGCCGGTGATGACGATTTCGTGGTCACCGGACAGGGTGGCTGCACCGAGTGCGAATGTGCCGGTGGCGGCGGCTGCCGCGGTTGTCGTTTTGACGTTGACCACGGTGTCGGCGCTGCCCTGGCCGCGGGTGTGGACGCGCAGGTTGTCGGCGCGGTTGGTGGCCTGGGTGGTGCGGATGGCCTGGGCGCCGTTGAGCAGCTGCTTGCCGTTGAAAGTCGTGGTATTGGCGATGCGGTCGATGGACTCGAGGGCTGCATCGATCTGGGACTGGTTCGCGTTGATTTCCGCCTGGCTGAGCGACGCATCGTTGACGCTGGCGAGGGCGAGCGTCTCGATCTCGGAGAGCAGGCTGGAGACCTCGTCGAGGCCGCCTTCCGCCGTGGAGAGCATCGCGTCGGCGCGCTGGTTGTTGTCCAGCGCAGCGTTCACCGCGGTCAGTTCCGCGCTGAAATTTTCCATGGCGATGAGGCCGGCGGGGTTGTCGGAGGCCTTGTTGATCTTGTTACCGGTGGAGAGCTGCGTGAGGAGGTTGCTCTGGCGTGTCGATGTCTTGTTGACGATGCCGAGGAGCTGCAATGTGTTGATGTTTGTGACTGTCAGTGCCATGTGCGGACCCTTAAAAGAGGCTCGAAAACCAGCAAACAGCGGACAGTCGCAAGCTCAGATATAACCGGCGGGCGGGCAAAGACGTTGAATTGATAATTTCTTAATCGGGCGGCGCGGGGGCGCGCGCGACGACATTTCCGGTCGTTCGGCGCAGCCGCGCAGGGTCCGCAAAATCAAGGGGCAAAAACGGAGCAGCCGGTAACGCGGCGGGCGGACTAGGTGCTGAGGTCCAGGTAGGCGCGGCCGAGCATGGTGGGTCGCCCGGTGAGGTGGGCGGCGTGATAATCGAGCAGCTCGAACGCGCCGCGCAAGGCACGCGGCGTGCCGCCCGCGCCGATGAGCGCCGTGCGGACCTCAGCCGTGACGCCGCGTTTCTCGTAATAGGCGGATTCGCAATCGCGACAGATCAGCCCGCCCTCGTGCGAGGAAAAGTGCAGGCCGGCCGCCGGCGGGTCGGGGCGGTCGCAGGCCACGCAACGGGTGAGGTCGGGCTGGAGACCGACCTCCGCCAGCAGCGTCCGCTGGAAGGGGACGAGCAGCGCGAGCGTGGCGGGGGCTGAGCTCAGCGCCGCGAGCAGGTCGGCGAGCGCATCGTAGAGCGCGGGGTGCGGGTCCCAGTCCTCGGTCAGATCGGCGGTGAGGGCGGCTGCATATTGGGCGGCGTAGAGCCGCTCGAGGCTGTCGCGGAGGCCGCCGGCGGGTCGCGTCTGGGTCCACTCGGTCAGAATGGCGAGGGCCTCCTGGCGGGGGTGGCGTACGCTGAGGACGGTGGTGCCGGCGTCGAGGAGGTCGAGCGCCGGCGCGAAGCGGGTCTTGGTGGAGCGCTTGATGCCCTTGGCGATGACGCGGGCCTTGCCGTGCTGGCGGGTGAAGAGCGCCAGCACCTGGGACGACTCGGAGTAGTCGAGCTTGCGGAGCACGATGGCGTCGTCCTTGAGGGCGGGCATGCGGCGATGATAACGCGGGCGGGCCCGGTTGACAGGTTGGGGGGCGTGCGAGACGCTGGCGGCGATGTGTGCGACCGCGATTACGTCATTTCAGTCGATCGTGACGGTGACGCCGAACACGGCGGTGGACCGGGTGATCCAGGTGCCGGGCTTCGCGATCGGGGCGCACCGCAAGGGGGCGCGGTTGGCGCGGATGCCCGCCGGCAAGGGGGTGAACGTTTCGCGGGTGCTCGCGCTGCTGGGGCAGCGCAGCATCGCGACGGGGTTCGTGGGGGACGCGGAGTTGGCGGAGTTCGACCGGTTGGCCGAGCGGTCGCTGATCACCTCGCAGTTTCTGGCGGTGGAGGGGAGCACGCGGGAGAACATCACGCTGCTGGATCCGGAGCAGAACGTGGAGACGCACGTGCGGACCACGGGCTTCGTGGTTCAGGAGCGGGACGTGGAGCGGTTGCGGCGCAAGCTCGGGTTGCTGGCGAAGCCGGGGGTGTTGATATCGTTTGGGGGCTCGCTGCCGGAGGGTCTCGAACCGGGGGTGGCGGTGGCGATGCTCGAGGCGGCGCGATCCGCCGGCGCGGCGTTGGCGCTGGATCTCGACGGGGCGGTGTTGCGACGTCTGCGGGAGACGCCGGCGTGGTTGGTCAAGTGCAACCGCGAGGAGTTTCTCGCGGCGCATGCGGGCCTGGCGGACGAGGAGGACGCGATCGTGGCGCGGGGGCGCAAGTGGTCGCAGTCGATCGGCGTGGTCGTCGTGACGAACGGGGGGGCTGGCGGATACCTGTTCAGCGGTGGCTCGGCCTGGCGGGGTCGGTCGGCGCTGGATCCGCGGGCCGTGGTGAGCACCGTGGGTTGCGGGGACGCACTGCTGGCGGGCTTCATCGCAGCCGTCCAGCAGGGTAAGAGCGTGCTGGACGCGTACGCGTTTTCCCTGGCGACCGCGACAGCCGCCGCGACCAGCGCGGTGCCGGGGGAGTTCGATCCGCAGGTGGTCGACGACCTGCTCAAGCGCACGACCGTGACCCAGTTGGACGCGACCGACTGAGCCGGTGCCGGCAGCACGTCCGCGCTGTCGCGGCTACACGATGAAGATCAGCGTGATGGCGATGAAGAACGGGATGAGAATCCCGAAGCTGTACGCCATGTAGCCGAAGAAGCTCGGCATTTTCACGCCGGACTGTTCCGCGATGCTCTTGACCATGAAGTTGGGGCCGTTGCCGATGTAGGTCAGCGCGCCCATGAACACCGCGCCGACGGAGACGGCGGTGAGCAGCTCGACGCTGATCGTGCTGAGACCGGCGCCGTGGCTCAGGTCGAGGGCGTGCCCCACCACGGGCAGGGTCTTGGCCGTTTCGAAGAACACCACGTAGGTCGGGGCGTTGTCGAGGAAGGCCGACAGTCCGCCCGTCGCCCAGAAAAAGTGCCACGGCTCGCTGAGGCCGAGCTGGCGGCCCTTCTCGTGGAGGATCTCGATGGGCACCTGCATGCAGATGAAGATGCCGATGAAGAGCGCCGCGACCTCCAGGATCGCGTGGTAATTGAACTGGTTGAGCCGGTAGATCTCCTTGCTGGTGGAGCGCTGCGAGAGAAAGACGAGGCCCAGCATGACCAGTTCGCGCATGAATGGGAAGGGCTTGAAGCCGAGCAGGGGCAGTGGTTTGCTGGGGTCGATCATCCCGACGCAAAGCACGATGCCGATCAGCCAGACGAAGTTGATGCCGCCGCGGAGCTTCAGCTTCTCGCGCTGGGTTTCGTCCAGAGTGATGTCCTTCTTCGCCTCCTTGCGGTAGGCCACCGTGTCCCAGATGTAGTAGATGATGAGGAGCCCGCCGACCACGACCGCCCACTCCACGAAGAGGTGGAGCGTCCAGAGGAACGGCACGCCCTTGAGGTAACCGAGGAAGAGGGGCGGGTCACCGATGGGCAGCAGCAGGCCGCCGCAGTTGCTCACGATGAAGATGAAGAAGATCACCGTGTGCACGACGTGCTTGCGCTCCTTATTGGTCTGGAGCAGCGGGCGGATCAGCAGCATGCTGGCGCCGGTGGTTCCGATGAAGCTGGCGAGCAGGCCGCCGACGCCGAGAAACGCGGCGTTGGTGACGGGGTGGGCCGCCAGGTCGCCGCGCAGGGAGATGCCGCCGCTGATGACGTAGAGGCTGAAAAGCAGCACGATGAACGGGATATACTCGATGAGCACCGCGTGCTGCAGCACGTGCACGACGCTCTTCATACCCGTGTAGGTCTGGTGCGTCACGTGGTTGAACGTCATCGGGTGCACGAAGGCGTAGTAGAGCAGCGTGACCGCGGCGAGCGAGAGCGACACCACCAGCCGGTTCTTGTTGCTTTCCCACCAGTGCGCCGTCGCCGGGATAAGCGGCAGGACGGCGATCGCGAGCAGGATCGCGGCGAAGGGGATGC
This sequence comes from Phycisphaerales bacterium, assembly GCA_020639115.1. GTDB lineage: Bacteria > Planctomycetota > Phycisphaerae > UBA1845 > UBA1845 > JACKHG01. The sequence goes on from JACKHG010000002.1 coordinate 470,660, forward strand.
AGGCCCAGATAGGCGGGATCTCGTAACCCGCCGGCGGCCCCTCGGGCTCCGCCGCTTCGGTCGCGTGCTCGGCGCCGTGGGCGGGCGCCGCGTGGGCAACCTCGGCGACGGGCGTGACGTGGTGCGGCGTCACGTAGTCATAGATCAGGAAGGCGAGAATAACCCCGGCGGCCACGATCGCGAGCCACTCGAGTGCGCCGAGGGCGGTCTTGCCGTGGGCGTGTCCATGGGCGTCGGCGGGTATTGACATTTCCAAACTCATCGCTCACCTCGGTGCCTTGAGTCATGCGTGCGGCGTGGCTGGCTTGCGGACCGCGACGGGCGGGCGGAGCACAGGGGACGCCGGGCTGCTTCAGTTCACCGGGGTGTTATCGTCAGAAAAGTGCGGCAGGATGTGCGACGGGGAAGGTGCGACCGTCGGTTCTGCGCGCGTTCGGTATCCTCTTCGACAGCGCTGCTGCGCCGCGCCGGCGCAGCGTCAATCCGCCAACACGTTACCGGACAGGGGGTGAATTGGCCAGTCAGCCGCGGTGGACGTTTCCGCGGTGAGTGAGCGCGGCAGCCCCGCAGAATCAACCGCGGCCGAATCAACCGCGGCGCTTGCGGGCCACCCAGGCCTTGAGGTCCTTCAGCGGCAGGGTGTTGAGGACGTCACCGCGGCGGGCCCACCCGCGGCGGGCGGTGGCGACGCCGTGGGTGATGGCCGCCAATTGCGTCGTGCGGTGCGCGTCGGTGTCGATGCAGAGGCGCACGCCGGCCTGGATGGCCTGACGCACGTGCAGGTCCTTGAGATCCAGGCGCTGCCAGGAGGCGTTGACCTCCAGCGCAGTGCCGGTGTCGTGGGCGGCCGCCACGATGCGCGGCATGTCCAGCTCCATGGCCTCGCGGCGGTTGATCAGGCGGCCCGTGGGGTGGCCGATGACGCAGACGTAGCGGTTCGCGATGGCCTTGAGCGTGCGCTCGGTGGGGCTCAGCTTGCCCCTGCCGCCCTTGCCCATGGCGGCGTGGATGCTCGCGACGACCCAGTCGCACTCGGCGAGAAGCTCATCGGGATAATCCAAGTCGCCGTTGGGCAGGATGTCGCACTCGCAGCCGACCAGCAGCGTGAAGCCCTTGAGCCTGGCGTTGGCGGCGCGGATGGCGGCAATGTGCTCGCGCATCCGCTCGAGGGAGAGGCCGTTGGCGATGGTGCTGCTCCTCGAGTGATCGGTGATCGCCAGGTACTTGTAGCCCAGGGCACGGGCGGCGGCAGCCATCTCCTCGATACTGTTTTTCCCATCGGAGGCCGTCGTGTGGGTGTGCAGGTCGCCGCGGATATCGGCGGCGCTGACGAGGTCGTCGAACGCCGCGCCGGCGGCGAACTCCTCGCGATCCTCGCGCACCTCCGGCGGCATGCAGGGCAAATCGAGCCGCGCGTAGATCTCCTCCTCGGTCGCGCCGGCGAGCATCTCGTCGCCGTCGTGCAGGCCCCACTCGTTGAGCTTCCAGCCACGCTGACCGGCGCGCTCGCGCAGGCGAACGTTGTGCTCCTTGGAGCCGGTGAAGTACTGCCAGGTGGCGCCGAACGAAGCCGCGGGGACGACCCGCAGGTCCACCTGCAACTCCGCACCGCCCTCCAGGTCGACAACGATCGAACCCTTGGTCGGGCCGGCTGCCAGCACGCGCTTGACGCCGGGGTGGGTCGTGAAGCGCCGCACCACCTCGGCGCCGGCGTCGCTGATGCAGAGCAGGTCGACATCGCCGATAGTCTCGAGTCCGCGGCGCAGCGAACCCGCGATCTCGACGCGTTCGACGTCGGGGAGGCTGCGGAGCTGCGTCAGGTAGTTCTCCGCGACGGCCCAGGCGATGCCGCGGGGTGTGCGGCCCTTGCTGGCCTCGAGGAAGGCGATGCCGTCGGCGATCTTCTTGACGCTCTGGGCGCCGAGACCTGGCAACTCGGCGAGACTGCCCGAGGCGATGGCCTGCTTGAGGTCGCTGATCGAGCTGACCTTCAGTGCCGAGTGAATCAGGGCGATGGTCTTGGGGCCCAGGCCGGGAATCTCCAGGAGCCGCGGCAGGCCCGCGGGCACTTCCTTGCTCAGCTCGTCGAGCAGCGCGATGCGGCCGGTCTCGAGGAACTCCTCGATCTTGCCAGCCGTACCCTTACCGATGCCCTTTACCTCCTGGAGGACACCCGCCTCGTGAAGGGTGCGGACGTCGTCCGCGAGGTCGCGGATGGTTCGCGAGACCCGGCGGTAGGAGTTAACGCGGAAGGTGTCTGCTCCGGTAATCTGGAGAAGATCGGCGATGTTTTCAAAGGCGCGGGCCAGCTCGCTGTTCATGATGCGCCGCTCGAGGCGAATCGGGTGGGTGTGGTGGTGTGCCAGCCGGGACAGCCGGGTGGCAAACTGACCCCTACGGGACTCGAACCCGTGTTGCCGGCGTGAAAAGCCGGTGTCCTAGGCCACTAGACGAAGGGGCCGGAATCGATCCGGGGTGCGACGTGGCAGCCGCTACATGGCCTGCCGGAACGGGCCAGAGCTTAGTCTTGGCGGTTATAGGCGTCAAGGTACGGGAAGCGGGTGCTAGGGTCGTTGTGGCGGCGGAGTCGGAGTTGATCAGCACGCAAGCCGGCGGTTGGGGTCGTCCGATAAGAGCAGTGGGCCGGTTGGCGGCCCGGATCGAGCGAGTGGGCTGGCGCGGGTGCCGGCGTTGAGGAGCGGTTGATATGAAAGTGACCGGGATCATTGCTTTCCTCGTGGCATTCATTGTGATTGCAATTCTGAATGTGGGAGGCGAATGGCCGTTCTGATGGCGGCCAGGGGCGCGGGGGCGTTTATGCGGACCTGCGGTTGTGTGGTGTTGCGGTTTTTTCCGCAAGCACTGCGGAAATCTGCGCAGGGTTTGCGCGCGCGAACCGCGTTTGCGACGGCTGGATGGGCGTTCGCGTAGTCGTCAGCGATATTCACGATTTCAGCCCGACTTGGCACGGTGTTTGCCATAGGGTTTGGCGTCCACAACGAAATGGGTCGGCGGCACTCAAACTCTTCCGCGCAATCCCTCTCCGGCCCGAATCTTGGAAGAGGCCGCCGACCCACCTTCAAACGCAACCGCCCGCGGGGCTGACCCGCGGGCGTTTTCTTTTGCGCAGAGCCTGAGTCGTCGCGGATCGGAGCATCGCCCGGGAGCATGCGGCGACTGCCTGTCTGCCTGGTGCGACATCCAGCTCATCTCCTGCCGGTGGCACGGGCCGGCGATTTGCGGTTACATTGCGGGTTATGGGTCTATCGCGTCTGCTGGCGGGTGCGCGCCGGCGGACTTCCTGTCTGCCCGAGGAGAAGGCTGTGAGTCCGTGGGCCATGTCGGTCGTGCTGTTGGCGGGTTTCGGGGTATTCGCGTGGTCGGCGTGGGGACGATGGCGGTTGCTGAAGCAGGCGGCGCCGGCCCAGCGGTTCGATCAGCCAGGGGTGCGGCTGGCGGCTACGCTGCGGTACGCGATCGCGCAGATGCGGATGCGGCGGTACCCGCTGGCCGGGACGGCGCACATGCTGATCTTCGTCGGGTTCCTGGTGCTGCTGCTGCGCACGCTAATGCTGTGGGGCCGGGGTTACGACGAGGGGTTCCATTTCGGGGTGTTCGGCCTGGACCAGCCGTTGGGGAAGGTCTACGCGCTGCTCAAGGACATTTTCGTCGTGCTGGTGATCGTGGGCACGCTGGTGTTCGTGTACTTCCGCGCGGTGCGGCGGCTCCAGCGGATGACGCTGAGCACCGAGGGCATGATCATCCTGCTGATTATCCTGGTGATGATGGTCGCGGACATCCTCTACGACGGCGCGGGTGCGGCCCGGGCGGCGCAGGCTGCCGGTACGCCGGTGCACGTCTCGGGATGGGAGCCGGTGGGCAGTACAGCCGGCGCCGCGCTGGCGGGGATGGACCTGTCGGCAGGCGCGCTGAATTGCCTGCGGCACGTGGGCTTCTGGACGCACAGTTGCCTGGTGCTGATTTTCCTGAACATCCTGCCGTACTCGAAGCACTTTCACGTCATCACAGGTATTCCCAACGTCTACCTGCAGAATCTCGGTCCGCCGGGGCGGCTGGTGCCGACCGAGGATCTGGAGGGGAAGGTCGAGCGGGAGGAGACGCTGGGCATCGCGCGGATCGCACAGTTCGACTGGAAGGCGGTGCTGGATTTCTACACGTGCACGGAGTGCGGGCGGTGCAGCGACCACTGCCCGGCGACGCGGACGGGCAAGAAGCTCTCGCCGAAGCACTTCACGGTGAACCTGCGCGACCATCTGTATGCGCACCAGCAGGAGCTGACCCACGGTAAGGCGAACGGCGCCGGCGCGACGGGTGAGACTGAGCCGGCGGGCGCCGCGGTCGACCTCGTGCCGAACGTGATCGATCCCGAAGTGCTCTGGGCGTGCACGAGCTGCCGGGCGTGCGAGCAGGAGTGCCCGGTCTTCATCACCTACGTGGACAAGATCGTGGATCTGCGGCGGCATCTCGTGCAGGAGAAGGGGGAGTTTCCGCAGGATCTGGCGACGGCCTTCCGGGGCCTGGAGAACCAGGGAAATCCCTGGGGGCTGTCGGCGCAGCAACGGGTGGAGTGGACCGAGGGACTCGAGGTGCCGCGGCTCGCGGAGCATCCGGGCGCGGAGTACCTGCTCTGGGTAGGGTGCGGGCCGGCATACGACGAGAAGGCGCGGAAGACGGCGCGGGCGGTGGCGCAGTTGCTGGGCAGGGCGGGCGTCTCCTACGCGATTCTCGGCGAGGAGGAGACGTGCACGGGCGATCCGGCGCGGCGGGCGGGCAACGAATTTCTCGCGCAGATGCTGGCGCAGGCGAACGTGGAGGTGCTCAACGGGTACGGCGTGAAGAAGATCATCACGATCTGCCCGCACTGCTACAACACGCTGAAGAACGAGTACGGCGACTTCGGCGGGCACTATGAACTGGTGCATCACACGCAGGTGCTCGCCGACCTCTTACAGGCGGGTCGGCTCAAGCCGCAGCAGCGCGTGGACGCGAAGCTGGTTTACCACGATGCGTGCTACCTCGGCCGGCACAACGGCGAGTACGACGCGCCGCGGCGCGTGCTCGGGGCGATCCCCGGAGTGGAGCTGCTCGAGGCGCCGGCCAGCCGCGATCGGGGCATGTGCTGCGGGGCGGGCGGCGCGCAGTTCTTCAAGGAGGAGGAGCCGGGTAACGAGCGGGTCAATGTGGCGCGGACCGAGCAGTTGCTCGCGACGGGTGCGACGACGATCGCGAGTGCGTGCCCGTTCTGCATGCGGATGCTCACGGACGGCCTGGGGGCGAAGGATCGCGACGACGTGCAGCAGCGCGACGTCGCGGAGCTGCTGCTGGAAGCGATGGGGTGAAGTGGAGCTGGTGACCGGTGTCTTCGTTCGTCCCTTCCGGGTTTAGATTCCTGATGTTGGCGTCAGCCTAGGGCTGCGCCTGGGCTATTATGGATCGCCCTTTCAGGCCGGTTTGTTGTAGGCAGGACCAGCGTGTAGGGAAGTGTCGAGTGCAGGGAAAAGGTGAAGAAGCATGATCAGAAGATTCTACATCGGCGTGCTGGCGGCTTGGATTGGTGCGGGGACGGCGCTGGCCGAGCGGCCGGAGTTTCTTGCGAAGCGGGATCCGGCGCAGGTGCGGTTGTTGTGCTACAACGTCAACTGGGACTCGATTTTTCCCGATGACGATCCGCTGAACCACAAGTGGCGCAAGTACAACTGCGCCGCGGCGTTCGTGCGCGTGCTCAAGGCCGTGGCGCCGGACGTGGTCTGCCTGCAGGAGATCAACCAGACGCGGCCGGTGCAGCAGGTGGCGACGATCCTCAACCGGGCTGTCCCGGTCGATCCCGACGATGACAGCCGGTTGTGGCAGGCGTATCTCGGGCAGGACAACGTCATCGCGGCACGCTGGCCGCTGAAGATGACCGCGAGCGACACGTCGCCGCCGACCGATCGCGGGCACGCGATGGCGCTGGTCGACCTGCCCGACGACCGCTACGCGGCGGACCTGTACGTGATCGACGCGCACTTCAAGTCGGGCGGCGGGGCGGAGAACATCGCGCGGCGGGTGAAGCACGCGGACGCGATCGTGCAGTGGATCCGCGACGCCCGGACGGCGGGCGGCAACATCGACCTGCCGGCGCGGACGCCGATCGTAATCTGCGGCGACATGAACGTGTACGACAACGACGCGCGCAGGCACCTGTTCACGCTGGTTTCGGGCGACGTCGCGGACGAGCAGGCGTTCGGGGCGGACATCCTTCCCGATTGGGACAACACGGTCATGGGCGACGTGCTGCCCTCGCACAACGCGCGCGGCGCGGAGCACTGGACCTGGCGCGACGATACGACGAAGTTCAATCCCGGGCCGCTGGATCACGTGGTCTACACGGACAGCGTGCTGCGCGTGGCCCACGCGTTCGTACTCGACACGACGATGCTCAGTGACGCGGAGCTGCAGGCCGCGGGCCTCGAGAAAGGGGACGTCGCGCTCGACCTGGCCAAGGGCGAGTTCGACCATCTGCCGATCGTGGTGGACTTCGTCGTGCCGGGGAGGGGGGAGGGGGAGGCCGGCGCTGCGAAGCGCGGTGACGGACGGCGATGAATGCAGAATGATGAATGCGGAATGATGAATGGGCCCCGCCGGAGCGTGGTTCGGGGAGCTTGCCGGTGGTGGTATCGTGGCTTCCGTTTCGCTCTGTGCGAAAGAGCCGGGCTTGCCGGGGTGAAGATATGATGATGCTACCCGGCGATCGTGATTATATTCTGAAGCGACTCGAGATTATTCGGGAGCGCATGGTCGAGGCGATTCGCTTGGAAGTTGACCGTCGGCGTGCGCTCGGGCTGCCCGTATATGTTTCGCGAGGCGGCCGTGTTGTCGACGTCGGTACCCCACCAGGCACAACGCGAAAGTCGAACACATAGCCGCGCCACCGCGGTCCCCTAGAGCAAGCTCCATTCATGTGTAGCGGGTGTGCCCCGGTTTTCTTCGAGCACGGATCCGCACTTCGACGCTACAGGTGGATTGGCGACGCGCTGAGGCGTTGATGGCAAGTCTCCACTCTATGCAGGCTGGGTTTGCGGCCATGCTGCGCGATTGCTGGCGGCTGCGGTGAAGTCGCTGGGGTCAGTCGTCGGTGTCGGGGAGAAGTTTGAGGTCAAGGCCTTCGATTTCCTGGAGGGTCTTGCCGGCGATGCCCTGGAGGTCGCCGTACATGCCGGCGGTGGATTCGATGACGCAGCGGATCTGCTCCTCGCGCTTGGCCCACAGGCGCGTGAGGGCCTTGCGTTCCTTGTCGAGGTCGTCGCGCATGTCGTTGAACTTCTCGACGATCGCCTCGACGCGCTGGCGGAAGCGCGGGCCGGTGAGGTACTGGTAAACCAGCTCCATCTTGGACTGCTGGCCCTCGCCCGTCTGGCGGGCGGTGGCCACCTCGATGAGCGACTGGCGCAGGGCCAGCGCGACGGGTAGGGTGCAGCGCGGGCCGGTGATCCAGACGCCGTCCTGGAAGTTGAACGTGTCCACGTCCTTGGGCAGGGCGGTGGACACGATCACGGCGACTTCCGCGCGGGCGGTGCGCTGGTCCTCGCGGAGCTTGGCGAGCCAACCATCACTCCAGTTCTTGGTGCGTTTGGATTCCCACAGGATGGTGCCGCACGCGGCGCCGAGCGGGTTCGTGATGCGCTGCAGGACGTCGCCGCCGTGCTCGCCCTTGGGGACGGGTTCGATCGTGTCCTGGGGGAATTTCTCGCGGAGCAGGGCCTCGAGTTCGAGTTCCTGCACCTCCCCCTGAAGCTGCTGCGAGCCCTGCTCGGCGCGGCGCTTGAGGTCCTCGATCTGCCGCTGCATGGCGGCGATGGTCTGCTCCTTTTCGGCGACCTTGAGCTTGAGGCCCTCCTCAGCCTCCTTGCGCGCCGCGAGCCGCGCGGCTTCGAGCGCGGTCTGCACGCGTTTCTCGATGGTGAGCTCCATCTCGCGGCGCGCGTCGTCGAGTTCGCGCTGCTTGCGGATGAGCTCGGCCTGGGCCTTCTGGGCCTCCGCCAGCTTGGTGTCGCGCTGCTTGAGCACCTCCTGCAGCTCGGCGACCGCCTTGGCTTTTTCCTCCAGGTCGGCGCCGAGCGCGAGGCGGGCCTTGCGGGCCTCTTCGGCGGCGACGGCGCCGCGCTCGGCCTTGAGCCGCTCGGCCACCTGCTCGTCGATGGATTCCTTCGCCTTGGCGAGTTCCGCCTGCCCGGCGCGGAGCGCCGCCTCGCGCTTCGCGACCTCCGCATCCTTCGCGGCGATGCGCTGCTCGTACTGCTGCCGCGTCGATTCGATCAGCGGCGCCGCAAGCGACTCGGTGAGCCGGATCTCGGTGTGGCAGTTCGGGCAGGTGACGGTCGGTTCGGACATAACTTACGATTTTTGGGCGCGAAGCAGCTCCGCGCTGTGCTTGGGATTCAACAACAGGTATTTCTTTTCGCCGTAGCTGCGCTGGTCACAGCCGCTGCGGATGAGGTCGATCACCTGCGGGGGCGTAAGCGTGGGGTCGATGGCGAGGAGCTTGGCGGCGAGGTTGGCCACGTTGGGTGAGGCCATGGACGTGCCGGACATCGACATGCGCTTGCCGCCGGGCACGAAGCTCTCCACCTCGAAGCCGTTCGCGTAGACCTGGACGGTGGGTCCGAAGCTGGTGAAGGAGGTCGGCTCGCCGGCCTGATCGACAGCGCCCACGACGATGAGGTTGGGCAGGTCGAAGGAGGAGGGGATGAACTCGTCGAAGGCGACGTCGTTGTCGGCGTTGCCGGCGGCGGCCACGAAGAGGATGTCCGGTGCCCCCTTGATGCCCTCGTAGAGGGCTTTCTTCTGCATGTCGAAGACCTTGCGGGCGAGGGCGCGACGTTCCTCGGCGTCCTTGCCAACGCCGTTGGCCTCGAGGGAGTCTTCGGCGTCCTTGCGGGCCTCGCCCCAGCTCATGTTGACCACGCGGACGTCGGCCTTCTTGAGGTAGTCCACGATGGCGGTGATCTTGGCGGCGTCGCGCAGGCCCCAGGCGATGGTGCGGGCCACGGGAATGAGGTGGTAGTCGTAGGAGTGGCGGGCATTGAGCAGGCGGACGTAGGGATTACCCTCAGCAACGATGCCGGCGACGTGCGTGCCGTGGGCGTAGTTGCCGGCGAGGCTGAGGTCCTCGAGCAGCGCGGCGATGTCCTGCTGGTCGAGCGCGCTGAGGCGTTGCTTGAGCGCGCTGGCCTCGGGACTGTCGACGTCGGCGCGGATATCCATGAAGCCCTTCATCTGGCTCATGACCGCGTCGATGCGCCCGGTGGCGTCGTCGAGGGGCTGGAGGTCGCCCGTGGTGCGGTTGGCGTTGTAGTCGTACGCCGGTCCGTGCAGGTCGTCGGTGAAGCCGTTGCCGTCGTCGTCCATGAGGTTGGGGCCTTCGTGGACGTTGTCGTAGACGCGGCCGGGGAAGAGGGAGACATCCACGCCGGAATCCCAGATCGCGACGAGGACGGGGGTGAGCTTCTCATCCTGGGTGAGCGTGAGCGTGCGCTGCGGCCAGATGTTCTCCTTGGGCTTGGCGTGGGCGTCGATGTACTGCTGGTACGTCGCCACCATGACCTGCTTGAGCGGGACGCGGTAGTGAATCGCGTAGTAGGTGGAGAGCACGCCGGCGGCCTGGTCGGCGTTGAGTTCGCCGGTGCGCTCGACGGACGGGCCGACGCGTGCGGCGACGGCGCCCTTGAGCAGGTTTTCGCTGATGATTTCCATCTGGCCCTTCGCACTCTGGACTTCGTCCTCGACGACATCCCAGGGCAGGGCGTTGAGTTCGCGGGCGAGCGCGGCCTGGTACGCGGACGCGTAGGCGTCGAAGTCCTTCTCGGGGTCGGCGTCCTTGGCAGCCTCAATCATCGCCTCGGTCGAGAGGCCGGTGGTGAGGCGCGTGGCCTCCTTGTCCTCCAGCTCGCGCATGCGTTCGATGCGGCGCAGGGCCGCAGCGTCGCGGTCCTTGAGCAGGTCGATGGTGAGCAGCGTACTTTCCCAACGGAGCTGCGTGGTCTTGTCGTCGACGGCGTAGGTGGCCATGTCGTGCGTGACGTCGCGCTCGACCTCATCGGCGAGGGCCATGATGCGGGCGTCCGACTCGAGGAGGTCGGTGACATTGCCTTCCACCTTGTAGGTGTGCAGCGGAAGGTCCTCGAGCCGGGTGATCTGGACCTTGCCGTCCTGGCGGTCCTGGGCGCCGTGTTTCTGCCCGGAGCAGCTCCAGCCGGCAACCAGGGTCAGCGCGAGCGTTGTTACGATGATGAGACGGCGAGCGAGCGGTTTCATTCAGCAACTCCTCGATGGGCGGGGATGGCAAGCGCCAGCCGCGGTTCCGCAACCGGGGCGTACGCGGCGATGGTACCTGCGGCGGCGCGGAGCGACAACCCGCGGCACCCGGCGGCCTGCGCACGCGGCGTGCGGGGCACCGCGCTATCCGCTAGAATGGCGGCGGATTTACGGAGCCTGCGAGCAACCCATGGTTCAAGACAACATCCGCACGCGGACGATCGTGGGCCTGGAGGTCCACGTGCAACTGGCCACACGCACCAAGCTGTTCTGCGGGTGCGCGCTCGAGTTCGGGGCGCCGCCCAACAGCCTGACCTGCCCGGTGTGCCTGGGGCTGCCCGGGGCGCTGCCGGTGATGAACCGGCGGGCCTACGAGTACGCGGTGACGCTGGCGCTGGCGATGAACTGCGAGATTGCGGAATTCACCAAGTGGGACCGCAAGAGCTACTACTACCCGGACCTGCCCAAGAACTACCAGATCAGCCAGTACGACATGCCGCTCTCACGCGACGGGTCGTTCGAGATTCCCAACGGCCACGGCGGCGTCAAGGCGATCGGCATCATCCGCGCCCACCTCGAGGAGGACGCGGGCAAGAACATCCACGACACGCCGGGCTGCACGCTGGTGGATCTGAACCGTACGGGCACGCCGCTGCTGGAGATCGTGACCTCCCCGGACCTGGCCTCGGGCGAGGAGGCGCAGGCGTTTTGCACCGAGCTGCAGAAGCTGGTGGTGTACCTGGGGGTGGGCGAGGCGAGCATGCAGAAGGGGCAGATGCGCTTCGAGCCCAACGTGAACGTCGAGATCGAGTGCGGCGGGGAGAAATACTACACGCCGATCGCGGAGGTGAAGAACCTCAACAGCTTCAAGGCGGTGCGCGACGCCATCGAGTACGAGGCGGCGCGGCAGGTGCGCGACTGGCAGGCCGAGCCGGACTACCTTAAGGGCCGCCGTCCGAACGAGAACCGCGGGTGGAACGCGGACCGTGGGGTGACCGAATTCCAGCGGGGCAAGGAGGCGGCGCACGACTACCGCTATTTCCCCGATCCGGACCTGGTGCCGGTGACGCTCTCGGCGCGGGAGATCGCGCAGGCGCGGGCGGCGCTGCCGGAACTGCCCGTGGCGCGGCGGGCGCGGCTCATGCAGGAGCTGGGCCTGGGCGACAAGGACGCCGACGCGATCGTCGCGGACCGGGGCGACGCCGAGCTGTTCGAGCGGGCGGCGGAGGGTGATCGGACCGTGGCACGGCGGGTGGTGAACCTGATGCTGGGTGTGGGGCGCAAGGTCGCCAACGAGCGGGGCATCCCGGTGAGCCGGTTGCTGGGCGACGCGGCGTCCTGGGGACGCCTGGCCCGGATGGTCGAGGCGGGTTCGATCAACGCGGGTACAGCCGATATGCTCTTGGGGGAGGCGCTGGCCGGTGCGGCGGAGGGGGCGGAGGCGCCGGTCGATTTTCAGGCACTGGCTGAGGAGCGGAATCTGCTGCAGGTGCAGGACGAGTCGGCGATGCAGGCGTGGGTGGATGCGGTCTTCGCGGAAAACGCCCAGGCCGTGCAGGACGCCTTGAGCAACCCCAAGAAGGCCAAGGCGGCGCCGGGCTTTCTGACCGGGCAGGTGATGCGGGTTTCGGGCGGCAAGGCGGACCCGAGCGTGGTACGCCGGCTGATCGCGGAGAAGCTGGAACAGATGAAGGCGTAGCGACGGGCTGGGGAGCATGGGCTGATGGTGTGGCGAACATACGGCGCAGCGCTGGCGATGGTGGCGGCGATGCAACTGGGTGGATGCAGTCGCGACGAGGGGGGACGCGCGCAGTCGGCTGAGCAGCGGTTTGCGCACATGGACAAGGTGGATATCCCGGTCAAGGACATCACCGTGCGCGCCTGGGTGGCGCGGTCTTCCAGCGACGTCCAGAGCGGGCTGATGCATGTGACGGCGGACGAGATGCAGCCGTACGACGACGGCGCCCGCCGGGGCATGTTCTTTTACTTCGATCACGTCCGGTCGAGCAACGACGGGTTCTGGATGCTCAACGTGCCGATTCCGCTGGACATCGCGTTCATGCAGGAGGACGGCACGGTGGTCACGGTCGAGACGATGGCGCCGTTCGACACGCGTTCAACTTATTCGGACGGTCCGTACCGCTTCACGCTGGAGGTATCCGGCGGGCTCTTCAAGAAGCTGGGGCTGAAGGCGGGCGATGTCATTTCAATTCCTGCTTCCATCCTAAACAGCGGCGACTAGGCCGCCGACTCTACCGAAAGAAGCCGCGCCGCGCCGGGGCGGTCTCTGCGCTGCGCGTCTGGCGCTCGCGGGGCCGATAATCCGCCCGGGGGGATGCGCTTCAGGATGGATACGCCCATGAACCGCCCGCTGCATGTGCTGCTTGTCGACGGTGCCAACGCGTTGCCGGCTGGTGTTGGCGCGACGCTGGACGACGCCGGTTACCTCGTATCGCAGGCGGGTGATTTCGCCGCGGCGGTGCAGCAGGCGCGGCGGATGCCGGTGGACGCGGCTGTCCTGGTGGCCCCGGCGCCGGGCGATGCGGCGGGTACGGAGGCGTTCGCGGGGTTGCTGCGGACGTGCGAGGTGCGGGGCACGGCGGCCATCGTGCTGGGGGAGCCGGAGCGTTTCGAGACGGAGTCGCCGCACCTGATCAGCTTTGCGGCGAACGGCAGTTCGACGGAGGAGATCAAGGGGCGTCTGGCGATGGTGGCGCACTACCATCGGATTGTCCGGTCGATGGAGGGTGACCTGGACAACATGCAGCGGTTGTTCAAGCAGTTGAACGTGCGGTTTACGGAGGTGGACCAGGAGATGCGGCTGGCGGGCCGCTTGCAGACGGCGTTCTTGCCGAACGGGCCGCGGGAGATCGGTCCGCTGCGGTTCAGCGCGTTGTACCGTCCGGCGACGTTCGTATCCGGCGACATCTACGACATGTACCGGGTGGACGAGGAGACGGTGGCGTTTTACGTTGCGGACGCCGTGGGCCACGGGATGGCGGCGAGCCTGCTGACGATGTTCATCAAGAACGCGGCGGTGTCGAAGATCATTCACGACGACGGGTATGAAATTCTCAATCCGGATCGCACGCTGCAGATGCTGAACCGCCGGCTGGTGGAGCAGCAGTTGCCCAACAGCCAGTTCGTCACGGCGTGCTTCGCGACGTTGAACCTCAACACGCTGGATCTGCAGTTCGCGCGTGCCGGACATCCCTATCCGCTGCACTGCACGGTGGACGGGACGATCACGGAGTTGAAGTCGCCGGGGGGGCTGCTGGGGCTCTTCGAGGACGAGGAGTTTCCGGAGCACCGGGTGAGGCTTCAGCCGGGGGAGAAGGTGATTCTGTACACGGACGGCGTGGAGCTGGCTTTTGCGAGCGCCGAGGGGCGGGAGAACGAGCTCACCTACTACCGCGAGGTCTTCACGTCGCTGGCGACGCTGCCCGCGGATCGCTTCGTGCAGCAGTTCGGCAAGCTGTTGGACACGGAGGCGGGCAGTCTCAATCCGCAGGACGATCTGACGCTGCTGGTGATGGAAGTGGCGGAGTGACTTGCGTGCGCGGGGTTGGGGCTCATCCCTAGGGATCATTTCGACGCGGGTGAATACAGGGAACCCACGAATGGTGCGGATGGAGTTCCCTGGTATCTCAATTGTGTACGAAAAAAAGCTGGTCGCATGGGAGCCGGTGGAGACTTCGCGCAAGTTCCAGTGGCTGCAGGAATTGTGCGCCGGGGGGTGTGAATCTGTGTTTCCAGTATTGCGGAAGCCGATTTTTTCCGGTCGTGCACTTGAATCCTGGACGATTATCGGCTAGACTTTACGTGAATCAGGCGGAGAGAGAGCACTCCCGCCTTGGAGAGAGAGGTCGTCAACGACCGATTGATAACATTGGAGCAAGCAGGCTGCGGCCTGTTATGTGCTTGGACTGTCGGTGTGCGCCGGCGCCGTCTTTGCGGGCGGTTTCCTGCGCGTCACGTGGAGAGAGAGTGCATTCCACAGGGATTCCTACCTCCGTCCTTGTGGAGACGTTCGAGGTTGTGGAAAGAGAGAGCCACGGAAGTACCTCGGGCGGAGATTGAGAGAGAGCCGTCAGCGGCTTCGGCCGCTGAATAAAACGACACCGACAGTGTCCCAAGCCTGGGTGGAAATAGCAGTGTTCGGCTGGAGAGAGCCCGGACACTGCTATTTTCCTTTTTACCCTTTCCCCAAGATAGTCAGAACGGTCGGCGCGCTCAGGCTCAGTCCGCGGTTGAATCGCGCAGGCCGCGCATGCGCCGTGCGAACGCCGCGTCGACGAGGCGCTCGGGCAGGATTGCGAGCAGGGGCGGAAGCCAGTGCGCGACCGGGGTGATGCGGTAGCGCAGGCGCGGGCGACGCGCCTCCGCAGCGCGGGCGATGAGCCGGGCCACCGCATCGGCGGAGGTGTTCTGCCGGCCGAAACGGCTCTGCCAGTGCGCGTTCATGGCGCGGTGCGCCGCGACGTACGCCGGGTCCGTGCCCACACCGTGGGTCTCCTGCATGTGCGTGGCGTGCGTGCGGAACGCGGTCTCGATCGGTCCGGGCTCGATGAGTACAACCAGGATGTGATAAGGGCTAAGTTCCCGGCGCAGCGCGACGGAAAACGCGTCGAGGGCGTGCTTGCTCGCGCAGTAGGCGCCCATCAACGGCAGGGCGACGTGGGCCACGACGCTGGAGACGTTGATGATCCGGCCGCGCACGTTGCGCCGCATCGGCGGCAGGCACGCGCGGGTGAGGGCGATCGCGCCGAGGAAGTTGGTCTCCATCTGGCGTCGCCAGGCTTCAACCGGAAGCTCCTCGACGGCGCCGATCTGGCCGTAGCCGGCGTTGTTGACGAGCAGGTCGACCGCACCGTGCCGTTCGTGAATTTCCGCAACCACGCGGTCCACGTCGTCCGGCGCGGTGACGTCCAGGCGGCGGGCGGTCAGCCGGCCCGCGCTGGATTCCGGCAGGTCGGCGAGTTCGGCGACCGACTCCGCACGGCGAGCGGTCGCGTAGACGTGCCAGCCGCGGGCGGCGAGCCGCCGGGCGGCGCAGAGGCCGATGCCGCTGCTGCAGCCGGTAATGAGTGCGATGCGGTCGGGCTGGGGCGCAGGCGGGGCCATCGATGCGATGGTAGATCATCGCCCCGCCGGTGTCGACGTCGGGTTCGGGCCTATTGCGCGACGGTGATGTTACTGGGGTTGAACAGTCCGAGGATGAACTGCTGGGTACCGTTGATGATCGAGTCGTGGATGCGCATCTCGCACGTGCCGAACACGGTGCCACCGCTGAGGGCGATGGCGAGGAACGCGGCGAGCTTCTTGCGGCGGTGACGGGTCATGGGCGCTGGGCCTTTCAGCATGTGCGGGCGCGACGCGGCTACTGTTCGTTGAGGGACTGCTGCTCGATCAGGGTGCGGGCGTTGGCGAAGGTGTCCAGGCCGCGTACGACGGTGGGCTGAGTCGAGTCGTTGAGCAGGAACACCGAGACGATGACGCCGCCGGCGACGTTGGCGGACTCGCTGGCGACGAAGATGATCGTGTCGCCGCAGTCGAAGCTGCCGAAGTCGGCGTCGAGCGGGTTGGCGTTGGGCGGCACGCCGAAGCCACCGGCGCCGACGGCCTGGGCGTTCACGAAGATGCCGGGTTCGGTGGAGGGCCGGTCGAGCGTTTCACCCAGGCCGATGCGGGCCACCGGGCAATCGAAAAGGACGCCCAGGTCGTTGGCCGACTGTTCCGGCTGGGTGAGCAGGCGGTGCGTTTCGAGCTGGGTGAGGACGGTTTCGGGGTCATCCGGGGAGGGCACCCGGCGTTCGGCGGTGATCACGAACTCGATCGGCACGGAGGTCGTGTTGTTGGCGCGGGCGAGGATGAAATTGGTGCGGTCGCCCGGCGTCAGCGGGAAGACGTCGCCGGTCTGCTGGTTCACGAAGGCCGGATTGAACAGCAGGGTGTTGCTGCAACCGGTCTGCAGTACGAGCAGCGCCGCGAGGCCAGCGAGGCAGGCACTGCTGATGGTCCGCTTCATAATCACGCTCCACATCCTCAATTGCCGGTGGCGGCCTGCGCGGCCGCGCCGGGCGAAGGTCAGCGCACGTTGGTGATAAACTCAAACCGGCCAGGGATCGACGCCTGGGCGGCGTCGTCCGTGTCGAGGTAGCCGGGCACGACGGCACCCAGCTCATCCTGGACGAACGGCAGACGCAGGGTGCCCGAAAGCGTAAAGCCGACGACGCTGCCGCAGAGCAGGTCGGTGGCGGGCACGGGCGCGTCGCGAATGTCGAAGTTGCGCAGGAGGGTGACGTTCAGGTTGGCGTCCACCTCATCCTGCTGCAGTGGTACGAACTGGGGCTGGACCGTCTGGGAGAGTTCCCGCGTGGTCACCAGATCATTGACCACGATCTGGATTTCCTTCAGGAACGCCGGGACGAAGACCTCTACGGAGGTTTCCTGGCTGTCGATGCCGCCGCCGGGCTGGACCCGGCTCACGTCGCAGATGGCGACGACGTTGGTCAGGTCGTTCTGCAGCAGGTCCCGGGGGATCAGCGGATTCTGCTGCGTGCCGTTCGCGGTCTGCACGGTGTTCTGAACGACGGCCGAACCGTCGATGAACTCCAGCGTGATGGTGTTGCCGTTGACGTAACGGATGTCCGTGCGGACGCGCACGCGCGGGCGCAGATTGGGATCGGACGTATCGATGCCGATCGAGTCGAAGTAGTCGATCAGGTTCTGGTCAAACTTGGCGTTGTTGATGAAGATGACCGGAACGTGGCCCGGCGCGTTGTCGATGGTGATCGACGGCACGGCGCCGGTGCTGTCGACGACGGGCGTCGCCACCAGGTTGATGAACGAGGGGTTGAAGATGCTGGAGCACCCGGTCGCGCCGCAGAGCAGGGCGGAGGCCAGCAGCATCCCGCCAGCCGCTGCACGCAAGGACTTGCGGCGGGTCGTCTCGATCGAAGTCGCTTTTTCATGCGCAATCGCTTCCGCGGCCTGAGCGCGGTTCAACACGTCGGTCTGGGCGCTAACCCACGACCCGATGGGATGCTCGGGCACCACCCCATCAGCGCGATTATTGCCCAAACAGGTGACCGGTCAAGCGGTCAGCCCTGTGAGAACTGCTCAGGCGACCCGCGCCGGCGCGGGTTGCACCGCGTGGAGTTGACCACCCAACCCCGAAGGTCGTAGGCTAAAACGGTGCCCCGGCCGGGGGCGACGTGCTCCTTTCCGGCCATGCGAGGACGGCGATGACCCATCTCCTGCGCTTCGGCGTGTCCATGGACGCGGAGCTGCTGGCGGCGTTCGATCAGCTCATCAGCCGGAAAGGCTATGCGAACCGGTCGGAGGCGCTGCGCGACCTCGTCCGCGACGCGATCGTCGAGACGCAGTGGGCGAACGCGGACGAGCCGACGGTCGCGGCTCTGTGCATGGTGTACGACCACCACCAGGCGGAGTTGTCAGCCAAGCTGACTGCGTTACAGCATGACTTTACGGAACATATCATCAGCACCCTGCACGTACACCTGGACCACCGGCACTGCCTGGAGGTGGTCGTGCTGCGCGGGCCGGCGGGCGAGCTCAAGCAGTTTTCCGACCGGATGCTGGCGACGCGCGGCGTGAAGCACGGCCAGTTGGTGATGACGGGCACCGGGCAGCGTTGAGCCGGCGGGAAAGACGACAGAGCCCGGGGGCGGCCGTTTACCAGGACGGCGCCGTTGGCGCGTTGGTGCACCTTGACGCTGGAGCGCGGGGCGGTACATTCTTCGGGCTCGGCACACGCAGCGGATGTGGCGGAATTGGCAGACGCGCTGGCTTCAGGTGCCAGTTGGGGCAACCCAGTGGAGGTTCGAATCCTCTCATCCGCAAGTCACGCACACGAAGGCAGTTAGGGCGACCCTGACTGCCTTTCTGTCTAGGCATATCGTTCCGAAAAAAGGCAGGGTGTGAACAAAGTGCTGGAGCGTTCGCAATCCATCTGTAGCGGATCGGTCCCTGTTTATTACGCGGACTCAGGGGGTCATGACGCTACACATGGATTGCGAACGGGCTAACCTGCGTCGGTGCGCTTTGTCCAGGCGGTAGCTTTGTCGGGTTTGCCCCAACGGTGATACATCGCGGCGACCTGCTTGGCGCAATCGCGCAGAATGCATTTCCGGCGCTGGATGAGGATGCGCTGCTTGTTGGACTCGAGCTCCTCAAAGCCCTCCAGCATGATGGGCTCAGCTTCGTCGAACCGACCGACGCCGGCTAACGCTGCACCGTGCAGCACATGCATGCGTCCCGCGGTACTTCCCGTGGCATCTCCGGCCATACGCACCGCTTCTTCAAGCGATTCCAGCGCATGCTCGAACTCATTCAATCCGATCAGAATGCTTCCTTGCTCGATCAGCGTTTCACAGACCACCGCCTCGTCATTGACCTTATGGGCATAAGCCAGGAACTCGCGGCACAACGGTTCCGCCTCGGCGTATCGACCGGTGTCATGCAGCGCGTACATCAGATCGCGAACGATGATGATTGTTCGGCGGCTCTGATCGCCAAGCACCCGACGAGCGCGCGCCAGTTCGTCCGAGAGCAGTACGATTCCTTCATCGTAACGCCCCTGGGCGAAGAGGGTTCCCGCAATCGACGTCGCGAACTTCATGGAGTCACGATTGTCCGCGCCGTGCTTGGCGACATTCAGCTCGTACGCCTCGCGTATCGTCTCTTCCGCGTCCTTGAAACGCGAGAGTCGATTCAGGCACAACCCGATCTCGCTGAGGATCGTCAGCGCCGTGCCATCATCCTTGCCCAGCGCCTTTTGTGCGACGGGCAGGCATTCACGCAGCAGTGGAAGCGCCTTGTCGAACTCACGTTTACGGAAATGAATGTGCGCGAGGCTGCGCTGCACCTGCATCGCCTTCCACGATCGGGGGCCGTGGGCCGCCACTTGGATTTCCTTCACCTGCTCGAGCAATTCGGCGGCCTCGTCGAACTTCCCCAGGCTGCTCAGCTTGGTCGCCAAGCGATGACGCCGCCTGATCGTCGCGACGTGATCGCTCCCAAGTACCTGTTCGCTCTTATCCAGCGCTTCACGCAGCATCCCGACCGCCTCATCCGTGCGCCCGATATTGGAATACACCTGACCGACTTCCTCGAGCGCCGTCAGCGTTCGTGGGTGATCGGGTCCATCCAGGCGCCGGCGAGCCGCGATGATCTCTTCGCCCAGAGTTCCAACGTCGTCATCGTTGCCGCGTTCAAGTTCAACCCACAGCAGAACCAGCTTCAGATTCAACGATGTCGAATCTTCCTCGCCGTAGCGCGCCGCGTGGAGTGTCAACGCCTCTTCCAGCAAGCGCCCCGCCTCGTCATGTTCACCGGTTTCATCGAGACAGGATGCCAGATAAGCCGCCGCGCGCAGCGTGCGTTGTTCGTCCGCGCCAAAGTATTTGCGGCAATGTTCGAGATACTCTTGGAGGATGGGTACGGCGTCCGCATCGCGGCCGAGATCCTCGTAAGCCTCCGCTCTTTCAATCATGATGTCCGCGATGATCAACGGATCGGACGTATTGGCCTCTGCGAGCGCGGCCTCGGCTTGTTGGAGCACCGCCAATGCGCGTTCGCTGCGGGTCAATTCGTTGTAAGCCTTGCCCACCGTAGTGAGCAAGCCAGCGCGAATCTCAGGCTGATCCGCGAACCGCTCGGCAATGGACTCTTCAGCGCGATCGAATAACGCAAGATCAAGTGCGTCGATGGCAAGATCCGTCGAGTTCGCGCGGGTCGTCAAGACCTCAAGCTCGGTCAGCGCGTTCGCGATCTCCTCTTCCGGACGCTCGGCATCTTTGAAACCGAGTCGGACACGGTCGCGAAGCTTGGCCATGAGACCGTCCCCAAGCTCCTGAACGTCGATCTCACTGATGAGTTCACCGTACCAGGCCTGCACCGCCTGCAGTTCGTCGCGCTGGGTTTCCACTATGGCGCGTTGATGGTCGGCTTCATCGCGCGCGGTGATCGCCTCGTCGCGTTGTGATTGGGCTTCGACCAGGAAGTAGCTTGTACTGATGAGCCCCGCCACGAGCACGAGCAACGCCAACGCGAACCCCGCGACCAAGCCTCCATTCCGTCGCGCGAATTTGCGGAGGTTATAGATCGCGCTCGCCGGGCGCGCGGTGATCGGTTCATCGTGCAGGAATCGACGCAGATCAGCCGCCAATTCCGCGGCGGAGGCATAGCGCCGCTCCGGATCCTTCTCGAGCGCCTTGGCGACGATAGTCTCGATATCGCCACGCAGCGAACGGTCGATGGAACCCAAGAAAACAGGCTCTTCATCGCGAATGATCCGCGCCGCTTCCGCAACGCTCTTGCCGGTGAGATCCAGTGGAAAACGATCGGTCAAGAGCTGGAACAGGATCACGCCGAGCGCATAAACATCGCAACGCGTATCAATACGCGCAACGTCACCAGCCACTTGCTCCGGGCTCATGTACGCGAGTGTTCCGACGATCTGCCCGGGATCGGTCTGCAGGGTGACGGCGTGCGCGTCGGATTCGATCAGGCGCGCGACCCCAAAATCGAGGATTTTGGGATATCCGTAGACATCGACCGCGATACTTCCCGTTGACGTGCCTCCCGCGGCATCGCCTCGTGTGTCTTGTTCGGTGATCAGGATATTCGCCGGCTTGAGATCGCGGTGGATTACACCCTTTTGATGCGCGTGTTGCACGGCATCGCAAACCCGCGCGATAAGTTCCAAACGCGCGCGAATCTCCAACGTATGGTTCTTGGCAAACGTCGTGATGCGCTCACCGTCGATCAACTCCATCGCGAGGAATGGTTGGCGACGACCGTCCACGTCAGCCGTTCCGGATTCGTAGATATACGCGATCCCCGGATGCTGCAATTGCCCTAGCGCAAACGCCTCGCGTTCGAAGCGCTTGATAAGACTGGGTGTCATGGTGTTCGCGTGAATCAGCTTGAGCGCGACGCGTCGCTTGGGCGAATCCTGCTCGGCCTCGAAAACCACGCCCATGCCACCACGGCCTATCTCGCGCAGGATCCTGTAACGATCAATGCGCTCGGGGGTTGGAACGTCGAATGCATTCGAGGACAGATGCTCAGCGATGATCTTTGCGCCTACGCCATGCTTGGATTCAGCAAGCAGCGCGTGCTCGTCGTCTTCCGTGGCGAGCATCTGCTCGACGCGTTTGCGCAATCTCACGTCGCCCTGGCAATGCGCGTCCAGGGCGGCGGGTCGCTGCTCCGGCAGCAGGTCGCACACCTCGGCGAATACCGCCAGCGCCTTGCGAATGTCGTTCGAGTCGTTCATCGGGGCCTTCACGCGTGGGACAGTTCGGAATTGAGCCACGCCCGCGCCTGTCGCCACAGGCGCTTGACCGTGCGCGACGAAGTGCCCTGCAGTTCGGCGATCTCCTCGGTCGTGAGCCCGCCGAAGAACCACAGATCGACGATACGCGCCATGCGCGGGTCGGCCTCCTCCAGCCGGGTGAGCGCGTCATTCAGCTCTACGGCATCGAGCACTTGTTGACCGGACGGGGTGACCACTTGATCCAGATCCACGCGGGCGCCGCCAGAGTCGCGCTTGGCGGCTGACTTGGCGCGGGCATGATCCCTGAGAATCTGCCGCATCGCCGTCGCCGCGACGGCCATAAAATGTGCGCGATTCTTGAAGCCCTCCCCCGGCGCGCGAACCAGCCGCAGGTACGCCTCGTGCACCAGCGCCGTCGGTTGCAACGTGTGATCGCTGCGCTGCCCACGAAACTGCCCGCCGGCGACGGCGCGCAGGTCCGCGTAGACGATGGGCAACAACTCGTCCGCGACGGCAGAATCACCCGCCGCTACGCGCTCGAGCAGCATCGTCACATCCGGTCCACGTCCCGTCTGTCCCTTGTTGTCGGCCCGCTCCGGCATCGCCCGCAGTATAGCAGAAACCCGGTTTGCGAACCGGCAGGGCCGAATACCGCGATTTTCGGGCCCCCTTGTCCCCCTGAGCGGTGCTTTGACGTGTACGGGTTGGCGGTTGGTGCGCTGAAGCCTGGGCCAGCAGAGGCACCATCGAGCATTGGAAAGCCGCAGGACAAAGGAGAATGAACATGGCAATAGGAAGAGGCGTTGGCGTGAAGTGGCGTAGTTTGGCGTTTGTGGGCAATCGCGTGCTGCGCAGGCCTTGCGGGCTTGGACGGGCTCGTGCGGTCTTATCGGTCGCCTTGGTCGTGGCGGCGACCGGGCGATCGGCGCTGGCGGGGGGGACGTTTATCAACACCGTCCAGGACGGCGCGTGGAACGACGCGAGCACCTGGGACCTGCGCGTGCCGGACGCCTTCCTGGCTGATCAGGCGCGGATCGCGCACTTCGTGACGGCGAACGGCGCCGGTCAAAATTCCAACGTGCTGAGCGTCGGGTGGTCAGCCGGTGATGGAGTGCTCGCCATGACCTCGGGCGATTTGACCATCGACAATCACTTGAGTGTCGGGACCGGCGGTCATTCGGGCCACGTCGACGTCAGTGGCGGAACGATGCAAATGGACGAGTTGGTGCTCGGATTCGGCGGTCCGGGTTGGATGACCGTTTCGGGGGGATTGCTCAGTGTATCTCGTGACATCAAGATTGGAGAATCGGCAACCTCGGGATGCCTGACAATCGTCGGCAACGGCGCGACGATTGCGCTGTCGGGCAGCGTCTGGAGTTCTTCCAATTTGCGCATCGGCGCGAACGGGACGCTGATGATCGTACCGACGGCAGATGGCGCAGCCGGCCTCACCGCGATCGACTGCAACCAGGAGGTGGTCTTGCTGGATGCCGCCAGCACGCTCGAATTGGATCTATCATCCTATTCGCCGTCGGTGAACGACAGTTGGACGGTCATAACCGATGCGGAAATGATCAGCGGGTCGTTCGGTTCGCTGGTTGCGCCCGCGGGCTTCGGCCTGCAGCAGGACATCACGACTTCTGGAGAGGTGATCATACGCGTGATGCAAACGCCGTGCGACGCACAGGGCGGCGACAGCGACCACGACGGCGTGTGCGACACGGTCGATGCGTGCTCGGGTTTCGATGACCGTCTCGACGCTGACGCCGACGGTGTACCGGACGACTGCGAGGCCGATTGCGATACTAATGGGGTCCCGGATGTTCTCGAAATCGCGGCGGGTTCGACCGCGGACTGCAACACCAACGGGGTGCCCGATGCGTGCGATATCGCGGTGACGCGCGTGGCCGACGTCTCCTCCGCAGCTCCGCTCAACAGCTTTGCCGCCGATGACTTCGGTGCAGATTCTGATTCCCAATTGACGACGGACGGCGCGGGCAACTGGATCGCGGTCTGGACCACTGTTGATGATCTCGGCGGTACGATCGGAACCGAGGGGGACATTCTCTATTCACGAAGCACGGATCATGGTGCGACCTGGACCGCCGCGGCACCACTGAATACGGATGCGGATACTGACGCAACAAGCGAACTCAACCCCCAACTGACGACGGACGGTATCGGCAACTGGATCGCTGTCTGGTCCTCCGGTGAACCATTTCGGGGAGCCGGTGGATTCGACCGAGACATATTCTACTCGCGCAGCACAGACAATGGCGCGAGCTGGACGGCGCCCGCGGCACTGAGTTCCAACGCGGCTACCGACACCGGATTCGATAGCGAACCTCAACTCACGACGGACGGCGCGGGCAACTGGATTGCGGTCTGG
The DNA here is from genome assembly GCA_020639115.1 of Phycisphaerales bacterium. Lineage (GTDB taxonomy): Bacteria > Planctomycetota > Phycisphaerae > UBA1845 > UBA1845 > JACKHG01. Next base: position 494,668 of record JACKHG010000002.1, read on the forward strand.
AGATCTAACGACGACCTCGGCGGTGCGATCGGAACCGATGGAGACATTCTCTGCGCACGAAGCACCGACAACGGCGCGACCTGGACCACCGTTGCGCCGCTGAATACCAACGCGGCGACCGACAGCGGGGGTGAAGCTTTCCCGCAGTTGACGACGGATAGCGCGGGAAACTGGATCGCGAGCTGGTATTCCTTTGACAATCTTGGAGAGACGATCGGAAACGATGCTGACATCGTCTTCTCACGAAGCACGGACAATGGCGCGACCTGGACGGCTCCAGCCCCGCTAAACAGCAATGCAACGACCGACTCCGGAGGAGACTATTGGCAGGAGCTGACCACGGATGGCGCGGGCAACTGGATCGCGGTTTGGTCTTCCCTAAACAATCTCGGGGGGACGATCGGGGACGACTGGGACATCCTCTTTGCGCGCAGCACCGACAACGGGGCAACCTGGACGGCTCCCGCCCCACTGAACTCGTTCGCGGCGACTGACGGCGAGGATGATCTTAGAGCCCGGCTTACGACGGACCCCGAAGGGAATTGGGTTGCCGTCTGGAACAGCGAACACAGTCTCCTGGGAACAATCGGGACCGATGGGGACATTCTCTATTCGCAAAGCGCCGACAACGGCGTAACCTGGACTGCGGCCGCCCCGCTCAATTCCAACGCGACGATCGACTCCGGCTACGACCAAAAGCCCCAGTTGACGACAGACGGCGCGGGCCATTGGATCCTGGTTTGGGAATCCTACGGCGATTTCGGGGGAACGATCGGAGCGGATACCGACATTCTGTTTTCGCGATTCACGCTCTCGACCACCAGCCTCGACATCAATCTCAACGGCGTCCCGGACGAGTGTGAGCCGGTCTGCAATTCCGACGGCGACTTCGACGGGGACGGCGACGTGGACCTGACCGACTACCTGGGGTTTGCCGCATGCTTCGGCGGCCCGGCGGAGTCGGCTGCGGACCATTGTGCCTGCTTCGATCTGGACGTCGACGGCGACGTGGACCTGCACGACGTCGCCCGATTCCAGGAGGGCTTCTCCGGCCCGAACTAGCCGGACATTCTCGGCGAGTTCCGGTCGTTCTCCTTGATCGAGCCGTCGCGCAGCCGCGCGGCGGCTCGTTTTGCTTACCTAACCCGAATGCCCTCTCCGTTGCCCTCACGCAACCTCGAAATCCGCGTTCTCGGGGCCAAGAACGGGAATTTCGACGATCTCAGAAAGATCCTTGTCCCCGTTCGCTACCGGTTTTCGTGTCTGGGGTAAGGACCGAATCATGCACCGCAAAAAGGCACGGTGGACCTAGATAACTGCCAACACGGAGAGTCGAAAGATGAAAATGAGACCGATACCCATTGCTGTCCTAGCCGGCTTGATGGTCGCGGTGTGCTTGACCCAAGCCTGGGGCCAGGAATTTACCAACTCAACGTATATCGACATCCCACCGGTCGAGGAGAGTCCCTATCCACCGAACCCGGGTAATGGTTTTACGCAACACATCGCCAACCCTTATCCGAGCGAAATTGAGGTGTCCGGTGTTACCGAGCCCTTCGCGCTGGAGGTGACGCTCCATGGCTACTCGCATACTTTCCCGCGGAAAACGGACATCCTCCTCGTGCCGCCCAACCAACAACCCAGGCGATGTGTGATACTCATGCACGACATCGCGAGCGGCGCTGACGCGGTCGATACCACAATCACGTTTGCGGACAACGCGCCGACCATGCAAAACCCCGTCGTCAGTGGCACCTACAGACCCACGTCCGCGGGATCTCAACCGACGTTCCTAGATCCCGCACCTTTTCCGGTGCAGTTTTATGCAACAGATTTTTCCGCGATTTACGACATGAACATCAGCGCCATGAACGGCACTTGGCGTCTCTACGTCATGAATTGGGGCTATCAGGGATTTCTGAACGGAGATGCCGGCGAGATCTCGGGGGGATGGACCATCCGGTTTGTGCACGACACGGACGGAGACGGATACTTCGACAACCAGGACAACTGCCCCGACATTTATAACCCGGGCCAGGAAGACGACGACAACGATGGCGTGGGCAACCCATGCGACATTTGCCCGCTTGATGCGAACCCCGATCAGGCCGAAACGGACGGCGACGGCGTCGGCGACGCGTGCGACAACTGCCCGCAAATCGCCAACAGCGACCAGGCGAACAACGACGACGATTTCTTCGGCGACGCGTGCGACAACTGCCCTGACGTCACGAACGGCCTCCAGACCGACGCCGACAGCGACGGATTCGGCGACGCCTGCGACGACTGCCCGGGCATCAATATCGAGAACATCACGCAGGGCACCGCCCACCGTACAATTCAGGCCGCCCTGGATGCCGCCTCCGACGGCGACACGATCGAGCTGGGCCCCTGCGATTTCTATGAAGACAACATTGTGTTTCCCCACGGACTCAATGTGACCGTTCGGGGCGCGGGGATGGACCAAACTTTCCTCGATGGCGGTGACGACGACTCCGACCACGTGTTTTCCCTCCAGAACACGAATCAGACCAATGCAACCGTGATCGCCAGGATGACGATCACCAACTCGGGCGCTACCGCGATTCGCATCAACAAGACTTCTCCGACCATCCGGTTGATCCGGTTCCAGGACGTTGCGGGTGGCAACGCGCTCGAACTGCGCGGTGGTTCCCTGGTCGATCGATGCATTTTCACCGGCACGGCATCGGGTTATCAGAGCGTGTACGTCTCTTCCGAGCCCAACGAAACGCCCGCGTTCCACCAGTGTCTGTTTTTCGACAATGCGACCAACTTCGACCTGGTGATTGACGAGCCCGTGGCGAGCAGCCTGGTCAACTGCACGCTCGCGGGCGGGAGTGCCGGCACGGTTCAGGTTCGGACCGGCGCGCGGCTGGACGTGTACAATTCGGTCATGCTCCACAACATGGCGGTGTCGGGAACGCTGATTACCATTCGGAGCATTTTCGACGGTGCGACCGGCAACAACATCGACGGGCGGCCGACGTTCGTGGACGAAGCCGGCGGTGATTATCGCCTGGCGTCCAGCTCGCTCGGTATCGATGCGGCGCTTTCCACTCCTCTCCTTGGAACTGGAGTCTATCGCGACCTGGGGGGCGACCCCCGCTACGCCGAGGACGTGGGCACGGTTGACACCGGGTCTGGCATCCTGACCATTCTGGACATCGGCGCTTACGAGTTTCAGGGTCTTTCCGACAGCGACAACGATGGCGTGGGCGATGCCGACGAGATATGCCCCGGTTTTGATGACAACATTGACACCGACGCGGATGGCGCGCCCGACGGATGCGACCTGTGTCCCGGATATGACGATTTAGAGGACACCGATGGTGATGGTGCTCCCGACGAATGCGACCCGTGTCCCGAATTCGCGAATGAAAGCGACTTGGATTCTGACGGTGACGGCACGCTCGATGATTGTGACACCTGCCCCATCTTCGACAACCGCGTTGACGTTGACGGCGACGGTGTCCCCGACGGCTGCGACATTTGCCCCGGATATGACGACGCTACCCAAGCCGACAGGTGTGCTGATCCGCAAGTGGTCACGAGACCGTTGGACCTAAACGAGGGCGACCGGTACCGGTTGCTCTTCGTGACCGATGCGCGCACAAAGGCGACGTCGAATGACATTGCCTACTACAACGCACTCGCCGCCGCCGACGCCGCCAATGTCCCCAGGCTAAACGCGCTCGACACCGTTTGGAAAGCGCTCGTCTCGACGTCGGCGATTGACGCGCGCGACAACACCGACACCGATTTCAACGTGACGACCGGGGTACCGATTTATCTCGTCGACGGCACGCGTTTGGCGAATGACTACGCGCACCTGTGGTTTCAGAGCGGTCCCTACCTCACCTCGCCATCGGTTACTTCCGGACTCAACGACGCGGCGAATCGCGTGTGGACAGGTACACATCGAACCGGTGTGCAACAGGTCCCAATGGGCGCGACGGGCGGCGAATCGACTCGAGGATATCCCTATTTCCAAGGCGGGGGCTGTTGGGGATACGAGGAGGTCGTGCAAGCGAGCATTCTGCCGATCTATGTCATCAGTGAAGTCCTGCAGGTTCCCTGTGTGGCTGATTCCGACGGTGACGGGGTGTGCGACTCGTCCGACATTTGCCTCGGGTCTGATGACTTCAACGACGCGGATGGCGATGGAGTTCCCGACGGTTGCGATAGGTGCGAAGGGTACGACGACGCGTTCGATTGCGATGGTAATGGAATTCCCGACGGTTGTGATCTCGCGCACCGTGGCCGATTCGACGATTTCAGTTCGACCAATGGCGCACATTACGCATTGAATCAAAACGCCGGCACCACGGTCGTCGTCGAGAACGGATCCATCCGTCTGACCGAAGTCGCGCAAGGTCAGAAAGGCTCGGTGATTTTTGAGCCGGTTATTTCGGAACCGATCGCGGACTTCTCGGTGGAGTTCGATTTCTGGATGGGCGGTGGCAATGGTGCCGACGGTATCGCCTTTGCGTTGATCGACGCGGATTCGACCGGGATGAATCTGCTCTTCGGCGAATCCGGCGACAGTCAGCCGCTAGTGGTCAGTCTGGACACGTTCCGCGGCGACCCCGCCGGCGGAAATCATGCCTTGCTCAAGAGCTACGGAGAAACACTAGCCGACGTGCTCGTAGATCACCCACTCGACGATGCGCAATGGCAGCACGCGTGGTTCACCTTTGAAAACGGCAACGCGACGCTGGTGATTTACGACGGCGCAGGCAACGCGACGACGATCTTCGCCGACGTGGCGGTACCGGGGTTCGCGCCGATTCGAGCACGTTACGGTTTCGGAGCTCGCACCGGTGCGGCGACCAACGAACATCGCGTCGACAACATTCACTTCGTGCTGACTCTAACGACCAATGACTGCAACACGAATGGAGTTCCCGATACGTGCGAGACCGGCGGTGACGTCGATAGCGATGGCGACGGCATCTACGACTTGTGCGATTCGTGCCCGCTTTCGCCGAACGTTTGGAATGTGACGCAGGGTACGTATCACCCCACGATTGCGCATGCCATTGCATCCGTGAGAGACCACGACGTGATTGAGCTTGGTCCCTGCACGTTCCACGCAACCAACATTCAAAGCGCAAACGAGACATTCACGATTCGCGGACAAGGTCCGGACCTGACTATTCTGGACGGAGGTCGGGCGGACCGAATTTTGATTTTGGTCAGCCCGGATGTGACCATTGAAGACCTGACGTTGCGCAACGGATTGGCCAACAACGGCGGCGCAGCGCACATTGTTTTCGGCGACGCGAGCTTCCGCAATTGCCATTTTGAAAACAACGGTAACGACACCACCCCAACCGGCGCCGTGCACGTAAAGACGAGTCACGTGAGGTTCGATCGCTGCGTATTCAGCGCCAATGAATCCAATGATACGGCCAGCAGCGCCTCGTCGATCCGGGTTGAGTCCGGTGAAGTGTACGTCCGCAACTGCCTCTTCAAGGGTGATCGCTCGCCAAGGCACGTTGTGAATGTCAACGTGGTCGCAGGAATCGACCCGACCGCATTTGCAGCGCTTCTGAACTGCACCTTCGCCGACTTTGATGGCCAGGATTTTGTCCGCGTCCGAAACGGCGGCTCAACGCTTCTCGCAACCAACTCCGTATTCGACGGAAGCGCCGGCGCAATTGACGCAGGAAGCAGCGTTGCCCAAAGCATCACCCATTGCATGTATCTCGGCGCGACTGGCAACAGCCTCGACGGTTTGCCAACTTTCGTGAACGCAGCCAGCGGCGACTTCCGTCTGGCGGCGGGTTCGTTGGGCATCGATGCAGCCAACCACGACGCATACTTCGCGCTTGGCGGCGATGATATCGATCTGAATGGCGACCCGCGAATCCATGACGATACCGGAGTCATCGACACGGGAACCGGGGCATTGACCTTTATGGACATGGGTGCGTTCGAATTCCAAGGCACGACGGAGTGCGATGTTGGTGGTGACTTCGGCAACGACGGCGATGTGGACCTCATGGACTATAAGCGTTTTGCTAATTGTATGAACGGCCCCTCCGGTGCGCCGGGTCCGAACTGTGCATGCTTCGATCTGGATGACGACGGCGACGTGGACACAAGGGATTTTGCCAAGTTCCAAGTGAGCTTCACCGGAAATTAGCGCACCGCGCGGAACGCATCGCCACTTGCAGTCTATTGAGCCGCGCCCGCTCCTGGTCGCGGCTCAATTTCTGTTTCAACCCCAAGTGTGCACACGGTTGCGTCCCCTTCGGACGCGTACGGACTCACTTGGTCTTGTGGTGTGTTACGCCGGCACCAGCCATTGTTTGACTTGGGTTTATGACTTGACAGGAAGAGCTTAAAGAACAAAGGACGTACGGTCGGCACGTCGTGCAGATGCCCGTTGGGGCAACCCCGTGGAGTTTTGAATCCCCTCATCCGCAGTCACACGTCACTAGGGCAGCCGGCGGGGGCTGGCTGCCATCGATCCAGGCGGACCAACGCGATATCACCTATCACCTACGGCTCGAGCCGGCTGGGACGCGTGCGCACCGGGAACTTCTTGTAGGTCTCGGTGGGATCCTCGCCGGTGTCGCCGAGGTGCTTGCGCTGGCGCTCGAGTTCCGCGGCGAGGCGCTCGCGGACCTTGGCGTAGCTGGGGTTGTCGTAGACGTTGCTGAGTTCGAGCGGGTCGTTGTGCAGGTCGTACATCTCCCAGGTGTTCACGTCCGGCTCGTAGAAGTGCATGAGCTTGTAGCGTCCGTCGGTGACGCCGTAGTGCCGGCGGACGTGGTGCCAGCCGGGGTACTCGTAGTAGTGGTAGTAGAACGCCTGGCGCCAGTCGGAGGGCGTTTCGCCGCGGAGCACCGGCAGCATGGACGCCCCGTCCATGTCCTTGGGCACGGCGACGCCGGCGGCCTCCAGGAACGTCTCGGCGTAATCGATCGGCGACACCAGCGCCGTGGAGATGGTCCCCGGCGCGACGACGCCCGGCCAGCGCACGATGAGCGGCGTGCGCAGCGACTGCTCGTACATCCAGCGTTTGTCGAACCACCCGTGTTCGCCCAGGAAGAAGCCCTGGTCGGCGGTGTAGACGACGATGGTGTTGTCGGCGAGTCCGGCGTCATCGAGCCACTTCAGCAGGCGGCCGACGTTGTCGTCGAGCGAGCGGACGCAGCGGAGGTAGTCCTTGATGAAGCGCTGGTATTTCCAGCGCGTCAGGGCGTCGCCGGTGAGCATCGCCTGGCGGAACGCCATGTTCTTCGGTCCGTAGGCCTTTTCCCATTCGGCCCGCTGGGCGTCGTTGAGTTCGCGGGGGAAGATGAACTTCACGTCGCGGGCGTCCATGGTCTCCGCGATGGTCATGTCCTGCTGGCGGGCGGGCAGGCCGCGGATGCTGTAGTCCTCGAAGAGCAGCGGCGGTTCGGGAATTTCAACATCGTCGTAGAGGTGCAGGTACTTGATGTCGGGGTCCCAGGGGCGGTGCGGGGCCTTGTGCTGGTACATCAGCAGGAACGGCTTGCTCTTGTCACGCTGGTGGTCGAGCCAGTCGATGGCGCGGTCGGTGATGACGTCGGTGGTGTAGCCGGTGTAGTCGACGTTTTTGCCGTCGCTGATCAGCGTCGGGTTGTAGTAGCGGCCCTGGCCGATGAGGAGTTCGTAGTGGTCGAAGCAGGTCGGTTGGGCCAGCAGGTGCCACTTGCCGACGAAGGCGGTGGTGTAGCCGGCGTCGCGGAGCATCGCGGGGAAGACTGGCTGGGACGTGTCGAACACGTTGCCGTTGACGTACACGCCATTGTGGTGGTTGTACTTGCCGGTCAGCACGCAGGCGCGCTGCGGGCCGCAGATGGAGTTGGTCACCAGGCAGTTGTCGAAGCGCATGCCGGCCTGGGCGAGCGAGTCGATGTGCGGGGTGGTGTTGATGCGCGAGCCGTAGGCGCCGATCGCCTGGTAGGCGTGGTCGTCGGTGTAGATGAGGACGATGTTGGGCCGGTCAGCCGCGGCGGCGCGCAGCGGGGCCAGGAGCAAGGCGAGGGCGGCGTTTGCGGTCAGCGTCAGAGCGGTAAACCGGAGTGCAAGGCGTGCGGCGAACATGGCAAGAGCCTCCGAATGAGGGACAGACGGCTCGGAAGCCCACCAATTGACCACTTTTGGGCCGCGTTGTCCAGCACGCGGCGGTGCATCGTCAGAACCCCCCACGCAAGTGGGGGGCCGCGACGCGCGGACCGTAAGGCATCATCAGTCCACAAGGGATCCCAACGCCTGTGAGTGCGCTGTCACGCAATAGTGTGGCCTACGGCGCTTGAGCGCGGCCTGTCGGCGCAGTGTGACAGTACTGGCGGCTGCTCTTGGCCCCGGCATGGCTGCCGGGGTTCTGATCGGCGCGTACATCATCAGAACCCCCCACGCGAGTGGGGGGCCGGGACGCGCGGGCCGTGAGTCATCATCAGCCCCCAAGGAATCCAAGCGCCTGCGACGTGCTTGTCACGCAGTAGCGTGACCTGCCTTGATTTGTGGCAGTTCGCGGAGCGTCAGCGTGATGGTCGTGCCGGCGTTGGGTTGCGATTCGATGGACACCGTGCCGCCGTGCTTCTTGGCGAGTTTGCGCACCAGGGCGAGGCCCATGCCGGTGCCGCCGGGGCGGGTGGTGAAAAAGGTGTCGAAGGCCTTGGCGCAGGTGGCGGGGGACATGCCGGCGCCGCGATCGATCACTTCGATGCGCAGGGTGCCCGGTCCGCCGGGTTCGGGGCAGGAGGTGTCGGGCGCTGATGAAACTGCGCCGTCTATGTCGGCTGCGCCGTGGACGCGCACTTCGGACTGCGGCGGGCTGTGGTGCGCGGCGTTCATGATCAGTTCGGCGACGGCTTCGGCGACGCGTTCCGCGTCGATGCACCAGCCGCGTCCGTTCGTCGCGTCATCGATGGTGAGGCGCACGTCGCGCGTAGTGAGGACGTTGCGCGCTTGGGCGTGCGCGGAGGCGGCGAGGTCGACGAAGGAGACGCTTGTGGCCCGCAGCTCGAGCGGGCGGGAAAAGAGGAACAGGCGGGAGATGCGCTGGTCCATGACGTCGGCCTGGGCAGCCAAGTCGTCGAAGGACTCGCGAACCGTGGCTGACCCGTTGGCGCGGCGGGCGGCGAGCTGGGCGCCGCTGCGGATGGCGGCGAGCGGGTTGCGCAGGCCGTGGGCGATGTTGGCGCACATCTCGCCGATGGCGCTGAACTCGCGGGCGCGGACCAGTTCGGCCTGGTGGGCCGCGAGCCCGGCGGCCATGCCGTCGATGCCGCGGGCGAGCACAGCCAGCTCGTCGCGGCCCGCGAGCGGCACGCGGTGGGCGAGATCGCCGTGGCCGATGGTCTCCACGCTGGCGCGCAGCACGTCCACGGGGCGGATCAGCCAGCGGCGGATCATGCTCAGGTACACGAGCAGCAGCAGAACGGTGAGGGCGGCAGCCACGCCGATGGCGACCTGGGCGTGGAAGCTGGAGCGGGCGATGGCCACGGCTGCGTCGTATTGGGAAATTTCATAGAGTTGATGCAGGTCGCGGAGCCGCTGCTCGATGGTGCGGACGATCGGGGCGGTCTCGGCTGCGGGGCGGTCGGCGTCGAGCGCGGCGGCGAGCGCGACGATGCCCGCGCGGACGCCGGTCCACTGGCGGCGTTCGCGCTCGCCTTCGGCGAGGCGGATGTTGACGTCGATGTCGTCGAGCGCGGTGGCGGCCCAGTCGGCCTCGGCGGTTTCCGGGGGCAGGCGGCGCGGGTCCGCGGCGGCAGCCACCTGGGCGAAGACGAGCGTGCGAATGTTGGCGGCGTACTGGGCGAGTTCACGGGTGCGGACGTGGGAGCGGGTCTGCTCCGCGGTCAGGCGAACAGCGTGGATGGTGATGCCGGCTGCGACGAGGAACACCAGGACCAGGGCGATGAACGCGGTGTTGAGTTTCCAGCGGATGGTCATGCGGGTTCATCGGGCCCAGCCGGACTCACGGCGTATATGGAGACGGCGCGCCGGCGAACGGGTCGGGTTGAGAATAGCAGAAGGCGTGCCAGACGCGAAAGATGTCGGGATAGCGCTGCATGTAGGCGCTGTCGGGATCGGCCGTGTCGACGTGGCTGTAGTAGCGGGCGTAGGTGTAGCTGTCGGTCTCGTCGTCCCAGTAGACGCCGCGGCGCCAGATGCTCTCGCTGGTGTTGGCGTAGCGGGCGGCGCTGCCGTCGGTGTAGAGGACGTTGTAGGCGACGCGGTGGGTGTAGCGGCCGACGCCTTCAGCCGGCGTACCGGCGGGCGCGTCCTCCGGCGCGGTGAAGTCGTCGGAGACCATCGCGAGGTGGCGGAAGCGGGAGAAGCGCGGGCTTTCCTCAGCCGCGAGTTGCACGGCGTAGGCGTAGCTGCCCGTAACCTTTTCAGTCTTGAAGAGTTCGGGATCGGTCGCGTAGTTGAACTGGCGCTGGCTCGGGCAGCGGAAGAGATTCGGATCGGCGACCTCGGTGGGGAGCGTGAGGCCGAGGTTGACCATGGCGCCGGGAACGCTGAGCAGCGTGCGCGGGGAGCAGTGGCCCATGGGGGTCATGATGTTGGGACCGTTGCCGTTGTTGCCGTCGGCGTAGGTGAAGAGGCCGATGCCGATGTGCTTGAGGTTGGCGAGGCAGACCGTGCGGCGGGTGTCCTCGCGGGCCTTGCCCAGCGAGGGGAAGAGGATGGCCAGCAGCACGGTGATCACGGCGATGACGACGAGCAGTTCGATCAGCGTGAAGGCCGGCGCGGGCCGGCCGCGGCGTAGGCGATGGTTCGCTTTGAGGTTCATGATTGGCTCCCGGCAAGTCCAATGGGCCCACGCACGGGTGGGTCCAAGGAGGACACCGGGCACGATCCGTGCCGAGGCACGGCTCCGGTCACCGAACCATCACGATACCCGGCTGGGGGCGTCGATTGCAATACAGCCAGTAGATACTGGCGCGGGTGGCTGCGAGTGTAGTCGCGAAGTGCGAGTGGGGACGCAAGAAGAGAGGGATTGAGGGATTGAGGGATTGAGGGATTAAGGGATTAAGGGATTGAGGGATTGAGTGGGGGCGGGGGGTCAGTCCTGGGGGCCGTGTTCTTTTTCGTACTTTTCGAGGCGGTAGCGGACGGCGTCGCGGGAGATGCCGAGCAGGCGGGCGGCGCGGCTGACGTTGTGTTTGGCGTAGTCGAGGGCGGCGCGGATGATGCGGTATTCCACGTCTTCGAGGCGGGCGTTGCCGCCGGCGAAGTCGAGTTCGATGACCTGATCGCCGGTGAGCTCGATGCTCATCCTCGTCTCTCCTGCGGGGGGTTCGAGGTTGAGGTGTTCGGGCTGGATCTGCGGGCCGTCGGTGATGAGCACGGCGCTCTCCAGCGTGTGGGACAGCTCGCGCACGTTGCCGGGCCAGTCGTGCGCGTGCAAGCGCGCGAGCGCCGCGGGCGCGAGGCCCGCGACCGAGAGGCCGAAGCGGCCGGCGTAGAGGCGGACGAAGTGCTCGGCGAGCAGGTCGATGTCGCCGCCCCGCGCGCTGAGCGCCGGAAGATGGATGGTGAGCACGCGCAGGCGGTGGTAGAGATCGTCGCGGAACGCGCCGGATTCGATGGCCTCGACGAGGTTGCGGTTGGTCGCCGCGATGATGTGAATATCAATCTTGCGTTCGACGGTTCCGCCGACGGGGCGGATGCGGCGATGCTCGATGACGCCGAGCAGCTTGGCCTGGAGTGCCGCGGGCATATGGCCGATTTCGTCGAGGAAAATCGTGCCGCCGTCGGCCACCTCGAAGAGGCCGCGTTTGTCGCCGCGGGCGTCGGTGAACGCGCCCTTCACGTGACCGAACAGTTCCGCCTCGACGAGATGTTCGGGCAGGGCGGTGCAGTTGAGGTGTACGAAGGGCGCGTCGCGGCGCGGGCCGGCGTAGTGCACGGCGCGGGCGACGAGATCCTTGCCCGTGCCGGTTTCCCCGGTGAGGAGCATGGGCGGGGCCATTTCGGAGGAGAGCGCGGGCGTCGCCACGATGCGGCGGATGAACTGCTTGACGGCCTGCATGGGCGGCGACTCGCCGATCAGGCTGTCGAGCGAAGCGCTTTGCTGCTCGCGGCTGCGGAAGTACTCGAGGTTGGCGGCAAGGCGGCGGTGCTGCAGGACGCGGTCGATGACGAGGTCGAGTTCGCGCAGGTCGAGCGGCTTGGTGAGGTAGTCGCTGACGCCGCAGCGGATCGCCTCGACCGCGCTGTCGACGTTGCCGTACGCGGTCATGACCACGACGGAGGCGCTGCTGCCGCGGCGCTGCAGTTCGCGTACGACGTCGAGTCCGTCGATCCCCGGTAGACGCAGGTCAAGCAGGACGACGTCGGGTGCGTGGCGTTCGGCCTCGTCGAGTCCGGCCTCGCCGCTGCCGGCGCAGGAGACGTCGTGGCCGGTGAGGGCCAGGGACTCGCGCATGTTGCGGGCGAGCATCGCCTCGTCTTCGATGATGAGGATCCGGGCCATGGGCCTCCGTTCGGTTGCGGCACAGGATTAACACCTCGCCGCGCAATGGGCAAGCGTCGCGTTGCCGCTTGGCGGGCGTCAGTCCCCACTATGCGACCACGCTCGCACGTGTCGATTTCGTGTCCGCTGCGTGCGCGTGCCCTGAGAAAACGCAAACCCCTGAATGTGATGGAGTTGCACTCCGAATGGCTGGCAGCCGCATTGTTGGTACGGCATGTGATAGCTGGGGGTTGGCTGGACGGTCGCGTCCACCTTCATCACAACTCGAGCCTGAGGAGGACCGGTATGAGAAACGGCGGCTTTCCGGACTGCGCGCGGCGCGGGCCGATGGACTACCGCGGGGGACAACTGCTGATCGCCGCGCTGGTGGTCGGATGGACGGGAGTCGGTGTCGCTTCGGCGCAGATACCGACGGGCGATATTACGGTGCGGCTCGAGCCGGTGGCTTCGGGCCTGATTTCGCCGACGCATCTGACGCACGCCGGTGACGGGTCGGGCCGGTTGTTCATCGTCGACCAGGCCGGCTTTATCCGCATCGTCAAGAACGGCGTATTGCTGCCGACGCCGTTTCTGGATCTCACGGCTGAGTTGCCTACGTTGAATACCGGTTTTGACGAACGGGGCGTGCTGGGGCTGGCCTTTCATCCGAATTATGCGAGCAACGGGCGGTTCTTCGTGCGTTTCAGCCGGCCGCGGACCGGCGCTTCGGGCGAGGCATGCTTCGGGACCAGTCGGGGATGTCACGAGGAGATTCTGGCTGAATTCAGCGTGTCGGGCAATCCAGATGTTGCCAATCCGACTCCGACGATCCTGTTCGCGATCGACGAGCCGCAGTTCAACCACAATTCCGGCGGCGTCGCGTTCGGTCCGGACGGGTACCTGTATTTCACGCTCGGCGACGGAGGCGGGGCCAACGACGGGTTGGACGATCCCAACCTTCCGCACGGACCGATCGGCAACGGCCAGAACATCAATACACCCCTGGGTTCGATGCTGCGCATCGACGTGGACGGCGGCTCGCCGTACGCGATTCCCGCGGACAACCCGTTCGTGGGCACCAACGGGCTGGACGAGATCTACGCTTATGGGTTTCGCAATCCGTTCCGGTTCTCGTTCGACGACGGGCCGGGCGGCGACGGCCGCCTGATCGTGGCCGACGTGGGGCAGGCGCTCATCGAAGAGCTCGACATCGTGACAGCCGGGGGCAACTACGGCTGGGTCATCCGGGAGGGCGCCCACTGCTTCGATCCGTTCAACCCGGGCACGTTTCTGCCGAGCTGCGACAGCAACGGCCTGATCGATCCGATTGCGGAGTACACCCATACCGATGGCGGTATTTCCATCATTGGTGGCTACGTCTACCGCGGCGCGGTCATGCCGGGGCTGGCGGGCACCTACTTTTTCGGCGATTTCAGCGCCGACTTCAGTCCGACCGGTCGGTTGTACTACCTCGACGAATCCAACCCGGGAAATCCTGCCATTTTGCGGGTTCGCCTCGGGGCCGACGACGCGCCGTTCGGCCGGTATCTGAAGGGCATGGGCGAGGACGAGGATGGAGAAATCTACGTGCTGGGATCGACCGATCTCGGTCCGACGGGCACGTCGGGTGAGGTGCTGCGGCTTGCTCCGTTGTACGGTGATTGCGATGGTGACGGCGATGTGGGGCTGGACGACTACGCGAGTTTCGCGGCCTGTCTCGGCGGGCCGGATGTTCCGGCTGCACCGGCGCCGCAGACCGTGAACGTCTCCGTCGGGCCCGGGTTCGTGTTTACGCCGGCTGACATCTCCATCAACGTCGGAGACACCGTCCACTGGTTCTGGGCGGGTGGTTTCCACAACGTGGAGAGCGGCGTGGGCGGCGTGCACGACGGGAATTTCCGTTCGGGCAACGCCACGTCGAGCACGGCCACGACGTTCGACGTCACCTTCGATGCGGCGTTCCTCGGAGCACATCCGATGCCCGGCAACGTCTATCCGTACTACTGCGTGGTTCACGAGGCCTTCGGCATGATCGGCACGGTAACCGTCACGGCCTCCACGTGTCCGAAGTTCGACGCAGACGCCGACGGTGACGTCGATCTGCGCGATTTCTGGGTATTCCAGCAGAATTTCACGGGCCCGTAGCGCTAACGTGGGAGACTGCAGCTCAGCGCCGCGGGGTCGCACACCGGCCCCGCGGCGCACCCAATCGATGCATTCCGCTACGGACCCCGTCGTTGGTCCGGCGCCTTGCCCGAACTCCTCCATGCGGCAACGAGCCGCATGCCTTGGGCGGCGTCCGGCGAACGCTCACGGGGTCCGCCCTTTTGGGGGGGCGCTGAAGTCGCGGAATGCGGTTTGAAAGAGGCACTAACATACTTCTGCCGGTTTGTGAAATTGCATTCACTTATTTCTCGCGTAGGTTGTACAGCGTGGACATGCGAATGGGGCGCGGCCCCCGGGCGTCGGAGAGGTTGTGAAATGGCAACATGCGCCGTTTCTGTAGCTTCGGGACGTCACCATGGACACGTCAGCGATTTCTCTGGGCCTTGATGTCGGCGCCGTAAGCGTCAAGCTCGCGGTGCTCGTACCGGCTGCTCTCATCGAACCCATCTTGCACACCAACGGCAACGCGGTGACGCTGCGTGCGCTCGAGCCGGCGTCCGCCGGCGGGATGGCGGTGCTGGTCGCGGCGCCGCGGCGCACGCGGGGCCGGCCGGGCGAGGCGCTGCAGGCGCTCTTGGCGGAAACGGTCGCCCACCTGCCGGCCGGTTCCATTCACTCTGTGGCGCTGACGGGTTCCGGGGCGGTCGAATTGCCGCAGTACCCGCAGGCGCTGCGTTGCAACGGGTTCCAGGCGCTGGCCCGCGCCGTCGATTGGCTTTTGCCGAACGCGCGCACCGTCTTCGAGATCGGGGGCGAGAGCAGCCGGTACCTCCGTCTGGCCCCGGACGGCTCGGGAGGGCGGCTGGGGATCGTGGATTACGGGACCAACGGCGACTGTGCAGCCGGCACGGGCAGCTTTCTCGATCAGCAGGCGGGGCGGTTGCGCTACGCGATCGAGGATCTCGGCGGGATCGTCGCCGGGGCGGAGCGGGCGGCGCAGATCGCCGGGCGCTGTAGTGTTTTCGCCAAGAGCGACATGATTCACGCCCAGCAGAAGGGGTTCACGCCGCCGGAGGTGCTGCGCGGGCTGTGCAACGCGGTGGCGGTGAACTATCGCTCGGCGGTGGTGAAGGGGCGGGTGGTCGAGTCGCCGGTCGTGCTGGTCGGCGGGGTGGCTGCAAACTCGGCGGTGATCGCGGCGCTGCGCGAGGTGTTCGCGCTGGCGGAAGACGAGCTGATCGTGCCGGACGCGGCTGCGGTGTATGGGGCGATCGGGGCGGCGCTGCTGGCGCACGAGCGCGGTGGCGGTGCGCGTCGGATGGACACCGCGAGGGGAGAGGGCACAGGGGTCCACGCGAGTTTGGGCGTGGTGGGCGATGCCCACCCTGCGGTAGTGACCGGTGTCCCGGGTGCGGAAAAAGGTTGCGCGCCGCGATTGCGGATGGATCGAGTGCTGAACCTGCGCGAGGCGATCAAGCCTTACGAGCTGCCGGATGATGGCGCGGTGATCGATGCGTATCTCGGGCTCGATATCGGTTCGGTCGGCACGAAGCTGGTGGTGATCGACGCAGCCGGCGACATCGTGCATTCGATCTTCACGCGTACGGAGGGGCGGCCGATCGAGGTGGTCACGCGGTGTCTGCGCGAGATCGAGGCGGCGGTCGGGGAGCGCGTGCGGATCTGCGGTGTGGGGACGACGGGCAGCGGGCGGGAGCTGATCGGCGAGCTGGTCGGGGCGGACGCGATTCACGACGAGATCACCGCGCACAAGACGGGGGCTGCGTACGCGGGTGACCGCTTGCTGGGGCGGCGTCCGGACACGATTTTCGAGATCGGCGGGCAGGACAGCAAGTACATCCGGCTCGCACGGGATCCGGAGACGGGCGACACGGTCGTGGTGGATTTCGCCATGAACGAGGCGTGCGCCGCGGGGACAGGCAGTTTTCTGGAGGAGCGGGCCGAGGAGCTGGGCGTTGCGATCAAGGGTGAATTCGCAGCGCTGGCCCTGGGGGCGGAATCGCCCGTGCGGCTCGGGGAGCGCTGCACGGTGTTCATGGAGCGGGACGTCAACGCGTGCATGCAGCGCGGGGCGCGGCGCGACGACGTGATCGCGGGTCTGGCCTACTCGGTGGCGTACAACTACATCAACCGCGTCGTGCGCGGGCGGTCGATCGGCGAGTGCATCTTTTTCCAGGGCGGGACGGCGTACAACGACGCGGTGGCTGCGGCCTTCAGCATGATCTGCGGCAAGGAGGTGATCGTCCCGCCACACAACGCGGTGCTGGGGGCGCTGGGGGCGGCGCTGCTGGCCCGGGAGAAGGCGGTGGAATCGGGTGCGGCGACGCGTTTCCGCGGCTACGACCTCACCGCGGTCGACTACACGCTCAAGGAGTTCACCTGCAGCGGGTGCGGCAATCACTGCAGCGTGCAGCAGTTCACGGTTGAGGGGGAAAAGACGTATTGGGGCGACAAGTGCTCGGACCGCTTCCGCAAGCGGGCGAAGTCGCCGCGGAAGCCGGAGATCGCGGACCTGGTGGCGCTGCGCCGCGCGCTGCTCTACGCCGACGGCGCGACCCAGGCGGAGAATCCCGGGCCGACGGTGGGCATTCCCCTGGCGATGTACACGCTGGGCCTGATGCCCTTGTGGCGGCGGTTCTTTCACGACTGCGGCCTGCGCGTGGTGGTATCCGACGAAACCAATCGCGAGACGGTCGCGCGGGGCCTCGACGCCGTCGTCGCCGAACCCTGTTTTCCCATTATCGTGGCACACGGGCACGCCGCCGCGCTCGCCGAGCGCGGCGTCGACTACCTGTGGATTCCCAATATCGTCAGCGCCGAGTCGCCGGTGCGCGACAACGAGGCATATGTGTGTCCCTGGGGCCAGACGCTGCCGTTCGTGCTGCGCCAGTCGCCGGCGCTGCGCAACTGGCCGGGGCGGATGCTCTGCCCGACGCTGCGGATGCGCGACGGCCTGGTGACGATCGCGGACAGCATGGTGGCGGTGGCGCGTGAGCTGGGGGTGGATCAGCCGCGGGCGCGGCGGGCGTTCGCCGCGGCGCTGGCGGCGCAGCGGCGCTTCGAGGCGGCGTACCGGCAGGCGGGCACGGAGGCGCTGGCGGAGTTGGCGCGGACCGGCGCGAGCGGGATCGTGCTGGTCGGGCGGCCGTACAACATCCACGACGCGGGCGTGAGCCTGTCGGTGGCGCGCAAGCTGCGCGAGCTGTACGGGGTCAACGTCATCCCGCTCGACGCGCTGCCGCTGGACGGCGTCGACGTCCGCGACGTGAACGCGAACATGTTCTGGGAGTACGGGCGGCGCATCCTGGCCGCCGGCCGGATCGTGCGGGACAATCCCAACCTGCACATCATCTACATCACGAACTTCAAGTGCGGGCCCGATTCGTTCGTGAAGTCGTTCCTCACGGAGGCCGCGGGCCGGCCGTTTCTGACGCTGCAGTTCGACGGGCACTCCAACGACGCGGGCATGATGACGCGTTGCGAGGCCTACCTGGACAGCAAGGGGATTCTGCGATGGTGGCGAAAACCAGCACAAGCGAGCGGGCACCGCAGTCACTCACCGGCCGGCGGCTGTTCATCCCGCAAATGTCCGGCGCTGGTGCGCGACTGACCGCCGCCGCGCTGCGGTCGATCGGGATCGACGCCTGGCCGTCGCCGGACTCCGACGCCGAGACGCTCGAGCTGGGCGGGCTGCACAGCAGCGGCGAGGAGTGTTTGCCGCACCGCATCACGTTGGGAGATTTCCTAAAGGTGACGCGCGCGCCGGACTTCGCCGCGCAGCGCACGGCGTTCTTCATGCCCACGGCGAACGGGCCGTGCCGCTTCGGGCAGTACGCGCCGTACCTGCGCAAGGTGCTTACCGAGCTCGGCCACGGCGACGTCATGGTGTTTTCACCATCGAGCAAGAGCGGATACGACGAGGTCGGCATGGCGTCGGCCGACGCCCAGCTCACCATGTGGATGGGGCTCGTGCTGGGCGATCTGGTAACGCGTTTCGTGCTCAAGACGCGGCCGTACGAGACGGCGGCGGGGGCGGCTGACGCGGCGGCCGCCGAGACGCTGGCGGCGTTCGAGCGGGTGCTGGAGGAGCCGGGCCTCTCCGCGCGGCGGCGTCTGCGCGCGCTCGTCGAGCGCGTCGCGGAGATGCGTGCGCGCTTTCACGCGGTTCCGGCGCGATATGAGAAGGGCCGACCGGTGATCGGGCTGGTCGGGGAGATCTTCTGCCGGCAGAACAACTTCAGCAACGACGAGCTGGCCCGCAAGGTCGAGCGGCTGGGGGGCGAGTGCCGGCTCGCCGACATCTGCGAGTGGGTCTGGTACACGAACTGGTATCAGGAGCACGATATCTGCCGCACGCGGGGGCGGTTCAATCTTCAGCGGCTCAAGGCGAAGATCAAATCGCACACGCAGCACCGCTACGAGCAGGCGTTGCTCGCGCCGGTGGCCGCCGACCTGGTGGGGTACGAGGAGCCGCACAGCGTCGCGGAGGTGCTCGAGCGTTCCGCGCCGTACCTGCCGGGGGAGGGGTGCATCGGTGAGATGGTGTTGAGCATCGGCAAGGCGATTCACCTCGCGGAGCACGGCGCGGCGGGCATCATCGACATCAGCCCGTTCACCTGTATGAACGGCGTGATCTGCGAGGCGATTTACCCGGCGGTGAGCGCCGCGCACGACGACCTGCCCATCCGGGTGTTCTACTTCGACGGCATCAACGCGAAGGTCGACCAGGATCTTGAGATTTTCCTGGATCTGGCGCGGTCGTACCAGCAGCGCAGCCGGCGCGCGCGGGTCTACCCGAACTACTTCGCTTGATCACTTCAGCGGTTCGTGCCCAGGCTCTGCGCGAAGGCTGCGAAATCGCGCAGGTCAACGTCGTGGTCCGCATCGACGTCGAACGCCGCGCGACAGGCGTATTCCACCAGCGGGGCAGCCGGGTCCTGGCCGGGGCCGCCGAGGCAGTTTGCGAACCAGATGTAGTCAGCCGGGCCGACAGTGCCGTCGTGATCGTAGTCGCCCGGCAGCGGTGCCGGCGCACCGAATTCGAATGCGCCCATGTCCGCGAGCGGGGCGGTTCCGCAGGATGCTCCGGGTTGGGGGCAGTCGGGCGTCGCGGGATCGTCCCAGAAGCGCGTGCGGCCGGCTGCATCGAAGGGCGATGGCTCGGTGACGTCCCCGTCGCCATCGAGATCAAGCGTATCGGGCGGGACGGCTGCGTTGTCGGCTGCGTCGATGCACGGCGAGCCCGCGGCAAGTCGAAGATCGTAGTCACCTGTGCCCGCGACGCTGTCGGCGCCGAGCGTGTCTACCATGAGCGGGTCGGCGCCGATGTTTCCGACTTGCGCAGCGAAGGCATTCAGACCCTGAATGCAGGTGTGCGTGACCGTCGTCGCTGGGTTGGAAATCTGTGCGGATTCGGAATCGTTGCTGGGGGATACCAGGTTTCCCCAGAAGATACTGTTGGCGACGGTGATATTCGCCGTGAGGCTGTTGTGGAGCCCGCCGCCGATGGTCTGCGCGGTGTTGGCGAAGAACGTCGAATGGGTGATCGTTGCCACGTCGGTCGACGATTGGAACATCAGGGCTCCACCCGCCCCGCTCGAGTTTCCGGCGAACAGGCAATCATGCAGACGTCCGCTTTCGCCGCCCATGTGGACGGCGCCGCCCCCGATGTCCGCGAGGTTCTGGACGAAGACGTTAGCGATCAGGTCGGCTGAATGGGCGTAGCACGCTATGGCGCCCCCGCGGCCCGTGGAGGAGTTGCCTTCAAATCTGCAGTCCGCGAGCAGAACGCCGAAGCGACTATTCAGTAACACGGCACCGCCCCAGGGCGAACGGTTGGAAGCAAAAGTGCAGCGCCGCAGCGTGGGATTATCCGCGAAGCGCGTGGCGACCGCGCCACCTAGCAGGCCGGAACGGTTGTTCGTGAAGGTGCAGTCTTCCAGGGATGCGTCGCCGAGGAGCGTTGCAGCGCCGCCTTCATCGAGAGCCTCGTTATGCGAAAAGACACAGCGCCGGGCTGTGCCCGAGTGACTGAGGCCGATCGCGCCTCCACGCGTAGCTGAGTTCGCGCTGAATGTGCAATCGAGAACCTGCCCGCTTGTGATCAGCGCGCCGCCGCCGTCGCTCGCCCAGTTGTTCTCGAATCGACAGTGTCTGACGGTAGGTTCCCCAGCCTCGATGTATATGCCGCCGCCGTACGATCCCCAAAGCGTCCCGTCGCTCTCATGGGTATCCGCAAAGCCGCCGCGGATCGTGAAGCCATCAATGACGGTCGACGGCGCGTTCTCAATACCGACGACGACATGATAGACGTTGTCGTCGTTGGCGGCGCACAAGTCAGGACAGAGCTGTTCGGCGAGCTCGGTACAGATGCCATCATCCCATTGCGTGCAGCAGGAGGCGTTGGCAGCGCAGACGGCGGCGGTGCAGTCGGCATCGCTGCATCCGCCGTCGAACAACGTACCGACACAGCAATCGATCGAGCCGGGCACATCGTTGCCGTTGAGATCACCGCTCAGGGTCGTCTCATGGGCGCTGACGTTGCGTTCGTCCGGGTTCGGACTGCCTTGTCCGGCGTACCCCCCGAGCATCAGGACGTTGTTTTTCAGTTCGAAAGTTGCCGTGCGCGGTCCATCCGGTCCCGCCGGCGTGTAGATTCCACCCGCCACGCGGATCGTGTCGCCGGCCTGCGCCGCCTGCAGCGCATCCTGGAGGTCGTTGAATGCGGTTCCCCAGGACTGTCCGTCGCCGCCGCTTGGAGCAGCCCCATCGACGTAGATTGTCTCCGCCCCTTGGGTGCGGTTGGCTTGGATCAGCGGCAGACCGAGCAAAAGGAGTGCGACCGGCAGGGCGCGGGCGGGCATGGGCGTGGTCCTCGCGATGGGCGACTCGTGCCGGCGTGCGCCACGGGTAGACGTAAGGCGCCGCCGACCCGTTCGGCGATGGTACCAAATCCAACCGCTGCGCGGCAAGTCTGCGGCACGGGATTTCTCAAAACTGAGACCGGCCCTCGGCCTGCTGGGGCAGGTCGAGGGCCGGATTATGGGCGGCCCCAGCCGCATCGGATTTCTTCAACCGGTCCTGGATTACTGTCCCTGGTACTCGTAGGCACCCATGTCCACGACCGGATCGTTGCCGGGCGTGCCCACGGCGATGCGGGCTTTGCCCGCCAGGTCGAAGTCCGGCAGCGGCTGACTGCCGTTGGTGTACGGATCCACGTCGATGAGGCTGTTGCCCAGGTCGATCGCGAGCGAGTTGCTCTTGAGCCGCAGGTTGCCGCCGTCGGCGGAGACGAACGACGGGTCGCCGCCGATGTTGCCGGTGCCGAGCGCGGCGTAGCCCGCGGTGAGGTTTTTGATCAGGGTGGTGTCGACGGTGAGCACGCCGCCGCCCGCGTGATTGCCGTCGCGGTAGAGTTCCTCGGTGTTGGCAATCTTGCTGGTGTTGCCCCAGAGGATGCTGTTGCGCACCTGGACGTTCGGGCTGCCCTGTCCCTGGAAGAATCCGCCGCCGGACGAGTCGAACGCGAACGCGCTGTTGGCGTCGTTGCGGCTGAACGAGCAGTTCGTCAGCGCCGCCTGGCCGGCGTGGATGTTGATGCCACCGCCGTTCCAGTCGGTGCGGTTATTCCAGAACGCACAGTTGACCATGGTGAGCTTCCCGCTGTTGAGGTAGGCGCCGCCGCCGCCGGCGAACAGATCGTTGCGGATGTTGTAGGACGTGCCGGTCTCGTCGCGTGAGCCGTTCGAGCGCAGCGCGACGTTGGCCACGTAGTGCTGGCCGCCATCAAAGTACACGCCTCCGCCGTCGCCGCCCTGGCACAAGTTGTTGTCCGTGTCGCCGATGCCGGCTGCGCTGTTCCCGCTCACCGTGCCGCGTTCAAACCGCAGGCTGCCGCCGGTGACGAAGATGCCACCGCCGACGATCGCCACGTTTCCGCTGAACACACAGTCGGTGATGGTGGTGGCTGCGTCGCGGCAGGCGAGTCCGCCGCCGCCGCTGAACAGGCCGGCAGTACGCGCCGTGTTGGTGTCCGCGACGTTGGCGTTGAAGGTGCAGTGGTCCAGCGTCGCCCCGCCGTAGTCGACCATGCCGCCGCCCTCGAACGCCGCGAAGTTCGCGGTGACGAAGAGGTTGCTGAGCGTCGGATGAGCCCCCGCGGCGATGTACAGTCCGCCGCCGCAGTAGTGCGGATCGAACGGCTGGTACTGCGGGGGGAAGCTGCCATCGGCCCGCCCGCCGGTAATGGTAAACCCATCGAGCGCCGCGGTCGCGTCGAGCGGGTCGCCGCTGCTCGGGTCGGTGTCGCCGGTGACCACGCTGTAGCTGTTGCCGGACGGGCCGTTGGCGTCGACGTCGCCGTCGAGCACGCAGCCGTTGGTCAGCGGGTCGGGGTTGCGCTGCAGCCGCCTTCGCTCTCCGCCGGGGTAGTCGGTGGAATCGGCGCCGGCGAAGCCGCCGTAGATGCCCACCGCGTTGTACAGGCGGAAGGTATCGTCGCGGTCCGCCTGCGTCGGATTGCCGCTGGGCGTGTACACGCCGTCCGCGACCCAGATTTCACTGACCACCTGCGTGGGGTCGAAGCCCGCCGCGGTGGCGTCGTTGGCGGCGGCTGCGAAGTCGAGCGCCTCGCGCAGCGTCTTCATCGCGCCGAGCCAGGTGAGGCCGTTGCCGGAGGCCGCCACGTTGGCGTCGACGTGCAGGGTGACGGCGGGCACGAGCGGATAGGCGTCGCTTCCGTCGGGCAGATTATCGCCGTCGGTGTCGGGGTTGGTCGGGTCGGTGGCGTCGCCGCTGTCACCGGCTGCCCCGGGGGCGATGCCGTCGGCGCCGAGCATTTCCGCCAGGTCGTCGAGTCCGTCGGCGTCCGAGTCCTTCGTCGTGGGATTGGGGAAGACCCGCCGCGGATACCCGAGGTCTTCGGGCAGCGTGGCGGCGTCGACCATCCACCCGTCCATCTCCACCGGGTCGTCGATCTGGTCCTGGTCCGTGTCGATGGCCCGCTGGTATTCCGTGGCGTCGAACGAGCCGTCGCCGTTGAGGTCGACAGGCTGATCGATCGTGCCGTAGAGGAATTCCTTGCGGGCGTAGATGCCGTCGCCGTCCTGGTCGCGGTCGAATACCAGGCGGATTTCGTCGCGGTTGTGCAGCATCAGGTCGTTGAAGGGGATCGCGTTGGAGTTCGCGTCGGCGAGGTCAATGCCCGGCGACGCGAAGATCACCCAGCGGGCCTCGGGCAGCATGCCCGGCGCGGTGGGGGTGTAGGAGAACGTCGCGCCGTCGCGGCGCGTGACCGAGCGGAGCTGGGCGGCGCGGGTGCCGCCGGCGCCGGGCACGCCGTTCGTGCCGACCGCGTAGTCCAGGTGCAGCACGTCGGTCATCACGCGGCCCATGGGGATTCCCACGAAATGCGCGTCGGTGGGGTCGCGGTCCACGTTGGTGGCGACGTGGTACTGGTCGAAGGTGCCGTCGCCGTAGTCGATCACGACGAGCGCCGTACGGCTGGAGGTGGTCTCGGTCAGGAAGTTGAAGTTGATTCCCTGGGCGTTTTCCAGTTCGAACGTGGCGGTCTCGAAGTAGATCGTGCTCGGGTGGGCGAGGAACTGCCGCACGAGGCTGGCGCTCAGATCCTCCGCCGAGAGCTGCAGCACCGTGGTGACGCCGCCGGGCGCGAGCGTGAAGTCGCCGAGCGGCGCGGTCAGAGATGCCAGCGTCTTGAACGAGCCGAAACGGCCGGTGACGGGATCGGGCGTCTGGCTCGGCTCCCACAGCCGCATGGTCATGCCCAGGTTGGTCAGGGCGTAGGCCATGTTGCCGGTGTTGCGCACGCGGATGCCCATGGAGACGCGGCCGGAAGCAGCCGTCTCGGTGCGCGTGCGCGAGTCGGTCACCGAACGCGAGTGCTCCTGCTCCGCGGTGGTGGTGTCCTCGGAGCTCACCTCGGTAGCCTCCTCATGGGCAAATCCATAGGTGAACTCGTTGGTCACGCTGACGCCTTCGGTGCCGGATTCGACCGCGAAGCTGTACTCGCCGCTGTGCGTGTTGGAGGTGGTCTCCGCGCGGCTCAGGCTGCGCGAGGTTCCCGTCGAAATCGACGTGCCGTAGGTGGTTTCCTGTCCTGCGCTCTCTTCGTACTGCACGTCGAGGCGGATGTCGACGTTGTCGACGAGTTCGATCTGGGCCTGGGGCAGGTCGGCGATGCGCGCGCTGCGCACCGGGTCGTCAGCCTCCTCGTAGTCGGTCTTGCCGTCACCGTCCGTGTCGTCGAGCGAGGGCGACGTGCCGCCGATGACGACGCGGTTGATGTCGCCGCCGCCCAGGCGGACGCCGTTGCGATCGATGAGAAAACCCGCACTATCGCGCAGGGAGATCAGTTCGCCGCCGTCGAAGAGCGGGGCGACGGGGGGCAGGTCGCCGTTGGGGCCACGGGCGTCGCTGTCGGTGTCGACGCTGATCGGGCTGGTGTACCAGCGCTGAATTTCCTCCTTGTCGAAGAGGCCGTCGCCATCGGTGTCGTTGTTGCGCGGATCGGTTTTCTGGGCGAATTCCTCGCTGTCCGGGAGGCCGTCGTCGTCGGTATCGACCTTGTGGGGGTCGCTCGTCACGTGGCGACGGGCGAGGTTGCGCGGATCGGTGCCGAAGCCGGTGTTGTCCACCGCGATGTCGTAGCCGGTCTGCTCCTGTACGTCGGTGCGCCCGTCACCGTCGGAGTCGGTGCCGTCGTCGGTGGGGTTATCGCCGCCATTGCCACCATTGCCGGGACTGCCGCCGCCACCATTGCCGGGACTACCGCCACTTCCTCCGCTGCCGCCGGGGACGACGATGACAGTCGACTGCTGCTCGAGGAAGTTGAAGGCGTTGGCCAGCGATGCGGACTTGTTGTCCGGATCGATCAACTGCACGACGACCGTGCCATGGACGCCCTTGGGCGCCGTGGCGGTGATGACCTGCGCGCTGTCCACGTGCACGTTGTTCGCCGGCATGGCGCCGAACAGCACGATCATTGGATCGCGAAAGCCGGTGCCTGTGATCGTCACTGGCGTCTCTGCGCCGGAATCCCCCGCACTGGGGGAAATCCCTGTGATGGCCAGCTTGGCCTCGGCGGCGTCGGCGAGGTAGAGAAAGCCGTCGGTGATGCGGACGCTCTCGGCGCTGCGGGCGGTGGCTGCGTCACCCGGATTGACGACGAGGACGTCGACGACCCCCGGCGTTTGTGCAGGTGCGACCGCAGTCAGCGCCCCGGCGTGCAGATAAGTGACTTCGTCGGCCGGGGCGTCACCGAAGTAGACGGCGGTCGCAGCCGTGAATCCTGCGCCGGCGATGCTGACGCGTGTGCCGCCCGCGGCGGAGCCGGCGTTGGGCACGACGCCGGTCACGGCGAGTTCCGTTGCGTCGGGATGGGTGCCCGGGTCGCCGGGATCGCCGGAGTTGTCCGGCGGCGGGGTCGGGTTCCCGGCTGGCGGATCGCCGCCATCGGTGGGATCCAGCGACACCTGGCAACCCACGGGAACGATCAGCAGCAGGCTGACGAGAAGGCTCCAGTAACGTCTTGATCTGGCTGACATGACTGCTCTCCGGCAAACACCCACGATTCACGGTTACGCTGCGGCCCGGTTGGCGTTGTCGCCCCTCCGCCCACCTGTGATAGAATGGCCAGCCGGGCCGCGGAGGCGGCTGCTCCTGCGGAGCCAACCGCCGCCTCCATCGGTCAAGCCGAAATCGGGAGCACGGGCACGTCAGACTTCGCAGGAAAAATGTCGAACCCCTCTCCAAGTGATGTGACGCGGGTTTTGGATCGGGTGGTCGCGGGTGATCGCGCAGCCGCCGCCGACCTGTTGCCGATGGTCTACGCCGAGTTGCGGGCCCTGGCGGAGGCCCGCATGCGGCGGACGCCGCCGGGTCAGACGCTCCAGCCGACCGCCCTGGTGCACGAGGCCTATCTGCGTGTGGTGCGCGGGGCGGATGCCGCGTGGGAGGGGCGCAAGCACTTCTTCTTCGCAGCCGCCCGTGCCATGCGCGACATCCTGGTGGAGCAGGCTCGGCGACGGCAGAGTCTCAAGCGTGGTGGCGATCGGCAGCGCGAGGCGCTCGACATGGTGGACGTCGTGTTCGAGGAGCCGCAGGAGGATGTGCTGGCGCTCAACGAGGCGCTGACGCGGCTCGAGCAGGAGAATCCCGAAGCGGCTCAACTGGTGCTGCTGCGCTACTACGCCGGGCTGACGGGCAAGGAGACCGCGGACGTGCTGGGCGTGTCGCTGTCGATGGTCGATCGGCGCTGGCGATTCGCGCGGGCGTGGTTGCGGCGGGCGCTGGAGGGCGACGCCGGGCAGGAAGGGGCGTCGGATCGTGGCTGACGACCGGCGCGAGCGGGTGGAGGCGTTGTTCGACGCGGTGGCGGCGTTGCCGCCGGAGGAGCGGAGCTGTTACCTGGACGAGCACTGCGCCGATGCCGGCGTGCGCGCCGAGGTGGAGTCGCTGCTGCGCTTCGACTCGGGTGATGAGGATTTTCTGCGGAGTCCGGTGCGGCGCGAGGCGTATGGTGATCCCGCGGCAGACGGAACGGTCGCGGGCGCGTCGTCGTCGCCGGATCTGCTGCAACTGCAGCGGCTCGGGCCGTACACGGTGGTGCGGCTGATCGGCGAGGGCGGGATGGGCGCGGTGTACGAGGCACGCCAGGAAAACCCCAACCGCGCCGTGGCGTTGAAGGTGATTCGGCCGGGCCTGACGACGCACACGCTCATCAGCCGCTTCAAACGCGAGGCCGATCTGCTCGGCAAGCTGCAGCACCCGGGCATCGCCCACATCTACGAGGCGGGCACGGCGCGGGCCACGACGGCAGCCGGCGCGGAGTTCGATCAACCGTACTTCGCGATGGAGCTGATTCGCGGCGTGCCGCTCGTGGCGTACGTGAACGCCCAGCACCTTGCGACCCGGGCGCGGCTCGAACTCGTCGCCCGCGTCGCGGACGCCATGCAGCACGCCCACGAGCGTGGCGTGATTCACCGCGACCTCAAGCCGGGCAACGTGCTCGTGGATGCGGCAGGCCAGCCGAAAATTCTCGACTTCGGCGTGGCCCGGGCGACCGACGCGGACGTGCAGGCGGCGACGGTGCAGACCGAGACCGGCCAGCTCGTGGGCACGCTGGCGTACATGAGCCCGGAGCAGGTCGCGGGCGATTCGCGGGCCGTGGACGTGCGCACCGACATCTATGCCCTGGGGGTTTTGCTGTACGAGGTGCTCAGCGGCAGCCTGCCCTACGAGGTGGTGCAGCATTCGATCATCGAGACCGCGCGGATCATCCGCGAGGTGGAGCCGCGGCGCCTGAGCTCGCTGCACGCCGGTCTGCGCGGTGACGTCGAGACCATCGTGCTCAAGGCGCTCGAGAAGGATCCGGCGCGGCGCTACGCGACTGCAGCCGACCTGGCCGCCGACATCCGCCGCTTCCTGGGAGACGAGCCGATCACGGCGCGGCCCGCGAGCGCGGTATACCAGTTGCGGAAGTTCGCGCGGCGCAACCGGGCGCTGGTCGGCGGGCTCGTGGCGGTTTTCATCGTGCTGGTAGCGGGCGTGGTGGTAGCGACGTCGTTCGCCATGCGCGAGAGCCGGCAGCGGGCCCGGGCGGAGGCGCTGCTCGCCGAGACCCGCGCTGCCAAGCTCGTGGCTGAACAGGCCCGCGACAAGGCGAGCGTCGAAGCGGAAAAGTCCAAGGCGGCTGTGCGGTTCATCCAGGACGTGCTGGCGTCAGCCGATCCGGACGCGGGGGAGGGCGAGACGCTGACCGTGGTCGATGCGCTGGATCGCGCGGCCAATCGGCTCGAGGAGCTCGCCGACAAGCCGGCGGTGGCCGCCGCGGTCGAGCACGTCCTCGGCGAGTCGTACCGGTCGCTCGGCCGCGACGATGAGGCGTTCAAGTACCTGCGGCAGGCGCTCGCGACCCGGCGCAAGCTGTACGGGGATGCGCATCCGGACGTGCCGCTCACGCTCAACAGCCTCGCTGCGGTGCACCTGGAGCGCGGAGAATATGCGGAGGCGGAGAAGCTGTCGCGCGAGTCGCTGGCCATCGGCGAGAAGTACTTTCCCGGCGACGAGCTGGCGCTGGCGGCGGCGAAGAGCGGTATCGCTTATGCGCTGGATGGAGCGGGCCGGCACGAGGAGGCCGTCGCGCTGGAGCGCGAGGTGCTGGCGACGCGGGAGCGGCTCCTGCCGCCAGGCGATGAGTTGATTCCCAAGTCGATGACGCTGCTCGGGTTTACGCTGGTCAACCTTGGGCACTTCGACGAGGCGAACGCGCTGTACACCGCGGCGCTGGAGCAGTTCCGCGCTCATCACGGCGACGCGAATTCGTTCGTCATCTCGACGCTGCACAACCAGGCTTCGCTGCAGGCCAACCTGGGGCACGCCGACGAGGCGCAGCGCCTGGCGGGTGAGGCGCTGACGCTCGCTGTGGACCTGCTCGGCGCGGACCATCCCATTACCGCGACGCTGCACTATCAGCTCGCGGATCTGGCGATCGGGCAGGGAGACTTCGCTGCGGCGCTGGAGCACGCGACCGCGACGCTGGCGTCGCGGCAGGAAGCCTACGGGGAGGAGCACGCGCTGACCGCCCAGGCGGAAATCCTCCAGGCATTTCTGCTGCAAAAGCAGGGCCGGGTCGCGGAGGCGGAGCCGCTGGCGCGGCAGGCCTTCACGACCTGGCGCAAGGTGAACGGCGAAGGCGATCGGCAGACGGCGTATGCGCAGTTTCGTCTCGCGGACATCCTGGCGGACGAAGAGAAGTTTGCCGAAGCGGAGCCGGTCGCCCTGGCGGCGCTGGAAAAGCATCGCGCGCTGTACGCCGACGACAAACCGCCCGTGCAGGCGGTTCACCGGCTGCTCGCCCGGATCTATACCGGCCTGGGCAAGCCGGACGAAGCCGCGAAGTGGTCGGTCGCCGAGTAGGCGCGCGCGGCGCTACGCGTCTGTACGCACGCGCGCCCAGTCGAGGTTGAAACGGGCCAGGTACTTGCGCAGTCGGTCGGCGTCGTTGGCGCTCTTGCGCTGCTGGCGCGAGGCGGCGAAGAGCCGGCGGCCGGCAGCCGACAGCGTCGCGCACTCCCGGCAGATGCGCACGACGCGGGCGAGCTGCACGCGATCGAACTCGTCGAGGTCGTCCGCGGCGCCGCCGAGCAGATCCGCGAGCACGTCCTCCTCGACGTGGTGTTCGCCCGGTGCGAGCATGCGCCACGACCGCGTCAGCCGGTCGATCTCCGCGTCGACGACCGCCTCGGTGATGCGGCCGGACGGCGCCATCGTCGCCATCCGCGCAATCGCCGCGTTCAGATCACGGAAGTTGCCCGCCCAGCACGTGGTCGGTGCCGTCGCGAAGCGAAGAAACCGCTGCAGCGCCTCGGTGTTGAAGCGGACCATCCGCCCGGTCGCGGCGGTAAGCTGGCTGAGTTCGTACTGGATGTTCGGCTCGAGGTCCTCGCGGCGCTGGGCGAGTCCGGGCAGCTCGAACGTCCAGAGGTTGATGCGCGCCAGCAGGTCGTTGCGGAACCCGCCGCGCGCCACCGCGCCGGCGAGGTCCCGGTTTGTCCCACAGATCAACTGAAAGTCGCTGGCCACCTCGCGATCGCAGCCCAGCGGGAAAAATCGCTTTTCCTCGATCGCGCGGAGCAGCATGGTCTGCTCGTCGATCGCCAGTTCCCCCACCTCATCCAGGAAGAGCATGCCGCGGTCGGCCTCGCGGATCAGGCCGGCCCGGTCGTGCGCCGCGCCGGTGAACGCACCGCGCTTGTGGCCGAAGAGGGCGGACATCGTCCCGTCGCCGCGGATGGTCGCACAGTTCACCTCGACGAACCGGCCGGTGATCTGGCGGCGCTGCTTCTTCAACTCGTAGATGCGCCGGGCCAGGCTCGACTTGCCGGCGCCGGTCGGGCCGGTGAGCAGGATGGGGGCTTGCGAGTGGATCGCGACGTGCTCGATCTCGTCGATCATGCGGTTGAAGGCCGGGCTGCGCGTGGCGATGCCCGCCTTGAGAAAGTCGGTACCGCTGCGCTGCTCCGAGGCGAAGCGCTCGGCGATGCGGTCGTACTTGGAGAGGTCGAGGTCGATGATCGCGTAGCGTCCGGGTTCGCGCGACTGGTGGCGGCGCGGGGGCGCGGTCTGGATCAGCCGGGCGGGCAGGTGCCGCGATTCGGTGAGCAGGAACAGGCAGATCTGCACGACGTGCGTGCCCGTGGTGATGTGCACGAGGTAGTCCTCGTGCTCGGGGTCGAACGGGTACCCCGTCGCGAAGGCGTGGAGCACGCCGTAAACCTCCTCGAAATCCCAAGGGTCGCGGAATGCCGCGGCGTGCGTGCGGACGGTGGTTTCCGGCGAGACGATGCGGATGTCCTCGGCGAGTGCGTCGGCGAGCGGCTGGCTGCGGGCGTCGCAGAGCAGTTCGAGCCGGCTGACGAGCAGATCCTCGTGCTGGCAGAGCGACACCGTGGGCCGCCACTGCGACCAGCGTTCGGGGCTGTCGCCGCGATCGAGCGCGGTGCCCACCAGACCGATGACCACGTGTCGAGGCATATCGCCAATATTCTAAGTAACGATACTAGAAGATAAAGATACTTGGTCCAGATGAGAATGGCAGTCGCACGGTAGCTGTGATTTGTGACGCGTAACTCACCTAAAGACAACGTGTTGCGATTCGTTTGGGCCGGGTGGCAGTGCTCTGGTACACCGACTGCACATGGTTCGGCGAGCCAGTCGTGTAAGCCTCGAAGTTGAGTGCCAGCCACTGGTTGCGGCAGGTGGAAGGCATGACGTGGTGAGGAACGGGGGGCGGTGCGCGATGCGCCGCTCCCCGAGGGGAGGGGCGGAATGATGAATGCGGAATGCGGAATGATGAATGGGCTGTGCCGGCACGTGGCGAAGTGTAAACCGGTGGTCGGTCGGATGGCGGGATGGTGCAAGGGATAGCACGCCGGTCTACGAAACCGGAGGTTGCAGGTTCGAGTCCTGCTCTCGCTGTGCCGGTGACGCGGCGAAATCAGAGCCGCGACCGTAAGGGAGCGGACGCAACGCGGCGAGCAGTGTCGCGCGGCGTCCTCCAGAGGAACTCGTAGCGAAGCAACAGAGCCGCGACCGTAAGGGAGCGGAAGGGACGCGGGAGCAGTGTCGTGCGGCGTCCTCCAGAGGGGCTCGTAGCTCAATGGATAGAGCGCCTGGCTTCGAACCAGGAGGTTGGGAGTTCGAGTCTCTCCGGGTCCGGTTGGGAAAGAGACTACTGGGTGTGGGGCAATCCGGCAGCCCGCCTGGTTTGGGCCCAGGAGCGTGCAGGTTCAAATCCTGTCACCCAGATCGAAGTGACAAAGTGAGAAAGTGGGAAGGTGGGAAGGTGAGAAAGGGAAATAAGCGCGGCGGATTGCGCTGCTTGAGTGCGGGATGGTGTAACGGCAGCACATCGGTCTCTGACACCGGTGGTTCGGGTTCGAATCCCGGTCCCGCGATGGCGGGCTGCGCCCGCCATCGGGAGCAGGGGATGGGTGGAGCAGGTGAACAGGTGATCGGACGGTTATTTTGGGGATTTGGTCGGCGGTTGTGGCGGAACTGGCAGACGCACGCGCCTCAGAAGCGCGGGGGCTGAACGGCCCATGGGGGTTCGACTCCCTCCAGCCGCAGTTGCACCTGGGGACGCAAGTGTTTCTTGTGGAGCCGGTGGGGGCGTTGGCTTGGTGAAATCAACTGCTCACCTGTTCACCACTCAACTGCTCCCGGTCGCGGTGACGCGACCGAGCGGTCGTGGCGGAATTGGCAGACGCACCGGATCGAGAGTCCGGCGGGCTCGCGCTCGTGTGGGTTCAACTCCCACCGACCGCATTGATGAAACGAGGAGTGCACCAGGAGAACTTGCGGCGTGACGAATGCCGGTGGAACTACATGGGTCGCGGGTTCGAATCCCGCCAGGTCCAGTCGGATGTCGGACCACGGGCCTGTAGCTCAGTTGGATAGAGCAACGTGCGTCAGCGACGCATGCGCGAGTTTCATCATCACTGGTCGGAACGCCCCTGGTGGACTTGCCGCGCGGCAGAGGCCGGCGCGGGTGTTTTTCGAATGAACGAGGTCGTACGTGGCGGCGAATGCCTGAGGAACTACATCGGACCTGGAGGTTGCGGGTGCAAGCCCCGCTGTGCGAGCGGCAGCTCGTGCATGGCTCAACTTCAGAGCGCCAGGCAAAAAAGCAGTTTCTCGAATCCTTGTCGCCGCCGCTTTTACTGTGCGGGAGTTGGATCATGTTCAAGCGCGAACAGTATGCCACCGCGATCCGCGTCCATGAACGCGTGTACGCCTTCATCGCCTGGCTGCGGGGCGCGCGCCGGCGTTCCGCGCTGTGCTTCGACGAACGGCACGTGGCCATGAACGAGTTCGACGCGGCCCGCCGCTGGCTCGACCGCAACCGCGCTGTCATTCCGCCGGAGGTGTTTCCGGACGACCGTGAGAAGGACGCGTTCGTGAACATGCTTGTTTCGTTCGGGATGACGTCGCGTGGCGCCGTCGCGAGCGAACGGCACCGTGGCGCTGCCTTCAATCCGCCCGTGGCGACCTGCACGTGCCGATTCTGCGGGGACCTGATCTGGCGGCTGGGGCAGCGTACGCTGCACGTGCGGATGCGCAGCGATGCGCGTGGCGCGCGGATGCTCAAGCTGGCGGCGTTGCGGCGCATGGCCGCGACGCTGGCGCTGCCGCTGGGTGAGGCCGACCTCGAGGCGTTTCTGGCCCGGCGTACGGACGCGACGGACCGCGAACTCGCGATCGTCGCGTACGCCGACGAGCTCGTGCGCCGTTGTGGCTTCGACGAGAACCGGCTGGCCTACAGCCACCTGGCGCGCGGCGTGCTGGTGCTCTGGTACGAGATCGCGCGGGGTGCGAACGGGCGCGTTCCCCGGGGGTTCCGGCTGGAGGTTCAGCGGATCCTGCGGGCTCAGTCGCGGCTCGCGGCGCGGCTGAAGCGTGTTGTGGCGAGCGTACTGACGGAGTAGAGTCCCGACGAGGAACGCGGCGAATGCTGGAGAAACTACATAGAATCCAGGTGCCGCGCAAGCGGCGTGCAGGTTCAAATCCTGCCTGGTTACTCCCGTGGCCAGTGGTGGAAAGGGCATACACGCCTGGAATGAGTTTCTTCACCTTCTGGTCGCCGCGTTCCTCATGGTTCATACTGAGTTGAGAATCAATGAACACCGTAACGCAACAGAGCTCTTCACTCGTCCCCACCGGCGAGGCCACGGCGATCCTGCCTGTTGCCGGCGGCAAGGTGCCGCCGGTGACCGTGATCGGGACCGAGGCCATCCGGCGGACGTTCGACGGGGCGTGTCTGCAGCAGGCGATCAACACGCGGCTCGCGCCCGGCGTGACCGAGGTCGTGATCAACCCCGACGCGCACGTGGGCTACGGCGCGCCGGTGGGTTGCGTCATGGCCTCGCCGACGCACATCTATCCCGGGCCGGTCGGCGTCGACATCAAGTGCTCGATGAGCCTGCTGCAGCTCGACCTGCCCGCGGACGCGATCGCGGATCAGAAGACGCGACGGGCGGTGATATCGGCTATCTGCCAGCGTACGCCGACCGGGGCGGGCCGCGGCCAGCAGCACGTGCCCAAGGCCCGGCACGTCGGCAAGGCCGACGGCCGCGACGTGGCGATCGAAGGCGCTTCGGCGGAGGTGTGCACCGCGCTGGGCATTCCTCCGCACTGGGCCGACCGCTGCGAGGACAGCCACCACGTGGGCCACGACGGCACCTGCGACGCCCTCGCCCTGCGCCTCGATGAGCTGCTCGACACGCACCGGTTTCCGAAGTTCGCTACCAAGGTGTCGCAGCTCGGCTCGTACGGCGGCGGCAACCACTTCGGCGAGTGCGAAGTCGTGCGCGTGGCGGACGATACGCGGGCGCGCTCGGCAGCGGAGGTCTTCGGCCTGCGCGACGGGTGCGTGGCGTTTCTGTCGCACTGCGGCTCGCGCGGCTTCGGGCACAACCTGGCGATGGGGCAGTTCAAGGCGCTGCAGGGCAAGTTCGATGCCTGGAGTATTCCCTATCCGGGCGCCGACCGCGAGCTGTGCTACGCGCCGCTGGGCACGCCGGAGGCCGACGCGTACCTCGACGACATGGCCCTGGGGGCGAACTTCGCGACGGTGAATCACCTGCTGATCAACGCGCTGGTGCTGGAGGCGTTCGCGGAGGTCTTTCCCGGCGTGCGCGGCGAACTCGTGTACTTCATCAGCCACAACATCGCGCGGCGCGAGATCGTGCACAACCAGCCGGCGTGGGTGATGCGCAAGGGCGCGACGCGCGCGTTTCCCGCGGGTCACCACGGGCTGCGCGACACGCCCTTCGCCGACACCGGCCACCCGATCCTGCTGCCGGGCGATCCGCAGCGCGGGTCCGCGGTCATGGTGGCGGAGGCCGGCGCGGAGAAGAGCTGCTACAGCGTGAATCACGGCGCGGGGCGGATCCTGGGCCGCAAGAACGCGATCCGCACGCTGGACCAGGCGGCGATCGACCGCTCGTTCGCGGAGCGCGACATCCTGACGAATTGCCGGAACTACCCGCTGGACGAGGCCCCGGCTGCCTACAAGGATTTCGACGAGGTGCTGCGTTCGGTGAAGCTCGCGGGCCTCGCGAGCGAGGTCGCCCGTCTGCAGGCGCGCTTCGTGATCAAGGACGCGGCGGAGGCGGACGATTAAAGCAGATGGAGTGTCAGTATGAAACCGACGGCCCACGACATTATTAATTGGCAGAATGGTTTGACGCAAGAGTTTTCGAACTTCGGAAGAGTTGATTTGTTGGAAGCTGCCGAGCTAGATCATGCTCAGCAAATTCGGACGCGAGGGTATGGTTTCGGGCTTCTGATGCGCAGTTATCAGGAATTTGCTCTTCAGACCATTGACGAAGCGTCCAAGCACGGCCATGTGCTGAACATCTACAATGTGGGCCTAAATGTTGCGGCGTTTAGGCGGTTGCGAACGTGCTTGTTGACATTTGGCCCAGGTTACTACTTTGACGCGGGCAGCGCTCTGCGCACGGTGCTAAATGACCGTGCGCGATTCGTAGGCGCGAGTCTGAGTCTCATGCCGCAGCCTGCCTGAACGTCAACGGTTCGCTGTTTCGGTGGCGCAGGTAGCTCCAAACCTCTGCCATCAGTTCCTCCATGGAGCTGCAGCGGTGGTTGCGCGTGACTTCCGCGTGCAAGTCCTGCCAGACGCGCTCGATTCGATTGTCGTTCGGACTGTACGGCGGCAGGAAGTGCAGCGTGATCCGACGCGCGAAGTTCGCCAGCGCCAGCCTGGTGAACTGGCTATGGTGGATGCGGTAGTTGTCCAGGATGACATGGATGCGTCGGGCACGCGGGTACGCCTCGACCAGCGCCCGCAGCAACGCAACGAAGAGCGCACTGGTCTTCGCGGTCCCTTCCACACACGTCAGCCGACCGCTGGCCGCATCCAAGGCGCCTGCAAGGTAGCGCTTCTGGTTCTGCCCCGGCGTGAGCACTTCTTTCTGCTGACCGCGATTCATCCAGTCGAGCCCAATCTTGGGATTCAAGTGAACGTCCACCTCGTCCGCGAAGACCACCACCTCGCCGCGTGCCGGCTGTGCCGCCAGTGTCCGCAACTCCCGCAATCTCCGCTGCTTTTTCGCCTTCGGCCAGGGGCAGCGCACCGTCGGACGGGGCCGGCCGCGGCGGGCGCCGATCTGCTTGAGCGCTCGACTCATCGTCCCCACGTGAATGCGCACGCCGGTCAGTTCTTTCATCACCGCCACCAGCAATTCGCGCGTCCAGGTCGGTCGGGCATAGCCGTAGTCGCTCGGCTGGTTTTGCACGACCTCGTAGAGTCGATCAAGGTAATCCCTGTCCAGCTTGAGCTTGCCGTTGTCCTCACGCCGATCCGCCAGACCCAGCACCCCATCACGCCGGAAGCGGCTCACCACCCGCACGACCCACGAGCGCGAACAGCCCACGGCGTCCGCGATCGTCCGCAGCCCACGTCCCTTGCCCGCATGTAGGACAATCTGGCAGCGCTGAGCTACACCTGCGTCACGCGTTTCCCGTCGCATCCGTCGAACTTGCACCTTGACACGACCACCGATCGAGAGCACCATCCTGGCCATAGGGACCTCCATGTCCTTGATTGAGATTTCACACCTCAACGATATGGAGCGTCCCTTACTTTTTGTCAATCACGAACTCTTGCAAATCAGGCACTTACGAAGGCGCGCAATCGCGCACGGTCATTTAGAGATCACGATGTACCTTGCAGCGGTATTGAAGGGCGCATTCTGGTTCAATCGCGTCCATGATGTCGTCACGGGCCAGGATCCCGCGACCATTCCGTTTCAGAAGATGAAGAAGATCATAGCTAACCATAGCCGAGATCTAGCGTCGGAGGTTCGGAAGTACGTCTACGGTGAGTTGAGTGGCTTAACGGCCACAGAAACGGAGGAGATTGAGCGCCTGATTCAGGCCATGCATATGCATGTTCATCGTGCTGAATCGAGCTTAACCACCGATGTGCTGCAGATGGTTCGGAAGAAGGCAATGCCGAGAGTGGAGCCGCGTCTAGACTTGGAGCGAGCGTCAATATTCTGTACGCCAGCTGTTTTGGTTGCATGGACTCACATTCGCGTACTACCTTACCTGTCCGTACCAGGAAAGTACTCGCCAGTCTGGTGTCGCCGTTTTGAATCGCTAGAAAGTGCATTTCATTACTACATCGACGCATGGGAGAAGCCGTCAAAGGAGGCATTTCTACGATTGCTGGCAACAGGCTTTTCCTTCGACGATCATGTCGCGTCGGAACAGGTATTACGCACGACCAGATTGGATCCATCGGTTGAGCGGGCCCTGGGCGGAGATGCTTGAAGAGGAGTCTTGTACAAACAGGGCCACTAGGAATTACGTTCGGCATGATCAACATCGACGGTTCATTTGGAGAAGGCGGTGGGCAGATCGTGCGGTCGGCGCTAGCGCTGTCGATGGTGACGGGCCAGCCGTTCACGATCGAGAAGATCCGCGCGCGGCGGAGCAAGCCGGGTTTGATGCGGCAGCACCTTACGGCGGTCCAGGCGGCTGCGGAGGTCTGCGGGGCGGAGGTTTCCGGCGATGCGATCGGCTCGACGGCGCTGACGTTCACGCCGGGGACGGTGCGCGGCGGAGAGTACGCGTTCAGCATCGGGACAGCCGGGAGCACGACGCTCGTGCTGCAGACCGTGCTGCTGCCGCTCGTGCTCGCGCCGGAGCCCAGCCACGTCGTGCTCGAGGGCGGTACGCACAACCCGTTCGCTCCGCCGTTCGAGTTCCTCGCGCGGGCGTACCTGCCGCTGCTGCGGCGCATGGGGGCGGACGTGCGCGCCCAACTCCTTCAGCCGGGGTTCTACCCCGCGGGCGGCGGGCGAATCGAGGTGGACATCGCGCCGGTGGCGGGGCTCGCCGCGATCGATCTGCTCGAACGCGGCGCGGCGGTGGCGCGGACGGCACAGGCGTGCGTGGCCAACCTGGCGCGGAGCATCGCGGAGCGGGAGATTCGCGTGATCCGGCGGCAGCTCGCGTGGCCGGCTGAGCACGGGGAGATCGAGGAAATCACCGGTGCGCACGGCCCGGGCAACGTCGTGACGATCACCGTCGAACACGAGCACGTGACCGAGGTGTTCACCGGGTTCGGCGAACGGCAAAGGGCGGCTGAGGCGGTCGCGGACGCAGCCGCCCGGGAGTGTCGGGCGTACCTTAAGGCGACGGCGCCGGTCGGCGAGCATCTGACCGACCAGTTGATGCTGCCGCTGGCGCTGGCGGGCGGGGGCAGTTTTCGTTCGACGGGTCTGACGCCGCACGCGCACACGCATATCGAGCTGATCCGCAAGTTCCTCGACGTGCCGATCGAGACGCAGCGTGAGGCGACGGGCGAGGTGGTCGTGCGCTTCGGGTGAGGCGACGCGGCTCCGCAGGAGCGGGTTAAGACAGCCCAGGGTACGCGTTCGATGTTCGAATTGAAAAAGCCCTGAAAGGGCGCTCTGAACGGGCGTTGTTTGAACGCCGCTTAGAACGCCCCTTCAGGGCCAGCGCCGAAGGACCGCCATCAACTCTCGGAGGTCGCGTGCACGAACTCGCGGAGGTCACTCGGCGAAACCGCCGGCATCGCCTACCAGAAGATCACGTAGAGCGCGACCGTGAGCACGCACACCAGGATGCCGGCGTACATCGAGCCGCGCGACTGGGTGATGTCCATCTCCGGATTCACGGGCAGCTCGACCGGCTTCTTCATCGGCGAAATCAGCGTCAGAATCGCGAGCACCGCGAGCACGATACCGAAGCACAGGCCCATGCGGTCGAGGAACGACAGCTTGAACGCCCAGGTGAGTACGCCGGGCGCGTGGCTGCCAAAGATGCTGCCGCCGAACTTGAAGAAGCCGTACAGCGCCGGGTTGAGCAGCAGGCCGACGGTGCCGACGTAGCGCGGGGCGCGGTGCACGAGCACGCCGAAGAGGAAGATCGCCAGGATGCCCGGGGAGATGAAGCCCTGGAATTCCTGGATGAACGTGAAGATCCCGCCGAACTTCGGATGCCCCAGGAACGGCGCGATGATCATCGCCACGAGCACGAAGAGAACCACGAAGACGCGGCCCACCGTGACGAGCTCGTACTGCGAAGCGTCCTTGCGCAGCTTGCGGTAGACGTCCATCGTCGCGATCGTCGAGGCCGAGTTGAGCATCGACGCGAGCGAACTCACCACCGCGCCGAAGATCGCCACCAGCACGAAGCCCTTGATGCCGTAGCCCGTCGGCAGCAACCGGCGGATCAGCGTGGGGAACGCGTTGTCATAATCGTGTACCGTCAGCTCCTCGGTGTGCACTTCCTTCAGCGCGGAGCTGGCGAGAACCTCCTTGTTGAGCGCGGCCAAGGCTTCCGGACTGGCGTCTTCCGGCACGTCCGCGGTGGTGCCGGCGAGCTTCGCGTTGTACGCGATGATCCGGGCGCTGTCTGCGGGGTGGATCGCGGTGAAGTCCTTGTCGAACTTGTAGGCCGGCGGGGAGCCCTCGCCACCCTTCGCGAGATTCTCCTGCACCTGGGCGAGGATCTGCGTGTTGCGCTCGATCTGCTCGGGCTTCATCCCGTCGGAGAGCGCGTCGTAGAGCTGCGGCGAGTACTCGGAGATCACGCGGGCGTTGCGGTTGACCGCGTCCTGCATCAGGTCGCCGTTGAACAGGTTGAACGCGAGAATGCCGGGGATAACCACGATGAAGGGGATGACCAGCTTGAGGAACGCCGCGAGCATGATGCCCTTCTGGCCCTCGGCGAGGCTCTTCGAGCCGAGCGTACGCTGCGTGATGTACTGGTTGAGGCCCCAGTAGAAGATGTTGGGAATCCACAGGCCGAGGACCAGGGCCGTCCAGGGCAGTTCGGGGTCGTTGGCGGGCCGTACCATGTGCAGCTTGCCCTCCGGTAGCGGCCCTCCGTTGAGCGCCCAGAAGCGCGACCACGCCCCGCTGTTTTGAATCTGGTCGACGGTCACGTTGTGGTTCGAAGCGGTGGCCACGAGCGAGGCGGCGTCTGCGTGCCCGAAGGCCTGCATGGCGTAGTAGGCCAGCACGCAGCCACCGAGGATCAGGCCCGAGCCCCAGAGCAGGTCGGTCCAGGCACACGCCTTCAGGCCGCCCGTGAACACGTAACCGGCGGCCACGATGCCGATGATCCAGCACCCGAACGTGATGTTGCCGAAGTCGAGCGGCCCGAGCGTCGTGCCCTGGAAATTTCCGGTGATGACCTTCGCACCGGAGAAGATGACCGACGCGGTCGGCACACCCACCAGGATGATCAGGGTCACGATCGCCATGACGGTGCGGGCGAAGGTGTTGTAGCGGTACTCGAGGAACTCGGGGATGGTGTAGATGCCGGACTTGAGGAACTTGGGCAAAAAGAGGAAGGCGACGAGCACCAGCGTGACCGCAGCCATCCACTCGTAGCTCGCGATGGCCATGCCCAACCAGTCCGCGGCCTTGCCGCTCATGCCCACGAACTGCTCGGTCGAGATGTTCGCCGCGATGAGCGAGAAGCCGATCAGCCACCAGGTGAGGCCGCGGCCCGCGAGAAAGTAATCCTGGGCGCCCTTCTCGCCGTGCGTCTTTTCGCCGCGCACCGCGTAGAGACCGATGCCGATGACGAAGACCGCGAGCACGATAAATACAAGAATGTCCAAGCCGCCCATAGGTAGGTCCTTTCCGCGAGATCCTGCTTGCTACCCGCGCGTACCGCGCACCGCATCCCTGACCGCAGCCCTGAAGGCGAGGATTATGCCACAAGGCGAGCGGTCTGGCACGTGTTTGCGCGGGGAAATGAACGGCGCGCGCCGGTGCAGGTCGCCCGCGGGGAGCGGTCGACCTGCGCCAGCACTGCAACTGTTTCAGGTGGATTAGGATAGAGCAAGCTCTATTCATGTGCAGCGGGCGTGCCCCGATTTACTTCGAGCACGGACCCGCACTTTGACGATCCAGGTGGATTGGGGACGCGCTAGTCCGCTAATCTGGCGGACCCGGGTGAAGCAGGGCGGGTTCGCGAGTGCCGCCGCGTTTCACCAGGGGTTCTTCACGTGGCACGCCCGGCCGGTCTTGTCGATGTAGTCCTGGTGGTAGTCCTCTGCGGGCCAGAACTTCCTGGCGGCCTCGACCTGCGTGACGATCCGGCGGCCGTTGTAGCGGTTGTCGCGCGTCAGCTCCTGGATGTACGCCTCGGCCTCCTGCTTCTGCTCGTCCGACGTGTACCAGATGCCCGAGCGGTACTGCTTGCCGATATC
Source organism: Phycisphaerales bacterium (assembly GCA_020639115.1). Lineage (GTDB taxonomy): Bacteria > Planctomycetota > Phycisphaerae > UBA1845 > UBA1845 > JACKHG01. The sequence goes on from JACKHG010000002.1 coordinate 536,064, forward strand.
CGGGCCCTGGCGGTCGAGCTGCGTCGGATCGTGCATGGTGAAGAACGCCTCGAGCAGGCGTTTGTACGTGATCTTCGCCGGATCGAAGACGACCTTCACCGTCTCTGCGTGGCCGGTCGTGTCGGTGCAGACGTCCTTGTAGGTGGGGTTCGCGACGTCGCCCTGCATGTAGCCGCTGACCGCGTCGATCACCCCGGGCCCCTCCTGGAAGTAGTGCTCGATGCCCCAGAAGCATCCGCCCGCGAAGTACGCTGTTTCCGTGTGCACCGGTTGACTCTCCTGGGGCAGCTCGGACCCCTTTTCGTAGAACTTGAGTGCGGCTGAGTTCAGGCAGAAGCGTTCATGCGTCGGCGGCGGGCCGTCGTCGAACACGTGGCCGAGGTGGGCGCCGCAGCGCGCGCAGTTGATCTCGACGCGCACCATGCCCAGCGACTTGTCCGCCTTGCGGACGACGTGCTCCGGGTCGAAGGGGCGCCAGAAGCTCGGCCAGCCCGTGCCCGAGTCGAACTTGTGATCGCTCGCAAACAGCGGCAGGCCGCACACCACGCACGCGTAGACACCTTGCTTGTGGTTGTCCAGCAGGTTGCCGCAGAAGGCCCGCTCGGTGCCCGCACCCTGCGTGACGCGGTACGCCTCCGGATCGAGCTTGGCGGCGAGCTTCTTCACTTCGTCCGCCGGCAGCGGCGTGATGTCGTACCCCGATTGGGAATAATGCCGTTTCATCGATCCGGTGCGTTCCGTTTGGGTTGACCCGGTGTCCTTCGCCTCAGCCGGTCCGCAACCGGCCACTCCCAGCAGCAGCATCGCGGCTGCCAACCACCCCGTTTCACTGCGTTTCCTGCACATGTCTCTGCCTTCCCGCCCGGCGGTTATCGATCTTGTAAGGCGATTGTATACGGGCGCGGTGGATCGCCCACCCGGGCCCTGTCGGTTTGCGTCAGAAGCCGTTGGGGTCCGAGCGCGGATTCAGTAGATGCCGAGGTCGGGGACCTTTTCGGGCGTCGCCCGCGGCCCGGGCGCGGCGACGCCGGGCTGATAGCCGAGATCGGCGAGCGCCTGCGGCAGGTCGGCGGCCTCCGCGCGGTCGCGTTCGGGCAGGTTGGGAATGAGGATGGTCTCGTCGAGGCGGGACATCCAGACGCGGTTGTCCGCGTCGACGCGCACCTGGTGGCGCAGCCCGAGCGGGTAGTAGCGCAGGATGCGGTCGGGCTGGCCGCCGAACTCCATGCACAGGCCGAAGAGGCTGTTGCCGTAGCCGGCGAGATGCACGGCGTTGGGAAACCAGTCATGCTGGGCGCGGGCGAGCATGTCGGCTTCGACGCGCATGCCGCCGTAGTGGACGCCGCGGATGCGTTGGCGCTGGGCCGCGGACATGGCCTCCGCGAGCCGGGCGAGCAGCACCGGCGTCGTGAAGATCACGTCGATGGGCTCGGCGGCGACGATCGCAAGCGCCTGGTCCACGAGGTGCTGGAGGTAGCGCAGGCGCCCGGTGCTTTCGGGCGTGAGCCTGCGGAACCAGCGCGGGTCGAAGTCGATCGCGAAGGGCTGGGGGCTGCCGAGGGCCTGGGCGCACGCCGCCGCCGCCTGGCCGATGATGTGCGGCCCGCTCGGTCCGGCCCAGAGCCAGTTGCCGCCGCGCGGGAAATGGGCGATTTCGGCAGCCGTGACGAACGGTGCGACGAACGCGGCGTGAAACTCGGCGCGGGTGAACAGCGTGCGTTTGGGCTGCCCGGTCGCGCCGCCGGTCTCGGCGCGGATCGCGCCCGCGAGATGGCTGTGGCGGCTCGCGGGTACGAAGTCGAGCACGCTGCGCGTGCGCAGGGCGTCCTCGTCCATCGGGCCGAGCGCGGCCAGCGCGTCGAACGAGGTGAGTTGTGCGCGCGCGTCGATGTTCAGCGCTTGGGCTTTCTCGATCCAGTACGCTGCTCCGTCGCGCGGATCGAAGTGGATGGCCACGATCCGCCGGACGTAGGCGTCCAGATCGGCGCTGGCGGCTATTGCTGTAGCCATGCGAAGATCTCGCCGACCAGCCGGTCTTCAGCGCCGAGGTAGAAGTGCTCCGCGGCGGGAAACACCACCAGGCGCTTCGGGCCGCGACACTGTCCAAACCAGTCGCGGGTGAGTTCGAGCGGAGTCGCAAAGTCATTGTCGGCCGTGATCAGCAGCTTGGGCAGCGCGATCTGCAGCAGGCGGTCGTGCGCGTGGCGCGCGAGCGTCGGACCGATCAACACGAGGTGCGTCGGAGCGCACGCATCCGCCAGCGCCTCCAGCAACGACGTGCCGAACGAGTAGCCGATCAGCACGGTCGGCAGGGCGACCGCCGAGTGAAGGTACTGCAACGCCGCCTGGGCGTCGCCGAGACGCTGCGGATCGTCCGGCGCGTGCCCCGTGCGCCAGAACGCGTCCATGCCGTCCGTCGTGGGGCCGGGACCGCCATAGGCGAAACGCAAGGTCGCCAGCCCGTGCTCCGCGAGGCCGCGGGCCACGGCGCGGACGACGTTGTTGTCGAGCCGCCCGCCCATCAGCGGGTGCGGCCCGACCACCAGGGCCGCCCGCCGCGCCGGCACCGCCAGCGGGTAGGCCAGCACGCCGGCCAGTTCGCCCGACGGTGCGGCGATCGCCACCGATTCCTCCAGGATGTCGAGGCGCTCAGGCGTCAGCGCGCTGCTGGCATTGGCGATCAAAGGGGAACTCCTGGACGAAGTCCTGCACGATATTGGCGAATTTCAAGGCCCGCTCGATGTCCCCCTCCACGCGGGCGTGACCGGCGAGGAACAACTCCGACGCGCTCGCCTGCCCGCCGACGATGTCCCAGAACACCGGGGCCGCAATGCGATACGTGACCGCCGCGCCCTGCCCCTGCGTGCGGCCGACGTCGTGCAGCCGACCCCCGCGAAAACGACAGAGCCAGTCGCCGTCGGCAACCCCCTCGATGACGTAACGCACGTCGAGATCGAGACCCGCCAGGCTCGCCATCCGGGAATCCGCGATGTGCTCCGGGAGAAAACGCTCGAAGTACGCCGCACAGCCATCGCCGTCCGCATCCGTTGCGGCGCTCCGGTGGTTGATCCGCCAGCCCGACTTCTGGCCGAAGGCGATCAGGCGGGCGAGCCGCGCCGCGTTCCACGGCGCCGGTCGCCGACGCACCAGCCGATCGGTCTGCGCCCGGTCGAAACGCGGCGATTCGAGCACGTACGCGGCGACCGCGCCCATCGCCGACGTGAACATCTGCTCGTACGTCGAGGCCTCTGCTACCGGCACCACGGCGCCGGTGCCGATGAAACTTCCGCCGGCGACGTCGAGGCACTGCTCGAGCACGCGTTTGATGATCCGGTTGCTCGGCGGCTTGGGGTGTGTGATGTGGAAAACGCCATGGCCGTTCCGCTCGGTCTCGAGGATGTCCACGATCTCGCGGGCGACGTCGTCCACGCACATCAGGTTGGGCCGGGCAGCAGCATCCGCGGGAATACGCAGCGGAATGTGGTGCCGGTCGAAATCGCCGTACTGCGCCGACGCCTGGGCCAGCAGGCCGATGGCGCGGAACAGGTAGTAAATCCCCGTGAAACCGGTCGTCGCGCCGGTCTGGCTGTGGCCGACGATCACGCCCGGGCGGTGCACGGTGAGCCGCGCCCCGCAGGTTGCGGCTCGCGCGCGGGCCAGTTGCTCGCCCGTCCACTTGCTCTGCTCGTAGGCGTTGCGGAACGCGGGTGGCTCGTCGTGAAATTCCTCGACCGCCGAGTCGCAGTGCCCGCAGACGAACGCGGTGCTCACCAGGTGCCAGTCACGGCAACCCCAGGCGGTGGCCACGCGGAGCAGTTCGCGCGTTCCGTCGACGTTGGTTCGCTGTGGTTCCCCGTCGGCGCGCTGCTGGAAGGCGATGCTCCCGGCGGCGTGCAGCACCGTCGCGATCGTACCCTTGAGATGGTCGATGACCTCCGGCGCGAGACCGACGCGCGGCTCGTGCAGGTCGCCGCGCACGACCGCGAGCCGCCCGCTCTCGAAGTCGGGCTCGATGTCGCCGCGCCAGGGCGCCGCAGCCGTCGCGAGTCGCTCGCGCGCCTGCGCCGGCGTCGCCGCGCGGATGATGCACAGCACGCGGTGGTCGCGCGACAGCAGCTCATGCAAAAGGAACGAACCGAGCAGACCCGTGGCGCCGGTCAACACCACCCACGGCTCACGCCCGCCCGGCTGCTTGTCACGTGTATCATGCATCATCTTGAAGTCGGCGCACGCACCCCCCGCGCGTGCGCGTCAGAAGCCGCTCGGCAACCGCAGGTTGCGCTCGAGCAGCCGCGGATCATCGTAGTCGTAGGCATCCATGCGGATCTTCATCGTTCCCAGTTGCCGCGGCCGTCCCGCCTGCAGCATGCCCGTCGGCGCCAAGAGCCATCCCTCCGCCCGGGCGGCGCCGTGCACGAGCCCATCGCTGCCGAACATGCTCGCGACCCCGTCGCCCAGCGGCAGGTGCGTCAGATCGCTGTACGGTTCCAGACGGTAGGTGACCCTCTCGTCGGCCGAAGCACCCGGATCGGTATTCTCAGCCGTATCCACCGTGAGGACAAGGTGCTGGCCGGCATTGACCGTCACGACCGGCTCGGTGACGTGCGTGCCGTCGTCCGGCACGATCGCGGGCATGAACAGCTCGTGCCGGTTGTCCGTCGGCCTCTGGACAGCGTAGGCCATGTTGGGCAGCGGGGCGTGGTACTCGGCCTCAGCCGCCTTCTCGACGAACTCCGCGACCCACAACGTGTGGTAACACCCGCACGTGCGCACGAACTCGTACACCGCGGGCCGCCGCTGACTGTCGAGCGTCACGCGAATCACCACGCCGTCGATACGCCCGGCCTGCGGATCGCCCGCGGACAGCGCCGGCCGTGCCGGATACCACGCGACGTAAATGAGCTGGTCGTAACGCTGGTCGCGAACGCGCGCCGTCGCGTGCGCCCAGTAGACGACCGGATCCGCGTCGTCGATCTTGACGGTGATATCCGTCGGTGAACCAGTGAGATAGACGCGGCCGATGCGATCGTCGCGCGCGGGATAGTCGGCCTGCGGGTTGATCTCCTGCACGAAGACCGGCGCATAGATACGTGCGAGGGTCGCGACGTCGGCGTCCTGCAACTCTGCAGGAGTGGGCGGCGGCGTCGTCCCGGGCGAGTAGACGCGGGTATGGTCGAACTGCGCGGTCGTGGAGCGCTCGGTGGCGCCCTTGTCCGCCATCTCGGCGCCGAGCGTCGCGGGTACGTAGAGCGGCGCGGTCAGCAGGACGCGTCCCAGCCGGCCGGCATCTCCGGCGGCGGGGGCGATGCGCTTGCGGATATCCACGAGCACCTTGTGCAGGGCGGCGCGGTCGGGTGCGGCATCAACGGCTGCCAGGTCCTTCGCGAGCGCTTTCTGGCTGGCCTGGGCGAAGTGTTCCTTCAGGGCGGCACGGAGGGCGTCCGGGCCGGCAGTCGCGGACGACATCCGGTAGTGGTTGGCCAGCCACTGCAGCCCTTCCGGCGGCATCCGCTCGAGCTCACCCTGCGCGGTGCGGTCCGCGAGGGCATGGGCGGAGCGGAGGACTTCGGTCCCGGCTTGCCGCATGGTGGCGAGGTCATTCGCGGCGAGCGCGTCGTCCAGATCGGCGCGCAGGGGCGCGTCGAAACGCAGCTCGCCGTGACCCTGGACCGCCGTGGCGGCTGCGTCGCGCACGTCCTGCCGCTCGGCCTCGTAGGTCACACCTTCCGTATAGCGTGCGGGTGCGCAGCCGGTGATGACGAGCAGGGCTGTGGCCAGGCTGGCTGCTGCGGCGGCGCGGGCCGCGGAATGTCGCGAGCGCTTAGTCACGCAGGTTGCCTCCGCCGTACATGCGGTCGAGCGCCTTCCAGAACGCCGCCAGCCAGCGGCGCGAGGCCTCGGCGGTGCCCAGCTCGAGCTCCTCGTTGAGGAACTTGCCCCAGGACGCTTGCTTCCAGGCGACGAACTTCGCGATGGCCTTGTCGCCCGCGGTGCCCGGTTGGGGTTTCACCTGGTTGAGCGGCGAGTAGAGCGCCCGTAACTGGGCGTTCGTGCCCGGGCCGGCGCTGATGCAGTGGGCGTAGACGTTCAGGTTTTCCTGCAGGTCCCACAGGCACACCATGCAGACGACGAGGCCATCCTCCACCTCCGGGTTGGTCACCGGGAAGATCATGCGGATGAAGCGGTCGTCGATCCGCTTGAACAGGCGCGGTTTCTCGGAGATGACGATCCCGCCGCGCTTTACGTACGCGGTCTCGACGCGAAACGCGTCGCTCGTCACGGTCTGTTGCACGATGTCGTGGTCGGTCATGGTCATGGTTGCGGTCATGTTTTCGTCCTCTCGTTCTTGTACCCTCAGGATGGCTGGTTATTGCTCGCCGGCGGCGTTTTGCGGTACATGTCCAGGCTCTGCAGGTAGGTGATCACCTGCCAGATCTGTGCGCGGGCGAGCGTGTCGCCGAACGCGGGCATCGCGGTGCTGGAGCCGTCGGGGTATTGCACGACGTCGCCGAAGCCCGCGTTGATCTTGCGGAACCACGCGCGCGGCGCGCCCCCGTGGATCGTCGCGGCGAAGCGCGAACCGAACGCGTGCATGTCGCGCGGGGCGTGTCCGGGCAGCAGGTCGCCGCCGTCGCCGCGCGCGTCGGCGCCGTGACACCGCTGACACATGGCGCGGTAGATCACCGCACCGCGGCTAACCGCCGCTCCGTCGCGGTTGGCGCTGTAGGGGTTGTGCGTGGTGGAGAGTTCCTGGTCGCGAGCCCGGGCCTCGTCCACGGTGATGCCCTCGCGTGCGGCGGTCCAGGCGTACCACGCCGCCTGCGGATTCTGCGGGTCCGCCGCCAGCATCTGCCGGTATTCCTTGTCGTGCTGCGGCCAGATCGCCTGCGAAAGCGGGATCGGACCGGCACAGGCGCCGATAATGATCAGCAGGCCCGCCGCAGCGCCGGCGAGCGCGAGAGTCGTTCGCGTCGTCATCTGATTTTCCCTGAATCGAGGGGCCGACGCCCACGTCGGCATTCTGTCCACAGGCTGGCTACGCTAGAATACGACCGGGTGGGCGGCGCGACCGCTGCTTTGCACATTTTGCAACGCTTTCCCGCGCGTGCATCCCGCCCGACAATACTGGCGTGCAATGCCGCACGCCCCGAACACCATGACGCTCGCCCGACGCATCGTATTCAAGACCATCCTGCTGACCGCGGCGCTGCTCGCCGCCGGGGGCGGCATGGTCACCGCCATGCTCGCCCTGCAGCGGCTCACCGCGAGCACGCGCGAGGAGTTCGACGAGCTGCGCGAGGTGCGTCGCGTCGATCGCCACCTGCAGGAGTCGATCCGGGCGATCGCGGGCGGCGACCGCGGCGCGGTGCTCGCGGAGTTGAACGTCGCGATCGCCGGCCTCGCCCAGTTTGGAGAATACCAAGAGAGCCAGCCAACCGAGTTCGGGCCGCATCACGCTTCGGCGGAGGAGTCACTGGGCGCCAGCACGTTCGCGGCGCTCGAGCGCGCCGCCCGGCGGCTGCAGGCCGAACCGCCGCAGCCCGGCTGGGCCGCGGCGGTTCACGCCGACCTCAGCGGCGCGACGGAGACCCTCGATCGCCTGGCCGACGAGATCGAGGACGCGGTGGCGGCCGTGCATGCGCGGACCGCGGCGCGCTTCCGCGCCACGACCTGGCTGCTTTTTGTCTTGGCGCTCGTTTCCACCTGCGCCGGACTGCTCTTCAGCGTGCTGCACTACCGCAGCGTCGTCCGCCCGCTGCGCGAGCTGCTCGTCGGCACGCGCCGGCTGGCCCAGGGTGACCTGGCGGTACGGCTCGCGCCCACCGGCGATCGGGAATTTCACGATCTCAAGCAGGGTTTCAACGACATGGCTGCGGAACTCGAGGCGCTGTGCACCAACCTCGAGGAGCGCGTCGCCGAGCAGAGCAAGGAACTGGCGGTCGCCGAACGGCTCGCCAGCGTCGGCTTTCTCGCCGCCGGCGTCGCCCACGAGATCAACAACCCGCTCGCGATCATGAGCGGCTGCGCCGAGTCCCTGCTGCGGCGGCTGGGTGCCGACGGCAGCCTCAACGGCGAAGCGCAGACCTGGGCACGCGATCTCGAGGCGATTCGCGACGAGGCGTTCCGGTGCAAGCGGATCACCCAGGGCCTGCTCGATCTGTCGCGGATGGGCGACCCCAACCGCGGCCCGGTCTCGCTGGCCACGGTCGTGGCGGAGTGCGTGCAACTGCTGGGCTCCTGGCCGGGTTGCAAGGAGACGCGGATCGAATGCCCGACGGCGCCGGCGGACGCGTTCGTGGTGTCCGCGTCCGAGCAGGAGCTCAAGCAGGTCGTGCTCAACCTGCTCGTCAACGCCGTCGAAGCCTCCGACCCCGCCACCGGCCGCGTGGAGCTGCGCCTGGGCAGCGACAACGGCGACGTCACCCTGCAGGTGATCGACAACGGCCGCGGCATGACGCCGGAAACGCTCGACCGCGTCTTCGAGCCGTTCTTCACGACCGGCAAGGGCCGCCGGGGCCACGGCCTGGGACTCTCCATCAGTCACGCCATCGTGCAGCGCCAGGGCGGCACGCTGACCGCGCACAGCGCCGGTCCGGGCCGAGGGAGCCGCTTCCTCTTGAGTTTACCTGCATTGACCGGTGCGAAATCATGAGTGCGCCCGACCCCGCCATGCTGCGCGTCTGCATCGTCGAGGATGAAGCCCGCCTCCGCGAACTGCTCGTCCGTGAGGTCGCCGCGATGGGCCACACGAGCATCGGGTGCCCGTCCGCCGAGCAGGCCTGGCCCGAGGTGGAGGCCGGCGTCGACGTGGTCCTGCTCGATCTGAACCTGCCCGGCATGAGCGGCATGGACATGCTTACCCGCATCCGCGCCGAACAGCTCGACGTCGCGGTCGTCATCCTCACCGGCTTCGGCGGCTTCGAAACCGCGGTCGAATCACTCCGCAATCGCGCGGAGGACTACCTCACCAAGCCCTGCAGCCTCGCGGACATCGACCGCGTGCTGGCCCGCGTGCTGGAGCGCAAACGCACCGCCGAAAGGGAGCAGGCGTTCGCGGAGTCCGCGCGGCGGGTGGCGGAGGCGGAACCGGCGATCCGCCTGCCGGTCGACGTGGACGGCGAACGCTCCGCCCGCACGGTCGAGGAGGTCGAACGCGACCACATCCTCGCGGTACTGCACGCACACGACATGGACAAGCCCGCAGCCGCGGCCGAGCTCGGCATCAGCCTGCGCACGCTGTACAACAAGATCCACGCCTACCGCCAGCAGGGCTTCATCAACTGAGGGATTCGCCGAGGGGATCTGCGCCGGCGTCAGCCGGGTAGCGCCGGCTGCGCGAGCGTGGCCACCGCGTCGAGCAGCTCCGCCTCGTCCACCGGCTTGGTGAGATGCTTGCGAAAACCAGCCTGCAGGGCCCGGTCGCGATCCTCCAGGCGGGCGAACGCGGTCAGTGCGATAGCCGGCAGCTTCGCGAAGGCGTCGTCGCGGGCGCGGATCGCCCGGATCAGGTCGTAGCCGTCGCGGCCGGGCATGCGGATGTCGCTGACCAGCACGTCGGGCCGGAACGTGTCGATCGCCGCGAGCGCGGGCTGCACCGCGTTCGCGGTGAAGACCGCCGCGCCGGCGTCGGCAAGAATGCGGCGGAACAGTTCGCAACCGTCCGGGTTGTCCTCGACTACGAGCACGCGCACGTCGCGCAGCGCCGGCGCGGCCGGCGCTCTGGACAACCGATCCGCCTGCTCCGGGGCGTCCCTCCGGCCGCCCGGCGGCGCCTGCGGGAGCGTGATCTCGAAGGTCGCGCCCTTGCCCAGGCCCGGACTGTCCGCGCGAATGACGCCCCCGTGGGCCTCCGTTAGGCTTTTCGCAATGGTCAGGCCGAGGCCGAGTCCGCCCTGCTCGCGCGTGCTGGCGGATTCCGCCTGGCGGAAGCGCTCGAAGATGTGCGGCAGCATTTGGGGCGCAATGCCCCGGCCGTTGTCCGTCACCGCGATGGCGATGGCTGCGCCGTCGGCGCGGAGCGTCACGGTAATCCGTCCGCCCTCCGGCGTGAACTTGACGGCGTTGCTGAGCAGATTCGAGAGGACCTGCTGAAGCCGCGCGCCGTCGCAGGTGACGGCGCCGTCGTTCTCCGGGATGCACTGCTCGATACGGATTGACTTCGCGTCGGCCAGCGGCTGGGACATTTCGATCGCGGAGGCGATGATCGTGCGCGGCGCGACCGTCTGCAGGTTGAGCTGCAGCTTGCCGCTGGTGATCCGCGACACGTCGAGCAGGTCGGAAATCAGCCGCGCCTGGATGCGCGCGTTGCGCTCGATGATATCGAGCCCCTGGGCGAGGTCGTCCTCCGACGTGGCCCCGCGTCTCAACAACTGGGCCCAGCCGATCATCGCGTTGAGCGGCGTTCGCAGCTCGTGCGAGAGCGTCGCCAGGAAATCATCCTTCAACCGGTTGGCATTTTCCGCTTCCGCCCGGGCGACCTGCGCATCGACCAGCAGCCGCTCGCGCTCCTGCTCGATCTTGAGCCGGTCGGTGATGTCCATCGCCATGGCCAGGCATACGCCGGGCCGCGTGTGCCGGGAGATGTTCCACTCGAGGTATACCGTGCTGCCGTCCTTCGCACGCAGCGGGAACATGCCGGTCCACGTCTGGCCTTCCTTGAGCAACTGCCGAATCTCGGCGATCCGCGCGCGCTGCTCCGCGGGCACCGCGTCGGCCACGTTCCGGCCGATCAGGCAGTCGCAATCCTCCTGCAGCAGGTGGCACATCGCGGGATTCACGTCGATGTACTCGAGTTCCTCGTTGAACAGCGCGATACCCGCCAGCGCGTTGTCGAACACGGCGCGGAACTTCGCCTCGCTCTCGCGCAGCTCATCCTCCGCCCGCCGGGCACGCAGCAACGCGCGCACCGTCGCCAGCAGCACGGGCGGCTCAACCGGGCGCACCAGGTACCCGTCGGCGCCCGATTCCAGGCCCTGCACCCGGTCGGCGTCCTCCACCGCGGTCGCCGAAATGTGCAGGATCGGCGTATGCGCGGAGGACTTGACACCGCGCAATCGCCGGCAGACCTCGAAGCCGTCCATGTCCGGAAGATTGACGTCCAGGACGACGAGTTCGACGCCACGTTCCGCCGCCGCCAGCGCCTCCGCACCCGTGCTCGCCTCGACGACCTGCCAGCCGGCGGCGCGCAAAATGCGCACCGTCCCGTACAGCGTGGCGGGGTTGTCATCGACGACGAGGATGGGCGGCTTCTCAGCGGGCATCGGTAGCCTCCTCCGTCGCCGGCACATCCTCCGCATTGCCGTAGCAGATGGGAATCGTGACGGAGAAAACGGAGCCCTCGCCCGGCGTGCTGGTCATCCCTACAACGCCGCCGAGCAGATCCGCGATCTTCCGGCTGATCGCCAGGCCCAGGCCCGTGCCGCGCAGCTTGCGCTGCAACGGCGAGTCCACCTGCGTGAAGTCATCGAAGATGATGCGCTGGTGCTCGGGGGCAATTCCGATGCCGGTGTCCTCCACGGAGATCGTGACCCGATCATCCGCGACGTGCCGGCAGCTTACGCGCACCGCGCCCTCTTCGGTAAATTTCAAGGCGTTCGAAATGAAGTTGCGCAGGATCTGCGTGAGTCGCTTGTCGTCCGTATACACGCGGTCCACGTCCGCCGGTTCCTCGACGATGAGTTCGACGCGGTCATTCGTCAGGATCGGCCGGAACATGCCGCGCAGGCCCGCGAACAGCTCCGCCATGTGGAACCACACCGGGTGCACGCTGATCCGGCCGGCCTCGATCTTCGCCAGGTCGAGCAGGTCATTGACCAGTTCGGTAAGGTCGGCGGCTGCACCATCCATGAAACGCACCTGCTTCTCCTGCTCGGCGGAGAGCGGTCCGTCCATCCGGTCGAGCAGCAGCCGGGCCATGCTGCGGATCGCCCCCAGCGGCGTGCGGAACTCGTGGCTCATGTACGAGAGGAACCGGCTCTTGAGCTCCGACACCTCACGCAGCGCGACGGCCCGGTCGTCGAGCTCGGCGTAAAGCGCCACGACCCCCTTGTTCGTCTCGGTGAGCTCGCGACTGAGCTGCGCAATCTGCCGCTCGCGCTCGGCGAGTGCGCTCCGCAGCCGCTGCTCTTCGCTGCCGGGTTGTCGCGCGGCGTCACTCATCGCGGCGTTCCCTGGCGTGGATCCGCACGACGCCGACCGTCACGTCGTCCCGGTCCCGGCGAAAGTCGCGGTAGAGCACGCCCGCGATGACGCCCGGGTGGCGCTGTTCCAGGCCCGGATACGCGTCCAGCGACCAGCGGCTCTGCAGCCCGTCGGAGTGCATCAGCAGCAGGTTCGGTCCGCCACACGCGAAATCGAACTCCTGGACCGTACGCATCTTCTGGCCAACGATGCCATTGTGAGAAACCAATCCGCGCCGGCTGCCGTCTTTGCTTCGCCCGTAGAGCACGCCCGCGATATTGCCGATACCGGCGTACGACAGCATGCCCGTGGTCAGGTCGATGCTCGCCGCCGCCACCGCGGCGCCCCGCGTGCTCCGCAGGCCCACGTCCGCCTCATCCAGCAGCGCCCGTGGAGACGTGAACGGATCCCGGTCGAATACTGCGCCCGCCGCCCGCGCCGCCTCCGCGGCACGCGGCCCGTGCCCGAGCCCGTCCACCACCATGAAGACCAGCCGCTCCGCCTGCTCGGCGGTTCGCCAGATATCCCCGCACTCCATCTCGTGCGGCGCCGGCCGGCACACCACGCCCCATTCAAAACGACCGCCATCCGCGTCGGATCGGTTGTTGCCCATGATGCGTGCAAAAACGATCGTGCCCTCCGGCGGACGCGAGTACATGTCGAACCGCGCCGCGAGCCGCCGCACAGCCCCCAGTCCGGTGCCGGCTGTCCCTGCCGTTGAGTATCCGTCCTGCAGACAACGCCCCACGTCCGGCACGCCCGGCCCGCGATCGACCGCGAGCACATCCACGCATCCGCGCCCCCGCACCACGCCCGCATTCAGCAACAGCTCGCCATCGCGGGCGTGCTGCGCGAGGTTGTTGGCGAGTTCCGTCGCAACGATCGCCACCTTGCCGCGCTGCGTTTCGTCGAGCCCGGCCTCATCCGCGACCTGCGTCGCCAGTCGCCGGGCCTGCCCGACGGCACTGGAATCGACAACAGCAACTGCGGCGTGAAACGGGGACATGGCGGCTGCCTTCATCGAAGTCCTACTTCCAGCGGGCGATCGACACCCGCGTGCCCTCGCCCGGCTGGCTCTCAATCTCGAATTCGTTCACGAGCCGCCGCGCACCGCTCAAGCCCATACCCAGGCCGTCGCCGCTGCTCCATCCGTCCGACATGGCTTTCTCGATGTCGGGCATCCCCGGGCCGCGATCCTCGAACGTCAACCGCACGCCCCGGCGCGTACCGTTGCGCACGACCTGCAGGCGCATCTCCCCGCCGCCGCCGTGCGTGACGGTATTGCGGGCCAGCTCGCTCGCCGCGGTCACCGTCTTGGTCTGTTCCACCAAGCTGAAGCCCAGCTCCTGGCAGAGCTGGCGCACCGCCTGCCGCGCGCTGACCACGTCCTGCTCGGTGGTGAGCTTGACTGTGCGGCTATCCGAGGCGTCCATGGCCGTGGACCTCCTCAGCCAGCGCTGCGCGCAGGTACTGCATGCCCCGATCCGGGTTCAACGCCGTGTGCACGCCCGTTAACGTCAAACCCAACTCCACCAGCGTGATCGCGACGGCTGGCTGCATTCCCACGACGACCGTGCGTGCGTCCAGGATTCGCGCCATGCCCGCGATATTCGCGATCATCCGCCCGATGAACGAATCAACCAGCTCCAGCGCTGAGATGTCGATCAGCACGCCGCGGGCGCCCGTCGTGCGGATCCTCTCGGTCAGGTCGTCCTGCAGCGTCAACGCGACCTGATCGCTCAGTTCCACCTGGATCGTGACGAGCAGAAACTCGCCCATCTGCAGAATGGGTATGCGTTCCATGATGCCGGCTCCGTCAGCGCGTCTGGCCGCTGGATCGTTCGACCGTCCACCCGCTGCGCTGCAGGGCCAGCGCCAGGGCGTCGGCGAGCGTCGCCTTGGTGGTCACGTCGTGCAGGTCCACGCCGAGGTGCACGATGGTCTGCGCGATCTGCGGGCGGACGCCGCTGATGATGCAGTCGGCGCCCATCAACCGGATCGCCGCGACCGTCTTGAGCAGGTGCTGCGCCACCTGCGTGTCGACCGTGGGCACGCCGGTGATGTCAATGATGGCAATCTCCGCGCCCGTCTCCACGATCCGCTGCAGCAGCGTCTCCATCACCACCTGGGTTCGCGCGCTGTCCAGCGTCCCGATCATGGGCAGGCCGAGCACGCCGTCCCAGAGCTTCACCACCGGCGTCGACAGCTCGAGCATCTCCTCCTGCTGGCGGACGATGACCTCTTCGCGGCTCTGCTGGTAAGACCGCATGGCGAGCAGCGCCATCCGGTCGAGCAACTGCGTCGCGGCCCAGGTCTCCGCAGCCAGCGTTTCCGGGTCGTCGCCGAGCTCCTTGCGCAGGCGGACGAACAGCGGCTTCTTGAAGGAGAAGATGAACAGCGCCGTCTGCTCCGAGGTGAAGCCCTGCGCCACCCGCGACCGGCTGACTTCCTGCAGGAACTGCCGCATCGGCTGCCACGCGGTGCGGTCCACGTCGACGAGGTCGCCGTGCTGCGCGGCGTCGCGCAGCAGGCCGATGAACTCGCTCATCTGCGCGTGCAGGGCGCGCTCGCCGATGCGCACGTCGCTTGCGGAGCCGGCGCTGGCCAGTTCCTTCTGCCAGTCGGCGACGAGCTCTTTCTCGTGGGACTTGAGGATGGACGCTGTCGTCGTACGCGCTTTGCTCATGCGTGGTGTACCTCGTCGCTCGTGATTTCGTCGCACAAAGCCCAATCGGGAAGGGCGTGGCGCCAGGGCGACCCACGCGCCGAGCGGATTCTAGGGGGCCGCGTGACGCCAATCAAAGGCGTCTATGACAACACTGTTAGCCGCGCATCGGTTGCCTGTGATTGTCCGTTCTGCTATAAGTGGATTCGCAGCGCGGCTCGGTCTGTTGTGCTGCTTCGCCGGCCCCGCGCCGGTGTCCTTGGTCGGGCTTTTGCGGAACAAAGGTTTTCCCATGATCCAGCACGACAGCGGCGATCAACCTCTCGTGGGCCTGCGCGTGCTCGTCGTGGAGGATAACTTCCCCATGGCGCTGCTGGTGCAGCGCGCCCTGGAAAGCGCCGGCGCTCAGGTCGTCGGACCGTTTCCGTCCCTGGCCCGCACGTTCGACGCGCTCGCCGACAACGCGCCCGACTGCGCCGTGCTCGATGTCAACCTCGATATCGAGGACGTCTACCCGCTCGCCGATCATCTGCAGTCTGGAAGCGTGCCCTTCCTGCTCGCCAGCGGCTACGACGATTCCCATTTCCCCGAACGCTTCGCCAACTGCCCGCGGCTCGAAAAGCCGTACGATATCGACCGCCTCATCAACGCCGTCAGGGCGCTCCGCCGCAGCGCCAACTGACGCGTCGCCGCCTCCTTGCTGAGGCCGGCCTGTCCAGCACCCTCACCGATTCGGGACAACACCCCCGCGCCAAAGGTAAACCCGCAGCGAGCCGGGGGTGGTGCCGGCCCGCCCGATCAGCGAGAATGGCACGCGATCGACGCTAACCCGGCAAGGAGACCCAGGCGTGACCACCGATTCATCACGGCGTCTCATTCTGACCCTCGCTTTGGCTGTGACCCTGCTGGCGGCGCTTGCGGGCGGATGCGCGCAGCACGCCCGACAGGGCTGTGCGCCGTGCGCGGTTGAAAAATCGCAATCGATGGCGGCTCAGTCGACTGCAACGCCGTCGGCGACGCTGCGCCGCTACCCCGTCGACGGACGCGGCTTCAGCCCGGTCGGCAAGTACCTCGCCGCCGCCGAGCCCGTCACCGACGACGCCGAGGGCGCCCTCAATCCCTACGTGCTGCGTGTAATCGAGGCCTATCCCACCGACGGCTCCTACCCCTACCACTGCAAGCCGCTCGAGTACGACATCTACAACGGCGTCACCGAGGATATCTGGTACCAGGGCCGCGTCGTGGCCAAGGCTTATCCCGACGGCTCCCGCTGCAGCTACTGCTGCGGCCTGACCTTCGAAGTCTTCTGCCGCGCGATGAAGCTGCGCAACCGGGCCAAGGGACTCGTCCCCGACGACTTCAACGGCATGTGCTTCACCGACCTCTTCAACCTGCTCCAGCTCTGGTACATCGAAGGACCCGGCGACAGCCCGCAGCGCGGCATCGCCGCCTACGGCCTCGGCCGCCCGATCGAGGACTGGACGCAGGCCCGGGCAGGAGATTTCTGCGACTTCAGCCGCAACAACAAGTCCGGCCACTCCGTCATCTTCATCGAGTGGAAACGCGACGACGCGGGCAAGATCACCGGCCTCAAATACTTCTCCTCCAACTCCAAGGGCGTCGGCTTCCAGACCGAATACTTCGCTGACTCCGGCGGCAAGCTCCTCCGCAAGTGGTTCCGCCTCGCCCGCGTCGGCAGCATCTCTGACTATCAGCCGTTCAACCGGTTGGACATCCCCCAGCGCCAGGCCTATGCACCAACCCAGCCAGTCGCCCTGAGCCGCGACTGACCCGCGGCGCCAGCGGCAGCATGCCGGACAGTCCGCAGCCACCAGCTCAAGTCGTTTCCGCGAGCTGGAATCTCCCTGGAACCGTGGGACTCGCGGCAAAGTTATCGGTCCTGGGCAACCTCATTATCAGCATGGGAACCGATGGTTAATCGTTATATGGTCAACAATAGACATTATACATAGATGAGTTAACATAAAATTGCAAACAGTTAGGCTTGCATGAGTCGGATTTGGTGTTATGCTGGATTCGGATCGTGCGGTGACGCGGATCGGTTTTGGCCCTGTGCCCGCCCGGCGTACACGGCGGGATGCGTCGATCGCAGCGGTCCATCTAGGAGGCTGATCATGCTCCTGAGCAACACCAACCCGTCGTCAGGTCACTCTGACCGCCCGAGCCTTGCCCGCACCCCGCGCTGGCAGCAGCAGCGCTCGCACCAGCAGTTCTGGCAGCAGCAGCGCTGACCAGCCTTCGTACCGTCCAGCCAAAGCGCACGCAGTGTGCCGGATGGCTCGCGGCGGGAGCGGCTGACCTCCCCTGAACAGGCAGGCGCCGAGAGGCGCATCAGACCGCCGCCGGCGGCCGTTCGTCGGCGGCAACCCTTGATCAGTGCGCCGCAGCCCGTCGGCTGCCGGCTCAACCTCGAAATGAAGGAGACAGAAAATGCTCGATCTGGCCCGACAACTCAACGATTCCTCGGCACCGTCCGTGCGCCTCGACGTCGGCCCGCCGCGGCCCCGGCGCAGCGGTTGCCGTGCGCCCCTGGCGGCGCTGCTCGCGGGTATGTGCCTGCTGCAGGTGTCGCTGGCCAACGGCATGTGGCTGTGGCCGTACCTCTGGTGGCAGCTCCGCGTGCTGCCGCACGGCGTCGCGAACAGTACCGACGTGCGGGTGAAGCTCACCAACGAGAACGACGTGTATTTCGAACTGCGCCCCAAGCATCGCGCGCCCGACGACGAACTGGCGCGCCGTTGACCCCTTGAACCAGCGGGATCGGACTGGGGGCCGGTCGCACGCTCAGGAAATGAGCGAGCCGGCCTCCAGTGCGATGCTGCGCCGCATCCCCGCGGCGTAGTCGACCTCGTTGGGTTTTTCCGTAACGATGAAGTTGCCCATCACGACGGCGTCGATGCCCGTCTTGACGAAGGTGTTGATGGCGTCGCGCGGCGTGCACACGATCGGCTCGCCGCGCACGTTGAAGCTCGTGTTGATCACCACCGGAACGCCGGTCCGCTCGGCGAAGGCCCGGATCAGCCGGTAGTACCGGCCGTTGTGCTCCGCGGTGACCGTCTGCACCCGGCCCGTGCCGTCCTGGTGCGTCACCGCGGGCAGCACCGCGTGCATCTCCGGCCGCACCCGGGGCACGAGCAGCATGAACGGCGCGTCCATGCCCTCCGGCATCTCGAAGTACTCGTGGGCCCGCTCCTTCAGCACGCTCGGGGCGAACGGCCGGAACGCCTCGCGGAACTTCACCTTCGCGTTGATGATGTCCTTCATCTGTGGATTGCGCGCATCCGCCACGAGCGAGCGCGCTCCCAGGGCCCGCGGCCCGAACTCGAGCCGCCCCTGGAACCACCCGATCACCTTGCCTTCGGCGATCATGCCGGCGGTCTCGTTCAGAAGATCCTCCTCGCGATCGACGTAGCGATACGCCATCCCGGTCGCGTCGAGCGCCCGCTTGATCTCGGCGTCGGTGAAAGACGGGCCCCAGTAGGCGTGGTGCATGGTGAACGTGCGCGGGTTCTTCAGCACCGAGTTGTACAGGTAAAACGCGGTGCCCAGCGCCGCCCCGGAGTCACCAGCCGCTGGCTGGATGAAGATGTTCTTGAACCCCGACTCCTGCAGGATCCGCCAGTTGGCCACGCAGTTGAGGCCCACGCCGCCCGCGATGCACACGTTGTCCATGCCCGTCTGCCGGTGCACGTGCGCGGCCATCTTCACCATGATCTCCTCGACGATCTTCTGCCCGGATTGGGCGATGTCCTGGTGGAAGGCGTCGAGCTCGGTCTCCTTGGTCCGTTGCGGCCGGCCGAACAGGCGCTCCCACCGGCGGTTGAACATCCGCTCGGTCGAGTGCGTGTGCGTGAAGTACTTCATGTTGAGCCGGAAGCTGCCGTCGTCGCGGATGTCGACGACCTCGCGGAACTGCTCGACGTAGGTGGGACGCCCGTACGGTGCGAGCCCCATCACCTTCCACTCCGCATCGTTTACGCGAAAGCCCAGGTAGGCTGTGATCGCGCTGAAGAGCAGTCCCACCGAGTGCGGAAAGCGGATCTCTTTCTCGATGACGATCTCCGTGCCCCGGCCCGTGCCCCATCCCGTCGTCGTCCATTCACCCACGCCGTCGGCGGTGATGACGGCTGATTCCTCGAATGGGGAAACCAGAAAGGCGCTGGCGGCGTGGGCGAGGTGGTGCTGGCAGTAGTACACCTCCTTGTCGGTGCCCAGCTCCTTGCGGATGGTGTCGCCGATGCGCAGCTTGGTCATGAGCCAGATGGGCATGCTCTTGACCCAGCTCGTGTAGGTCAGCGGCCAGCGGGCCAGGATGGTCTCGACGATGCGGTTGAACTTGACCAGGGGCTTCTCGTAGAAGCCGATGTAGTCCACGTCATCGATGGTGATGCCCGCCGCGCGCAGACAGTAGGACACCGCCTCCGTAGGAAAGTCGCTGTAGTGCTTCTGGCGGTTGAACCGCTCCTCCTCGGCAGCCGCGACGAGCGCGCCGTCCTTCACCAGGGCCGCGCCCGAGTCGTGGTAGTAGCAGGATATGCCCAGTACGTACATGGTCCCTCGTCGCGCGGTCCGCGCTGCCGCTAGAACGGCCGGGCGGTTCGCTCCAGCGTGCTCTCGTGGTGCTTGTGATCTTCCCAGTAGCTCTCGCCGGCCGGCTTGAGCTTCATGCGCAGCGGGTCCGCCAGCCGCGTCAGCGAGAACAGCGGCAGCAACACGATAAAGAGCACCGTCATCAGCACGACCGTCATCACCGCGCCGATCGCGAACGCTGCGCTCATCCAGCCAACGTACACCGGCACAGCCACGGACCGCGGCCCCAGCGCGACCACCAGCAGCGCCGCCCCGAGCGACCACAGCACTAGCCCCAGCACCTGCCGACCGCCGCCCACCCACGACCACGTGTGCGGGTCGGGCCCCAGGTACCAGGACACGGCGCCCAGCACGCCGAAGCCCAGGATCATGGCGAGACCGAACTTCCGCAGCTCGGTCGCCGAAGGATTGCGATTGACCATCTGCACGGGCCAGCGTCTCCTCATCCGGCAGTTCAAGACGACGCGCCCGCCGCCGCCCCAAAAATTCCGTCAGGGCGTGTCGCAGTGCGCGCAGGGAGCAGCCGCCTTCGGCGTCGCCAGAATGTCGCGGCGCAAGCGCAGCAGCTCCCGAAACGCCCGCAGGATCACGCGGATGTTGCCGCCGGACGACTCGCCCGCAACCCGCGGATAGTGGTGCACGCCAACCTGCCCGATGCGATATCCCGCACGCGTCGCCCGGGCCAGCATCTCCGCGTCGATCAGCGCCCCCTCGCTGCGCAGCGTCACGCTCTCGATGAACCGGCGGGGGTAGATCTTGAACGCGCAATCCACGTCGTGGATCCGCAGCCCCAGCACCACGCCGACGAGCCAGTTCCAGCACTCCGCATTCATCCGCCGCATCCATGAGTCCTTGCGGTCGAGGCGGATTCCGCTGGCGATGTCGAACTCGGCGAGCAGCGGAATCAGCTTGTCGATCTCCTCGACGTCGAACTGGCCGTCGCCGTCAGTATAGAAGATCCACTCCTTCGTCGCCTCGCAGAAGCCGCGCTGCAGCGCGCCGCCGTACCCGCGATTGGGAACGTTGTGCACCGCCCGAACCTCACCGGGATACTTGGCGGCGAGTTCGTCGGCGAGCGCGGGTGTCCGGTCCTTGCTGCCGTCGTCCACGATGATCACCTCGTGGTCCGGCGAAACGCGCCGCGCCATGCGCAGCGCGTCCTCGGTCACGCGGACGACGTTCTCTTCCTCGTTGTGGCAAGGGAAAAAGACGGTCAGGCTGGATAGTTGCCCGCCTGCTTGTGCCATGCCCCAACTCCCGAGCGTATGACAACCCAATGCGCCTGAGCCCCGCGCTCTCGAGCCGGAGCACCCGCGCCGCCCCCGCCGTCGTTCCTCCGCAGTCGTCGCCAGGGCGATGAACGGGGCCGCACCCTCGCCGACGAGGTTGGACGCGACGTTGCGCGGATCGTACTGCTTGACCCGCACCAGGGTCGCAACCGTGTGGTCCCCGGGGAAAAGAAGCCACCGGAATTTGCCGAGCGACCGCCGTGAAAGATACAGCGCGACGGGCATCACCAGCAACAGCACACCCGACACGCTCTGCATCGGCAGGTACGGCCACGAGTAGCGAATCACTTTGCCGGGATATATCCGGACGATGCCCCCGCGCGAGAGCCACTTCTCCCGTTGGTACATCGCGAAGCGGAACACGTCGGACGTCGTCCGCTCCCACCGCAAATACGGCGAAATCAGCGCCCGGTACATCGGCGCCCGCCGCCCGTGCTGGTGAGCAACGCGCGTCCCAGGAGCGCGTGACTCCACCCCGCCCAGAGCCCCGGCACGAGCAGCATCGCCGCGACCAAACCGACGCCGCTCCGCCCGCATCTGACCGGGACGCGACCGGCAAAGGCCAGTCGGTCCGCCCCAACCGCCGGCGCAGTTCCATTCAATCGAAGAGCAGTTCAATGCCCACGCGATAACTGCCTACCGTCGGCGTGCAGTGCGCCACGCGGCAGCGCACCCAGGGATCGCGTTCGTCCCGGCGCAGGTAGACGCGCGCGTTGTCCGGCAGCAGCATCCGGCACAGCACGCCGGCACCCTGCGCACTGATGTCCCGACAGTGCACGTAGTGCACGTGCTGCCCGTCCATCAGTTCCATCGGCACGTTCCACGGATAGCGCATCTCCGCGCGTTTCGTGGGCTCGGGCTCAGCGCGCGGGAAGCTGCGTGCTTCTGCCAGCCAACCATCCACGGTGAAGCGCATGTCCGCGCAATCGTCGATCATGATGGCGCATCGTCCTCGACAGTATTTACGTGCCGGTTACCCCGGGTGAACCGCTCAATAGCATTCTTCGGCCTCCTGGGCCGCTCTGTGCAGCCCAGCCGCGCTGGTACTGATCCGCAACATTCGCTATGATGATCGGCCTTGCGGCGGGTACGTTTTTTTGGGACCCATCAGGTCGCGGGGGCAGTTCTGGGGTGAATCCCCGGGCAACAGGGCCTATCTACAAAACCAGTTGTGGAGGTGAAAAGATGCGAAATCTGCACGCGCGTGGACTGTTTGTTTGCTCAGCCGCGGTCGCTGTCTGCGCCGCGCTGAGCACGGCGCCGGCGCTCGCCGACGGGACGGAGACGCTCGGCGCGCCCGCCGTCCCCCTGATGCTCGACGGCAGCGGCTTCGTAGCCGCCGGTACGGGACTGCTCAATCAGCCCAACACCATCGAGATCGACGTGCCCGCCGGTGCGACCATCAACCAGGTCCTGCTCTACTGGGCCGGTGAACTGCGCGCCGCGCCGGGCGACGCCATTACCGTCAACGGCACGCCCGTCGCGGGAACGCTCATCGGCGGCCCCACCTTCTTCTACGATTACCAGGGCGAAGTGGACACCGCCTCCTACCGTGCGGACATCACTGCCCTTGACGCCGTGGCGCCGGGACCCAATGTCGTGAATCTCGACGGCTTGAGCTATGACTGGGACAACAGCGGTGCCGGCATCGTCGTGCTCTACGACGACGGCGCGACCACCGCGGACACGCAGATCGTCGATGGCATCGACATCGCTTATTACGCTTTTCCCGATCCGCGGCAGGACACCGTTCCGCAGACCTTCTCCTTCGCGGCTGCGGACGTCGACCGGGTCGCCAAGCTGGGCGTCTTCGTCGGCGCGGTCCAGCCCGACTCGCCCCATACGCTGGACATCACCGTCGACGGCGTCACCGACACCCTGGTCGATCCGCTCGGCAGCCTCGACGGGCCCACCTGGGACACGCTGCTCGTCCCCGTGGACATTCCCGCCGGTGCGACCGAGGCGACCGTGCAACTGCACTCGACGCCCAGCACCGACCCGATCGCAGCCTCGCTGTTGTGGGTGGCTGCCGCCTTCAGCGTTCCGCTTCCGGAAGCGACCGGCGGCGAGTGCGTCGAATGCGCTGGCGGCGTCACCGCGCTCACGCTGCGCAACGACGATCGCCGCAGCCAGTACGTCAACGTCTGGGGTTTCTCCGGCCGCCGCGCCGAGTCATTCTTCCGCGGATGGGTTGGCTCGGGCGACGAGTTCAGCTTCGCCGCCGATGACGTGAACGAGGAACTGCCCACGTACCTGTTCGTGCAGTACGGCTGGCGCATCGCACTGCTCCGCACCGACTGCCGCTGGGATATTCGTCCGGGCACGCGCCAGGACAACTTCACCGTGATCGAGGCGATCAACGTCGGCGGCGAACCGCTCTGCCCGGTCGAGGAGCAGGAGAACCTCTGCGCCCTCGGCCGTCCCGCGGCGCTCACGCTCCAGTACAACGGCGCCTCCTGCGGCCACGACGACTTCAGCTTCAGCCCGCTCCACCTATGCCAGGGCGATCCCGAGTCCGCCGACCCGGTGTACATCGTCGCCAGCAGCGATCTGAACCCGTTCTCGCACCACACCACCAAGTGGTTCGAGGGCACGGTCAACCTCGGCGACACCTTCGTCGTGGATGCCGCCAACGGCGGACGCGACCACCTCGGATACCGGACCTGGCTGACCATCTACGACGCCGATCCGGCCCAGGGCGGACACCGGCTGCAGCGCGTCGCGCTGCGCACCTCCTGCTCGCGGCCGATCTCGCTGGGCACCACGTTCGGCGCGTTTGAACTGGTCGATTACCTGCCGGAATAGGCGACAAGCGACGATCGAGGCATCAACACCGGGCCGGCCGCATCCGCGGCCAGCCCTTTTGCGTTTGTGGGTGTCGAGGTTTGCCGCGGTTCGCTATACTCTCCGCCTGCGCCCGGCAGGACGGGCTGCTGGAACAGGGAGCTTGGATATGCGCACGGTTCGCATCGGCGATTTTGAGGCCTCCGCGATCGGTCTGGGCGGGTGGCAATTCGGCGGCAAGGAGTGGGGCTGGGACAGCACCCACCGGGCGGAAGACCACCAGATCATCCACCGGGCGATCGAACTCGGCGTCAACTTCATCGATACCGCGGAAGGCTACTCCAAGGGCGAGTCTGAGGCGATCATCGGCGAGGCGCTGGAAGGCCATCGCGACAAGGTCTTCATCGCCACCAAGCTCATGCCCATCATGCCCACGCCCGCCCGCATCGTCCGCGCTGCGGAAGCGAGTCGCCAGCGCCTGCGCGTGGACAAGATCGATCTCTACCAGATTCACTGGCCCAACCCGGTCATTCCCATCGGCACGCAGATGAAGGGGATGCAGCAGGTTCGGGACCGCGGCATCGCCGAGCACCTCGGGGTGAGCAACTTCGGCCTCGCCGCGTGGCAGAAGGCGGAACGTGCTCTCGGCGGCCCGGTCATCAGCAATCAGGTGCAGTACAACCTGCTCCGCCGCGGCGCCGAAAAAACCCTGCCGTGGGCCCAGGCGAACAAACGCGTCGTCATCGCCTACAGCCCGCTCGCCCAGGGCATGCTCACCGGCAAGTACTCCGCCGACAACGCCCCCGGCGGTTGCCGCAAGATGAACGCGGCCTTCACCCGTGCGGGGATCGAGGCGGCCCAGCCCCTGATCGCCGCGCTGCGCGAGATCGCCAAGGTGCACGATGCGACTCCGGCCCAGATTGCGCTGGCCTGGGTGATCCATCATCCCGGCGTGATCGCGATCCCCGGCGCCCGCAACGTCGCCCAGCTCGAGCAGAACGTGGCCGCCGGCCAGATCCAGCTCAGCGAAGAGGACTTCGAGCGGCTGAACGCGCTCTCCGCAGCCGCGGGCAAGAGCGGCCTGAAGGCGGTTCCGCAGTTTGTGGGTCGCATGTTCACCCGCCGGCCGGCAGCGGTGGCGACCGCATAGCGGTATCGTCGACTCTTCGGTATGCCTCTGGGTTTCAGCTATCGGCGTCTGCGTCGGCGCGGTACGCATCCGGCAGATGGCGCGATAACTCCATCCCGTCGTACAGCATGCGCGCAACTTCAACAGTGCCGTCGTCCGTCAAACGAAACAGCAGGAAGTGGCGTGCTGCGCGGCCCGGCCTACGCAAATGGAGCGTGCGTGCCTGAGCGTGGATTTCGGGCCGACGCCGACACCGCACGCCGTCCGGATCCGTTGCGATCAGGTCCAGCGCTTCGCGAATCAGCAGAACATAATCTCCGTACTTGCGCGCTCCGAACTGCCTCCACGTATGCTGCAGTGCATCCTGAATGTCCTGTTGGGCCGCTGGTAGGAGACGGATCGGGTGGATCATTTGTCGGTTCGAATCGTGCGGTCGATGCGCTCAAAGAGCGCATCAAGGGACTCGGGCGACATGGGTACGCCTTCGCCGCGGTCGAGCGCGCCGAACGCGTCGGCGGCGATTCGGCGCAACGCCTCGAGCTTGAGCGCATCTTCCTGGTCGCGCTGCTCGAGCAGGCGTAGACCGGCGCGGACGACTTCGCTGGCGTTCTGGTAGCGTCCGGTGGCGACGCTGCGCCGGATGAATTCCGCCTGATGGCCCGGCAGGTTGACGTTTTGGGTCGGCATTTCGGACGTGCATTGCCTCCGAGTCAGTGCTAACCATCAAAGCCACAGTAGGTTAGCACATTTGGCAATCTTTGTCAATTAGCTGGCGCGGGCGCAACAGGTCCGTTCGATCCGTAAATGCCGTGGCCACAACAGATTAAGCCCAGACGTGCCACCCCAGTCGGTCGGGTGATGTCCTCGGCTGGTAAGGTTGCCGAAAGTACGGTATAAACCGGTGCTGCGCGTCTCGCAGGGTGACCAGCCGATGTGGGCTGGCTGGGGCGCGGCCCGAGTGTTCGAGAGGAACCGGTTCACGTGATCAAAGTCAAACCCCGCGGCAACGAGTCCGTCCAGCAGCTTCTGCGTCGCTTCAAACGCCTCTGCCAGCGCGAAGGCCTGACCCGCGACATCAAGCGCACCAGTTACTACGAGAAGCCGTCGGAGAAGAAGCGCCGCCAGTCGCGCAAGGCTGTCCGCCGCGCCGTCGAATCGCGCGACTGACGCGCCCCACCTCACTTCGCCTCATCCGTCCCCGCTTGCAACCTGCGGGCCACGTGCTGATGCTCCGGCAGCCGCCGGTGCCACCGACCGCGCGCCCACTCAGTCCTGCGCCGCCAGCGCTCCATTGAGAAAATCCAACATCCGCCGCTGGTAGTCCGGCGTGTCCACCGCGATCGTGCCGCAGTGCCCCGCGCCCGGGATCGCCACGAACGACTTCGGCGCGCCCGCCGCCGCGAAGATCATCCGCCCCTGCGCGATTGGAATCAGTTCGTCGGCCTCGCCGTGGACGATCAGGATCGGTCGCGGCGCGATCCGCGCCACCGCGTTCACCGGCGCCAGCGTGAACAGGTTGGTGCGCGCCTCCAGCGAGGCCACGCACAGACCCAGGTAGTAGCCCACGTGCCGGTAAACCGGCGGAAACTGACCGGCGATGACCCGGGCGATGTCCCGCGTCCGTGCGTACGCAGCATCGATGTGCAGCGCCTCGATCCGCTCGTCCTCCGCGGCTGCCAGGATCAGCGACGCCGCGCCCATGCTCCAGCCCACGCCGACGATGCGCCGCGCCCCCGCAGGATGCGTCGCGCGCACCCAGTCGATGGCACCCTCGATGTCGCCCTTCTCCCGGGCACCGTACGAGACGGTGTGTCCGGCACTGGCGCCGTGACCGCGGAAATCGAACGCCAGCACGTTGAATCCGCCGGCGGTGAGCGCGTCGATGAAGTCGATCATGTCCGACTTCTCCGCCCCGACCCCGTGGCAGACGATCGCGGTGCGTTCGGCGTCCTCCACCGGCACGAACCAGCCCGCCAGCATGAGGCCGTCGCGGCTGGGGAAGTGCACCGTCTCGAACGCACGATGCAGCACCTGCGGCGTCGCGCTCGCCCGCCGCTTGGGAAAGTGAATCTGCAGTTCCGCCATCAGGTATCCGACCAGCAACACCGAGAAGACCAGTAGCGCCGCGATCCGCGCCGCAAACGCCCGCTTGGGCGGCGCATCCGGCTTCACCCGCAGGACGCGGCGCACGCCCGCGCCCACCACCCGGTAGAGCACGTCGGCAACCAGCAGCATCGCGACCGCCCCGTACGCGAACACCGTGATCTCGCCCTCCGCCAGCACCGCCGACGGACGATAGCGCTCGTAGAGGTGAATCGCGAGCAGTCCGAGCGCCAGACCCGCGACGATCAGCCCGCGGCGCAGCGCCGCCCGGCGTTCACCCGCTGCGACGAGCCAAAGCACGCTGGCAGCGTACACCCACGGTATGACGAGGTAGAAACGCTCCGCCGGTTCGCGCACGAATGGGGCGGTGAGCAGCCAGAATACGGCGAGGGTCAGCGCGCTCGCTACGATCCGACCCGAGTTGGCGGCAAACGGATTTCGCGCTGAAACTTCACGGATCGGCATGCGGCACCGCCTCCGCGGGCGCGGCGGGCGGTCACTTGCGGTCGATGTGCACGCTGGCCAGCCCCATGGCCACGTCGTCGAAGAAGGTGAAGACCTTGTCCAGTCCGGTGACGAGGAACAGGCCCCACACGTGGGTGTTTACCCCACAGAGCTTGAGCTGGCGGTTGTGCGACTGCAGCAGCTTACGCAAGCGCAGCAGCTTCGCGATGTTCGAGGAGTTGAGGTAGTTCACGCCGGCGAAGTTGAGGACCACGTCCAACTCGGCGTTTTCCTGTACCTGGTCGAGCACCGCCGACAGGTCGTCCGTAAAAACAGGGTCATCCTGCAGTTCGACGAGCAGGACCGTTTCAGACCAGTTTTCCAGGGACATGGTGCCTCTCCATGTGAACCGGCGCCAAGCTAGCAGGGCGCCGGGGCACTGTCAATTCAGCGCGCCCGCACCAGCAGGCCGCGATCGAGCCGCTCGCTCGCCACGGCGCTCTCGATGTCCGCGAGGAACCGCTGCGCGTCGGTGTGGTAACCGGCGGTCGGCAGCAGATCCTCTACGCGCTCCTTGAAATATTGATTGAGCCCCTCCATGAGCAGCTCGCGCAGATACTTGCTGTACACGCTGGCCAGCGCGATGGGCAGGTGATGATCCTCGCCACCCACCAGGAACTCCATGGTCAGCGTGCGCCGGCCAATGGTAAGCTCGTACGCGCTGCGCAGATTGGTTTCCTCCAGAACGCGCAGCGTCGCGCCCTCGAAGAAGGTCATGAGCTTCTCGACGTAGTACTCGCGGCCGCCCTGGCGATCGATGAACAGGTGCAAGCCGCCGGGGTGGCTCTTGAGAATCCGCTGCACCAGACGCAGCACCAGCCCCATCGCCACGCTCGCCTTGTTCCGCGTCAGCTTCAGGTGGCGGTTGAAATGCCCCTCGCAGAGCACCTCGCTGTGCACCCCGACGAGGCGCACGCCGCAGGCCCGCGCGTCCCGCCGCACCGCGTTCGCCCGCGTTGCGATATCCGCCGCCGTTGTCGTCCGCGGCAACGCCGGGTCGTGCCCGACGTACCAGGGGTATTCCAGCATGGCGGAGACGCACTCCGGCGCGACCACCTTGAGCAGCCCGCCCAGCGTGCGCGGCTTGCGCTGCGCCGTCTGCAGCATCACCAGCGCCGCCCGCTCCAGCGCGGTCAGACCCGCCGCCCGCTGGTAGAGCTTCTTGCTGTCCGCGATCGCCAGGCGTGAATCACTCTTCTTCGGTGCGCGGCAGATGCTCCCCGTCAGCGCTTCCCACAGGTCCGCGCCCACCAGCGTATCGGGCACTTCGAAGACCACGCCCGACGCCACCAGCGGCCCCAGCAACGGTCCGTAACCTGCCTCGTCGATCCCCGCGACCAGCACGATCGTTCACTCCGTAACGCCTGCGCAACCGCAGGACCATTCCAATGTAAACGTCGCCGCCCGCCTGACACAAGCCCATCTGCGCAGTTTGACAACCTCGACGCGCCGCCTAGACTGCGAAGCCCGCGTTGTTTCTCTGGGCCACCGACTAACGCGCTCGCAGCGGGCGGGTCTGGTTCAGTGGTTCGGGCAGGGAGACGACGTCGGTCAGGCCGGAATCTGATAACGAACATTCCGCGCGCGGCACTGCCTGCGATGCAGTGATCGCGATCGGGAGCGAAAACCAACAACCCCAGGGAGATTGACACCATGAAACTGCGAAGCCAACTCGTCGTGATGGGCTCGGCGATGCTCATCCTCGCGGCTGTCCCCACCATTGCCCGCGCCGAGGGCAAGCTCAAGGCCACCGTCAAGAAGGCCGGCGAGCGTCCGCGCCGCCTGGTCATCGACATGGCGGCTGACCCGAACTGCATCAAGGCCCACACCGAGGCCGACGGCAAGGTCAAGAAGGTCGGCACCGAGAACGCCCTCGTCAGCAAGGAAGGCGAGGTGATGAACGCCATCGTCTACGTCAAGGACGGCCTCGGCGACAAGGAATATCCGGCCCCCAGCGAGAAGAAGACGCTCGAACAGAAGGGCTGCATGTACGACCCGCACGTACTGACCATCCAGGTCGGCCAGCCCCTCACCGTCATCAACGACGACGAGACGCTGCACAACATCCACAGCTTCGCCAAGAAGCAGCGGGCGTTCAACTTCGCCCAGCCGCAGAAGGGCATGGAGAAGGACGTGGACTTCCAGCGCGAGGAGTTCGTGCTGGTCAAGTGCGACGTGCACCCCTGGATGAGCGCCCACATCGGCGTCTTCAACCACCCGTTCAGCGCCATCACCGACAAGTCGGGTGCGGCGACGATCGAGAACCTCCCGCCCGGCGAGTACACCATCGGCGTCTGGCACGAGGAGTTCGGCGAGAAGGAGCAGAAGGTCACCATCAAGGACGGCGAAGAGGCCACCGTCGAGTTCACCTTCGAGTAGAACCCTCCGGCGCGCCAACTGCCCAGTCATGGACTATCAGCCGCCGCGATCCTCCGGGTCGCGGCGGCTTTTTGTATCCGGGCCGTGTCGAAATCTCCGCCGCAAGTGCCGGAGATTGGGCTAAGGGCAGGCGCGGCAAGGGTTTGACGCGGTCCACGCAAGTCCCTACACTCACCTCTCTCGACCGT
Source organism: Phycisphaerales bacterium (assembly GCA_020639115.1). GTDB lineage: Bacteria > Planctomycetota > Phycisphaerae > UBA1845 > UBA1845 > JACKHG01. Next base: position 565,896 of record JACKHG010000002.1, read on the forward strand.
GAGGCGTCAGCAACCTGTGGACGACGCCGATCCGCCGGATTCGGGGCGGTGCACGGCCGGTATCGAGAACATTGCTATTGCGGCACAACAGTGACGCGCCGATACGCCCAGCCGTAGCGGCCCGGGCTGCGGTCTCTTCCCGCGGCCTGCGCACCTCGCGGCGCGGCGCCTGCGCTGTCCGGCACAGGAGGTGACTTCTTCGCATGGTCGCAACACGATTCTGGCTTCCGCTGGATATCTCCAGTCACGGAACCGCCATCGACAACCTCATCGCGTATCTGCACATCTTCATGGCCGTGCTCTTCATCGGCTGGGGGATCTTCTTCGTCTACTGCCTGATCAAGTTCCGCGGCGGTCCGGGCCGCCGGGCGCGTTACGACGACATCAAGGCCAAGCCCTCCAAGTACGCCGAGGTCGTCGTCGTCGCCATCGAGGCGGTGCTGCTCGTCGGCATCTCCATGCCGGTCTGGGCCAGCTACCGCGCCGATCCGCCCAAGGATAACCCGCTCACGGTCCGCGTCGTCGCCCAGCAGTTCGCCTGGAACATCCACTACCCCGGCCCGGACGGCAAGTTCGGGAAGACGAAGCCGGGCCTCGTGAATGAGGTGACCAATCCGCTGGGCCTCGATCGCGACAACGATCCCAACGCCGCCGACGACATCGTCAGCATCAACAACTTTTACGTCCCCAAGGGGCGCGACGTGGTCGTGCGGCTCACCAGCAAGGACGTCATCCACTCCTTCGCGGTGCCGCTGCTGCGCGTCAAGCAGGACGTCATCCCCGGCATGGAAATCCCGGTGTGGTTCAAGGCGCTCGAGACCAACGACCAGGTGCGCGAGCAGCTCACCCGGCGCGTGCAGGTGCCGACCGATCCCGCCGGCATCGAGGACTTCGCCAACGAGCATCGCGCCGACGTCTTCATGGACGACTTCGGCAAGAACGCCGACGGCAAGCCGATCGCGGTCGCCGGCGGGTGGGTCACCGACGAGTTGACCAAGGCCCTGGGCGCCGCGGGCGTCACGGAGATCGACGTCGCCCCCAAGGACCCCGTCAACATCCAGTGCGCCCAGCTCTGCGGCCTGGGCCACTACCGCATGATGGGGCAGATGCAGATCGTCGAACCCGCCGCCTTCCAGGAGTGGCTCGACAGCCAGTCGGGCGGTGAAGAGGAATTCTTCGAGGACGAATAGGCCGTATGACCGTGGGCGCCCGCGTCGCGGACAGCGTCCCGCAACCGGTGCAATCTTTCATTCGGGTCAGGATTGAACATCCATGAGCAGTGACCACGCACACGCCCATCACCACGATCCGGGCTTCATCCGCAAGTACATCTTCTCGGTCGACCACAAGGTCATCGGCGTGCAGTACGCCGTGACCAGCCTGGTCTTCCTGTTCCTCGGCTTCACGCTGATGATGATCATGCGCTTCCAGCTCGCGTACCCCAACCACATCATCCCGGTGATCGGGCCGTGGTTGTCGCACGCGGTGGAGGGGCTGGTGACCGAGAAGGGCCGCCTGCTGCCGGAAGGCTACAACGCCCTGGGCGCCATGCACGGCACCATCATGGTGTTTCTCGGCGTGGTGCCGCTCGCCGTGGGCGGGTTCGGCAACTACGTGATGCCGCTGCAGATCGGCGCGCCCGATATGGCCTTCCCCAAGCTGAACATGGCCAGCTACTGGGTGTTTCTGCCCGGCGGCATCATCATGTTGGCCAGTTTCTTCGTGCCCGGCGGCGCCGCCAACAGCGGCTGGACCTCGTACGCACCGCTCTCCGTCACCGCCAACACGGTCGGCACCAACGCGTTCTGGAACGGCCAGACCATGTGGCTGCTCGGCATGGTCTTTCTGATCACCTCGTCGCTGCTGGGCAGCGTCAACTTCATCGTGACCATCGTGCACCTGCGCGTGAACGGCCTGAAGATGTTCCGCCTGCCGTTCTTCGTCTGGGCGCAGTTCGTGACGTCGTTCCTGCTGCTGCTCGCCTTCCCGCCGCTCGAGGCCGCGGGCGTCATGCAGCTCATGGACCGCGTATTCCACACGAGCTTCTTCATGCCCTCGGGCCTCGTGGTCAGCGGCGTGATGCAGGACCAGCACCTCGGCGGCATGTACGCCGGCGGCGGCAGCCCGCTGCTCTGGCAGCACCTGTTCTGGTTCCTCGCCCACCCGGAGGTGTACGTGCTCATCCTCCCCGCGATGGGCATCGTCGGTGAGGTCATCGCCAACAACACGCGCAAGCCCATCTGGGGCTACCGCATCCTGGTCTACTCGATCATCTTCCTGGGCTTCATGTCGTTCATCGTCTGGGCCCACCACATGTTCCTCACCGGCATGGGGACATCGATCAGTACCTTCTTCCAGACCACCACGATGATCATCTCCATACCCAGCGTGGTGATCCTTACGGCGCTGTTGCTCAGTCTCTACGGCGCAGCGATACGCTTCACCGTGCCCATGCTCTTTGCGCTGGCGTTTTTGCCGATGTTCGCGATCGGCGGCCTGACCGGTCTGCCCCTGGGCCTGTCCGCGTCCGACATCCACCTGCACGACACGTACTACGTGATCGGGCACTTCCACTACGTGGTCGCGCCCGGCACGATCATGGCCCTCTTCGCGGGCATCTACTACTGGTTCCCGAAGGTCACCGGCCGCAAGATGAACGACTTCCTCGGCAAGCTGCACTTCTGGCCGACGTTCATCTTCATGAACGGCGTGTTCATGCCCATGTTCTTCGTCGGGCTATCCGGCGTGTCCCGCCGCTTGTGGGACCAGACCAACTACATGCTCGGCAACGAGACGCATGGCTGGGTGAAGATGTCCTCGTGGAGCGCGTGGATGCTGGGGATCTCCCAGCTCCCGTTCATCATCAATTTCGTGATCAGTGCGTTCGCCGGCAAGAAGGTGGCGGCCAACCCGTGGCACGCGACCACGCTGGAGTGGGCGGCGCCGTCGCCGCCGCCGCACGGGAACTTCCCCGAGGTGCCCGTGGTCTACCGCGGCCCGTACGAGTACAGCGCCCCCGGCGCGAAGGACGATTACAGCCCGCAGCATCTGCCCGACGTGAGCCTGGCCTGATGCCCCGGGAGTTCCGGCTGCTCCGGCTCAGCGCCGCCCCAGCCCATGACGACGTGAATGGAGTATCCCAGTGTCGACTGCATCCGCTGAAGCCTTGCCCCATACGCTGACGCCCCATCCCGTAACCGGGATGTACAACGGCAAGTTTGGACTCTGGCTCTTCCTGGCCTCTGAAATCATGCTGTTCGGCGCGCTGTTCAGCTCCTACGTGCTGCTCCGCGTGAACGGTGCGTTCCCGCACCACGGCACGCCGGAGAACAGCCTCAGCGTCCCCATCGGCACGCTCAACACGATGATCCTGATCACGTCGAGCGTGACCATGGTGCTGGCCTGGGCGTCATTCAAGCTCAACAAGCCGGGCAAGGGCCGCCTGTTCCTGCTGCTCACCATGCTGCTGGCGATGACCTTCCTGGTGATCAAGATCATCTTCGAGTACCGCCACAAGTACCACATGGGCATCCGCCCCGACACCAGTACCTTCTACGCGATCTACTACTGCATGACCGGTCTCCACGGATTGCACATCCTCGGAGGCATCATCGTCATTGGCTATTTCCTGTTGCCCGGCTTCGGCCTCTGGAAGAAGAACCCCGAGCAGTTCACCAACCGCATCGAGTGCACCGGCCTGTACTGGCACTTCGTGGACCTGGTCTGGATCTTCCTCTTCCCGGTGTTCTACCTGCTATAAGGAGCGCAGCCGCGATGTCCGCAAGCGCTGAAGAAGTCAAACGCAGCATCAAGATCTACCTCGGCGTGTTCGGCGCCCTGGCGGTGCTGACCGTCGCCACGGTGATGGCCACCCGCCTGCACATGGGCATCGCCGCGGGTATCGCCCTGGCCCTGCTCATCGCCAGCGTGAAGGGCACCCTCGTGGCCTCGTACTTCATGCACCTGATCCACGAGCGCACCGCGCTCTACTGGATCCTCGGGCTCTGCGCGATCTTCTTCGTCAGCATGATCATGCTGCCGGTCCTCCAGACGACCGAGACCGTGCACCTCATGGACCCTATCTACAAGGCGGCGGGTGAGACGCGGCCGTTACCGACCCCAGCCCCCGCGCGCAGCTACGGAGCGGGGCATGAGGGCCACGGCGAGTCCGCCGAGACCGCCGAAGGTGCCGCTGGCGAGGGTGGACACTAGGATCCCCCGTCGCAGCGGAAGCCATTGCTGGCTCCGCCGCGAGGGGAACAGCCTCCAGGACCAACATCGATGTCGCTCAAGTTCTTCCACATCCTCTTCGTCATCGCCTCCACGCTGCTCATGGCGATGTTCGCGATGTGGTCGTGGCGCGAGTACCGTCAGACCCATGCAGCCGAGGATCTTGCGCTGGGCATCATCGCGATCGTCGCGGGCCTGGCCCTGCTCGTCTATGGCCGCTGGTTTCTTCAGAAGATCAAGAATGCGAGGCTGGCATGAACCGCTTGCGCTCGATCCGTGCATTGAGGCTGCGTTGGGTCGCCGTCTGCTCGGCGCTGCTCGTGTTGGTCGCTCCGCAGGCCGCCCGCGCGTGCGCCGTCTGCTTCGGTGATCCCAACTCGGACATGGCCAAGAGCGCCGTTCGCGGCGTCGCCTTCATGATCGGCGTGACGGTGTTCATGCTGCTCAGCATCGCCTCGATTGCCGGCGTCTGGATCGTTCGCGCCAACCGCCTGCAACGCGACATCGACCTGGATCTGGACACCGACGTACCTGAATAACCGAACCGATGACCCGCAACCTGCGCTACCATCCCTGGCTGCATCGCCTCGCGGTCCTCGTGGCTGCCTGGACGCTGCTCATGATCGTGGCCGGCGGCATGGTCACGAGCCAGAAGGCCGGCGACTCCGTGCCCGACTGGCCGCTGTCGTATGGCTCGCTGCTTCCGCCGATGGTGGGCAACGTCTTCTGGGAGCACGGCCATCGCATGGTCGGTATGGCCCTCGGTCTGCTGACCTTCACACTGGCGATCGCGGTCATTCGCACCGAGGCCCGTCCGCGTGTGCGGCTGCTCGGGTGGCTCGCGTTTCCCGCGGTGTGTCTGCAGGGCGCGCTCGGCGGCTTCCGCGTCAAAATCGTCTCCAGCGCCTGGCTGCAGGACCTGATCTTTACGCATCCCACGGGCCAGAAGGTCAACGATCTGCTCGTGCCGGTGGCGGTGGTGCACACCGCGACCGCCCAGTCGCTTTTCTGCCTGATGGTGATTCTCGCGGTCGTGACCTCACGGCGCTGGCTGCGGATCGGACGCGTGCCCCCGACGTGCCTGGCGTGCGGGTACAACCTCACCGGCCGCAACGATCAGCCGATGGTCTGCCCCGAGTGCGGGCAGGCGTCCGAGTTTGACGCACCGTTCGTCTCGTCGATGGCCCGCAAGCTGCGCGGCATCGCCATCGCGACACTCGCGATCATCTTTCTGCAGATTCTGCTGGGTGCTGTGCGCCGTCACACCGACGGCACCATCGTGTTCCACCTGATCGGCGCCGGCCTCGTCCTGCTCCACGTCGGCCTGCTCGCTCGCCGCGTGTTCGCGGGCTTCGCCAACGTGCCCGCGCTGGTCAAGCCGGTCATTTGGATGCTGATGCTGACCGCGATCCAGGTCGTGCTCGGCGTAGCCTCCTGGGTGCTGACCTACGAAGCGATCGTGAAGTCGTGGGATCTGCCGAATATCCGCGGCAGCGCCGAAGCCGCCAGTGCCGTGCTCACCGCGCACCTCGCGCTCGGGGCCGGCCTGTTTGCGCTCTGCACTGTGATCACCATGCGCAGTTTCCACAACGTTGCTTTGCCGGCGAGCGGCGAAGCCCTGGCGACCGACGCCCTGCCCGAAAGTGAGCCGTTGCCCGCATGACCGCTCTGGCCCAGGCCATCCGCAGCGCCACGCTCAACTGGCGAGCCCTCGTCGAGCTCGCCAAGCCGCGGCTGAGCGCGCTGGTGCTCTTCACCGCCCTGGTCGGCTATGCAGCCGGGGCCTCGGGCTCGATCGACGTCGCCTGCATGATTCACGTGCTGCTCGGCACCGCTCTCGTGGCCGCCGGGGCCAACGCCTTCAATCAGGTGATCGAACGCGACCTCGACGGCCTGATGGAGCGCACGAAGACGCGTCCGCTTCCGACGCAGCGCGTCTCGACGGCGGAGGCCACGCGTTTCGCCGTTCTCGTGTCCGCGGCGGGGCTGCTCGAATTGCTCTTTGGCGTGAACCTGCTCACCGCGTTTCTGGGCGCCGTCGCGCTCACCGCCTACGTGCTGCTCTACACGCCGCTCAAGCGCATCACGGTGCACAACACGCTGGTGGGGGCCCTCGTCGGCGCCCTGCCGCCGCTGATGGGCTGGACCGCCGCCCGCGGCGCGCTCGAGCCGGGCGGATGGGCGCTCGCCGCCATCCTCTTCGTCTGGCAGTTGCCACACTTCTTCGCGATTTCGTGGATTTACCGGGCCGACTACCGCCGCGGCGGATATCGCATGCTCGGTGCGGTTGATGAGTCGGGAGCGCTGACCCGCCTGCAGGTCGCCATCCTAGCGTTGCTGCTCATTCCGGTGAGCCTGATGCCGACGGTGGTCGGCGTCGCGGGCCGCACCTACTTCCACGTTGCACTCGTCCTCGGCGTCGCCTACTGGCTCACGTGCCTGTGGCCGCCGCGATTCAACCAGGATACCTGCGCCCGCCGCTCCTTCATCGCCTCGATCATCTACCTGCCGACGCTGCTCGCGTTCCTCCTGATCGACAAGCTCTGAGTTTCTCCGAGCAAAGATGCCAGTGTGCCACTGTTCTTGAGCAGTGGAAGCCTGCTCAGACTCTCAGTGTGCCACCGCTCTTGAGCGGTGCCCCCGTGTGTGCGGGCCTCCAGCACACCGCGGCGCTCTGCGCCCGCGCAAACAAGAGGGGGGACCCGGTGGCCCGAGTCCCCCCGGAATCGCCCGGCAAACGCGGCTGAGGTGCTGCGTTGTAGGGTGCAGGTTGCCGGGGCAATCGTCGCGCGAACGTCAATCCATGAACAGCATCTCGTCGTGGGAATATCCCAACATCTGGTAGTTGGGCACGGTGTGCACGACTGGCTCGAGCACCGGCATCCACGTCCCGCCGTTGAAGCCCAGGTCGTCCGCGGTCAGCCCCGTGCCCGCCAGCGCTTCCGCGCTGTCCGCCGCGTGGTAGGAGGCTTCACCCGCCGGGTTCATGTAGTTCACCACGATCGTGTTGTCGCTCTCGCGCACGAGCGTCGCGTTGCCGGTGATGTCCACGTTCGTGGTGCCCGCGACGACGTCCGTGTCCTCCACGCTCAGACCCTGGTCGATCAGCCCGCGGTAGTTGTAGTACCGCCAGCGATACACCGGGAACTCGAACGTCCCGAAGCCCGCGACCTCGCGCGGGACGGTCGTCGTCACCGGCACCGGGTGATCCATGATGCCGCCGGACGCGTGGCAGCTCGTGCAGGTCATGTTCGCGCCCAGTGCCTGCTCCTTGGGGCGCACGCCGTGTCCGCCGAGCGTCACGCCGTTGGAGAACGCGGGGTAGTTCGCGACGAGCTGCATGAAGGCCGGCTGCCGTTCCGCCGGCAGGCTGGCGGCCTGCATGGTCAGGAACATCTTGATCAGCGTGCCGTCCGGGACCTTCATGCTGACCAGGTCGTTGGCGGTGTCGAACTGCGGATACCACTGGTAATCCGCCGGCATGCCCATCGCGCCGTTGAAGCCCTGGAACGCGCGCAGCCCGTTGTTGGCAGCCGCCAGCATGTCGAAGTAGTAGGGCGCACCCGCGTCGACGAAGCCGTCGCCGTTGGTGTCCCAAGCGGAGTTGCTGCCGACCGTGTAGCGCACGTACCCGTAGGTGGCTTTGTCGAACAGCACCATGTTCGGGAAAATCTGCATGAGGGCCATCGCCTGCCGGTCCGGGTCGGTCGACATGAAGTCGTTGAGCGTGACCTGCCGCGCGTCGTCCGGCGTGAGGTCGAGGAAGTCGAGGGCGGCGTAGATGTCCGCGTTGCTGCCCCCGGCCATGAAGCGGTACATGCTGTACGCGTTGTACTGGTACATGCCGTCCATCGCGGCGTTGCCCGCCATCATCCCGTCGAAGAACCGCGCATCGAACACCATGCCGTTGGCCATCGGCTTGAACGGGGTGATCTTCGCGCCCGGGCTGCCGCGCAGGGCCAGCGATTGGGCCAGGAACGACACCTGCCCGTTGAACCACATCAGCGTCGGGTCGGTGCGGTACGCCTCCCAGTCGCTGTTGACGTCCTCGTCGGTCCCGTCGTCCACGAAGTGGTCCGCGGAGATGTTCAGCGTGTCGAGCCCGTCGGCGTTGCGGCCGAACACGAGGTTGGCCCCGTGGCCCCACAGCGCGTAGGTGATGCCCGACGTCTTGGGAATATGGCAGGTCTCGCACGCCATCGCCGTCAGGTGGGCGGACGTGTGGTAGAGCGGATTCAGGTCGTCCGTGTTGTGACAGGTCAGGCAGTTCAGTTCGTTTGCCGCGGATCCGGTGGGGTAATCCGAGGCCATCAGGTCGCCGCCGACCGAATCGCCGCGCCGGAACTTGTGATGCGCCGACGTGTGGCACGCGACGCAGTGCCGATCCTCGCCGCCGCCCAGCGCCGCGACCGCCTCCGACGTCGCATGCGCGTCGTGCCCCGCGCGGAAGAGCGTGCCCCGCTTGTACCCCGTGCGGGCGTGCTCGTGGCAGCGCAGGCACGTGTGGTCCGTAGTGGCGCCCACCGAGGCGACCGCGGCCTGGCTGCGATCCTGGGCCACCGTCGGCCACGGCGTCTCGGGCGTGCCGTCGCCGTCGCGATCCATCATCAGCGGCATGTCCGCGACGCCGTCGCCGTCGCTGTCGATCAGCGCATCCGGCTGACCGTCGCCGTCAAAATCGGTGTCGTCGCGTGCGACCCGCGCGTAGCCGATCGACGTCGGCGAGTGCGCGTTCTCCGGCGCGAAGTCCGCGACCCGCGCCGCACCCGTCGCCGGGTACGAACGGTACGTCTCGGCGTGGCAGATCAGACAGTCCAGCCCGCCGTCCACGATCCGCGCGGCCTGTGTCTGTGCGTCCGCGAGGCCCATCTGGCCCAGCGAGCCCGCGAGCATCTGCTCCATCATCGGCAGGTACCGGCCGACGTGGCACTTGCCGCATTCGTCGAGCTGCACGTCGCTCACGAAGTTGATCAGCGACGTCGAAGCCGGCAGGCCGCAGGCCCGGTCGATCATCCCGTGGGCGCCGCCGCCAGGAAACAGCACGTTGTCGTTCCGCGCCGCCCACATGTAGTGCACGGAGCTCTTGAGTTCCGCCACGGCCTCCGTGTGGCAGCGGCTGCACACCTCGCCGGCGAGATCCTGCTGGACCTTCGCCTCCGCGACGCGCACGTCGCCGATCACGTACTCGCCCGTGGCCGGGTCGTACTGGAACTGGTGCACGTCCACCAAGTTGTCCTCTTCCTCGCCGGGCAGCGGCGCACAGCCCAAGGCCGTGATCATTCCAACGCCGACCGCAAGAGACAGCACCCATCCGCATCGCTTGAACATGGCAGTAACCCCCTGAAGTGGTCCGCAGGTCGCGGCAAACATGATTTTGGTTCTCGGGCTGGACGCGTGCGCAGCGCGGCGCATCAGCCGCGCATGGCGCCGCCCAATCCTAGCGCTGCGTGCGAAATCGGCCGGTGGTGAATTCGGGTTTTTTCAACGGAGAGTCGGCGTGATTCACGGGCAATTCCCCCGTGCCGGTGAGGAATCTCCTCTGCAGCGGGGAGGCGCGACGGCCCGGCGGCCAGTGACCGGAAAACCGGCCCGACCCGGCCCGGCTTCCGCGGGGCTCGCCCGCGCTCCCGCCGGATGGTCGCGTCGGCCCGCACGAGACGCTAAAATCGACCCAACGCCTGTACCGGCTCGACCACCGCCGCGTGCGGGCGACCCGGGGGAAGTGCTGTATGTCCGAATGCCCGTCCACCGACTTCGGCTGCCCGCCGGACCACAACTGCCCGAGCGAGTGCTTCATCGGCCAGGCGCTCGACGGCCTCTGCGTCGGCTTCGTGCTCACCACCGCCGCCGGCGAGATCCTCTGGTGCAACCGGGCAGCCGCCCGCGCTCTCGCCATCGATCCGCAGTCAGCCCAGGCCAAGCCGCTGACCGACGTCCTCGCCGACGAGAACCTCCGCCGCCTCTGGCTCGACGCCCTGAACTGCGACCAGACGCTGATGTGCGCAGCCTCCGTGACCGCGCCGCGCCCGCTCGAACTCAAGATCAACTTCACGCACTGGGGCAACGCCGGAACCGGCCAGCACGGCCGGGCCATGCTCTTCTGTGATGTGACTCAGGAGCGCCAGGTGCAACTCGAGATGTCGCAGGCCATCGCCTCGCGCCTGATCGACTTCATGGAGGACCGGTTGCCCGCTCCGGAGACCAGCGACGTCGCCGAGGCGATCGCCCAGCTCACCCGCAAGGAGCAGCAGGCTCTCGCCTGCCTCGGTCGCGGTTGCAACAACGACGCCATCGCCGCGGAACTCGGCGTCTCCACCTCCACCGTGCGTTCTCACCTCAAGAGCGCCTACCGCAAGCTCGGCCTGCAGAGCCGCGCGGAAGCCGTCAGCTTCGCGGCCCGTTGCGGGCTGGTCTAGAGCAAGCTCTAGTCTCGGTGATTGCCAGCTCGACGACGGACGCGCGGGTCACTGCGCGTTCTCGGGACCGGGTGTCGGCTCGGCGTCCGGCGTTTCGTCGGCTGGAGCAGGAGTCGCCGGCAGTCCGGCTGCCCGCCGCTCGCGTTTCAAGGCCGCTTTTTCCGCTTTGCGCCGCTCGCGCTGTCGTTTCTGTTGCTCGCGGTCGCGCTTCTGCACGGAGGAGCGTTGTTTCTTGGCCATGGTATCACCTGACTTCCGGGCGAACGGCATCACGTCGCCGCCGGGCGCGGTTGCGGGGGGATCGACGAAAAAAGGAGGCCACCGGCGTGACCTGGTGGCCTCCCACTGCTCGAGAGAAGGTGGGTCAGTAGCGATCGCGCCGACCACCGCCGCCGCCACCGCTGCGCGGGGCGCGCGGCTTGGCTTCGTTGACGGTCAGCGCCCGTTCGCCGTGCTGCTTGCCGTTCAGCGCATTGATTGCGTTCTGGGCGTCGGCATCCGATTCCATCTCGACGAATCCAAAGCCCTTGCTCCGGCCCGTGTCGCGGTCGCTGATCACTTCCGCGCTCAGCACGGTCCCGTGCTCAGCCAGCAGCGACTCCAGATCCGAACTGCTTACGTCATAACTGAGATTTCCCACATACAGTTTCTTGCCCATCGCGTTCTCCTGTCGATGGCGATCCGACCCAATTGATAGGCTTTCAGGGTCGCGGTTGAAAGCGGCCGTAAGTTCCGGCCGGGAAGGTGGGAGCACGATCCAGGCGATGCGCGGGCCTTGATGACCCCAAAGGGGGAGGCGCCTCGTTCGACGAACCAACCGGCAACACTGTAGCCGACGCGGCCCGGCGCGTCCAAGCGCACAAAATCGCCACGCCGGATCGGGGCGACGCGCATCCGCTGGGGCGGCGTGCGGCGAAATTGTATTTCCACGAGGAATCGCCGGTGGCGCTGCCGCCAGTGTCGTTTGTACTGCTGCTCGACGCGACTGACTCCGGCGCAAATTGCTGCTTCTATTTCGCCTCGGACCTTCATCAAACCCAAGGCGCGAGCCAAGATGCCACGTGGTGCGAACGCATCGACGATGCCATTGCTGATCGGCCGGACCCTCGTCCGGTAATGCCAAGCCTGCATCGCTGCGCCGGGACTTGCAGCCCGCACACTTGAATTCGCGTTTGCCCGCTTCAAAGATGAATCGTACAGGGGCCACTCACATCAGCAGACCGGTCGTCGCGACCGGTGCAGGGGCAAAGGCTGCAAGCGCAGCCAGGGGGAGAGGAAACCATGAAACGCTCGCGGAAGCTTTTCAGCATGCAGCGCCGGCGCGGCGCCGTCGCCGTCATGCTCGCCGTCACCGTACCCGTCATCATCGCGTTCGCGGCGCTCACCGTCGACGTCGGCGTGATGTACAACGCCAAGGCCGACCTGCAGCGCTGCGCCGATGCAGCCGCCCTCGCCGGCGCGTCGCAACTCGTTTCGCTCAGCAGCGGCGACCCGCTCGCGGCCGCGCGCCAGTGTGCCAAGGACATCGCCTACGCCAACAAGGTGCTCGCCACCAATCCGATCGTCACCGATGCGGACATCACTTTCGGCAAGGCCAACATCGATCCTGTGACCAAGCAGGTCTTCTTCACGCCGACGAACAGTTCGCCCGACGCCGTCCGCGTCGTCGTCCGCAAGACCGCGAACTCGCCCAACGGCGCACTGCCGCTCTACTTCGCGCGCATCTTCGGCCGCCACTTCACCGATGTGCAGGCGACCGCGACCGCGGGCATCACCCCGCGCGACATCGCCATCGTCAGCGATATCTCCGGCTCGCTCACCTACGACAGCCAGTTCAAGTACTGGCAGGACAAGGTCGTCAACCTCTACGACGTGTGGGACGCGCTGCCCGGCGGCGCCGACGACAGCCCCAGCACCTGGGCCGCGAGCGAAGTGCTCTCCGACCCGGCCCAGAGCGCCGGACCCGCGTACGGTTTCTTCAAACGCCTCGGCTTCGGCGACGACCCAGCCGACCGCGAAAACTACAGCGTCAGCGGTGACCCCGGCCTCATCCGCCTCGCCAATGGCGAGCGCTGGTCGGATGCCCGGCTGCGGACGTACCTCGCCGACCAGCAGTACAGCTCCGCCGAGATCAGCGCGATCATGAATACCACGTCGCGCACCAACTATCAGAACCGCGTGGCCCTCGCGCTCGGACTCGCCACCTGGAACAGCGGCATCTCCGGTGGCCGCTGGGATCGGCTCGGACTCGCCCGGGTGGGCAATCGTGACACCAGCTACAGCGACAGCGAACTCACCTGGGAGGCGCCCTTCCTGTCCACCACGCCGGCGCAGGCCCGCACCATCTGGCGCGACTACATCGACCGCACCTCCGGCCGCCGCGCGAGTTTCCCCGACCTCTTCGGCATCAAGACCCTCGTCGACTACACGCTCGAGTACCGCCGCAAGCCCGGCGAGACGCCCGAACTGGCGGCGACGCCCGTCCAGCCGATGCAGGCGATCAAGGACGCGACGGCCTACATGGTCCAGCTCCTCACCAACGCCCAGTCGTTCGACCAGATCTCCCTCGAGGTCTTCAGCACCTACGGCACGCACCAGGTCGACCTGACCCACAACTTCGCCGACGTCACCGCCATCCTCGACTCTATCGTCCCTGACGGAAATACCAACATCGGCCAGGGCATCGCACGCGGCGCCGAGGAACTCACCAGCGACCGCGCCCGCGTCGAGGCCAAGAAGATCTTGCTCATGATCACCGACGGGCAGGCCAACATGACCGCCGACGGCCGGTATGACGCCGCCGCCGGCAAGGCGTTCGCCATCTCCGAAGCGCAGCAGGCCGCCGCGCTCGGCATCGAACTGGTCACCATCAGCGTGGGGCAGGGCGCCGATCTCGACCTCTGCGACCAGATCGCCGCGCTGGGCCACGGCGTCCACTTCCACGCCGAGGGCGAAATCGACGAGTACAACGCGCAGTTGCTGCAGATCTTCGCGACGATCGGCGGCCGCCGCACGGTCGCACTGATCGAGTAGCGCCGACCGCGCGTTAGACGGATGGGTGTTCGAAGCGCTCCATTGGGCTGCGGAATCCGCCGCTGCCTGGAATATTGGGTAGAATATTCCGGTCGTTCGCTGAGAATCGCTTCAGGTGGATTTTAGATCGGTACAATCATGTGCGACTATCTTTGGGTTGCGACAGTTGGCTTGCGCGCCGCGATGGCGGCAGGCTATGTGAACCCAGAGGAGACAAGCAATGGACCCAACCGTCAGCCCCACCACCAACACCGTGCTCATCATCGTACTGTTCGCCGTCGTGGCGGCGCTCTTTGGCATGTTCAATGGCGGCCACTTCCTGTTCTTTGACTGATTCGTCGCGATACGGCACCACGATCGCAACATGCGCTGAGACGCAAGCCCCGGCTGCCCGCCGCGCAGTCCGGGGCTTGGCTGTCATAGCCACCCATCCCGTCGTGATCGGCGTCCTATCCCTTTTTCCCAGACCCTCCAGTTGACACCGAGCTCCATCGGCGACGTCCACGGGGTAAAAGCCCCATTGAGTCCACCCGGGGGCGCCGGCACAATACTGCTGCGGTCCCATTCTCGGCGAGTATTGCATCATCAGTCTGGAGCCACGTCGTGCGGCGGCCTGTTCTGCCACACGGGGTATTCTGTCCTCGCCAGCGCGGGGACGAGCAGCCACCTCTGGGTCGGCGCGCCCGTCGGTATGCGCGCCGCGCTTTGCGGCTCCGAAACACTTCCAACTTCCCTGCTGTTGTATCCACCGCATCGCTGGAAGGAGGTCGGCATGTCCGCCCACGCGCGTCCGCAACCCGAAGCTACCGATTCTGGTTTCACCCTCGTTGAATTGCTTGTCGTCGTGGCCATCATTGCGCTGCTCGTCGCGATTCTGTTGCCGATGCTGGACGGAGCGCGCCGCCAAGCCACAACTGTTCGCTGCCAGGCTCAGCAGGGCGGCATCGCCAAGGCATCAGCCGCCTACCAGTCCGAAGAGAACGGCTGGTTGCCCGGCTCGCCCGGCACCTCGGGCAGCGTGCTCCTCGCCGACCGCTACGACGGGGCGCCGGATACGTTCGAGCACATGCCCGATCCACCGGTGCAGATCTGGGACTGGGCTGGGCCGCTCGCCCGGCAGATGAAGATTGGCCTGCCCGCCAACCGCGGAGACCGCTTCGGCGTGCTCGTCACCGGCGTGTTCGAGTGTCCCGCCAACTACTTCCGGGCGGTGCCGTACTACACGTCCGGCATCGGGCCGGTGGGGACCTTCAAGGCGCAGCGCATGGTCAGTTACAACACGTTGCGCCAGTTCATGAGCTGGCCCTCAACGGCTGGGGCGCCCAACACCGAGTGCGTCTACACCGTCAGTGGCGCCCAACTCGCTCGCGACTATCTGCCGCGCATCGATCGCCTGGGCAGTCCCAGTGAAAACGTGTTTCTTTCCGACGGATCGCGCTTCGTGAACGCCACCGGCGGGCTCGACTTCGACATCGGTTGGCGTGCGGGGTTCGGTGGGGCGTTCTCGGACGGCGGCCCGACCATCCCGGACAACTTTCTGCGTTCGTTCTGGCGCTATGACCCGCAGCGTCGCTTCGCGTACCGCCATCCCCGCGGCAAAGCGCAGGGCCTCGTTGCCGTCTACTTCGACGGCCACAGCGCGTACCTCTCCGAGAGCGAGTCGCGCAACCCCGATCCCTGGTGGCCGCGCGGCACGCGCCTCGCCCGCGACGAATTCAACGAGGACAGCTACGCGAAGATCAAGGACGCGTTCAACGGCATGTCGTTCTACACCGTGCAGCGTTGAGCCGTGGCTCGTCGTGAGGCTGAGCATGGCGCGGCGGACGTCAGCCCTTCGCCGTCATCTTGCCCTTGAACGACGCGATCATCTTCTCGACCGACAGCCCGGTCTGGTAGATGCCGCCAAACCCCATCCCGTGCACCATCTCGTGCTGCATGTACGACTGCGGAACGGGATAGCCCGGCACGAACGTCACCCGCGGATCGTACTTGTACTTGTCCAGCGCGGTGTCATCGAGCACCACGTACGGGCCCTCGTCGAGGTGCGCCTCGAAATCCGGATCCTCGATCGCTCCGAACATGAACGTCGGCTTGCCTTTCAGCGTGAACAGCTGCCACAATCCCACCTTCAGCCAGCCGTCGGCGATCGTCTTCCAGTGACCCACCGTACCCTCGATGTTCACACCCTTGCCCACCAGCACCCGGCACGGAAAGCGCTCGACGCTCGGGTCAGCCGGCTGCACCTTGCGCGCTGCGTCCTCGAACTTCGCCCCCTCCAGCGTGATCTGCTCCGGGTCACGCGTTCCCACGCCGATCGCCGCAGCCTCGTTCGCCATGCGGATGTTCGTGTGATCCAGACCGAAGAGCCGCGCCAGCGTCACGTCCGTCGCGACCGGATCGGGCGACGCCATGATCCACCCCCACCAGAACGCGTCGTTGCTGCCCGGACCCTGCCCCTCGCCGGCCCATGCGCCGTCCACCACGTTCAGCGTCGGCTTGAACTTGCGCAGCAGCAGGGCGGTACCCTTGTAGTACGCCTCCCCCAGCCGCTGCAGGTACAGGCGATAGCTCATCGGCATCACGCCCACCCAGTTCTTGCACGCGCACGAGACCGGATCCACGAAGTGCGTCTTCGCCTTCGGTACGTTGATAATCACGTCCGCACGCTCCATGATCTCCGGCGCCGGCATGGTGCGCAGCTCGCCCGCATCCTCGCCGAAATCGAAGAGCCGCTCGGCGATCTCGTCGAGATAGATCACCCGCGCCGGCGTGTCGTTTACGCCGTGCACCAACCCCGTGTTGGCCATCACCGAGCGGCTGCTCTGGGCGTGGCCCGCGGCCTCCGCGACCCAGATGTCGCGTGCCCCCGCCTCGCGGCACAGGTCGATCAGCACGCGGATCAGCGGCGGTGACGTCGTCGAACCCGACTTGTGGGGCATGAACAGCGTCTGATTCGGCTTGAGCAGCACGGACTTGCCCGGCTGGACGAACGCCTCGATTCCTCCGAAATGCGTGAGCGCCGTGGTCACCGCGCTGCGCAGTTCCTCCTCGGTTTCCTTCTCGTGCGGCAGTGGTGACAGCGCAACCCGGGCGGCGCTCATGGCATTCTCCCTTCTGGTTATTGCGTGGTTATGATTTCTCCAGGGCCTTCGCGACGACCTCGGCGAAGTGCAGCGGCTCGCGCCCCGCGCCCTGGGCGATCTGCTCGTGACAACTGAAGCCCTCGACGATGATCCAGTCGGCCTCGCCCGCGTCGCGCACCGCCGGCAGCAGGTGGCGCTCCGCGATCTGCATCGACACCCGATGGTGCTCGCCCGCCTCGTACCCGAACGAACCGGCCATCCCGCAGCAGCCCTGCTCGGGCTCGCATACCTCAAGGCCCAGTTTCTTCAGCACGTTCCGCGCCCCGGCAGGATCGAGCACCGCCTTCTGGTGGCAGTGCGCGTGAAAGACCGCCTTGCCGCCAAGCTTCGGAAACTCGAAATCGTGCCGGTCGAGAAACTCGCTGAGCAGCATGCAGTTCTCGCGCACGCGCCATCCGTCGACATCGCGCGGAAAGAGGTTGTGCACCTCCTCGCGATACACCGAAATCGTGCTCGGCTCGACCCCGATCAGCGGTGTGCCGTCGCGCACAACCTGCCCCAATTGGCGCACGGCCTCTTGCAACTGCTCTTTGGCCTTGTCCAGCAGACCGTAGTGAATCAGCGGGCGCACCGCGGGCAGTCGCATCGGCGGCAGCTCCACGCGGAAGCCGAGCTGCTCAAGCACGCGCGTCGCCGCCTGCAGTATCCGCGGGAAAAAGTGATCGTTGAACGCATCCGGCAGGAGCACGACCCGCTGGCCCGTACCCGGGGCGCTGCGCCGCCGAAACCAGTCGGTGAACGTCTGCTTCGCGAACCGCGGCAACCGCCGCTCCTGGTCCACGCCGGCTGCCCACTTGCTCACCGTGCTCACCCCCGGGGCCTGCCCGAAGAAGTTCGCGACGCCCGGAGCGATCGACGCGAGCCGCGCCCACGTGCCGATGTGCCCCATCGCGTAGTGATGCCGCGGCCGCAGACGATGGTGGTAATAGTGCGCGTGAAACTCGGCCTTGTACGTGGCCATGTCCACGTTGACCGGGCACTCCTTCTTGCAACCCTTGCACCCCAGGCACAGATCGAGCGCCTCGTGGACCGCTTCGCTCCGCCAGCCCTCGTGCTGCAATTCCCCGCGCATCATCTCGAACAGCGCCCGGGCCCGCCCGCGCGTCGTGTCCCGCTCGTCGTGCGTCGCGAGGTAGCTCGGGCACATGAACGCGTCGTCCGTGCGCCGGCACTTGCCCACGCCCACGCAGCGCAGCGCCGCCCGCTCGAAACTGCCCCGATCGTCCGGGTAGCGGAAGTACGTCTCGCCGACGTGCGGCGCGTAGTCCGTCCCCAGCCGCAGGTTGGAGTCGGGCGGATACGGGTCGACGACCTTCCCGGGGTTCATCCGGCCGTCCGGGTCCCAGATCGACTTGAACGCGCGGAACGCCCGCACCAGGTCTTCACCGTACATCTTCGGCAGAAGTGCCGCCCGCGACTGGCCGTCGCCGTGCTCGCCGGAAAGCGAACCGCCGTGCGCCACGACCAGATCGGCGGCCCGGTCGATGAACCGCCGGTACTTCGCGATGCCCTCCTCCGATGCGAGATCGAACGTGATGCGGCAGTGAATACACCCATCCCCGAAATGCCCGTAGAGCGCCGCCTCGTAGTCGAACTCCTCGAGCAGCTTGCGGAACTCGCGCAGGTAATTCCCGACCTGGTCCGGGGCCACCGCCGAGTCCTCCCATCCGGGCCACGCGTCCGGCATGTTCGGCACGAAGGCCGTCGCGCCCAGCCCCGATTCACGCACCTCCCAGATGTGCTGGGCTTCCTCGTGGTCGGTGTACAGCTTCGACGTCGGCGGATCATCCTCGCCGTTCAGCGCGTCGAGCATCTCCTGAGCCCGCGCCTTGGCCTCGTCCCGGCTGTCGCCGCCGAACTCCACCAGCAGCCAGCCATTGCCGTCCGGCAGTTGCTTGGTGTCGTCCGTGTGCAGGTCCTTGAGCTGCATGAACTGCACGAGGTGATGGTCGATGCCCTCCAGCGCCATCGGCTTGTGCTCGAGAATCCGCGGCACGTCGTCGCCGGCGGCGTACGCGTCCTTGTACCCCAGCACGACCAGGACTTTTTCCTTCGGCTCCGGCACGAGCCGCACGGTCGCCTCCAGCACGTACACACACGTGCTTTCCGAACCCACCAGCGCCCGCGCGACGTTGAACCCGCGATCCGGCAGCAGTTGCGGCAGGTTGTAGCCCGACACCCGCCGCGGAATCGCTGGGAAACGCGCGCGGATCTCCTCGGCGTACTCGTCGCGCAGCGCCCGCAAGCGCCGGTAGATCTCGCCCCGGCGGCCGCCCTCCGCGATGATCCGCTCGAGTGTCGCGTCGTCCGTCGGCCCGACCGTCAGGTGCTCGCCGTCGTAGGTGACAATCTCCAGCTCGTGCACGTTGTCCGCCGTGCGCCCGGCCATCACCGAGTGCACGCCGCAGGAGTTGTTGCCGATCATCCCGCCGAGCGTGCAGTGGTTGTGCGTGGCGGGGTCCGGCCCGAATGTCAGTCCGTGCTTCTTCGCAGCCGCCCGCAGGTCGTCAAGAATGACGCCTGGCTGAATCCGCGCGGTCCGCTGCTCCGGATCGATCTCGAGCACGCGGTTGAGGTACTTGGACGCGTCGATCACGACGGCGACGTTGCATGTCTGGCCGGCCAGCGCCGTGCCGCCGCCCCGCGCCACGATCGGCGCACCATGTGCGCGGCAGATTCGCATCGTCTTGATCACGTCCTCCTTGGACTTGGGAATGACCACGCCGATGGGGACCTGCCGGTAGTTCGAGGCGTCCGTCGAGTAAATCGCCTGGCTCGTCGCGTCGAAGCGGACTTCGCCTTCGAGCGCGCCGCGCAGCGTCTGCTCCAGCTCGCGGGCATCGACCGCGGTCGCCGCCTCCGCGTAAGCCTGCTGGGTGCGCTGCCCGGCGACGTGCAGTTGCAGTCTCATCGCACCGTCCCTCCCACGCCGGAAACGCGGAACGAATCGGCGTCCGCCGCTTTGAACTCCAGGCCCAGGCCCGGCACGGAATCGTCCACGCACAACGTGCCGTCCACCCGCTCAGCCACCCCCTCGAGCAGCATCCCCTCGATGCGCACGTGATCGTGGAAATACTCCAGATGGCGCATCCGCGGCAGCACACAACCCAACGCGGCGTGCAGCGCCGGCGCGCAGTGCGCCGACAGCGGCACGTCGAACGCGTCCGCCAGGTCAGCCGCCTGCAGAAAACCCGTGATCCCCCCGCAACGCGTCACGTCCGCCTGCAGCACGTCCACCGCACCCCCCTCCAGGAGCCGCCGGAAGTCCAGCGCCCGCCAGCCATACTCCCCAGCCGCCATGTCCATCCCGCACGGCCCGCGCTCCCGCACGAAACGCAGCCCGGCTGTGTCATCCGACGGCCGCGGCTCCTCGAACCACGTCACGCCGTGCTGCGTCCGAAAGATGCGGCCGAGTTCGATCGCCTGCGGACACGTGTAGGCCCCGTTCGCATCGACGAAGAGCGCGACGTGATCGCCGATCGCCTGCCGCGCCGTCTCGACCCGGTGCGGATCAAGCGCCGGCTGGCGTCCCACCTTCATCTTCACGCGGGGAATACCCGAACTGGCCCACCCGCCGAGCTGGTTCGCGAGCCGCGCTTCGTCGTACGACGTGAACCCGCCGCTGCCGTAGATCGGCACCGAACGCCGCGGCGCTCCCAGCAGCGTCACCAGCGACAGGTCCAGCAGTCGCGCCTTCAGATCCCACAGCGCGACGTCCACCGCCGAGATCGCCAGCGCGGTGAGCCCGCTCGTGCCCGAGTTGCGCACCGCCGCGCGCAGCGCGCGGTTCGCGGCCCGCGGAGCCATGGCGTCACGGTGCAGCACGAGCGGGGCGAGCTTGTTGGCGATCACCACAGCCGCTGCCGATTGCGCGTACGTGTAGCCGAATCCGACCCGGTCCGCCGCGTGCACGTGCACCGTCACCATCGTGGTGGAATCCCACTCCAGCGTGCCGTCGGATTCCGG
The DNA here is from genome assembly GCA_020639115.1 of Phycisphaerales bacterium. Lineage (GTDB taxonomy): Bacteria > Planctomycetota > Phycisphaerae > UBA1845 > UBA1845 > JACKHG01. The sequence goes on from JACKHG010000002.1 coordinate 586,684, forward strand.
GGCATCGGTCGGGATCGTGTACGCCGCGACCTCAATCCGCTCGATCGGCGCATCCGTCGTTCGTGTTGTCGCCTGCGTTGCTTCCTTCGTTGTGGTGGACATGCGTCCTCTTCGTGCTCATGGTTGTGAAACGTTGCCCGGCCCGCCGAACGCGGTCAGCGCCGCGCCCCGGCTGGTATCCAGTTCTCCACCAGGTCCTTGAACGACTGCTTGACCATGCCGAGCTTGTCCGGGTCGCCCTTCGCGATCGACGACAGGTACGCCTTCGCCTGCTCGAACGTGATGTGCGGCGGCAGCGGCGGAACGTTGGGATCGGTCAGCGCATCGACGACCACCGGCCGGTCCGCCGTGAGCGCCTCGTCCCACGCGGAGCCGATCCGCTCGGGGTTCTCCACGCGGATGCCCTTGAGCCCAAGCTGCTCGGCATACGCGGCGTACGAGAACGCCGGCACGTCCTGCGAACCCTCGAACTTCGGATCGCCCGCCATCACCCGCTGCTCCCAGGTCACCTGGTTGAGATCCTGGTTGTTCAGCACGCAGATGATGAGCTGCGGATTCGTCCACTCCCGCCAGTACTTCGCGATCGTGATCAGCCCGTTGTTGCCGAGCATCTGCATCGCTCCGTCACCCACGACGGCGATGCTCGTGCGCGTCGGGTACGCAAACTTCGCCGCGATCGCGTAGGGCACGCCGGGACACATCGTCGCGAGATTGCCCGACAGCGAGGCCATCATGCCCTTGCGGATCTTCAGGTCGCGCGCAAACCAGTTGGCGGCTGACCCGGAATCGGAGGAGATGATGCAATGATCAGGGAGCCGCGGTGACAGCTCCCAGAAGAGCCGCTGGGGGTTGATCGGGTCCGCGTCGTTGTGCGCCCGCGCCTCGAGAATCTCCCACCACTCCTCGACGTCCTCCTCGATCTTCTCCCGCCACGACCGGTCCTCCTTGCGCTCGAGCAGCGGGAGCAGTTCCTGCAGCGTGAGCTTGCTGTCGCCGTGCAGCGCCACGTCCATCGGGTAGCGCAGGCTCAGCATCTTCGGCTTGATATCGATCTGCACGCCGCGCGCCTGCCCCTCTTTGGGCAGAAACTCCGCATAGGGAAAACTAGTTCCCACCATCAGCAGGGTGTCGCAGTTCATCATCAGGTCCCAGCTCGGCCGCGTGCCCAGCAGGCCGATCGAACCCGTCACGTACGGCAGGGCGTCGGGCAGCACCGCCTTGCCCAAAAGGGCCTTCGCGACGCCGGCGCCGAGCAATTCGGCGCATTGGTGCACCTCGTCCGCGGCGTTGAGCGCGCCCGCGCCCACCAGCATCGCGACCTTCTTGCCGCGGTTGAGCACGTCCGCCGCCCGCCCGATATCCGCCGCCTGCGGCACGATCCGCGGCCGGGTGTAGCCCACGCCGGAGAACGTCGTCCCGTGTTTGCGCGGCGGCGATTCGACCGCCGGCTGCTCCTGCACGTCGTTGGGCACGATCACGCACGTGACGCACCGCTCCGCGCGGGCGACGCGGATGGCGCAATCGATCTGGTGCCGCATCGCCCCCGGTACGGAGACCATGTGCACGTAGGGGCCCGCCACGTCCTTGAACAGCGAGATGAGGTCCACTTCCTGCTGGAAACTTGCGCCCAGCGCCGTCGTGGCCTGCTGGCCGACGATCGCGACGACCGGCTGGTGGTCCATCTTCGCGTCGTACAACCCGTTGAGCAGGTGGATCGCCCCGGGGCCGGACGTGGCCATGCACACGCCCACCTGGCCGGTGAACTTCGCGTGGGCGCACGCCATGAACGCGGCCATCTCCTCGTGACGCGTCTGGACGAACTCGATCTTGTCCTCGGCGCGGCCCAGCGCGCCCATGATGCCGTTGATCCCGTCGCCCGGGAAACCGTAGATGCGGTGAATGTCCCAGTCGTAGAGTCGCTGGATGAGAAAATCACTAACCGTGTCTGCCATGGTACATCTCCCTGCTCATGGGGTTTCGTTCACTAAGGGGCCGCCGCGTACGCCATCGTCGTCATCAGCGCGTTCTCGGCCTGCCGGGAGTCGAGCCGCGTGTATTGCACGACGACCGGCACATCCGCAGCGATGACCGACGAGAAGCCGATTCCCGGCGTGATTTCCTCGGGGTCCTTCAGGCTGTTGAAGCGAATATGCCGCGTGCGCTGCGCCGGCACGATTTCCCGGTAGGGGCCCACCGGCGCGCGGTCCGCGTAGTAGATGGTGATCTCGATGTGCGCGTCCTTGTCGCCGGCGTTGAGGATGCAGACCGCCCCGTGGCTCTTCATCTCCGGCTCGGGGCCGTGACTCCACGCGGGCAGATAGCCCTCGGCGATCACCCATTGCCGCGCTCCCAGTTCCATCGTGATGCTCCTTGCTCGTGGCCGTCGGCATCGGCCGGCGGGTTTGCGGTGGTATTAAGGTCAAGTCTAGGCGGGGCGGTTGCGCTGCGGCTGAAACGTGAGTGAATTCGATGTCAGTTGCCCAGTCGCCGCCGCCCGCGCTTCGTGCGCGCAACAACACCCCGGCCCGTTTCACGTCGCCTGAAAATAGGGAAAAGTAGTATACCGAGGGAGTGGCTGTCAGACGGCTTGCCCTGCTTCGTCGCGACCCGCACCTGCCCGCCCCCAAGCTGCCCCCAGCGAGATCCGGGCCGCGTGAACGGCCCGCTTCCCCCCAAAACGGCGAATATGCAATAGCCCGGCCCCAGCCGCGTTACCGCTGGCAGTGGCCCTGAGCCTCTCGACGAAATGGGCCGGATATTTGCAGCCCTGCATCCGCTACCGTGAGGTACAGATTATGACTCCAAGTGCAAATGCCCGCTCTGATCGCCACCATCCGCGCGCCGCTGCCCGTCTGGCCCTGCTGATCGGGCTCGCGGCGTTCAGCCGCTCGGTCTTCGCGCAGGCGACCAACGAGATCGTCACGATCGCACCCGACAACGCCGCGCAGGGCACGGTAGCGCTCGTCGTCACGTTTACGCTCGACAACGACATGCCGCCCGCTCCGCCCGCCGGCGTCAATCCCGCGAGCGTCACGCTCGGTACGCTCATCGGCACGTCGGTCAGCCATTCGAGCCAGTACGCCGTCACCGCGACGTTCGCCATTCCCGCCGACGAGCCGGTCGGGCCGCAAAGCGCCGCCGTCACCTTCAATACGCCCAACGGCACGATTGTGTTTTCCCAGGCGGACGCCTTCACGGTGACGTCCGGGGCGTCCGCTCCGCCCACCATCACGCAGCATCCCGGTGCGGCCTCCGCCGCGCCGCTCGGCGCCGTCACCTTCACCGTGACGGCCTCCGGAGCCGCTCCACTCGACTACCAGTGGCAAAAGGACGCAGTGGACATTCCCGACGCCACCGGCGCCGCGTACGCGCTCGACCCCGTCACCTTCAGCTCAGCCGGTGACTACCGCTGCGTCGTCAGCAACAACTTCGGCACCGCAACATCTGGAGCTGCTGCCCTCACCGTCACCGCCCGGCCCGCCGGCGCGTACCCCATCGTCGACACCGGCCAAGGTGCCTGCTATGACACCTCCGACTACTCCACCTGCCCGTCCGCCGGCCAGGCGTTCTCCGGCCAGGACGCCCAGTTCGCCGGGGCCGCGCCCGTGTATACGCTGAGCGCCGACGGCCTCACCGTCCACGACGACGTCACCGGCCTCACCTGGCAGCGCTCGCCCGACTCCGATCGCGACGGCGACATCGACGCGGCTGACAAGTACACCTTCGCCGAGGCCCAGGCCTACCCCGCCGCACTCAACGCGGAAGCATTCGGCGGTTTCACCGACTGGCGGCTGCCCACCATCAAGGAGCTCTACAGCCTCATCGACTTCCGCGGGACCGACCCCAGCGGCTGCGACGACTTCGCCACGTGCCCGTTCATCGTGCCGTTCATCGACACCGACTACTTCGACTTCGCCTACGGCGATACCTCCGCCGGCGAGCGCATCATCGATTCCCAGTACGCCTCCAGCACGGTGTACGTCGCCCCCACGCCCAGCGGGACGCTGCTCTTCGGCGTGAACTTCGCCGACGGGCGCATCAAGGGCTACGGCCTCATCATCGGTGGGGGGGACAAGACGTTCTTCGTGATCTGCGTGCGCGGAGGGGCGAACTACGGGGTGAACAACTTCATCGATCTCGGCGACGGCACCATCCTCGACCGGGCCACGGGCCTCCAGTGGCAGCAGGGCGATAGCGGCACAGGACTCGACTGGCAGAACGCCCTGGCCTATGCAGAAAATCTCAACCTGGGCGGACACGCGGACTGGCGTCTGCCCAACGCCAAAGAGCTGCAGGGACTCCTCGACTACACCCGTTCGCCCGACACGACCGCGTCCGCTGCCATCGATCCGCTGTTCGCGGCCACGCCGATCACCAACGAGGCCGGCGCCATCGACTACGCCTACTACTGGTCCGCCACGACCCACGCGAACTGGACCGAACTGCCCGGCGGAGCCGCCGCCTACGTCTCCTTCGGCCGCGCGATGGGCTACATGGACGGCTTCTGGCAGGACGTGCACGGCGCCGGAGCCCAGCGCAGCGATCCCAAGACCGGCGACCCCGCCGACTACCCCTTCGGCCACGGCCCCCAGGGCGACGCCATCCGCATCTTCAACTACGCCCGCTGCGTCCGGGGCCCCTTCGCAGCCACCGACCTCGATCGCGACGGCGACGTCGACCTTGGCGACCTGGCGATTTTCACCGCCTGCGTCACCGGCCCCGAGACCATCCCCGCCCGCGTCTGCGCACCGGCTGACTTCACCGGCGACGGCGCGGTCGACCTCGCAGACTATGCGCGCTTCCAGCGCGACCATGCCGGGCAGGAGTAGGGCGGGGGTGCTGCAAGGTTGCTCCACCGGGGCCACTTGCATTAATCCTTACGGATGTGGACGATAGCGCTGCACCGGGTCCTTCCGATCGGGACCGAGCAGCTATGGCCAAGTCGGCACTCCAAGTCTTCATCGTCACCCGCGATACCGCCTGCGGCGAATGCGGCGCTGAACTGGAAACTGGTTCCTGGATCACACTCAAAGAGGAAGCCGGCGCACTGTGTCTCACCTGCGCCGATCTCGACCACCTGCTGTTTCTGCCGTCCGGCAACGCAGCGCTCACGCGTCGCGCCACCAAGCACGCGTCACTCTCCGCTGTCGTCCTCAAGTGGAGCAGCGCCCGCAAACGGTACGAACGCCAGGGAATACTGGTCACGACAGAGGCGCTGGAACGCGCCGAACAGGAGTGTCTCGCCGACCACGATGCTCGTGCCCGCCGGCAGGAACGCGCCGCAGCCCGCCGCGCGGAACTCGACGAGGCCTACGTCAAGCAGTTCGCCCAGGAAGTCCGCCGCCTCTATCCAGGTTGCCCTCTCGATCGCGAAATCGCCATCGCGGAGCACGCCTGCCGCAAGTACAGCGGACGCGTCGGGCGGTCAGCCGCCGCAAAAGTATTCGATGAAAACGCGATTGCTTTTGCCGTCGTCGCCCACATCCGTCACACCCGGACAGCCTACGACCAACTCCTCGCGCGAGGTTACGACCGCTCGGAGGCCCGCGCCGAAGTGCAATGGGACGTCCAACGCGTACTCGCCGCCTGGGAGCAGCCGATTCAGACCGGCCCGGAATAGCCTGGTCTATGCGCTTCAACAGCGATTCAGCGTCCGGAGCGTCACAGCCGTGTTTCGCCCTCTCCTGCGCCCGTTCCTCCCGCCCGCCCCGCCTCTATAATGACCCCTCAGGTCCAGCCACACGGTTTCGGCGGCACGCACGCAGCTTTCCGCCCGCGGCAAGGGGCCCAAGACCAGCTAGACCAGACGCAGATTCAAGTGAAATCGAAGTTGATCCGCGGTTCTCACGGAAGCCCGTATGTCCTCACCCATCGTTGAAGTCCAGGGCGTGACCAAACGCTTCGGCGACCGCACCGCACTCAACGCGGTCTCCTTCAATGTCGAGCCCGGCGATATCGTCGCGCTGCTCGGCCCCAACGGCGGCGGCAAGACCACCCTCTTCCGCATCCTCGCCACGCTCCTCGCCGCCGACAGCGGCACGGTCCGCGTCTGCGGCCTCGACGTCGACGCGGCACCCGCCGGAGTCCGCCGCGCCCTCGGTGTGGTCTTCCAGGCCCCGAGCCTCGACCGCAAGCTTACGGCTGCCGAAAACCTCAAGCACCACGGACACCTCTACGGTCTCCGCGGCGCCGAGCTCCGCCGTCGCGCCCACGACCTGCTCACCCGCGTCGGCATCGCCGACCGGTCCGCGGACCGCATTGAAACGCTCTCCGGCGGCCTCGCCCGCCGTGTGGAAATTGCCAAGGGCATCCTCCCCGGCCCGCGCGTGCTGCTCCTCGACGAACCCAGCACCGGACTCGACCCGGCTGCCCGCCGCGAACTCTGGAACCAGCTCGACGCGATCCGCCGCAGCGACGGCGTCACCGTGCTGCTCACCACCCACATCATGGACGAGGCCGAGCAGTGCGATCGCGTGATCCTCCTCGACCAGGGCAACGTCGTCGCTGACGACACCCCGGAAAACCTCAAGGGCCGCGTCGGCGGCGACGTCGTGACCATCACCGGCCACGACACGCCGGCGCTCACCCGCCGCATCGCCGAACTCGTCGGCACCGCCCCCGCCGTGGTCGACGGCAGCATCCACCTGGAAACCCCCGACGGCGCCGCGCTCATTCCGAAACTCGCCGGCGCCCTCGCCGGCGATATGCAATCGCTCACCCTCGCCCGGCCCACGCTGGAGGACGCGTTCCTCCACATCACCGGACGCAGCTTCGAAACGGAGGCAGCCGCATGAGTGCCGACGCTACCGCCACCTTCGCCGATTCCAACACCGCATTACCGGCTGACCCGCGCCCGAGCCTGGCGCTCGCCATGTACTCCATGTGGCTGCGCGAACTCGTCCGCTTCTGGCGGCAGAAAGGACGCATGGCCGGCGCTCTCGGCACGCCCCTGCTGATCTGGGTCGTCATCGGCGCCGGCTTCGGCGAGACCTTCAAACCCGCCGGCGCCGAGAGTTCGCCCGGCTACCTGCAGTTCTTCTTTCCCGGTATCGTCGTCCTCACCGTGCTCTTCACCGCCATCTACTCGACCATCACGGTGATCGAGGACCGCCAGGAGGGGTTCCTCCAGGGCGTGCTCGTCGCGCCCGTCTCCCGCGCCGGCGTCGTCATCGGCAAGATGCTCGGTGGCACCACGCTCGCCGTCATCCAGGGAATTCTCGTCCTGGCGGCAGGTCCGCTGGCCGGTGTCCGCCTCTCGCTCGCGTCCACCGCCGGTGCATTGCTCTTTCTCGTCCTGGTGTCCTTCGCACTCACCGGGCTCGGCATGGTCATCGCCTGGGCCATGGACTCCAGCGGCGGCTTCCACGCCATCATGAACCTGCTGCTCATGCCCATGTGGATGCTCTCCGGTGCAGTCTTTCCCTACGCCGGCGCTCACTCTGTCCTCCGCGCCCTCATGTTCGTCAACCCCATGACCTACGCCGTCGACGGCCTGCGCCGCGCGCTCGGCGCCGGCGCTGCCCACTTTTCCTTCACCGTCTGCCTGATCGTCACCGCCGGCTTCGGCGCCCTCACCGCCTGCTCCGCCGTCGCCATCGCCAATCGCAAGTCCGGCCGCGAACGATGAACGAAACCGAAACGTCCCCACGCGTCGCCTTCACCCGCCAGGACCTGCTCTGGTGGGCGCTGATCTCCCTGTTCGTCGGCGGCCTGCTCGGCGCCGGGATCGTCCACCTGCTGCAACCGGCGGGTCCGCCGGCCCGCGTCGACTCCGGCCCGCTGCCCGTCTACGGCAAGGTCTCCGCTTTCCAACTGGTCGACAGCGGCGGGGACCCGATCGACCAAAGCTACCTCGAGGGCCGCGTCTGGGTCGCCGACTTCTTCTTCACCTCCTGCGCCGGCATCTGCCCGATGATGAGCAAGCACCTGGTCGAACTGCAGAAGAAGCTCGAGGGCGTGCCGGAGGTCACCTTCGTCTCGATCAGCGTCGATCCCGAACGCGACACGCCCGAGCGCCTGCGCCGCTACGCCCGGCACTACGGCGCCGATCCCGACCGCTGGTGGTTCCTCACCGGCGACCGCGCCGTCATCTACCGCCTGTCCCAGGAAAGTTTTCACCTCGGCGTCGAGGAAGTGCCCGCCGATCAGCGCACGCCGGATACCGAGGAGGTCATGCACAGCAGCCGCTTCGTGCTGCTCGATCGCAAAGGTCGCATTCGCGGGTATTATGAGGGCGAGGAAGCCGGCGTCGTGGAGCGTCTGGCTGCCGATATCCGCCGCCTGCTCGAGGAATGAGCGCCGCCCCGGAGTGATCACGCGCGATGCAATTGACCGACTTGCCGCACCTCAACGTCATCCTCAACGCCGCCACCGCCGTGCTGCTCACCGCCGGCTACATCGCCATCCGCCGCGGCCGCGTCATCGTGCACCGCAACATCATGATCGCCGCGATGATCACCGCCGCCGCCTTCCTCACCAGCTACCTGACCTACCACTTTGGCGTGAGGCTCACGAAAAAGTATGAAGGGCCCTGGGGCTGGTTCTACTACCCGACCCTGCTCATCCACGTCGTCGGCGCCATGGTGAATGCTCCCATGGTCGTCATGACCGCCACGCGCGCGTTCCGTGGCCAGTTTCCCCGCCACGTGCGCATCGCCCGCCTGACCCTGCCGCTCTGGTGGTTCGTCTCCGTGACCGGCGTGATCGTCTACTTCATGCTCTACTGACGAGTGCGATCAGGATGATGCCTTCTGCGCGTCCGTCTGCTCCCCGCCCAGCTTCAGTGATTCGATCATCTTCTCGAAAACCGGCCGATACGTGGCATACTTGCTCTCCGGTGTGCCCAACATGAACACGATCGTGTCTCCCTTTCGCGGTATCGCCACCATGTGCTGCGTCGTCGGGATGACACCCTGACCCACAATGGCGCCACCATTGCCCGGTCCGGTGGCGACCAGCCAGGCCGCCTGCATGCCGGCAACTTTGCGCACGTCCTGCTCAATAATCGCTGCATTGCGATTGGTTGCAAGGGACTCCGCCGTCTGGTCGAGCACGGTCAGCGGAATCTGCGGCTCAGGCGCCGGCACACGATAAAGCATGATCGCCGTCTCGCTTCCCGGGGTCCAGACGCGCAGCAGCACGCCGGCTGAACCAAAACGCGCCGGATTAGCCCGCTCCCAGCCCTCTGGTGCCGCCACCTGCAGATCGTAGTCCTCATCTACGTAGACCCGGTGGGGTTTGGGCGCATCCTCATCCTTCACCGTTGACGTCGCGTGTGGGGCCTTGTCGCCAGGGGATGCTTGCGGGGTCGGGGATGGTGTCGACGGCGTCGGCTCGTCCGCATACGCTGTCGCTGAAATCATCGCAGCCAGGACCATAGCCGCCATCCATCCGCTATTACGAATTTCCATGGGGTGTCGCTCCAATGTCGGGCGTTGCACGCCAGCGTAGAGGTTATTTATCCATCCAACATGCACCGATGTTATCGTTGCCGGCAGCCCCGCTCAAATCCCAACGGTTGTCGCGCGCAACATCGGACATTCGCCCGGCTCCGCCGCAGATCATGCCGGAGGCGTTGCGCCACCATCCAGCTTGTTGCGCAGCTGTTGCAACGCGTTCAACGCTGCCAGCGGCGTCATCCCGTTGATATCCAGCGCCTGCAACTCCTTCAGCACGGCCTCCCCCGGGTCCGCAAACAGCATCATCTGCGCGTCCTCGCGCGTCCGCTTGCCCGCCAGCTTCGTCGTCCGCGACTCCCGCTCGAATCCATGATGCAGCTCCGCCAGGATCGACCGGCTGCGCTCGATCACCCGCCGCGGCACGCCCGCCATCCGCGCCACGTGAATGCCGTAGCTCTTGTCCGTCCGCCCCGGCACGATCTTGTGCAAAAACACAATATCGCCGTCCCCGGAGGCGTCCGTCGACTCGCGCACCGCCACGCTGTGGTTCGCCACGCCGGCCAGCAGGTCGGCCAATTCCGTCATCTCGTGGTAGTGCGTCGCCACCAGCGTCCGGCAGCGCGTCTCGTTCGCCAGGTGCTCCGTGATCGCCCAGGCCAGCGCCAACCCGTCGAACGTGCTCGTCCCCCGCCCGATCTCGTCGAGAATCACCAGCGACGCCTCGGTCGCCGTGTTCAGAATCGTCGCCGCCTCGGTCATCTCCACCATGAACGTCGACTGCCCGCGCGACAGCTCGTCCGACGCACCCACCCGCGCGAAAATCCGATCCACCGGTGACAGCGTCATCGCCTGCGCCGGTACGTACGCGCCCGTCTGGGCCAACAACGCCAGCAGCGCCGTCTGCCGGATGTAGGTGCTCTTGCCCGCCATGTTCGGCCCCGTGATGATCGCCAGCCGTTCCCGGTCACCACCCAGCGCCGTGTCGTTCGGCACGAAGGCACTGCCCATCGCCCGCTCCAGCACCGGGTGCCGCCCTTCGGAAATCCGCAACCGGCCGTCCTGCACGATCACCGGCCGGCAGTAACGCCGCTCCACCGCCAGCTCCGCCAGCGCGGAAGCCGTGTCCACCAGCGCCAGCGCATCCGCGACCCGCTGCAGCGCCGGGAGCTGCGCCGCCACCTGCGCCCGCAACTCCTCGAAGAGCCGCTGCTCCAGCGCCACCGCCCGGTCCGCAGCCGTGAGCACCTCGTCCTCGTACTGCTTGAGCGTCTCCGTGATGTACCGCTCGGCGTTCTTCACCGTCTGCTTGCGCACGAAGTCCGCCGGCACCTTGTCGCGATGCACGTGCGATACTTCGATGTAGTAGCCGAACACTTTGTTGTACCCGACCTTCAGGGTGGGAATCTTCAACTCGTCGATCAGCCGCCGCTGGTAGTCCGCCAGAAACGCCCGCCCGTTGTCACGCACCCCCCGCAACCGGTCCAGCTCCGCGTGGTATCCCTCCGCGATCACCCCGCCGTCGCGCACCACCGGCGGCGCATCGCTCCGCACCGCCCGCGTCAGCAGCCCCGCCAGCGCGTCCAGCCCGCCCAGCGCATCCCGCGCCTCCGCCAGCAGCGGGGCGGCTGCCGCCTCGAGCAGCCCCTGCAGCTTGGGCAAATCCGCCAGGGTCCGGCCGATGTTCGCCAGGTCCCGCGGGCTCGCCCGCAGCAGCGCCACCCGCGCCGCGATCCGCTCGACATCCGCGATCGCGCGGAAACGCTCGCGCACCGCCCGCCGCATCCGCTCGTCCTCGACGAACGTCGCCACCGCGTCCTGCCGCGCCACGATCGCACCCGCGTCCTTCAGCGGCAGGCAGATCCACTCCCGCAGCCGCCGCGCACCCATCGGGTGCACCGTCCGATCGACCGCCGCCAGCAGGCTCCCCTCGCGGTTCTGGCCGCGCAGTGTCCGCTCGATCTCCAGCGCCCGCCACGAATTCTGGTCGATGCTCACGAAGCGCGAGACGTCCCGCCGCCGCAGGCTGGTGATGTGATCCAGCGACGTGCGCTGGGTTTCCCGCAAGTAGGCCACCAGCACGCCCGCGGCCCGCAGCGCCAGCGTCATCCGCCCGAAACCGAACCCCTCCAGCGTCGCGACGCCGAAGTGCTCGAGCAGGCACTGCTCCGCCAGGTGCACGCCGAACTCGTGCACCGGTCGCCGCGCCACCGCCGTCCCGCACGCCTCCGCCACGTGCCGCGCCACCCGCTCCGGCGCCTCGTCCTGATGATCGGCGATGATCAGCTCCGCCGGCGCGAGCCGCACGATCTCGTCGACCGCGCCGGCCCCCAGTGTGTCGTACACGAGCAACCGGCCCGCCGACAACTCCACCGTCGCCAGTCCCACCGACGCGCCGTCTGCGCACACGCACGCCAGCAGGTTGTCACTCTTCTCGTCCAGCAACGCCTCGTCGGTCAGCGTCCCCGGCGTCACGATCCGCACGATCTCGCGCTTCACCACCCCCTTCGCCTGGCGCGCATCCTCCATCTGCTCCGAGATCGCCACGCGATACCCGGCGTGCACCAGCTTGCTCAGGTAGCTCTCCAGCGCATGGTAGGGAATGCCCGCCAGCGGCACGGGGTTGTCATCCGACTTGTTCCGCGAGGTCAGCGCGATGCCCAGCACCCGGGCAGCGGTGATCGCGTCATCGTAGAACGTCTCGTAGAAATCCCCCATGCGGAAGAGCAGGATGGCGTCGCCCACCTGCGCCTTCTGCTCGGCGTATTGCCGCATCGCCGGAGTCGGCGCTGCCGTCGCCTTGGATTTATCCGGAACTGTCCTGGTGGAGCCACTCACGGTCGCGTTTCGCCCTCGAATGCAGTGCCTCCGGCATGTTAACCGCTGGGCCTGCCCAGGGCGATGGGGGCCGGCGCGAACGCCGTTCGTACGCTCACCACGCCAGCGTCGTACGGCGGATTTCCTCGCCGCCCGGCGGCAAAGCGGACAGCAGGCTGCTGACCGGGCGGCCCAGCGCGGGATGCACCAGGTCCGCCGCGATCTCCGCGAGCGGCGCCAGCACAAAACGCCGTTCGTGCAACCGCGGATGCGGCAGCTCGAGCTCAGCGTCCGCCCGAACTTCCGCTCCGAAGATCAACAGGTCGAGATCGATCACCCGCGGACCGTTGCGCTCCGCGCGTACCCGGCCCATCTCCGCCTCGATGTCCAGGCAGTGGCGCAGCAACGCCTGCGCGGTGCACGCCGCGCGCACGTGGATCACCGCATTCAGATAGTCCGGCTGATCCGGTGGGCCGCCCACCGGGCTCGTCTCGTAAATGTGCGAACGCCGCGCGCCAGCGACGTCAGGCAGGGCACCCAGGGCGTCCGCGGCCCGGCGCAGTTGAGCCGCCCGGTCGCCCACGTTCGCGCCCAGGCCGATGTAGGCGTCCGTCCGCTCGGCGCTCATTCGGGCGGAATCTCCGAAGGCGGCACCGGCGGCGCCTGCGTCTGGGGAGTCTGCACGGTCAGCATGAGCTGCGCCCGGTAGCCCTTCGTCGAGGGACGTTCCACCGCCAGCACGGCGCACGGGATCGACTGGGTGAGTCCCTCCACCGGCCCCAATTGGGAAAACAATGAGGCCAGCCCCTGCGGCGGCGGGTTCTCCACCGGCGGCAGCACCAAGGCAACCTCCTGCATCACCCCGTCGCGCAGCACGCGCAGCATCACCGGTTGATGCCCGTCAGCCGCCGCCACCAGCGTCCGCAGGTGCGGCAGGGCCCCGCTCATATGCAGCAACTGATGATCGCACCCCACGATCTGATCGCCCGGCGCCAGCAGATTGGCAGCCGGCCCGTTCGAATCGACCGATGTCACCACCACCACGCCGGGGCTCGGATCCGTCTCGACCTGCACGCCAAGCCGCGTCCGGCTCTGCCGCTCGGCCTGACGCTGCTCCAGCGCCGAACCCCAGTACCGCACCATGCTCTCGGCCAGGATCGGCTGCAGCACCGCGACGCTGCCCGCCTGACGCAGCGTCCCCCAGTCCTGCGGCATCACCTCCGCCAGACGCTGCACGAGCCCGCTCCGCGCGTCGATGATGTCAAAAATCTGGTCCCGCGACGTCGCCAGCACCACCCATCCGTCCAGAGCAGCCGCCGCCGGCGCGACGCCCTGCGCCATCAGCGCCGCGAGCGTGTCGCCACTCTCGCCGCGCGGCCACGTCAGCGTGTGTACCGCCACACCCGTGTAGTCCTCCACGTCGACCTGGAAATTCGCATCCGCCGACGCCGATTCCGCCAACCGCTGCGCATGCTCCTGCAACGCCGCCACCACCGCCGGCGCATCCACCGATTCGATCAGCAACGCCAGTTGCGGCTCGAGCTTCTGCGACCGGAAATTCGCCGAAAAACACACGATGCAGCGCGGACCGACCTTCGCGATCACCTGGTCCGCAAACGTGTCGCCGTCCACCTGCTCCGTCAGCAGCCGCCACAGATGGGCGTATTCCCTCGGCGGGTCAGCCGCCCGCGCCGCCGTGTACAACTCGCGCGCATCGATCGACGTCGCCCACGCCGCCAGCGTCAACTGCGGCAGCGTCAACAAACGCTCCAGGCGCACCCGCGGCTGGTACGGCGTCTCCGCATCCGCGTCGCGCAGACCGCGCAACGCGATCTGCAGCGTGTTGTCCCGCGCACGCACCGCGAGCGCACCCTGCCGCAGCGCCGGCCACCAGTCCGTCAGCCCGCCGCCCGCTTCCGCGCTCGGTCCGGGCGTCGACCAGTAGGCCCAGATCAGGTGCGGCCCCTGCAGGTCCGCCAGGCACGTGCGAAAGGACTCCGCCGCCACAAGCGACTTCGCCCCCGGCTCCGCCAGCAGCGCCGTCGCCCGGTCGAACATCGTCTGCGGACCCCGCGCCCGGCCCAATACCACTGTCGGGCCCAGGTTCGCGATCCACATGCCCCCGCGCGATCGGTACAACCGCACCTGCCCGCGCGTCTCCACCGGGTCGCTGCCCGCCCGGCGAAAGAACGCGCTCATCGCCCGCGGACTCGCATTGGTAAAAACAATGATCCCCTCGCCCAGGTTCTGCCAGTTGGGCGCCGCCAGCGCCACCCGCTGCCGGAACAACTGCACCATCGACGCCGTCGAGTCCGCACCCAGGTTCGTCGCCAGCGCCGCCGGCCAGCCCCCGTCCGGATCCTCCGCCCCCAGCAGTCGCTCGATTACCGGCCAGATGTGCTGCTCGCGCAGGAGCAGGCTGTTGTCCAGCAGCCCGTCGATCTCCACGAACAGACCCGCGTCGTCCGGCACGTACTGCGCCAGCGGCGGCAGCGCCGGCCCGCGCGGACGCGGCGCATCCTGCCCCAGTGCCGCCGGACCGCACGCGGCCAGCGGCACCAGCGCAAACGCCCAGCGCCGCACTCGACGGCGCCGATTGAATTTTGCCAATGGGGCCGGCCCGCGCAGAGCCGGCTGGTGATCAGAGACTGTCGGCGGGTGGCACATGTTCGACCCCGGAGGTATTCGCCGCCGGCTGCGCATCCTGCTGCTCCTGCGGCCGGTCGAGCTGGATCGAGTCCAGAATCTCCATGATCGTCATCTTGCCGAAGTTTTCCAGCAGTTTTGTGCCTTCTTCCGTGCCCGACGCGATATGTGCGACCCGCTGCCGCAATGCGTCCTCCAGCGCCGCCAGCTCGCGACTCTCCGGATGCGTCTCCCGCGCCTTCTCCACCTGACGCAGCATCGCCTCCGGCGAATCCATCCTCTCCTCGAACGGCAGCACCTGCGGGGTGATCTCGGTCTCCGGCTTGACCGGCACGCCGCGGAAGACACTCAGCGCGAGCAGCACGCACGCAGCCGCCGCCAGCGGACCGCCGATGTACAACACCCTGCGCCGCCAAAGCCGCTGCGGACGCGCCGGCTCCAGCGCACACGCCATCAACCGGTCCGTGAAGTCCGCGTTCAGCTCCGGTACCACCGTGTCCGTCGACAACACGTGGCCCATCACCTCCAGCAACGCCAACTCCCGCCGACACGACGCGCACTGCAACTTGTGCGTCGCAAACTCGGCAGCCAGCGAACCGTTCAACTCACCATCGAGAAAGGCGTTGAATAGCGACTTGGCTTGACTGCAATCCATTGAAGCTGGACCTTCATCGCCGCCCGGCACTTCCGCGCTCATCCCGAACGCCGCACCGGCGGAACATCTGCAGGCGGCTCGCTCGCCGCCTCTGTCCCTTCTACCCGGCTAGGTCTCGCGGGATGCGGCCTGGGTTGCTTTCTTCCGCCCACGTCGGCTCCAACCACTCCTTCAGGCGGGCCCGCGCCCGGTGCAAGTGGCTCTTGACCGTCGCCACCGGTATATCCAGGACAGCCGCGATATCCTGGCAGCTCTGCTCCTGCTGATAAAACAGCAGGACAGCCGCCCGCTGGGGGGGGCTCAACCGGTCCACCGCCGACCACACCGACTGCTTGAGCCGCCGGGCCTCCTCGGAGTTGACCGCCTGCTCCTCAACGCCCGCGCCCGAGTCCGCAAACAAACCCAGGTCGATATCCGTCGCCGTACCCCGCCGCCGACGCATCACGTTCAGCGTCACCCGGTACGCAATCGTGAAGAGCCAGGTGCTGAAGCGATAGGTCGGATCAAACGTGTCCAACGCCGCAAACGCCTTCAAAAACGCGTCCTGGCAGACCTCCTCCGCGTCGTGGTGGTTCCGCACCATCCGCCAGACGAAAGCGAACAGCCGCTCCTTGTGCAGGTCGATCAACTGGCGCATGGCTGCCGGGTCGCGGCGCTTCACGCGACGGATCAACTCCTGCTCCTCACGCCGGGTCTGCGGCGCGGCGGTTTCGGCCGGATCGGATTTCATCATGGGTCGCTTCATTGTAGCGATATCGTGCGGGCGCGGTTGCGTCCTTCACCCCCCGCGCTAGAATACGCGCCACCTCGTGGGCGGACAACCACCCCGATTCCCCCGCTGGAAACAGCTATAACGGCAGGCGCCACAAAAGCTTATGGCCAAAAAGCAGCCAAATCAACCCAGCGGCATCCGCAACAAGAAGGCGTCCCATAAGTTCGAGATCCTCGAAAAGATCGAATGCGGCGTCGCCCTCCGCGGAACCGAGGTCAAAAGCCTCCGCGCCGGGTCAGCCTCTCTCGACGAATCCTACGCCCGCATTGACGGCGAGGAGATCTGGCTCGTCGGCTTCAACATCCCGCCATACACCCACGGAAACGTCCAGAACCACGAACCCACCCGGCCCCGTAAACTGTTGCTTCATAAGCGCGAAATCCGCAAGCTCCTCCCCAAGGTCCTCCAGCGCGGCCAGACCCTCGTGCCCCTCCGCGTCTACTTCAATGACCGCGGCCTCTGCAAGGTCACCCTCGCGCTGGCCCGCGGCAAGACCCACGGCGACCGCCGCCAGGACCTCAAGAAAAAAGACCAGCAGCGCGAAATGGACCGCGCCATGCGCCGCTGACCTGCCAGCAGCCAACAACGCCGACGCCGCTGATTCAACTACCGCCCCAAGGGCATGCGAAATTCCCAAGTGATCGGTCGCCGCGCGTCGCCGTCGTCGCCATCTTCCACCGAGCCGCCAAGCTCCTGACCGCAACCCACCTCCGCCTCCGAGCCTCCCGCCGCCCAATCCCTCAATCCCTTACTCCCTCAATCCCTCAATCCCTATTCCCTTGCATTCTCCCTCTCATCCCGTTAATGTTCCGCCGACCGAGAGGGATGCATGTTCTCTGAACCCGTCGCATCTCCAGCCTGACCGTGTCTTTTTCGTCGATTTGGGCGGCGAAAACGGACTTTTGGCGACGCCGCCGTGGACGCAGCGTCACCCGCATCGCGGTTAGGCAGACAGGAGTTGCGCCACTTCTCACACGGGTCGGAGGGCCTGCCGGGCTATAGACAGGACGGCACACGCAGCGGCAGTGTGGATGGTCGCCACGCTGCGGGGCTGATCCTGCGGGCAGGCGGCGCGAGCCTCTCGGTTCACGCTGCGAAACCAGTTGATCTTGGTAAAGTCCGCGCGCTGGCGCTACCGGTGCCGTGTCTCCGGAACGCGTCCCGCCGCGGCGAATCGGGTGCAAGCATCATGGACCGGGATGCCAAACTCGCCGAGATCGAGACCCTCCAGAGCCGCCTCGCGCAGCTCGAACGCGAGGTGCACGACCTTTCCGCCGCCGACGTCTGGACCCCGCCGAAATACTACACCGCCTACGAACTGATGGGCGGCATGGTCCTCGGCCTCATCGGCGCCGGCGCCAGCCTGCTCTTCAACATCATCGGCGCCCTCATGGTCGGCAAGCACGCCCTCGAACTCATCCGCGTCTACCTCACCTTCCCCATGGGCGAGTCGGCGCTGACCCTCGAGAACGGATTCGCCCTCGCCGCCGGCGTCTGCCTCTACCTCATCACCGGCATGGTTGGGGGAATCCCCATCCACATGATCCTCGGCCGCTACTTCAAGGAATCCAGCGGACTCGTCCGCTTCCTCGCCGCGACCGTCCTCGGCCTCGGCGTCTGGCTCGTCAACTTCTACGGCTTTCTGAGCTGGGCCCAGCCCATGCTCATCGGCGGCAACTGGATCGTTAAGTTGATTCCCTGGTACGTGGCTGCCGCCACGCACCTGGTCTTCGCCTGGACCATGCTCGCGGCGCACCGCTGGGGCGAATTCGTCCCGTACGAAACGCGCCGCCGCGCCGCCCGCGGCGTGCCCGCATGATCCCGGTCGGCGCCGCGTGAACCCGCGGCGAAACCCGTTTTGCGATTGCGACCCATGAACGACGCAACCATGAAATCAGCCATCACCCTCGCCGCAGCGCTCGCTACGCTGCCTCTCCTGTGCGGATGCAAGCAGGAACCGCCAGCCGCCCAGGCCGACGCGGCTGCTGCTGCCAAGACCGCCAGCTCGACCGACACCGACTTCAGCTACCAGGCGACGCCGCAAACGACGCTGCTGATGGAGGGCAAGCAGACCTACCAGATCTACTGCATGGGCTGCCACGGCATCAACGGCGACGGCAAGGGCGAGGCCGCCCGCTACCTCAACCCGCGGCCCCGCGATTTCACCAAGGCCCAGTATAAGTTCATCAGCACGCGCTTCGGCGAACTGCCCACCGACGAGGATCTCTTCCGCACCATCTCCCACGGATTGCGCGGCTCAGCCATGCCCTCCTGGGGCCATCTGCCCGAACGCAAACGCTGGGCCCTCGTCGCGTACATCAAGGGCTTCAGCGACGTCTGGCAACGCGGCCGCACCCCTGCGATCCCCGTCGTCACCGACCCCTACGCGGACAACCCCGACAAGTCGGAGGCCATCGCCCGCGGCGAAATGGCCTACCACGGCTTCTTCACCTGCTGGAACTGCCACCCGGCCTACGTCTCCACCGACAAGATCAACGAATACCTCCAGCAGATGGGCAGCCCCCCGCGCACCGTGTTCCGGCCGCACCTCGAACGCAGCGCGATCAAGTCCGACAGCAACGACGAGACGATCTTCGCGCCCGACTTCCACCGCGATTACGTCAAGAGCGGCACGACCGTGATCAACCTCTACCACGTGATCGGCGCCGGCATCACCGGAACCGCCATGCCCACCTGGATCGATTCGGTCGCCCCCGACGTCGCCCCGCGCGATGCGGACGGCAACCTCCTCGTCTCCCAGGCCGACATCTGGGCTATGGCCTACTACGTGCAGAACCTGATCAAGGAGCGCGAGGTGAAGTTCCCCGTCGGCGAGGTCGTCGTCCGCGACAACCGCAAGATGGAGTTCACCCCCGAAGGCGCCCTCTACGTCGCCAAGGTGGAGGACGCCACCGCCGGCAGCGAGGCAACCGAAGAGTTTTTTGACGAGGACGAATGATGGCGACGCAAGCAGCAGCGCCCGCCGCCGTATCCACGGGCGATCACGACCGGCTCATCGAAGTCAGCCTGGTCAAATGGCATTTTCTCACCGGGTTCGCGTTCCTGTTGATCGCGATGCTCGCGGGCCTGCTCTTCTCCATGCAGTTCCTGCAGCAATACCCGTTCAAGGGCATCGAGATCTTCTCGCCCGGACGCTGGCGCTTCGTCCACACCCAGGGCGTCGCCTACGGTTTCATCGCCAACATCTTCCTCGGCATGCTCTACTGGGCCGTGCCGCGCCTGACGCATCGGCCGGTCCTCAGCCGGCCCCTGAGCTGGTTCCTCTTCTTCGCCTGGCAGGCGGTCATCCTCGCCACCGCCATCGGCGTGCTGCTCGGCCAGGCCCAGGCGCTCGAATGGGGTGAAACCCCGGTCTGGATCGACCCCGTCGCGGAGATCGGCCTCATCCTCGTCGCAGTGAATTTCCTCGCCCCCGTCTTCAAGACCAAGGGGCCGATGTACGTCACCCTGTGGTACTTCGTAGCCGCCCTGGTCTGGACCCCTCTGGTCTACGCCATGGGCAATTTTCTGCCGCAGTACCTCATGACCGGCGTCGCCGCCGGGGCCATCGGCGGCCTCTTCATCCACGACCTCGTCGGCCTCTTCGTCACGCCCCTCGGCTGGGGCATGATGTACTACTTTGTGCCCATCATCCTGAAAAAGCCCATCTGGAGCCACGGCCTCTCGCTGGTTGGCTTCTGGGGACTGGCGTTCTTCTACCCGCTCAACGGCATCCATCACTTTCTCTACACGCCCATCCCCATGTTCCTCCAGTACGGCGCGATCATCTCCACCGTCGCGGTCGAGCTGGTCGTCACCACCGTCATCATCAACTTCTTCATGACCATCCGCGGCACGGGCGACATGCTCCGCACGAGCATCCCCATCCGCTGGTTCTACACCGGCATGATCTTCTACTTCACGACGTGCCTGCAGTGCGCGTTCCACACGACGCTCACCTTCCAGAAGATCATCCACTTCTCCGACTGGGTCGTCGGCCACGCCCACCTGGTGATGTTCGGCGTGTTCGGCTTCTGGATGCTCGGCCTCCTCGTGCACCTGCTGCCGCGCGTCTGCAACCGCGCTGGCTGGTACTCCCGCGGACTCAACGAGTGGCACTTCTGGATCACCGCGCTCAGCATGCTGGTGATGTTCTTCGACCTGATGATCGCCGGCCTCATCCAGGGCTACATGTGGCGTGACCTCGCCGCCTGGGAGGAGACCATCCGCGCGTCGCGGCCCTACTGGCTCGTCCGCAGCGTCTCCGGCACCGCGATCATCGTCGCCCAGTTCCTCTTCGCCTACAACGTGATCCGCACGCTGGCGATGTCCCCGGCGCCCGAGGCCGCGCCCGATGGCGAGGCCGCCCCCGACCCGACGGCTGGAGGACTGGCCACCGCCTGAACGTGATCGAGACCACGCGGGCCCCGCGTACCGCCGGGCCCGCCGGATGAATGCATAGAACGGTTCGAGACAGCCATGTTTGAAACCAAATCAGGTGTGTTCCTCGTCGCGGGTCTGGGCTTCTTCGCCCTGGCCTTCATGGTCATGGGCCTGCTCCCGTGGACCATCTACCGCAATGAGCCCGAGGCCACCGTCGCCGAGATGATCGAGCAGCACGGCATCGTCCCTGAGTTCGTCGAGTTCGCGGAGAAATTTCCCGACCGCTTCAAGGAGTACTACGGCGACTGCAACGCCGCCAGCTTCGAAGCCGCCCTGCGCCGTGGCCACCGGATCTACGTCGGCGAGGCGTGCTGGCACTGCCACAGCCAGTTCGTGCGGCCCGTCTCCAACGAGGCGCTGCGCTGGGGACCCGTCGCGGACGCCAAGGAGTACCAGAACGAACTCCAGCGTCCCGTGCTCTTCGGCACCCGCCGCGTCGGCCCCGACCTCTCCCGCGAGGCGGCCCACCGCAGCAACGACTGGCACATCGCCCACTTCCACAAGCCCAGCTCGGTCGTGCCCGTCTCGGTCATGCCCGAGTACCCCTGGTTCTTCGACGAAGATGGTTATCCCAATCGCGACGGCATGGCCATCATCACCTACGTGCAGTGGCTGGGCAGTTGGATCAAGGAGTACCCCTACTTCCTCGGCGACGGTCCCCGCGGCCCCGGCGAGGTCGAGGAGGAGAAACTGAAGTTCGACGACATATAATCGTCTGCGGGGCCCGCTCCGGCGCCGCGCCGGCCCGCCCCGTCACGGATCGCGCACCATGATCAAACGCTCATCCATCTCGACCGGCCACCGCCTGTTCCTGCTCATCTTCGCGCTGATCTTCTTCGTGCCCGCGGGGATCGGCTTCGCCGACAAGCTCTACGCCTTTTTCTTCGTCAGCGGACTCAAGCCCGACGGCCGCTTCGCCGACGGCCGCTTCGCGCTCATCCCCCTCATGAACTACCTCCTCGTCTTCGGCGGCATGTTCTGCCTGCTCATCTGGGCCATTGCCAACGGCATGTTCAAGGACGTCGAGGCGCCCAAGTACACCATGCTCGAAAACGAACGCGAACTCGATGCAGCCGAGGGCTTCGCGTGGGACGACGACGCCAGGGAGATCCACCCGTGACCAAGCATCGCGCCGCCCCGGGCACTTCGCCCGCCGAGGAAAACAAGTTCCACACCTACACCACGCACCGCATCCCGTGGTTCGTCCGCTTCATCTGGATCTGCTTCTGGATCGGCCTGGTGTGGTACATCGTCCGTTGGGCCATCCCCTCCGCCAAGAACTACTTCTAGCGGGGGCCGCGATAACGGAGCCGCAATAACAGAGCCGCGACCGTAAGGGAGCGGACGACTCTCGCCCGCCCACCTCGCCACGGCCGCATCAGCCGCGTGACCTGACGTTCGCCCGTGCCTGCTCCCACTTCAGGCGGGGTCGCAATAACAGAGCCGCGACCGTAAGGGCCGGATGACTCTCGCCCGCCCACCTCGCCACGGCCGCATCAAAAAGCCGCGTGACCTGACGTTCGCCCGTGCCTGCTCCCACTTCAAGCGGGGGGTCGCAATAACAGAGCCGCGACCGTAAGGGAGCGGACGACTCTCGGCCGCCCACTTCGCCAAAAACCGCAGCAAAACGGCGTGGCCTGACGTTCGCCCGTGCCCGCACCGCCCCCCGATTGCATTCCCCGCCGCGCAATCGTAACGTGACTCCTGATCCACCATGGCCACGCCGCGCGTCCGTTTCCGCAACATCACCGCAACCGCGCCCAGCCACCGCGCGCTCACGGACGTCAGCTTCGAACTCGCTCCGGCGACGATCCACGCCCTCGTCGGCGACGGCGGCTCCGGCAAGTGCATCATCACCGACATCCTCGCCGGCGCGATCCACCCTGATTCCGGCGTCATCGAAATCAACGGCGCCCCGCAACGCATCCGTGACCCGCGCCACGCCCGCGACCTCGGCATCGCCGTCGCGTCCCGCGGCATCGTCGACGACCTCTCCATCGCCGCGAACGTTTTTCTCGGCCACTGGCCGCGCCGCCGCGTCACCCGCGTCATCGATTTTCCCCGCATGCACAGCGCCGCGCGCGACGCGCTCGCCACGCTTGGCGTGGAACTGCCCGTAACGCAACCAGCGCGAGGCCTGCCCGCCGCCCAGCGGCAACTTGTCGCCGTCGCCCGCGCCTTCGCATCAGGCGCTGACGTCCTGGTGCTCGACGAGCCGGCAGCGGGTCTTGCCCCCGATCACGTCGCGGCTCTCCATCGCGCCATTGCCGCCGCCCGCGATCGCGGCGCGACCATTCTCTACATCACCCGCCGCGTGGATGAGGTCCTTACCCTTGCCCGGACCGTCACCATCCTCCGCGCGGGCCGCACCGTGCTCACCGCTCCGATCGCCGATGTCACCCGCGAGCAGGTCCTTCGGGAAATCACGGGCGGCCCGCGCACCATGGAATTCCCAAAGCGCGAGAGCGCCCCAGGCCCGCCAGCCGTCCGCGTCCGCGGCCTCGCTGTCCGTGACCGCGTGCACGCCGTCTCCTTCGACCTTCGCGCCGGTGAAGTCCTGGGCCTGACCGGCTACGCCGGGTCCGGCTGCTCCGCGCTGGCCCGTGCGCTCGTCGGCGATCTTCGCGCCGCCGCGGGCGAAGTCACGATCGGCGACGCCACCGGCCTCTTTCGCAAACCGCGCCGGGCGCTCGCGGCTGGCATGATGCTCGTCCCCGCCGAGCGCATCCGCACCGGCCTGTCGCTCGACCGGCCCATCCGCGAGAACCTCTCCCTCGCCGCCCACGACCAACTGCCCACCGGCGGCCTCGTCACCCGCCGCGCCGAGCGCGACCTGGCGCTGCGGCTCCTGGCTGAGCTCAGCATCCTGTCCGCTGGTCCGGACTGCCTCGCCGGCCCCCTCGCCGCCGTGGATCAGCAGAAGATCCTCTTCGGCCGTTTCCTGGCCAGCCGCGCCCGCATCCTCATCCTCGACGACCCGACCCGCGGCCTCGACGCCGCCAGCCGCCACGAAATCTACATGCTCATCAACCAGCTCGTGGCCCAGGCCGTCGCCGTCCTGATGATTTCGCCCGATCCGGCTGAGCTGCTCGGAACCTGCGACCGCATCGCGGTGATGCACGCCGGCTGCCTCGCCGGTATCCTCGACAACACGAACCGCGACGTGACCCCGACGCACGTCGCCCAACTGGCCCAGGGAGCCGAAGCATAAGTGTGCCACTGCTCTCGAGCAGTGCAGTAAATCCCAGACGCGCGTGTGCCACTGCTCTCGAGCAGTGGAAAGTAATCCGGACCCATCGGTCCCGACCGAACCGCAATGACGAACGACGCGGATCATCCACAACCCGTCCTCGCAGCCCCCTGGCTTGTGCGCCTCCCGGCTCTGCGCACGCTGCTCCTCCTCGTCGTGATCGTCGTGGCGATGACCATCCTCACCGGCGGCGCCTTCACCGCGCCCGACAACCTCGTTGACCTCACCCGTCAGGTCTCGTTCGAAGCGCTCATCGCCTTCGGCATGACCTTCGTGGTCGTCACCGGGGGCATCGACCTTTCCGTCGGTGCGCTCGTCGCCCTCACCGGCGTCGTCGCCGGCCTCGTCCTGCGCGCCACGCCGGGCTGGTCCGAACCGGTTGCGATCGGCGTTGCCCTGGCCTGTGCCGTCGCCGTGGGCCTCGCGGCTGGAACGCTCTCCGGCGGCGTTGTCACCCGCTTCGCCGCGCCGCCATTCATCGTGACGCTCGCCGTCATGCTTGTCGCACGCGGCGCCGCGTCGACCCTCTGCGCCGCTCAGCCGGTCACCGACCTGCCGCCAGCGCTCGCCTCGCTCAGCCACGGCTTCGTCGCCCAGGGCGCCTTCGCCCGCCTCGATCACTGGCTCGCCGGCACAACGGTCGACGCCGAGTCCGCGGGCCGCTGGCTGCCTGTACCGCTGCTCATCATGCTGATCGGCTTCGTGGTTTTCCACGTGCTGCTGACCCGCACGGTCTTTGGCCGCGGAGCCGTCGCCGTCGGCAGCAACGCCACCGCCGCCCGCCTCGCGGGCATCCCCACGCACCGCACGCGCATCCTCGTCTACGCGCTCACGGGCGGCCTCTGCGGCCTGGTCGGGGTGCTGCATGACGCCTCCGGCATGACCGCCGACCCCGCCGCCGGGCAGATGTGGGAGCTCTCCATCATCGCAGCCGTGGTCCTCGGCGGCACGAGCCTCTTCGGTGGCCGCGGCACGATCACCGGCACGCTGTTCGGCGCGTTCACCATCGGCGCCCTCGCCAACGGCCTCACCATCCTCGGCGCCGCCCCGTACTGGCGGAATGTCACGCTCGGCGCGATCATCCTCGCCGCGGTCATCGCCGACGCCGCGCAACACCGTCGCGACCACCGGTGGGGCGGCAACGCCCCCGGTTGACGCGCGCCGGAACGCCCCCGCCTCAATTGTGAATTACCGATTCAGTCGAAATGTTCGTCGGCGGGATCCAGCTTCGCCAACTGCCCGATGCCCGGCGTACGCCGCACCCACGCGCTCGTCTGCCAGTTGTCCACCGTGTCCTCGCGCAGCATCGGCGGCAGCGTCAGCAGGAAACGTCGCGCCAGCGCCTGCAGAAACGGCTCGTACATCCCCCGCAATTCCGCGAGCCGCGCCTCCGCGTCCGCATCCTGCGCGATCACCAGCCCCGCCTCCGCCAGCACGCTGCGCAGCGCGGCATACTCCGCCTCCGGCAACCGCTCCGCCGCGTGCGGACACGGCGGCACCTTGAACACCAGCGTCAGATCCACTGCAACGTGCCGCGCCATCGCAAAGGTGAGCTGCGCCTGGTACGTCGTTCGCTCCTGCACCTGCGCCAGCAGAATCGCACACACGTCCAGAATCGCCGTCAACGCCGCCAGCCACGACTGGTTGTCGTGCTGCGAACGGTAGTAGGCCAGCACCGGGAACGACAGGTGACTCTCCAGCAGCGTCGCCGCCCACTGCTCCCACTCGCCGAGCATGCTCTCGACCGCATCCGCGTCGCCCGACTGCGCCGCGCGCCGCAGGAACTGGGCCGCGCTCGGCGGCGAGCCCGCCCGGGCATCCAGCAGCGAAATCGCGATCTCCCGCCGCGAATACGCGTCCGACAACACCGGCAGGTAGCTGATGATCACCGCCAGAAACCCGAACCCCAGTCCCGCCTCAACCACCGCCAGCACCCGGCCCGCCGTCGCCAGCGGCGTCATGTCGCCGTAACCCAGCGTGAAAAACGTCGAACCGCTGAAGTACACGTAGCTCCACGCCGTCGCCGTCGCATCCGGCGTGTGCAGCCGCGTCCCCAGCGCCGCGTGCAGCAGCGCGAACCCCAGCACGAGCCCCACGACCCATGTTGCGAAAAGCCCCAGCAGCGAAAGCGGCCCGAAGAAGCTCAGGAATGCGTTGCGCCGCTTGCCCGCCGGAATCCGCAGCGCCCCCGCGCGCCACACCCACCACGTGCCCCGGTAAAACAACCGCGCGAACCGGAACCGGTGCGTCACCCGCCGCGGCTGGAGTATCGTCTCGAACCCGTCGACCATCATCAGGATGATCATGGCCAACCCGCAGACCGCCCCGATCAATCCCATGTCGGCTTCATCCCTCTGGTCAACCCCGTCCAGCCGACCGGTTTCGTCGCCACCTGCCGACTGCGCCCCCGCAAGCACGAGGAGCCCCCGCTACTACTCCATTCCGTCCGCCGATCATTACCACGCGAATTTGACCCCGCCCTCGGGAAGCGTTCGCCGGGAGTATAGCCGTCGGCTCGCAGCCCCCACAACGCCCCCAGCTCTTTCGGTGCCGATCCACCTCCGGATACCACAAGAAAGGGCCTCCGTACCGACCGCGGCGCCCCCGCAACGATCCCATCCCCACGCCCGCTGCATACTCTCACGCCGGCGACCGTGCCCCCTTCGCACGTTCTCACTCTCCCTGCTAAACTGCGTGAGCCCGATGGGGGCGTCCCGAAGCAGGAACCGCCAGAGATCGCCACACCCGTGTGGCTGCCGTCATGCCCATGAGGAATCCATCATGCTGGTCGCTATCCGCCGTTTTGTCCTGTTGGGCGCGCTTGCGCACCTGGTTCTGACCATGACCGCTCGCGCCGCCGAAACACCCGACCCCAGCGCCCCGCGCTACGACCTCGACCACGACAAGGTCCTCTACTGCGTCGGCTACGCCCACCTCGACACCCAGTGGCGCTGGGACTACCCCACGACCATCGACCACTTCATCCGCGACACCCTCGAACACAACTTCGACCGCTTCGAACGCTTCCCCACCTACGTCTTCAGCTTCACCGGCTCGGCGCGCTACGCCATGATGCGCGAGTACTATCCCGCCGAGTACGAACGCCTCAAGAAATACATCGCCGCCGGCCGCTGGTTCGTCTCCGGCTCCTCCGTCGACGAGGGCGACGTCAACGTCCCCTCGCCCGAGGCCGTCATCCGCCAGGTCCTCTACGGCAACCAGTACTTCCGCCGCGAGTTCGACAAGGAAAGCATCGACTTCATGCTCCCCGACTGCTTTGGATTCCCCGCATCGATGCCCTCCATCTGGGCCCACTGCGGACTCCGCGGCTTCTCCACCCAGAAGCTCACCTGGGGTTCCGCCGTCGGCATCCCCTTCAAGATCGGCGTCTGGATCGGACCGGACGGCAAGGGCGTCATCGCCGCGCTCGACCCCGGCTCCTACGCCAGCGCTCTCTCCGGACCCGTCCAGACCAACCCCGACTGGGTCGCCCGCGTCAACGCCAATGGGGAAAAATACGGCGTGTGGGCCGACTACCACTACTACGGCGTCGGCGACCAGGGCGGCGCCCCCAAGGCCGAGGACGTCGCCAACTACACCGCGTCAGCCGCCGTCACCGACGGCCCCATCCGCGTCGCCCTCGTCTCCTCCGACCAGATGTACAAGGACATCACCGCCGCCCAACGCGCCCGCCTGCCCCGCTACCAGGGCGACCTGCTCCTCACCGAACACTCCGCCGGGACCCTCACCTCCCAGGCGTACATGAAACGCTGGAACCGCAAGAACGAACTGCTCGCCGACGCCGCCGAGCGCGCGGCTGTAGCGGCGAACTGGCTCGGTGGGGCGGCCTACCCCCGCGAAAAACTCACCCGCTCCTGGATCCGCACCCTCGCCAACCAGATGCACGACATCCTCCCCGGAACCAGCATCCCCCGCGCCTACACCTACTCCTGGAACGACGAAATTGTCGCCGCCAACGGCTTCTCCGCCGTCCTCACCAACGCGACCGGCGCCGTCGCCCGCGCGCTCGATACCCGCGCCGGGGAAATCCCCATCGTCGTCTACAACCCGCTCTCCATCGCCCGCGAGGACCTCGTCGAGGCCGAAGTCGAATTCCCCGACCGCGCGCCCGCAGCCGTCCGCGTCCTCGACCCCGCCGGTCAGAAAGTGACCGTGCAGATCCTCGACCGCGGCGAAAGGACGCTCCGTATCCTCTTCCCCGCCAAGGTCGAACCGGTGAGCTGGACCGTCTACGCCGTCGAGCCCGCTCGGCAGGCGCCCCAGCCCTCACCGCACCTGCGCGTCGATGACCGCGTGATCGAATCGGAGCACTACCGCGTCCGCCTCAACGACGCCGGCGACGTCGCCAGCATCATCGACAAGGACCACGGCGACCGCGAACTCCTCGAAAAGCCCGCCCAACTCGTCTTCACCTACGAACGCCCGCGCAACTACCCCGCGTGGAACATGGACTGGCACGACCGCCGGCGCCCCGCGCTCGAAACCGTCGGCGGACCGGCGAAAATCACCATCGGCGAACGCGGCCCGCTCCGCGCCTCGCTCATCGTCGAACGCAAGGCCCGCGACTCCGTCATCCGCCAGGAGATCCGCCTCGCCGCCGGCGACCCCGGCCGCCGCGTCGAGTTCAAGACCACCATCGACTGGCAGTCGACTGGCTGTGCGCTCCGCGCCGCCTTCCCCCTGACCGTCTCGAACCCCCAGGCCACCTACAACTGGGAACTCGGCACCATCGCCCGCGGCAACAACGAGCCGACCAAGTACGAAGTGCCGTCCCACCAGTGGTTTGACCTCACCAGCACCAACGGCGAATACGGCGTCTCCATCCTCGACGACTGCAAGTTCGGTTCCGACAAACCCGCGGACAACCTCGTTCGCCTCACGCTGCTCTACTCGCCCGGCGTGCGCGATGACTACCTCGACCAGCACAGCCAGGACTGGGGCCGCCACGACTTCATCTACGCGCTCTACGGACACGCGGGCGACTGGCGCAAGGGACTCTGCGAATGGCAGGGCCGCCGCGTCAATCAACCGCTCCTCGCGTTCCAGACGCGACCCCACGACGGACCGCTCGGCCGCAAGTTCGCACTGCTGAAGGTCAGCACGCCGCAGGTCGCCGTCCGCGCCGTCAAGCTCGCGGAAGAACACGACGATCGCGTGATCGTCCGCCTCCAGGAGGTCTGGGGCCAGACCGCTTACGACGCGCAGGTCGCCTTCGCCGAACCGATCGCCGACGCGTACGAAGTGGACGGCCAGGAACGCCGCATCGGCGACGCCCAGGTCGACGACGACGGCCGCCTCAACCTCACCATGAAGCCGTTCAGCCCCCACGCCTTCTCGATCCGCCTGAAGAATGCGCCCGAGAAGCTCAACGCCCCGACGTGTCAGCCAGTCGCTCTCGACTTCGACTCCGACGTCGCCAGCTTCGATGCCGATCGCACCGACGGCGCGTTCGACGCCGACGGCCGCACGCTGCCCGCCGAGGAACTCCCCGAGCAGCTCGTCGCCGAGGGCATCACCTTCAAGCTCGCGCACCAGCAGGCGGGGGAGGACAACGCGCTCACCTGCCGCGGCCAGACGCTCGAGCTGCCCGCGGGCGACTTCGACCACGTCTACCTGCTGGCGGCTAGCACCGAGGACACCGACGGCACGTTCGTTGTCGGCTCCGCCCGTCACGAGCTCACCATCGAGGCCTGGACCGGCTTCGTCGGCCAGTGGGATAACCGCATCTGGGACCGCCCGTTCGGCGCGGTGGACTACCGCTGCGAGGGCAAGGTCACCGGCATCGAACCGGGCTACACCAAACGCGACCCGATCGCCTGGTTCTGCACGCACCGCCACCATCCCCAGGAGGGCAACGAGGCCTACCACTTCAGCTACCTGTTCAAGTACGCGCTGCCTGTCGGCGACGGCGACCGCACGCTGCGCCTGCCCGACAACCCGCGCATCCGCGTTTTCGCCGCCACCATGGCGAAAAATCCCAATGCAGCCGTGCGGCCGGTTCAGCCGCTCTACGATGATCTGGCGGACCACAAGCCCATCGCGCTGCGCCACGCGTACCCGCCGCCGCCGGTACCTGTCTTCGAGGGCGTCAAGCCGGCTGCCCAGGTGGATGTGGACCGCAAGGAAACCTTCGACGAGCTCGAGATGGGCGCCCCGCGCAAGGACGATTTCGTCGACGCCGGCGCCGAAAACGGCATCTCGTTCCGCATCTTCTCGCGCGACGGCGAACTCGTTCCCCACCGCGCCGCCGGCGCAGTCGACGGCACGCTGCCGCGGCTGAACGACGGCGAAGTCGCCCAGAACAACGACGACACGCGCCGCTGCGTCTGGTACGACGGCGAGGGTCGCTTCTACGTTGACCTCCAGGAAAGCACGGAACTCGCCGCCATCAACACCTACTCCTGGCACAAGTCCAACCGCGCCCCGCAGTACTTTTCCCTATGGGGCTCGGACGCCGCGGAAATGCCCTCGCCCGACATCAGCGCCGGCCGCCACGACGGCTGGTCGCTCATCGCCGTCGTCGACACCCGCGAACTCGGCAACGGCGGCATCCACGGCTCGTCGATCCACGCAGCCGACGGTCCGCTCGGCCCGTACCGCTACCTCCTCTGGATCGCCGAGGACGTGGGCGAGGGCACGTTCTTCACGGAGATCGACGTTCATGCCGCGCCGTAACGGCGACCGCCGCGCCCCCGATCCGAGCCGCGCCCAAAAACAGAGCCGCGCCCGTAAGGAAGCGGAAGGGGCGGCAATCCCCGCGCAGCAAGGTCCACCCCAACCCGGGCGCTCGATAGCGAAACAAAACCGCGAGCGCCAGCGAGCGGACGGCGCGGCAGGACCGCAACACCAACACCCGCGCCGAATCGCGTGCTACCAGCGCCAAGCCCTCGCCGTCCTCCTCGTGGGCCTCATCCCCACCGCTGCAAGCGCCCACTCCGTCAGCGTCTGCCGCGGCGAAATGCAGATCGCCGACCGCACCATCCACGTCGAAGTGACCATCCCCGCGCTCGACGTTGTCACCTGCATCGGCCCGCGCACCACGAGTCCCCCGCAACGCGCCTGGGACGTGCTCGACGCCTGCGCCCTCACCTATGCCGACCACATCGTCGATGAACTGATCATCCGCGACGAAACCGGCGCGCGGCTGCCCGGCACCTTCGTCTCGGTCACGCACGACTTCTCTGACCGCGAAACCGACGACCTCTACGCCATCGCTCCGGCGCAGGTCACGTTCGCGCTCGACTACCGCCTCGAACACCCGCCAACCTACCTGACGCTCCAGCAACTCTTCTTCACCCACGGCGCCATGCACGCCGCCCGGCTCGTCCTCGCCGCCCGCGCCGGTGACGCGGTCGCCACCGTCCAGCTCACCAACCGCGGCGAGCCCGTCACGATCCACCTCGAGCGCACCGGCGACGCCGTCACCATCGATCAGCCAGCCGCCTTCCGCATCCTCCACGCGGACGTCGCCATCGACACCTCCGGTGCCCGCGTCGAAATCGCCATGCCCTTTACGCTCCTGGAGACCTGGACCACGATCGACCGCGCCGCCCCGGACTTTCTCAACCGCGCCGAACAGCACGCAGCCCGATCAGCCGCCCGCGAACTGCTCACGACCCGCAACCCCGTCCGCATCAACGGCGCCGAAATCGCCCCGCACCTCGCCTCCGTGCAACTCCTCGATCCCACCGGCGCATCCGCCGACCGCCTCTACACCGGCGCCGCCCGCGTCGTCGCCCGCCTGGAATACCCCAGCCCCGCGCCCCCGCGCGACCTCACCCTCCACTGGACCCTCTTCAACAGCGCCGTCGTCGTCGCCGAGGTCACCCTCCACGCCAACGCCACCGAGCGCCGTTTCGAGCTCAGCACCTACACCCCCGACCTCCACTGGCCCCCAACGCCGCCAGCAGTACGCCCTGGTTCAAAAACGCAGCCACCCTCGAACCCCTCCACACCGAAGCCGAAGCCCTGATCGAAGACCAATAGTCGAAGGTCGAAGGTCAAAGGTCGAAAACTCAACGTCAGTAGTGTGCCATTGCGCTCGTGCAGCGGAAACATCATCAGCGCTGTGCCCCAACAGAGCCGCGCCCGTAAGGAAGCGGAATCGGAAGAACGGCCCCCAGAAGAGTGTCTCCCCTGAAGGAGCGGAACGAACTGTGCCCCGAGGAATCCGTCCCACCGTGCGGCGTGACTACCGAGCACGAATCGCGTTTGTTCCCACCGCGCGCCGCCCCAAGCCCGACAGGGCGAACGAGTGCGGCCACCGGTGGAGTCCGCGCAGCGGATTCAACCCGTGGATCCCGTCCTCCAATGATCGCAACGGCCCTGCAGGGGCTACTGAGCGCTTGATTGAAAGCTAACGAGGAAGGGTCGCGATCCGTCGCACAGCCCCCGTCTGATTGTCCACGACAACGAGCGGCGCTCCTTTTCGGTTCGACTGCGTGAACACTTCCCAGGTCGTCAGACGCTCACAGGCTGTTGGCGAATCACACCGTAAATCAGCCGCACGAGCGGCATCCACGGCGATCTGTAGGGCCTCGCTCCGCGAAACCTTCAGCGCGGGCAATAGCAAGAACGCGCGGAGAACTCGATAAAAGTGGCCCATTGAAAATCACTTATGCTGCCGTTGTCATGTGAGCCATATGCCGCACTGAGCCGATGATACAACGCATCAACCGAATTCCTCAATCCCGAACGTGCCAGGCCGAAGTGGAGCTGGGGGCACGATGTTCCCGACCACCTGCTTCAACCCCCGCCCGCGTCCAATCCCGCACCGCAAGGTGCGCAAGGCTGGAGCCGCGGGTGAAGCGCAACGCGGGCGCAGCCCGCGTCAGCGCAACCCGTGGACCTCGTCCCCCAAAAATCCCAACCGCCCCGCAGGGGCGGAAGGACACCTCAGCCCCAAACGTCCCACCGCCGTAACCAACTCAGAACCCCCCACGCCAGTGGGGGGCCATGAAGCGCCATCGCCGTGTATTATCACCGCGCCCAATCAACGCGTACCGCATCCTCCCGTGCCGTTCCCCATTTCTCACTTTCGCACTTTCTCACCTTCCCACTGCCGTAACGAATCAGGACCCCCCACGCCAGTGGGGGGCCAGGCCTCCTCGACCCGTCATGAAATGGAAAGCGCCAAACCCCGCGCGCACCGCTCTGCCCGTAGACCCGAACTCCAACCCGCCGCTCCCCCCTCTGGCTGATAGCTGAAAGCCGAGAGCCGACAGCTCGCGTTTTTTCCTAGAAAAACGCGCCCAACCCCGCCAACCATGAAGCGCCCGCCAAGTTGTAGGGGGTAGTCAAGACATGGACGCCCGCGCCACCGGCCCACGCCGCCCAATCAGGCCACGGGGCGCGAAGCCCCGTGACCGGGTCAATCGGAAGTGAGAGACCATGCACCCGCCACGCGAAGAACATTTAATCAGGAGAAAGGTGATCAGGAGACCCCCAAACCAAACTACGGCCTTTCTCTGCGCACTCCGCGACTCCGCGGTGAGGCCCCCTCCCAGCCACGCGACGTTCGCCCGGCCCGCGCGCAAAAAAAACTCGCCCCAAAGCCGTTTGCCAGCGCCACTGCAACCTCTGGCGCTGGCGCCAACGCGGTTCACCCCGCGCCACGACCCAGAATCGAGCGTCGATATGCGTAAAGCACAACTGTCAAACGGCTTTGGAGCGCGTCAGCCAGCCCACGTTTTGCAGCACTTGGTCTCCAGACTCCAGACTCCGGACTCCAGACTGACCTCACAGATCCGCCAACGCCACCGTCCGCACCACCCGCACCGGCGAGCCGTCCTCCAGCGCACTCACGTTCTCGCAGATCAACTGCATGCCCGGCTGAACACCCGCCAGGATCTCCACCGACTCGTCCGACCGCGTCCCGATCTTCACCGCGTGCGCCACCGCGTGGCCGCCCGACACCGTGAACACCTCCGCGTCGTCACTGCCCGGCGTGAGCTTCAGCGCGGCCTTCGGCAGCCACAGCCGCCCACCCTCGGCACTCTTGCCCGCGCTCTTCGGCTCCTCCGCACCCTTCCCCAGAAATTCCACCTTCGCCGACCCGTCCACGCACAACAGCGGCCCCGGATCCTCGATCCGTACCTTCACCTGCACGATCGCCCGCGCATAGTCGCCCGCGGGATCCACCCACATCACGTACCCGTGGTACGTCTGCCGATCCGAGTCCGGCGTGATCCGCGCCCGCTGCCCCGCAAACACCCGGTGAATGTCCCGCTCGCTGACGTCCACCTCGACGCGCAGCAGCGACATGTCCGCGATCGACACGAGCTGCGCGTTCGCATTCGCCCCCAACCCGCCCTCCGCCGCCAGGAAATCCCCAACCTGCGCGTTCCGCTCCAGGATCACCCCCGCGATCGGCGCCCGGATCGCGCAATCATCCAGCCGCTTCTGCCACACCCGCAGCACCGACTTCGACGCCTCGAGCTGCGCGCCCGACATCTTCACCGAAGCGGCTGCACTCTTCGCAGCCGCCTCCGCCACCCGCACCGCCGCCTGCGCGCTCTCGTACAGGTTCTTCGCGTTGCGGTACTCGAACTCGCTCGCGGTACCGCCTTCGAACAACCCCTTCAACCGGTTGTAGTCCCGCTCGCGCAGCTCGAAGTCCGCCTGCGCCTCCAGGATCGCCGCCTCCGCTCGGGCCTGCTCCGCCTCCGCCCGCGCGACCGACTGCTCGCCCTGCGCGACGTTCGCAGCCGCCTCGTCCCGCTGCGCCCGGTAGATCGTGTCCTCCACCCGCGCCAGCACCTGGTCCTGCTCGACGTGGTCGCCCTGCTCGACGTTCAGCTCGACGATCTGCCCCGACACCTTCGTCGCGACGTTCACCATCCGGTCGCTCACGATCCGCCCGTTGGCGACCATCACCACCGGCGCATCGGCTGCATCGCTCGCCTTCGCCGGCACCACGACGAGATTCACGTCCGTCGTCTTCTCCGCCAGGGCGGCTGCGATGTTCGCGCCCGTCGTGCGGTAATACCACCACGCACCGCCCGCGGTCAGCAGCGCCACCACGGCGATAATCGCCGCCAGCAGCCACCAGCCCCGGTGACTCGCCGTCGGACGCTGCCGCCGCTCGATCTGCAGCCGCGACAGGCCCGCCATCTTCTCCTGCATCGTGTCGTTCATCGCCTGACCACCAACTCCACGTCCCTACGCCTCCCGCAACGCCGTCGTCACGCTCATCCGCGCCGCCCGCCACGCCGGCATGATCGAGCCCACCAGCCCGATCGCCACCGCCACGATCAGCGACGTCCCGATGATCTTCGGCGTGATCGCCAGCCCATAGCTCACCGTCGTGAACGTCCGCGGCAGCATGTTCCGCTGCATCCCGTCGCACAGCAGGCTCAGCGCACACCCCAGCACCCCGCCCGTCAGCGCCAGCAGCAACCCCTCCAGCACGAACGACGTCAGGATGTTCACCCGCCCGAATCCCACCGCGCGCAGCATGCCGATCTCGCGCACCCGGCCCGCGACCGCGGCGTACATCGTGTTCGCCACGGCGAACGCCGCGGCTGTCCCCATGATGATGATCATGATCACGCTCAGCACCTGCGTCACCGTCTGGTTCGTGCTCAGCGTCGTGTAGTATTCGCGCTCCGTCTTCGCCGACAGCGCCACCTCCGGCCCGTTGATGAAGTCGATCGCCGTCCGCCCGGCCTGTTCGTCCGGCACCAGCATACGCGCCGACGAGTAGCTGCCGCGCCCGTATACGTCGCGGATCGTCTCGCTGTACGCCCAGATCTCGCTGTCCGCCGACGTGCCGTCCGTCGTGAAAACCCCCACAACCTTGAACGGCCGCACCCCCCGCGTGCCGAGCTGGATCTCGTCGCCGATGTCGTGCCCGCGGAACAGCCGCTGCGTCGACGCGCCCACCATCACCTCGTACGTGCCCGGCTGAAACGGCCGCCCCGCGAGGATCCGCACCCTCCCGTGCCGCACCGCGCACGCCGCGTCGTAGTCCACCCCGCGCACCGCCGCGTTCACCGTGACATTGTCGTCATCTTTGGTGTAGCCGCTGCTGATCGCCACGACCTCGGGACTGATGATCGGCCCGCTGCCGTTCCGCACCACCCCCGGCGTCATCTCCAGCTTGTTGAGTTCGTCCTTCCCCAGCCGCGACACGCTCTCCGAGTCCGCCGCCTGGCTCAGCACCAGGATCGTGTTCGGATCGCCCGTCGCCGCCATCGTGCTGAACGCACTGTCCGTCACCGCCTGCAGGTACGCGAACGTCCCGATCACGATCGCAATCAGCAACGTCGACGTAATCGTACTCGTCGGCCGCGCCGCAAGACTCAACACGTTGTATCGAAAAGGCAGCGCCACAACTTACCTCACACCCACAAATTCCCAATCCCAAGCGCCCAGCCGCAAGCCGCACGCAGCTCCCCCCGCACCCACGTTCTCACTTTCCCACCTTCTCACTTTCTCACTTTCTCACTCTGGCCTCTACACAACCTTGCGCAGAGCGGTCGCCACCTTCAGACGGCCCGCCATCAGCGCCGGCACCAGCGCCGCCAGCAGCCCGCACAGGCACGCCACCGCCAACGCAATCGCGGCTGTCTGGTTGGGAATCTGCATCGTCCCCATCCGCGGAATGGAGAACTCGGTCAAATGCGTGAGCGCATAGATCGGCCCCACGGCGATCAATCCGCCGATCAGCCCCAGCAGCACGCCCTCGCTGAGCACCATCCGCACGATCTTACCCGCGGAAAACCCCAGCGTCCGCAACACCGCGATCTCCCGCGTCCGCTCCCGAAACGACATGCTCATCGTGTTGAACGCCACCGCGACCGCGACCAGCACGATCAGCCGCCCGACGTTCCACGTCAGCCCCACCCAGTCGCCGCCGCTCTTCATGAACTGCGCAAAAAACGTCGACTCCAGCTCCGTCCGCGTCTCGTTCTCCGAACTCGCAAAGTGCTTGTCGATCGCCGTCAGCGCCCATTGTCGCGCCTCCGGCGACGAACACTTCACCCAGAAGTTGTTTACGCCCGCCGGGCTGCCCGTCAGCTTCCGCAGCGTCTCGTCGTAGTAGTCCATCGCGAAGTAGAACCACTGCCGCGACATCTTCGGTGGAATCGCGACGATCACGAACTCCATCTTCGGGTTCGGTGGCAGCGACCCGGTCAGCGTGACGCGGTCGCCCACCTTCCAGTTCTGCGACTTCGCGAGTTCCGGACTGACCATCGCCGCGCGCCGCTCCTCCTGGAACCGCTCGTTCTCCGCGGGCGTGATCTCGAACTCCGCGTACACCTTCGCGAACGTGTCGCGGTCCACCGCCATGCTCGCAAAAGCGGCTGGCTTCCCCTCGATCCGCCCGCCAAACCACGACGTCCGGCACACCGCCGTGATGTACCCCTCCGGCGCCAGGCCCTCGATCTCCTCCCGGATCCGCTGCGGCAGGGGGGAAGTGAACGAAAGCTTCTGGTGCACCGCCACACGCAGCTTCAGGTCCGACTCCGCGAGCATCTCGTGCACCTGCTCCACCATCGTCCGCGCCATCGTGAACACGAACATCGGCAGCGCAATCGCCAGAACCGTCAGCGTAGTCCGCAATCGATTCCGCGTAAGATTCTTGATAAGTACCGTAGTACGAGTCATGGGTTGAGCGATCAGCCAGAAAACGGTCAGAGGTCAGAAATCAAACGTCAAAAGTCGAAGGTCAAAGGTCGGACGTCGAAGACACGAGACTTTCAACCTGCGACCTGCGACCTTCGACCAATTCGTCATTCGTCATTCGTCATTCATCATTACCTAGTACTCCACCATCGCCGCTTCCCGCGGCTTGTCCGCAAACAGCTCACCCTTCTCCAGGTGCAACTGCCGCGTCGCGTGCGACGCCGCCTTCGGATCGTGCGTCACCATGATGATGGTCTTGTTGAACTCGCTGTTCAGCCGCTCGAGCAGGTGCAGCACCGACGCCGCGCTTGTCGCGTCCAGGTCGCCCGTCGGCTCGTCCGCCAGCAGCATCTGCGGATCCGTCACCAACGCCCGCGCAATCGCCACGCGCTGCTCCTGCCCGCCCGAAAGCTGCGACGGCCGATGGTCCGACCGATCCTCCAGCCCCACGACCGACAAGGCCAACTGCACCCGCTCACGCCGCTCGCTCGCCGCCATCTTGAACAGCAGCAGCGGCAACTCCACGTTCTGGGCAGCCGTCAGCACCGGCAGCAGATGATACATCTGAAAGATGAATCCCACGTGCTGCGATCGCCACGCCGTCAGCTCCCGCTCCGGCATCTGCTCGAGCTGCGCATCACCCACCCTGATCGTCCCGCGCGTCGGACTGTCCAGCCCGCCGATCAGATTCAACAGTGTCGTCTTCCCCGAACCGCTCGGCCCCATCAACGCCACGAACTCGCCGGCCTGGATCGATATGCTCAACCCCGCCAGCACCGGAACCTCCAGGTTCCGCTTGCGGTAAACCTTGTGGACACCCTGCAACTCGATATACGCCATGTCAGCCATACTCCCTGCGCGAGGCAGCCCCGCCTGCTCTTTGCGATCCGCCGGCCCACCCCGCGTTCCGGCCCCCGGTGGGTACAGGTCCAACATTGTAGCCGATCTCACCCCGCGGCAAGGACCAGCCACCGCCCCAGCCAACCCACCCGGCGCGATTCACCCAACGGTCACAACCTTCCCGCTCTCGCTAACCGTGCTATAATGAACGCGTACTCGGTTCTTTCGTGCACAGGGAGGTGTTCAACATGGCCAAGCGCGCCACTTCAACTGCGCCCAAGACCCGGCCGGCCCCGTCAGCAGCCCGTCCGGCACCCAGCCCAACCGTCAATCTGGCCCCCGACGAGGACGCCATCCGCCGCCGCGCCTACGAGATCTTCATGGCCCGCGGCGCCAACGGCGGCTCCCCGCTCGAGGACTGGCTGCAGGCGGAACGCGAGATCGTCACCGGCCGGCGCCGGACAAAAACACGCGCCAACTGATCCCGCACGACGGGCAGCGCGCACACGGCATCCGTGCGCGCCGCCAGCGGCTCGTTCGCGTCTACAGCCCTTCGACTGCCGGCCCGAGCCCGCCCAGCGCGTCGTACCCTTCAACCGCGAACGGCGAAACCCGCCAGGTCTCCGTCGCCCGATCGAAGTAGGCCTCGCTCAGCGCCGCCCGAATCGCGTCCGCATCCGCCAGAGCGGCGTCGTAGGTAATGTCCACCGCAGCCCGGCCCGGACCCGGCCACGCCTCGATCTTGAGAAATCCATCGACCGCGAACTCGTCGTCGCGCTCCAGGAAGTACGCCAGCAGCGTCGCCCGCCCGCGGCAGGTGACGCCGTCCACCCGCAACCGCGCGACCGCCGGCTCGCCCGCGGCTCCGGCCCGGTCGGGACTCACCCGCGTGAACGACGGAAACGGCGCCACGTACGCCCACGTCACCGCGGCCGACAGCACGATCAGCACCGCCATCGCCGCGATCCACGGCGGCCACTTGGCCCCCCGCGGCCGGGCCGGTCCCCAACTGAGCGCACCGCGCTTCGGCGGGCACGCGGCCAGGCAGTTGAAACACGTCATGCACCGCGCCGCCCGCACCTCGTCCAGCATGTGCACCGGAATTGCGGTGGGGCAGACGCTCGTGCACCGCGCACATCCGCTGCATGCCTCGGCGTCACGCCGGATTCTCGTAAAACCCAACCGCGAGAAGGGCGCCAGCACCGCGCCCAGTGGGCACAGCCAGCGGCAGAACGGCATCGTCACGACCAGCGCCCCCACGACGATGAGCCCCGCCACCACGTACGCCCAGAGCGTGATGTCCTCCCCGTGCCGGCTGATCAGCGCATAGCACGGGTCCGCCGCGCGGAACTCGAGTTCCCCCAGCGTCCACGTGAAGTACAGGATGATCGCCAATACGACGTACTTGCCCTTGCGCAGGTACGCGTCGGCCCGCGCCGGCACCAGCCGTGTACGCAGACCGACGCGCCGGCCCGCCACCCCGAGCCATTCGGAAATCGTGCCGATCGGACAGGCGTACGCGCAAAACGCGCGGCGCACCAGCAGCGCCAGCACCAGCACGGCGCCCAGCATGAAGAAGTTCGTCACCGCCAGCGCGCACAGCACGTTGCCCTCGGTGACGTAACCGTACAGCGCCTCGACCCCGCCGAACGGACACCAGCGCTCCGCATTGCCGCGCACGACGAATACGCCAACCACCGTCAACGTGAGAAATGCAAGCTGGATGAGCCGTCGCGTCGTCTTCATGCCGTGGTCCGCGCCCGGGACGTGCGTCGCCTACTTCGTGTCCTTCGCCGCCGTCTTGGCGCCGCTGCTGCCCGCACACTTGTCGCGGCTCGGGCACTTCGCGCAGCTCGTGCCGCCGCTGCAGTCGGACTCCTTGAGCTTCGACTCCGTCGCCAGCACGTTGGCAAAATCCGCCTGGGCCACGAGCCCGCTCATGTCCTTGTCGGCCTTGGTGTATTCCTTGAACGCCGCGAGCCGGCTCGGACGCGTCAGCTCGAAGCAACGCGTCAACTGCGCCAGCGCCTTGGCATTATCCGCAACCAGAGAATTGAGCCGCGCCATGTCGTACAACAGCCCCGGCCCGGCTTTGTCGTCAGCCAGCCCGCTCGCGATGGCCCGCGCTTCGTCCGTCCGCCCGGCATGCGCCAGCGCAATGCCCATCTGTGTCCGCGTCTGCGCGGTCTGCTCGTCAGCCTTCAGACCACCCAGCGTCTCCACCGCGGCTGCATCCCGGCCCATCCGGATCTGCGTGTCCGCCAGCATCGCCGCCGTGTCCGCATCGCCCGAGCGCGCATACGCCTCCTCGTCCAGCCGCAGCACCTCCTCGAGCAGTCCGTGATCGGCGTAGTAGCTGCGCAGGGCCGCCGCCAGCGCCTGCCACTTCTCGGCATCACGCTGCTTGAGCAGCTTCGCACGCAGCGGCACCACCCGGCGCAGCAACGCATGCTCGTGCCGATAAGTTTCGTTGGCAGGATCCGCCTTCACGGCAGCCGTGTACGCCGCCAGCGCACCGTTGAAATCACTCGCCTTCAGCAACGCCTGGCCGCGCGCATACTCGTCCGCCGCCTTGGCGGCATCGTCCGCACGAACCGCCGGCGCCAGCGCCAACATCAGAACCAGTCCCGGAAAAAGCCGGAGCAACATGACCTGCCTCCTTCAGAAGTGCTTGTGCGAGGCGGCTGCTCAGACCGTCGTGACCACGAGGGATCCGCCCGGCAGCTCGCCCGCCGCGTACCCACCCGCTCCGGCGGTCCTATTATAGCGGCCCGGTCGCTATCGCCGCGGAGGAATCGGTGCGTTCCCGCCACAACCTCCCCGCGGCGAATTGACTTCAACCGCCCGGACCGCAATCATTCCCTTACCATGGCCAAGCAATCACTCGTCCGGGAGTTTTTCGCCTTCATTCGCCACGAAAAGAAGTGGTGGATGATCCCGCTCGTCGTGGTGCTGCTCGTGGTGGGGGGGCTCATCCTCTTCGCCGGCTCCTCGCCCCTCGCCCCCTTCATCTATCCGCTGTTCTGACCGACGCGATCAGCGCATCCACCCCCGCCCCCGGTCCGCCCACCGGAAGCCGGAGTTCCACGATCAGACCGCCGCCCGGCGCCGCGAGCGCCCAAATCGTCCCGTCGTGCACCGCCACCGCCCGCTGCGCAATCGCCAGTCCCAGCCCCGCACCGCCGCTCGCGCTGTCCCGCGCATCGCCCAGCCGGTAGAAAGGCCGAAAAATGTCCGCGAGCGCTTCGGCGGGCACCCCCGGCCCGTGATCCCGCACCGCCACCACCGCGCAGCCCTCCACCCGCGCCAGGGAAATCTCTACCTCGGTCCCGCGCGCCGTGTAGCGGATCGCGTTGCGCACCACGTTCTCGATCGCACTGTGCAGCAGGTCCGCGTCCGCACCGAGCGTGCACGCGTCGCACCGCACGACCCGCGTCCGGCAACCCTGGCTCTGCGCTTCGTAATCCCCGT
Organism: Phycisphaerales bacterium; assembly: GCA_020639115.1. Lineage (GTDB taxonomy): Bacteria > Planctomycetota > Phycisphaerae > UBA1845 > UBA1845 > JACKHG01. The sequence goes on from JACKHG010000002.1 coordinate 628,623, forward strand.
CCTCGGCGATGCGCCGCACCAGCTCCGCCAGGTCCAGCGGCACCCGCTCCATCGCCGCGGATTGTGCGTCCAGCCGGCTCACCGTCAGCAACCGCCCGATCAGGTCGTTCAACCGGCCCGCCTCGCCCTCGATCTCCTGCAGCGCCTCCGCAGCCGCTGGTCCCGCCTGCGCTTCCGCCAGTCCCAACGCCACCCGCAACCGCGCCAGCGGCGAACGCAGCTCGTGCGAGACATCGCGCAGCAGCCGCTGGTGAGATTCCACCAACGCGTGCAAGCGGTCCGCCATCAGGTCGAAGTCGCGGCCCAGCCCGCCGATGGCGTCCTTGCGCCGGCTCACCGCCGGACCCACCCGCGCCGTCAGGTCGCCGTGGCCGAGCTGTTGCGAAACCGCCCGCAACCGCTGCACCGGCGCCGCGACGTGCCGCGCCAGCCAGTACGACACGCCACCGAGCGCAATCGCCAGCACGAGAAAAGGCAAAGCCCGCCGCCAGAAGGGGGGCTGGGGCGGAACCACGACCGCGCGGTACGCAGCGCCGTCGGTACCCGCCACGTCGATGCCGCTCGCCGCATCCTGCTCCTTCACCGCCGCCGATACCGGCTGACCGGCGATCTCCCGGCCCTGCGCATCGAAGACATACAGCCGCACGCCGATCGTATCGCGCAGCTTGGCGATGTGGGCCGCCAGCGCCTCCGGTCCCTCCACGTCGAGCCGGTCCACCGCCTCCTCCGCCAGCGCGCGGTCCATCATCTCCAGCGGCGGTGGACGCATGTTCGCCCCGACGTTCGTCCACCGGATGATCACGAAAACCGTGGCGAACATGATCAGGTTCGCCAACCAGTACAGAAAGAAGATCTTCAGAAACAGGCTGCGCATGAAAGCAACGATTGGGATTTGGCCGGGAGCCTCAAGCCGCCGGCTCGGAACCGGTTCTGACCGCCACGTCGTCCGTCGCGGCATACACGTAGCCGACTCCGCGAATCGACCTGATCCGCTCGTCGCCGCCGATCTGGTGCCCCAGCTTCTTGCGCAGATTGCTCACGTGCATGTCCAGGCTGCGATCGTGCACCAGCAGCCTCCGCCCCAGCACCTCGCGGCTCAACCGCTCCCGCGACAGCACCGACCCCGCCGAACGCACCAGCGCCGCCAGCAGATTGAACTCGACGCCCGTCAGATGCACCCGCTCGCCCGCCCGGCGCACCCGCCGCGCGCCCAGGTCCATCTCGATGTCGCCGATCGCGATGCGGTCGCGCGTGACTTCGGCCGCGTTGACACCGCTGGTTCGCCGCAGCACGGCGCGAATCCGCGCCACCAGCTCCCGCGGACTGAACGGCTTGGCCAGGTAATCGTCGGCGCCCAGCTCCAATCCGACGATCCGGTTCATTTCCTCGCCCCGCGCCGTCAGCATCACCACCGGAAGGTCCGACACGGCCCGAATCTGCCGTAGCACCTCGAAACCGTCCATGCGCGGCAGCATCACGTCCAGCACCACCAGCCCGAACGTGCCGCCAACCGCGCGCGCCGCACCCTCCTCGCCCCGGTGCACCGCCTCCACCGCATACCCCTCCGACGAGAGGTATTGCGTCAGCAGCTTGCATAGCCGCACGTCGTCATCGATGAGCAGGATGTCCGTATCTGCTGGCGTCGTCGCGCTCATGGTCATGCCCGCGGGTTTCGGATGCAGCGCGTCCCCCCGCGATCATAACGCTCGCGACCCCAAAAACATGCGTAACGCAGGTTTTTCAAGCCCAGGCGGGTTTACAGTTCTTTGCGCAACGGGCCGAACGGGGCCGCTGCGCTCAGGCGGGGGTCAATGTGGGGATGACAGATCCTGCTCCAGCGAACCTGTCACCCGGCGTCGTCGGACTCCATGCTGCCTCCGAGCATGCGCCGGCTGGCCACCGGCGCCCCTCCCCGACACGCGATCGCGCGCCACCGCCCCTTACGGCACAGGGACGGCCCGCTCCTCACGCCAACATGTCCACCAGCGACAGGCTCGACAGAATGCCGGAAGAATCGGCTTTGCCATTCAGCAACCCCAGAAGCGGTGACGTGGAACCGGAATCGCCATTCGCCTGCCCGGCGCCTCCGAGCGCCGCGCCCGGAGCACCGAACGCCGGAGGCGCCGGCGCGTTCTTCTGCAACTGCGCCTCGAACGCGCTCGCATCCAGCCCGTACGATTGCAGCGTAGATTCGACCGCGCTCTTGACCAGTTCGCGCGGATCCTGCGATCCGTTCGCGTTCTGCAGCGCATTGTCGATCGCCGTGTGCACGTCCTGCTTCAAGGCGGCGACGTCGTCGCTGTCCAGCCCGGAGGCTTCCCCGAAGCTGCCCACCTCGTTCTCGAACTTCTCGGAGCGGTTCGAGAGCCCTTTGGCCAGACGTGCAGCCGGCTGCAACGCCTGCGTCTTCGCTGTGGACGGGTCGTTCTTCTGGAGCTTGAAGTTCTGCAGCATCTGCAGCAGCTCCTGACCGTACCCGCCGACACTGCTTACCGTCGACATCTGTGGTCCTTTCATTGCGAATACCCGAACGGGGCCGCGGACCCTCCGCGACCTTCATCCATTCGAACTGCATCGACGGATGCACCGCACCCCTGCAGCGCGCACGCGCAAGGAAGCGCAAACGTAATTTGCACTTCTTTACAGAGGTTTTCGCAACGGAAATGTAACGGCGGACCCGCCCGCATCGTGCTGGCAGGGGCTCCACGAGCCGACCGTTTTGTAATCTAGACGCCGTCCAGCAAGGCAATAAACGCAGCCAGGTCCGCGGCGTTCACTTCGGCGTCCGCGCCCACGATGTTCGCCGGTTCGCACGCCACGCCCGCGGGCTGACCATAGCACCGCTGAAACGCGCCGAAGTCGACGAGATCCACGTCCTGATCACCGTCGAAATCGCCGTTGCCCAGCGGCACACACGCACTGTTGGTTTCATCACACCAGTCTTCCGCGCCGCACGGCGCCGCTCCCGATACGCAACCGCTCTGCGCGTTGCACGTCTCGACGCCGTTGCAATACACGCCATCACTGCAATCGAGCGGAGTGCCGCCGCACGCGCCCAGCGCGCAGGTATCGTTCGTCGTGCACGGGTTGCCGTCGTTGCACGGCGCCGAGTTGTCGGTGAACGTGCAGCCCGTCCCCGCCACGCACGTGTCGTCCGTGCAGGGGTTGCTGTCGTCGCAGACCAGCGGCGCGCCGGGGGCACACCCGTTCGCCGTGCAGGTCTCGGCGCCGTTGCACGGATTGCCGTCGTCGCAGTCCGCATCGATCGTGCAGGTCACCAGGCGCAGGTCCGCCACGATCGGCAGGTGGTCGGACGAGTTCGCCTCGAGCGTGTCGCCCGCCTGTACGCCAAGCGCCGCCCGCGCCGCCGCCGACATCGTCGCCGTGTTGAACACGAAGCTGTGCGCGATCGTCACCGCATCATCGGTGTAGAACATGTGGTCCAGCGTCGACGGGGGATAGCTCCCGCTGCCCTGCCAGGTCACCAGGCTGCCCGTGAACGGGTCCGCCGGCAGCAGGTCGGTGATGTTCGAATTATCCCAATCGCCCTTCACGTCCGGGCCGTACGTGCTGTTGTCCTGGATATCCCCGGTGACAATCGTGTCGCCCGGCTGGGGCCCGCCCACGAGGTTGAAGTCGCCCAACACGAACATCGGCGTACCCGCCGGCAGCGCGATGTTGTTGCCCGAGGGCCGGGCCACGCCGCGCGCATCCCCCATCCAGTTCGCAATCGCGTCGGCGCTGTCCTGGCGGCTGGCATCCTCCGACCCGCCCGGGTTGCCGCAGCACTTCAGGTGCACGCCCATCAGGTACACGTCCACCGGGTACACCGCGTCCGGAAGATCGACCAGCGCCATCGTCACCCCGCGCGTTGACGAGGCCGGAATCGTGTCGATCCGCTTCATCGTCAGCGGGTACCGCGACGCGAGCACCGTGCGGATCCCTCCCAGCATCCCCAGGTGCACCTGCCAGCTCCCGCCGCCGTCAATCGGCAGAATGCTGTTCAGCCGCGACGCGATCGCATTGGCTGACACGCTGTCGACGAACTCCTCGAAACTGATCATGTCCGGATTGATCGCCGTGAGAATCCGGTTGAACTCCGCATCGGTGCTCGGGTCGCTGATGAAGTTCTGCTGGTGGTTGTAAGCCATCACGCGGATGTCCAGCGGGTTCTCCTTGGAGTAATCGCCGGCCAGCGGGTCGTACCCCAAGGCAACCTGGGTTGCCGCCACAACTGCACACACCGTCAAAACCCGCGCCAGACCGAACGCCGACAGCAGACTCTTGCCCACCTTCATCACAGACACCCCCGCAACCGCTTTTGCCGATGAGTTGGCCCCATCGATGCCAAAACCTCCACTTTAACACCCGGCCCACCGCGATCACACAATCTTAATAAGCTCAAAGGATGACGTTCGATCCATCCGGCCCGGTTGGCAATGATTCCGACACAACTTGATCGCGTCCCGGATAAGGATTTTCGGAATGTCCGCGCGAAGTCCCCGCCACCATCGACCGGACGCTGCAACCGCAACCTTGAATCCGCGCCCGTGCGTCTGAATAATGGAGCCTGCGTCGTAACGACGTCGTCACAACACGCCGGAGAGGGTTGGGGAACCGCGATGCGGGCAGACCTCAACTCGTCGCTGTCCTGGCGCGCACTTCGCACCAACTCCCCATGCCAGCGCTGTATCCGCGCGGCGCCAACCGCTCACGCGCCAACCGTACGCCTCTCGTTTCTTCACGGTCCAAGCTCATCCAGGAGACACTGCATGGCCGCTCGAACTCGCGCAATCATCTCATTCGCTTTGGCGTTCAGCCTGCTCGCCACGGGCAGCGCGTACGCCGCTCAAGCCCACCAGTTCACGCTCGCCCCCGACGGCGCCGTACAGGTCAGCGCCGGCGATCGCGCCGCACCACCGCAGATCGCGGTGACCGACAACGCGCTCGCCGGATTTACCGTGCGCGTCGATACGTCGGAACTGACCCTCGCACCGCGTGAGACCAAGGGCGGCACGTTCTACGATATCCAGTGGGCCGGCAGCCAGCGCGGCGGCGCAATCGGCCTGCCCGAGTATCCGGTCATCCGCCGACTGTTCGTGGCGCCGCCCGGCATGCAGGTCAGCGCAACCGTCCGCACCGGCGCCTCGCGCGCGCTCGACGGCGCCGCGCTCGACAGCGCCCTGCGCATCACGCCACGCCAGGCGCCGCTGCCCAAGCTGCCCGGCGCCGCCGACGCTGCCCCCTTCGACTTCAACGCGGAAGCGTACACCCGCAGCGCGTCGTTTCCGGCTGAGCGCGCCGTGGTCGAAGAAATAGGTATCCTCCGCGGACAGCACCTCTGGCAACTCGAGATCCGCCCGGTGAGCTACAACCCCGCCGACCAGACCCTCACCGTCTGGCCCGACCTCACCGTCGACGTGACCTTCTCCGGCCAACTGGCGGCCGACGCCAACTTCGCCGCCACCCCCGAACTGCGCGAACGCGTCATCAACCCCGCGCTGTTGCCGCACGCCCGCGTCGCCGGCGGCCGCTACCTGATCCTCGTCGCCAGCGCCTACCAGAGCGGGATCACCAGTTTCGCAGCCGCCAAGACCGCGCAGGGCTTCAACGTCACCACCCAGGTCGTATCGGCTGGCATGTCCAATACCGCGATCAAGGCGCTCGTCACGGCCTGGTACACCGGTCCCGCCACCCAGCACTACGTGCTGCTCGTCGGCGACACCGACACCATCCCCAACTTCACCGGCGGCGGCGAGGGCACGCCCGCAACCGACCTGCCCTATGGTTGCATGGACGCCGGCGACGACTGGATGCCGGAAATCCCCGTGGGCCGCTTCAGCGTACGCAGCGCCGCGCAGCTCACCGCCATCGTCAACAAGACCCTCTACTACGAGAACGGCCCGCTGGCCGATCCGGATTACCTCAAGCGCGCCGTGTTCATGGCCTCCACCGACAACTCGTCGGTCTCCGAAGGCACCCACAACTACGTCATCAGCAACTACATGGACCCCAACGGGTACATCAGCGACAAGCTCTACACCGCTACCTACGGCGCCACCACCCAGGACACGACCAACTCCTTCAACGCCGGCCGCTTCTACGGCATCTACAGCGGACACGGCGGAACCTACTCCTGGGCCGACGGACCCGTGTTCGAGCAGAGCAACGTCAACGCGCTGCAAAACACCAACATGTACCCCTTCGTGTGCAGCTTCGCCTGCATCACCGGCACCTACACCGTCGATGAGTGCTTCACCGAAACCTGGAGCCGCGCCGCCAACAAGGGCGC
>JACKHG010000020.1 GCA_020639115.1 Phycisphaerales bacterium
ATTGATATAGTCGATCGTGTTGACGTACCACACCCCCAGGTTGTCATCGGTGAGCAACACGGCCGCGGGCTGCGGCCTGGCGCCAAGTTTCTGGAAGGCCTTGGTTGTGCAGCGCAGCACGAGCATGATCGGGGCACCTACTTCAATGCCGGAAGCGACTTCGCGATTTCCGTGATGGCCGCCGTCGTCACGCCCGCCTGCGCGGCGTGGTCAGACCAGCGCCCCACCGCGGCTCGAACGTCGTCGATGATGGCCGCGACCTCGTTCCTGGACAGGCCGGCTTGCTCGGCCAGGCTAACCATGTGCGGTCGGCCTGGGTGCTTGCCCTCGCCCGCCAGAGTCATGGTGTGCTCGCCGCCCGGGCCGGCGGTGTAGAGCAGGTCGTAGGCCGGCGTCAGAGTCCAGTCGCCTGTCGTATCATCCAGCCGGAACGCGAAGTTCTTGACGTGGTCGTCGCGGTTGTGGGCCAGCACGTTGAAGACCATCCGGCGGAAGGCGCGCAGCACATCTTGATGATTTCGCGTGAGCAGGCTGGTGGTCTTGAGCAAGTCGGCGTAGTCCGCGGATGGAATGCGGAAATTCGACTGAATCAGGTTCCCGAACGTATGTACGTGATGCCGCCGATTGCCGTCGCGGTCGAACCGTTGAACGCCGAAGAACTTCTGGCCGGTGCGCGTATCGAACAACCGCGTCGGCGGAATGTCGATACCGGCGTCGCTGGCCATCAGCGAATACGCGAACTCCGTGGCTCCGGCGTCGGCTGAGTCTGTTTCGGCGGCGAACTTGACGATCCAGTGTTCGAAACCGTCCGGCAGGTCTTCCGCGCCGCTGCACACTTCGCCGGTGTCGGGGTTATAGCCCACGAGCACCTTGGGACGCGCACCGCCCGGCGAACCGCCGGCCCGCAGCAGTTCAGGAAGAACCTCGACAGCCGAGCCCGCCAGGATGTCCTGCGCGTGCCGCGCCAGACCGGGCAGGTCGAACACGCTGGTGTCGGCGTCCATGCGGTCGGCGGGTGGATGATAAGTCAATGCCCCCATGGTCCGGGTCCCAAGCCAGGAGAGCCGATCCAGCGGGCTGATCGCGGCAAGATTCTGGCCGAGCCAACGGAAGTGGCGATCCATCAGCAGCAGCCCCCACCCGTCGGGCAGCGAGTCGTCGAACAGGCCCGGCAGCGGGCCAAATGCGTGATCGCGATGCTCGAAGAGTCCCGGCTCGAACGGGAGCTTGAACGGCGAAAGACTCAGACCAGTCGAAAGGAAACCGGCGGCGTATTCGAAGTACACCCGGCCTCGATCCTCGGCCAACGTGCCGACATGCAACCCATCGTCGGGGCTGCGGACGAAGCGAACCTCGAGCTTCTTCATCTCCGTCCTCGCTTGCGGGTGGGCTGGGTGGTTTGCTGTTCGAGCTCAGCAATGCTCTGAGCCGGAGGTGGCTGGAGCAAACGGTCGAACTCATCCAGGCGGGCCAGAGCGTGCGCGACCTTCAGGACCAACTCCAGCGAGGCTTTCCCGGATCGCTCGAAACGCCGATACGACGCGGCGGTTACACCCGCCCGCTGCGCCAGGGTGTTCTGGGTCCAGCCGCGCAGAAGCCGAAGGGCTTTGGCGCGCGCGGCCAGAGCCTCAGCCATGTCGGTCGGACCGGTTAGAGACAGTGTCATGGCCCCCATAACGCCATCGTACCAGACTCATCAAATATCGTCAATATATTGACGATATATGTATAATTGTGATCTTTATCGATAATATTTAATCGTTTAATGGGCGGCTCCCAGGACGATGTATTCGGACCGGACCGTTCTCCAGATGGCGAGCCCGATCCGTGGCGGCTACTGATCCCGCCCCGCCGGTGGCGCCGTTGACCACCGTCGAGTACGCGACACTCCTGATCAGGCTGGAGCGGTACGACGCGGCGGACCGCGTACTTCAATCCGCCGTGGCTCGCGCTCAGCGCGTCGGCGATCCGTTGGGCGAATCCCGGCTGCTGTGGATGCAGGGTGAACTGTACGAGATTGCCGGCGCGACGCCCGCGGAGTGTCTCATGGCGGACCGGAACCATGACGGCAACGTTGACCTCGCGGACTTCGCCTGGCTCCAGACGATCTGCGCGCCTTGTGGGACTGGCAACGGATGCGTCGAGCCCGGCGCAGCGGCAGCGCGCTGCAATCCTCTGGCAGTCTCCGAGCTCTTTGGCGCGTCTGAGTGCTTCATTCGTCGTCGTGGGCGGACGCGCTCGCGGTGGCGAGCAGTCTGCGGATGCCGGGGGCGTCGGCGGCGATGCGGGACGCGCGGAAGAGGCCACCGGGGCCGCCTGGGGGATGCGGCGGGCGTTTGCCGGGGCCGCGGTCGGCGCGGCGTCCGCGGGGCGGTCCGCCTGAATCACGATCGGCAGAGCCACGATCGGCAGAGCCACGATCGGCAGTCCCGCGATGGGCGGGCCCGCGATCGCCGAATCGGCGGTTGCCGGGCCCGCGGTCAGGCCGGCGGCGGGCGGATGCGAAGGCGTTGGTGTAATCCCAGACGATTTTGCCGGCCGCCGTGACCTCGAAGATGCGGCTCTGTTCGCCGGAGCAGATCAGCGTGTTGCCGTTGGCGAGGCGTTCGGCGCCGGAGATGTGGCTGGAGAAGAACTCCTCCGGTTGGGTGGCCTTGTATTCCCAAGCGGGCTCAGCCGGTTCGAAGGGCTTGCCCGCCTCGAGGCGATAATTGCCGCGGGCGTCGACAGGCGGAGCGATCTCAACGATGGATGAATATTGTGCGCCGCCGGGCCGGTGCGTGCCGTTGTTGAAGACCAGCAGATGGCCCGCGCCCGGTGTGCCCGTGGGAATCCAGCGGGCGTCGTGCTGGGCGAAAAGCTGCTGATCTCCCGCGGCGCCGCGGCTGTACGCCCGGGGATTCCCCCAGCGGTAGAGCAGGTCGCCGCCGTGGCCCGAGCGTCCGCCAGTGTGACCAGCCGCCTCCGCCGTGGTCGTGCTGTGGTCGATGATCCAGATCTCGTTGAAGTTGTGGATACTGAGCGCAATCTGATCGAGCTCGGCGTTGTAGGCGACGGCATTCGTGTGGGCCCAGTCAGCCCCACCCCCAGGGCCGCCGCGGTGCCGGGCGCGACGATCACGGCCATTGGCACCGTTGCCGCGACCGCGACCGCCGGCGTTATCGTCCGCATCGTCGTCACCGCCGCCGACGTAGCCGAGGGAACGCAGGCGCTCGAGTTCCGCGGGCGTTTCGCGCGGCGCGCGGCGCTGGAAGTTGATGTGAATCAACTCGGGATGATCCTCCAACGCGTTGTAGTTCGCCTTGCTTTCGTCGTATTCCTGGATGAGGTGATCCCACATGTGCCATGCCCAGACGATCTCACCGCCGGATGCGCCGTGGGGCGCGACTTCGATGACGGTGTCGGGCCAGATCTCGTCGCCGGGCAGCAGCGCGGGATCGCCGCCCGCGGCCTTGTAGTCGGCTGACGTTTTCTTTTCCCAGGCGATAAGCAGCACGTGACCGTTGGGGAGCGGCTCGACGTCGTGATGCTGGCAGTGGTCCGCGTCGGCGTAGACAAAGGACCAGAGCACGGTGCTGTCGGGCGCGAGCCGTTCAATGCGTCCGCCGATGCCGCCGCCCTCGAAGCTGCGGTTGCGCGGTTCGCGGGCGGTGCGGAGGAGCGTGCCGTCGTCGAGCAGGTAGACGGACTGCCCGGGCTCGTACTGGCTGGTCCAGGTGTGCACGAGTTTGCCCGCGTTGTCGATGAGGTAGGTCTTCGTGTCAGCCAGCGGCGCAAAGAGCGTGTAGCCGGCATAGGCCTGAGGTGTGGAGCGTGCCAGACCACGGCGGGCGGAGGACGGCGACGCGTCGCGGGCTGTGGCTGCGGTGAAGGTGATCAGGCAGGCCATCAGCGCCGCCAGTCCGAGTCCGATTCGCCATTTCATGGTGCGTATTCCCCAAGCGAGTTCTGTTTGCAGGCAGCGTCGATATTGCGATTGTCGCTACGATCGATCGCCGCGTCGCCGCTGCGAAATGGTCGCAAGCGGTTCAATGCTTTTCTGTGCATAACTCCGCGCGGACGGCATCATTGCGAAAGATTCTGAGGCGGGAAAGATGAATGGAGCGTGAAAACGGGCTTTCGACGTGCGCCACCGGGCTTCTTGCGGAAAAACGGCCCGATTGCGAGGTCCGCGGCGGGCAGCTCGTTACGCGAGCGTGAACTCGAACCCGGGCGGAGGGATCTGCACGTCGCGGAAGCCCATCTCGAGCAGGCTGGTCGAGAGCGCGCCCGACTGGTCGAGTTCGCCGTGGACGAGGAAGCAGGTCTTGTTGTCGGCTGCCCGGGGGGCGAGATGGCGGCGGAGTTCGTTGGCGTCGGCGTGCGAGCTGAAGCCGTTGAGGACGACGACCTCGGCCTTGAGCGGGTAGTGCTGGCCGTAGATCTTCACCTTGTCGACGTGCTCCACGATGCGGCGGCCCAGGGTGTGGGCTGCCTGGTAGCCGACGATGAGGATCGTGTTACGCGGGTGGCGGACGTTGTGCTTCAGGTGGTGCAGGATGCGGCCGGCCTCGCACATGCCGCTCGCGGCGATGATGATGCACGGCCGCCGGCGCTGGTTGATCAGCTTGGAGTCAGCCGCTTCGCGCACGAAGTGGACGTTGGGGCCGCTGAGCAGGTGACCGACCTCGAAGAGGAACGTGCGCGCGTCGCGATCGAAGCACTCCGGGTGCAACTTGAAGACGTCCGTGGCGTTGATGGCCAACGGCGAATCGACGTAGACGGGCAGGGTCTTGATCTCGCCGCTGCGGAAGAGGTGGTTGAGGTTGTAGAGCAGCGTCTGCGTGCGGCCGACGCTGAACGCGGGAATGACCAGCTTGCCCTTGCGCTCGACCGTGCGGTTGACGACCTCGCGGAGGCGGCCCTGCATGTCCTGCACCGGCGGCGACGTGCGGCCGCCGTAGGTGGATTCGCTGATGATGTAGTCGCAGGGCGGGATGGCCTTGGGGTCGCGGAGAATCGGCACGCCCCACCGGCCGACGTCGCCGGTGAAGAAGAGGCGGACGGTGCGTCCGGGCGGCTCGTCGATCTCGAGCAGGATGCCGGACGAGCCGAGCATATGCCCGGCCTCGATGAACATGCCGCGCACGCCGGGCAGGACGGGGAACATGCGGTCGTAGGCGTGCCCGCTGGTGAAGCGCATCGTCTCCGTGGCGTCGGCGGGCTCATAGAACGGTTCGATGGGGTCTTCGCCGTTGCGCTTGCGCTTCTTGTTGAGGTACTTGGCGTCTTCCGCCTGGATGTGGGCGGAGTCCTGGAGCAGGACAGCCGCCAGATCGCGTGTGGCGGAGGTGCAGTGGATCGTCCCGGAGAACCCGCCGCGCACGAGGCGGGGCAGGCGGCCGCTGTGGTCGATGTGGGCGTGGGATAGAAGGACCGCCTTGATGTCCCGCGGGTCACACGGGAAGGAGCGGTTTTTCGCCCGGCTCTCCGAGCGGCGGCCCTGGTACAGGCCGCAATCGAGGGAGATGAGCCCCGCCCGGGTCTCGACCAGGTGCATGGAGCCGGTGACTTCTTGTGCTGCGCCGTGAAATATCAGGCGGGCCATGAGGCGTGCTCTCAAGGATGCCATGCCGCGATCGTCGAAGCCGCACTGTAGGCCGCGCCGTGCGCCGGTGCAAGGCAAGTTCTGCGGCGGTCAGATATCAGCAATACTTTATCTTCACTATTTTCGACTTGGGCAACATATCACGTCGGTTGCGTGGTTTTACGCAGACACCCGGGCAGGACGGGGCTGACGGCGGGGAGCCCGCTGTGCCAAGAGGTCCAAAGGCCGATAGGCACCGGTCAAGCTCGGCGGTCGAGGCCCGCGTAATCGGCCTTGAGCGGATGTCACGGCGGCGGCGCGCGATGTTGCATAAAAGTCACCACAGGCGCCGCGATTTGGCGCGCGGATTGCTTATTGGCTGGTTGGATCACTTCCGCGTTCGATCAAGGGATGTCGACGCTATGGATTTATGTCAGATCAACGAACGGATCTGCAAGGGCTGCGAATTGTGCGTGAAGTTTTGTCCCCGGGAAGCGCTGGCGATGTCCGAGGGTCGTAACCGCGCCGGATTTCATCCGGCGGTCCTCGCCCATCCCGAGCTGTGTACCGGGTGCGGTCTCTGCGCCGAGATGTGTCCCGAAGCAGGTATCACCATCTACCGGAGGCAAAAGGCCCGTGCAAGCGAAGCGAAGACTGGTTAAGGGCAACGAGGCGATTGCGCTCGGTGCCGTGGCCGGCGGGTGCGACGCCTTCTTTGGATATCCCATAACACCGCAGAACGAGGTACCGGAGATCCTGTCGCAGGAGATGCCGCGGCACGGCCGCGTTTTCCTGCAGGCGGAGAGCGAGGTGGCCTCGATCAACATGGTGTACGGGGCGGCGGCGGCCGGCATGCGCGCGATGTCGTCGAGCAGTTCGCCGGGCATCAGCCTGATGATGGAAGGCATGAGTTACATCGCCGGCGCGGAGCTGCCGTGCCTGGTGGTGAACGTCATGCGCGGCGGGCCCGGGCTGGGCAGCATCACGCCGTCGCAGGCCGACTACTTCCAGGCGTGCAAGGGCGGCGGCCACGGCGACTACCGCTGTTTCGTGATGGCGCCGTGGAACGTGCAGGAGATGTACTCGTTTCCCGGCATCGCGTTCGAGATGGCCGATCGCTACCGCAACCCGGCGATGATTCTCGCGGACGGCGTCCTGGGGCAGATGATGGAGCCCGCGGCGATCCCGGACGAGTTGCCCGTGGTGACGCGTCCGGACAAGCCGTGGGCGACGAACGGGCGCAACGGGCGCGGGCAGAAGAACGTGGCCAACTCGCTGGTGATCGACCCGTACGAGCTGCGCGACCACAACCGCAAGCTGCAGGCGAAGTACGCGGCGATGCAGGCGGAGTGCAAGTGGGACACGCGGCTCGTCGAGGACGCGGAAATCCTCGTCGTGGCGTACGGCATCGCCGCGCGGCTGGCGTACAGCGCGTGCAAGCTCGCCCGCAAGCGCGGCATCCGCGCCGGACTGTTCCGGCCGATCACGCTGTTCCCGTTCCCGACCCAGCCGCTGGTGGAGACCGCGGATGGGGCCAAGTCGGTGCTCGCGGTCGAGCTTTCCAGCGGACAGATGGTGGAGGATGTGCGGTTGGCGATCAACGGGCGGTTGCCCGTGACGCTCTACGGTGAGATGGGCGGGGTGATTCCCTCGCCGTCCGAAGTTTGCGACCGAATCGTGGAGGCAGCGAAATGAGCACGGTGATCGAACCCTCCAAAGCGCAGCTTCCCGACGGCATGCAGTGCGTTTTCGAGCGTCCGCGCGCCATGAGCGAAAAGCCCATGCACTACTGCCCGGGCTGTTCGCACGGCACGTACCACCGGCTGGTGGGCGAGATGATCGACGAGTTCGACCTGCTCAGCAAGACGGTCGGCGTGTGCCCGGTGGGTTGCGCGGTCTTCGCGTACGAGTACTTCGAGTTCGACATGGTGGAGGCGAGCCACGGGCGGGCCCCCGCGGTGGCGACGGGCGTGAAGCGCTGCCTGCCGGACCGCTTCGTGTTCACCTACCAGGGCGACGGCGACCTGGCGTCGATCGGCATGGCCGAGACGATTCACGCAGCCGCCCGGGGCGAGAACATCACGGTGTTCTTCGTGAACAACGGGATTTTCGGCATGACCGGCGGGCAGATGGCGCCGACCTCGCTGGTCGGGCAGAAAACGACGACGTCGCAGAAGGGCCGCGACGCCGCGTGGACGGGTCAGCCGATCAAGGTGTGCGAGCTGCTCTCGAGCCTTGACGGCGTCGGCTACCTGGCCCGGGTGCCGCTGACCTCACCCAAGAACATCAAGACGTGCCGCAAGTACATGCGCAACGCGGTGCGCTGCCAGCTCGAGGGTCGCGGTTTCGCACTGGTCGAGGCGCTCTCGCCCTGCCCGGTGCAGTGGGGCATGACGCCCGGGGCGGCGCTGGACTACATCGACGACAAGGTCGTGAAGGTTTTCCCGCCGGGCGAATTCGTCAACAAGCTCGACGATGCCGGGAAGTAACGTGGTGCGCCGGGGACTCAAGAGCGGCTGATGCGGCGAAAGCCGAACACGGGCAGGTGACCGATGTGCGGAATGCTGGAAGAAGTGCTGATTGCGGGTTTCGGCGGACAGGGCGTGCTCAGCCTGGGCAAGCTCATCGCCCAGGCGGCGATGGAGCAGGGACTCAACGCCTCGTGGCTGCCGTCGTACGGGCCGGAGATGCGCGGCGGGACCGCGAACTGCACCGTCTGCTTCAGCGATGACGAGATCGGGGCGCCGATCGCAGCGCAGTACGACGCCGTGATCGCGATGAATCAGCCGTCGCTCGACAAATTCGAGAAGGCCGTGCGACCCGGGGGTGTGCTGCTCATCAACCGGTCGATCATCTCCGTCGAGCCGGAGCGCAGCGACATCGAGGTCCACTACATCACCGCCAACGATCTGGCGGAGTCGGTGGCGGGGACAGCCGCTGCCGCGAACGTGGTCGCGCTGGGCGCGTTGCACGCCGTGCGGCCGCGGCTGGAGACGGGTTCGCTCGAGGCCGCCCTGCAATCGACGTTCGGGCGCAAGGGTCAGAAGGTCGTGGATGCGAATATCCGCGCATTGCACGCGGGTATGGACGCGATGGCCGAGACCCTGGCATAATGGGCTGGTGTCGGCCGGCCCCGGGGCGGGGTCGTCGGCCAAGGAACCAGGAGCTAGAGCCATGATTGCACGGGAAGACATCGAGCTGGCCCGCGAATGGTTGCACGACAACTGCCCGCGCGCCCACATCCGCGCCACGCTGAACAAGGGGCTCGCCTTCGTCGAGGCGATGGAGCGAGCCGGTCTGCCGGTGGAAACGATCGACGGCAGCGATCTGCATGGCTTCCTGGCGGAGGCGGCGCACACCCCGGCGTTCAACAAACACTTCGTGCAGGCGGACCTGTAGGGGCACGCGGCGTCGAGCCGGCGACCTCAGCTTACCGCCACCGCCGCATTCACGTAGGTGAACAGCAAGTAGCTCCACAGGCACGTGAACATGACGTGCATGGTGGTGTTGAAGCGATCGCCCAGCCAGAGACGGCGGTCGTAGACAAAGAGCTGCACAATCAGTCGCACCATCCAGAAAACCGCCAGCCCAATCAATACGAGCCGCGCCAGCATCGACGGGGCGAGCAGGGTATCCGCGTAGACCAGCGAGAGCACGCCGATCATCACCAGCACGAGGATGATGAACAGCGCGTGCACGATGAACACCTGACGGGTGAGCAGATTCAGGCGCTGCAATTCCTGACGCCAGCCGAAGCGCCGCGGAAACGTGAGGTTGAGCAGGGCCAAAGCCAATGTCAAGGCACCGGCGATGCGTACGTGCAATTCTGCGTCCATGGTTTTTTCCTCCAGATCGCCGCTCGGACAAACGGTGTGATCATCCGGCTCGAGGCAACGGTGAACCCGTGGTCGACGGCGAGGTTGTCCCAAGTCCTGCGTGAGTAGAAATGCCATGCGCCCGGACCGAATGCGACGAAGTTGGCGGCGTCGCGCAGGTGCTCCACCAGGATCACCTGGCCGCCCGGTTCCACGATGCGGAAGAGTTCGTCGGCGAATGCGGCGCGGAGCGGGTCGCGGATCTCGTGGGCGGCCAGCAAGGGAAGACGGTGTCACGGCAGGCCGTGTTGCTGACAGGGAACTGGTCCGGGCGAAGCCAACGCCGTAAACGCGTCACCCTGCGCGGCACAGGCGCGGTGGATTGGATGGCTCGGTCATGGCTGCCAGGTCGTAGAGATTCAGCGTGACGCCCGCCGCGTGCAGAAGAGCGCTTCAACGCCTTCGTTGTGCCAGTCGAGACCGGCGTGCACGTTCCGCAACGCGTCACACGGATCCACGATTTCGGTCAACCAGTCCCACGCAGCAGTCCACTCAGGTCGTAGATCCACCAGGAGGCGGCGAGCGAGCGCCGATCCACCAGAAGCTTGCTGCGGCAGGACGGTGTGACGCGAGCCAGACCGTGGGACTCAGCAGCGTTTGGCGGCAGCTGGCACCGGGCTGCATATGAACAGCGGCGCCCGACGTACCGCAGCCAGTTGAACGCACGATGTTGATGGCCCTGGCAAACATACCGGTGCGTTGGGCAGTGGTCGTCGTCATATCGCCCCCCTCCGCAAGGGGTTCGACGGCTACGCTCAGCGGTACGGCAGGTCGGCAAGGTAAAAGAAGCGGCAGCGAATACGCGGGACGACGCCATCGGAACTGAGCGCGTCGAAATAGGTCAGGCGCCACATCGACGTTGACCAGGTGGGGTTCCAGCGCGGACGGACGCCACGGATCATCCTGCGCGTGCGTAGCGGCTTCGTAGTCGAACGTGAAGGGGCAGCGGTCCGGCGGGTGGGGCGTCGTGCGTTGCGAAATACCTGAACCGGCGGGCAGGCTGCCGGCCGCGGCGAGATCCGCGGTTACATCGACGTCGGCTGCGGCCCGCGGCGTGTCGATACAGACGCGAAGCGTGTGTCACCCGCCAGCGCATCCACGCCCTACGGTAGTGGTAATGCGTCAGGGCGATTGCGGCCAGGACCATCGTCCAGCGGTCGGTGTCGCTGCAGGATGCGGCCGCAGCGTCCGTCCAGCGCGTGCGGTACCGGGCGAAAATGCGGTAACCAGTCAATCCGAGTCGAGGCCTGCAGGCGGGCCACCATGCGGGGTGCAAGCGCGTCTGCACCATCGCCACGGCGATGAATCCGCAAGGTCCGTAGCGATCGAGCGTGAGCCTGGCAGCAGTGGCTCGAACACGCCTGTGGGTAGAGCGTACGTGAGCACCAAGGGTGCGCTCGAAGTGCCTTCGACAGCAAACGGATGGCGTTACGTCGTGGATCATGGCCAGCCTCAGCGCGTGCAGGCCGTGCGCCCGGACAAATTGCGCGCTTCCGCGTACAGCGGCCGGCTGCACACCGTGATCGCTCCCCAGAGCGAGGGATCGGT
Organism: Phycisphaerales bacterium; assembly: GCA_020639115.1. Classification (GTDB taxonomy): domain Bacteria; phylum Planctomycetota; class Phycisphaerae; order UBA1845; family UBA1845; genus JACKHG01. The sequence goes on from JACKHG010000020.1 coordinate 10,990, forward strand.
CCCGACGGGCACTGTTCCTCACCGGCGCGCGCGGCCAGAAGTGCGCGATGACGATGGCGGGGTGGCTGCACGCCCAACGGCGGCGCGCAAATCGACGGCGTACGTGTCGCTGGCGCCGTCGAGGATGTTCGAGAGGGTGAAGGCGTCGAAGGAACCGGGGCGGCAATTCTGCAGGAAACGTCCGCCGCATCGGCGACGAGAAGATTCGCGAGACGCGCTGCTGGCAGCTCAACCGGAAGGAGCGGCATTCCGCGCAGCAAGCCGCCAGGCAATGGGTTGGTGCGATTGGCGTGCGTTCCGAAGCCGCGGAGCAGACGTTGCTGGATGACGCGGTCGAAGCGCGGCGGCACAGCCGCGAGGAGTCCGCGAGCATAGCGCCTGCGGAGCATGCGTGGATCGAGCAACAGACGCAGGGCTCCGCACCGCAGCGTTGAAGACTGCGCGGACCAGATCCGCCGCTGGAGTGCAAGATTAGCGAGATTGAGGAAATCCGCGAGACGCGCGCGGCCAGCCAGCAGTGCAGCAGCCGACGCCCGCGCGCATCCACCGGTCGACCTGGCGTCGCGGGTTGGTCCGCCAGCGGCGCGCATGCCGCACATACGCGATCTGGGCGGGATTGACGTCGACCGCGGTGACCGCGCAGCCGCAGCAGGCCAGAGCGAAGCGCGATACAACCCGCCGGGCGATGGCGAAGACGCAGGCGGGCGTCGAAGACCTGCAGCTCGATGGCGGGATCCTCGAAACATGGCCGAAGAAGATCAGCCGCGCGCTTCGGAGCCGCCGTCGAGGCGGCCTTTCTGCCAGCATTTTTCGGCGCATGCGACTGCGGGGCTCATTGCGGCCTCTCCTTCCGAGCTATTTCCCAAGCGAGCGCGATCAGCACGGCGTTGGCGGTGACCATGGCGCCAGGACTGTGCAACTGATCCTGGGCCCAGTAGAGTCCTCCAGCGTTCATGAGCACGAGCAGCCCGGTCTGAACGGCGGCGGCCGCGGACCGGCGCTTGCCGGAAAGCACCCAACCTGCGATGGCCGTCTCGATGAGGCCCAGCGTGATGAGCGCGGCATGGGTCGCTTGCTGCGGAATGAGGGGCACGGCGGCGAGTACGGCCTGGTGCTGCGGTGCGGCGGCGAGGACCTTGCACCAGAGCCCCTGGTAGAGCCATACGGAGGCGATGGCTGCGCGGGCGATAAGCGTCCCGGCATTGCGGCTGAATCGACAGTCATTTCTGTAAATAAAGAAATATCGACGCAAAAAAAGAGCGTGTGGTCGGGACGTCAGACGGGCAGGCGTCGATCGGTTCATCTCACTTGCCTCCCAGCATGCGGCGCATCTTGTCGCCCATGCGAAAGAGCTTGGCGATCGCGCCGGCGGGGAGCCGGCGCATCTGGCTGTACCACGTCGTCATCGACTCAAAGAAGTCGCGCATCGCGCCGATGCGCTCGGCGGCGTAGGCCTCCTCCTTGCCGCCCCGGGCCGCGAGGTCGGCGCACTCCCGGAGCATCTCCAGGGTCGGGTCGATCTCGCGTTGCTTGCGCTCGTCGAGGATGATGGCGAACATCTCCCACACGTCCTTGAGCGACTCGAAGTGATCCTTGCGGTCGCCGAGCACGTGGACACGGCGGATTACGCCCCAACCCTGCAGTTCGCGCAGGCTGTTGCTGACGTTGGAGCGGGCGACCGCCAGGGTCTCCGCGATTTCCTCGGCGTCGAGGGGGTCGGGCGCGAGGTAGAGCAGCGCATGGATCTGCGCGACGGTGCGGTTGATGCCCCAGCGGGTGCCCATTTCGCCCCAGTGGAGGATGAGTTTCTGCGTGGCGGGCGTGAGGGTCATGGGTGCGTGGCTCCCGGCATCAGTCATTTCTGTCTATACTGAATATACTGTACGAACGCGGCGACGTCAAGCGGGCAACACCAATCGGCAGAGGGGACGCCGGTCCGGGTCCCGTAATCGTGCGGCTGAGGCGGTCGCGGCGGGCCTTGTAGCGCAATCGTCCGCTCGCTAGATTGGATCCGGGTCGCAAGGGGACAACACTTCCAGCGTAAGCCGGGCACTCGGGGCGCTTGGCGTCTGGAGAGATGTGTGCGCGCACTACGGGAACAGGAGCGAACGCCAATGGCCGGAAACACTGTCATGAATTGCCTCATCATCTGTCTGAGCTGTGCGGTGGGCACCGCCTGGGCTGCCGACATCGACGGCGACGGTGTGCCCGACGGCGCCGACGTGTGCTGCAACACACCGCTGGGTGTCGCTGTGGACGGCGCCGGCCGGCCCCTCGGTGATGTCGACTTCGATTGCGACGTCGACCTGGCGGACTTCGCCGTCTTCGCCGCCAATCTGACCGGCCCGCTCGCGCCGGTGAGCTGCGCCAGTTGCACCGACGGCAATCTGAACGGCTCCGAAACCGACGTGGACTGCGGCGGCGGAACGTGCCCCGCATGCTCCAACGGTTTCAACTGCCTGGCCGGCTCGGACTGCATCAGTACGGTCTGCATGGCCGGCGTCTGCCAGCCTCCAAGTTGCACCGATAGCCTCCAGAACGGCAGCGAGACCGATGTCGACTGTGGCGGTGGTGTATGCCCGCCCTGTGCTCCCGGATTCGGCTGCCTCGTCGGCACCGATTGCACGAGCTTCATCTGCAGCGGCGCGACCTGCCAGGCGTCCAGTTGCTCCGATGGCGTGCAGAACGGCGGCGAGACGGGCGTGGACTGCGGTGGGCCGTGTCCCGCTTGCGGGTTGCCGCTCGGCGCGTCCTGTCTGATGGATTCAGCGTGTGCCAGCAGCTTCTGTGTGGACGGCGTCTGTTGTGGCAGCGCCTGCAGCGGCGTCTGCCAGGCGTGCGACCTCTCGGGCTCGGTTGGTTCCTGCACGTTGATTCCCAACGGTCTCGACCCCGACTTCGAGTGCGCCGGGGCGGCGACGTGTAATGGGACGGGCGGCTGCACTCCTTGACGCCTGCCGGCGGTCGTCGTCCATTTGCGGGTGATTCGCCCGCGATGGGCGGCGCGAAATCGTTGGCGGGTTCATGCACGACGGACCGATAACTCCTACCAACCCAAGGGCTTGGCGTGGAAGGTATGCGCCGACGCGGTTGGTGCCCAAGTTACGATCCGACAGGAGGTTACGAACGTCATGCTGATCGCCATGTTTGTCTGGTGGATCGTCGTGGCGATGCTGGCGGCGCTGGCTGTGCTGCACCTGTGGCGTGGCGTGCTGTCGCCGCGGACGGTCGATATCGGACTGTTGCCGGGCACGCTGACCGCGCGCATGGGCTACGCGCTGGGCGTGCTGATCACGGGCGGCACGGTGCAGCGGTTGTCGCTCGTGGAAGGCCAGGAGGGTCAGGCTGAATCGGGCGAGGGCGGCAGCACCGTGAACTGGGTTCGCGGGACCTTTGCCGCCCTGCTGCCGATGCTGGCGTGTGCCGCGGGCATCGTCGTCGTGGTGAAGTGGCTGGGGATCGCGTCGGCGCGGGCGATGCTGATGCAGGATGCAGCCGCCAGCTTTCACTTCTCGCTTGCCGGCGTGTGGGCGTTCGTGCGGGACACGCTGGACCTGATGCAGGGGAGCCTTTCGGCGGCGTTGCGTTCGAACCCGCTGGACTGGCGCTATTGGGTATTTCTATACCTGCTGATCTGCCTGGCGCTGCGGCTAGCTCCGAGCCGGGCGCGGCTGCGGCCGGCGTTGCTGGCCCTGCTGCTGACCGGCATCGTCCTGGCGGTACTGGAGTGGGCTTTGCCGGGTGCGCAGGCGGCGCTGCGTAGGGGGTGGCCGGTGCTGAGCCTGGTGGTGGCGACGAACCTGCTGCTGCTGGTGCTGACGCTGCTGGCCCGCGGCGTCGTCGAACTCATCCGCGTGCTGCGCGGCCGGCCCGCAGCGTGACGCCCAGCGACGCGCCGCCTCACAGCTCGCGCACGGTGATGCCGGCGATGCCGCCGCGGGCGAGTTCGCGGATCATCAGCGCCGGAGGGATGATCTGCAGCGGGACGTACGCCCCCGGGGCGATCGCGCAGTCCGGGTACAGGCCCCCCAAGGCCGCTGCCGTCACCGCCGTGGGAAAACCCGTAGTCCGCTCCATCGCCGTGAAACGGTCCACCGCGTAGTCGATGAGGTCGATCCGCCCGCGGACCCGTTGGCCGGCGCGCGTCGCGGTGACGTCCACACGGGCGACCACGAGATCCTTGCCGTCGGAGGGCATGCTGCGGGCCATGACCTGCCCGGACCAGTCGCGCGGCACCGCCGCCACCGTCGCGCCGTTCAGGGCGAATGCCTGCGGCTCGGTATCGAAAAACCCCTGCTCCTGCATGGAGACGATGATGTCGCGGTGTCCCGGGTGCCGGATCGTCTTGTACTGGTAATCCACGCCCCGGGCGGCGTACAGCTTGGCCCCCAGGGACGCCCCCCCACTCGTCGCGAACGCCTCGAACTCGCCCGGCAGGGCCAGGTCGCTGAGCGTCTCCAACTCCCCCATCCCCGGCACGGTCTCGAGCCGCCCGCCGCGCGACACCTCGCAGTCGTCCAGGTATTCGTTGAGCAGCCCGCACACGTTGAAGGTCAGCGCATACTTGAGCAACCCGCGCGGGTTCTGCGGCAGGCCGCCGCAGTACAGCCGCACCGCCTTGTAATCCCAATCGCCCTGCCAGTACTCCGCCAGCACGTTGAGCAGCCCGGGCGCCAGCCCGCAGTCCGGCGCGAGCGCCACGCCCGCCTGCCGGCACTCTGAGTCGAGCGCGAGCTGGTCGCGCACCGTGCCCACGTTGCCGCCCAGGTCGGTGAACGGCACCTTGGCGGCGAGCGCCGACCGGGTCAGCCCCACGTTGAGAAAATACGGCACGCACGAGACCACGCACGCTGCACCGGCGAACACCGCCCGCGCCTCGCCCGCATCACCCGCCACGTCCATCTGCCGCGTGCAGACCCGCTCCGCGTGGCCGAGCAGCTTCTGCGCCGTCGCCAGCCGCTCCGCCGCCACGTCCACGAGGTCCACCGTCGTCGTCGCGAACTGCTCGAGCAGAAACGCCGCGCAGGCCGTACCCTGTCGGCCTGCGCCGACGATCACAAAACGCTGTCCGTCGCTTGGGGTCATGATCTTCGCCGGGAACTGGAATGAACTTGGCTCACCGTCTGCCTGCTAATCGGCGGCTGGTGTTTCGGCGACCGCGAGCTGGCGCAACGCCTGGTCCACGTCCGCGGGGGGCACGCGGAATCCCGCCAGCCCCATTGCCGCCAGCGCGCCGGGGTCCTTGTCGTGCGCCGCGAGCAGGTACTTCTGCACCTGCGTGACCACCGCGGGATCCGCCTCGGGGGACGCCAGGAAAGGACCGGCGGGTATGGTCTCGACCCGCACCGACTTGGTCTCGCCCAGCACGCGGAAATTCGCCTTGGAGAAGGTCCGCGTCAGGAAGCTGCCGCCGCGGTCGGGGTAGGCGTCGTACTCCGACTTCTCGATCACGCCGACGTCGGTGCCGAGGCCGTAAACGATCTCGTACGCCGTCTCATTGGACGAGATGTGATGCTGCAGGGAGTTCGGTACCGGCAGCAGTTCTTTCTGCAGGCTGTCCACCGGAACAGATGCCGCCTCCAGCGCCGCGCGGGCCCCGGTGTCCAGCACCGGATCGCCGGCTGGTCCGAACGCGAAGCGATGCCCGCGAATGTCCTCGAGCGTCTTGATGTCCGAGTAGGTCCGCGCGACGATCAGCCCCTGGCGTACGCGCACCTCGGACACCGCGATCACCTTGCCCAGCGAGCCGAACTCGTCGGTCAGTTTCACGTAGTCGTCGGCGGCGAGGAAGGCGAAGTCGAGCCGGCCCGACTGCAGGTGGGCGGCGACCTGGAACGGCTCGAGATCGGAGATCTGGACGGGCTGGCCGAGTTCCCGCTGCAGCTTCAGCGCCAGCGGCGTCCACGGCGAGCCCACCTTGCCGATGTCCCAGGTGGCTGGATCGAAAATGCCCTTCTGCTCGTGCACGATCCCGACGCGCACCGGCTCCTGGTACGGCAGGAAGGGCAACTGCAGGTTGAACGGATTGAGAATCGTCGCCGTGAATTTCTGCTGGTTTTGGCAACCAGCCAGGGCTACCGGCAGCAGCCCGCCCAGCAGCACCGCCCACCTAGCCTCTGCTCGCATCGGTCGTGTCTCCTCGCGTGGCCACAGCGTGCGCCGAGGTGCGTTCACCCGTTTCCGCCCCGGCTCCGAGCCGCGAGTCTAACGCGACCCGGCGCGGTGCTCAACCGTGCGTCGGCGAAGGGACCTGGCTGCGCGTCCGGGGGGGCGGCTACGACGCCGCAGCCAGCGTCGGTTGCGGATGGGGCACGTCGATGTGCACGAAGACGTCGTCGTACTGCTTCTGCAGGTAGCCCTCGGAGTTTCCGCCCGCCAGGTGCGCCCACGGCAGCACTTCCTCGTAGCTGCGCTCGCGGTGGGCGTACCAGTCCGGGTCGATCCCGGTCTTCGCGAAGGCGTGCTGCCAGATGCGCGCGTCGAAGCACTCGTCCCACCCGTCGAACCGCGCGCCGTCGCGCCACGCCTGCTCGATCGCCGGCCCCAGCCGCCGGTCGCCGCGGGCAAACACCGCCTCGAGCACCGAACGCTCGATGTTGTGCATCTTGATTTTCACAGCCGTCTTCTTCGCCCCGGCGATCGCCCGCAGACGTCGCCGCACGTCGTGGAAGTACTCCGCCCGCGGCTGGGCCATCCACTGGAACGGCGTGTGCGCCTTGGGCACGAGCCACCCGACCGAAGCGTTGACCTGCGCGGGATGGCCGACGAACTCCTTGCGCGCCTCGGACACCTGCCGGGCGATGTCGAAGATCCCGTCCACGTCCTGCTCGCGCTCGCCGGGGAATCCCGCCATGAAATAGAGTTTCACGCTCTTCCACCCGGCGGCGTAGGCCTGTCGCACGCCGTCGAGCAGGTTGCCGTCGGTTACCACCTTGCGGATCGCGGCGCGCATGTCGTCGCTGGCCGCCTCCACCGCGATGGTCAGGCCGCTCTTGCGGATCGCGTTGACCATCCAGGGGATGTGCGCGAGCATCTTGTCGACGCGCATCGACGGCACCGAGATGCTCACGTTGCGGTCGCCGAACTGCGTGTTGATCCGCTCGGCCAGCTCGGGCAGGTAGGGATAATCCGCAGTGGAGAGCGAGAGCAGCCCCACCTCCTCGTTGCCCGTCGCGCGGTACGCCTCCTCGGCGATGCCCACGATGTCGTCCACCGTGCGCCGCGATATCGGCCGCTTGGTGTAGCCCGCATGGCAGAACCGGCAGCGCTGCGGGCACCCGCGCATGATCTCGATGGAGATGCGGTCGTGGATCACGGCCACGTTGGGCACGAGCGGCCGCGTCGGAAAGGGCGCCGCCTGCAGGTCCGCCGTGCGGCAGCGCTTGACCTGCGCCGGCACGTCGGCATGCCGCGGCGTGCAGGCCCGCAGCGTACCGTCCGCGTGGTACGTCACGTCGTAGAGCGACGGCGCGTAAATCCAGTCGAAGCGCGCCGCCAGCAGCCGGATCATCTCCCGCCGCCCGATCCCGGCTGCCCGGTACTCCCGGTACGCCGCGAGAATCCCGTGCATCGCGTCCTCGCCGTCCCCCAGCACGATCAGATCGAGGAAATCCGCCATCGGCTCGGGGCTGTCGGCCTGCGGCCCGCCCGCGATCACCAGCGGGTGGCGGTCGTCGCGCTCCGCGCTGTGCAGCGGAATCCCCGCCAGGTCCAGCAGCGTCAGGATGTTCGTGTAGGCCATTTCGTACTGCAGGCTGACCGCGAAGATGTCAGCCGAACTGACCCGCTGGCGGTTGTCCCAGGTGAAGAGCGGGATGTCCTTGCGGCGCATCACGGCCTCGGCGTCGATCCACGGGCAGAACACACGCTCGGCTGTGACCCCCGGGGTGTGGTTGCACAGCCAATAAATGATCTGACAGCCGAGGTGGCTCATCCCGATCGCATAGGTATCTGGAAAGGCCACGGCGACCCGCACATCAGCCTGCGCCCAGTCCCCGGGACGGGGCAACTGGTTGAACTCGCCGCCGATGTACTGGCCCGGCGTGGTTACGAAGGGAAGCAATTCCCGGCTCACCAGGTCGCGCAAATCGCCCATACTGGCTCCCTGCAAGGGTGTTGAGTACCCGCCCGAAGGGGCCCGGACGAGCCCTGGCGCGCGATTATACAGGGTGCCGACCCCATCGGCCACCGCCATCCGACCCCCCGTTCCGCGGCGTTTGGGGCGGACGGACGGTTGTCAAGAAACTGTTGCAGGTGCGTTGCCCGGGGTGTAGGCTATTGAATGGCAGGGTGTGGTCATGCGTCAATCGCGTCAAAACTCAGGGTTCCGTGCACGTGCCGGCATCAGCCGTCACCGCTGCGCCTTCACCCTGGTTGAACTGCTGGTGGTGATGTCCATCATCGTCCTGCTGGTGGCCATGTCACTGCCTTCGTTGCGCCGCTCCATTCGCCAGGCGCGTTCGACGGTCTGCAAATCCAACCTGAAGGAGGTCTACGTCGCGCTCGACATCTATCGCGTGGAGAACAACGGCTGGCTTCCGGTTGGAAATAACCCCAATGACCGCTCGATCACGCAAAGCTGGTGGTCGAATCTCGCGGAGCCCAATCCCGGAATCCGGGGCGTGCTGATCTGCCCGGATGACCCGTGGGCGCCCATTCTTCGCGAGACGATGTTGCAGAACCCTACCGGCCTCACCGGCGCGGGAAGCTACGGACTCAACGACTTTATTCTGGCCAGTCCCGACGCCTTCCTCGCCAATCTCGGGCGTTTCAGTCCGAGTCGCCCGGATGACACGATCCTCGTGGCCGACCTGGGGCCCGACGTGGTCACCCCGAACCCGAGCGCACTTGGTGTTATTGAGCCACCGGTCCGCAACAATGGCAAGCTCGCGATCGACGACCGCTACCGCCCGGGCCAAGCCCCCGCGCAGCGGGAGGGGTCGTGGCTCACCAATCGCCACATGGGCTTCATCAACGTGCTCACGTGCGTCGGCAATGTCCGCAGGCTTCCGGTGCGTCCCGCACTGGACCGCCGAATCAACTCGTACTATGAATCCTGTGCGGCGGGTGATTGCACGCTGTGCCGCTACCTGGATGTCCCGCACTACTCGTTCACCGAAGGGCACGCGTACTGGTGGACCGGCCCCCTGCCGCGACCGTAGGATGCGCCTATTCAGGACCCCATGATGGTACGCGTCGCCGCGGACAGGAGCGAAACCCGCTCGGCATGGCTCAGTTTGATTGCAGCCGTGGGTGTTGCCCTCCTGGCCATCGGGGCCTTCACGACATTTCGCGAGCCTGCGCCCAGTGCAGCCCCCCAGCGGATTCTCACCGATTACCCGGCGCGCTGGACGTGCGAGCTGAACCCCACGCACGAATTCACCGCGGTCGGCCGCTACGAATCGCTGCCCTGCCGGTTCCCGGGATGTTCCGGCCACTGCTTCATCCGGCAGCGTTTCGTATGCCCCGATCATGGCTCATTCGACGCCTGGATCCAGTTGTCCCACGGCGCCACCCGCGATGACGAGTACGTGACCCGCTACCGTTACAGCTACAATGGCACGTGGCGCGTCGCGGATGGCGGACGCGTCCCTTGTCCGCGTGCGGGCTGCTCCGCGGCGACGCGACCGCAGGACTCGGCCTGGTCCGAACACAACATGCGTCAGGCCGCCCACACCGACACCCCGCCGCTACCCTGAAAACCCCGTGCCGTTTGCGCTCGGCACACAAGCCGCACTACCTCGGCGCGTTATCGGCGCAGGCCGGCACCCGGCGTTGAAGTCACCCGCCCAACTCGCCGATCAAACCGCAGGCCCGGCGGTCGCCGCGCCCGAGGGACCCGGGCGATGCGGATCGCTCCACAGGAAGGAACAGTCCATGGACGTCAAATTCATCAACCCGTTCATCCAGAGCGTGGTGCGCGTTTTCGAGACCATGGTTCACGTCAAGATGAGCGTGGGCAAGCCGTACCTCAAGTCGGAGGACCACTCTGCAGCCGACGTCTCCGGCATTATCGGGTTTTCCGGTGACGCCGCCGGCGCCGTCGTCATCAGCTTCTCCACCGACGTGGCCTGCAAGTCCGCGTCGCAGTTCGCCGGCATCACCATCGATCCGCAGCATCCCGATTTCGCCGACGCCATCGGCGAACTCGCCAACATGGTCGCAGGCAATGCCAAGAAGGAATTCACCGACCTCAATATCAAGATCTCGTTGCCCAGCGTGGTCATCGGAAAGCAGTTCACCGTCAGCAACTCGCGAACCGCCCCGCGCATCGTCATCCCCTGCAAGTGCGAGCTGGGGGACATCTATGTCGAGGTGGCCATGGAAGTCATGCGCAATCCAGCGACCGGCACACCCAAGACCGCTGCCGTGGGAGCCTGACCATGAAAGTGATGCTCGTAGACGACTCGCGGACCATCCGCAATATCCAGAAGAACGTTCTGGCCCAGCTTGGCCACACGGACATCATGGAGGCCGGTGACGGCGTCGAGGCGCTCAAGCTTCTCGAGCACGACACGCCCTCGCTCGTCCTCATCGACTGGAACATGCCCAACATGGACGGGATCACCCTCGTGCGCAAGATCCGCGAGAAGAACAAGACTCTTCCGCTGATCATGTGCACCACCGAGGCGCAGAAGGACCGGGTCATCGAGGCGATCAAGGCCGGCGTCAACAACTACGTCGTCAAGCCTTTCAACGTCGAGTCGCTCGCCGAGAAGATCGCCCAGACCATGAACAAGGTGGGGAGCGCCGCCGCCCCGGCTGCTGCCCAGTAACCTCTGCCGCGCGACGCACCGGAGACGGTGGCAGGCCTGCCGGCTGCCACCGGCTCACCGTGCAACCCGCGCCCGCCGCCCGTCACGCGTCCCAGCCATACCGCCCGACGAGCTTCACGAACCGGCACTCCAGCAACCGGTCGGTGTACGTGCGCCCGCCCCGCCGACTGACGCGCAGCAGCACCTGCGCGTCCGCCTCCCCCACCGGCACCAGCATCACACCGCCGTCGGCCAACTGCTCCGTCAGCCGGTCCGGAACCACCGGGCAGCCCGCCGTCACCATGATGCGGTCGAACGGCGCCCGCTCCGCCAGTCCGGCGCTGCCGTCGCCCACGTGAAACGTCACGTTGGCAATCCCCAGCCCCTCCACCCGCTGCCGCGCCTGCGCCGACAGCGCCGCGTCGTATTCGATCGTGTCCACGCGCCCGGCGAGCTGCGCCAGCACCGCCGCCTGGTATCCGCTGCCCGTCCCCACCTCCAGCACGCGATCGCGCGGCAGCACGTCGAGATGCGCGGTCATGTACGCGACAATAAACGGTTGGGAAATCGTCTGCGCGGGGCCGATCGGCAGCGCCCGGTCCGCATACGCCTCCGCCTGGGAGTCCGCCGGCACGAACAGCTCGCGCGGGACAGCCGCCAGCGCCGCCAGCACCCGCGGATCGGTCACGCCCCGCGCCACGATCTGGTCGCGCACCATCGCCGCGCGCTGCGCGCGCAGCTGCTGCAGCAACCGTTGTTCAACAGTTCCGTCATGAAAGCCTGCTCATTCGCATCGCCTTGACAAGGCCTGCGCCGATCGGTTGTGATACATGCTAGCGCCCCCGGCAGGTGCCGTCGAGGTGTGCTTTCCGCTGCCAGCCGCCGGCTGTCGGCTCAATGTGTTCAAGGAGCTGACCGCTGACAGCTCGCCCCGTAATTTCCAACATCGTCACGCTCACGACCGATTTCGGTGTGCGCGACGGCTACGTCGCCTGCATGAAGGGCGTGATCCTCGGCCTCGCCCCGAGCGCCACGATCGTCGACGCCTGCCACGAAATCGAACGCCACCGCATCCTCCACGGCGCCTTCGTGCTCCGCCAGCTCGTGGACTGGTACCCCCCCACGACCGTCCACGTCGTCGTCGTCGATCCCGGCGTCGGGACCGCGCGCCGCATCGTCGCCGCCCGCGCCAAAGGACAGCTCGTCGTCGCGCCCGACAACGGCCTGCTCAGCCTCCTCCAGCACGACCACCTCCTCGAGGAAGTCCACACCGTGCTCAATCCCGCGATGGCCCTGCCCGAGGTCTCCTCGACCTTCCACGGCCGCGACATCATGGCGCCCACCGCCGCCCGCCTCGCCTCCGGCACGCGCCTCAGCGACGTCGGGCCCGCAACCGACCACGTCGAGGTCCTCCGCCTCGCCCACCCCGAACGTCAGTCCGACGGCGTCGTCCACGGCGCCATCATCCACCGCGACGCATTCGGCAATCTCATCACCAACGTCACAGCCGCCGACATCGCCCACCTGCGCCGCACCGGCGCCGACGCCCGCGTCCTGCTTGGCGATCAGGATGTCGGCCCCCTCCGCCACACCTACAGCGACGTCGCCCCCGGCGAGCCGCTCGCCCTCATCGGCAGCGATCACCGCCTCGAAATCGCCGTCAACACCGGCAGCGCCGCCGACCGCTTCAATCCGCCCGATGACGCGCGCGTCGTCGTCCGCTGATCCGCGTCCGATAGTGGAGCGCCCGGCCACCATCGCCCGCTGAAAAGGTTCAGCCCCATTTGACAACGTCCCCGGCGTATTCGATCTACTCCTCACCGGAAGGGATTACCCCACGCGCCTGCGTGCGGGTCCGCCGTCCCGACAGCCTTCATTCTGACTCGTAAGCACCGCGCCGCGTCACCGCCGACGCCGCATGCGGACGCCCGCCCCGCGCGGCGCCGCCGAAACCGCTGCTCGCCAAGAGGGAGGTTGCCCAGACATGCTTCACGGACGGAGTCGCAGCGCTGCCCGCGCGGCGCACGCATGGATCATCACCGCCGCGCTGCTGCTCGCCGGCTGCGGCGGCGACGGCCTGGGCGGAGGACTTGGCGGAGGATCCTCCGCCGGCAACGCCCAGTCGGTTGCGAAATACCAGGACAACATCACCGCCGACGAGGCCTACCACCTGCTCCGCCGCGCTGCCTTCGGCGCCACGCCCGAACAAGTCCAGGCCGCGGTCGAGCGCGGCCTCTCTGCCACGGTGGACGACCTGCTCACCGCAAAGCCCGAGCCCGCGACCCTCGCCGAACTCGAGGAGACCTACGAAAACGACGGGCGCAAGCGGTGGCTCGTGGAGCTTTTGGAAAGTCCCAACCCGCTGCGCGAGCGGCTCACCCTCTTCTGGCATGACCGCTTCGCCACCTCGCGCCGCGTCGCCGACGGCCGCGACGACGGCCTCGCCCTGCTGCACCTGGACATGCTCCGCCGCAACGCCCTCGGCAACTACCGCGCGTTCCTCGAGGAACTCACCATCGATCCGCTGATGCTCATCTGGCTCAACGGTGCGGAGAGCCCCAAGGACAATCCCAACGAGAACTACGCCCGCGAGTTCTGGGAGCTCTTCACCCTCGGCCGCGACGTGCTCTACACCGAGCAGGACATCCGCGAGGCGGCCCGCGCGTTCACCGGCATCACCCTGCTCCGCGAGCGCGAGCAGAACGCCCGGCCGATCTACGACCTGATCAACCACGACGAGACGCCCAAGACGATTTTCCCCGCGCGCGCCGAGTCCGCGAACTACAACTACCTCACCGTGATCGACCTCACCCTCGAGCAGCCCGAGGCGGCGCGCTACGTCGCCCGCAACCTCTTCGCCTGCTTCGTGCACGATCACCCCACCGATGCAGTTGTCGACGAACTCGCCCGCACCTTCGCCGAGAACGACTTCGAGATCGCCCCGCTCGTCCGCCAGATCCTCACCTCCCAGGCAATGTTCTCCTCCGAGGCCCGCGGCGGGCACGTCCTTTCGCCCGTCGAGCACGTCGTGGGCGTCGCCCGCACGCTCGACATGCACATGATCTCCGAGGAGTCCCAGAACGGGACGCTCGATCGCCTGGCCCGCGACCTCGCCGACGCGGGCCAGGATCTGCTCAACCCCCCGGGCGTGCAGGGCTGGACCGAAGGCCCGGCGTGGCTCGAGGATCAGTGGGTCATTTCGCGCGTCGAAGCGCTCGGACGCCACATGGAGTTCGGCCCCGAGCACACCGAGGACCTGCCCTATCACCTGCTGCCGCCGCGATCAACCTGGGATCAGCGCGAAGTCCGCACGCGGATCGTCGACGCCATGGCTGCGGTGTTCCACCTCGAACTCACCGACGTGGAGAAGGACATCTTTATCGAGGTGCTCGACCAGAACGGCTGGCGGGCGTTTCACCTCGACGAGCCCGACGATCAGCCGCGGCACGTCGCCGAGATGATCCGCCTGATGTGCATGCACGACGGCGTCCTCGGCAGTTGACCCCCCGCTCTGTCTGATAAATCCCAACGCGAAAGGCAAACCGCCATGAAGGAATGCTCCGAATGCCGCACGCTGTCCCGCCGCAGCTTTCTCACCCACGCCGGTTACGGACTCGGCGCGCTTGCCCTCATGGACCCCATCCTCGGCACCGTCGCGTCCACCTTCGGACAGACGACGCGCGGAACCGGCAACCTGCTCGTCCTCTGCGAACTCAACGGCGGGTTCGACGTGCTCAGCTTCCTCGCCCCCTACCGCAACGCCGTCTACCAGAGCCGCCGGCCCGTCCTCGCCCTCCGCGAGGAGAACGTGCTCGCCCTGCCCGACAGCACCGAGTACGGCATCAACGCCCTCTTCCCCTTCTTCGGCTCGCTCTACGCCGCGGGCAACCTCGCCGTCGTCCAGCAGGTCGCCTACCCCGACGCCAACGGCTCTCACTTCGAGAGCCAGGAGATCTACCAGTACGGCGTCCGCAACCTCAAGGGCTCCACGGCGGCTGGCACCACCTGGTACGAACGCCTCCGCAAGACGTATTTCGACGAGCCGTTCGGCGTCCTCGACACCCGCACGATCGGCGACCCCGGCCGCTACGGCTATCCCGATCGCACCTACCGCGGCGCCGCGCAGGAGGCCTTCGGCCGGCTCGCCCGCCTTGGCAAAGCCCGCACCGAAGCCCAGCAGGCCATCGCCGACGCCTACGACCGCATCGACGTCCGCGGCGCCCAGCTCCGGCAGCACACTGAGGACTTCACGTCCTCGGGTGACGCCCGCGGCCAGTTCTACCGCGCCGCCCAGCTCGCCTCAGCCGACCTGCAGACGCAGATCATCAAGCTCACCTACGGCGGCTTCGACACGCACGGCGAGCAGGACACCGCCCACGAACGCCTCTTCCCCGAACTCAACAACCACTTTGCCCAGTTCGTCGCCGATCTCGAGGCCCTCGGCCTCTGGGAACGCACCTGCATCTGCTTCTACAGCGAGTTCGGCCGCCGCAACGAGGAAAACGGCAGCCCCGGCACCGACCACGGCAACGGCGGCCACATGATCCTTGCCGGACCCGGCGTCCGCGGCGGACTCCACGGTCAGAACGTGACCAGCGCCGACCTGAGCGCCGATTCTCTGCCCTACTACGTCGATTTCCGCGCCGTCTTCGGCAGTTGCATCCGCGACTGGCTCGGGTTCAACCCCGATCCCATCTTCAAGCTTGACGGCGAGACCTTCGACGAGCAGGTCGGATCCGACCTCTTCGCCTAGACTACTTCCGCGCACCGTGCGGAGCCGTGCACCCGATCCGAGCCGCGAGCGCAAGCGAGCGGGCTGCAATTGCAACCGCCCGCGCCCTCGATTGCGAAAACCAAGAGGACCCGACCGTGAACCTGCGCACCGCCGTCGCCCTGCTCCTGACCGCGCTCGCCCTGCCCGCCTGCGCTGACGATGAAGCGCTCCCCGCCGGGTTCGCCGTCACCGAGTACGCCACCGGCCTCGATCAACCGGTCGCGCTGGCCTTCGCGCCCGACGGCCGCCTCTTTATCGCCCAGCGCACGGGTGACATCCGTGTCGTCGAGAACGGCATTCTGCGTGCTGTGCCCTTCGCGACCTTCGACGTGTATACCGTCGGCGAGGGCGGCCTGCTCGGCCTCGCGGTATCCCCCGACTTCGCCGAGACCGGTTACGTCTTTGCCTTCATCACGCGCACCGGTGAAGAGCAGCAGATCGTCCGCGTTACCGACGTCGGCGGACTCGGCGGCGACCCCGTGGTTATCCGCGACAACCTGCCCACCAACGGGAGCAACCACAACGGCGGGTGCCTGCGCTTCGGACCCGACGGTGCGCTCTATTTCGCGATCGGCGACAACGGCGTTTCGGAAAACGCCCAGCAGCTCACCACCTTCGCCGGCAAGCTCTGTCGCATCAACCCCGACGGCAGCGTGCCCGCCGACAACCCCCTGGTGACCCCCACGGACACGCCGCGGGCCATCTACGCCCTGGGATTTCGCAATCCGTTCCGCTTCTGCTTCGCGCCCGACGGCCGGTTGTTTCTCAACGACGTCGGCTCCAGCGGCGACGGCCGCCGCGAGGAGATCAACCTCGTCACCGCCGGCGGCAACTACGGCTGGCCGGAAGTGGAGGGCGTCGCCCCCGCCGGCGCGCCCGCGGACTTCATCGACCCCATCCTCACCTACCACGACGAGGGCAGCTCGATCGCGGGGTGTGCCTACTACGCCACGGGTCAGTTCCCCCCCGCATACCACGACACGTACTTCCACCTCGACTACGTCAGCCAGCAGCTCTACAACGTACCCCTCGACGGCGACACCGCCCTCAGCCACGATCTCTTCGCTCAGCTCGATGGCGGACCCGTCGACCTCCTCGCCGGACCCGACGGCGCCCTCTACTACACCGAGATATATGCCGGCCGCGTGATGCGCATCAGCTACCCGGCCTACGACGCGCCCGCCCCTACCCCGACGCCAGCGCCCGGGCCGACTGCAACGCCGACCCCGACTGCGACTCCGGACCCCGGCGACACGCTTGATCCGTCGCCCTGCGGCGCCGGCGCAACCTCGGCCTTGCTGGTGGTATGGGGGACGTTTCTTGCGGTGGGGCGAGTTGGTAGGTGTGCGCGAGTGCACAGCGACGCGGGCCTGCCGCTGCCAGCCGAGAGCCGATAGGCTGGCGGCGTGCCGCGCCTACAGAAAATAGTCCGGCGTGCACAGCGTGTCGGCCTCGAGGAGGTCGAGCTGCTCGGGGTGCGCGATCAGATCTTCGATCCACCAGTTGGCGTCGTTGTACAGGCAGGTGACCTCGGCGCAGGTGGTCGTGGCATTGAAGTTGTCGATCCGCTCGGCGACGGCGCGGCGGGTCGCGGTGAAGGCGTCCAGGTCGGCGTAGGCGTTCTTGTCGCCAAGACGGCCGTGCGGCTGATTGCGATACACCGGGCAGTTGTACATGCCCAGCGGGCTGAGCACCTGGCGGAAGAACTGCATGTGGCACTGCTGCGGCTGCTGGCCGAACTGCTCGAACTTGCGGCTGCAGAACGCCTTCATGCCCGTGGTCTCGGAGACGCGGAACTCGGGCGTGGCGAGGCGTTTGGCGGCGTCGATCTGCGCGCGGATTTGCGCGATGATCTGATCGAGGTGGGCGCGGGCCCGGTCCACCCCGATCACCTCGGCGTTGTTGGCCTCGGCGCGGGAGAGAAACGGCTTGAAGCCGATGTAGCTGAACCGGCTGTCGCGGGCGAGGCGGGCCGCCTGGGCGATCTCGTGCAGGTTCTCGACGATGTCGCGGCCGTTCACCGTCGCCCCGCGCCACGTCACGATATAGGAAAACCCCACGGTGAGCTTCGGATTGCGCTCCTTGATCAGCGGCACCAGCCCGCAGATCTGCTCCAGCGTCACCGCTTTCTTGGGCTTGTGCATTTTCTGGAAAGTCGCGTCGGTGCCCGAGTCCAGGGAGAGCCGCACCCAGTCGTGCTCGTCGAGGCAAGCGCACATGTCGGCGATCTTCTGGTTGCCCGTCCCGTTGGAGACGATCGCCACCTGCAGCCCAAGCGACTTCATGTAGCGCACGGTATCGGCGAAGTACGGGTAGAGCGTCGGCTCGCCCCCGCCGATGACGATCACGCTCTTGAGGCCCCGTTGTGCCATGGACTTCAGCGACGCGAGCAGTTTCTCATGCTCGAACCTGGTCCCCGTGTTGAGGATATCCATGTCGATGCAGTGGTCGCAGGCGTAGTTGCACGCGGTGGTGAGGTCGAGGTTGATCGACAGCGGCGCGAGGTCGGGGATCAGGTTCGGGTCGAAGGCTGGGGTGGCCGGTTGGCCGGCCCGGCGAGCCGTCTGCCACCCGACGTAGGCCCGCAAGGCCGCCTGCGCTTGCGGCTGGCGAAGCTTGGACGCGAAATTGTAAATCTGAGCAAGCTCAATCTGGGCCCCCTTACTGTCCGGACTGGCCAGATTCGCGGGCGCCGCGCCAGGCGACGTCACCACGGGTAGGTTGATGGCTGTCGTCACAGGGAGTTCTCCAGGGAGTCAGGAATCCACGATTGCGCCCTTGGCCCGGACCGCGCTGTGGAACAGGGTAAGCTGTTCCAGCCCGTGGTCAAGTGCAAAACGATCGGTGGGTTCCCCCCGGCTGAGAGCCTCCAGGAATTGGGCAACCAGCAAACCCAGCGGGTCGGGCAGAGCAATCCGGCGGTCGCCGGCGCGGAAGAACTGCTGGTAATCGGCAAGATCGATGTCGCGCTCCACGCGGGCCCTGTTGATCGCGTACCACGCGGGCCGCGGGCGCTGCGGACAGGTAGCCAAATGCAGCGTCGCCCGGGTTGTGCCCCGGCTGTGGACGACCGTGCAGTCGATCCGCAGCCGGCGCGGGTCACCATCTACAAACTCGACCGCCAGTTCCTCCGTGTGCCACTGCTCTCGAGCAGTGGCTTGCGCACCTACCAGCCCCCGAATCATGCTGACAAAGTGCGGCACCGCGTCCGGAACCATGTCGAGCCCCGACGTGATCGGGCTCAACCGCATCTCGAACGACTTCAACTCCGCCCCGCGCTGCTCGGGATGCAGTTCATAAAACGTCGGCAGCGTGCAGGGCCACTGCGTCAACACCGCGAGCCGCTTGCCCGCAGCCACAAAGGGCGCCGCCGGATCAACCTCGGGCACCGGCCAGCAGAGCGGCTTCTCGCAGAGGCAGTGCCGTCCGGCGCGTCCGACAGCCGCCAGGTGGGCGGCGTGACGCGGGTACGGCGAGCATATGGCGACGATCTCTCCGGGCTCAGCCGCAAGGGCATCGTCAAGATTGGTGTATCCCCTGCAATCGATGGCGTAGCGATCGCGGAGCGTTGCCCGGGCTTGAGCCACCGACGCATCCGTGGTCCCGACGATCGCAGTGACCTCGGCCCCATGGCGCGCAAACCAGCCAGCCACGAACTCGCCGATACCTTGGCGGGCGGAGCGGGCGCCGACCACGATGATGCGCGGAGCCGGGGGCATGCTGGTCGATGATACCGGCTCAGTCGCGATCTGGCGCGTTCGTATTCACTTCCGCGGGGGCCGGCGCGCCGCCGGCGTTGAACTCCACGAAGACGGGGCTGGTCCAGGCCATCTCGTTGTTGGCGAGCACGACGCGGAGATAGTAGTACGCCTTGGCGCTGCCCGAAGCGGGCCAGTTGTAGTCGGTGAAGCGGATGCGGGCCGTTTCGGCGTCCTCGCGGCTGGTGAATATCGCGTTGCCGTCGCGAATGAGCACGAGTTGATCGATGCGGCTCGGCGCGAAGACCGACGCGGTGATCGTGGGCGGCTCGGTCAGGGCCGCGGCTGGCCCGGCTGGATGGCCCGCGACCTTGAAGTCGATGACGATCTTCGGACCGCTCGTCGCGTAGCAGCGACGGGCGGCGAGTGCGTCCCAGATCGCCGCGCGGCGCGGCTCATCGACGTACACACCGGTGAGGCCGTGGGTCCACGGATTGCGCCGCCGGGCGATACCGTGGTG
This sequence comes from Phycisphaerales bacterium, assembly GCA_020639115.1. GTDB lineage: Bacteria > Planctomycetota > Phycisphaerae > UBA1845 > UBA1845 > JACKHG01. The sequence continues at coordinate 30,736 of JACKHG010000020.1, forward strand.
CCAGGCGAGACCGTGGGCGTCGCTGCCCGCCACGAGGCCGAAGCGCAGCCCCAGGTTGAGGCCGTCCTGGACGAAGCAGCCCTCCATGTCGCCGCGCGGCTCGATCGGCGTGTTGTGGCGGTACTCGTACGCCCCGTGCACCGAGCAGATCTCCACGTCGGCTTCGATCCGCTCGTCGTGCGTCTTCCAGTTCACACCGGTCCAGCCGATGTGGTGCGGAAAGCAGATGCCTTGGGCGCGGTCGATCAGGCCGAAGAGCTTCGGGCCGTCGGCGGCATCGGGCGCGGTGTGCCACAGCAGCGGGCCGTGGTCGCGGTAGTAGACGTTCTTGTGCCCGTCGCCCTTGGGAAAGCGCGCATCGGTCCATTCGTACGCGCAGATCGTGGCGAAGTGCGGCGGATCGTCATGCAGGTCGGTGACGGCCTGCATGTAGGCCCACTCGCTGGGCAGCACGCGGTTGCCGACGAAGTCGTCGTGATCGGTGACCGCGGTGAAGTCGTAGCCGTAGTCGTGGCGGGCGCGATGGTACAGTTCGTCGATCGTGCCCATGCCGTCCGACAGCGCCGTGTGCATATGCACGTCGCCGAAGAGTACGCGCGGGATGGCCGGCGACTGGTGCGGCACGACGGGGTCGGCGAATCCGCCCGGCGGCGGCGCCACCTTGGGCAGATCCGCGGGCGGCACGTCGCGCAGGGCCCCGCGGACCGGTGCTGCGCCGCCCGGCGCCTTGATCCGCGCCAGTACGATGCTCAACAGGTCCCGGCGCACCGTCCACAGTTCGTCGCCTACCGCGACGGCCCGGACGCAGTAACCGCGCCCGCCCCACCCGGGCTTGGCGAATCGATAGACGGGCGACACGGCGTCGCCCGCGAAGCGCACCGCGTTGAAACCGTGCGACGGCCGGCCGAAGAGCCACAGGGCCTGAGCGCTATCAAAGCACAACGTCGGAAATTCGAACCCCTGGTCCTCGCCACGAGGATCATCCTGCGCCCCGGGCACGTCGCGCGGCGGTTGCTGCCACTGCCCGTCGGCGTAGCAGCGGACCTGGATCCACTTGGGTATGTCCCACTGGCGCGTGCGGCTGCGATCGCTGTGCCAGGCGAGCCAGACACGTCCATCGGCGTCGAGGGCGATTCCCGGTGCGGCGTCGAGCGCGGGGTTGCGCGTCGCGCGGACCGACTCGACCACGCGGTCCGGTTCGAGCCGCGCGCAAAACACCTCGTACTGCCGCGCGTCGACCACCTCGTCCCAGGCGATCCAGCACGCGTCCGCGGCGGCCGCGAGCGCGGGCCGGTAGGCGTACCCGCCGCCGCTGACCACGAACGGATGGCCGGGGGACTGGGGATCCTCGAACGCCACCGCGACGATGCGGTTTGTGTCCGCGGTCATCTGCTCCCAGGTCACGTACGTGCGGCTGCGGGTGCAGGCGATGACCGGCTTGAAGCAGTTCACGGGGGCGGATTCATTCGCGGCCGGCAGCACAGTCGGGGTCGGCGCCAGTTCGGGAAATACCTGCCGCACGCACACGCGGTAACCGCTGCCCTGCTGGCTCGACCACGCCGCCCAGATCCGGCCCTGCTCGTCCGCTGCCAGCCGCGGCCAGCAGTTGCGTTCGCTGTCCGCGCTGATCGTGGTGATGTGCTCCGGCTTGCCGGACGTCACCTCGGCGAAACGGATGAACTCGTCGCCATCGACATACTCCATCCAGGTGACGAAGACGCGCTCCCCGGCGGCGGCGATGTCCGGGTACTCCGCGAAGTGCCGGATGCCGACGGGCACGTCGGCGGTGAACTCGGCGCCGTTTGCTTCGTCCGCCCAGACCGTATCGGGCGGCAGGTCGGGTCGCGTTTGGTTTTTCTGGGCCCGAGCCGACGCGGCAACGAGGCTCGCGATCAGGATGATGATTGTGTGATGCGACGGTTTCATGGGTGCACTTTTTTAGCGAAATCGAACGCTGAACGATGGTGTGGGCGCGAGCCATGCCATCGTTCAGCGTCCTTCGTTTGGTGGGCCGCGCGGAGTGCGGCGGTCCGTGTTTGCTGTCCGCTTCCTTACGGGCGCGGCTCTGTTCTCGGCCGGCGTCCTTCATTGGGTCGGCCGCGCGAAGCACGGTGATCCGTGTTTGCTGTCCGCTTCCTTACGGGCGCGGCTCTGTTTTGCCGCCGTCAGTTCCCGTCGGTGTCGGCCAGGCCGTCGAGGTAGTCGACGAGTTCCGGACGCAGATCGTCCGCCGCGCGGGCGCGGCGCTGACCGCGGCCGAAGATCGACGAATAGGCGAAGATGCAGAAGTCGCCGGTGCGGCGGCGGGCGGTGTTGATCAGCTCCTCGCAGGTCGCGATGTCGGTCGCCCGGCTTCCGTTGCGGCGGACCATCATGCCGGGCACGACGCGCGTGGCGGAGTCGACCGCCAGCCACGGATCGATGCGGCTGTTGAACGTCTGCGGATCCGGGGTGTAGTTCATGAGGAAGACCGCATCGACGTAGCCGTGGGTCATCCAGGCTTCGCCGTCCTGGTAGTGGCGCAGGCCGTTGGCGCGCACCGCGCCGACGGACGCGGACAGCGCCTTGCCGCGGGCATTGCGGCGCATCATCGCGTGGATATCGCCGACGAGTTCGGTGACGCGTGCGGTGCGCCACGCGTTCCAGGCCTCGGGGTTGGACTCGGGGGTTTCGCCCGTCGCGGACGCGAACAGTTCGAGTGTCCGCTGGTCACGCGGGTAGTCGGGAATCTCCTCGCCGGGGACCACGGGCTCGTTGGGGAAGCGGATATAGTCCATGTGCAGCCCGTCGACGTCATAGTGGGTGACGAGTTCCTTGAACACGCTGACGAGGTACGCGCGCACTTCGGGCAGGCAGGGGTTGAGGCTGACGTACCATCCGCGCTGATGCTCGCCGACGACGTGGTCGAGCGGTTGGCGGTCGCCGTCGGCGTCGTACCAGAACCAGTCGGGATGCGTGTAGTAGAGCTGGTTCGCGGCGGCTGCGAGGATCGCGTCCTTCTTCGCCTCGTCCGCCGAGTCCAGCGCCTTCACGATTTCCTGGGCGCGGGCGCTGGGCTCCTTCGGTCCCTGCCACGCCGGCATCACGTTGACCCACGCGTGGATCTGCAGGTTGCGGTTGTGCGCCTCCTGGATGGCGAGGGCGAGCGGGTCGAAGCCGGGATTCTGGAAGTCGAACTGCTCGGCCCAGGGCTCGATCTTCGAGTTGTAGAAGACGGTGCCGTTGCCGCGCACCTGGAAGAGCACGGTGTTGAACCCAGCCGAGCTGCAGTTCTCCATGATGTTGGTGACGTCTTCCGGCGTACGGTAGTCCATCCGCGTGACCCACACGGCGCGCATCGGATCGGGCATTTTCGCCGACTGGCAGCCGACGAGCACGGCGAGGTTGAGCATCAGCGCGCCGGCCAGCAGGGCGCGACCACGGCTTCTCGAGATGGCGATCATGGTTGGCTCCTTGGTTGAGTTTGGTTCCATGCGGGTACGTCGCGCGTTCCGCTTCCTTGCGGGCGCCGGTCTGTTTTGTTGGTTATCGCGCTCGACGGCGCGTGCATTCCTTCCGCTTCCTTACGGGCGCGGCTCTGTTTCCTTCCGGCCGGCGAGCAGGTAACCCCAGATGAACGCGATCGTGCTGCCGATGGGAGCGTACCACGGCCACGAGACCGTCATGCGCACCGCCTCGCCGGCATCGTTCGTGCTCCACCAGAAACCGTGGTAGCTCAATAGCACCATCAGCCCCAGACCGGACAGGAAGATCAGCGTTCGCGCTGCCGCACCCAGCCGGTACGGACGACGTTGCGGATCACCCCTATCCAGGCTCAACTGAACGCCCCACAGCACCACGAAAATCCCGGCGGCGATCCAGCACGTCAAATGTGACCAGGGCTTGTGCCAGACCGTGGCAAACACGCAAACCGCCGACAGCGGGCCGGACCACATGTACCCGCGACCGTCGATCCGGAGCGGCAGAAACGCCAGAGCGAACCCGGCGAGCAGCGCCCCCTGGGTGTAGCCCACCATCGCGAGCCCGAGGTCGAGAATCGACTTGTAGTGCGCCGCGACGTACTTCGCGAGGTAGGCCATCAGGCAGAGCACGACACCCCAGAAGAGCACCATCAGACGGCCGACGAAGACCGAACGGCGATCCTCAGCGGTGATGGTCTCCTCACCCGCCATCGACTCGATGTCGCCGCGCAGCGTCACCTCGATGCCCTGGCGGCGGAGCTGCCACTCGCGGAACGGGTTGTAGAAGGCGCTCATCACCACCTGGCTGAGCGCCGTGAGAATGCCCATCAGGCTGGAGATCGCCGCCGCGAAGATCGCGGCGATGATCAACCCGCGCAGGCCGGTCGGAATCTTCTGCAGGATGAAGATGGGGAAAATTCTATCAGCGCTCTCCTTGAACATCGTGGCGGCCTCGCCGCACAACGCCGGGTAGTCCGCGTTGCAGACGACGTTGGTCACCGGCTCTGCCGGGGGCTGCTTGTAGTAGGCGTACAGGCCGACGCCGACGAGCATCACCGTCAGCGTCACGACCTGGCTCGCCGTGCTCGAGATGATCGCCCAGCGGGCGTCGCGCTCGTTCTTGCAGCAGAACATGCGCTGGGCGAGCAACTGATCCGTGCCGTAGGCGCCCAGGCCGCCCCAAGTGCTCAGAATGGCGGCGGTCCAGATCGTGTACTGCCGCGCGGGGTCGAGGCTGAAGTCGAAGAACGTGAACTTGCCCCACGGCCCCGAGTCCTTCGCCGCCCAGCCCACCCGGAACATCTCGGCGATGCCGCCGTCCAGGTGAAACGCGACCGTGCCCAGCGCCACCACGGCGCCAAGCAGGAACACGAGGAAGAGCAGCACGTCGGTCCAGATCACCGTGGTGATGCCGCCGATCAGCGTCCAGCCGACCGAGACGACACCGATGAAGAAGATCGCCCACGCCAGCGCGGGCATGCCCGACCAGGCCTGCAGCCCCACGAGCTGATCGTGGAGCACGACCATGAGCACCTCGGCGGTGAGGTACACGCGGGCGCTCTGGCCGAGGATGCCGCCCAGCGAGAACAGCACGCTCGTCATCGAGCGGACGCGGCCGCCAAGCTGGTTGCCCATGTAGTCGTAGGGGCTGTAGATCTCGCGCTTGTAGTACGCGGGCACCAGCACGTAGCCCACGATCACCCGGGCGAGAAACGAGCCGATCACGCCGAGCTGGAGGTACTTGAAATTCCCCTCAATACCCGGCTTGAAGACGATGGACGGAACGCTGACGAAGGTCAGCGCGCTGATCTCCGTCGCGATGATGGAACCACTCACCGCGTACCAGGGCAGCTTCCGCCCGCCCAGGAAGAAATCGCGAATCGTCGCCTGACGGCCCGCCAGCTTGGCGCCGAGCACGGTCGTGAACGCGAGGTAACCGACCACGACCAGCCAGTCGATCCAGGTGAAATGACCGCTCAACGAGGCCAGGCAGGCGGTGTTCATGATCGCTCCGTATCGAGAATCGGTGCCAGGCGGCCGTCGTGTTCGGCCAGCAGGCGCTCGGCAGCCGGTCGGTCGACGCCGCGGGCGTGCATCACCAGCGCGGTCTTCACGTGCCCCTCCGAGGCATCGAGCAGCGCGTGAGCGGCTGACCGCTCCAGCCCCGTCACCGTCTGGATCATCCGCGTGCCGCGATCGACCAGCTTGCGGTTCGAACGCGTGTTCACGTCCACCATCAGGTTCTGGTACACCTTGCCGAGCTGCACCATCGCCAGCGTCGTGACCATGTTCAGCACGAGCTTGGTCGCGGTGCCGGCCTTCAGCCGCGTGCTGCCGGTGACCACCTCCGGCCCGACGAGTACGCGGATCGAGATGTCCGCGTTGTCGGGTACGTGCTCAGCCGTGACGCAGGCGAAGAAGACCGTACGGGCCCCCCGCGCCTTCGCCCGATCGATCGCGCCGTGGATGTACGGCGTCGTGCCCCCCGTGGCGATGCCAAAAACGACGTCGCGCTCGTCCACTTCCTTCTCGTCGATGGCTGCGGCACCGTCGTCCGGCGAGTCTTCCGCGCCCTCGATGGCCCGGCGCAGGGCGTCCCACCCGCCGGCGATGATGCCCTGCACCATCCGCGGGTCGGACAGAAACGTCGGCGGGCATTCGGAGGCGTCGAGCACGCCGAGCCGGCCGCTGGTGCCCGCGCCCACGTAGATCAGGCGGCCGCCGCGTCGAAACGCGTCGACCACGACATCGATCGTGGCGCAGACTTCCTTCTTGACCGCAGCGACCGCCGCGATGACGCCCGCGTCCTCGCGGTTCATCATGTCGAAGGCCTGCTCGGTGGACATCGTGTCCACGTGCAGCGAGTTGGGGTTGCGCAATTCGGTGAGAAGGTGACCGCGATCCTGCACGGGAGATACTCCGGAACGCGCCCGCGTGACGACCGCCGTCAGCGCGCAGCGACGAGCCGCCATTATAGGAATGGAACTCTGGAATGAAACTGTGCGGGCGGGTATATGTGCAGGCACATTCCATACTCGTTGCAAAGGGGTAGCCCATGCGCGCCGTCACTTGGCAGATCGCTCGTTTTTCCCCGGTAATTCTGGCCCTTTGCGCCGGTGCGTGCCGCGCGCCGCGACCGCAGACCGACCACGCGACCGTGCGCGGGGACCAGCAGACCACACCTGCGCCGGCGATCGCTGACGAAGCCGAGGACGTGATGGTCTCCACCAACACGCTGCTGCCGGCGCCGGACGACTACGCTCGCCAGCGCATCGATACCGCGGAATTCCCCGTCCCGGCGTACGCAGAATACCTCAAGGGCGTACGGATATGCCTCGACCCCGGCCACGGCGGCGACGCACACAAGCGCGGCTACAAGCGCGGCCCCACCGGCGTACGCGAGGCCGAAATGAACCTGCGCGTCGCCCAGTACCTGCGCGACCTGCTGGAATACGCCGGCGCAGAGGTGAAGCTCACGCGCGAGGGTGACACTGATCTGTCGCTCGCCGAACGCGCCCAGGTGGCCAACGATTGGGGCGCCGACCTGTTCATCTCCTGCCACCACAACGCGATCGGCAACAAGCCTCAGGTCAACCACACTACCGTGTGGTACCACGCGGATATCGATTTCCGCCCCTCCGACGTCGATCTCGCCCGTCATCTGTGCCACGGTCTGATGGACGCGCTCGACTTCGAAGAGATCACAGCCGTTCCGCTGAAGAGCGATCAGCTCATGTACGAAAGCGGTTTCGGCGTGCTGCGCGCCGCCAAAGTGACCGCCGCGCTCTGCGAAACGTCGTTCTTCACGAACCCGGAGGAGGAACAGCGGCTGCGGGACCCGGAGCACAACCTGCGCGAGGCGTACGGGATGTTCATGGGCCTCGCGTGGTACGCGTTCGGCGGCCTGCCCCGCGCGGAGCTGACCGCCCCGGCCGACGGCGTGCTGTCCGCGGATGCGGAGCGGGCCCTCGTCTTCACGCTCGATGACGGCCTGCGGGCCCGCGGCTCGTGGGGCGCGGATCGGCAGATGATCGTCAGCGATTCGATCGGCGTGCGCCTCGACGGCGCGCCGCTGCCCTTCACCTTCCGTAACGAGGGCTACGTGCTGACGGCGGAACTGCCGGACGACGTCGCCGCCGGCGAACACGTCGTGACGGTGCACTTCGCCAACCTGTTCAAGAACGCGGTTCTGAATCCCAACTTCACGCTGCTGGTCGAGTAACCTGGAAAGGTCGTCATCATGAGCGCGTCCGCACCGCAACCGCAGATCGATGTCGTTGACGCGACGGCGCTGGCGGAACTGCACGCCTTGGCCCAGGCGGCGCTGCCGCTGGACCGCTTCAGCCGCGATCTGCTCGCGGAGAAACTGTTCGCCAATCCGCAACCGGACATCACGAGCTACCGCACGTACGCCGCGCGGGCGGAAGGCCGGCTGGTGGGCTTCATGCAATCGGTGGTCAATCCCGCCGAACGCCGCGGGTGGATCGGCATGTTCGCCGTTGCCGACGGCGTGCGCCGGCGCGGCGTCGCGACCGCGCTGTTGGAGCGCGCCCTCGGCGAGCTGCGCTTACTCGGGGCCGACGAGGTCGAAGTGCTGGCAATTCCCGGAAACTACTTCACGCCGGGCCTCGATCCGCGCTATACCGAGGCACTGTGTTTTCTCGAGCGGCGGGGGTTCACCCGGTTCAAGGACTGCGCCAATCTCGAGGCGGACCTCTCCGCGCCGTTTCCGACCGAGGCCGATGAGCAGCGGCTCGCCGCAGCCGGCGTGACCATCCGCCGGGCCGCCCGCGACGACGATAAGCGGCTGGACGCGTTCTTCGACGAGGCGTTCGGCGCCGGCTGGCGGCTCGAATCGGAACTGGCCATGCGCAACGATCCGCCGGCGCTGCATCTGGCGCTGCGCGGCGAGCGCGTGATCGCGTTCAGCGGCCACTCGTCGCAGAACCGCGAGTGGGGATTCTTCGGTCCGATGGGTACGCTGCCGGAGACGCGCGGTCTGGGCATCGGGCGCGTGCTGCTGCGCCACTGTCTCAACGATCTGCGCGCGGCGGGCCACCGCACGTCGATCATCCCGTGGGTGGGCCCCATCGCCTTCTACGCGTACCACGCGGATTGCCGCGTCACGCGCGTATTCTGGCGCTACCGGTGGCGCCGGGATGGATCCGCGGCCTGACCCGCTAGCGCTGGACGCGGATGCGGACATCGGCCACGTGGCAGCCCTCGCCCGCGGGATGGACAATCAGGGGGTTGATGTCCAGTTCGGCGATCGCGGGGAAGTCGGCGGCCAGCTGCGAGAGGCGCTTCAGCGCCTGCTCGATGGCGTCCAGGTCACTGGGTTTTTCACCACGCAGCCCCTGCAGAACCGACGAGAGGCGCAGGCCGCGGACCATGTTGCGCGCGGCGGCCTCGCGGATCGGGATGACGCGGAACGTCACGTCCTTGAAGGCTTCGACGTAGATGCCGCCCAGTCCGAACATGAGCACGTGCCCGAAGACGGGGTCGCGACTGACGCCGAGAATGACCTCCTTGCCCGCCGGGATCATCGGCCGGACCAGAATGCCGAGGAGGTCCTCGGGCGCCACGTGCTCGAGCAGATTGGCGCGCATCGTCGCGTAGGCCGAGCGGACCTCGTCGGCGTTCTGGAGATTGAGGACGACACCCTTGACGTCGAATTTGTGGATGATCTTGGGCGCAACCACGCGGAGCACCACGGGGAAGCCGAGCCGGCGGGCCGCAGCCACCGCTTCGTCGACGGACGTGGCCAGCGTGTGTTCCACGACGGGGAATCCGTACGCGTCGAGCACCGCCAGCGCCTGCGGCTCGGTCAGGTACCCGTCCGCGGCCTCGGCGATGACGGCGGCGGCGCGCGCCTGGTCGACCGGGAAGCGCTTGACGCCGGTGCGCTCGCGTTCGAGCCAGCGGCGGTAGCGCACGCCGTCGCGCAGGGCATCCACCGCCCACTCGGGGAGCAGGTAGTGCGGGATGCGGTATTCCTGGAGGATCCGGATGCCGGCGGCGACGTCCTTGGCGCCCATGAAGGAGCACACCAGGGTTTTTCCGGCGTCGGCAAACTGCCCGCGCACGCGGCACACCGCCTCGGCGATCGCGTTGATGTTGGTCATGGATTGCGGCGTGAGGATGACCAGGGCCATGTCGACGTTGTCGTCGTCGAGCACCGCCTGCAGGGCGGCGACGTAGCGGTCGTCACGCGCATCCCCGATGACATCGACGGGATTCTTGATGTTGGCGGCGGCGGGGAGGGCCGCCGCGAGTTTCCGGGTGGTATCTTCACTGAAGGAAGGCAGTTGGAGGCCACGATCGACGGCGGCATCGGTGGCCATCACGCCGGGGCCGCCGGCGTTGGTGATGATGGCGAGCCGGGGTCCGCGCGGGAGCGGCTGGTACGCCAGCAATTGGGCGGTGTTGAACATTTCCTCGATGGAATTGCAGCGGATGATGCCCGACTGGCGCATGACGGCGTCGCAGACGACGTCGGAGGAGGCGAGGGCGCCGGTGTGCGACTGCGCGGCGGCGGCGCCCGCGGCCGTTCGCCCTCCTTTGATCGCCAGGATCGGCTTGGGGTGGTCGTTTTCGCCGGAGATGCGGTGGGCGACTTCCATCAGTTCGTAGCCGCGGGACATTTCCTCCAGATACATGAGGATGACCGATGTCTCGGCGTCGTCGGCGAGGTAGCGGAGCAGGTCGATTTCGCTGACGTCGGCCTTGTTGCCGAGGCTGACGAACTTGGAAAAGCCGATGTTCTTGCCGGCGGCGTAGTCAAGCACGGCGGTGCATAGCGCTCCGCTCTGCGACAGGAAGCCGATGTGTCCTGGCGCGGGCATGGCCCGCGCGAAGCTGGCGTTGAGCCGGACGGCGGGGTCGGTGTTGATCACCCCCAGGCAGTTCGGGCCGATGAGGCGCATGCCCGCCTCGGCGGCCATGGCCCGGATGCGCTGCTCGCGCGCGGCCCCGGCGGGGCCCACTTCGCGAAAGCCCGCGGAGATGATGATCGCGGCGCGGATGCCCTTCTCGACGCACTGCTGCAGGGCCAACTCGCAAACGTTGCCCGGAAAGACCAGGATGGCCAGATCGATCGGATCGGGAATATCGAGCACGTAGTCGTAGGCGCGCACGCCGGCGATGTGCTTCTTGCGCGGCGCCACGGGATAAACCACACCGTTGAACCGGCCGGAAAGCAGGTTGACAAAGATGTCGTGCGGGACGGTGCCCGCCGTGTTGGTCACGCCGAGGACGGCGATGGACTGGGGGCTGAAGATGGCGTCCATCCCGTTGGCAGAGACTTGCCGGGGAAGCGTTTGAGTGGGGACGTTCGGTGACAGGGTAGCCATGGTGTGCGCCTCGGTTGTGGAAACCATTAGGAAGTTGCAGTGGTCCGCCCCCCGCCGCACGGGCGGAACCGGGGAGCGGATCACCCTGCCGACGCCGGTGCTGCCGGCAGGCGCGCGGCGGGTAGACCCGCGGCCCGACGACCCCTGCGTGCAGCGCGCCCGGCCTACAACTGCTTGCCGATGAAGTCGGCCGCGGCACCGACCCGCTCCACGGCGAGCGCGGCGTCTTCATCCATTTCGATGCCGAACTCCTCCTCGAACGCGGCGATGAGCTCGACGCTCTGCACCGACTCGGCGCCCAAGTCGAAGGAGAAGCTGTGCTCGGGCCGGATTTCGCCGGGGTCGAGGTTGAGCACCCGGGCGGTGACTTTGATCACTCGGTCCAGTACGTCTTTGTTGGCCATGTGCGTATTCTCCAGTTTTCGAGCAGGCGGGGCCTGCCCTGCAAGATTGCACGATGCGGAGCGTACGTTCGCCCGCGCTCGCCGCCCTGCGGCTAACGACTCGCCGCCATCCGGTGCTGGGCATACAGGTCCGGCAGGTGGGTCTTGACCTGCTGTTCGAGTTCCTCATCCGTGATCGTGGACATGCGGCCGTGCACGTTGTACTGGTCCATGACCCACTTCTGGATTTTGACGATCTGGGTGAGCTTGACCTCGTCGGGCGTGCCCTTGACCCCCAGGAAGTCATTGACCCAGATGGCGATGCCGTCGGTTCCGGTCTTGTCGGTAATGGCGACGCGCGGCGGGCGATTGAGCAGCGCCGTGGTGTCCATGATGTTGTAAATGCGCTCGTTGCGGCGCAGTCCGCCCGCGTGGATGCCGGCGCGCGTGGTGTTGAAGTGTTTGCCCACGAACGGATAGTTGTCCGGCACGGGCAGACCGATCGACTGCATGTAGGCAGCAATCTCCGTGATCATCTGCGTCTCGATGCCACAAAGATCGCCCTTGAGCGCGATGTACTCCAGCAGCGCAGCCTCCAGCGGCGGATTGCCGGTCCGCTCGCCGTAGCCGAGCAGCGTGGCGTTCAGGGCGTTGCAGCCGTAGAGCCACGCGGTCGCGCCGTTGATGTGCACGCGGTGGAAATCGTTGTGCCCGTGCCACTCGAGCCGGGCCGGCGGGATGCCGCATTCGTTGATCATGTACCAGCAGAGCTTCGCGATGGACCGCGGCGCGGCGACGTTCGGCCAGCCCAGGCCGAATCCCATGGTGTCGCAGAGCCGCACCTTCACCTTGAGATGGTCCGGCACCTGCTCGCTCAGCCGGGCGAGTTTCTGGACGAACGGGAAGACGAAGCCCTTCCAGTCGGCGCGCGTCACGTCCTCCAGGTGGCAGCGCGGCCGGACGCCCGTCTCCAGCGCGGCCTCCACGACCTCGACGTACTGGTCAAATGCCTGCTGCCGCGTCTGTTTCTGCTTGTAGAATATGTGGTAGTCACTGCTGCTGGTCAGCATGCCGGATTCCTTCAGGCCGGCTTCCTTGACCAGGCGGAAATCACCCTTGACGGCGCGAATCCAACCGGTGATCTCGGGGTACTTGAGACCCAGTTCGCGACACTTCTCGAGGGTCTCCCGGTCATTCTTGGTGTACAGGAAAAATTCGGTCTGGCGGATGACGCCCTGGGGCCCGCCTAGCTTCGACAACATCTGATAGAGTTTGACCTGCTGGGCGACCGTATACGGCGGCCGCGCCTGCTGGCCGTCGCGAAACGTGGTGTCGGTAACGTGGATATCGTCGTTGATGCGCGCGGCAGGGTCGAAGACTATCTTGCGCCCGTCGATATCCTCCACCCACGTGCCGGCGAATTTGATCAGCGGCGGCAGCGCGTACGGAAAGATGTCCTCGATCAGTGCAGGCTCCGGCGTATCCTGGAGAGCGTACGTACGTTCCATGGAATCATCTCCTGCCTAAGAGTCCTCGGTTCACGTCAATATCCGGCACAATGTGACGCGCCGGCTGGGTATTGACCGCCCGCGGGCACGGGCGCTGCCATGCGGACCCTACTTCCGCGCGGCGGCACGCCGGCCCTTGCGCACGTATTCCATGCGGTCCGCGCTGGTCAGCTCGTAGACGTGCCGCAGCAGCACCTCGTCCTCATCCGTCATCTGCACCTTGCGGCGCGACATGGCGACGCGGGCGGTGTCGATGAGCCCGTTGAGGCCGAAGCCCTTGGAGACAACGCCGTTGAGGAACCAGGCGAACGGCGGAATGTACTTGGGCAGGGGCGCGCCGTTCGCAACCAGGATGGCCATGGTGCCCACGACCGAACCGGTGTTGAGCAGCGTGCCGATGCTCGTCTTGGCGTGATCGGCGATGAAGCTGCCCACCTTGTTCGAGCCGGTATTCACCGCCACGCCGTTCATCATCACGCTCACTGGCGTGTAGTCGTTCTTCAGGTCACTGTTGGTCGTCAGCGCCCCCAGGTTGACCCATTCACCGACGTAGGCGTGCCCCAGAAATCCATCGTGGTACTTGTTGGAGTAGCCGTGGATGATGCTCTCCTCCACCTCGCCGCCGACGCGACACATCGGCCCGATGCTGCAGCCCTCGCGCACCTTCGCGCCGAGCAGGATGGACTTGGGTCCGACATAGCACGGACCCTCGATGCGCGTGTACGGGTGGATTTCACAACCCGCCTCGATGGTCACTGGCCCGTTGCGCGTATCCACGCAGACGAATGGGTGGATTTCCGCACCAGCACCCACATACAACTGGTCCTGCGGGCCGAAGATCACGGCACTCGCGTGCATCGTCCCTTCGATTCCCTTCCGGCCTTCCGCCGCAAAGTCCGCGGTGATCTGGGCGGGGTTGGCCAACATGGCGTCCCAGATGTAATCAAACCACTGTCCGGTGAAGTCCGCCCGGTCGGCCCCGCGGGCCGCGGCGCACAGGGAGGCGTAGTCGCGGATCGCGGTGACGTCGGAGGCGGTTCGCCAGCAGGCCAGCGTGTCGCCGTGCCAGAGCGCCAGGCGATCCGCTGGCGGGGTCCAGCCACTGCCGCACACCCGCGCGTTGACGAAGAGCGTTTCTTCGTCCCGGAGAGACTCCAGCGTGTTGACCTTCGCCTGCGGGAACCGCCGTTGGATCACCGGGGCCAGGTAGTCGCGTGCGAGCAGGGCGTCCACAGCCCGCCCCGCCGCACGCTCGATCTTGTGCGCCAGTGTGGTGGCGCCGGTCTTCAGTTCGAAGACAGCACGTACCCAGGCCAAAGGCAGGAAGTGATCAAATTGGTCATCTTCGAAGACGATCAGCCGCGTCGACATGTCCGAATCTCCTGAGGTGGGTGCGAGATGGTCCGTCTATTAATCGTAGTCGTGATTTTGAAATCCGCTCGACAATGTTTGCGGCGACGGCGCGCGGGGCGCCTAGAATTGCGCTGGACCTGATGCCATCATGCGGCAGGCAGTTCCACCCACTTCAGATCCTCGGAGGAAAATCGGCCTGTCGGTTCGTTCCGGGAACTTGTCCACATGTAAGAGGAGACAGTCGTGGAGATCATCATCACCAAGACTTACGAGGACATGAGTCAACTGGCGGGGGCTATGGTCGAGCGGCAGCTGCTCAAGAAGCCGAGCAGTGTGCTGGGACTCGCGACGGGTTCGACACCCGTGGGCCTGTATCAGGATTTGGCGCGCCGGCACAAGGAAATGGGCCTGGATTTCTCCAAGGTGATTACCTTTAACCTCGACGAATACCTGGATCTCCCGCCCACACATGAGCAGAGTTACCGATACTTCATGGACCACAACCTGTTCCAGCACATCAACGTCGACCCGAAGAACATCCACGTGCCGTACGGTCACGCCGAGGATGTCGAGGAGTTCTGCGACTGGTACGAGAGCGAGATCCGGCGCGTCGGCGGGATCGACCTGCAGATCCTGGGCATCGGGGGGGGACGGCCACATCGCCTTCAACGAGCCGGGATCATCCCTGGGCTCGCGCACGCGGCTGAAGACCCTGACCCAGCAGACCATCGATGACAATGCCCGGTTCTTCCGGGACGAGACGGAGGTTCCCCGCTTCGCCATCACCATGGGTGTAGGCACCATCATGGAGGCCCGCCAGATCATCCTGCTGGCGAACGGGAAGAAGAAGGCGGAGATTCTGGCCGAAGCCATCGAGGGTCCGGTGACCGCCCAGTTGTCAGCGAGCGTGCTGCAGATGCACCCGCACGTGACCGTCATCGTGGATGCGGAAGCCGGCGCGAAGCTCAAACGCGCGGATTACTATCGCTGGGTGTACGCTCAGAAGAAGCAGCTGATTCCGCGAATGATCGGGAAAGTCACGTAGGCCCCCGGCAGAATCCCTGCACGGTCGGTCGAGACATCGGCGAATCGAATGAAACGGGTGGCACAGCCGCTGGCGTGGCTGTGCCACTGCGCTTTATAGTGCGCCTTGACCCTTGCTCGAGAGGAGGCCCCTGTGCCGGCGATGCGCACCCGCGAACGGTTAGGACGATGGACGCTGCTGCTCGCCCTGGCTGCGACGATGGCGGCGGGCTCCTGTACGCCGGAGCAAGCCCGGTACGATCGGGCCAGTGAGCCGCGCACTGCTGCGACGACCGGCGGCGATCGAACGCCTGACGCCGATGTGAGCGACCTGACCCAACGTCCGCTCTACACGCTCAGCGAGGACGAACTCGACCGCTACCTCGAGGTGCTGCCCACGCTCGAGCCCGACCTGCACCGCCGGGTCGTGCGGCTCGCCCGCCAGAACCTCGGCCAGCCCTACGACATCTACCTCCTGGGCGAATTTCCCTACGAGACCTACGACGTCGAGCCGATCTACTGCCTCACCCGCGGCGACTGCGTGGTCTCGGTTGAACATCTCTATTCCATGGCCCTCGCCCACGACTGGTGGAGCTTCATGCGCACGCTGCAGCGCATCCGCTACAAGCACGGCACGATCGGCATGCTCACCCGCAACCACTACGGCATCGCCGACTGGGACCGCAACAACGCGTTCCTCTTCGAGGACATCACCGCCGCGGTTGGCGGCGGCGACGTGGCCGTGCCGCTGAAGCAGGTGTGCCGCCGGGCGCGTTTCTTCGCGAAGTTCGGCATCGGCCAGGACATCCCCGACGAACCGGTCCACGACTGGTATATTCCCAAGGAGCGGATCCCCGAGGTCGAGCACGAGTTCCGCAACGCCGACCTCGTCAACATCATCCGCGGAAACGCCGCGTCCCAGTACAGCGGCCACTTCGGCATGATCGCCATCGCCGACGACGGCACCGTCGACTTCCTCCACTCCGCGAGCCCGAAATCGCGCGAGCAGCCGCTCGTCGACTACGTCATGCACAACAAGGGCTGCCTCGGCATCAAGGTCCTGCGCCTCCGCGACGACGCCGCGCAGCGCATGGCCGACGCCCTCGCCGACGCGCCCGAGGCCACGCCCGTCTCCGCCTCGGCCATGAACGCGGCGCTCGCCGCCCGACGGGCGCAGGGCTCGCCCTACGTGCGCTACCCGAAGCTCGACTGGAAGCAGGCGTCGCACCTCCAGGCCTACCGGCTGGACGCCGACACGCCCACCGACGCGAAACTCCAGCAGGAACTCGAACGGATCGACCGCGCGGTCGGCGAGGCGCTGGGCATGGCCGCGGAGCAGCGCGCCATCGGCGTGCTCAGCCTGAACGACCAGCGGCTCGCCATGGTTCACCCCGACGCGATGTTCTACGGCGCGAGCGTCCCGAAGATCTGCATCCTGCTCGCCTACTTCGCGACCCATCCCGAAGCCGCGACCGATCTGCCCGACGACGTGCGCGCCGAACTCGGCCGCATGATCAAGGTCTCGGACAACGCCATGGCGGCGAAGTACAGCCAGCTCATCGGCATCGACAAGATCCAGGAAGTCATCCAGTCGAAGGAATACGGCTTCTACGACAAGGACGCGCAGACCGGCCTGTGGTTCGGCAAGCACTACGGCGTGGCAGAGCCGCGCTACGGCGACCCGGTGCACGATTTCTCCCACGCCGTCACCGTGCGGCAGTGCCTGCGCTACCTGCTGCTGCTCGAGCAGGGCAAGCTCGTCAGCGCTGCGGCGTCGCGGCAGATGCGCGACATCTTCGCTACGCCCGAACTGGAACTTCACAACCAGAGTTCCATCCGCGGCCTGCAGGGTCGCGACGTAATCGCAATCCGCAAGAGCGGCACATGGGAGGACTGGCACCTCGACATCGCCCGCATCGAACACGGCGACGAGGTCTACCTGCTGGCTGGCGCGACCCAGCACCCCCAGGGGGCGGATTACCTGGCGCAGGTGGCGGCGCAGATCGACGACGTGCTCTGCGGAGCCGCGGACGTGCGCCCCTTCCAGCATCAGCACCTGGCGCACGCGAACATGAACGTGCTCGTGCCCTGCCCGGTGGACAGCAACGGCCCGCCGGGCACCTTCGAGTCCGACATAATCACCACCGACCGGCTCTTCAACGAGGCGCTGATCTCCTGGAACATCGACGCGCCACCGCACGTCGGCTACGTCGTGGAGTTGCGCGTCGGCCGCCAGCGCGACGACTTCTGGACGCCCTACCTGCATATTTCCGGCAACGGGCACTTCGGCGGTGAGGCCGCGCCCATGAAGTGCGATGACGGCTACATCGATGTCGACTACTTCCGCGCCGATACCCGCTTCGATCGCGTGCAGTACCGCGTCCGCGCGCTCTGCAACGCCGTGCCGAACAGCCCGGCGCCGCCGCAGGCGAAACTGCGCATCCGCCGCGTCGATCTCACGCTCAGCGACACGACCCGCACGATCACCTCCGTGCCGAAGCCGGAACCCTTCGCCGAACCCGCAGCCAGCGCCTTCCAGCGCCGCCTCGACGTGCCCTACCGCAGCCAGAAGGTCGAACGCAAGGAGATCCGCGGGCGCATCTGCAGCCCCACCTCGGTCAGCATGGTGCTCGCCTACCGCGGCGTGTCCCGTCCAACCGAGCAGGTCGCCGACGTGATCTACGACACGACCAGCGGCATCTACGGCAACTGGCCCCGCGCCGTACAGGGCGCGTACCGCTTCGGCGTGCCTGGTTTTCTCGATCGCTTCAGCCGCTGGGTCGACGTGGAACGCTGCATCGCCGTCGGCCAGCCGCTCGTCATCTCCATCGAGGCCGCGGAGGGTGATCTGCCCAACGCGCCCTACCGCGCCACCGAGGGTCACCTGCTCGTGCTCGCCGGATTCGACGCCCACGGCGACGTGCTCGTGAATGACCCGGCAGCCGGGGACGCCGCCAAGGGCCAGGTCGCGTATCGCCGCAGCGACCTGGAAAAAGTCTGGTGGGAGGCGCGCGGCGGCACCGCCTACGTGCTGCTCAATCCGCAGGCGTCCGCTCCGGTGTCGCCGCCCGCGGACCTGGCCAACGAGCCGCTGGTGGAAATCACCGACGTGGACCCGCGCATCATCGTCGATCTGCGCTACGCGACGCCGGACAACTTTACGAAGCAGGTGCTCTATCCCGAGGACATGCGCTGCCGCCTGCGCCAGTCAGTGGCCGAGCGGCTGCGGCGCGTAGAAGACCAGCTAGCCGCCCGCGGACTCGGACTGAAGATCTACGACGGGCTGCGGCCGATGTCGGTACAGCGGACGATGTGGTCGATCATGCCCGACCCGCACTACGTCGCGGACCCCGCCAAGGGCTCGCGGCACAACCGCGGAGCAGCCGTCGACGTGACGCTCGTGGACCTGAACGGCTGCGAGGTAGAGATGCCCACGCCGTACGATGACTTCACCGACGCAGCCCATCGCGACTACACCGGCGGCTCGGAAACCGCGCTCGCCAACCGCGCGCTGCTCGAAGAAGTGATGACCGCCGAGGGGTTCAGCGGCCTGTCCACCGAGTGGTGGCACTTCGACGCGCCCGACTGGCGTTCGTACCCGCTCGTCGACGCAGGTGAGTAGTCACGGCGCCAGGTCGAGCCCCGCGCCCTACTGCTGGCGGTATGCCTGTCCGGATTCGTAGAGACTGCGCCGCTGCTGCAAAGCCGCGACGAACTCCGCGTCGTCCGCTGCCTGGGCCAGCTCGATCGCGGCATCCGCCGTCGCGACCGCCTGCTGCATCTTGCCCGCCGCGGCGTAGGCCGCAGCCAGCGTGTCGAGCGCATTGGGATCCTCGTAACCGGTGCGCTCCGCGAGCGCCTGCGCCATCTCGACCGCACGCTTACCGTCGCGCACCGCGTCGTCGGGCGTCGTCGCCAGCAACCAGGCCAGATCCCCCGCCAGCACCGGGTTATTCGGCGACGCGCGCAGTCCGTCTTCCAGCACCACCCGGGCCTCCCCGGCGCGGCCGAGCTGCTCGAGCAGCGACGCCAGCATGTCGGTCGCAGCCGCATCACCTGCGTCGCGGTTCAGCGCTGCACGATACGCATCAGCCGCCTCCTCGAGCCGGCCAAAGCCAGCGAGCGTGTAGCCCAGGTTCGTGCGATAGCCCGCCTCGTCGGGCGCGAGTTCCACCGCCTTTGCGAACGCATCCAGGGCAGCCGCCGGCTGATTCTGCGTCAGCAGCACGCGGCCCAGGCCGTTGTACGCCTTCGCATCGCGCGGATCGGACCGAACAGCCCGCTCGTACAACTTCAGGGCCTGCTGCGGGTCGTCCGCGGCGATCACATTGCCCAGGTTGACGGCCGCCACGCTGCTCTGCGGGTAGAGCCGCAGCACGTGCTGCCAAAGCGATTGTGAATTCCGCCAGACGCCGATCTGCTGGATCGTCAGCAGCGCGAGCCCGAACACCAGCAGGCTCGCCAGCACCGCTGGCGTCCGCCCGCGCTGCCCCTCCGCCATCCGCAGGCGCATCACCCAGTACATCAGTCCCCCGCCGGCGAGCAGCGCGAACGGCAGCAGCGCCAGGTAGCTGTATCGATCCGCCACCAGATGCTTGCCGCTCTGCGCAATGCCCGACACCGGTGCCAGCAGCACACAGTACGCTAGAAACGCCGGTGCCAGCGCCGGCACCCGCCAGCGCAGCAGGACGATCAGGGTCAGCAGCACGCCGACGGCTGGCACCGCCAGTACGTACGGCCAGCCGTGCAGCACGGCGTCCGCCGGCAGCGGGTACAGCGGCGAAAGCTCGTGCGGCGCGATCCACTTCCACAGGTAAAAGCACACGCCGTAGCACGCCGTCACCATCCGGTCGAATGGACCGAACGTCGCCAATGTTCGCCACGCGCCCGCGGACTGTTGCGCCTGAACCGCGACTCCACCAGCCGCCAGGGCCAGCACGACGTACGGCAGTTTCTCGACGAGCAATCGCCCCCAGCGCGCGCCCTGCGCCGCCATCCGCCGCGCGGGATAGACGTCGATGATCAGCATGATCACCGGGAGCGTCACGCCGACCGCCTTGGCCCCGAGCGACAGCGCCATGCAATCCCAGGCCAGCACGTGCCAGGCCCACGCGCGTCGCGGCGCCTGGATCGCGCGCAGGTACGCCAGCAGGCAGGCGAAGAAGAGGACTCCGGACACGACGTCGCGCCGCTCCGTCACCCACGCCACCGACTCGACACGCAGCGGGTGTACGGAAAATACCAGCGCCGCGAACGCCGCGCACCACGTCAGCACCGTCGCGCCGCCCGGCAGCGCCGCGTGCGCCGGCAGCGCCATCCGCAGAAGCCGCAGCGCGAGCACGAAGAAAAGGAGCGCCCCGACCGCGTGCCAGATCGCGTTGGTCAGGTGATACCCCACCGGCTCGAGACGCCAGACGGCGTGGTCCGCCGCAAACGTCAGCCAAGTCAGCGGCTGATAGTGCCCGCCGAAGAACGTCGTGAACATCCACTTCAAATGCGGCCCGTCGAACCCGCGAAAGCCGACGTTCTCAACGATGTTGAGATCGTCGTCCCAGTTCACGAACCCGCAGCGCAGCGCCGGCAGAAACGTGGCCAGCGTCAGCAGGCACACGAGCAGGCCAGCCAGGCCCGTCACCCGCGGCAACCCGGGCCCGACCGGACCCGATAGCAATGCGTTGCCGTCGGCATCAATGCGTGGTTTATTCACATGCATGGGGCGAGCATTCTAAGTCGATTCCCGATTCCGGCGACCAGGCAATCGGTCGAGTCTTCAGTGCCACTTGCTGCCGGCAGCGCGAGCGAAAAGCGAACGTGAACGCGCTTGCAGCGCGCGTATCGTGCGTCTACACTGGAATTTAGTCAACGTGGCTGCCCGGATAGCTTCGCCCGCGAAGCCAAGTCTGGGGATTGCTGGCGGCGAACATCGTATCCCGCACGCCAGTCGGGCCGGCAGCCTGTGCACGTCGTCGAATCTGTCCATCCGCAGCTCGGTAGCAAATCTGTGGCGGTGCGTGCGCCCGCGGCACAAGCACGCGCGATGACACGGAACTTGTGAGGACATCTCGATGAACCGATCGCTCCAGATCAGCCTCGTCGGTGCGGCGCTGGTGGCTGCACTCGTCATTGCACTCAACCCGTTTGCGGGATGCACGCCCGCCACGCCGGGTACGAACGGCGACCCGCCCGGCGGCGACGTCAACAGCAACGGCGACACGACGCCCGGCACGATCGACATCAACTCGACCGGCGTGGCCGCGGGCGGCGTCCTGGCTGAGCGGCTGATGCCGGCGGATCTCACCCACGTCGGCGCCTTCCGCCTGCCGGACGAGTTCAACTGGGGCGCGCGTGGCATCGCCTATTACCCCGCGGGTAACGGCGGCGCCGGCTCCCTGCTCGTCACCGGGTTCGAACTGCTCAGCGACCCCGCCCACCCCGGCGAAACCTGCTGGGATCCCTCCTGGACCTGCTCGGCCTACTTCGGTGAGGTCGCGATTCCCACGCCGGCAACCGGCGGGGACTTCGAGGATCTGCCCGCCGCGGAGTTGCTCACGCCGCTCACCGCGTTCGACGGCGGACTCGCCTCCACCGTCCACCGCGAGTACCTCTTCGTCGACGACATCGCCTACGTGCCGCGCCGCGGCACCCAAACCACCGACAAGATTTACGGTTCGCTCAACCTCTGGTACGCCGAGGGCGTCATCGGCGAAGGAACGTTTCCCACGATCTGGATGTCCGACCTCACCGGCGCCAACGCCCGCGGCATGTTCCACGTCGGTCCCGACGAAACACCCTTCCACGGCCGCAAGAGCGGCGCCTACCTGTTCACCGTGCCCACCTGGTACGCCGACCAGTACCTCGGCGGCCGCACGCTCGTCACCGGACGCTCGCGCGGCACGCCCGCGGACGGCACGGAACCGCTGACCATCCGCGGCGGATCGCAGGGTCCGACGCTCTTTGCCTTCGCACCGTTCGACTCCGACACGCCCGCCGGCAACCTCGACGCCCTGCCCATGCTCTACTACCGCGTGGCGTTCCCCGCCTGCGGCGGGCCGAACGTCGGCGCGCCGGCCAACTGCGACTATCCCGACTTCACCATGTGCGACGAGTGGTCGGGCGGAGCCTTCGTGGACAACGGCACCCGGCGGGCGGTCGTGCTGCTCGGCTACAAGGGTCTTGGGGAAAACTGTTACGACGAACCGCCCGTCGAGTGCCACGACCCCTGCAGCGACGCCCACGGGTACCACTGCCAGCCATACGAGCGGCAGGTCATCTTCTACGACGTGCACGAACTCGGCCGCACCGCCCAGGGCGGCCAGAACCCCTGGGTCGTCGTGCCCTACGCCGTCTGGCGTCCGGCCGAGTTCCTTCTCGCGGGCAGCGTCTGCTGGAACGCCGGCGGCGTCGCCTATGACTCCGCGGGCCGCCGCCTCTTCATGGTCGAACGCGGCTTCGGCGATGGCGAACTCAACGCAGCCGTCGTGCATGTCTGGTCGGTTGGCTAGATTCTAGACGGCCGGTCATCGAATCGGGTGTGCGTCCGTGAAACGGACGTCCCCCAATCGTCCTGGAATCGCTGCAAGTGACAGTCACGAGCCAGTTGTTCTTGCTTTCCGCCTATGCGCAGAGTAGGCTTAAACCATGACGTTTCGCGGACGCATCAAGAACGGCCAGATCACGCTGGACGAGCCCGCCCGTTTGCCTGAAGGCGCGAGTGTCGTCGTGGAGGTGGTGTCCGCGCCCGAGCAGGGCCCCAATGACGATCTCGCCGATCTCCTCCTGCGCCACGCGGGCAAGGGTGTCGAGTTGCCCGCAGATCTGGCGGCCCAGCATGATCGTTACGCGCATGGCAAACCCAATCCGTGAAGCGGACCTTCGTAGATAGCTTTTACCTGCTCGCGTTGTTCAATCCGCGCGATTTCGCCCACGAGCGCGCCGTTCACGAGGCACAGTCGATTCAGGGTACGCTAATCACGACTGACTGGGTGCTGACCGAAACGGCGGATGCACTGAGCGGGGCTGCGAATCGTGCAGGTTGCGTCGCGCTGATTGAGGATCTCCGGCGTTCACCACGTGTTGAAATCGTGCATGCTTCGCGCGGACTCTTTGAAGCGGGGTGGCACCTCTACCAGCAGCGTCCGGACAAGGAGTGGTCGCTGACCGACTGCATTTCCTTTGCAACGATGGAGAAATGGGCCGTTGTCGATGCGTTGACCGGAGATCGCCACTTTGAGCAGGCCGGATTCACGGCATTGCTCAAGTAGCTTTCGTCTGCGAACGTTGACCAGCACATCTTGACCCCTCGGGTGCCCCGTCGTACGCTCGCTCCTGTGTAAGTGTATCGAACAGCTCTGAAGAAGGATGCCGCGACGTGAACTTTGCACCGATCGTCCCCGCCCACCGCACCGACAACGTCACCTACGCCGTGCGCGACGTCGTCGTCCTCGCCGAGAGAGTCGCCGCCAGCGGCATGAAGATGTCGTACCTCAACATCGGCGACCCCAACCTGTTCGACTTCGAGACGCCGCCGCACATCATCGCGGCCTGTCATGAGGCCATGCGCGCGAACCGCAACGGTTACGCGCCCTCCTCCGGCATCAAGGGCGCCGTCGCCGCCATCCGCCGCCAGGCCGACCGCAGCCAGATCCGCGACGTGCAGCACGTCTTCGTCACCAGCGGAGCGAGCGAGGCGATCGAGTTGGCCCTCACCGCGCTCGTCAACCCCGGCGAGAACGTGCTCACGCCCTCACCGGTCTACCCGCTCTACACGGCTGTGCTCGCCAAGCTCGGCGCGGTCAACAACCCGTACTACCTCGACGAGGCGAACAACTGGGAGCCCGACATCGCGGACATCCGCGCCAAGATCAACGCGCAGACGCGGGCGATCATCGTGCTCAACCCGAACAACCCCACCGGCACGGTTTACTCGCCGGAGACGCTCAAGGCCATCCTCGAACTGGCTGCCGAGCACAGCCTCGTCGTCTTCAGCGACGAGATATACGACAAGCTCATTCTCGACGGCGCCGCGTTCACGTCGATCGCCTCGCTGGCGGCGGACGTGCCGGTCGTCACCTTCAACGGCATGAGCAAGGCGTACATCGTCCCCGGGTGGCGGATCGGGTGGGGCATGGTCAGCGGCAAGCCCGACGTGGTCGGCGCGTACTGCGACGCGATCCGCAAGCTGGAGCGGGCGCGGCTTTCCGCCAACCACCCGGAGCAGTACGCGATCGCCGCCGCGCTCGACGGGTCGCACGCCTACCTCGAGCCTGTGCTGGCCAAGTTGCGCCGCCGGCGCGACCTCACCGTCGAGCGGCTGAACGCGATCGACGGCATCAGTTGCGTGCCCCCACAGGCCGCGTTCTACGCGTTCCCGCGGATCGAGCTGGGCGTTGAGGACAAGGTCTTCGTCGAGCGCCTCATTGAAAAAACCGGCACAGTCTGCGTTCACGGCAGCGGTTTTGGCCAGCGCCCCGGCACCCAGCACTTCCGCGTGGTCTTCCTCCCCCCGGAGGACGTCCTCGAACGGGCCTTCGACGGCATCGCCAAGGTGGCAGCCGAGTACCGCCGGTAAGCCCGCCGTCCTCGCACCTGCTCGTCGCCCGCCGCGGCGCAAGGTGTATCCGCCATAAGGGTTACCCCCCAGGCCCGACCGGCTGGAGCATCCACCCCAACCGCCGGTTGCGAGCCCCCCTCGGCAGGGGTAAAATCCGCCCCCTGAACGCGGGCCGGCGTTTCCAAGTCCTTGCGCGGTGCCGGCCGGTTCGTGCCCGCGGCGTGCGAACTGCTCGCCGCACCCGGTTGACCATGAAAAACTGCCCGAGCGATGATGAACTCGATCGGTATCGCGCGCACGCGCTCGACGCCACCGCTGCGCAGCGCGTCGCCTCCCATCTCACCACTTGCGCCCGCTGCCGTCAGCGCAACACCGCCCGTTTCCTCGATGCCCTGCCGCACGGCGAAGACACATCCGCGACGCGAATCATCGACACCAATACGGGATGCGCATCGTCCGCCTCCACCGTCCCAGCGTCGCCCGGAGCATCACCCGCCGCCGGACGGCCCCACGCTGGACCCGGTTCAGATTTCCACGAGGGCGATCCACCCGGTCCGCCACACATTGCCGGTTACCACGGCTTCCGTGAGATCCACCGTGGCGGCCAGGGCATCGTCTACCAGGCCGTGCAACGTTCCACCCAGCGCAAAGTCGCCATCAAGCTGCCGCTGGATGACCGTGACCCCGCCGGCGTCAGTCGCAAACGCTTCGAACGCGAAATTCAGCTCGTCGCCCAACTGCAACACCCCAACATCGTCGCCGTGTTCGACTCCGGCATCACCCGGGACAACCGCCGCTACTTCATCATGGACTACATCCGCGGACTCCCGCTGCGCGACTACGTCCGGCGCAACCAAGTGCCCCTCGAGGCCACCCTGCGGCTGTTCTGCAACCTCTGCCGCGCCGTGCACCACGCCCATCTGCGCGGCGTCGTCCACCGCGACCTGAAACCGAGCAACGTGCTCGTCACCGCCGACGGGATCGTCAAGGTGCTCGACTTCGGTCTGGCCAAGTCGCTCGTCGCCGCGATCGACACCGTCGTCTCGACGACCGGCCAGTTCATCGGCACCCTCGCCTACACCGCCCCCGAGCAGCTTCGCGGCCGCCTCGACGAAGTCGACCAGCGCAGCGACATCTACTCGCTCGGCGTCATGCTCTACGAGCTGCTCACCGGCCGCTACCCGTTTGTCCAGCCGGGCGAGCTCGAGCGGCTCGTGGAGCAGTTCGCGACCGCCCCGCCGCTTCCGCCCAGCGAGGCCTGGACGCCCGCGGCAGGGATTTCCCGAGAGGCCGATTCCGCCGCCCGCTCACCCGGCAACCCCATCGACACCGACCTCGAGACGATCGTGCTCAAGACGCTCGCCAAGGAGAGTCACCGGCGCTACGCGACCGCCGAGGATCTCGCCCAGGACCTCGAACTTTACCTCGCCGGCGAGCCCATCGCCGCCCGGCGCGACAGCATCGCCTACGTGCTCAAGACGCGCCTGCGCAGCGTCAGCCAGCGTCACCGCGTGCTGTCGCTCGCCGCCTGCTTCGTCACGGCACTCCTGTTCACCAGACTCGTCGGCATGCCGCTCGCGTACCGCTGGACGCACTTCAACGAGTGGTATCAACGCGCCCTCACCAACGCTCTGCCGGCGCCGGCCGATCCCCACGCGCTGGCCGACATCCGCCTCATCGCATTGTCCGATCAGACCGATGTCAAAGCCCTGGCGCGATCCGAGGGCCTCACCGACGTCGACGCTGGTGTGCCGCGCAGTCTGCGCGGCCTGCACGGCCGCCTCATGGAAAAACTCGTCGACGCCCATCCGCGCGCCGTGGCCTACGATATCACCTTCGTCGCGGCCTCGCCGTACGACGAGGCCTTTGCACGCGGCGCGCAGGCGCTGCGCGACGCCGGAACCCCCGTCCTCGTCGCGGTCCCCCGCTGGTGGCTCGACAGTGCATCACCCGTCGCGCTGAGCCCCGCGATCGCGCGCCACACCCTCTTCGGCTGCGCCACCGGCGGCTGCACCGCCGACGCTCCCTGGCGCATCCAGCTCTTCGCCAAGCGCGGCGCGCGCGACCCCTACCCGTCGCTGGCCCTCGCGGCGTTCGCCGCTTTCCGCCAGCCCGCAGCCCGCGCCGAGTTCAAGCTCAACGCCGACCGTGACGCCATCGACGTGGTCTACTGGCAAACCATGCCGGCCAGCGACCTGCCGCAAAGCCTCTCAGCCACGGACCACGTCGCGTTCTCGCTTCTCCTGCCAAGCGATGATGGCTCGGGCAATCACGATCCGGACTACGGCTTGCAGCCCGACGACAGCCTTGGCCTGCTGCTCGTGGATATCCCCGCCACAGCCGCGTTCGAAAACATCACGCTGAAATACGGCGAAGTGATGAACGCCTCCCCGCAAGCGTTGCGGAAGTGGTTCGCCGACCGGCTGATCCTCGTCGCGGACCTGCGCGCCGGCGTGGACCGCCACGCGCACCCCGACGGCCGCACCCTGCCCGGTTGCTACGCCAAGATCGCCAGCATGGCCAGCATGCTCAACACCGCGCCCCTGCGCGTCGGCGGCAACGCGGCGGACGCCCGTCCACGGCGGTACGCCCCGCTGCTGCTCGGATTGATCGTCGCCGGAGTCGTGCTCGGCTACCGTCTCGGCGCACGCCGCCTGGCGCGCTGGGCAGCCGCCCTGGCCCTCGCTGTGCTTGTCGTCATCGGGCACGTCGTGCTGTTCGCGTCCCGAGGCTACCTCATCAACCCTCTGCCCGCGCTCGTCGGGTTGGGGTGCGCTGTCGAACTCGCGGCAGCCGTCAGGTGCTTCACGCGTTACCGACCCATTCCTGCCTCAGAAAGGAGCCGACTCTCATGAGCCTCTCACGTCGTCTCATCGTCGCCATCCTGCTCATCACCCTCGCCGGCTGCTGTGCCAAGC
>JACKHG010000021.1 GCA_020639115.1 Phycisphaerales bacterium
AAGCCGGCAACGGCAGCCTGCCGGCCGACGACAGCGTCAGCGCCCATCACCGCAAGTGGGCATGGTGGGCCCTGGCGGCGGGCCACGTGGCCACCGCCCGCAAGCACGCGTGGCGCGCGGTACGGACCGCGCCGTTTTCGAGCGAATCGTGGCGCGCCTGGGTCTGCGCCCTGCGTGGACATTGAGCCGATGAGTGCACCCGACACCCAACGCCCGCTGCGCATCACCTTCGTTCTCGAGGGTCGCGGACTCTCCGGCGGCGTGCGCGTGGTCGTGCACCAGGCGAACCTGCTCCGCGCCCGCGGCCACAACGTGACCATCGTGACGCGCCGCGTCCCCTATCCGCGCAAGGTGAAGAGCTTCGCCAAGCGCCTGCGCTGGGATTTCCAGACGGCCATCGGCTCGGTTCGCGACCACGTCGACGACTTCGCCGGGCCCGTCCACACGGTCGCGCCGCAGCGCATGGCCGCCCGCGTCCCCGACGGCGACGCGGTCATCGCCACGTACTGGACGACGGCCCAACCGGTCATGGACCTGCCGCCGCGCTGCGGCCGCAAGTTCTACTTCGTGCAGCACTACGAGGCGCACACGAACGATCCGGAGCAGGTCGACGCGACGCTGCGGTTGCCGATGCGCAAGCTCGTCGTCGCCCGCTGGCTGCAGACGCTGCTTCGCGACCGCTTCGACGATGACGACGCGGTGCTCGTGTCCAACGGCGTCGACCTGGAACTCTTCGATGCCCCGCGCCGCGAGCCGCACAACCCGCCGTGCGTCGGCGTGATGTACTCGCGGATTCCCTGGAAGGGGACGGCGGTCGCCTTCGACGCGATCGCCCGCGCCCGCCGCGAAATCCCCGACCTCGCCGTCGTCGCCTTCGGCTCGGAACGGCCCAACCACGATCTGCCGCTTCCGCCCGGCACCGACTACCGCTTCTGCCCGCCGCAGGCGCAGATCCGCTCGATCTACGCAGCCGCGGACGTGTGGCTCTGCCCCAGCACCACAGAGGGCTTCGCCCTGCCCCCGCTGGAGGCCATGGCCTGCCGCTGCCCCGCGATCAGCACCCGCTGCGGTGGACCGGAAGACTTCGTGGAAGAGGGCTACAATGGATACCTTGTGGACGTGGGCGATTCAGCCGCCATGGCGCAGCGACTCGTGGAACTGCTTCGCGACCCCGCGCGGTTGCGAACCATGGCGGAGCACGCCTACGTGACGCGGTTGCGGTTTACTTGGAAGCGCGCCGTCGACCGCTTCGAGGCGGCGCTGCGCGACGATCAGGAGGTCCTGGCTGCGACGGAGCACCAGGCGGCCCTGTCCGAACTGGGCTCGGGCCAGCGGGCGGGATGAGGGAACCCAAACAGCCATGTCGGAAGTAACCGGCCGCAGGTTGGCGAGCAACTCGCTCTTCGCCGTGATCGAACAGGTCTGGCGGATCGGCTCGCGCATCATCATCACACCGATGATCATCCATCGCCTCGGCATGGACGGTTACGGCGTGTGGACGCTGCTGTTTACCATCTGCGCCTACGTCAACGCCGTCGATGCCAACTTCGGCGTGGCGTACAACAAGCTCGCCGCCGAGCACGACGCCCACCGCGACTACGCCCGCCTGAGCCAGATCCTCGGTGCGGGGATGACGCTCGTGGGCCTGATCGCGCTGGTCGCGCTTTCCGGCATCTGGCTCGCGCGCATGCCGATCCTGCGTTTCTTCAGTGTGCCCGAACCGATGCTCGTCGACGCGGGCTGGGCGTTGCTTGTCGTCTCCGCGTGCGTCGTGCTGCGCATGAGCGTTGGTTGCGCGTTTCCGGTCCTGCAGGGCCTGCAGCGCACCGATCTGCGGAACGTGCTGAGTATCGCAGCGTCCGCGATCGAGTTCGTCGTGTCGATCGTGCTGCTGCTGCGCGGCTGGAAGCTGCTCGGCCTGGCGATGGGCCACATGTGCGGCCAGGTGACGACCACGATCGCGGCGTGGGTGCTGTGCAAACGCCTGCGGCCGGAGCTGTCGTTCAATCCGCTGCACAGCACCGCGTGGGGATTCCGGCAGATCATCTCGATGGGCGGCCGCTTCCAGTTCCTGTCGGTGATGCAATTGCTCATCCACAAGGGCACCAAGCTCTTTACCGCGTCCGTGCTGGGCACGTTCTACCTGGGTATCGTGGAGGTGGCGGAAAAGTTGATTACGCTCGGCGTCGCGGTCGGCGGCGGGCTGCTCACCCCGGTCATGCCGGCGTTCTCCAACCTCCAGGCCCGCGGCGACGCCCGCCGCGTCCAGGTGCTGTTCGAACGCGGCTCGAAGATGATGGCGGCGGTCTGCCTGCCGTGCTTCGCATTCCTGGCGATTTTCGCTCCGCGCCTCATCGTGCTCTGGACCGGCGAGTCTTTTCCGCTCGCGGCCTGGACCGTGCGCATGATCGCACCGGTGGCTTACCTCAGCATGCTCACCGGCATGGGCACAGCCGCACTGCGCGCCCAGGGTAATATCCGCGTGGAACTCTTCTACGCGCTGATCGGCGCGATCATCCTCGTCGCGCTGTACTACCCCGGCTACCTCTGGCACGGATACCATGGCATGATCGGCGTCGAGGTCGTCGCGGGCGTGATCTCCGCCGCGTGGTTCCTCTACGCGTTCGGCCGCCGCCAGAAGCTCGACCTGCGCGGGTACCTCTGGGGCGTCCTCGCCCGGCCGGTCATCGTGATGGGCCCGCTGATCGCCATCGCGATCATCGCCGCGCCGCACACCCACCTGACCCCCATCTTCGAGAAGGTCCGCCTGAACCTGCTCGTCGAGATGACGCTGGTCGGCGCGGTTTTCGGCGTGCTCGCCGCCGGATGCGCCTGGTTTGGAATGTTCAATATCGGTGACCGCGACTCGCTGCGCAACATCATCGCGCTGCGCCGCGGCGCCGCGAAGGGAGTGGGGCCCGCATGACGCAACTGTGCACACCGGCGCCCGCATCGGCCGCTGATCCCAGCCGCCGCCTGCGCATCGCGCTCGTCAATCAACCGTGGGACTATTCCCTGCCGCCCCAGCAGACCTCGCTGTCCATCTGGTCGTACCAGGTGGCCCGCGTCCTCGCCGATACCTGCGACATGGTGGTCTACGGCCGCAAACGCGCCGACACGCCGCCCGTCGAGGCCCACGACGGCGTGACGTGGTGCCACATCCG
The DNA here is from genome assembly GCA_020639115.1 of Phycisphaerales bacterium. Classification (GTDB taxonomy): domain Bacteria; phylum Planctomycetota; class Phycisphaerae; order UBA1845; family UBA1845; genus JACKHG01. The sequence goes on from JACKHG010000021.1 coordinate 3,165, forward strand.
GGATCGCTGGGACAGTCGCATCACGCACTGGCTCGAGCGCTTCGGCGGCCGCCGGCCGATCACCGCGCCGCTCGTCGCCTCGCAGTGGTACGGCCGCGAATACGCCACCCGCGTGGCCCGCGACATCGCGGCCCGCGGCTGCGACCTCGCGCTCGTCTTCAACTATTCGCAGTTCGCGCCGATTCTCAAGCGGCACAACCCGAACCTGCACGTCGTGCTCGACATGCAGTGCGAGTGGGCGTCGCAGCTCGACCGCACGATGATCGCCCGCCGCCTCGAATGCGTCGATACCGTCGTCGGGTGCAGCGCCTACATCGCCGACAAGGTGCGGCAGCGCTATCCGCATTTTCCCGGCGAATGCAAGGCGCTCTACAATGGGGTGAGCCCCGCGCAGTTCGCGGGCGCGCCGGCGACCCCGGCGGACCATCCGCGCGTGCTCTTCGTCGGCCGCGTCTCGCCGGAGAAGGGCCTGCACGTGCTGATCGACGCCTTCGCCCGCGTCGTCGAGCGTTTACCGGATGCCCGCCTCGACATCCTCGGAGCGCAGGCCGCGTGCCCGCGCGAAATCCTCGTCGACCTCTCCGACGAGCCGCGGGTGCAGGCCCTCGGACGCTTCTACGACGACCGCAGCTACCACGACCACCTCGTGGCGCAGATCGAACGCCTGGGCCTCACCGAGCACGTGATCTTCTCGGGTTTCCAGCCGCACGCGGAGTCGGTCAAGCACTTCCGGCAGGCTTGGGTATTGTCCAACCCATCGCTCAGCGAGGCGTTCGGCATGAGCCTGGCGGAAGGCATGGCGGCGGGCATCCCCGTGGTCGCCACCCGCGTCGGCGGCATGGTCGAGGTGGTCGACGACGGCGTCACCGGACGCGTGGTGCCGCCGGACGATCCCGCGGCGCTCGGCGACGCGCTCGTCCAACTGCTCGGCGACGCGGAGCTGCGGGCCCGGATGGGCCAGGCCGGCCGCCAGCGCGCCATCGACTGCTTCTCCTGGCAGCGCATCGCCGGCGATCTCGCTGCGCTCGCCGCTCAGGCCCGCACGACCCGAACAGAGCCGCGCCCGTAAGGGAGCGGACGACGCGTCAGCCGTGGGCGCGATCGATCCGAACCGCGTGCGCCAGCGCGCGGACGAAACTGGAGCCCCGAGTGGACCCCATGCGCATCGATGTCATCACCGAAGCAGCCGGTATGGATCGCATCGCCGCGCGCTGGCACGCACTCTACGCCGCCGACCCGCACGCGCACTACTTCGTCTCGTGGTCCTGGCTGCGGAACTGGTTCGCGATCACGCCGTACACGTGGTTCGTGCTCGCCGCCCGGCCCGCGGACGATGCGGACTACGTCGCCTTCCTGCCGCTGGCCCGCACCGCGGTGCGCCGCTGCGGCGTCGGCCTGCAGCAGTCGCTCTACATGGGTGGAAAGCCAATCAGCGACTACGCCGGGTTCGTGGCCGATCCCGCCCACGCGGACGCGGCGCTCGCCGCCCTCGGCCGGCATATCGCCGGCGATTCCGCGTGGAACTGGTTTCACGTCGGCCACGTGCCCGATCCGCGTCTCGACGCGTTGCTCGCCGGCCTCAGCGGGGCCAATCTGCGCATCACGCCGGACGCGGACGTGTCGTGCCCGTTTGTCGAACTGCCCGCCGACTGGGACGAGTACCTCGCGACGCGCCTCTCGCACAAGGGACGCTTCAACCTCCGCCGCTACACGCGGATGACCGAGGAATTGCCCGAATTTCGCGCGACCGTGACAAGCGCCGAGACCGCCGACCGCGACATCGACGTTGTTCTCACCATGTGGCAGGATCGCTGGGGCGCGCTCGCCTCCGCGGACGCCGGGAATTACCGCACGATGCTCCATGGCGCCCTCGCCGACGGCGACCTCTGGCTGCGCATGCTCTGGGCGGGTGAAACGCCGATCGCCGGGGCGGCGGGTTTCCTCGATCGCGTGCACCGCCGGTTCTGCTACTACATTGGCGGATACAACCCGGAGTTCAACAAGCTCTCGCCGGGCAAGGTCGTCGTCGGGTACGCGCTGCGCGACGCCATCGCCGCGGAGTGCACGTTCTTCGACTTCCTGCTCGGTGGCGAGGGCTACAAGATGGACTTCTTCGGCGCGAGCGAACGGCCCGCGCGCGGCGCGACGATCATGCGCATGGACGTGGCCAGCCGCATGCGCCGCCGCCTCGCCCGCTGGCTGGCCCCCGCGCCGGTGGTGAGCTCATGAGCGTGCCAGGCGAAGTGGATACCGCCAGCGCACCCGCCGCGGCGCCGACCGTTACCGCGCCGGCGCCGGCTGATGCAGCCGGGGTCACCGGGCACCGCGGCCTGCGCCGCCTGCTCCGCCGGGCGCTGGAGATGCACGCGGCGCCGATGACGACGGAGGAGCTGCTGCGGCCCGCGATCGTCTTCGCGCCGCATCAGGATGACGAAACGCTCGGCTGCGGCGGGACGATTCTCCGCAAGCGCCGCGCGGGCGCGCCCGTCACGATCGTGTTCCTCACCGACGGGTACACCTCACACGCGGACCGCATGGACGTCGGCGAACTCGTCGCCCAGCGCCGCCGCGAGGCGCTGGCGGCTGCGGCCGCCCTCGGCGTCGCCGAACGCAACGTGATTTTCCTCAACATCACCGATGCCACGCTCAGCCAGCAGATCCCCGACGCCACGCGCCGGGTGACCTCGCTGCTCTGCGATGAGCGTCCGCAGCAGATTTTCGTCACGTCGCGCTGGGACAACACGCCCGACCACGTGGCGGCGGGCGAGATCGTCAGCGCCGCAGCCGCCGACGTCTGCCCGAAGGCCGATCTGTTCGAATACCTCGTGTGGTACTGGGCCCACTGGCCGTGGGCGCCGCGCCGCGATCTGAAGGACTCGGGCGAGAGTGCGTGGCGCCAGGCCCTGCGCCGGTTCCGGCGGCTCTTCGCCGCCGACCTCGTTCGCGTGCCCATCGCGGAGCTGCACGACGCCAAGTGGACGGCGCTGTGCCAGCACGCGTCGCAGATGCACCGGCCGGTGGGCGACCCTGGCTGGCCCGTGCTGGCGGACGTCTGGGCCGGGGGTTTTCTCGACTGCGCGTTCGCCGATTGCGAACTGTTCATCCGCCGCTAGACCCGAACGGCGCGGCGCCGGCCGCGTAGGAACCGCATGGAAGTGACCGTTGTCAGCCTGACGATCATCGGGTGGATTCCCGTGGCCGCCAGTCTGTTCATGTTTTTCAAGCCCATCCGGGCGCTCACGCTCGCGTACCTGATCGGCTGGCTGTTGTTGCCCGTCGACTCGGTGGCCATCCACGGCTTCTGGGACGTGGACAAGGTGATGGCGACGAACATCGGCGTGCTATTCGGTTCGCTGTTGTTCTGTCCGGGCCGGCTCACTTCGCTGCGCCTGCGCGCTCCCGAGTACATTCTGCTCGCGTACGCCGGCGGGACGCTGATCACTTCGCTGTCCAACGATCTGGGCCTCTACGACGGCGTCTCCAGCTTCGTGCAGCGGCTGATGCACACCGCCGTCCCGTTCTGCGTCGGCCGCGCGTTCGTCCGCAACCGCTCGGAGCTGATGGAGATCGCGCGGGCCGTCGTATACGCGGCGAGCCTCTATGCGCTGCTCGCGATCTGGGAGTGGCGCATGAGCCCCCAGATCCACAAGACGCTGTACGGCTATTTCCAGCACTCGTTCGCGCAGCACATGCGCTGGGGATTCTACCGGCCGATCGTGTGCTTTCCGCACACCCTCGGCCTCGGCGCGTTTCTCGCCTGGACGACGCTGCTCGCCATCGCGATGTACCGCGCCGGGGAACTGCGTCCGCTGCTGATCATCCCGCCACAGGTCCTGCTGGGTTTCCTGCTGCTCGCGCTGCTCGCCTGCATGTCGTTCGGGCCGTGGGGCCTCTTCCTCGCCGGGTTCGGCATGTACGTCTACCGCAAGCGCCAGCGCTGGCGCTGGATGCTCTGGGTGCCGCTCGTGCTCGCCTTCGCGTGGATGGCTGGCCGCCACTCCGGCGTGCTCGACGGCGCGTGGATGGAGTCGGCCGTGAAGGAAATCTCCGCGGACCGCGCCAAGTCGCTCCACGCCCGCATCCACTCGGAAACCGTCGTCCTCGCCCACGCCGCCGAGCACCCACTCTTCGGGTGGGGCGGCTTCGGCCGCGCCCGTGTCTACGACCAGTGGGGCAAGGAGGTCGTGACCGACGGCCTCTGGATCATCCTGCTGGGCATGTACGGCATCGCCGGGCTAGCGTCCTTCTACCTCTGGTGGTGCTGGCCCATCATCATGACCCGCCGGGCGAAGGCGAGCCTCGCCGAAGACCCCGTGATATTCCCCATCCTCATCGCCGTGGGCATGCAGGCGATCAACCTGATCTTCAACGGGTTCCTCAGCCCGATCCTCACGCTGCTCGCCGGGTGCGCCGTGACCGCGCTCTACGCCGAACGCCGCGCCACGGCCCGGGCCGCAGCCGCCGCGCAGGCCGCCTATCCGGACCTGACCCGCCAACCGCGCATGCAGGGGGCCGCCGGATGACCGACCTGTCCATCGTCATCGTGAGCTACAACACCCGCGAACTCCTCCGCGAATGCCTCGAGTCGCTCACGCTGGGAGCCGCCGGCATCGCCGTCGAGACCTTCGTCGTGGACAACGCGAGCAAGGACGCCTCCGCCGAAATGGTCGCCGAACGGTTCCCCCAGGTGCGCCTGATCCGCAACCCGGACAACCGCGGCTTTGCAGCCGCCAACAACCTCGGGCTCGCCGAGGCGACCGGCCGCCACGTGATGCTGCTCAACCCGGATACCGTCGTCCGGCCCGGCGCGTTCGCCGAACTCGTGCGCTTCATGGATGCCCACCCGCAGGCGGGCTACTGCGGGCCGCGGCTCGTCAACGCCGACGGCTCGCACCAGTTGTCCGCCCGGCGGTTTCCCACCTGGTGGAGCTCGGCGGCCAACCTGCTCGGTTGGGATAAGAAACATCCGGCCAGCCGCCACTGCGGCGACCTGCACGCCGCCGCCGGCGATCGCACCGAGATGCCCGCCGGATGGCTCACCGGCGCCTGCCTGCTCGTCCGCCGCACCGCCATGCAGCAGGTCGGCGTGCTCGACGAAGGCTACTTCATGTACTTCGAGGAAACGGACTGGTGCCGCCGCCTGGCGAATGCCGGGTGGGCAGGCTGGTACGTCCCGTCGGCAGAGGTGCTCCACTACGGCGGCCAGAGCGTCGGCCCGGTCGAGAGCGACGCGCCGTTTTTCGGCAACCGCCCGGCGTTCTGGGTCCCGAGCCAGCGCCGCTACTACCGCCGGCACTTGGGACGCGGCGGACACCTCGTCGCGGTATCGCTCGAAGTCGCCCTCAACGCGCTGCTCTGGCTGCGCCACCGCTGGCGCAAGGCGCCCGAGAGCCGCACCAAGGCCCGCCGCGCGTCGCAGGCGCTGCACCATCTTCTGCGCCGGGGGGCCACCGCGTGACGACGAACGGATTCGAGACCGTGAACACCAGCCGGTCCCTCTGGGCGTCCGCAGCCACCGGCGACGCGGCAGCTGCGGACCGACTGGCCGGCGGTAGCTTCGTCGTCATCGGCCGCAACGAGGCGACGCACCTGGAGCGCTGCCCGCGTCCATCCGCGCCCTCGACTACCCGGAAGACCGCATCGAACTGATCTACGCGGACAGCGCCTCGACCGACGAAAGCTGTGCCGTGGCCGAGCGCTGCGCGCCCGCGTCCTGCGCGTGCCGGGCCTGCGGGTCACGCCGGGCATGGCCGCAACCTCGGGTGGCGGGCCGCGCGCCACGAGCTGGTCCACTTCGTGGATGGCGACACGGAGATGCATCCGCAGTGGCTGCAGCACGCCGTCCGCGCCCTGGAAAACCCCAAGGCGTTCTGCATCGCCGGCCTCTGCGTCGAGGTCGACCCGCACGCGTCGGTGTACAACTTCTGCGCCCACCACGACTGGTACCGCCCGCCGGGCGCCTGCGACGCCTCCGGCGGCATCGCGCTGTTCCGCCGTGGTGTGCTCGAGCAGGTCGACGGCTTCGATGAAAGTCTCATCGCCGGCGAGGAGCCGGAGATGTGCTACCGCATCGCCCGCACCTGCGGCGGCACCGTGTGGGTGCTGGATCAGCCCATGGTCCGCCACGACATCCACATGACCCGCTTCGGCGAGTACTGGCGCCGCTGCCGCCGCACCGGCCGCGGGTACGCCGAAGTCACCCGCATGCATCCGGAGATGCACGCCTGGCGCCGGGCGGTACGCCGCAACCTCGTACACACGTTCGCGCCCGTTGTGGCGGGCGTATTGGCGCTCGTGCTCTGGTCCTGGTGGCCCGTGGCGCTCTGGGCGGCGTTGCTGGCCGTCGCGATCGGCAAGAACGCTCTGCGGCATCGGCGGCGGGTGGGCTCTTTCGGCGGCGCGCTGGTATATTCCACGCACCACTACGTTTCCAAGCTGCCCATGGCCCTGGGCCAGATTCGTTACTGGTTGTCGCGCCGTTGACCGACGGGAGAGGGGAGTCCAACGAACGATGAAACTGGCGTACTTCACCAGCCGCTATCCAGCCATCTCGCATACCTTCATCATGCGCGAGATCATGGCCCTGCGCGAACGCGGCATCACCGTCGAAACCATCAGCCAGCGTTCGCCCGGCGCCGACGACCTGCTCACGCCCGCCGACCGCCGCGAGTACGAGAACACCCGCTACATCCTGCCGCCGAGCTGGGGCCGGATGCTCGCCGCCCACGGGCGAACGCTATTCACGCATCCGCTGCGCTACTTCGCTACGTTGGGATTCGCCCTGACCACCCGCCCCGGCGGATTCCGCGACCTGCTCTGGCACCTGTTCTACTTCCTGGAGGCCGTGCAGCTCTGGGACGAGCTCCGCAGCCGCGGCGTCGGGCACGTGCACGTGCACTTCATCGGGCCCTGCGCGACCGTCGCGATGATCGCTTCGCGCCTCGGCACGCTGACCTACAGCATCACCGTGCACGGCCCCATCGTCTTCTACGACGTCAGCAAGAACCTCATCGCGCCGAAGATCGAGCGGGCCGCATTCGCCATCTGCATCAGCGATTTCGCCCGCGCCCAGGTCGCGGCCCACGTTGCGACCAAGCACTGGAGCAAGCTGCACATCGCCCACTGCGGCGTGGACACCACGCGATTCCGCCCCGACGCGTCGCGCGCTGCCGGCTCGACCCCGGCGGGTCTGGGCTCGACGGAGTCAGCGGCAAGCGATATTCCCAATCGCCGCCGCGAAGTCCTCTGCGTCGCCCGCCTCGCCCCGGTCAAGGGCGTTGGCGTGCTGATCGAGGCGATCGCCCGGCTGGCTGACGAAATTCCCGCGCTCCACTGCACGCTGGTCGGCGACGGGCCCGAGCGCGCCCAGCTCGAACGCCTGGCGGCTGACCTCGGCGTCAAGGACCTCATCACCTTTGCCGGCGCGACCGGACAGGATGACATCCTCGCCTACTACCAGCAGGCTGACGTCTTCGCGCTGCCCAGCTTCGCCGAGGGCGTGCCCGTCGTGCTCATGGAGGCGATGGCCACCGGCGTGCCCGCGATCGCGACCGCGGTCGGCGGCATCGGCGAGTTGATCGAGCACGGCGTCAGCGGGCTGATCGTGCCGCCCGGCAACGTGGCCCTGCTGAGCGGCGCCCTGCGCCGCGTGCTCACCGATGACGGGCTGCACGCCCGGCTCGCCGAGGGCGGCCGCCGCAAGGTCGTCGCCGAGTTCGAGATTTCCGACATCGGGCGGCAGATCGCCGCGCTCTTCGCCGAAAAGCTCGGTGGGACGCCCGCCGGTGAGACCGCGGCGCCCGCACCAGCTCCCCAGCGAGAAGTCCATGCCCCAGGTGCTTGAACCCATGCGTGCTGCGAGCGATCTGCGCTGGCCCGAGGCGGTCCTCTGCTTCGGCGGCGAGGATTGGTGGTATCACAATCGCGGCCACTGCGACATCCAGTTCATGCGCCAGTTCGCCGCCCACGGCCGCGTGCTCTACATGAACTCCATCGTCATGCGCAAGTTCAACGTCGGCGAGGGAGCCATGTTCTGGACGCGCGTGCGCCGCAAGCTGAAGAGCATCACCCGCGGGCTCGTGCGCGTCAGCCCCACGTTCAACGTCTACTCGCCCGTGACCGCGCCCGTGCACCATCTGCCGGGGGCCCGCGGACTCAACCGCTTCGCCCTCACCCAGCAGGTGCGGCTCACGCTGTGGCGCCTGCGGATGCGCCGGCCGCTGATCTGGGTGAACATCCCCGCGGGTTGCGACACCGCGCTCACCCTGCCGCGCAGCGGACTCGTCTACCAGCGGACCGATCGCTACGAGGATCATCCCGGCGTCGACGTCGAGCAGATCCTCCGCTACGACCGCACGCTCAAGGAGTACGCCGACCTCACCTTCTACTCCAACCGCGCGCTCTACGAGGAGGAGAAGGAGCAGTGCCGCCGCGCCGCCTACGTCGAGCATGGCGTGGAGTACGAGCGCTTCGTCGAGGCCGCGGACCGCCCGCGCACTCCGGGCGACCTGCGCGACCTGCCCCGGCCCATCGTCGGGTTCTTTGGCGCGCTCGACGAGCACAAGTTCAACATCACCCTGGCGGCCGCGGTCGCGGAGCGCCTGAGCGATCTCACCTTCGTCTTCGTCGGTCAGCCGACGATCGACACGGCGCCGCTCGAACGGTTGCCCAACGTGCACCTGCTCGGCCAGCGGCCCTATGAGGACATTCCCCACTACGGCGCCGCGTTCGACGTGTGCATCCTGCCGTTCAACCAGAACCGCTGGATCGCCGCGATGAACCCCATCAAGCTCAAGGAGTACCTCGCCCTGGGCAAGCCGGTCGTGGCCACGCCCTTCGGCGAACTCTCCGCCTACGCCAACGTCGTGCGCATCGCCGACGGCGCCGAGGCCTTCGCCGCCGCGGTCCGCGCCGCGCTCGCCGATACCGCGCCCGACCGCATCGCCGCCCGCCGCGCCCGCGTCGCCGCCCACTCCTGGCGCAGCAAGGCCGAGGACATCCTCAGCATTCTCGGCGAAGTCAAGTCCTGGTAAAACCCTACGAATTGATAAAACGCCCAATGGTGTCCAGCAGGCGCTGGTACTCCGCGGCGTGGAAATCGCTCTGCATCCGCTGCGCCTCGACGCCATCGAGCGCCGCGGGCAGGTCGCGTTCGTCCGTCACCACCAGCGCGTTGATGAACCGCGGCAACCGCTCCGCCGTCGCGAGCTGATGGTCGTTGCGCGTCTCGTGCAGGTCGGCCCGCCGGGGCATGACCAGCAGCGGCTTGCCCAGTTCCATCGCGGTGAAGATCGTGCCAATCCCCGCGTGGGCCACGACGGCCGACGCCGCACGCATCCGCTCCGCGAACTCCCCCGGCGAAAGCTGCTGCGTCCACGCGATGTGCTGCGGCGCGTACGCCGACGGCCCGATCTGCGCGAACACGTCGCTGCGCCCGCGCGCACCCGCCCACGCGTCCACGCCGCGGATCAGCCGGTCGAAATCCTGATGACTCCCCACCGTCACGAATATCACATGATCGATCCCGCGTAGACCGGACCGCCCGGAGCCGCCAGGTGCTCCCACTGCGTCATCCACAGGTCCGCGTACCGGCCCACCTTCCGCCCCGACAGCGAAAGCTCCTCCCCGTTCGCGATGCTGTCCACCCAGATCGTCCGGGCCCGCAGCAATCGCCCGAACACGATCGCGAAAAACCCCGGGGCAGCCCCCGTCGAAATCACCACGTCCGGCCGCTCGCGCAGCACGATCCACAGGATGCGCGCCGCCGTGCGCAGCAGCCCGAACCGGTTCCAGCGCGACGCGTGCCCCACGACGTGCACCCGCTCCGCCTCCACCTCGCCCGCCCCCGGCTCCAGCGTCGTCACGTACACCACCCGGTGACCCGCGAACGCCGGGGCGATCCGCCGCAACTGGATCCAGTGCCCCCCGTACGATGCCACCGCAAGCACCTTCTTCACCTGGTGCGCCCTCTGAGGTGTGCCACTGCGCTCGAGCAGTGGTTCGGCAGCTTCGACTTCTCCGGACGTACCGGCACTCGGTGTGCCACTGCGCTCGAGCAGCGCCTCACCCTCCACATCCGCCCGCAAGTCGCTCGCGTCCTTGTCGCCGCACATGGCGGGTGATGCTACAGCCGTATCGCGGGTGATGCCACCGCAAAGCTGCGTCCCCTTGCGCGGCTGAAACGAGAACGGGTCCCCCGGCGCCACCTGGCGCCGGGGGACCCGCTTGTGTTTATCACCATGAGCTCGACAGCAGAACCCTTGGTTCGCCACCGGCTGCAGCCTACTGCTCCAGCGCGCCCACCGGCGAACTCGAGCCGTGCTGCCGCCCGGTCGCGTCCGCCGGAACCAGCGGCGGGCTGACCCGGCCGAGCAGCGGCGAGCCGCTCAGCGGCCGGCCCAGGTTGGCCGAGCTCACGTTCTTCTCGATCTTCGGATCGCCCATCGAGATGGTGTTGTTGCCCGAGTCGGGCGCCATCCCGTGGTAGGGCGGGTTGAGGTTGATGTAGTGATTGTCGCGGAAATCGACGTCCGGGTTGTTCACCCACGCCTTGTCCGCGGTGCTCACGTACGAGCGGAAGTCGGTGAAGAGGCATCCGCGCACCGACACGTTCTTCATCAGGAACTGGTTGGGCGGGTTCGTCGCCGACTCGTAGATGCCCAGGGCGACATTGTTGCGGCTGGGGGTGCCCATGAACGTGCAGTTCCACAGGATCAGGTGGTCAAACTTGCCGGCCCAGTCGCTGCCGCGTCCGTCGCCGGGGTCGTTGCGGATCGGGTCGCGCATCTCCAGGAAGCAGTTGACGAACGCATTGTTCTGCGCCGTGTTGCCGCTGCGGATGAAGATGCCCTGGTAGTGCAGGTCCTTGGCGATCACGTTGTACCAGATCCAGTTGTGCGGCGCGTCGCCCCAGCCCTGGATCACGTCGGCGTGCTCGGGGTTGGCGCCCCCTCCCGGATCGCTGCCCGACACGTGGATGTTCACGCCGAACGGCACGTTCTGGAAGCAGTCCTCGCGCACGTTCGTGATCGTGAGGTTGCGCATGATCTTCTGGCCGGGCGCGAAACTCGACGCCCGCCGCATGTTCGCGATCCGGCACTCGGTGAAGTACATCGGGCCGCCCCAACTCGCCGCCACCGGGAACGGCGACGAGCCGCTGCCGCCCGGCATGTCGCAATCCTGCAGCCAGAGCTCCTCGCCGCTCGTCGAGCCCTTGATGATGTCGGGCGCCGCGAGCGTCAGGCTCTGCACCTTCAACCGGTGGGCGCTCAGCGAGCCGTTCGTCACGCCGGTGATGCGCGTGTTCGACGACGAACCGCCGGCGGCTGGGTCGCTCGTGATCGTGAGCCACTCGTTCACCACGTTGGCGTTGCCGCCGTTCCAGTTGTTGTTGCCGTCCATGACGTAGTTGCCCGGACGCAACCGCACCTCGCCGCCGTCGGCCTTGCCGCCCTGGGCGTTCTCGATCGCCTTCATCGCCTGCGCGATCCCGCGGAACGGCCGCGACGCGTTGTTCACGGTCCCGCTGCTGTCGCTGCCGCTCGACGAATCGACCCACGCCACGTTGCGCGGCAGCGAGCCGCGCGGATTCACGTACAGCGTGAGCGCTTCCAGCCCGTTGCCCGGCGTCGTGTTCTTGTCGCGGATGCCGCCGTTGTTGCCGACGACCGTCGCCTCGACCGTCACCTGCCCGTCGGAGGTGAACTCGCTCGCCGAGATCGGCACCCAGTACTCCCAGACGTCGTGCTGGTCGTTGTAGGTCATCGATGTGGCCACCTTGGGATTCGCCCCCGAGTAGCCCTGGCCGCTGATGTTGAAGCGCACCTCCTGGATGCCGTTCTTGCTGAACGCCACCACGCCGGCCTTGAGCGTGTCGCCCGATTCGATCCGCTGGTATGGAACGGTATCCCAGCGGGCGGCCGGCGTGAGCGTCGGACCGCTCGGCGCCGAAATCAGGAGTGTAACCACGAGGGTGATGGGCGCCCCGATGCTGGGTGTCACGGTAACCTCCGCGCTGTAGCTGTCGCCGTTCAGGCCGCTCCGGTTCACGGTGGCGGTCACGGTGTCGCGTTCGCCGGCACTCGTGCCCGAGGTGGGCGACAGCGTCAACCAGCTCGCGTTGTCGCTGATCGAGTAGCTGAGCGAGCCCGTGCCCGAGTTCCACACGTCAAAACTGACGCTATTCACGCCCACGCCGAAATTCAAGGAGGTCTGGCTCACGCTCAGGTGCGCCGAGCTCTCGATGCAGTCCACCGTGCCGTTCTGGTTCAGATCCTGGTCCGGCACGTTGCAACCGCAGACGCCCGGCTCCGACTTGTTCGCATCGAACGGACACTGGTCGTCGCAATCCCCGACACCGTCGAAATCGGAGTCCGCCAGGCACGGATCGTCCGGGATCGGGCCGTCATTCGTGATCTCCGCCTCGACGCTCAGGTCGTCCCAGTACTTGTCGCCCGAGCCCATGCTCCACAGGCCCATCGTGCCCTGGGTCAACCGCGACGCGCTGTCGTCGTAACAGTCGACCTGCCACCCCGCCGGCTCCGTGTCCCCTTCCGGCCACACGTTCGCATAGATCTGCGTCGCGTCGCCCGTATCGGTCACCGAAATCCGGAACTTGTACCAAACGCCCGGCGTGGGCCGCACATCCGTCGACGTATCACCCGTGATCGTCGTGCCGTGCGGCGCAATATGGAACATCTCCCCGCCGGGGAACGACCCGCTGCGCAGCCGGTAGTAGCTGTCGCTGTTGGGGTAGTCGGAAAAGAACGTGACACCCAGGCCGCCGTTGTAGTCGTCGAGCATCATGCGGCCGGTCAGCACGTAGTTCGTCCAGTTCGCCGCGTCGTCACCCGTGTAGTGCGTGTGAATGTTGACCGACGACGAGGACGTCCCGAACGCCAGGTCTCCGCCCGAGTCCACCACGGTGAACAGCGAATCGCTGCGCGTCATGCTGTTGTCGGCTTCGGTGTCGACCCAGCCCGCCGGATTGTCGCCCGGACCGAGTTCGTCGAACCCCTCGAAATACGTGGCAGCCGCCGGCACGAGCTTGTCGTTCTGCAGGATGACCTGCACCGTGTCGTGGGCCGAACGGCCGTTCTGCGTTACCGCCAGGTCAAACGCGAGCAGCTCCGTCGCCTGCAACGTCTCCGGAGCCGTGAAATGCACCTCCGCAGCGTCCGTCGCGTCCAACTCGACATCCTGTCCGTTGACCTGCGACCACTGGAACGTCGGGGCCTCAGCCCCCGACGCGCCTTGCGCCGACCCGCGCAGCGTCACGAGCGTGCCCGGCGTCACCGTCTGATCGGAGCCCGCGTCAGCCGCAAACGCCTCAGCCGCGACCGGAGCCAGCACCGTTACCGTGATGCGATCTTCCGTGTTCCCCGTGTCGTCACTGGTACGCAGGGCAAAGACCAGATTGGAGGTCTTGCTGACCGCCGGCGCCGCGAAACAGACCACCTTCGGGTCGGTCTGCGCCTGCATGACCACCGGGGCGCCCGACACCTGCCACCAGGCGTAGCTGATATCGTCGCCGTTGGGGTCGAAGCTGGCGGAGGCATCCAGGCAGACATGCTCGCCGGCCAGGGCGGTGAAGTCGCTGCCCGCCCGCGCGATCGGCGGGTAGTGCCCGAACGCCGGTACGCGCATGGAGAGCTCGAGCGCAAATGCTACGCGCTCCTGGGTTCGCGCCGCCTCCCCGAGTTCCGGGGAGAAGGCCGACACGATCACCTCGTAATCGCCTTCCACCGGGAAGGGATAGCGGACCGTGACGCCCTCGCGCGTGTCGTTGACCAGCCCGCCGAAGTGCCAGATGAACCGGTAGTCCTCGACCGGCTGACCGTCCGTCCGCACGATCAGAAAATCGTACGTGCCGGGGGAGACCTCGGTGACCTGAATGTCGTGGGCCTTGGCCAGTTCGGCGTAGTCGATCTGACCGCCGCTGGGCCGGCCGTCAACCGGAACGTCGACCGCGCTGCCCGGCGCCACCGCACCGCAACCGCCCATCCAGGCGGTCAGCGTGAAGAGGCAGACGGTCGCAGCGACCGAGAGAGTTCGTCGTAATCCTGCGGTAGCGTGGCGTCTGTCACCACGGCAGTAGGGTGCGTGCGCATAACTTCCGAGTGGGGGTGTAGTGGGGGTCATAAATTATCTCGACCAAAGGTGTGGACTCGCGGTTGTCGGAGTCCAGCACTTGCTTCCTTGTCGTTGGGACTTCGTGACGATCGCAGGTCAGCGGTCGCCAGCCAGTGCCGCCCTTCGGTTGGAGGTTCCGGCGATGTTGCGGCGGTTCGGGGTTCTGGAGTACTCCTGATTACTCTGGGTTATCGGATGTACGGCGATTTCTTCTTCGCGCCGTATTTGCCGTCGGAGCCCGCCGCGGACGCGCGGCGAAAAGGTCCTTTTGGCTCCGTGCCAGCCGCTGCCGCGCAAAGCCTGCGCGAACGTACGGCTGCTGCTCCAGACAAGTTGTTCATCCTCCCAAGGGGTCGTGTGCCGCCCGCGAAACCGCCTCGCGGGTGGTGCAAAGCCCAAGCGGGCTTCGCCTTGTGGGTTGGGTGCAATGCCTGCCTCACGACGCCGCGCCTTCGGCCGAAACGGCGCATGCACCTGATGGCGGGGTAGACTACTGCATACTGGGCAGTTTGGACAAGTTGCTTTACACAGGTATCTGCGGCAGGTCTTCTTTCGCCCTGTGGTAGTCCGCCCTGTCGCCCATGAGACCCAGCATGACAGTCCGTACACCAGTCGCCCGATAATAGTCCCTATTCTTTTTACAAGTCCATGCATTTAAGCCGTTAAACTCGGAAAACCTTTCGTAGCAAGGCTTTAAGTGCGTGCCGGCCCTGTGAGGCCACATTTCAGCCCAACCTTACGGCGCGTTTATCAACACCTGCACGGCTGCGAAGTCCGCAAGGTCAACATCCCCGTCCGCATCGGCATCGAAGACAGCCGCGCAGGGGCATCCGCCGGGGCTCTGGAGCGGCGGCGTCGCCAGCGGGCCCGCCAGGCAGGCGGTCAGCTCCGCCCCGTCCGCCGCGTCCACGTCGCCATCGAGGTCACAGTCGCCCAGCGTGCCCACCACGCGGATCAGGCGACTCGGATCGTCCACCGAGCCATCCAGCTCCAGGACGCGGTAGTAGACGTTGTGGCCGTCCGTGAGCAGCGTGGCGCCCGCGAGGATCCGCAGGGTGTCCACGTAGATCGCCTCCGTGGCAACGCTGCCGGGGGAGTTCGGATGGTTGTCAACCACGCGGACCGTTGCGGGCTGAGGCCCGATCTGCAGCGTGCCCAGCGGGTAGTGGCCGGGGGTGCTCGGGTTGAGTCCGTCGGCTGTGGGGCCGAGGTCGACGCTCAGGGCCTCCAGCGTCTGCTCCGGGCCGAGGCCGACGAAGCGCACCTGGGCGCGGGCCAGGTCGATGTCCGTCGCGGTGGTGACCGCGACGTCGAAGTCGCCGCCCAAACGCAGCGTCCACGCCGACGACGGGAATACCAGCCGGGCACCCTCGTCGGCGGCGAAGTCACCCGCCACGAAGAGGGCGGACGTCTGGCTGCGCGGCAGTGCGAGCGGCGCGCTCATGTCGCCGATGATGGCGCCGCCGCCCGCGAGTGAGCCGGTCAGCGTGAACGTACCGTTCTGGATGGTGATCGTACCTTCGTTCACCAGGTCACCGACCAGTTGCGTATCCGCGATGATCACGACTGTGGCGCTGTTGAGGGTATTGCCGACGATGTTGCCGTAGCCGTAGAGCCGGGCGCCCGCGCCCGTGACGGTCAGGCTGTCTGCCGACAGCACGCCGCCGTAGAGGAAAGTCGATCCTCCGATGATCGCGCCGTTGGAGAACACCACCGTAGCGAGCGGTTGAATCTCCAGCGTCCCGCCAAGTATAGCGCTGTTCTCGGAATTCACCGCGAATTCGGAGGAGACCGCGCTGGTCCAGTAGCCGTTCGACGACAGTTCGAAGGCGTCGGTCGCGAGCGACGCGTCCGCCAGGGCGGGCACGTCCAGGGCGCCAGCCACGCGCACGAAGCTGCCGGGCGCGCTGGCCAGCAGGGCGCCGTCGGCGAGGAGCATGGCGCTGCCCGTGGTGCGGTCGATCTCGGCGGTGGAGCGCAGCGTGATTGCCCTGTCGTCGAAGTCGATGACCGTTTCATCGCGGAATGGCGCCGGCGGGGCGCGCAGTTCGTCGCCGGCTGCAGCCTGCGCGATCGCGGCTGCAATCGTCGCATGCACCGTGCCCTGGGTCAGGTTGTGCACCTGGCACTCGTCGGGCACGAGGTCGCCGTTGACGTCGGCGGACGTCGCAGCCAAGACGTCGCACACGTCGGGAATACCGTTGCTGTTGCAGTCGCTATGGATTTCGCAATCGTCGGGCGTACCGTTCGCGTCGCAGTCGGTGTCGCATTCATCGGGGACGCCGTTGCTGTTGCAGTCGTTGCCGGCGAGTTCGCATTCGTCCGGGACACCGGACGCGTTGCAGTCCACGAAGGTCTCGCAGGCGTCGGGCGTGCCGTTGGCATTGCAATCGGTATCGCACTCGTCGGGGACGCCGTTGCTGTCGCAATCGTTGCCGGCGAGTTCGCATTCATCCGGGACGCCGGACGCGTTGCAGTCCGCGAACGTCTCGCAGGCGTCGGGCGTGCCGTTGGCATTGCAGTCGCTGTCGCACTCGTCGGGGACGCCGTTGCTGTTGCAGTCGTTGCCGACGAGTTCGCATTCGTCGGGCACACCACTGTTGTTGCAATCCGTGAACGCTTCGCAGGCGTCCGGCGTACCGTTCGCATTGCAGTCCGTGTCGCACTCATCGGGCACGCCGTTGCTGTCGCAATCGTTGCCGGCGAGTTCGCACTCGTCCGGCACTCCGGATGCGTTGCAGTCAGCGAAGCTTTCGCAGGCATCGGGGGTGCCGTTGGCGTTGCAGTCGATGTCGCACTCGTCGGGCACGCCGTTGGTATCGCAATCGTTCGCGGCCAGTTGGCACTCGTCCGGGATTCCGTCCGTATTGCAGTCGGTGAAGGATTCACACGCGTCCGGGATGCCGTTCGTGTTGCAATCGGTGTCGCACTCGTCGGGCACGCCGTTCGAGTCGCAGTCGTTGCCCGCAAGCTCGCATTCATCCGGCACGCCACTTGCGTTGCAATCCGTGAAGGCTTCGCAAGCGTCCGGCGTGCCATTGGCGTTGCAGTCGACGTCGCACTCGTCGGGCACGCCGTTGGCATCGCAGTCGTTCGCGGACAGCTCGCACTCGTCCGGGACTCCGTCGGTGTTGCAGTCGGTGAAGGACTCGCACGCGTCCGGGATGCTGTTTGTGTTGCAGTCGGTGTCGCACTCATCAGGGACGCCGTTCGAGTCGCAATCATTGCCCGCCAGCTCGCATTCATCCGGCACGCCACTGCCATTGCAGTCGGTGAATGCTTCGCAATCGTCCGGCGTTCCATTGGCGTTGCAGTCGGTATCGCACTCGTCGGGGACGCCGTTCGTGTTGCAGTCGTTACCGGCGAGTTCGCATTCGTCCGGCACGCCACTGCCGTTGCAGTCGGTGAACGCCTCGCAGGTATCCGGGGTGCCGTTTGCGTTGCAATCGACGTCGCATTCATCCGGCACGCCGTTGCTGTCGCAGTCGTTGCCCGCCAGTTCGCATTCGTCCGGCACGCCACTTGCGTTGCAGTCGGTGAATGCTTCGCAATCGTCCGGCGTGCCGTTCGCGTTGCAGTCGGTATCGCACTCGTCCGGGACGCCGTTCGTGTTGCAGTCGTTACCGGCGAGTTCGCATTCGTCCGGCACGCCGCTGCCGTTACAGTCGCTGAAGCTCTCGCAATCGTCCGGAGTGGCGTTGCTGTTGCAGTCCGGGTCGCATTCATCCGGGACGCCATTCGTGTTGCAATCGTTGCCTGCCAGTTCGCACGCGTCAGGCACGCCGGAGCCGTTGCAGTCGGCCGCGGAGCCGGCTGATATCTCTACGCCGTCGTCGATGCCGTTGGCGTTGCAGTCGGTGATCGTGGTGAAGGTCAGGTCGTTCGTGGATGCGGTGAGTCCGTCGTTGTCGGTCGAGCTGATGCGGCAGTGGTAGAGCGTACCCTCGGCGAGTCCGCTGAGCAGCACGCTGTGATTCGTGACCAGTGTGCCATTCGACGTCGCGTCGCCGTAGCCGGCGGTGAGGCCGTACTCCACGCGGCTCGTGGCAGACTTGTCCGTCGTCCAGGTGACGACGGCTGATTCCGCCGCCGGGGCGATCACCACGTCGCTGATCACCGGCGGCACGGGTACGCCGAGCGGCACGACGGTCACGTCGGCGATGCGGATATCCATGTGGTGGGCGACGAAGATGGCGGACCCGGAGGGCACGTCGCCCGGCGGCTCGTAACCGGAGAGGTCCCACGCGACCGGTTCGGGATCGCTCGCCCGCCAGACCTTGCCGGCGTAGAACGTGCCGCTCAGGCCGGCGTCCTCGACGCGCATCTTGAAGACGTAGGGCACGCCGTAGTCGAGCGTGCGGTTCTGCGAGACGTAGAGGCCCAGGTCGGCGTCGAGCGACAGCGGGCCGTCGTGGCCCGCGTCATACCACACGGTGCCGCCCGCGGGCAGCCACCCGCAGTGCGGTGCCGGGCAGACCACCGGATCGTCGGTGTGCCCGCGCCAGCGCAACGTCATCCCGAAGCCCGGACTGACGCTCGGCCAGTTGTAGCCCGCCGGGTCGAGGTCGAGCATCGTGATCGTTGCGGTGACTTCGTATTCCGCCCAGTCGATGTCGCCGACCGCGAGCACGCGATCGTAGCCCATCTGCGGGCAACGCACGCCGTTGGTGGCGATAACCCAATCGCCGTCAACGACCTGGGCGACCTCGTTGAGCGCGCTCGCGCCCGACAGGTCCAGCCCGTACGGCAGCGGCCAGATGATGCTCGGCGCGTAGGTCACCGTCACCGGCGTAACGGAGACGTTGGCGAGGTTGTCGGTCGCGGTGATGACGAGGTCGTTGTCGCCGATCTGCAGGTCGGCGAAGTCGATTTCGACGTTGAAGTCGCCGGGCATGAGCAGCCGGCGCGTGTCGGGCCCGCGGCGCAGGTTCTGCTGCGGGCCGCCGTTGAGCGTGTAGGTCAGCGCGCTGACGCCGTCGGGGTCCGATACGTTGCCGAGCACGTTGGCCCAGGTCTGCGCGACCCCGGGCTGACCGAACGTCTGCGCCGTGCCGTACCACAGCACGACGTCGGGGCCGACCGCGTCGGCGCGCACGCGCTCTGTGGCCACGGCGCCGGCGATGAGCGCAGCGATCGCGCAGCCCACCCTCGCGGAGCATGTGCGCACGGCATTCACGATTGCCTTCTCCCGTCCGGTGGCGAGATGCAACTCCCCCCAGACCCTGCACCATCGCTGACGCAGCGCAGCCGCGCTGACAAGGCGACAGTGAATTGGCCTTTGCGGCGAAACCGGCCCGATGTCCTCTTCCATCGCTCGCCGCGTCGCGTGGAAGCCCGGAGAGGACCCCCTCATCCTACCAGATGAACGGCTAAACGATCAATAATCGGCGGTTTTTGCCCAGGAATCGGTAGTTCTGGGACCTGCCGGAAGGATGCACCCTGCTGCGCAGCAAAAAGCCCCGGGCGCTGAACGCTCGGGGCTTCAGAGTTGTGATTGGGACGTACTCCCTGGTCGTTGCCGACCGCGATCAGCGGTTGCGCCGGCGGCGATAACGCATGCCGCCGAAGCCGGCGAACATCATCCACAGGCTCATGCCGCCCATCGCTCCGCAGGGAGCGCCGGCTCCGCACTGGCCGGTGCCGTTCTCGGGGCAACCGTCCGGGCCCGTGCCGAAGACGTTCGGGCACGCGTCGTTTTGGTCCGAGACGCCGTCGCCGTCCGCGTCATCGGGGATCGGCTGGGGCGGCGGACTCGGCGTGGGCGTCGGAGTCGGCGTCGCCGTAGGCGTCGGCGTCGGACTCGGAGTCGGGGTGGGCGTCGGCGTCGGAGAAGGCGTCGGCGTCGGGATGACCACCACCTGCGACTCGGAGCAACCGTTGGTATTGGCCTGCTCGTCGCCCGGCGTATTGGGGCACTCGTCCTTGTCGTTGGTCACGCCGTCGTTGTCGTCGTCGAGCTGCGACGCGGAGCAACCGTTGGCGTCCACGGCTTCACCAGCCGGCGTGTTGGGGCAGTCGTCGCGCGTGTTGCGGACGCCGTCCTCGTCGTCGTCGATCGAGCCGCCGCCGCCACCGCCGCCTCCGCCACCACCACCGCATCCGGGGATGGCGGTGAACTCACAGACGCCCGCGTTGCAGGTGTCGGTGGTGCAGGAGTTGCCGTCGTTGCAGTCGGAATCGGCGAAGCACTCGTCGCACTCGTCCGGAACCGAGTTGGAGTTGATGTCCGGGCTGGTGCCGGCTGCGACTTCGCAGTCGTCGATGTAGCCGTTGGTGTTGCAGTCGCGGATGGCGAGTTCGCAGCGGTCGTTGAGCCCGTTGGTGTTGCAGTCGAAGTAGGGCTCGCACGTGTCGGGCGTACCGTTTCCGTCGCAGTCGGTATCGCACTCGTCGGGCACGCCGTTGGTGTTGCAGTCATCGCCGGCGAGCTGACAGTCGTCGGGGATGTTGTCGTTGTTGCAGTCGTTGCTCGAGAGCTGGCAATCGTCGGGGATGTTGTCCGCGTTGCAGTCGTTGCCGGCCAGCTCGCACTCGTCGAGGATGCCGTTGGCGTTGCAGTCGGTGCCGGACTCGCACTCGTCGGGAATGCCGTTGGCGTTGCAGTCGGCGCTGGTGAGGTTGAGGATGTCATCAGCGTCGTCGACACCGTTGGTGTTGCAGTCGATCGGGCCTTCGCACAGGTCCAGCGTGCCGCTGCCGTCGCAATCGGTCGCCGTGCCTGCGGCAATGTCCAAGGCGTCGAGAATTCCATTGGTGTTGCAGTCAGCGCCGTTCGTCGAGAGGTCGACGACATAGTCGAACTTTGCCGAATAGACGACGTTCGCTTCCTTCTCCAGGAACACACCAATGCGCGAGACTGCCAGCGTTGCAGTGAAGCTGTGGAAGGGCGTCCAAGCGACCCCATCGGAAGAGTACGCGACGGCCCAACTGGTTCCATTGCGCGTCACCCGAAGGTACAGGGGCTGGGTCAGGTCAAAGACATTGAACTGAGCCTTCTGCAGTGCGGCCGGCGGAATCCCTCCGCCCACGGTCACAACCGAGGAGAACAGGAAGGACTGGCCGGCTAGGTTGGACGCGTCCACCCGCACGAAGTGCGTGGGCGACTCCTGGATCATGAGGCCCTGCGTCTGCTGTGCGGCGTTCGTATCGAAGTTGGACACCAGCTTCGTCTGGATGACGAAATCGACGTCGGCGACGTCCTGCATGACGGCCGGGGCGCTGTTCGTGTCAATGAAGGCCGAATGGCTGCTCAGCGGATCGGCCTTGATCACGAGCATGCCGTTGGACTGGGCATCGGTGGAGTTGTCATTCGTCGGATTTACAAATTCCCAGGCCGCGCTGGGCATCGGGTTCGCACAATCGAAGTTGTCGGAAACGAAGCCCGTGCCCGTCACACCCGCGGCCAGCGGCGTGATGTTCACATCGCTGACGCTGATGTCCATGTGGTGGGCGATGATCAGCGCCGAGCCAGTAGGTTCCTCCGCCGGGTTTGCCGGCTGCTTGATGCCGCTCAGGTCCCAGTTGGCGGGCTCAGTCGAGCCGGTGGGCCAGACCTTGGCATGGTACTCGCTGGTGCCGTTCTCGAGCTGGCGGACGCGGATCTTGAACTCGTAGGGTACGCCGTACTGAAGTACCTCGTTCTTGTCGGCGTACATGGGAGGTAGGTTGGCCCCGTTGTCGCCGGAGAGCTGGAGGGGCTTGTGGCCCGGGAACTTGTAGTAGCCCGCGTCGTACCAGAGCGTGCCGCCGGAGGGCAGCCAGCCACAGTCGGGCTGGACGCACGAGACCGGCTTGTCGCTGTGGCCCGGCCAGCGGAGGGTGATGCCGAAGCCCGGGCTCACGCTCGGCCAGGCGAAGCCGTTGGAGTCGAGGCCGTACATCGTCATCGTCGCGGTGACCTCGTAGTCCTCCCAGTTGACGTCGCCGATCGCGATGACGCGGTCATAGCCGAGCGTCGTGCAGCGCAGGCCGTCGGCGTCGGTGGTCCAGTAGCCGTCGACGACCTGGGAGACGTCCTGAACGTCAGCAGCCGGTACGGTGGTCCAGTCGACGTAGAAGTTCTGCGGCCAGGTGTTGCCCGCGGCGTACTGCACGTCCACGTCGGTCGCATCGATGAAGAGCGGCGAGGCGGTGTACGCAGCCGGGTCGGTCGGCGGCGTGGACGTATCGTCCCACGCGAGCAGGGTCACGGTGTTGCCACCGGCGAGCAGGCTGGCGAAGTCGATCTGGACGTTGAAGTCACCGGGGTCGACGAGGCGTCGCGAATCCGGGCCCAGTTCGAGCTTGACGAACGGCGCGCCGTCCAGGCTGTACCAGAGGCAGTCGTCCGGCTCCGCCTGCTGGAAGTTGCCCAGGACGTTGACCCAGCGTTGGGCGCGTCCGGGATTGCCGAAGGTCTGGTTGGGGCCGTACCACACGTCGATGGGACCATCGGCGTATGCGCTCGCGGCGACGCACGCGAGTGCGACGGCGCTTGCAACCCAGCGGTTCATTTGGATGTGCTTCATAAGCCTCCCCCTCAATCTCTCGCCTCGCGCGTCCTTGCGCTGTTATCCGACGCTGGTCTTGTTCCCCTCTCCGCAGAAGTGGCCTGCGGTTCCAGATGGTATGCCGCGGTGTGCTGACAATCCAGCCGCGAAGCGCGGTTGGCGCCGGCCTGCCTGCGACTTACCGATAATTCATGCGTTAGGTGCGCACTTCCCCGCGGCGCACGAAAAATACCAACCCTGATTGCGGCAAAGGGGGCTCCGCAACCACGTCCGTATTGTCCCGGGTTCAGGCAGGCAGGTCAAGTAGCTTGGGGCGTGACAGCGCGCGATACCGGGCGGACTTGCGCACTGGTTATCGGGCGAGCATGCGGCGTCCGGCCGACAATCCCACAGCGTCACTTCAGCGTCAAATTAGGTCATCCTGAACGACTTGCCGGTTGGGGATACGTAATGGACATTGAAGTGCCACCGTCCACGCAGCACGCGCGCAGAGGTAAGGGGTGCGGCTGCCGCGGGGCGGGACTCATGCCTTTTCAGTGCTCGCCGTAACGACCCGCCACAGAGGCGTCCGCGGTAATTGGGGGGAGAAGCCAACATGGTGTGCAGGAACTGCGCGCGCGCAGGTCTCGCCTGGAGTCTGGCGGGGCTTTTGTTGATGGGGGCGGGATGCCAGGACGCGACGAACCTGGCCGGCAACGAGAATCCACCGGCTGACGACACGCAATATCTGACGCTCGACGATGAGGCGATTGCGAATATGCGCATCGTCGCGGAGCGCTCTGCGGACGCGGAGCGGGCGTGGAACCTGAGCGTCGGCCCGGCTGACCTGCTGCCGGGCGCCCAGACGCTGCGGTTCGTCTGGGATTTTGGCGATGCGCTCGGCAGTGCGGAGGGCGCGACGCAGGCCGTGACCTTCCCGGACGATGGGGATTACCACATCACGGTGCACGCCTACACGCCGGCGGGCGTTTATCTGTTCTCGCTCACGCTGGATCTGAAGGTCGCGCCCGGCGGGCCGGTGGCCAACGCGGGCGCCGACGTTGACGCAGCCGGGGGCGAACGCGTGTGTCTCGACGGATCCGCCAGCGTCTTTCCGGAAGGGATGACGCCGGCGTACGCGTGGCAGCAGATCGGCGGAACGGCTGTCCAGATGGCGGAAGCTATCGGCGGCGCGGAGCTCTGCTTCGAGGCGCCGATGGTGGATGCGGACGAGGCGCTGGTCTTCACGCTGCAAGTCGGCGACGGTGCGAGTGAGGACACGGTCGTCGTGCACCTGGCGGGTTCGCCCGCCACTGCCGGTCTCGTGGTTGCGGACGCCGGTCCGGACCAGGCGGTGACGGCGGGTGACACCGTGGAACTCGATGGCCGGGGGAGCACGGTCGACAGCGATGCGCGCGTCGCTTACCGCTGGACGCAGACGGCTGGCCCGCAGGTGCAGATCAACGGCGCGAGCCTGGTGGTCGCGTCGTTCAAGGCGCCGGACGTTGCGGACGTGACGGCGCTGGAGTTTCGCCTGTCGCTGACGTCGGGGTCAGCCGTGGGGCTCGACGACATGACGGTCACCGTGTCGCCGGCGGATGACGGGTCCGGCGACCTGCCGGGCGGTGGCGGTGGTCCGGGTGGCGGCGGCACGCCGACGGACAACTGTCCGGACGATCCGGAAAAAACCGAACCGGGGGTGTGCGGGTGCGGTATCGCCGACACCGACACCGACGACGACGGCACGCCCGACTGCATCGACGCCTGTCCCAACGACGCCGGCAAGGTGAGCCCGGGGCTGTGCGGATGCGGCCTGGCCGAAAGCGACGATGACGACGACGGCACGCCGAACTGCAACGACGGGTGCCCGTTCGATCCGGAGAAGACCAGCGCGGGCGCCTGCGGGTGCGGCGTGGCGGACTACGACGCGGACGGCGACGGCGTGGCCGATTGCGACGATCCCTGCGCGACCAGCCCGGACAGCGACGGCGACGGCACTCCGGACTGCGCGGACGCGTGCCCGAACGATCCCGCCAAGACGGCGCCCGGCGCCTGCGGTTGCGGGGTGAGTGACGCCGACGCGGACGGTGATGGCGCCCCGAACTGCTCCGACGGGTGTCCGCACGATCCGGCCAAGACGGCGCCGGGGGCGTGCGGCTGCGGGGTGAGCGACGCGGACGCCGACGGTGATGGTGTTCCCAACTGCAGCGACGCGTGCCCGAACGATCCGGCGAAGACGGCGGCGGGCGTGTGCGGGTGCGGCGTGGCCGACGTGGACGCGGATACCGACGGCGTGCCCGACTGCCACGACGACTGCACGGGCGGTCCGGACAGCGACGGCGACGGCGTCGTGGACTGCGACGAGAGCTGCCCGCAGGATCCAGCCAAGACGGCGCCGGGGGCGTGTGGCTGCGGCGTGAGCGATGCGGACGGCGACGGCGACGGCACGGCGAACTGCCTGGATGGCTGTCCGACCGATCCCGCCAAGACCTCACCGGGTGCCTGCGGTTGCGGCGTTGCGGATACCGACGGCGACCACGACGGGACGCCGGATTGCCATGATGGTTGTCCCGCAGACCCCGCCAAGACGGTGCCGGGTGCTTGCGGTTGCGGCGTCGCGGACACCGACGCGAATCACAACGGTACGGCGGACTGCAACGATCCGCCGGCGCAGGGCTACGGCCCGGAGACGTTCGTGGGCGCGGCCTGCGGCGCCGATCCAGCCGGTTGGTCCGATACGGCGGCGAACAACGCCACTTCGGCGGCGGACGACTTCGCCGTGCAGTGCCTCGGCAGCGAGCACGTGTTCGGCACGACGTCAGCCGCGACCAACGTCCATTCGCACTACACGGGCACGGGCAGCGGCGCCTGGTCGACCTACAGCTACACCGGGCGGATGATGATCGCCAGCTCGAGCGGCGGCATCGGCGTGACGGTACTCTCGGACTATCCCAACAGCGACGCCTACTACCGGCTGCGGCGCGGGCCGTTCTCCGGCGGGTACGCGTTCCACGTGGACGCCCATCCGGACAGCAACCAGCACCTGCAGGGGACGACCACGACGACCGTCACGCCGGCGGCCAACGCTTGGTACCGGTTCCGCTTCGACGTGGTGGTGGGCGCGACGCGCACCGAACTGCGGGCGCGGTTGTGGACCGACGGATCGGCTGGAGCCAGAGCATCGTGGAACATCGACTGCTACGACGAGAAAGCGGCGACGGGCGCACGGCGGGCACGGTGGGCATCTGGACATGGGCAGCGGCGGCAAGTACTGGGACGATCTGGCGGTGTCGGTGTCGGGCTGCGACGACGATCAGCGACGGGGACGGCACGGTGGACTGCGCCGATCCAGCGTGAACGATCCCACAAGGTGCTGCCGGGCGTGTGCGGATGTGCGTCCCTGACGTCGATACCGACCACGACAACCTGATCGACTGCCAGGATCCCTGCGTGGGCGGCGGATAGCGACGGCGACGGAACCGTCGACTGCGCCGAGGAATGCCCCAACGATCCGAACAAGACGACGCCCGGCGTGTGTGGCTGCGGCGTGAGCGATAACGATAGCGACGGCGACGGCGTCGCCGACTGCCTCGATCGCTGTGTGGGAGCGCCTGACAGCGATACAAAGCGACGGTGACGGAGTTGATTGCGTCGACGCTCGTCCGGATTCGACGGATCACGCCGACGCGGACGGTGACGGCACGCCGGACGGTTGCGACGACCGCATCTCGCGGTGAGTCCGGCGGCGCTGTCGCTGAGCGGCACGCAGACGCAGGCGAGCTTCGAGGTGTGGAACGCGGGCGGGTCGCTGCTGGCCTACACCGTGTCGGAAAACGCAAGCTGGCTCACGCTGGCGCCCGCGGGCGGAACCAGTGCGGGCGAGCACGACGTGATTACGCTCAACGTGAATCGCAGCGGGCTCGCGGACGGCACCTACACGACGGACGTGACGGTCTCGGCCGCCGGGATCAACACGCAGGTGGTGCACGTGACGCTGCTGGTGCAGTCGTACACCGGTCCGGTGCTGACGCCGATGGCGCGGTGGGACGTGGTGCCGCAGCAGCGGATCGACGCGGGCGAGACGCTCAAGGCCGGCGTGGTCGCGTTCAGCAAGAACGGCATCCAGGAGGTGCGCTTCAACATCAGCGGCCAGGGCTACTCGGGACAGAACCCGAAGGTCGCGACGGCGATGACCTACAACGACCGCACGGATGTTTGGGAATACTGGGTGCCGATCGCGGCGAGCGAGTTCGCGTCCGACGGGCTGATCACGGTCGAGGCGACGGTGATCGGCGCGGACGGCGGCGTGCGCGACAAGAACACGACGCCGGGCAACGGGCTCGAGGCGCTTAAGCTCAACGTGAATCCCAGTGGCACGCTGGCGCACAACCTAGTGTGGGTCGATGCGTCGAGCGGCAACGACGGCAACGGCGCCGTGAACAACGCGTCCCGGCCCTTCAAGACGATCGGCAAGGCGATGAAGGCGCTGGAGACGTACCAGGGCGGCAAGGCCGACGGCGCGGAGGTGCGGCTGCGGCCGGGCAACCACGTCATGGACGGCAACGCCAACTGGGGAGTTCCCAACTGCAACGTGGTCAACGAGTGGATCACGATCACGCACGATCCGGACGCGGGCGGCACGGCTGCGAACACGCGGATCACGGGGGTGACGAACGGTTCGCTGTGGGCGTACTGGCTGAAGGTGCAGGGCGTGAGCCTGACCGCGCCGGACATCATCAGCGGCGGCTCGGGCGTGGCGAGCCTGTGGCTCAAGGACTGCGTGATGCC
Source organism: Phycisphaerales bacterium (assembly GCA_020639115.1). Classification (GTDB taxonomy): domain Bacteria; phylum Planctomycetota; class Phycisphaerae; order UBA1845; family UBA1845; genus JACKHG01. Next base: position 30,551 of record JACKHG010000021.1, read on the forward strand.
GGGCGGCAGCGGGTCGTCGCCGTTCCCGGTGGCGGCGAGCTGGACCGGTCCGCACTACTACACCGAGTGCACGATTTCCAACATGCGCCGCGCGACGGGGTACGGGCAGGGGCAGAAGATCATGCGCAACCTGACCATCAACGCGGTGCGCGAGGACTGCTTCCAGAACGTTCCGTTCGGCGTGAACATCCGCGTGTTCGGCAGCGACCCGGGCGCGGTCGCGAACCCGGAGCACGCCGACGTGATCCAGGGCTGGGGCGCGGCCCCGCACAACTGGATCTGGTACAACGTCGTGGCGAAGGATCTGCACTACCAGGGCATCTTCATCCGCAGCGGCGACACGGCGAAGAACAACGCGTTCGTCAACTGCCTGCTGGAGATGCGCGACCCGATCCGCAACGATCCCGGCGACGGACGCGGCAGCGACTGGGCCGGCAAGTTCGACCACCTGATCCTGTGGAACTGCACGTTCATGGGCACGCCCAGCCGCAACAACGTGGCGCTGGGTATTTACGAATCGGCCACCTCGCCGCCCAACCAGTTCTTGATGAAGAACGTCTCGGTCCGCGGGTGCATGTTCACCGACTTCCGCTCCTACGTGAGCACCGCGGACAAGGCTTGGGTGAACAACGCGGACGTGGACTTCCGCGACAACCACTACATCAACCTCAACCCGCCGTACCACGGGATGGCGCCCGATTCGGGCGACGGCACCATCACGATGGGCGACGCGAAGATCGAGCGCAACGTCGGCTCGCCGGACCTGGGCCGGCCGCTGGCGGGCTCGCCGCTGCTGAACCGGATCAGCCCGCCGCTGGTGCCGGCGGACGCGTTCGGCGAGGCGCACGGCGCGTCGTCGCCGGTGGGCGCGCTGGCGCCGTAGGCACTTTACCTTACTCGAGTCCTCCAGCGTGGGTCCCTCGGCGTCGAGCGCCGGGGGACTTTGCTTTTTACTAACGTCGCGCGCCGGGGGATTGAACCACGAAGACACCAAGACACGAAGAACTGCCTCTATTCTACGTGAGAAACGGGTAGGGTGGACACCGCCCACCAAGCCGAGACTTCTCGGTCGATCGATCAATTCCAGCGCCAACCCTCCTCCAACTGCAAATCAAGAAGACCATTCTTTGTGACTTGGTGTCTTCGTGCTGGAAGCCGTTTTCGCAACGGACCGTGTGCGCGCTCAGCCGAGCAGGACGATGAGGAGGTTGTAGGCCGCGTGGGTGCCGGCGGCGGGTCCGTAGCCGCGATAGACGAACAGGGCGCCGAGGTACAGGCCGGCGCAGGCGCGGAAGGTGAAGGCGGTCGCCTCGAACGGCTCGCTGCCCAGCGGGGGGTGGTGGTGCGCGGCGAAGGCGAGCGCGGATATGATGACGGCGACGACCGTCGTGGCCTTCGCGGGCATGTTGAGAAAATCACTGGCGAGCATGACCAGCGCGGAGATGAGCACGAGGCGGAAGACGAGTTCCTCGTAGACGCCGGCGCCGATGCCGAGGATCGCCTCGGTGGCCACGTCGCCGCCGGCGCCGGTGTGCAGCGGGGCGATGCGCAGCACGTGGTTGAGCGCGATCAGCGGGACAGCCAGCAGTCCGGCCTCGGCGTACATGAAGCCGACGGTGCGCTTGCGCACGCGCCAGGGGCGGCGGCTCGCGACCTGGGTGCAGAGCAGGATGACGACGACGGCGAGTCCGGGCATCCACACGCCGGTCGTGCCGAAGAGTTCGAAGAAAACCTGGAGGAGATGGAAGGCGACGATGCGCTCCTGGGCGACCTGTCCGGGCGCGGTGTGGAGGAGCATGCAGCCAAGCTGGTAGAGGAGGATGAAGGGGAGCAGAAAGACGAGCGTTTCCAGCGGCTGACTCAGCGTGGGCCAGCGCGACGGAGCCTCCAGCTCAACGGCTTGCGGTTTCCTCGTCCGTGAGGTCGCCATGATGCGCCCATCGTGTCCGGATTTGCGCGGGCTTGCAAGGGGCAACCGCGGGGGCGAGGATGCGCGGCGATGGCGGCGAACGAACTGGTGGAGATATACGACGCGCTGGCGGCGGCCTACGGGCCGCGCGGGTGGTGGCCGGGCGACTCGCCGACGGAGGTTGCGATCGGCGCGGTGCTGACGCAGAACACGGCGTGGACGAACGTCGAGCGGGCGATCTCAGCACTGAAAGCGGCTGATTGCCTCGACTTCGCGCGGATCGCGGCGCTCGAGGAGGAGGCGCTGGGGGCGATCATCCGGTCCGCCGGCACCTACCGGGTGAAGGCGCGGCGGCTGAAGGCGCTGGCCGCTTGGGTGCTGGCGCGCGGCGGGACGATCGAGGCGGCGCTGGCGGGCGAAACCGGTGCGGTGCGCGTGGCGCTGCTCGAGGTCGCGGGGATCGGGGAGGAGACTGCCGACGCGATCCTGCTGTACGCCGGGGGACACGCGGTGTTCGTGGTGGATGCGTACACGCGGCGGGTGCTGCGGCGGCACGGGTTGCTCGCGGGCGGCGAGTCGTACGCGGCGGTCCAGGCGCGGTTCGAGCGGGCGCTGCCGCGCGACGTGCGGATGTTCAACGAGTACCACGCGTTGCTGGTGGAGGTGGGGAAGCGGCATTGCCGGGCGGCGGCGCGGTGCGCCGGGTGCCCCCTGGGGCATCTTCCCCATGACGAGACGGCGTGAAATCCCGCTTGGCGGGGTCGCCAGGTGGGGCGACGTTTTTTTTCTGAGATTTTCCATCCCAAGTGCCGCGTTCAGGCAGCACCCGGCAAGTTGTTGGGGTGATGTCAATTGATCGAGGTCCAGTCAAACCCAACCAGGTCGCAGGCCACTGCGCGAAGGTCACGCCGACCGTGCCAGCCACGGTCGAGCCACGGGTGCCGTTGCTGCCTTATCAGCGTGCGGACGTGGAGAGTCCGGCGCGGATGCGCTGGTGCTGCTGGTCACGGCAGTCGGGCAAGAGCTTCACGAAATCGCTGCGGCGATTGCTGCGCGGGTTGAAGCGGCGGCGTACGCAGGTGTTCCTGTCAGCCGGGGAGCGGCAGAGTCGCGAGCTGATGACCAAGGTGCGGCAGCACTGTGCGCTGCTCGGCATCTGGTCGGAGCTGGTGGCGGACGGTTACTTCGCGGGCACGGAAACGAAGCGGCTCGAGGTCAGGCTGCCCAACGGCGTGCGGGTGATCGGGCTGCCGGCGAATCCGCAGACGGCGCGGGGGTTCACGGGGGACGTGCTGCTCGACGAGTTCGCGATGCACGCGGACGACCGGGAGATCTGGGCGGCGATGTTTCCGACGCTGCTGCGCGGCGGCGGGGAGCTGGACGTCGCGTCGACGCCGAAGGGGATCAGCAACGTCTTCGCGCGGCTACGGCACAATTCCCAATTCAGTCATTCCACGATCACGCTGCCGGAGGCGGTGCGGCAGGGGCTGGGTGTCGACGTCGCCGAGGTGCGGCGGTCCATGGGGGACGACACGCTCTTCCGGCAGGAGTTCCTCTGCGAATTCCTCGACGAGGCGACGGCGTTCCTGACGTACGCGCAGATCGCGGCGTGCGCGGACGCGGCGCTCGAGAAAACCGTACCGGCGGAGGAGCTGGCGGCGGGCGAGGAGCTCTTCGCCGGGGTGGACATCGGGCGGCGGCGCGACCTGACGGTGATCTGGGTGCTCGCGCGGCGTGCGGGCGTGTACGTCACGCGGAGCGTGGTCGAGATCGCGGGGGAGACGTTCCGGGCGCAGTTTGCGCGGATCGCTGAGTACCTGCGGCTCAGGCAGTTGCGGCGCTGCTGCATCGACGCGGGCGGGCTGGGGATGCAGCTCGCGGAGGAGGCGCAAGAGCGGTTCGGGCGGCACCGAGTGGAGGCGGTGACGCTGACGGCTGCCCTGAAGGCGCAGATCGCGGGCCGCCTGCGCATCGCGGTGGAGGATCGCACGATCCGCATCCCGGTCGATGATGGGATTCGCAACGACTGGCACAGCGTGGAGCGGCGGACGAGTGCGAGCGGGCAGATCGTGCTGGGCGCCCCGCGGCGGGAGGGCAGCCACGCGGACCGTTTCTGGGCGGCGGCCCTGGCGCTGCACGCCGCGGACGATGCGCCGGTGACGACGTTCGAGGTGCTGCGCGTGCAGCCGCTGAAATACGCGCGGCGCGGGCTTTGGTAGGGGCGGTCGAGGGTCGAAGGTCAAAGGTCAAAAGTCGCAGGTCGGGCGCGGTTGCGCGATTGGGGGGATGTTATGAGGTGGGGGCGGTGGGTTGTGAATGGGTTACGCGGGGCGGGGGCGCGGCGTTTGCGGCCGGGGCGGCTGCTGGAGCCGCGGCGGACGGACGTGGTTCGGAATTACCCAAGCCACGGGCTCACGCCGCTGCGCTTGGCGGCGATTCTGCGGAGTGCGGACGCGGGCGACGTCGGGGCGGCGATGCAGTTGTTCGACGAGATGGAGGAGAAGGACGCGCACCTGTACGCGGTGGCGAGCAAGCGGCGGCTCGCGTTGACGGGTCTGCCGTGGGCGGTGACGAGTGCAGCCGAGGTGGAGGAGGGGGTGGACCGGGTGGCTGCGGATGCGGCGGCGGACTACTGCCGGCGCGTGCTGGCGCGGATCGACGGGTTCGACGCGGTGCTGCAGCACCTGGCGCTGGCATTGGGGCGGAACATCGCACTGGCGGAACTGGTGTGGGAGGTGCGATCAGGAGCGCTGATCCTGGCGGACGTGGTGCCCGTTGCATTTACCCGTATCACCTTCGACGACCTGGGGGCGCCGCGGGTGCTGACCGACGCGGAGTCGGCGGAGGGCATCGCGCTTCCGCCGCAGAAGTTCATCGTGCACACGCCGCACACGGTGAGCGGGCACCCGATGCGGGGCGGGCTGCTGCGGGCGACGGCACTGGTCTTTCTGGGGAAGAACCTGGCGCTGAAGGACTGGATGGTTTTCGCGGAGCTGTTCGGGATGCCCGTGCGGATCGCGCGCTACGACCCGTCGGCGACCGCGGAGGAGAAAGCGGAGATGCTGCGCATGCTGGAGTCGCTGGGCAGCAGCGCCGCGGGCGTCTTCAGCCGGGCGATCGAACTGGAGTTTGTCGAGGCGGGGCAGGGCAAGGCGCCGCCGCCCTACGAGCATCTCTGTGATTTTCTCAACCGGGAGATGAGCAAGGCGTGGCTCGGGCAGACGCTGACGACGGAGACGCCGGGGCTGGGCGGGTCGTTCGGCGCGACGCGGATCCACGAGGAGGTGCGCAAGGATCTGCGGACGCAGGACATCCGGGCGGAGGCGCGGACGATCCGGCGGACGTGCTGGGGCCGGTGGCGCGGATGCAGTTCGGGCCAGAGGTTCGGTGCCGTACTTCACGCGGCGGGTGGAGGGTCCGCGGGACCTCGAGGAACTGACGGAGGTGCTGGACGCGGCGGTGAACCGGCTCGGGGTGCCGGTGCCGTTGGCGTGGGCGCGGGCTGCGTTGGGATTGCCCAAGGCGGCGGAGGGGGAGGAAGTGGTCGGTGGAGTGAGAAAGTGAGCAGGTGGGAAAGTGAGAAAGTGGGGACGGGTCGGCTTGAAAGGGGGGTTGTGATGACGGAGCAGGTTTTGGCGGTGGCGCCGCCGGAGTGCGGTGCGGGTGAAGGCTTGGGCGCGAGTGGGGACTGCGGCGCGGAGACGTTGGCGCGACTGGTGGCGGCTGAGGTGGATGCGGCTGTGCCGCAGCGGGTGGTCGTGGCGCCGTGGGGGGAGGTGGCGAGTACGAGCGGGTCGTTCGTGGTGGATGCGGATGCGGGCGCGGCGGTGGTGGCGGCGTTTGCGGCGCACGGTACGGACCTGCCGATCGACTTCGAGCATCAGACGTTGGGGGGCGCGTACGCGTCTCCGCAGGGTACGGCGCCGGCGGCGGGTTGGATCACGGCGTTGGAGGCGGTTGCGGGCGAGGGGCTGGTGGCGACGGTGAACTGGACGGACGAGGGTCGGCGGATGCTGGCGGCGCGGGCGTACCGGTACCTGTCGCCGGTGGCGCTGATCCGGCCGGAGGATCGGCGGCTCGTGGCGTTGCACTCGGTGGCGCTGACGAACAAGCCGGCGATCGTGGGGATGAAGCCGGTCGTGCATCGTGAAAATCCAAACGGGGCGCCCGTGGTCGCGGCGCTGTCGGCGCGGCTCGCGTTGCCGGTGGAGTCCGACGTGGAGACGCTGCTGGCGGCTGCCGATGCGCGGCTTGCAGCGCTGGAGGAGGATGCGCTGCGCAAGGACGCGGAGGCGCTGGTCGCGTCGGCCCAGGCTGCGGGGAAGTTGACGGAGGCGCAGCAGCCGTGGGCCCTGGCTCTGGCGTTGCAGGATGCGGTGCTGTTCGCGGAGTGGCTGCGGACGGCGCCGGTGGTGGTGGCGACGGGTCGGATCGCGGCTCCGGTGGCGGGGTCGGGGGCGGGCGGAGCCTCGGCGGCGGCTGTCGCGGCTGCCCGGCGCGAGTACCGGTCGAGTGCACTGCTGCAGGGGATCACGAGCGAGGAGGCGTACGTGGCTGGAGCCCAGCGGTGCGCTGCGCCCGCGTGCGGGAACTGAAGCACGAAAACACCAAGACACCAAGACATGAAGAATGAGGGAAGAGAATGCTCACGCAGAGTCGCAGAGAACGCGGAGATTGATTTTCTGGAATTCGTCCACTGCGTCTCTGCGTGAGAAGGACGAGGTCAATCGATTGAGGGGGTGACGGATCATGGCACTGACGGCGAATCGGGACGTGGATCACTATGTGGATCAGGAGTTGCGGCGCGTGGACGTCGCGGGCGGCGCGCACCTGTTCAAGGGGGCGCTGGTGGAGTGGAACGCCGGGGGTTTTGCCCAGCCCGTGACGGGCAGCGGCGTGTTCGCGGGTCTGGCGTACGAGGAGGTGGACAACGCGGCGGGTGCGGACGGCGCGGCGAGCGGCCGCGTGTACACGCTGGGGGATTTCGAGACGGCGCTGGCGGGCGCGGTGGCTGCCGACGTGGGCCGGGCGGTGTACGCCCGGGACGACGAGAGCCTGACGCTGGATCCGCAGGACGCGGTGCTGGTGGGGCGCGTGCGCGGCGTGGTGGCCCCGGGGCGGATCATCCTGCGGCTCGCGGAAGGTGTGCGGAGCTGAGCCGGGCCCGGCAGGTGGATTGAGAGTCGTACGGATGGGTGAGAACGTGTTGGGGATTTCGTAAAGGGGGGAGTCATGGCGATCGTGGATACGGGGTTGTTGACGAAGGGGTTGCGCAGCGAGTTTTTCGGCCGGTTCGAGGCGGCGCCGGTGCGCTACCGGGATTTTTCGACGCGCGTGGTGTCGAGCGGGCACAGCGAGGTGTACCGCTGGCTGGGGAGCACGCCGCAGTTGCGTGAGTGGGGCGACGGGCGCCTGGCGCGGGGGCTGCGCAGCGAGAGCTACTCGCTGGAAAATCTCAAGTACGAGGCCACGCTGGAGGTGGACCGGGACGAGATCGCGGACGACCAGACGGGTCAGATCCGGGTGCGGGTCGGCGAGTTGGCCCAGCGGGCGGCGACGCACAAGGACCTGCTGATTGCACAACTGCTCGATCACGGTGCGGAGGCGGGCTACCACAGCTACGACGGCGTGCCGTTCTTCGGGGACAACCATCCGTCGGAGGAGGCGGCGTTGCAGAGCAACCGGATCACCTCGGGCGCGTCGGTGCCGCATCTGCCGCAGGCGGGCGAGTTCCGGGCCGCGCTGGGCCAGGCGATCACGCTGATTTTGGGGCTGAAGGACGATCGCGGCGAGCCGATGGCGCTCAACGCGGAGGGGCTCTACTGCGTGGTGCCGCCGAACATGCTGTTCGCGGCGCTGGAGGCGCTGAGCGGAACGCTGGCGAGCGGGGCGACGAACGTGCTGGCGGGCGTGGCGCCGGTGTTGTCTTTTCCCTGGCTGGCGAAGACCGACGCGTGGTACCTGCTGAAGACCGACGGCGTCGTGCGGCCGTTCATCTTCCAGGATCGCGAGCCGATCGAATTCACGGCGCTCACCGAGGAGAGCGAGGAGGGCTTCAAACGCGAGAAGTACCTCTACGGCGTGCGGGCGCGGTACCGCATGGCGTACGGGTATTGGCAATACGCCGTGCAGGTGCAGTTCGACGAGGCGTAGGCCGGCGCGGCACGCGCCTGCGGGAGGGCTTGGCGATGGCGTACGTGACGAAGGAGGACGTGGAGCTGCGGCTCGGGACGCGGGCGTACGTGCAGCTCACCGACGATGCGGGCAGCGGCAGCGCCGACGAAGCCGTGGTGGCTGCGGCGCTGGCGGAGGCGGAGGGCGAGGTGGACAGCTACCTCGCCCGCCGCCACCGGGTTCCGATCGACGTGGTGGCGCACGCGGAGGTGGGGCCGGTGCTGGCAGCCGTGACGCTGGACGTGGTCGAGTACCGGTTGAACGCGCGGCGGCCGCCGGTGCCAGCCGACGTGGCGGCGCGGTACCGGGCAGCGCTGGCCTGGCTGGCTGCAGTCGGGTCGGGTGAAGCCGTGTTGCCGGCGGCTGCTCCGTTGCCGGGGAGCACCGCCACGGGGACGGTCGCGGCGGCGGCGGGGGACGCGACTGTGCTGGGCCGCGACGAGCTGGCGGGGTTGTAGGCGCCATAGGGAAAATACCATGGGTGAGTTTGCGGCGATCGAGTCAGCCGTGGTCGGCGCGCTGGGGGCGCTGCTGGAGGCGGGCAGCCCGCTCTTCGCCGAGGTGCGTGCGGAGGCGCACGGCGATCGGGCGGGCCGGGTGGCGGCGCTGGAGCGTGTGCGTACCCCGGCTGCCTTGGTGAGCGTGGACGGGCGGCCGTTCAGCGACTTCGGGCCGACCGGCGTGCGCGTGTACGTGCTGGTGGCGGTGGCGAGCCTGCGGTCGGCGGCGGGGGCGCGGGTCGGAGACGTGGACACGGTAGGAGTTTTCACAGCCGCGGAGCAGACGACGGCGGCGCTGGCGGGCCTGGTCGTCGGTGGGCGGCGGCTCGGGGAGGTGGAGGAGCGGTTGGTGGCGGCGGACGGGCGGCGGGTGGTGATCGAGCAGGTTTGGCACGCCGAGACGTTGTGAGGTCGGGCGATTGGGGAGCCCTGCGGGGGCGACGACGGGCGCAGCGCGCCGGTCGTGTCGCCCTTGCAGGGCTCCGTTGTTTGCGTGGGGAAATCCCAGGGGCTGGCGCCCCTGGCAAACATCTTGCGCCCTCCGGGCGTGGGCAGATCGTGCGCGGCGGGCGCAGCCGGCGTCGCGTCCAGTCGGCGAGCGTGTTGGGTGACTGGTGGTTCGGGCGTGTGGCTCGTAGAATGCGGCACCATTGGACTGATTGACTGGAATTGACGCGAGCATTTGGGTTCGTTGCAACGCGGGCATTGGCGAGGGACAGGCACATGGCGCGATCGGACGTGGACTATCCTGAGGTGGGGTCGGCGGCTCCGGCTTTTGCACTGCCGGCTTCGGGCGGACAGACGATCAAGCTGTCGGCGTACAAGGGCAAGTCGGTCGTGGTGCTCTTCTTCTATCCGAAGGACATGACGAGCGGGTGCACGAAGGAGGCGTGTGGGTTTCGCGACGCGCACGCGGGGCTGAAGAAGGCGGGCGTGACGGTGCTGGGGATTTCTCCGGACCCGGTGCGACAGCACGAGAAATTCGTGGAGAAGCACGCGCTGAACTACCCGCTGCTGGCCGACGAGGATCACGCGGTCGCGGAGGCGTACGGCGTGTGGCGGGAGAAGTCGCTGTACGGGCGGGAGTACATGGGCATCGTGCGCACGACGTTCGTGATCGACCGGAAGGGGAAGATCGCGCACGTGTTTGCGAACGTGAAGGCGAACGGTCACGCGGAGGAGGTGCGGGCGTGGCTGGACGAGAACATGGCGTAGCCGCGGCTGAGCGGCGGTCGCGGGCCGGTGCGGAGCCTTCGCGGTACGATCCGCACGTGACCGGTTTGCATACACGGGAGGGATATCCATGGCAACAAAACTGACGGATGCTCAGGCGCAGGACGCAGTGGCAAAGCTCGACGGATGGGCGGTGCGCGACGGGAAGTTCCATCGCGAGTTGAAGTTCGGAGATTTCAACGCGGCGTGGGGCTTCATGGCGCGGGTGGCGCTGATCGCGGAGCAGATGAATCATCATCCGGAGTGGTTCAACGTGTACAACACGGTGCGGATCGATCTGAGCACGCACGACGTCGGCGGGCTGAGCGATCTGGACGTGAAGCTCGCGGAGCGGATCAACGCGGTAGCGGGCGGGTAGTGTCGCGGCGGGCTTGGGCGCTTGCGAGGATTGCACTGCTCGAGAGCAGTGGCACACCGGCGAGGGTACGCGGCAACCTCCGACGTGCGGGCGGGTGACGGGGTTTTCAGTGCTGTGAACGCGTGTTGCGGGCTGCGGGTCGGGGCGGTCGGGCGAATTGTGCTATCGACAGCGGCTGGGACGGCCGATAGAGTCGTGGGTAAGTGAAGGGAGGCACTCCATGCGGAAAAAACGCATACACTGGAAGCGGGCCTCGGCGGCCATGCTCACCGGGATGCTGCTGATCAACGTCGGCGACTGCCTGCCGAAGGACTATTTCTACCGGTTTGGCGGCGCGGGGCGGACGAGCATACTGGACGCGTTCGCGCAGTTCGTGTTCGGGTCGATTACCGACACGCTGTTCCCGGGTACGGACGAGACGGACACGACAACGACCACGACGACCGGCGGCTGAGCCGGACCGTCGAGGCATGAGATTTCATCAGGGCTGGCTGCGCTCCAACGGCGCGGGCAGCCCTGATTGTTTTTACCGGGGTCGCGGGCGGGATATCCGTCCACTGTGCGAGCTGTGGCACACGATCCGGGCTTGGGCGTCGTCGAGGACTGCACTGCTCAAGCGCAGTGGCACACGGACATGGCGGACTTGCTCAGTCGAAGACGATGGTCTTGTTCTGGTGGACGAGGACCTTGTCGTCGAGGTGGAGGCGGACCGCGGCAGCCAGGACGGTGCGTTCGAGATCGCGGCCCTTGCGGACGAGATCGTCGACGGTGTCGCGATGATTGATGCCGGTGGTCTGCTGGGCGATGATCGGGCCGGCGTCGAGTTCGGCGGTGACGTAGTGGGCGGTGGCGCCGACGATCTTCACGCCGCGTGCGTAGGCCTGGTGGTAGGGCTTGGCGCCCGCGAAGGCGGGCAGAAAGCCGTGGTGGATGTTGATGATGCGGGCCGGGTAACGGTCGACGACCGCGTCGCTGAGCACCTGCATGTAGCGGGCGAGGACGACGACGTCGATGCGTTCGCGCTGGAGCAGATCGAGGAGCTGGCGTTCCTGGTCGGCGCGGGTCGCGGCGGTGACGGGGAGGTGGTGGAAGTTGATGCCGTAGCCGGTGACAGTGCGGCGAAGGTCGTCGTGGTTGCTGATGACGAAGGGGATATCGACGTCGATTTCGCCGCAGCGCTGGCGGAGCAGGAGATCGTGGAGGCAGTGGTCCTGGCGGCTGACGAGTAGGGCCATGCGTTTCCGGTCAGTCGCCCAGGCGAGTCGCCAGTCCATGTTGAGGCGGTCGGCGACGGGCCCCCAGGCCGCAGGAAAGGCGTCGCGGTCGAGGTCGAGCCCGTCGGTCTCGAACTCGGCGCGCATGCAGAAGGCCCCGTGATCGGGGTCGCTGTGCTGGTCGGCCTCGAGGACATTGGCCCCGTGCTCGGCGAGAAAGCCGGTGACGGTGGCGATGATGCCGCGCGCGTCGGGGCACCAGATGAGCAGACGGGCGGTGGGTCGCTTCATGGCGTGCGGCCCTGATCGCGGGGAGCGGATGCTCCGCAGCGACGAAGAAGTCTGGTGGCGTTCGGTCAACCGCAGGCGAGCCGATCAGCCCGCCGGCTGGGCGGCGCCGAGGGGGTCCGGCCCTCAGGCCTTGAGCTTGTTGACGTCGTCCTGGGTGATCTTGGAGGCCGGCTTGTCGAGCTTGCGGCTGAGCCAGCTCATCACCTCGGGGGTGTAGGGCAGGCTGTCTTCCTTGATGCGGGCGAGCATGCGGGCATCGCGGCGGGCGCGTTCGGGGAGTTTGCGTCGCTCGTTGCGTTCTGCGGTCTCGTGGGCGTCCTTCTGACGGTAAGCCCGGAACATGCTGCGGGTGACTTTCATCGCCGGTTTCTCCTGTATAAGTCGAGCCGAGCAGTGTAGCGGGACATTGGGGGGACGGTCAAGGCGTGTCAGCCGGCGTGGGCGGGCGGAGAATGGGGGGTTCGGGGGCACTGGCGGGGCTGAGACCGAGTTCTCGACGGTTCCAGAGCGGGGGAGAGAGGTTGCACTGCTCAAGACCAGTGGCACAGGATCGTTGCTCGGGGGCAGGAGAGGACTGCACTGCTCAAGAGCAGTGGCACACCTCCCGGTGGCACGCCCGACCCGTGGGACGGGGGCGGCTTGCATCGGCGGCGGGGGGTGGTAAACTCACCGGTCGCGCGTGCAGGCGTCCCAGGCGCGGTCGGTGGCAGGGTCCGAGGCGTGCTCCTCATGAGCGGACTTCCAGGCTGCGGGTACGGCTGCGCGTCGCGCGGACGCGGTTACGAGCACAGAATAAGAATCCGCATTGCTCATCAAAGCATCAGGCAGAGATTGACCACCGGCGGGACAGGCGGCTGATCCCGACCGGCTACCCGTCTTTTCCAGGGAAATCACCGAGTCATGAGCCAGATTCACGACGATATCACCGGACTGATCGAGAGCGCGAACTTGGACGAGGCGGAGCGGCGGATCGCGGCGCTGTCCGGCGAGGACACGCGCGCAGAGAAGCTGTACCTGGAAGGCCGCGTGGCGGAGCAGCGGTACGACTGGAACACGGCGATCGAGAAGTACCGGGCAGCCGCGGACGTGGACGAGAACCACCGCGAGGGGCTGTTCCACCTGGCGTACCTGCTCGACCTCCGCGGGGACGACGAGGAGGCGATGTCGTTGTACGAGGAGTGCATCGCGGAGACGCCGGCGCCGGTGAACGCGGTGCTCAACCTGGCGGTGCTCTACGAGGATCACGGCCGCTACGACGAGGCGTTGACGCTGGTGCGGGGGGTGGTCAACGAGCACCCCAACCACGTGCGGGCGCGGCTCTTCCTCGGCGACGTGCAGAACTCGCTGACGATGTACTACGACGAGGAGCGCGAGGCGTCGCGCGAGCAGCGCAGCGCGATCCTGGACACGCCGATCTCGGACTTCGAGCTGTCGGTGCGCAGCCGCAACTGCCTGAAGCAGATGAACATCAACACGATCGGCGATCTGCTGCGGATCACGGAGGCGAAGCTGCTGGCGTACAAGAACTTCGGCGAGACCTCGCTGAACGAGATCAAGGAGATGCTCCGGGTGAAGGGGCTGCGGCTCGGCCAGGCGCTGGAGGACGGTCCGGTGACGCCGAGCGTGGGGGCCCCGCCGCCGCCGGCCGTGGCGGGAATCGCTGCGGGAGATCCCAACATTCTCAACCGCAGCGTGGCGGAGCTGGAGCTCTCCGTGCGCAGCCGCAAGTGCCTGCAGCGTTTGGGCATCAGCACGCTGGGCGAGCTGATCCAGCGGAGCGAGGCGGAACTGATGGCCATCAAGAACTTCGGCCAGACGTCGCTGGTGGAGATCAAGCGGCGGTTGGGCGAGTTGGGCCTGGGGCTGCGCGAGTCGGCGGTCTAGTTCGACATTTCACATCTGTTCTGACGCACCGTGGGGGTGGGTTCCTGCGGGAGCCGGTTGGATTCTGTTCTGTCCGCTCCCTTACGGTCGCGGCTCTGTTCTGTCCGCTCCCTTACGGTCGCGGCTCTGATTGGCTCGCTTGCGGGTCGGATCTTCGCGTACTCATTTCGCATCTTCGCTCGTTGGCGCGACACTGCCTGACCGCGACAATGGCCTTATGGGTTGGAATCTCTGCGCGCAGCGTGGTGCGGCGCGGACAGCACGGATGCACTGGGATCGGCGGCGGCGACGCGCGGCGCAGCTCATGGTGTGGGCGGCGGCGGGGTCGTGGGCGCTGAGCGGTTGCGGGCCGGAGCCGCCGCCGAAAATCGCGCCGGTGCTCGACGTGCGGCCGGTGCGCGTGCTGCTGCTCGATGCCCCGGCGTGCCAGGTGCGGGTGACGGGGCCGTATACCATCGTCGACGCGGGCGGCACGGTTTATCTCAAGGGCGAGGAACTCGACTGGACCGAGGTCCGCGGGGAGGGCGGGCTGCGGGTCGGTGACGGCGCGGTGGTCGCGGGTCCGCTGGTGGTCGAGACCGAAGCGCTGCTGCAGGTGGGGACAGGCAGCGAGGCGACGCAAAGCAGCGGTACAGAGCCGGCTGGAGCTGTCCGCGCGGCGGCGGCGTGTGGCGTCATCAACCACGTGGACATCAGGCGTACGTTGCGGGGGTGGTGTCGCAGGAGTCGTGGCCGACGTTTCACGACGAGGCGCTGCAGGCCCAGGCGGTGGCGTCGCGAACCTACGCGCTCTACATCATGAGCGAGCGGGACAAGCGGCTGTTCGATCTGCGGGCGGGCGAGGGCGACCAGGTGTATCGCGGCGTGCGGCGCGACGCGTTCGGGCGGCGGGCGGCGGAGGCGGTCGACGCGACGCGGGGCGTCGTGCTGAGCGCGCGGACGCCGAAGGGGCTGCGGATCTTCTGCGCGTACTACTCAGCCGCGTGCGGCGGGCACACGCAGAGCGTGACGGACTACATGGGGGGCGGGGACGCGCCCGAGCCGCTCGCCCACGGCGTCGCGTGCGACTTTTGCCGCATCGCGAAGGGGGAGGCGTACCGGTGGAAGCCGCGGAGCATCGCGAAGGTCGAGTTGCTCGGGCGGCTGAAGGACCGCGACGAGGCGTTCGCCGACTGGACGGAGATCGCGACGGTCGCGGTGACGGGCACGACGGAGTTCGGACGGATCGGCCAGGTGACGCTGACGGGCGCGGACGACGCGAAGGTCGTGATGGGGCCGGAGACGTTCCGCCTCGCGGTCGGCAGCCGCGTGATGCGCAGCACCGACTGCACGTTGACCGACCTGGGCGACACCCTGGAATTCACCAACGGCAAGGGCTTCGGGCACGGCGTGGGAATGTGTCAGTGGGGTGCGGAGGGGCAGGCCCGGGCCGGGCGGCAGGCGAGCGTCATCCTGCACCACTACTATCCCGGAGCGCAGATTGTGCGGGCGTATTAGGCGAGTGGGAAGGTGGAAAAGTGGGAAAGTGAGAAAGGGGGGATGGGGCGGCGGGACAGAGGGTTGGGCGGGTTTGTTCTTGCGGTTTTTGCCCGGGGGCTTGCGCCCTCCGGCTTTGGTGTTGGGAAGTTAGCTGATGGCCAAGACGTTCTATGTCATTGATGGGCATGCGCAGATCTACCGGTCTTACTATGCGCCGTTTCGGCCGCTGACGAGTCCAGCCGGTGAGCCTACGCGGGCGACGTACGTGTTTTTCTCGTCGCTGTTCAACCTGCTCCGCGAGCGCAAGCCGGATTACCTCGCGATGGTGCTCGACGCGGGCGACGAGACCGTGTTTCGCTGCGATATTTACCCGGAGTACAAGGCCCACCGCGACCCGCCGCCGGAGGATCTGCCGCCGCAGGCCGACCGGATCGTGCAGATCATGCGCCTGCTCGGCGTGCCGGTTTTCTGCCAGCAGGGCTTCGAGGCGGACGACCTGATGGCGACGCTCGTGCGGCGGATGGCGGACGACGCGGACGTGCACACCTACCTGGTGAGCAAGGACAAGGACCTCGAGCAGCTCATCACCGATAAGGCTTTTCTCTACGACCCGGGCAAGGGCGAGGTGATCGACCGGGCGTACCTGCTGGAGAACAAGGGGTACGCGCCGGAGCAGGTCATCGACGTGCAGACGCTGTGCGGGGACACGGTGGACAACATCCCGGGCGTGAAGGGGGTGGGGCTCAAGACCGCCGCCAAGCTCATTGCGAAATACGGTACGGCCCAGGCGGTGGTGGACCACGCCGACGAGCTGACCCCGAAGCAGCGCGAGAACGTGCTGGCGTTCGCCGCGCAGCTTCCCATCACGCGGCAACTGGTGACGCTGAAGGACGACGTCGCGTTCGATTTTGCGCTCGAGCGGGCGCGCTACCTCGGGTTGAACGCGGACGCGGTCGCCCCGGTCTTCATGGAGCTGGGTTTCGAGCGGCTGATCGAGCAGTTGGAGAAGCTCCAACCGGCGGGCGACGCAGGCGGGGCAGCCGGCGCGGGCCAGGCGGGCGGGGGCGACAGCGCCGCGGCTCCGGCGGGGATGCTGTTTGCACCCGGGCCGACGCAGACCGACGCGGTGTACGAGCTGGTGGACGACGTCGCCAAGCTCGCGGCCCTCGGCCGCAAACTCGCCGGCGTGCAGGTGCTGGCGCTGGACACCGAGACGACCGGGCTGAACCCGGTGGCGTCGCAGCTCGTGGGGATTTCCCTGGCGTGGGAGGAGGGGCGGGCGTACTACGTCCCGCTGCGCGCCGCGGTGGGGCAGGTGGTGCCGCGGGCGGACGTGCAGCGTGTGCTGGGGCCGGTGTTGGCCGACCCGGCGGTGCGGAAGGTCGGGCAGAATCTCAAGTACGACCTGGTGGTGCTGCGCGCCTGCGGGCTGCCGGTCGCGGGCGTGCACTTCGACACGATGATCGCGAGTTTCGTGCTGGAGCCGCTGCGCCGCTCGCACGGGATGGACGCGCTGGCCCTCGAGCTGCTCGGGCACCGGACGATCCCGATCACCGACCTGATCGGCAAGGGGAAAAACCAGATCAGCCTCGACCAGGTGGATACGCTGCACGTCGCGGAGTACGCGGGCGAGGACGCGGAGGTGACCTGGCGGCTGTACGAGAAGCTGCGTCCGCAGGTCGAGGCGAGCAGCACGCGGAGGCTCTTCGAGGCGACGGAGATGCCGCTCGTCGAGGTGCTCGCGGAGATGGAGTTCAACGGGGTCGCGCTCGACGTCGGCGTCCTCGCGGACATGAGCGACGAGCTGGCCGACCGGATGATCGCGCTGCAGCGCGAGGTGCACCAGGCGGCTGGTCACGAGTTCAACATCGACTCGACGAAGCAGTTGGCGACGGTGCTCTACGACGAGTGCGGGCTGCCGGCGCTGAAGAAGACGGCGACGGGGCGGAGCACCGACGCGGACACGCTCGAGCGGCTGGCCGCGGAGACGGACCATGTGATTCCCAAGCTGATGCTGGAGTACCGCGAGCTGGCCAAGCTGAAGGGCACCTACCTGGACACGCTGCCGCGGATGGTCTGTGCACGCACCGGGCGGGTGCACGCGGGCTTCAACCAGACCGGGGCGGTGACCGGGCGGTTGTCGTCGAGCGATCCGAACCTGCAGAACATCCCCGTGCGGACGGAGATCGGGCGGCGGATCCGCGGGGCGTTCGTCGCGGGTGCGGACGACGCGGTGCTGCTGGTCGCGGACTACTCGCAGATCGAGCTGCGCATCCTGGCGGCGTTCTCGCAGGACGAGGCGCTGCTCGCGGCGTTCAAGGCCGGTGAGGACATTCACAAGGCCGTCGCGGCGCAGGTGAACGGCGTGCCGCTCGCGAGAATCACGCCGGAGCAGCGCTATGACGAAGGCGGTGAACTTCGGGATCATCTACGGGCAGACCGCGTTCGGGCTCGCGCGCTCAGCATCTCCGAAGACGAGGCAGCGTTCATCGACCGCTACCACGCGCGCTTCCCGCGGATGAAGGCGTACATCGACTCCGTGATCGCGGACGTGCGCGCGACGGGCTATGCCCAGACGATCCTCGGGCGGCGGCGGCCGATCGCGGAGCTGCACTCGCGGAACCGCCAGCAGGTGGCCCTCGGCGAGCGGCTCGCGGTGAACACGGTGATCCAGGGCAGTGCAGCCGACCTGATCAAGCAGGCGATGGTGGACATTCACCGGGCAATCCAGGCGGGCGGCCTCGCGACCAGGATGCTCATCCAGGTGCACGATGAACTGGTCTTCGAGGTGAAGAAGCCGGACGTCGAGGCGCACACGGCCCTGATCCGCGAGAAGATGACGACGGCGCTTCCGCTGGACGTACCCATCGTGGTGGACATCGGGGTGGGCAGGAGCTGGCTGGAGGCGAAGTGAATGACGGCAGGGATTGAGGATTAAGGGATTAAGGGACTAAAGGTTGAGATGAGGGATTCAGGGACTGTGGGAGTAAGGGATGGTGACTGGGGGCACCACTGCGGCTAATGCAGAGCTTTGCACCTAGCTCGCCAGTGATGGGCAGGGTGAGCGACCTTGCGGTGCAACTCACGATCGTGCGTTGTGCATGGCTGTGGTCCAGTGACAACGGCATCCGGAGGCAGTGCGATGGCCTTTGACGTGTACGTGGGGACAATGACGCAGTACTTCCGGCGCGTTGGGGAAAATATTGTAACAAACCTGCGGGACCGTGGCCAGCGTTTGGAAGATGGTCTACGCAGGCAGGAAGCCTGCGCGCCGCCTCCCACCAGACAGGTCCGTGCCGCAGTAAACGCGTGGCGGGAGGGTCTCAGCAGGGCGACAGCGAGCACAGGCAATCCCGTTGGACTGGGATGAGCGGCGACAAACCATATTTTACCGACCGACCCGGTTGGGGGCGGATACAGCTCATTGCTCGTTTGGGCTGCTCACGCGGAGCACTCTGACCTCCCTGTTCCTGAGGCTGTGCCCGGAGTCGTGGGCGGATGAGCGAGGCCTACTCGCGGTCGACGGCCGACGGCTCGATCGCGCTACGCCAGGCTGCTGACCTGCGAGTTGTGGCTGCCGGACGAGTTTTCGGCGGTATTAGCGCTGCCCAATGTCGCGACGGATCAGCGCAGCGCATGGGCTCGGTGTTTCGACTGAAGACGAACTCGATGAGTTGCACGCAGCGACAGCCAGCGCTGGTAGCTGCAGGCGTTGCCCCAGCCCGCCGCCTCCGCCGCCCAGGTGGGTTTCTTTGACCGATTACGCGGGCGAGGCGCGTGTTCTGGAGGCACGCCGCCGCGGATTCGTGGATGCCGCGGGATGGGGTCTTCGTATTTTTCGGCAACTGGCGGACCAGGCGTGCACGCACCGTCTGCCGATGATGTTGCACTATTGAGCGGGCGATTATGGGCGGGCTGAGGCGCGGGGGGCGCGATGTAGATGGCGATGGAATACCACCATGGGCGGCATATGCCTCCTGCCGGAGGGCCAGGTTCAGCGGCGAATGCCGCGATTCTGGACAAGCGCGAAACGGTACATGCGGCGGAGCTTTCCGCGGCAGTACGGGAGTGTACGCTCGAGGGCTCGGTGGGCTACTGCGCGTACAGCAACAGCGACAATCCGGTGCTGCCTGGAGAACTGGGGCGGCCGGTGGATGACTAGTACGAGCAGGCCGCGCAGCCTCGTGGCCGACTCGCTGCTGTGGTTCATGTGGGAGAACCAGGGGTGTGCAACTGGGCCGTGCGGCTCGACGGAACGGCTGATCCCCAGTGGTCGTGGAACGGATTCAGGCCCGCACGAAGTATGGCAGCCGGCGGCTGATTCGTTCAGCGATTTCGTTTTTCTGCCAGATCTGGGACTTTCCAGCCAGCCAGGGCACGCTGCGGCATCAGGGGGCGTGGACTGGCCGCCAACGCCTCAATTTCTGCGGCGGACATTCACCGCTGGGGTCACGACCTACACGCTGGCCGGGCCGACGAACACCGATTTCACACGCCGTGGGGCGGATCCTGATCTGGCACTCGCCGGACGGTGGGACATATTGGAACCTGGTGGCAAACTCGGGCGACGGGTTGCAGGAACTGATCCAGGCCGTGTCGTGCTGCGCCAACCTGCGCGACTGGCACTCGAGGTGCGATGAAGCGGGCAGGGCGGCAGTGCTTTGAAGTGCGGAAGTGGCATAGGTGGGCACCGCCACCAGCCGCAACCAACCCGCGCGCACCGCAACCCGCGCCGCCTGCCTCGCCCGGAGGGCGCCAGATGTTAGCCAGCGGGCGCCAGCCCCTGGACCCTGGCATTCCCCAACACCCCCCCCGCCTCCGGAGGACGCGGAACCACGAATGAACACGAATGGACACCAAGGAGCCCGAGCCTCCAGCCGATGATTCGTGTCCCTTCGCGGTTCTCTCCGTTCCGCCTCCGGTCTCCGGACTCCGGACTCCAGACTGCAATCTCCCGCCCATCCACCGCAACGGCGCCGACCTCAGAACCCCGGCAGCCATGCCGGGGCCAGGCGTGCTGCCGACGTGAGGACATGATTCGCGCGGGTGCGGTCGTCCACGCCATGTTGCCTTCATCGATCGCTCCTCCTCCGCACCGCCACTGGGATTACCCAACGACGAGTGAAGTCCCCGTCTCCTGCCCCGGAGTTAGACCCGGCAGGAGATTTCATCTATGATCCACACTACGCAAATCGGGACTATCGGCATTTGGCACGAGGTCTACTTGATGATGCACGGGGTGGCTATTTTGCCGTTCGGGCATCAGCGATAAAGGTGGGTCCATGAGCAAATGCGGTTGCTACATCTGTATCGCGATTGTGATTTATATGGTGGGGACCGCGTGCAGGAAGGATGGCGCAAATGCTACGGGCAACAACGGGGACGCCCATGTTTCTGCGGGCGCACGGAAAATAGATCAGATCTCGCTTGTCCCCACGTTGACCCTGAGGGACGTGGAGGAACATTGGGGGCCACCTGATCGTGAGGTTCCGCTGAACTTCCTGGTTGTGCGGTATCGTATGTCTGATGGCAGAGACTTGCTCCTCGTGTTCGACTGTATGTCGCCCCATGAACTCGTTCGTGCGGAGCGCATGGACGATCGAGGCGAGAAGGTGTCCGCAATATTCGAGGAAAGTCCGGAATCTCTCAGGATTCGGCACTCTTCCGCGCGCAAAGCAGACTGTGATGCCAGCACGAGACCGTGCAAAACGAGGCGTCTGGAAGACTTGGCACTGACCGCCGATACGACGGAAAAGGAAATCATCGAAAAGTGGGGTCCGGCGGACTCTGTGGGCGGTTCAGGTGAACGGTTTCCCGTTTTCATTCTGGACAACGGTGAGTCGGCGGTATTCTCTTTCGATCCCAGGAGCGGCAAGCTGCTCATGGCAGCTCACGCGGATGCATATTTCGGCGTGCTGAATACGTTATTTCCACAATGAACTGGTCGTGCATGCCGGAGGAATCATTGATCGGGGATGGCAAGAGCGGTCGCGGATCGTTCATGTCGTCGTTGCCCCTCCAGACTCCGGACCGCCCATCCTCCCGCCTGGCTGACCGCTGAAAGCTGACAACCGATAGCTCGCAATTTCTCTCAAAAAAACTCGCGCCAACCCCCGCCAATCATGAAGCGCCCGTCAAGTAGTACGAGGTAGTGAACGCGTGTGAGGGATGGACCACCCGCACCGCACAGCCGAGGAGGGGCAATCATGAACTCCGGCGTATTTCCCGACCAGATGGCCCATTCGGTCAGCCACCTGCACTGCCGACGCGCGCCTGTCGGCGTCGCTCCCGCTCGCCAGTCCCTACGTCGCTCCGCCGCTTCGTGGCTCCGTCGCTCCCCCCGAATTCGTCACGCGTCATGCGTCATTCTGCATTCCCATTCCTCCGCGGCGGAGCCCTGGACCGCGCGCAAAAAAACTTCCGCCCCAAAGCCGTTTGCCAGTCCCACTGCAACCGCGGCGCTAGCGCCAACGCGGTTCACCCCGCGCCACGACTC
>JACKHG010000022.1 GCA_020639115.1 Phycisphaerales bacterium
AACCTCGGTACTGCCCAGCCCTTCGTTGACAGCCGATCATCGGAGTCATGGGAATCATGCCGGGTCATCACTTGACGCAGAGTTCTTGCGAGCAATCCGCCCACCCGGGCCCGCCGACGCCGAAATACTGCGCCTCCCAGGCGAGCGCGTCAGCCCGGCTGACCGACCAGTAGACGATCTCACCGCACGGCCGTCGCAGCACCGCTTGGAGCCAGCGACGAAACGCGTTACGCGCCCGCCCGGCGCGCACGTACCACATCTGTCGGCGCGTCGAGAACTCGACGTGCGATGCCCGACGCACTGCGACCTGGCCGATGGCCTGCCAGACCACGTCGTCGGTCCACAGCCCCTGCACCGTCCCGTCGGACGCGATCCTGATCTTGGTCATCGCGCCCCCTCCCGCTCGGCCTGACTGGCCCGCTCATGCAGCCGGGCCTCGGGCCTGTCGTGCTGTCCGGTCACATCGCCGCCCAGCATCGAGGTGATCTCCAGCGTAGCGACGCGGCACGCGGACCCGGTGAAGTTGAGCGCGTCGACGCTGCACGATCCGTCGATGGCAATGATGACCTTGAGGTGCTTGCCTCTGGGCATGTTGAGCCTCCTTCTTTTCTTTAGCTATCAGGTGCCGCAGCGGGCACGACGGAATCAGCGGTATCCCTCGATGAGCACCTCGATCTCGCCGCTGGGCAGCCGCTGCCGTGACACCGAGCGCCCGCGGGCCCGCTGCTGGCGGGTGATCACCTGGTACGCGTACTCCTGCTTGATCCTGTTCTGGAACTCCGAGTTAAACCGGTGGCGACCGTCGTACTCGGAGATCCAGGCTCGGTAGGTGCCGTCAGCCTGCCGCTCCCAGCCGACGTCATTGGCAGCCGTGCCGACGTGCTGGCGGCGGATGACGATGTGGGCGCGCTGCTCCCGAACATCATCCTGGTAGCCGTACAGCGGCACAGCCTCGGCGTGGGAGGTAGAAGGGGTCGGGAGTCGTTTTCCGAGCGCTATCGACCCGTCGTATCGGCAATGCGGCCTGATGCGCGCTAAAACGACTCCCGACCCATTTGTTCGCCCCCCGACCCGTTTGTTCGCCCCGCGGGGACGGGGTCCACGGGTTGCGCTGACGCGGGCTGTGCCCGTGTTGCGCTGCACCCGCGGCTGCGACCTGGCGCACCTTGCGGTGCGGGATTGGTCGCGGGCGGGGGTGGGGCCTGGCGCGAGGCGTGCGGCCTTCAGGATGGGGACTAACGTGAGCAAATCAAGCGCCGAGGGGTAATGGGGGCCGCGCGTGGGTCCGCTTCCTTACGGGCGCGGCTCTGTTGGGACGGGTCGCCGCGGGCCGGTTGGGTTTGCGGCCGGGTAGTCAGCTGCGCTTCTTGGGATTTCGCTTGGATGCGGCCAGGGCGTCGATCATTTTGACCATGTCGTGGAACGGGATGTCGCGGGCGCGGCGGAGCCTTGCGGTGGTATCGGCGGTTGCGGCGCAGCGTGTCGCCCTGGGCAGGGCTTGGGGGGACGTTGGGTGAGCGGGCCAGGGGCTGGCGCCCGCTGGCTAACGTCTTGCGCCCTTGGGGGCGAGGGTTGGGGCGTACTGCAGTGGGAAAGTGAGAACGTGAGAAAGTGAGAAAGGGGGAACGGCGGGGGCGGCGCCGGAACTCTCGGGCGGTGGGGGCGTTGGCTTTGATACCTGCTGGGCGTTCAATTCGGGTCAACTTGGCTTGAAGTTCCTATGGGGGTTGGCGCTTGGAGTTGCCGATTGATCAGCAATCGGGCGTAGCGGATGTGCGCGGTGCGCCTAGACTTACCGGGCTCGATGCGGCGCTGGGGGCGCCGCGGGGGTGGTCCGCGACGCGGGTTGCGGACGGTGCCCCAGGAATGCTGAACTCGCGCCGGCTGCCGCGTGCAGTACCTCATTGTCGACCTTGACTCCCACGCTGAAAGAATGCTCCGCCGGGGCCGCCCAGCGCCGCAGCCTGCGCTGCGGGGTGCTGGATGGCGCCGCCTTCAGCGTGATGGTGGGGTGCGGCGAGACCTACCTGCCGGCGTTTGCGCTGGCGGTGGGGTTGGGGGAGGTGGTCGCGGGACTGATCGCGACGTTGCCGATGCTCGCGGGGGCGTCGTTGCAACTGCTCTCGCCGCGGCTGATCCCGCGGGTCGGCACGCACCGCCGGTGGGTGGTCCTGTGCGCGCTGGTGCAGGCGGTTGCCTTCGCGCCGCTGGTGATGGCTGCGGCGGTCGGGCGCGTGCCGGCGCTGGCGGTGGTGGCGATCGCGACGCTGTACTGGGCGGGGGGCATCGCAGCCGGTCCGGCTTGGAACACGTGGATGGCGCGGGCGGTTCCGGTGGCCTTGCGAGCGCGGTACTTCGCGACGCGGTCGCGTGTGGCGCAGATGTGCGTGCTGGCCGGGCTGGTAGGCGGCGGGTTCGTGCTGCAGTACACCGCGTCGCGGGCGATGGTGCTGGGCGGGTTCATGCTGCTGTTTGCGGTGGCTGGTCTGGCGCGGGTGGCCTCGGCGGGATTCCTGTTTCGCCAGTGCGAACCGGGCAGTCCGATCGACGTCGAGCAGCGGGTGTCGCTGCTGGCGTTTCTCAAGCGGCTGCCCCGGCGTGAGAGCCGGTTGCTGGCGTACATGCTGGCGGTGCAGGTGATGACGTACCTCTCCGCGCCGTACTTCACGCCGTACATGCTGGGCGAGCTGAAGTTCCGCTATTCGACGTACATGCTGCTGCTGGCGACGGCGTTTCTGGCGAAGGCGATCATGCTGCCGTTTGCGGGTCGGATCGCGGAGCGGTTCGGGGCGAAGCCGCTGCTCTGGATCGGCGGGGTGGGCGTGGTGCCGCTGTCGGCCTTGTGGTTTTTCTCGACGTCGCCCGCGTACCTGCTGCTGATGCAGGTGATCGGCGGGGCGGCGTGGGGCTGCTACGAGTTCGCGACGTTTCTGCTGCTCTTCGAGGCAATCCGCGATGACGAGCGGACCAGCATGCTCACGTCGTTTCACTTCATGAACGCCGGAGCGCAGGCGCTGGGCGCGGCGCTGGGCGGTCTGCTGCTGCGTGCCGGCGGCGTGAACTTTCACGCGTACATGCTGCTCTTCGTGATTTCGAGCGTGGGGCGGTTGCTGACGTTGCCACTGCTGCGCACGCTGGCGGAAATCCCGATCCGGCGCGTCCGGCTGACGTTCCGCACGCTGAGCGTGCGGCCGTCGGCGGGTTCCGACGACCGTCCGATCCTGGCCACGCTGCCGGAGCCGGTCGAAAAAACGGTCATGGCGCCGCCCGCCGCACCGCGCTGATTGCCGCCGGCCTGTCACGACGTTCACCTCTTATTTAGTCGCGGTTCATGCCCCGCGCGTGAAATCCCTGGATGGGAGCCTCCGGCTGGAAGGGGGCCTGCACGCACGCGGGCCGCATGCACGCCGGCGGGGAATCCACGAACTCCATAGCGAAAGGCGAAGACATGCACCGTGCGCACTCCATGGCACCGACGCTCTTGTTCAGTGGCTTGCTCGTGATCGGCGTGGCTAAGCCGGCAGGTGCCCAGCCGGAACTTCCGGGCGCGCCGACGCCGATGGCCTCCGCCGACGGTCAGCCGGGTGTCGCGCAGCCCGACGGCGGCAAGTCGATCGCCGAACGGATCGTCGATCTCAAGAGCAGCATCCAGGCCAGCGAAGATCAGCTCACCGAACTGCACAGCCAGCTCGATGATCCGCAGAGCGAGCGGGCCCAGGCCGAGGCGGAATTCACCGCACTCGATCAGCACCTCAAGGAAAAGCAGCAGGCTGTGCAGGCGGCACGGGACGAGGGCGCCGCGGCGCAGGCGAAGGCGCTGCAGGAGGAAATCGACCCGCTGCAAAAGCGGTGGAAGCTCGCCAGGGAGCGCTTCGATCTTGCGCTGAAAGAGGAGACGGCGCTGCGCACCCAGATCCAGACGCTCGAGACCCGCGTCGCGCAGGACCGCCAGACCCTGCAACGTCTGCAGGCGCCGTCGCCGACGCCCGCGGCCACAGCGGACGGCGCAGCGAACGACGCTTCACAAGAGGAGTCGACGGCGCAGAGCAAGCCCAAGGCCAAGGGCCCGTCCGTACCGACGGGACCGCCGGGGTTATCCGCGTTGACCTCGGGCAGCGGGCCGAACGCCAACTCGTCGGCGCTGGCGAAGGGCGGCGCCGCAGGTAACGCAGAAGCTGCACAGGCCCGCAAGGCGGCTGAGCAGAAGCAGGCGGCCGCGCAGCGTGCCGAGGCGGACGTGCAGTCGCTGAGCGCGCGGATCACCACGCTCAAGGCCCAGATCGACAGCGAGAAGAAGCTCCAGGAGACCGCCGAGGAGAAGGTCCGGCTTGCGCGCGAGCAGCGGGACGCGCTCCAGGAGCAGATTGACGCGAGCGGGACGCCGCAGAACACCGCGGACCTGCGCGCCCAGCTGGCGGATGCGAAAGCCCGTGCGGCGGATGCGCAGACGGATGTACGTGCGCGGAAGGCGGCGATCGCCGACCTGCAGGGCGACCTCGCCGACCTGCAGGCGGAGCAGTCCACGGCCCGGCAGCACGCGGAATCAAAACGGGCGGAGGCCAACGCCGCCACGCAGGAGGTGGACCGCCTCGAGAACCCCTTCAACCCCCACAACATCGTGCAGTGGCTGCTCGACCACGGCCCGAAGATCGCGGGCATCATCCTCGGCGCGTTCGTGCTGTTGTGGATCACCAAGGCCTTCGAGCACAAGCTGGTCAGGTTCCTCGTCGGGCGCAAGGACCACGGCTCGCCGGCGGAGCGCGAGAACCGCGCCAACACCCTCGCCTCGGTTTTTCGCAACGTCGCCTTCCTGGTCGTGATCGTGGGCAGCATCCTGATGATCCTGACCGAGCTCAGCGTGCAGATCGGGCCGCTGCTCGGCGGCGTCGCGGTCGTCGGCCTCGCGGTCGCCTTCGGGGCCCAGAGCCTGGTGAAGGACTACTTCTCGGGCTTCATCATCCTCATGGAAAACCAGTACACCGTGAACGACGTGGTCAAGATCGGCGACACCGCGGGCCTCGTCGAGCGGATCACGCTGCGGATGACCGTGCTGCGCGACCTGGAGGGCGTCGCCCACTTCATCCCCCACGGGGAGGCGACCAAGGTCAGCAACCTGACCCACGGGTGGTCCCGCGCCGTGCTCGATATCGGCGTGAGCTACAACGAGGACGCCGAACACGTCATGAAGGTCCTCACCGAGATCGGCCAGGACCTCTACGCCGACGAGCAGTACCAGCCGCTGATGCTCAGCGAACCGGAGATCCTCGGGCTCGACGCCCTGGGCGACTCCGCGATCGTCATCAAGCTGATGGTCAAGACCCGCCCGCTGCAGCAGTGGACCATCAAGCGGCAGTTCCTGCTGCGCATCAAGCGGCGTTTCGACGAGGTCGGTATCGAGATCCCCTACCCGCACCGCACGCTCTACCACCGCTGGGAGGAAGACCAGCGGCTCACCGTGGTCCGCGACGACGCGGAAGCGGTCGCGGGCACCAGCCGCAGCCACGACGGCGACGCCCGGCGCTAGTTACGCCTCGCCGGGGGCGGTTCCCGTCGAGCAGCGTGCGAGGCTTCGGACGCATGCGCGAGGACCCCCCACAGGAGCCGCAGGTGGCCTGTATCAGCCCCCGCCCCCGCCCCCGCCCCCATCCCCGGCGAACCTTCCGCCCGGCCCGGACGTACTACCCTCGGCAACCGCCGCGGCTGTGCGCGCCCGTTTGACTAACTGCTTGCCATCATGGTATTTATAGCGGTTTTGGGCCCGCCCCAACCGGGCCTCGGATCGGCTCCGGACCCGCCTGCCGGCGGAGCCGGCGTGCCATCCGCGCCGCGGACGCTATGCTGCCCGCACGTGTGCACTGAGGCCTTGTAGACCAGAGGTCCCCGACCTGTCCTTGTGAGGTATCCCCGGGAATGTCCCACTACGACCTGAAATCGGCCGTCCAGCGCGAGACCGGCCGCGCCAGCGCCCTGCTCGTCGCGACCCTCATGGGCGGCGTGCTCATCGCCAGCTCCTTCGTCGCCGACTACGCCTTCCCCGCGAGCCTGCGCGACGCGTCCGGCGCCACCGCGAACCCCTACGCCCAGATCCTCGCGCTCGTCGGCGCGGTCATGCTGGGTTTCCCGCTGGTCTGGCACGCCGTCACCAGCATCGCCCACGGCGAGATGCACATGGACGAGCTGGTCGCCCTGGCGATCGCCGCCGCCCTGGCCCTGGGCAAGTTCCAGGAGGCCGGCATCATCGCCTTCTTCATGATCATCTCCAACCTGATCGAGACGCGCACCGCGCTCGGCGCCCGCGCCGCGGTCGAGTCGCTCCTGCGGCTCACCCCCGAGCGGGCCAACGTGATCCAGCCCGACGGCAGCGAGATCGAGGTCGAGTCGAAATCGCTCAAGACCGGCGACGTCATCCGCGTCCGCCCCGGCGACAACATCGCCGCCGACGGCGAGATCATCCGCGGCGAATCCACCATCAACCAGGCCAACATCACCGGCGAGTCGCTGCCGGTCGACCGCAGCCTGGGCGAGGAGGTATTCGGCGGCACCACCAACCTCACCGGCGTGCTCGACATCCGCGTGACCAAGGCGGGCGCCGACACCACGCTGGGCCGCGTGCAGACGCTCATCCAGGAGGCCGAGCGCACCCGCCTGCCGGTGATGCGGCTGATCGACCGCTACGCCGGCTGGTACACGCCGACCATCGTGATGCTCGCGGCGATCGTCTGGTACTTCACCGAGGACCGCACGCTGGGCATGGAGAAGGCGATCGCGATGCTGATCGTCGCGTGCCCCTGCGCCCTCGTCCTCGCGACGCCGACGGCGATGGTCGCGGCGCTGAGCTGCGCCGCCCGCCTGGGCATCCTGATCAAGAACGTCATCCACCTCGAGCACGCCCGCAACATCACCGCGGTGGTGCTCGACAAGACCGGCACGCTGACCACCGGCGAGCTCTCCGTGACGCAGCTCAAGCCCATCGAAGGGGTTTCGGGCGCGGAACTCCTTCAGCTCGCCGCCTCGGTCGAGCAGTTCAGCAAGCACCCGGTCGCGCGGGCCGTCGTGGACGTCGCGCGCAAGGCCAAGATCACGCTCGCCGAGGCGGGCGGCTTCGAGGAGACCATCGGCCGCGGTGTGTCCGCGTCGATCGCCGGGGCCAAGGTGCGGGTGGGCCGCAAGACCTGGCTCGCCGACCAGGGACTCGACCTCTCCGCTGGTGATAATCCCAACTACGCCGAGCCCGAGGGCGTGAGCGTGCTGCACGTGACCCAGGGCGACCGGCTGCTTGGCTGGATCGGCCTGGAGGACAAGACCCGCCTGACGCCCGCGGCAGCTCGACGACCTGCGCAGCTCAGCGTGCGGCATGATCATGGTCACTGGCCAAGCGCGTCGCCGCCGAGATGGGCTGCTCCGAGGTGCAGGCCGAGGTGCTCCCCGCGCAGAAGCTCGCGATCGTGGACGGGCTGAAGAAGCGCGGCCACCGCGTGATGGTGGTGGGCGACGGCGTCAACGACGCCCCGGCCCTGGCCGCCGGCAACATGGGCGTCGCGATGGGCGCCGCCGGCAGCGACGTCGCGATCAACTCCGCGTCGATCGCGCTGATGAACAACGAGCTGGACCGCCTGCCGTTCCTCATCCGCCTGTCGCGGACCACGACGCGCGTCGTCTGGCAGAACCTGATCTTCGGCGTGCTGTTCATCGTGGTGACGCAGGCCCTGGCGATCTGGGGCGGCCTGACGCCCATCGCCGCCGCGGTGCTGCACACCCTGGCGACGGCTGCAGTGATCTTCAACAGCGCCCGCCTGGTCCGCTTCGGCGAGCAGCGCAGCGACACGAGCAGCTTCTTCGACACCGCCGAGCCCAGCGCCGGCGAGCCGGCCCCAGCCGGAGCGCCGCCCCGCGCCCTCCCCGCCGCCGGCTAAGGCCCCGCGGGCGACCGATCAGAACCCCCCACGCCAGTGGGGGGCCCAGACGCACGGCGCGCGGGTTCGGCTTGAACCGCAGAGCCGCGGAGGACGCAAAGAACGGCGGTCGAAGGTCGAAGGTCGAAGGTCGAAGGTCGCAGGTCGCAGGTCGCAGGTCGCAGGTCGCAGGTCGCAGGTCGCAGGGCACGCTACTGCGTTCCGCAGGTCGTGGCGAACCACGCCCGCCCGGAGCCTCCGACCGCGGGGCGAACGCTGCAGGTCGTGCACGCCCGGCGCATCTTCGGCCCGAGGTGAACGCGCATGCCCACCGACCCCTTCGCGGCGCAACCATTCCGCGCCCGCCTGGCCACCTGGTCCATAATCTGTTTCATCAGCGCCGTGCCCAGCTTCTTCTGGGCCATAGGAACGTTCGACACTCTCGGCATGCTGTGCGGCATCGCCGTCTTTATTCTCGCCTACGCCTGCGTAAGCGGTGCGCCGGCGGTGCGGCGGATGTACGCCCGGCCCTTCGTGGCACGCACGGTCCGCATCGGCTACGGCACGCGGCTGTTCCTCTCGATTGCCTTTCCCCTCGGAGCGGGCGTGGACCTTTACTTCGGGATGGTCAGCACCTCCATCGGCAGCGCCCTGTCGACCGACCCCCAGGGATTCTCGGCTACGCTGCTGACGACGCTGGTGCAGGGCACGCTGCTCAACCTCGCCCTGGGCGTGTACATGGCGATCATCTACGGTGTGCAGCGCCTGTTCATGCGCTACCCGCCGCCCGCCGGGTGCTGCGCGCACTGCGGCTACGACCTGCGCGCCAGCCCGCAGCGCTGCCCGGAGTGCGGCACCCCCGTCAGCGTCCGCGCCTCCGCGTGACCGGACGTCACCGCGGAGTCGCGGAGGACGCAGAGAACGGCGGTCGAAGGTCAAAGGTCAAAGGTCAAAGGTCGCAGGTCGTAGCGCGCGCTACTGCGTGCCGTGTGGGGCGCAAACCATGCGTGCCTCCCGCACCGCCACGCCTTCCGCCGCACGTGCCCCCGCGCCCGCAGGGCGCACGTGGGTTGCCAGGGGCTTCAGCAAGGCGTCCCGACACATGGGTATGGGTTTGCCGCCAACTCGGAAATCGGGAGCGCAATTGCCGACGGCGCGAAGACTTGCGTTTCCCACGGACGCTCTGGAATTGAAGAGGCCCCGTCGATCCCCGCCGGACCGGCGGGGCCGATCCCTCACTACAGCAGCCGAGGAGACTGCTGAGTGCATTTCCAATATACACGCGATCTTCGCCCAGGCAAACGCCGAATCCGCGCCGCCCCCGCGATCGTCGGCTACGACGCGATGCCCTATACCATCGGCCGGGTCACGCGCCCGACGACCGCGATGCTCCTTGCCGCCCGGGGGATTATCGTCGCGGTGCTCGTCGCGATGCGGCGGCCTCCGCCCGTCGGGCTCTGTTCGGCTTGCGGGTATGATCTCACCGGCAACACGTCTGGACGATGCCCGGAATGCGGACGGCCGGCTTGACCCGCGTGCGCCTCCGCAATTGCCCCACGAGACGCAGGGTCACCCGCGGATTGAGTTGACCCGCGCGATCGGCGTGGCGACACCACCTCACCGAAGACGCTTTCCCCCCTAGCGCACCAACTCGACCTACGAGTCCTTCTCGAGGACAATGGAGCTGGCCTTTCTAAGCTGATCATTCTCCTTTCCGGCTTTTCTCTCCGTTTATTCCTCTTTTCCCCATGCCAAAATTCCACAAGTTCCAGGTCACGTTTCTTTCGAGCACCCGCATATTGGCTCAGGTCGAGCATATACGCCTCGTAAATACGTCCCGCGCGAGTGTTAACAGTTACCCGCGACCGGATCAAATGCAACAGCTTCCAGGTCAGCAAGTTGTGAACCCCCGACGTCAGGCCCCCTCTCCTGTCCACCGAAAGCAATTGCAGTTCGCTACCGAAGGCAAAATCCCGCACCTGAACGAATATTGCGTCAAAGCGTAGATTCGTCCTCCCTGTAGAACATCTCGCTCCAGCTCCTCACGCTTCGTGGGCTCACGCAGTCCCCGCTGCGACGCGTTCATCCCGGCGCCCACTTTGCCGCCACGTTGAATCCACGCGCCGCGGCTCGCGCCGCCGTAACTGATCGGCGAAAGATCGCCAGGAAGTCCCGCGCGAGCCCCTCGCTGGAAGCACCAATCGATCAAACCCCGTATCCGTCGATAGCCGCAAGTCATCGGCAAGCCTACGCTCCGCGACAGATTCTGCAAGATTTCTCGAAGAAAAGTCTTCGCTATCGAGTATTTCTCAAGCGTCACATCGAGATCAATGTCATCCGCATCGTCGCCTAGCTTGAGCCCCAGTGGCGGTGATGTGTGCAGGTACCAATTCGATCGGTGTTTAATCGTCCCCACCTTGAGCCATAGGCGATTGTCCTTCGCTATCGAATGCAGGTAATCCAGAATTCGAGGTTGCTCGGCCCGGCGCAGCTGGTACAGGTCGTCCAGCAGAATATACGAATCCCCGTCGGACAGAATTGCCATGTCGCGAAAGACATCGCGGAATTCAATCACCTTACGCCGCAGGTATTCCTCCTTCGACCGCGTAAAGGACGTGGTTTCGGACCGATTCACTGTCGACTCCCGCTCCTCGCCCTCCTTTGCTCCCGCTGACAACCTGAGCGGCGGCACCGAAACCTCCGCGCCCACATCATCCCCTCTCGTCACCTTGGCTCTCATCGCGCTGCCAGACGTTGCGCTTACGGTTGCGTCGTCCGCGCTATGCAGCAACCTCTCCAACTCGCCCGTGAACTTTTTAAGCCGCGTCCTCAGCGCTTCGCACGACTTCCTGTCTAGCGGCGGTCGAGTCGGCTCTCCCCCGACGACCTTACGCCAGACCTTCGTCCAGTTTGACGGCGCCGTCGCCGCCGTCGCCAGCCACCTTAAGAACTCCCCGAACGTTGTCAGCAGCACGCTGATCAACAGATCCGGGTAGCTGTGCCCTTTGAACGGCTCGAGGTCCACAAATGCCATCGGCCGTCGCTCCAACATCAAGTCCTTCCCTACTTTCCGCAGGAGCGACGACTTACCCGAACCCCGGCGCCCGAAAACGATATGATGACGACGGCTCATCGCTCTTCGCAGCGCCCCCTCGGCCGGCTCCACAAAGAACTCGATGCCGTGCTCACTCGAGCGCGTCGCCTCCTCCACGAGCGTCAGGAGATTCTCCATCTCCCTCGTTTCAAGAAGTGATGGTGCCATACGCAAACCCTACCACCGACCGACTCCCGCCGCCACCGAGGCAACCACGGGCCGGAACAACCCGCGCCGGTCCCCTCGCTTACCGCTCCAATGCCCGCGCCCTGCCGCCTCCTACGCGGCAGCGGCGGAACGCCATGCACGGAACAGCACGTGCGCCGCTAGCCCTAGCATCCGCGGCCCGACAACCGCCGCGCTCGTGCCTGCCGCCAGCACGAGCCCCAACCCAATCAGCCCCCACGTTGCCAGCTTGCCCGTGGCCTCGTTGTTGTGCGTCTCGTTGATCGTCCCGCCGACGTTCCGCTGGTTGTGCATGGCGGACACGTCGGCCTCCGCCTGGACGTTCCCGACGCCCTCCTGCGACCGCTCCCGCTCCCGCGTCTCGCCCGCGTGGTACTCCGCACCGGCCCGGCCCGCACCCGCCGCCGGCAGCGCCACGCAGCCCGCCAAGCCCCACACCATCAGCGCGAACGCACCCCACGGCGCCAGCGCGCCGAAGATCACCCACACCAGCCCCGCCGGTTTTTTCCCCGCCTGCCTTTTCCCCATGACCCCGCCCCCAAATCCGCCACCCTCTCCGCACGAGGGGGCGCGGGCTACGCACCCGCGCCCCCCAAAGGAGGGACACTGAGTGAACTCACTTGGCCCCGTTCGTCCACACGTCCGCACCGTCGCCGCGCCGCACCCACGCCTTGGGCGGCTGGTCCCCCGATTGGCGCGGGAGGCGTTGAGCTTCGTTGGGTATCTGGAACGCTTCACCCGCACGCCAATACCCATCACGCACCCAGTCGGGTCAGGATGAGGAAAACGCGGACATTGCCTCGGCTTCTGAATCCGGGGAGGTGCGGGCGGCGAATCCGGTAGGAGGACTCACTGCGCGCTGGGCGAAGGCGCGGCAGGAAGCGGAATTATCACGCGGGGTGTTTATGGGGCAGGCGAGAGCGGGCGGTGCGGTGGCGGGCCGGGGTCGAGTGCTGGTTACCGGGGCGACCGGTTACATCGGCGGGCGGCTGGTGGGGCGGTTGCTGGCGGCGGGGTACACGGTGCGGTGTTTGGCGCGGGCGCCGCGGAAGCTGGCGGCGCGTGACTGGGCGGATGATCCGCGGGTGGAGGTGGTGCGTGCGGACGCCGGCGAGCGGGCCGGCGTCGAGGCGGCCCTGCGGGGGTGCGACGCGGCGTATTATCTGATCCACTCGATGGCGACGACGGGGTCGCGGTATCGCGAACACGATCGGGAGTTGGCGCGGAATTTCGGGGCGGCTGCCCGGGCTGCGGGCGTCGGGCGCATCATCTACCTGGGCGGCCTGGGCGAGACCGGTGCGGCGCTGAGCGAGCATCTCGCCTCGCGTCGCGAGGTCGAGGCGGCGCTGGCGGCGGACGGCGTGCCGGTGACGGTCTTCCGCGCGGCGATGATCATCGGGTCGGGGTCGGCGTCGTTCGAGATCCTTCGCTACCTGGTGGAGCGGTTGCCGGTGATGGTGACGCCGCGCTGGGTGCACACGGAGGCGCAGCCGATCTCGGTGCGCAACGTGCTCCACTACCTGGTGGCGTGCCTGGACGAGCCGGCGACGATCGGGCGGACGCTGGACATCGGCGGTCCGGACGTGATGACGTATCGGCAGATGATGCAGATCATGGCGGCGGCGCTGGGGCTGGGGCGGCGCTGGGTTTTTCCTGTGCCGGTGCTGACCCCGCGGCTGAGTTCGCTGTGGATCCACATGGTGACGCCGATCAGTCACCGCATTGCGCGTCCGCTGGCGGAGGGTTTGCGGAACCGGGTGGTGTGTCGGGACGGGGCGGCTGACCGGTTGATGCCGCAGCGGTTGCTGACGGTCGCGGAATCGATCGATGCGGCGTTGGGGCGGTTGGAGGCGCAGCGGGTGGAGACGGCGTGGTCGGGTGCGGGTCCGATCCCGGGTGATCCGGACTGGGCGGGCGGGCGTACGTTCGTGGATCGGCGGACGGAGGTGATGGGCGCGTCGGCGGACCGGGTGTACCGGGCGGTGTGCCGGTTGGGCGGGGGGCAGGGTTACTACGCAGCCGACTGGCTCTGGCGGTTGCGCGGATGGTTGGACAGGTTGGTGGGCGGGCCGGGTTTGCGGCGCGGGCGGCGTGATCCGGACCGGGTGGCGTACGGGGAGGCGCTCGATTTCTGGCGGGTGACGGGCGTCGAGCCGCGGCGGATGCTGGAGTTGCGGGCGGAGATGAAGTTGCCGGGCGAGGCGACGTTGACGTTCGAGATCGAGGAGCGTGGGGAGGGCGGGTGCGTGCTGACGCAGACGGCGCGGTTCAAGCCGAAGGGGCTTTGGGGGCTGGCCTACTGGTACGCGGTCGCGCCGCTGCACGGCATTGTGTTTTCCGGCATGCTCGCGGGAATTCGCCGGGCGGCGGAGGCGCCGGCGGGCAGCGCAGCGGGGGGGCGGGCAGCCGCCCGAGCCGCGGGCCCTGTCGTCGGCGAGGAGGCGTGATGGGCGTGCTGCTGGCGGTTCACGCCGCCGCGACGGCGGCGATGGTGGGGCTGATCTGGTTCGTGCAGGTCGTGCACTACCCGCTGTTTCGCCGGGTGGGCGTCGCCGGTTTCGCGGCGTATGCGCGGGCGCATCAACAGCGCACGTCGTGGGTCGTGGCGCCGCTGATGGGGGCTGAAGCGGCTACGGCGATTGCGCTGGTGGGCGCGGTTCCGGCGGGTCCTGCGCGGTGGCTGGCGATCGGGGGTCTGGCGCTGGTGGTGGTGATCTGGTTTTCGACGCTGCTGTGGCAGGTGCCGTGTCATCGGCGGTTGCTGGCGGGTTACGACGAAGCTGTCGTGCGGCGGCTCGTGCGGGGCAACTGGGTGCGGACGCTGGCGTGGAGTTGCCGGGCGGTGCTGGTGTTCATGCTGGTGGCTGCGGTGCACGTTTGATCTAGGACTTGATTGAAGGCTCGCGGTCAGCGCACGCCGGGTGAAGGGGGGGACGCGTTCCGCCGGAAGGGGCCGGCGGAACGCGTCGAGGCGCACATTGAGGAATCCATCAGGCGGGCACCGCCGCGTGCTCGTGCGACCAGCGGCGCTGGATCGCCTTCCACTGCATGGCCTGGAAGATGCCGGCCAGTCCGACGATGCAGTAGACGAGCCGGCTGAGCAGGCTGCCGTCGCCGAGCAGTGCCGCGACCAAGTCAAACTGAAAGAGACCGACCAGGCCCCAGTTGAGGGCACCGACGACGACCAGGACTGCCGCCACCACATCCATTGTCTTCATGACATTCTCCTTTCGCTTTTCGCTGAAGCGCCGCGGTTTTTCTCGAACGGCCGTGTCCGCGGCGCCGGATCTCGCGGCCCACTGCTGACTTCGCAGCCGGGGGCCCAGTGGATGCAGTGGAACCTGCGAAGCCTGGGATAACCGCTCTGGGGCCGGTGCGACGGCCTGAAAAGGCGTTGAATCCAAATCGTCGCGGCAAGCGAATTCAGCGTGGGAAGAGTGTGCGCCGGCTGGTTGCGTCGGGCGATGGCTTCGGAGATGCTGCTGTCGAGGCGGCGGTGGTGGGCAGGTGCGATGCAGGGTGACTCGAGAATGCGGGTGGCTGCGTGAGTGAGTCTCTGCTCCAGCGGGTGGCTGCGGGTGACACCGCGGCGGTGGCGGCGTGCGTCGACGCGTTCGGCGGCCTGGTGTGGTCGTTGGCGCGGCGTCTGATCGGCCATGCGGAGGAGGCGGAGGATGCGGTCCAGGAAGTGTTCATCGAGTTGTGGAAGAACGCGGCGCGGTTTGATCCGGAGGTGGCGGCGGAGTCGACGTTTGTCGCGATGATTGCGCGGCGGCGGCTGATCGATCGCCGGCGGCG
This sequence comes from Phycisphaerales bacterium, assembly GCA_020639115.1. Lineage (GTDB taxonomy): Bacteria > Planctomycetota > Phycisphaerae > UBA1845 > UBA1845 > JACKHG01. Next base: position 14,971 of record JACKHG010000022.1, read on the forward strand.
TCTGGCGCGGCGGCCGGAGCGGGGTGCGGTTTCGGTCGATGACGCGGTGCTGGCGGCGCCCGATGTGCTGGGGCAGGTGGATCTGAAGGACGAGGCGGCGCACGCGGCGGCGGCGCTGGAGCAGCTCAAGCCGGAGCAGCGGCGGGTGCTGCAGTTGGCGGTGTGCCAGGGGTGGCCGCACCAGGTCATCGCGGATCGGTTGGGGATTCCTTTAGGCACGGTGAAGACGCACGTCCGCCGCGGGCTGATCAAGGTCCGGGAGGAGCTGGCGGCGGCGCGGAAGGAGGCGGTATCATGACGCGTCCTACCGCTTCGACGGCTGAACACCTGTTGCAGTTGCTGGCCGACCGCGTGACGGAGGGGCTCGATTCCGCGGCTGAGGGCGAAGTGCAGGCGTTGTGCGCAGCGTTGCCGGAATTCCACGAGGCGTACTTCGAGCCTGCTGCGGCGGCTGTGGATCTCGCGCTGGCGGACGGGGATGTGGATCCGCTGCCGGCGGCGTTGCGGGCGCGGGTGCTCGCGGACGCGGAGCGGTGGTTTGCCGGTGCGGCGGCGGAGCCGGCGGCGGGGCGTGTCCGCTTGCACAGGCGGCAGCCGCGCGAGCTGCGTGGTGGGCCGCGGTGGAGCGCCCGGGCGGGGTGGTATCTTGCGGCGGCTGCGGGGGCCCTGGCGCTGGTGGGCTGGTGGCAGGCGCTGATGATTCCGGCTGAGCCGCCAGCGGAGGCGCCGCGAACCTATGCGGCGTTTGTGGCCGAGACGCCCGATGCGGTGCACGCGTCGTGGGCGGGTCTCGAGCCGGGTTACGCGCAGGTGCGCGGCGAGGCGGTATGGAGCGATGCGCGGCAGGCGGGCTATCTGCGGTTGGTGGGGTTGCCGCCGAACGACGCGGCGCGGGCGCAGTACCAGCTCTGGATCGTGGATCCGGACCGGGACGTGCATCCGGTGGACGGGGGGGTGTTCGACGTGGCGGCGACGGGTGAGGTGGTGGTGCCGATCCATGCCAAGCTCGCGGTCGATCATCCGACGACGTTCGCCATCACGCTGGAGCAGCCGGGAGGCGTGGTCGTGTCGGGCGGTCCGCTGCTGGTCGCGGGCAACGTGGCGGGCCAGGCGGCGGGTGCGGGTTGAGTAATGGCAATACCGAAAGTTGGGAAACCATGAATGCCGAAGCGAAGCACGCGAGCGTGATCCTCGACTCGATCGCGAAGGCGGTGGCCAACTGGACGGTCGACAAGCACGCGGAGGCCGCGCCGCAACTGGCGGAGCGGTACGGTGCGACGTGGCGCGCGGACTGGATCAGTCATACGCTGGCGCAGTTGCACCTGCTGGCCCAGGCGGTGGCGGTGCGCAGCGCGGATCTCTTCACGGAGTCGATGAAGTGGACCCGCGAATCGTTCCGGGCGCGGGGGATCGATTCGACCGACCTCGACGAGAACACGCGCTGCCTGCGGAGCGTGCTGGCGAGTGAATTGCCCGCTCCGGTGGATACGCTGGTGTTGAGCTACGTCGACGCGTCCCTCGCGCGGGCGGAGGAGGCGCCGCAGGGCGGCGACGGCGTGGCGGCGGCGGTGCAGGAGACGGTCGTGCTCGAGTACCTCGCGGCGATCCTGAACGGGGAGCGTGCCGCAGCCGAGGCGCTGGTGCTGGGGCAGGCCGAGGCGGGCCTGGGGCTTGCGGACATCTACGAGGGGATCCTCGCACCGGTGCAGGAACGTCTCGGGCGGATGTGGCATCGAGGCGAAATCACCGTGGCGGACGAGCATTTCGGCAGTGCGACGACGCAGACGGTGATGGCGCAACTGCGTCCGCGTTTTCCCCGGGCAGCCGCGAACGGGCACATCGTCGTGGCGACCTCGACGCCCGGCGATCTGCACGAGATCGGTCTGCGGATGGTGGCGGACCTGTTCGAGATCGATGGCTGGAACGTCGTCTATCTCGGGGCCAACACGCCGGTCGCGGACGTCGTGGAGCTGCTCGAACGGCGGCGGCCGCACCTTTTGGCGCTGGCGGTGAGCACGGCGTTGACGCTGCGCGACGCGGGCGCGCTGATCGAGGGGGTTCGCGCGCGGGCGGCGCTGGCGGCGACGCGCATTCTGGTCGGCGGGCCGACGTTCCGCATGGTGCCCGACCTGTGGCGCGAACTCGGCGCGGACGGGTGCGCGCTGAGTGCCTCGGAGGCCGTGAAGGTGGGCAATCGACTGGTTGCGTCCACGTCCGACGCGCGGTAGCCACCGCGCATTTCGCCTTTCCATGCATCACTGAGCGGGTTGTGCCGCGCCGTGCTGGGAGCGGTGCGCGCCGGTGGCCGCGTGCTCCTCTCGAGCAGGCATCACTTTTTTCGCAAGCGCGGTGAATCCGTCCGAGGTTGGGGGGCGAAGTCGTCAGCAAGCGGCGCCCAGCGCCGTTCGACAGCGCGAATTGAATCCGTAACTGCCGCAAACGGCCAGAAAAACACGAAAAGGAGGATGAGATGTCCACGATCAAGCCCAGCAAATTCATCATGTTCGCCGCCGTTCTGCTCGCCGGTTGCGGTCCGATGAACGAGACCGTGGGCACCGCGCGGGTACGCGTGGTTCACGCGAGCCCGGACGCGCCGGCGGTCAACATATGTGCCGATGGCGCCGTGCTCTTCTCGAATGCAGCCTTTCCCGGCGCGACCGACTACGCGTCCGTGCCTGCGGCCACGTACGCGGTCAAGGTCGTGCCCGCCACCGGCGACTGCGCCGACGCCGGCGTGATCCAGGCGAATTTGCCGCTCGCCGCGGGCACGGACACGACCGTCATTGCGGTGAACACGCTCGCCGCGATCGAACCGCTGGTGCTCGCGGACGACAACCAGGCGCCGAGCGCGGGTTCGGCGCGGGTCCGCTTCGTGCACGCGAGTCCGAACGCGCCGACGGTGGACATCACGCTCGCCGACGGCACGACGCTGTTTGACAACGTGGCGTTCAAGGGAGTGGGCGACTACATCGAGGTCGCGGCGGGCACGTACGATCTGGAGGTGCGGGACGAGACGGGCACGACTACGGTCCTGCCGCTCGACGGCGTGCAACTGCAGGCCGGCACGGTTTACACGGTTTACGCGGTGGGCCTGCTCAACGGCACGCCTGCGCTCGGCGCGTTTATCACGATGGACAACGCGGGCGCCTAGAGCAAGCTCCATGCATGTGCAGTGGGCGTGTCCCGATTTTCTTCGAGCACGGACCCGCACTTTGACGCTACAGGTGGATTGGGGACGCGCCAGACCCGACAGCTGATGCAGAACCCCAAGGTGGACGCACCCGGTTGGAGCCGGCTGACATGATGAAGACGATGACCAAGCGAGGGCCGAGTTCGGGCGAGGATGCCGCGGAGCCGCACGGCGGACTGCGAGTGAGCGGACATCCGCAGCTGCAGGACCCGGAACATTGCCGCGCGCTGATGCGGGCGGCTGATCAGGTGCTCGACGCCGGCGACGATGCGACCGCGGTCGCCGCGGAGCGGGCGCTGTTTCGTGGACTGCACGCGTGCGGGGCGGCGTTGGCGATGGCGGGTCGGGGGTCGTCCGTCGGGGCGCGGCGGGCGCGGATCGTGGCGTTGCAGCGGCGCATCGTGGACTATCTCGTCGCGAGTCACACCGGGCTCGTCTACGAGATGCGGCGGCGGGTGCGGCGGGCGGAGTGGATCGATGACGACGCGTACGACAGTGCGGGTTTCTGGGCGTTGTACCAGTCGATTCTTGCGTACGATCCGTGGCGCGGTTTTCGCTTCAGCACGTACGCGTGCAATGCGATCGTGCGGGCCTACCAGGGGGTCTGGCGGCGAAACCAGGCGAGGGAGCGGCGGTTACGCAAGTACGTCGAGGCCCACGCTGACCGGTTGGGCGTGATCGACCGGGGCGCGCCCGCGGCGGCCTGGGCCGAGACGGACGAGACGATGGTGGGGGTGCTGCGCCGGCACGCGGCGCAGCTTACGCCGACGGAGCGCGTGATCATTTTCCAGCGTTTTCTCACCGCCGATAGCGGCACCCGTCCGACGCTGGCGTCGGTGGGCGGGCTGGTCCGCCTGAGCAAGGAGCGGGTGCGGCAGATCCAGAACGCCGCACTCGCGAAGCTGCGGGTTGCGCTGGCCGGGGACCGGCAGGTTGCCGCGTGGCTGGAGGCGGGCTGAAGCGGCGGCGCCCGCGTGCTTTTCGGGAGGATGCGACGGTGCAGCGCCGCCGTCGCTCTTGGGAAATACAAATCAGCGTCCGGCGCCCGGCGCAGGATGACCCTACACTCAAACCGCAGTGGAGCCGGCGCGGGCGGCGCCGCGGCATCTCAAGTGTCAGTCGCGAAGAGGTCGAGGCGGGCGGTCTCGGTGACGGCGAGTACGCCCGGGTGGCGGACCTTGCGTTCCATGGAGATGGCGTAGAACTGCTCGCGGATGGCGGCGATGCGGCCGACCTCACGGACCCGGTACTGCGCGCAGACCTCGCGGGCGATGACGGCGGGCGCGGCGAAGAGGCCGAGGCCCTCCTGGCCGAAGACCTTGGCGAGCGCGCTGTCCTCGAACTCGCCGGCGATGCGCGGTTGGACGCCGCGGGTGTCGAACCAGTGATCGAGGGCGCGGCGGAGCACGGTACCGGCGGTGGGCAGAAGCCAGGGGAGGTCGTCGGCGGCCTGGGGGAAATTCCGGCGGACGCGGCGGGCGAGCGCGGGGGCGGCGAAGACGGCGACGGCGCACTCGCCGAGGAGATGGTTGAATCCCCGAATGCTCACCGCGGCCCCGATGGGCGCGTCGGAGAGCACCACGTCGAGTTCGTGGATGGAGAGCTGGGCGAGGAGCTGGTCGGGCTTGCCTTCAACGCAGACGACCTGCACGCCGCGATCGGCGGCGAGGGCGGGCGTGAGGAGGCGGTAGGCGATGAGCTTGGGGACGACGTCGGCGATGCCGACGTGGAAGCGCAGGGGTCGGCCGGTGGGGCGGCCCTGGACGGTATCGAGCAGTTCACGTCCGAGGGTGAAGATGTCGTCGGCGTAGCGGTAGACGATGCGGCCGGCCTCGGTGAGTTCCATGCGGCGGCGCGAGCGGTCGAAGAGGGTGACGCCGAGGGATTGTTCGAGGGTGCGGATCTGCGCCGAGATCGTGGGCTGGGCGAGGTTGAGGCGGGTGCAGGCGTCTGCGACGGATCCGGCGCGGGCGACGGTCCAGAAGTAGAGCAGGTGGTGGTAGTTGAGCCAGTCCATGGGGTTCGCCGCCGGGCGGCCTGACATTCAAATATTCGATGTCGTGACGGTACTTTATCTATTGGTTAGATGCAAGGCTGGGGACTATTTTCTGTTGGTCAGGCGCTGCGGAGGCGGGACTTTGCGGGCGTCGGGGCCACAGGAGCTGAATCATGCAGATCAACGTGAGCATGCAGGGCGGGAGCGTCGGCGGGGAGTTGGTGGAGCTGTTCGAGCGGCAGGTGGGTTACGCGTTGGGCCGGTTCCATCCGCGGATCCGGGCGGTGCGGTTGCGGTTGCGGGACCTGAACGCGGACAAGGGCGGCGTGGACAAGCACGGGCGGATCACGGCTGCCTTGCGTGACGGTGGGACGTTGACCGCGGAGGTGACCGACACGGCGTATGCGGGGGTGATACATCGTTGCGTGGAGCGGCTTGCGCGGCAGGTGCAGCGGCAGTGGGGGGAGGCGCGAACGCGGGCGCGTTCGGCGGCGGCGGCCCGCAAGCGGGACACGGGCGTCGGTGAGTAGGCGGCGGATGAGCAGGGACACGGTGCGAGGCGCGCGATGGCGATGAACGGGGAGCAGGTCGGGGACCAACTGGCGGCGCTGAGTCCGCTGCGCCGGCTGATGCGGTTGCTGAGGCCGGAGCGGCGTGACATCGGCCTGGTGATTGCGTTCGCGATCGGGGTGGGCGTGCTGACGCTGGCGACGCCGGTGGCGGTGCAGGCGCTGGTGAACATCGTCTCGTTCGGGGGGATGACCCAGCCGCTGATCGTGCTGGCCATTCTGCTGTTGGGATTTCTTACACTGGCGGGGGCGCTGCGGGCGTTCAAGGCGTACCTGGTGGAGTTGCTGCAGCGGCGGCTCTTCGTGCGCGTGGTCACGGACCTGGGGCAGCGTCTGCCGCGGGTGCACGTGGCGTCGTTCGATCGCGACCACGGTCCGGAGCTGGTGAACCGTTTCTTCGACGTGCTGACGGTGCAGAAGGTGGGGGCGACGCTGCTGTTGGATGGCGTGGCGGTGGTGTTGCAGGCGGCGATCGGGCTGTTGATCCTCGCGTTCTACCACCCGTTCCTGCTGGCGTTCGACGTGGTGCTGCTGGTGGGAATTCTGCTCGTGCTGTTTGCGCTGGGGCGCGGGGCGGTGCGTACGGCCGTGGTGGAGTCGAAGGCGAAGTACGCGGTGGCGGCCTCGTTGGAGGAGATCGCGCGTCACCCGCTGTCGTTCAAGCAGGCGGGGGGGCCGGAGCTGGCCCAGCAGCGTGCGGACGGGCTGGCGGTGGCGTACGTGGAGGCGCGGGAGCGGCATTACCGGGTGGTGTTCCGGCAGATCATCGGTTCGCTGGCGCTGCAGGCCCTGGCGGCGACGGCGCTGCTCACGCTGGGGGGTTGGCTGGTCATCAACGGCCAGTTGACGCTCGGGCAGCTCGTCGCCGCCGAACTGATCGTGTCGATTGTGCTGGCTTCGTTCGCGAAGCTGGGCCAGAAGCTCGAGAGTTTCTACGACCTGCTGGCGGCGGTGGACAAGCTCGGGCAGTTGCTCGATCTGCCGCTGGAGCGGGCGGCGGGTGAGCCGCATGCGGGCGGCGCGGGCGGAGCAGCCGTGCGGTTCCGCGGATTGGGATTTGGCTACGCGGGCAAGCCGCCGGTGTTTCGCGACTTCGATCTGGTGGTGCATGCCGGTGAGCGGGTGCAGATCGTGGGCGGGCACGGCAGCGGCAAGAGCACGCTTACCGACCTGCTCTGCGGGCTGCGGGCACCGACGGTGGGGCATCTCGAACTGGATGGCGTGGACCTGCGGGAGATGTCTCTCACGTCGCTGCGCCGGCAGGTGGCGGTCGTGCGGGGGATCGAGCTGATCGACGGCAGCATCGCGGACAACGTGCAGATGGGCCGGCCCGACGTGGGGTTGGCGGAGGTGCGTGCGGCGTTGGCGTCGGCGGGGTTGCTGGAGGAAGTGCTGATGCTGCCCGACGGCCTGGCGACGGTGTTGAACGCGAGTGGCGCCCCACTGTCCACGGGCGAGGCGCGGCGGTTGATGCTGGCCCGGGCGCTGGCGGGCAATCCGCGGCTGCTGGTGCTGGATGACTTCCTGGATGACCTGGACAGTGACGCGCGCCAGCGGGTGCTGCCGGAGCTGGTCCGGCCGGACCGGGGCTGGACGCTCATCGTGACGAGTCGTCACGACCAGGCCTTCGACGCGATGCATCAGATCATCAGGTTGAGCGGGTCGGGTGCGCCACGGCGGACGGTGCGCACCGGTCTGCCGGAGATGCGGGAGGTGGTGCTGCGGTGAATGCGAACGTGACAATCCTGCCGGGGGAGCAAGACGGCCTGCTGTTTACCAGCGGGCAGTCGCGGGCGCTGGCGCGGGTTCAGCCGAGGCGTTGGGTTGTGCGGGTGGCGCTGGTGCTGGCGGCCTGCTTCGTGGCGGGTCCGCTGCTGATGTTGTTTGCACCGTGGCAGCAGAACCTGCGGGGCGCGGGGCGGGTGGTGGCGTACGCGCCGCTCGAGCGGCAGCAGCAGATCGAGGCGCCGATCAACGGACGGATCGTGCGCTGGTGGGTGCAGGAGGGCAGTGAGGTGGCGGCGGGCGAACAGTTGCTGGAGATCAGCGATATCGACCCGAACCTGGTGAGCCGGTTGGAGCAGGAGAAGGCGGCGCTGGTGGGCAAGCTCGCGGCGTATGAGGGGAAGGTCCAGTCGTACCGTGACCAGGTGGGCAACCTCGAGTCGACGCGCGACCTGGCGGTTGCGGCGGCGTCGTTCCGGTTGGAGACGGGCAAGCAGAAGGTACGTGCGGCTGAGGAGGCGTTGCGGGCTGCGCAGGCGGCGCTGAGTGCAGCCGAGGCGCAGCACGCGCGGAACGTGAGCCTGCTGGCGGACGGCATCGTGTCGCGCCGGCAGTTCGAGATCGCGGAGCGTGATGCGGAGCAGGCGCGGACGGGGGTGAATCGGGCGGAGGCGGACCGGGCCGGTGCGGTGGCTGACCTGCAGGCGGCGGAGCAGGAACTGACGCGGATACGCGTCGACCAAGAGGCGAAGATCGACTCGGCGCGTGCGGCGTTGAGCGATGCGCGCGGCCAGGCGGAGGACACGCGGGCGAGCCTCGCGAAGATCGAGGTGCAGCTCGCCCGCCAGCGTTCGCAGCTCGTGACGGCGCCGCGTGCCGGCACGGTTTTCCGGCTGGTCGCGAACGAAGGCGGAGAGATCGTGAAGGCCGGCGATCCGCTGCTCACGCTGGTGCCCGAGACGCAGGACCGCGCGGTCGAGGTATGGGTGGACGGCAACGATGCGCCGCTGGTGCAGCCGGGGTCGGCGGTACGCCTGCAGTTCGAGGGCTGGCCGGCGGTGCAGTTCGTCGGCTGGCCGTCGGTGGCGGTGGGTACGTTCGGCGGGCGGGTGGCGCTGCTGGACGCCACCGACGACGGGGCTGGGAAATTCCGCCTGGTCGTGGTGCCGGACGAAACCGACGAGGCGTGGCCGGATGCGCGCTACCTGCGGCAGGGGGTGCGGGCGCGGGCGTGGGTGCTGCTGAAGCAGGTGAGTCTGGGGTACGAACTGTGGCGGCAGCTCAACGGTTTTCCGCCGGTGGTGGCGCCGAGCGAGCCCAAGTCGGACATCGCGAGGAAGCGGCTGAAATGAGCGGGCAGCGCACGGAGGCAACGCGGGCGCCACGCTGGCTCGCCCTTATGCTTTTCCCTTTGCTGGGGGAAGCGGGCGGGTGCAGCGCGTGGCGGGGGGAGCTGGAGGGGGCGCACAACCGCCGGGTGGAGGCGCGGTTGCGCGACATCAGCCAGACCGACCTGCAGGCGCTGTCGTCGGAGGCGCCGCGGTCGGTGGAGGAATCGCTCGACACGGTGCGGGGACGGCGGGCGGCGCCGGCGGTCGATGCGCCGCAGCGTCTGGCGCTGACGGTTGACGACCTGCGGGTGATGACGCTGCAGAACAACCTCGATCTCGACGTGGTGCGGCTCGACCCGGAGCTGGCGGCGGCGGTGGTGAGCGAGGAGGCGGCGCGTTTCGACGCGTTGATCTTCGGCGGCGTCACCTACGCGCGGCAGAACCCGCCGGCGCTGGACGGCGACGTGGTGCGGTTCACGGCTGACGCCAAGGAACTCGACAAGCAGACCGTCAAGCTGACGCGCATCGAGCAGACGACGGAGAAGCTGGGCATGGACGTGGGCATCGAGGTGCCGCTGCCGACGGGTGGCAAGGTAACGGTGCGCAACGTGTTCAACGACCGGGCCAAGCGCGAACCGCGGCGGTTCGAGGAGTACACGGCGGGGCTGGAGTTTTCCTACAGCCAGCCGCTGCTGCGCAACGCGGGGGTCGCCGCCGCCACGGCGCCGATCCGGCTCGCCCGCCTGGACGCGCAGGCAGCCACGGCGCGGACCAAGCTGAGCGCGATTCGCACGCTGGCCGGCGCCGAGAAGGCGTACTGGAAGCTGTACGGGGCGCGGAAGCTGCTCGACATTCGCAAGGAGCAGCACAACGTCGCGCTCGAGAACCTGGAGCTTGTCCGCCGGCGCGTCGCGGAGGGGCTTTCGGCGGAGATCGAGATCGTGCGGGCGGAGGTCGGCGTGGCGAGCCGGCTCGAGGCGCTGATCATGGCCGAGACCGCGCTGCGGATCGCGCAGCGCGAGCTGAAGCGCATCCTCAACCTGCCGGAGGTTTCCCTGAACTCGGCCACGACGCTCGAGCTGACTTCGAGCCCGCAGCTGGTCGGCGTCACGCCGGATGCGGACGCGTTGGCGGAGGCGGCGCTGGCGCAGCGGATGGAGCTGCTCGAGCTGGAAATCCGGCTCGCGGCCGACGCCGTGCGCGTGGACCTGGCGCGCAACCGGGCGTTGCCGAACTTCGTGCTGGAGTTCGAGTACGGGCTGATGGACCGGGCCGGATCGCTGGGTTCGAGCTGGCAGGGGATGTGGGACTTTGACAACACGGAGCTGGCGGTCGGCCTCCGTGGGGAAATCCCGGTGACGAACAATGCGCGGGAGGCGCAGGTGCAGCGGGCGCTGCTGACGCGGGCGCAGCGGCTGGCCACGCGGGCCCAGCGGGAGCAGGCGATCCGGCAGGAGGTGTTCGACGCGGTGGACGTGCTGGCGCAGAACTGGCAGCGGATTCTCGCGGCGCGTTTCAACGTGGTGGTTTCCGGGGTCAACTACGGGGCGGAGCGGCGCCAGTTCGAGGAGGGGTTGCGGACCATGCGCGAGGTGCTCGAAGCGCTCACGCAGTTGGGCGACGCGCAGGTGCGGGAGGTGCAGGCCATCGTCGCGTACCAGGTGGCGCAGATCGATCTGGCGTACGCGACGGGGACGCTGCTGGGCTACGCCGGGTTCGATCTGAGCCCGGTGCCGCTGGCTGCGGAGGAAGCGGTGCGCGATGCCCGTGAGAAGTCGGCGGCGGTTGGGGAGTCCCGCGCGGCGGACTACTCCTCTTCCGGGCAGTCGGCGACGTCGTCGTAGCCGGGGTTGCGGGCGAACGCGAAAGCGACCAGCCTCCCGGACGCCATGCGCCCAGGAGGCTGGTCGAAGGAGTCAGTGCGATTGTGAATGCCCGGACCGCGGTCGACGTTCATGCGGTCGGGCGTTTCGCTATCGCACGGCTTAGCGGCGGTGGCGGCACCAGCCGCGGCCGCTGCGCTGCCGGCCGCACCAGTTCGACTTGTGGTGCCGCGTGCGGCGGCACTTGTGGTCGTGAACGTCGGCGGACGCGTCGGGGACCGCCAGGGCGGCGGTCACCCACACGACTGAGGCGCCGAGCGGATCGGAGCTCTGGGTCGAGACGACCTCGACGGTCAGGCTGGTGGCGCCGGCGGGGATATCCACCGGGATGGTGGGGGCGTCCCACGACGGGCCGGCACTGTCGCCGAGCAGGTCGATGATTTCGGTGGTCTCACCGTCGACGGTGATGTGGATTTCGTTGGGGCGGTCGGCCTCGACGCTGCCGGTGAAGAGGGCGAGGTCGGCGACGCGATCGGCGCTGGCGGCTGCGAAGGTGAACGTCTGCGGCACGGTGGTCTGGCGCGGTTCGGGGAACTGGAAAAAGGCGATGTCGGCGCCGTCGAGCACCTGGATGTCGGCGCAGTCGTCCGCGGTGGTCGTGGTGCGCGCGTAGCGGTTGCAGTGGCGCGAGCAGTGGTGCCAGCGTTTGCCGCGGTAGGGGCACTGGCTGGTGGTGGAATCGCCGCAGTCGCCGTAGATGGCGATGACGCCGGCGCCGGCGTTGTCGGCGTCGTAGTCGAGGCCGGAGACCTCGAGGCTGTTGGCGCCGGCGGCGACGAGACCGAGAGCGGTGATGTCGGCGCGGTACGCGGTGACGTAGACGTCGCCCTGGTACGAGTAGAAGTAGGTGGAGCCACCGATCAGCGTGCCGGTGACCTCGACGCCGTTGACGGTGACGGTGTCATCGTCGGCGTCGCGGTATTCCCCAGACCAGTAGAGCAGCACCTGCTGGACGGGTTCATCCGCCGGTACGTCGAACTCGATGACGCCGGGCTGATTGACCAGGCCGGTGCCCGCGGCGACGAAGCCGGCGCCGGTCGCGATGTCTACCGAGGGCAGACCCAGGGTTTCGGTTCCGTCGGCGCGGACCTGGCCGGCGGTGAGCAGGGCCGCGGCTGCACAGGCGCATACCGCGCGGCTCCAACAAGCGAGATTCATTCGAGTCACGTTCTCTTCCCTCCCAAAAAAGCGCTTCCGCTAGCGCCACCGCACACCTCCGGCGGCCGTCCCTCGCGGCCGTACGGGCGCGACGTCTTGGCGGAGTACAGGAAAACGATAGGCGGGGGGAGGGGGAGGGGTCTACTCTGAATTCGTTGGGAAATGCCGGTCTGATAATGCTGGTGCGGGGCTGCGGGTGAATGATGAATGAGGAATGATGAATGATGAATGGGCTGTGCCGGGTTGGCGGTTGGGTTGGTTACCGGCGGTGATGCTTGGTCGTGTATTCGTGGGGTTCTTGTGGGCGCTACGGCGCGCCTGGGCCGTCAGTCGATGGGGACGGTCGATAATGCGCCTTCGCGGAAGACGGCGAGTTCGTGGAGGCCGGCGTCGCGCATGATGGCGAGCGCCTTGGTGAAATCCTGACCGACGTACTGGGGCGAGTGGGCGTCGCTGCCCAGGGACATGCAGGTGCCGCCGAGTTCGGCGTAGCGTTTGACGACCTGAGGGCCGGGCATGGGGGCGGAGATGTTGTTGCGCAGCGTGGAGGTGTTGATTTCCGGAATCAGGCCGGCTTCGAGGCAGTTGGTGAGGATGGCGTCGACGAGGTCGGGCGCATCGAGGGGGCCGTCGAAACCCCAATGGCGGTGGGCGTAGCGGCGGGCGAAGTCGAGGTGTCCGAGAATGTGGAACGGCTGGTGGCCGCTGCGCTTCATGCACGCGATCTCGGCGGTGGCGGCAGCCACGGCCTCGAGGTAGGTGCGCAGGTACGTGGCGAGGTCGACGCCGTCGAAGAGCTCGAGGCGATGGACCGGGCGATCGAAGGCCCAGTGCACGCTGAGCAGCACGACGTCGAAGTGATGGTGCGCGAGGAAGTCGAGAATGAAGTCCATGCGCTCGGGCTGGTAACACACTTCGATGCCCTTGCCGATCACGACGCGGTTGCCGTACTCGGCGCGGAGGGCGTCGAGTTCGCGGGTGATCTTGGCGTCGTCGTAGATGCAGTCGGGCCACTCGGTGGGGTGGGTGTCGAAGTGTTCGGTGAAGGTGAGGCCCGCCAGTCCTTTCTCGATTGCGGTGCGGACGTTGAGTTCGGGCGGCGTCTTGCAGTCGAAGGAGTTCCAGGAATGCAGGTGCTGATCGAAGAGTCGCACGGCGCCATCTCCTGCGGCAGGGCGGGTCGGGGGCGTCAGCGGTCGGTGGCTGACCTGGGGGCGCTACGATAGCCGCAAACGTGCGGCGTCGCGAGGGAGGGCACTGCGGGCTGCGCCCGCAGCGGGAGCGACGCAGCGACCGAGCGACCGAGCGACGAAGCGACGTAGGGACAGCGACTTACGCGCCATTCAGCTCATCAACGGTCGTGGTGTGCAGGGGCAACAGGCGCTCGCCTGTTGATAGGTGTCCGGGGTTATTCCGGAAGGGGGAATGGCGATGATGACGACTTACGGCATTACGGCGCGCAAGGTTCAGCCGTTACTTGACTTGCGCTGCCGTGGGGCTACGGCGTCGAGGATATCGGGCGGCGGGTCGCCGTCGCCGATCAGTTGCTGCTTCATGAGGCGGCCGATCTTGAATTTCACGGTGCGCTTGGCGGGCACGTGCACCTGCTCGAGCGTCTTGGGGTTCTGCGCGGTGCGGGCGGCGCGGACTTTGCACTCGAAGACACCGAAGTCTCGGAATTCCAAGCGGTTACCGTTGCCGAGCTCCTTGACGATCTCGTCCAGGAAGTTCTGCACGATGCGCTTCACGAGCACGCGCTTGGTTCCCGTGTCGTCGGCGATGCGATCGATCAGCTCTTTCTTGGTTACCGTCGTCATGGGCAACTCCGCAGGCATCCCGGACATCTCCTGAGTCTGTCGCCGACGTGCCACCAGCCGGACCGCAAAGGTCCGCCACGACTGACCGGAGACTCGCCAAAAGCGCCCAGTGCGGAGGGCCCGACCACCCCCCGCGGAAACGTCAAGATTGACACAAGTCATACTAATGCAAAGGGGTTACGGCATCAAGCAGTTTCGTCTGACAGGGGAATTGGCCCCAGGCGTGGGCCGGCGGATGACGGGCGGTTCAGGTCCCCAAGGGGGTGTCAGCGGTAGGCTCGGCCGACGCGCTCGACCCGGAAGCGGCGGTAGGTGAGGTCCCGGCCGTAGCCGCGGAGGCCCTGGATGTCGTAGATGCTCTCGCGGTAGGCGATCTGCTCGCGGCCCTGGAAGGCGTAGGGGGTGCTGGGCCAGTCGCTGCGGTAGGCGATCTGGGTGGCGAGGGGGTACTCAGCCCCCGGATCGAAGAGCATGCGGGTATCGGGCTGGGGGATGGGGGCGACCTGCGGGACGGCTGACAGTTGGGTGGGCGCGCGGTGGCTCGAGCAGCCGCTGGCGATTCCGCCGAGCAGGACTGCGACTGTCAGGACGAGGCTACGGCTTGCAGTGGGCATGCTTCCAGGCTCCCCTCATTGCTCCACACCCCAGTCGGCATCCGTCGTGCCGGGGAGGGTCCGAATAGTCGCTCTCGCGGAAAAACGCCGCGGGCGGCGGAGGATCGTGTTGCGATCCCGCCGCCGCCCGCGGTTGCCCCCCGTGCTTGGGGGGTGGGGTTATGCCGGATGTCGCGTGCGGGCGACGCGGCGCGTTGCGGCGACGCATCGGGGCCCGCCCGGTCAGCCCTACGGCGTCGTGGCTGACTGGAACGCGGCGAAGTCGCGCAGGTCGATGACATTGTCGGCGTTGAAGTCGAAGGTGCCGACGCAATCGGCGAGCGACACGGGCATACCCGGCGCCGGCGGGGCGGTGAGCGGGCCGGCCATGCACTCGGTGAAGTACAGGGCGTCGGCGCCGTCGACGTCGCCGTCGAAATCGAAGTCGCCGGGGATGGAGCGGACGATCAGGGAGACGAGGGCCTCATCGGTGCGGCCGATGCTGTCGGTGACGCGGATGAGGGGCTCGTAGGCGCCCGCTGCGGTCGGCGTTCCGGTGAGTGCGCCGCCAAGGCTCATGGTGAGGCCCGGCGAGAGCTGTTCGGGAATGGCCAACCGCACGCTGCTGGCGTTCTCGAGGTTGGTCGCGTTGTTGTAGCTCGCGAACGTGTAGTGGGTTTCGTCGCCCTTGGAGATACCAATCGTCGGCGAGAGCGGCTGGGAACCGCCGCCGTGGTTGCCGGAACCGTAGTGGAAGTCGACGGCGCCGGACGCGTGGAGCGTGACGGCGACGTTGACGGGGTAATTGCCGGCGTAGGTGTGGGCCTTCCAGCGGAAGGTGACCTCGTCGGCGATGGAAGCATCGATGAAGATGTCATCGCCGGTGGCGTTGGTCTTGAGGTCGTCCCACAGCGGGGCGATACGCGGATTCTTGATGAAGGTCGCGTCCGAGTTGGCCGCGGAGCTGCCGGTATGGGGCACGGCGAAGTCGATCATGCCGTTGGACCAGACGTAGACCTGGGTGTAGAGCTCGTTGTAGAACGGGAAGGCGAAGGGCAGGTTGTAGGTCCAGCGCTGGTCGTCGCTGTGCCAGTTCTGGGCGACGCCGACCTCGGCGAAGCCGTTGGTGCCCAGATCCGCTTCAACGTAGGGCAGGTCGGAGACGATCTGCCAGGTCATGGCGCCTTCGCCGCCGGTCGCGGTCATCTGCTCGGGCCCATAGGGTTGGTTGATGGCACCATCGGGGAAGGCCGCGGTGGTGATGTGCGGGGGCACGTTGACCGTGGTGATCTGCACGTTGGAGATATTGGAATCACCGCCGTCGGGCGGGAGCTTGCCGTCGTTGGCCTTGAACTGGAACGCGTCGAACCCGGTGAAGCCGGACGCGGGGGTGTAGTCCACCTGGTTGCCGTTGGCCGCCAGCGTGTAGGGCACGCTGTTGATTGCGCCGGCGTTGGGATCGCTCAAGGTGCCGTGGTTGGGCAGCGCAAGGATGATGAAATCGAGCGGATCGAGGTTGCTGTCGGTCCCGATGAGGTTCACGGTGACGGGCGTATCGATGAGGATCTGCAGGCTCGTGTTCTGGGTGACGGGCGGTTCCTCGAGTCCGGTGCCGTTGATGAACAGCGGCGCGGTGCCGAGCGGGTCGAGCCAGTCGCTGAGGCGGGAGGCGCTGGTGCCGCCGCCGGTCCACGAGCGGGCGAGGCGTCCGTACCAGTCGGAGGTCTGGCTCGAGCAGGAGGCGTAGCCGCCGTGGAGCTGGCCGATGATCCGCTTTTCCGGGCTGTAGAGGGGCGAGCCGGACGAACCGGGCTCGGTGGTGCCGAGGTCCCAGTCGGTGATGCGGATGTGGGTGCCGTCGCCGGGCACGGGGTTTTCCAGGTAGCTGGTGATGCTGGTCGGATCGTTCTCGAAGCTGATGCGCTTCTCGTCGGTGTTGGGGTGGTGGATGGCCACGGCGCTCGAGGTGGCGGCGTCGGTGCGGTCCCAGCCGGAGAAGTAGACCTCGAACGCGGGATCGGGGGCGTCATCGAGTTCGGTGAGGGTGACGTCCGACGCGCTGTAGTCGGCGCGCATCGTGGAGCCCGACTGGAACTGAGCGAGCGAGCCGTCGCCGGAGCCGCCGCTCTGCGGGCTGCCCGGGGCGCGGCAGGTGGAGTTTTCGAAATTCCAGTAGACGACGATGGACGCATCGCTGCTGGAGCTGATTCCGCAGTGGTGGGCGGTCAGGAAGTAGGGCGTCTTGTCGAACGCGGTGTTGTTGATCATGGCGCCGGTGCAGGTCCACGAGCCGTTGAGGGTGTAGACCGCGACCGACTGGATCTGGTCGCGCCAGTTGTCGCCCTCGGGGCAGACCACGTCGACGTTGCAGGAGCCGCTGCGGTCGGCGGGGTCGGCTGTCTGGGCCTGGAAGCCGCGGTAGCCGGCGTTGATGTAGCCCAGTTCGAGGTCGAGCTGGGGGATGTAGGACTCGTCGGGCAGGGTGACCTCGATGACGACCTCGTCGGCGTCGATCACGGGCGTCCACAGTTCGCCGTGCGCCTTGTTGTCGGCGGCGGTGAACGGACGGACGATCTGGGTGCCGTCGGTGGCGTAGAGGTAGAGCTGTCCGCCGGGGGGCATCGCGTAGCGGGTGAAGCCCAGGTTGAGGCTGACGGCGCCGGGGGAGCCGACGCGCAGGCGCCAGAGCTGGCGGGCGTCTGGGAGTTTTTCCCAGCGCCCGTCGGTCGCGGGGGTGATGACCACGGGGTTGGACTCGGCGAAGCGGGGCGGCAGGCCGGCGAGTTCGCGGTCGGCGTCGACCATGTCCAGTTGGCTCTGCGGCGAGAGCGGCGCCTCGATGAGCATGACCTGATCGAGGGGGGCGACTGCGGCGGTCAGCGCCGTCGGGCGTGCACTCGCGACGTTGGCGGCGCGGGTCGCCGGGACCATCAGAAGGACGCCGATCAGTCCAACCGGCAACGCGCACCACACGGTTCGTTTCTGCATGTTTGCGATTCCTGATACTGAGGACGAGAAGTGTTTCCTGCTGCGCCACAAACGCCGGCACACACACGATACCCCGACGCGGCACGCGGGGCCCGCACGGGGGCGCGTCGCCGCATCTGCCTTGGCAATTACCCAGATTGGGGGCCCTGATCCCCTCCACGGTTGATGGAAGCAGCAACCTGACCCTCTTCGACGGGGTCGAGCTTAACGCGCGGGCAGGGGCGATTCAATCGCGGCGTGGGCGATGTGTCCGCGTTGTATCGAGGTTGATGCCGCTACTACGGCGCTTGCGAACAACGCGACGCGGCGCCCGCGCGAGCGGAAAAAGTGCGGCGGGGCTTCAAGCCTTCTTGGGGTAGGTCGAACTGCTCGCGATGGACGCGACGATGCGCTCGGCGAGTTCGACGGCAGCCGCTCCGTCCTCGCCGGTGACGGCGGGCTCGGAGTTGGTGCGGGCGGCGGCGAGGAACGACTCGATTTCGGCGCGGAGCGGTTCGACGGTGTCGTCGACCTCGAGGGGCTCGATGTTGACCATGCTGCCGAAGTCGAAGTTCGCCATCTGCGAGAGGTCCTTGAAGTTGCGTTCGCGCGCGAGCTTCAAGAGGTCGAGGTTGGAGTCCTTCGTAATGACGATGCCGGTCTTGCGGCCATAGTCCATCGAAAGGTACGCGTCAGGTTCAAAGACGCGGATCTTGCGTTCGGTCTTGAGCGCGAGTCGCGATGCGGTGAGGTTCACGACGCACCCGTTCGAGAACGTCACGCGCGCGTTGGCGACATCCTCATGCGGACCGAGCACGGGGAACCCGGAGGCGTTCACCGTGTATTTGCGATCCTTCACCAGGTGCAGCACGATATCGATATCGTGAATCATCATGTCGTGCACCACGCCGATGTCCGCGCTGCGGAAGGTGAACGGGCTGATGCGGTGCGTCTCGATGAAACGCGGGACGACGTTGATGCGGTTCATCGCGAGCACAACGGGATTGAAGCGCTCGGAGTGGCCGACCGCGACGACGCACTTGGCATCGCGCGCCCAGCGCACAATTTCACTTGCGGTCGCGGAATCCTGCGCCAAGGGCTTTTCGATCAGCACGCCGATGCGCGCCTCGATCAGCCCTGCCGATGAGGGGCCGGGCGACGGTGTGGTACGGTAGACGTTGGGCACCGCCACGCTGACGAGCGTGCGACCGCGCGATCAGGGCCTGATGGGGTCGGTGAAGAGCTCGCCGCCGAACTGGGCGAAAAGCCATCGACGCGGTCCGCCGTCTCGTCGACGACAGCGACAGGGTTCGACGTCGGGCAGTTCGCTGTAGATCCGCGCATGATGCCGGCCATGCGGCGACGCCGACGACGGCGGCGCTGATTTGGTCATGATATTTGCGATCGCCACTGGTTCAGGCGCGCCCGGAAGGCTGGCACCGGTTACCCGCTTGCGCCTCCGGGCAGGCAAAAAGGCGAAGTCGTTCGCAGCAATCGGTAACGTCCTGCCGAGCGCATTCGAACGACCGCAGGAGAAATCGCACAAATGCAGCACGATTTTCGTCTTTGCGTTCGGCGGGATTACTTTTGGCACGCGGAGCGATGGGCATGCCAGGGGTGAGCCCCGCCAGGAAATGAAAGGCATGACGTATGGGGACGCGGATCTACTCGTTATGACGCGGCAGCGCAGAGGCCGACGCCGTTGACCGTACGCACCTCCTGGCGGCTCGAAGCGGGTGCGGCGACGGTGAGAAAAGGTGGTACGTCAGCGGCGATCTTGGTCATACGCATGCCTGTATTCCCCAGGGTGGTGAAGTGGTGGACGCCGACGTGGCCGCCGATGTTGACGTAGTCCTCAGGCAGCACGTGGCCGGCGAGCAGGCAGAGGAAGGTTGGCGACGATGCGGTGGTGCCGCAGTCACGTCGCGTGACGTGCGCCAGCCGTGATGGGTTCACCGTTGCTGCCGATGCAGGCAACGCCGCCGCCCACCAGTCCCCAGGTGGGCGGTATTGACCTGCTCGCGGAGGACGTTACGCCGTCGCCGAACTGCAGGGCGTGTCCTCGCCGCAGTATTTGAGTCCTGGGGGCGGGAAACGGCAAGAGTTGAGACTGAACGACGCGGTGCGGCCGAGGTGGGTAAAATCCCATTAGTGGGAACGCGGCAGTCGTGGATGACCGTGCCGTCGCCGATGGTCACGTTGAGCCGATGCAGCTGAAGGGCCGACGCACTGCCGCGGCGAGGGCGGGCGGCAGGCATACCACGACAGCGGATGAACGTCGCGCTCCTCTTGGCTGGGTACGGTTCCATTTTCTTTCAATTGCCGCGCGGTCGCCCGCCGGCGCAAGGAATCAATCTCGTGTGCATCGGTGAGCATGAACTTGATTTCCGCCTGCGGCGTTTCGAGTGCCCGCGCTACCGTCCGGACGTGCCGGGGCAGCGCGAGCGCGTACAGTTCCTCATGATGAGGCTGATCGCCCGGCGTGACGGAGCAGCGGACTTGACCTTGTCGAGGCTGAAGCACCGCCTGCTTGCCCAGCCATGTTCGAAGTTCGGAGGATTCCCGCCGAGCTGGGCCCGCCAGGCCTCGATGATGAGACGCCGGGCGCGGTCAGCTGACCGGTAGTGGCCTGGAAGAACTCCTCGTTGATGGTCACGTTCTTGATGCCACCACGCCCTTTGGGTGCCCTCGATCTCGATGGGTACGTCGCGTGCATGGGAACAGGTAGCGGTGGGGCAGGATCGCTGCACGCGGTAGATATCGAGCTTAGGCGCGCCGACGCCTGCGCGATGCCGCCAGAGCATGCAGCACCTCGCTCTCGCGGAGAGGCGCACGGACAAGCGTGGTTGAGCGTGGCCGGACTTGCAGGCGTGGATGCGCTTCGACGATGGAAAAGCCGAGCAACATGAGGTCGCCAACGGTCCGAGCACCTTATGGCGCTGCCTCGTCAGAGGAAGCCATGGGTTGTCGTCGACCCGTCCTTGCAATAGATGACGTCGCGGTAGGGTGAGGTGCTGGCCGAGTCGCTGTTGCTGGGCCTCGGCCTCGGCGTCGAGGGCGAAGGTGCGCACGGGCGCGATCTGCTGGACGAAGCAATTCAGGCCGGCAAGAAAGGCGAACACCTGCTGGCCGGTGGGCAAAATCGGGTCCGGCCCAGTCGAGTTCGTAAGATGATGTCTCGAGGGTTTCGGCGTCGGCGGAAACGGCAGCAGGGCGACGAGTTATTTCGCCGATCGACGCAGGTCATCTCGCGGATGACGTAGGGGTCGCAACGCGCCTCTGAATCCTCGATGCCGCCTCCTGGATGGAGTTCGACGAGGGCAACTGCCGTCATTTACAGGCGGTTGGTGTTGGTGAGTTCGATCTCAGGTTATCGATGTGAAGCCCGCGCGACTCCGAAACGGTATTCGGTGACGGTCTCCCGATGGAACCGTTGATTGCCGTTCTGCAGGCTACAGTGCGGCGGGCGCGCTGCTGACGAGTTCGACGCGGCAGGCGGGCGCAGACCGGCGTGAAGGCTGATCGCTGCACTGAACCACAAGCCGGTGTTGGGGCGGCGGCGGCGGCCGGGGTGGAAACACTGTTGACCGGCAGGCGGTGAAGGCCCGCGACGCTAAGAGTTCAACCGTCCGTCAGATGGTTTACTGCGGCTTCAAGTTCCTCGACCCTTGGTGAGTTCGCGGCTTTGTACGACCGATCCGGGAGTTGCGCGGCTCGCGTGCTCGCAGGTACTGGCGGAACTCGATGGCCAGCAGTCCAGCCATCTTCACGCCAGCCTGAACGTCTTAGGGCACGCAAGACACGCCGCCACCTGCGCCATCAGCCGTGATGTTGTCCCCGGATACCGGCGTGGCCGCCGAGCACGACCATGCCGAGCCGGGCAGCCGGCAGGCATCCCACCTGCGCGCCGTGCGCTGTGCGCGCGCCAGCAGCGACGTATAGCCACCTGCGGATTATCCGTCTTAGCACCCTCGTGATGACAGTGTTGCCGTCTTGGGCAGTCCCACGCAGGCAGCTGCTCCGATTTCACGTCGGGTACCGACGCCGCCGATGTGGGGCACGCCGGCGGTGGCAGCCTGGTACGGTAATACCCAAAGCCGTCACGCCCCGATCGGCGTGGGGTGAATAACGACGCGGAGTCGCCCGATGCGGCAGCGTTCGCGGACTGACGACGTAAGACCAGAAGCGGCAGTGGGCGCCCGGCGATAGTGTCAGCGCCGGCATGGTTGCCAGCGTCGAGATGGTACCGTCGCCGATGCAGGCGCCCGGGTTGCGACGACGGCGTAAAGGCAAACGGCGACGTCAACGCCCGGAACAACGTCGGCCGCAACGCGTGGGATCCGCCGGCGGGCGGGTGGGGCGCAGGCGGCGCGAAGTGGTTCCTGACGGGGGCGAGCGCGTGATCGACGCTGGCGCCGAACGGTGGCCGCCTGGGGCGTCTTCTCGACAGGCGGGCACCAGCACGGCAACTGCCTGGGTCTCAGCAGACCCAGGCTGCGTAGTGTCGCGGAAGCAGACGTGTCACCGGGCTCAGCCGCGCGCGAAGCAGGGCGAAAAACGCCAGGTGATACACTGCGGTCGCCAGGTCACCGCTGCCTGACGAGTCGGCAGTTCCTGTTATGCCGGAAACAGCGGCGCTCATGGCTGAAGTCCTGATCCTGTTCCGGGCGGGCAGGGGCGGCGCTGGCCCTCCGCCTTTGGTCTTGGTTTCGTCAGCCGCCTCGATGTCGGTGATTCACTTCGCTCACCTGGTAGGCCTCGTTGAGGCGGCAGGCCACGTCGGTGATGCTCGTTCTTTGGCGTTGTGGTAGATCACCTTCTGGGCCGGATCGCTGGCACCTTGCGACAGGTCGGCATCGTCAATTGAGTTCGTCGTAGAGTGAGACGAGTCGAGGCCGCGTTCCTTGGCGATCTGGGCGATGACGTCACGGGTGTTGTGGTAGATCTACTTCATCCAGGTGGTCGCCGACGACGTTCAGTGTATGGATGAACCTGGAATTCGGTCGGCGGGTCAAGCCTCCTGCTCGCGGCAGGTAGTCCTCTTTGCCGGGATCGAAGGCAGAGAAGGGCACCTTTGCAGGTTATTCGGTCTTGGCGCGGCAGCTGGTCAGCCTCATCGGCGCTGCGCGGCGGAAATGGTCGAAGCGACTCGAGTCGCCAGGTCATTCGTACTTTTCGAAGATCCAGGCCACATTGAGAGACCGCGATTTCGGCGGTTCCACGCGGGCGAGGGGCCGGCGGTGAGCAGGGCTGCCGTCGCCAGCTAAGGGCCACTGCGGTGTGTTTTCAGCATCCGTGATCATCCTTTTCCAAAGCGGTGAGCGACCGGCGGCAGGTGCCCGCGGACCACTCGATCTAGGTTGCCATTGTGGACTTGACCTTCCTCCCCAGGCGAGCCAGTGCGCGTCAAGAACGTGGCGCGATGAAGAAGCTGAAGACCACTCGTCGTCCTCCGCTGGCTGACACGGGTACCGCCGGAGTCAGACTCGAGGGGATCGGTCGAAAAGAGTCCACACGGACGCGGACGCCGATTATGCCAAACGGCGACGCCTTGATCATGATTTCGGGGTTCCTTTCGACGGTGCCCATATCGCTGAAGGCCATGGGGCAACTTGCCGTAGAGCGGGAAGGTACTCGCTGGAAAAGCATCATGAAGTCGCCGCCGATCTGAGGTCGTCGTCGAGGCCCTGGCGCGGGGAGACGCCCGCGGAACTGAAGCCGCGGATGGAGCCGATGCCGCCGGCGTAGTAGCGTTCGTAGACGGGGGCATGGCGGGCAGCGGGCGCGTTGCCGGGAGGACCTGCGTTCCACAGGTTCGTCAGTGGCGACGGTGAAGTGGCAGGTGCGCTGCCGGAGGCTGGCCGAAAGAATTTCTCGCCGCCGAGGACTGCCGAACTGTTCGTGAGCGGGCAGATGCGGTCGCCGGTGGTGAGCAGGAAGCGGCAACGGTGCAGTCGCGGATGGCGGTACCGACGCTGGTGAGCAGGCTGGCTGCCGGCGTCGTCGCAACCAGACGTCGCGGTGAAGGTCAAGGCTGTCGGCTGGGCGGTCTCGGGCGGAAGGCGATCTCGCGTACGGTCACCGATTTTTTTCCCACTGGGGCGGCCAAAGCCCAGCGTGGTGCCGATCCGCCGCTCGTTGTACGACCTCGCGTCCGCGTTCCGAAGAAAATGAAGCTGTAGTCGAAGCGTTGAAACATCGAAGAATGCAGCTCAGTGAAGTCGGTAGGAAGCAGTTGGAGCTGGAGTGCCAGGCTGGGCCTCGATGCGCGAGCGGCTGGCCGGCGCGTAAAACTGCGGCGGTTGACGATGAACTCGGTGAAGCTGCGCGGCGTGTCGAAGATGTCAGGGGTGTGGTGGCGATCCAGGCCGGCGGTACTGTTGCTGGTGACGCCGAAGCCAGGAATGAAGTTGCCGGCGCGGCCCCTCGTAAATGTTGACGAAGCACGACGCCGGGATTAAATCGCCAGCCGGGGCGGCGCCAATATCTCGAAAGAGCGCGGGTCGCGGATGCGTATCGATTCCGCAGACCTCAGGCAGGTCGAACAGCTCGCCGGGATAGAGTCGAGTTCGCGGCGGATCTGCTGTCTGGGTGCGTTCGTTGCCGCGGACGACGATGCGGCCGACGATGAACTGCGTGCCCTCGTCGATGGTGAAGGTGACGCGGACCGCGCCCTCCTCCTCGGTAAACACGGGTGGGGCCGCTTTTGCGGTATCGATGCGCCAGCCGGGCATACTAGTCAGTGATCTGGCCGACCGCCCAGTCGAGCTTGCGGCTGGACGATCAGCGCGCCGACCTCGAGGCAGGCCGGCGGACGTCGGCGCTCGAGAACACCGTGTTGCCCGCCGAAGGATGTCCTTGACGTAATGTGGCGGCCTCGGCGATGGTGAACGTGTTGATGATCCCCGCGGTCGTCGCTGAAGAAGTCAGCTGGTAGCCGACGCGGGCGTGGTAGCCCGTCGCGGATGATGAAGTTCTGCGCGGCGGCATCCAGCCTCCGGTGTCCTCATCCAGACTTGCCGTCGCGGAAGATCCAGAAGTAGGTCTGAGAGGTGATGTGCTTGCGCGGCGCGTCAGGGGATATTTCGTTGCCGGGATGATCTTGCTGGATGGATCCGCAGCCCCTCCTCGTGGTGGAGCAGTTCGCCGGTGCTGCGCGCAGACGCTCGTCGAGCTGACCGCCGCCACCTCATAGCCAGCCCGCGTCACGGTAGAGGCGAGAGGGATGGCATCTCGGCGCCCTCGCGGTTATGGAACGTATCGACCGGGTCGCCGACCTTGACCGGCACTTCCTTGGTGAGCTTGGTGTCAGTGAACTTGCGATTGCCGGAAAAGCGGATGTCGGTGATCTGGGTGCGTTCGGTGACGTTGAAGGTGATGACAGCCCCGGCTGCGGTGTGCTCGACGGTCGCGTCGGCGTTCGCAAACTTGCCGGTGGCGACGAGGCGGCTGACGTCCTGATCGACGACGTTCTGGTCGAAGGTGGCGCCCGCGCTGGTGCGCACGACGGAGTTGGCGTATCCGGGCGTGACGGCGGCGAGGCCGTTGAAGCGGACCTCCGCCACGCGTTCCGGGGCGCTGGCATCGTCGGGGGCCTGGCCGTGGGCTGCACCGGCGATCAGCAGGCCGACCGCGAGGATCCAGCGGTTGCTCCATGCCTGAGGACGACGTTGGGGGAGCGTCTGGACGTCGGAGTTGGGCTGGATGTTGATGGCTGACTCCTCCTGAAGCCGGTCCCGGTATAGACCACACACCCCACCGCGCAGGCGGCGTCCCTGCGCCCTGAGTCAGGCGATCTGCACGGCAAGGGAGCCCGCAGGGTCCGCGCAGGCCCTGCGAGCGGGGCGTCAGTCTATCGCAGGGGCCGAAATGGGGCAAAGGAATAGTCCCGCCCGGGGCTGCCGGGGGCGTGTTGCAACAACCCTCTCTGGGCGTAGTGGGGGACCGGGCGGAAAGTGCCGGGCTTGGTTGGTGAGCGCTCACTATCCGGCGATCAACCGCCCGCCCTCCGACGTGGCCCAACAGAAATCAGTAGCCGGTGGGTGTCGGCGCAACCAGGTCCAGCCAGTTCGTCGAGCGGCGCCAAACGTCACTTGCGCCAGTGGGTCGATAGAAAAGCGCTTACCTAAAGCCTAGCAAACACGCGGGTGCGTCGTTAGGATGGGCTTGATTCGGTCCGAGTCTTAAGGTCGGAAATCCCGGTTCATTGAAGGTTGGAGCGTTCAGCGCTCTCTCACGCCTCGGTACGGGTGCAATCAGCGAGTACCCGGCAGGGTCAGCACGATGCCGTCGCACACTGGCGACCATCCTGTGAAATCTCTGCGCGCCGCAGGCAGGATCAATCGGCAGGGCGTACACGGGCCGAGCACGTTGGCGTGTAGCGGCGTCGGCAACGACCGGGGGTAAGGGGCACAGTCAGTTGGGGGCTGAGCTTTGATCAGGCGAAGACTACTTACGCATCGCCCGCGGCGTCATTTGGATATCCGTGCGGCACGGGTGCTGGCTGCGCTGTTGGCGGGCTGGGCCGTCCTGGTGCTGAGCGGATGCCCGTCGGCGACGCCCGCGGAATCCGGGCGAACGGGGAGCGACAGCACCGATACGGCAGCCGACGCCGTGCGTCCACCGACCAACAGTGAGGCGTGCTTCTGGATCGGCGGCGCGGCGAGTTGTGTGCCGGTGCCGACGCCGACGCCGGCGCCCTTCGATCCGACCGGTCCGTACGCGGGCCAGCCGTCGGGCGGCTCGGGCGCGGACGACTGCTGCCTGCCCGTGGGATTCGGCGACGGCGGGACGAGCTCCGGGCCGAGCGACGAAGAAGTGGCAGCCGCTCTCTACCACATCGACAGCGACGGCGACGGTGAATCGGACGGGTCGGAAATTGATCGCGGCGTTGATCCGCGATGGACCCCAGCACTGACGGCGACGCTGACGGCGACGCAGCATCGAGAACAGCATGGATCCTGACGCGACGGCGAGATGGCACGCTAACGCGGACGACGGCGACGACGATGGCATCGCGCAACGATGACGCGGACATGGACGGCGACGCGGCATCGATAACGACGCCGACAACGATATTGACGGCGATGGCATCGAGAACGCCGCGGACGAGACGACAACGCCGATGCATAGAGGACGATTGCGGGCGCGGAGTATGGCACTCCAGGGAGCACTTCATGGGCCCAGTTTGCGAGCCCGGTGGAAGGGTTGAGACCGCGACGAGTTCACCTGCAAGGACGCGGAACGGGACCGTAACAACGGACGTATCATCCGAATGCCTGCCGCTGCGACAAGGGCTGGGAAACTGGGCGGGCGGCGGGTCGCGCGGTCTTTCACTGTCGCGACTACGCGAACTGCAACGGCCACGGCACGTGCAATTCTCGGTCCGGAACGTGGAATGCGACAAGACTGGAAGGGAAACGCCCGACTGCCGTCAGCCGACCTGCGTGCGCACGCCATCGGTCTGCACGATTGGCAATCCGTGCACGAGCGACGAGTGACCTGCCCACCGCGCACAATGAGCTGAGGATCTGCACGCTGTTCGAGACGTGCGGGGGCGATGCGTGCTGCCGCAGCAACACGACCGACTGCGACGCGGGCAGGCGCAAGAGCGGCAGGGTAAGCCGATGATCGCGACGCCGACGCGGACTGCTGCGACGGCGATGCGTGAACAATGGGGACTCCCTGCAACGAGAACCACGGAAAGTGCGGAGAACAGCTGGTCATCTGCTCGCTACCATGAGTGCGCCCGCGGCGTGCGTGGACGGAAAGCGCGAACGATTTCGATTTCAGAATTCAACCAGAGTTCTGCGGACGGGGGCCGCTTCCCGAGTGCAAGCGACACGGACTGCGCCGAGGGCGAGACGCGACGTAAGTGTGGGCGAGCCGCGGTGCCTGCCGCAGGACGAGCAGGACGAAGCACTGCTGCACCAGGTGGACCGTGGCGGAAGCGGACGACGGGCTGCGTTAGACAAGGTGGCAAGGATTGGCTGGGGTTTATCTGCGCAACCCAAGACGATGGCGCGGACGTGGTTAAGCCGGCGGCGGTGATGCCAAGGCGGTTAGAGCAGCTACTATGTGGAGGTGACGTTGAGTGCGCAGAGCGCTGCTGATGCTGCCGACATGTACCAACGCGCGGGCGAACGCCGCTGATCGCGCGCCGTCGCCGCACGGCGAGGGCACCGCGATCCCCGCGACGCGATGCAGCAAACCGTCGATTACGGACTTGGCGGATGCCGTCTCTTTCGTCACCGTCGACGAGCGGGTCCCACGACTCCGCCGGAACGGGGTGGACCTTCAGCTCGATCCCGCCTATTCTGCCTGGGCTTCACGCCAAACGGCTCAACAACACGACCGTGTTGTTTTCGTTCGATTTTCGCCGATGAACGCTTACACCGCCGAGCAGACCAGCCTCTACCACCACGCGGCTCCGGACGGCGCGGTCGAGTCTGGCGTGCAGATCACTGCGGCGGCTCGGCGACGACGTCGTGAGCAGACCGTGCCGGCGATCGACGTCGCCGTAGCCAACGGGAGTACACCGTTTACGTGAGTCTGCTCGATAAGTGAAGTATCAGCCCGGGCTGAGCGTGCCGGGGAGTTCATCATCTTCAGCAGTCGTTCATGACGTGCCCTGCGCGACGAAAGTGCGTGCTCAACGACGACGGCGTGCCTGCGTCGGTGGTCGCCACGGCCCGCGTGCAGGTGAATCTGGCGCTGCTGACTGCCGACGCGATCGGTGTACCGGGCAGCGTATTCTCTGGACGAATGGCGTGGCGTGAAGACCGCCGCCTGCCCCGCGATCGAGATCAACCTCGATGGAGGGTTCGCGGCAATAGCGACGAGGAGCTCACCTTCGATCTCGATTTTGCTGTGCAGGAACAGCGGATCGCGCCTGGCCTACTGACTCGTCGTTCACGCTTGATGACCCGGTGCTGTACCCTCTCCAGCGACGCTGCCGCGGGCTTTGAATACATCGTTCGACGAGCTGGGCGCTGTCGGCTGCGACGCAGAAGGTCAGCGCGAGCGAGTATACTTCTACCCGGCCAGCTCGGCTGCCGGCGGGCACGATGATCGACCGGATCCGCCTGCGTGAGACGGCGCTGGTCGGGGCTCGGCCTGATCTGCCCGACGGGCAAGATCTTCATCGACCCGACGCACGCGTCCGCCACGTTCTTTCGGTATTCCGCCGATCGACAACAGCGCGTCGCCCCTGCGGGTGACGCGCTGCAGCGGGCTCCCGGACGATCATTATCGGTGCTGGTCAACTTCTGGAAGCGAGCCGGTGGTTTTCGACCGGGTGGGGGGGATGCGACGAACTGCCGCGTTTTCCCCACCGCTGACGGTGATGGCGGCGGGAGCAGAACAGGCTACCAGACGCAGGTGTGGTTGAGCACCACGCCGATGACCATCGGGCAGGCTTCACATGGTGTCGGCGTCGGCGATCATCGGCGACGTCGCGACGTGCCGCCGAACGCGCTCGACGGCAAAGTACAACAGCCGCGATCTTCCACGTACTCCGGATCGGCGGGCAACGGCATCGGGCGATCCGTCGCTGCTGCTGCCGCGGGTCACCGGGGCGGTGTTGCTCGAGCAACCGCACCGTGGTGGTGAGCTTCAACAAGCTGATGAGCGACAGCGTGCTGACCGCGGGCAACCACTTCATCGTGCAGGAGAACGCTTTCGAGGTCGGCTACATCGCCGCTCACTGACGTCGCGTTCCTGGCAACAGCCACGCCGCCGTCGCCTGCTGACGACGAAACGCAGAACGAGGTGACCTACCGCGTGACCGTCGTGAACGCCGGTAACGAGCAGGGCAATCTGCTGGTTCTGGCGAGCTGCTCTCGTCGACCCCGCCATGCGTCGCCCGGGTACGCCTGCCGTGCGGTCCGAAGGTCTGCCCGCCAACTCGCGCATCCAGGCAGCGACGGGCAGGGCTATCAGAGTCCGACGATGACTGCGGCTGGTCGCGACGCGCCGTGCAACTAGAGGCGTGACTGTTTGCTAGTTGCGGAGGATCTGTGCGAGGTGCTTCGATACCGACAGCGACGGCCTGTCCGGACGCCGAGGAGCAGCGTGGGTGGGAGGTCAGGGTCGAACCGCTGAATTGAAGCCGCGGCGAGCACGATCAGCGCGACACCGTCCGCCGCCAGGTGACCAGCAACCTGCTGCTCATCAGACATCTTCGATCGCGACGGGCCTGACGTGACGCGACCGGGCCGAGCGGGCGCCTGGGCACTGATCCGCGCGACGTGACACCGACGAGGATCAGTCACCGACGAGCGCGCGAGTAATCTCTACGGCAGCATCCGCTCGACCAGGATTCGACGACGACGACACTATCGACCAATTACGGAAGCGACGTTCTACCTCACGTCGCCGATCATGCCGGACACGGAGTCGGTGACCCAGCCTAACGACTCGGAGTAGCCTGGCGAGCTGCACCGCAACCGCTGATCGTGACCCAAGCGTTGTGCCGTAGATCACGGTGGCGGCATCTGCCTGGATTTGGAACATCAATCTCGGTGGAGCCACGACGAAAGCAGGGCGACACAACGTCGTTGTCGGAGATGACCTCGTCGACGTTCACGCAGAGCTGCACGAACAGATCGGGGACGTCGGACACGACGCGACGATCGCAGAACGAGGCCGAGTTCGGGCCAGGACGACTGCTGCCGAGGGCGTGGGTCAGCTGGCTGAAGCAGTCTCCGGCAAGCCGCCTCCTTCGGCAGAGCCTCGCCTGCGTGGCTACAGTTCGACGGTCGATCGCCAGACCTCCGAGACGTCGCAGCAGGAATACCAGGACTCCGTCGCCTACGCGATCGAGCAGAGCGAGCGGGCGCTCGCGACGCGATCAACCGGCGGATCGTCCAGGCCACGATCAACATCGCTAACCAGAGCGATCTCGTTCAGCATCACCAACATCGAGGTCCTCGTGCTTGCTGCAGCAGGACTGCTCACCGGCTCACCCGCCGATCGCGACGCTGCGGGCGACCGGTGCGGCCAGCCCGACCGATCAGCCGACCTCTCAACCTCGCCGCACGAGCAGGAACGCGGGCCGATCATCTGAGAAACACTGTGAGGTCTTCCCTAACCCATCGACGCGCTCGGCGTGCGAGCCGACTGGCCTGACCTCAAGGTCGTCAACTTCGACGTCTCGACGAGTCTGGCCGCAACTCGTTCATTCGCAGGACGTCGCGTGGACCGCAACAGCGAGTAATAACATCGACTTCGGCGATGGCGACGTCGGTCGCACTTCGCGTCGCCACTGCCAGCGCATTCCGGCGATGACGGCCGGATGGTCGGCACTACCATGCAGCGGCCCTGAGATTATCGGGATTCCGGCGACGACGGCGGACTTCCGATGATGCTCACATCGCATGAGACGATCCAGGACACCGGATGGTGGGCGGTCAGTCTGTCCAGGTTGAGGTAAGCGTTGACGCGTATCTGCTCCGTGGCTAACCTGATGGTGCGGCGTTCCGGCCAGTGTCGCGTCCAACACCCATCTCGATCCGCGAACGAGACTTCCAGCGTTATTCCGCTGCACGCCCACGACTCAATCCTGCCGTTTCTACACCGGCGACGTCGACGGCGACGGCCTGTTCATCCGCGAGGGAGTAAATTTCTGGCTGGCAGCGACGACACGCTGACCGACCTGACGGCGACGGGCCCGGCGACTGACGAGGTGCGGACGGGCTGGACCGTGTCCAAGGTACCGGCCTGCCCTTGTTAAGATGTTCCGAGCCTGGGCCCGGCCGACTTCGGATCTCGACGCGGCTCGACGACGCAAGGAGAAGTTTGCCGCGACCGATCCGGAACCGTTCTGACACCGACGAGGGGATCGGCCTCTCCGATACTTGAGATCCAGGACACCTACCAGATCGCTCGACGGCGATCTCGACCTGACTAACACGGTGGTGGTGCTCACTCGTCGCGCTGCGTACAGTGACCAGGCCATCATCGCTGCCCGGATTTGGCACGTGGCGACACGACCACCGCGAGCGGCGACGACGTGGTGCTTCCTTCTGCCGTGCCCGTAGCGGGTCCAAGCTGCGCGTCCAGTCCGACCGAATGGCATTATCGATACGATGCCTGCGGACGACGACGTCGTCGCGACGACCGCCAAGCATCGATTCCGGCCCCGACGGCATCTGTAACACTGCTGCGCGTCGGGCGATGATTGTCCGAAACCGCTTCGCGCGCGCTCGCGCGCGGGGGGCAGCCCGGCAAACGTCTGCGTCAGCGCCGCGCCAATCGGCTCGCTGATTGACACCACGCCAGCCGGCGACGATTTCCTGCGTGTCGCCCATGCTGGCCTGTTCCGGCACCGACCCGGAGCAAGCAGCGTACCGATCTCATGCACGGCGACGGCCGCGATTCCTGAAGGCATGAATCCCAAACACCCGCGACGCTGGTCGGTCATCGACACCGACGGCGACGGCCTCTACGACCAGGAGGAGGACACTGGCCGGGGAGTAGGCGTACCACCGGCGTTCGTGGACCCTCGGACAAGAACCAGTCCGACACCGTGGGATCAGCGACGGTATTCCCGACGATCGAGCGGCCATCCGCAGTAACCGCGCGCAGTCTCGACTCGGACGGCGACACGCTGCTCGATATTTGAGGCCTGATTCGGTCCGCTGATCCGATGGTACCCACGATGGTGCCGCTACGGCGCTGCAGCAGTGCAACGCGGCGCCGAACTGCGCGTACGTCGCACCGTTCCCGAGCCAGATCACCGGGACCAACCCCGCCAGTGCGGACACGGACAACGATTCGCGCAACGACAACGTCGAGATCGAGGTGGGCTGGACGGTCGCGCCGTACAACGGCACAGCCACCACGGTGTACTCCGATCCGCGGCATGTGGACTATTGACAACGACGGTTCGAACGGACGCCCAGCTCCATCTTGACTGACCCGAGGATTCCGATACCGACGACGACCCGCAATGACGGGGTGAGGACGCCGTTATTGCCTGATCCGCCCGCAAGGACAAGCGGATTGGGGCGTAACGTTGACGACGATCAACGTCGTCGGCGACTGCGACGCGTCGACCTGCGAGGGTCTCGAGCTGGAGGGCAGCTTCCAGATCGGCAAGCCGGACGGCAGCGGCGACATCGCGCTCTACACGAAGGGCTGCAACACCGAGGAGTGCGCCTGCGAGGTCTCGGACTGCTGCATGAGCGAGGGTGACGGCCAGCCGTGCGACGGCGAGTCGTTGACCATCAACGCCAACAGCGGGAACTTCATCTTCCGCGACGGCGAGACGATGACGCTCAAGAGCGGCTCGCTCAAGGACCACGACGACCTCGACTGCGACCTGCACGCGCTGGACGACACGATCGGCACGATCAGCGAGTCGATCACGTTCAGCGTTTCGCTGGCGTCGAGCCGTTCGGTGACCGTGGGCAGCGGCAACTGCCAGATCGTGGTGAACTACGCGTTCAACGTGGTGAACTAGCGAACGAGGCGCTCATGGTGCGGCGCGGTCCGGAAGAACGGATCGCGCCGCACAACGCGGCATGCCTCAGCAGTACAACAGAAGTGCCAGGAACCTCGCTGCGGAGGCTCCTGGCACTTGTATTATCAGGAGGTGTACTCCCATTCCCCTTCGGTCTGAGCTGGTTTCCACGCCCCGCTACGGGCACGTGCTGACGATCGGATCCGGACTCGCGTTGATCGTGACTTGGTACAGCGGGACGGGTTTCTGCCAATAGGCAGAAGACGTTACGACCCCGATGTTCACGACGGAGACAATTCCGCCGCGGTACAAATCCGCACGCGGGTTGTCGGCTGCGCAGATCGTCTGGAAGAAATTGCTGCCATTGGCGATGACTCCCGAGTCAGCGCTCGAAACGAAACCGCCGCCATCCACATCGCCCGTGATGTACGCGATTCCGAACTGGCCGCTGACGAGCCCACCGAGTTCGACTTTGTACGCGTAGCCGTTTGTGGAGAGATCAATCGTCGGCTGGCCATCCCAGACCAGTGCGATTTCATTGGCGTATGCGCCTGGCTGGACCGTCAGCGTCGCGCCCGGATCCGGCGTGACCGTCACCGTGACGCCGCTGGTGCTCACGTCGTCCGTGAAGGCCAGGCGCAGCCACAGGTCCTCGTCATTAGCTCCGGTGGCGAACAGACGCGGCTCGCTCAGGCCCACGGTGCTGGCATCTGTACCCAGCGTGATCGGCAGTTCCACGCGCCAACCGTCGGTCGTGGCGTCAGCGTGAAGTCCGACGCTGTAGGCCGCGAGCAGTTCGACCGTACGCCGAATG
This sequence comes from Phycisphaerales bacterium, assembly GCA_020639115.1. Lineage (GTDB taxonomy): Bacteria > Planctomycetota > Phycisphaerae > UBA1845 > UBA1845 > JACKHG01. The sequence goes on from JACKHG010000022.1 coordinate 48,477, forward strand.
GTCAGGCCGCCGACCACGTCCACGCGCGCCGGCGTCACGCGGTAGGGCGCCTGGAACTGGGCTGAGTTGATCGTGGTCGCGAAGGCGCGCTCCAAGTTCAGCTCGACGGTATCGCCGAGGCTGCCGGCGAAATAGACGCTACCCGTCGCCAGGTCGGTCCAGCCGCTATTGCCCACGTCGAGCGACACGGTTCCCAGCGGGTAGGCGCCGGACGCGTTGCCCATGGTGTTCTGGCCGCCGCCGATCTGGGCGAGCACGTCCGCGTCGTCACTGGCTGATCCGGTGTATCCGGCGCGGGGCGGGCTGCCCCACGCGGGGTTGTCGAAACCCGGCGTCCTTCCGAAGTGGTCGGCGACGGCGGTGGGGGCTGCGACGTGGAATTCGCCGCTGTCGCTCATGTTCACGTAGGCGGTGCCGCTGTTGCGGACGTCGGCCATCCACATGCCCAGGCCGGCCGTGGTGCCGCCGGTCAGCCGGCCCTGGATCTTCACGCCGACGAACGCCTCGTTCGCGTGCACGTTGACCAGGGCAGCCCCGTTGGTCGAGACGATGCGCAGCTCGAGCGTTTCCGACGTCGCGGCTGCCGCGCCGGCGAGGGATAGAACGATCGTCGTGGTCACAGTCAGTCTGGACGTTCTCATGTTGATCTCCACTTCATGATCCTGGAGAGTCTGCGTTCCAGGTTTGAACTTGCTGCATTGCGTCATCGCTGCTGCTGCTCGGCAACAGCCACCCAACGACGTGTCAAAGAGCACGCGGCGTTTTCATCGAACAAACACGGAAAAGTCAGTCGGTTCCGCGACAACCACAACTCTAGTTTCGTAAACGCGGTGACTGTCCCTAATTTCCCGATCTGGCCGGTTGCGTATTCGCCGGTGACGTTGCTTAAATCAGAACTCATCTCAACGACTGGGCCCGCAAACTCCTCGGGGGAGGCGGCGGCTGCCGCGCCTGCGAGGTATAGAACGATCGTCGTGGTCAAAGTCAGTCTGGACGTTTTTCATGTTGATCCCCACTTCATGATCCTGGAGCGTCTGGATTCCAGGTTTGAACTTGCTTCATTGCGGCTGCGCGGCAACAGCCACTCAACGACGTGCCAAAGAGCACGCGGAGTTGTCATCGAACAAACGAGAAAAAAAGTCAATCTCGACCGCGAGAACGACGACTCCAGTTTTTCGTAAACGTGGCGACTGTCCCTAGTTTTCCCTAGTTTTCCCTGTTTTCTCTATTTCTTCATCGAATTCCTTTGCGCCGGACGACGGAATGTCGGATATCTCACTAGCCGTATCGCCCTCCCCGCCTCTGAGCCACACTCTTCCGCCATCGGAGTTTCCTCCGACGAGGCAAACCGACTGTTCGCCGAGTTCATCGTACACACAGGCTGCCCCGCCCTCGTCTATTGCCGAATTAGCAGTGAAAGTTGTCTGCCCGCTCCCGTCGAAAATACTGATCGTGCCTCCGCTTGCGGAGGCAACAAGAGAGCATCGCCGTCGCCCTAAGACGTCGTTCACGTTTACGACCCCATCCTGCTCAGGCGTTCGCGATAGCGAAATCAACTCTTTTCCCGACAGTCCATAAACCGCCACACCGCCTGCATCGCCGTCACCACTTCCTCCGACCACGGCGAGCGGGGCACCATCGATGCGTTTTGAGACGAACGTCCCCGCGGGCAATTTCCGAACAATAACACCCATGTTAGCCAAATCTATGCCATGTGGGCCCATCACGGCAAAGTACCCGAAGCCATTATGTGACGTGCTGACGCGGCAAAGCTCAGTTCCCAAGGAATTGTATGTGTGGATCATTCCAGCCCCATCTGATGAAATTTCCAGCACGATGGCATTATTGCTGTCGTCATTGACGACAATGAGTCCCCGAGCTCTCACAATTCCGTCTTCGCCGACGACCCTGGAGATCCGCGCCGCCACAAATGCCGACCATCCCGACAGCAACAGGGCCGAAACCAACAGGACTGCGCAAAGTACACTTCGGGCTCTCATATCGAATTAGACTCCGTATACATAGCATTCACTGCTATCTCATGAGGCACGCCTCATTTTCGCGCTCCCAGGGCGTCAACGACGGATCGTCAGGTTCAATATCCGGCAGCGGCGGACGTATATGCTTATGATGGTGGCGCGATCGTGGGTGGCCATGAGGATGGTGTGGTCGTACAATAAAGCCAGTCCATCCATTCCGCCAGAGAACATACAGATACGCATCAAAAATATCCCTATGGCGGGGGTCCGTAAGGTCAAGTCGTAAGCCATTTGGATTGGGAAACCGAATTGGCATTTCGGGAGGATTCTGAATTGTCGCCCCATTGAACTTTCCAGATGAATCTACATCTCCAACGTTCGCCTTGGTTTTTTCGGCGTCGTCCAACATCCGA
>JACKHG010000023.1 GCA_020639115.1 Phycisphaerales bacterium
GTCGGGTCCACCGGCCCCTGCTCCATGTCGAGCTGCGTCCCCGCGACCCGCACGCCCAGGCCGATCTGGATCCCGTGCGGGATCGGCTGATCGTCCACGTTGGGCAGTCCCGGCTCGCGCTTCGTCTGGTAGAGCAGGTCCTCGAAGTTGACCCGGCTCGCCTTGAACCCCGTCGTGTTGATGTTCGCGAGGTTGTTCGCGGTGACGTCGAGCTTCGTGTCGAGGGCCCGCATGCCGGTCGCGGACGCGTGCAATGCCATGATTGCCATAACCCAGGCTCCTAGTTGATGCGCCCGACGCGCGAGACCGCTTCGCCGAGAGTCGTGTCCTGCAAGCTCACCATCTGGGCGTTGAGCTGGTACGCCCGCGAGACCTCGATCATGTCCACCATGCCCGTGATCGGATCCATCGTGGACCGCTCCACGTGCCCGGCGTGCACCATCGGGGTCGCCCGCTCCGCCGCCTGCGCGCCGGCGTTCTGAAACATGCCGGCGCCCGTCTTGCGCAGCGCGTCGTGATCGGCGAAATCCACCAGGCCGAGCTGCGCCACCTTCGCGTTGCCCTGCATGACGGCCCCGTCCTTGCCCACGACCGGCGCGCCCAGCGTGCGGTCCAGCACGATCGGCTGACCGGCTGCATCCAGCACCCGGTACCGCCCCTCGCCCACCACCGACCGCAGCGTCCCGTCCTGATCGACCAGCAGGCGTCCGTCGCGCGTGTAGCGCACATCCTGCCCGTCGGATACCGTGAAGAAACCATTGCCCTCGAGCGCCAGGTCCAGCGCCCGGCCGGTCTCCTCCAGCGCCCCCTGGTTGAAACTCGTGTACGTCGGCTTGACCCACATGCCCCCGCTCAGCTTGTCGAGCATCGCGTTCGAGTACGGCTGATCAGCCGGGTTCGCCGCGCTCTCCATCCGCCGCTCGTGGATCACCGCGAGATTGTGCTTGAAGCCCACCGTGTCCACGTTCGCCAGGTTGTTCGCCATGATGGACTGGCGATACTCATTCACCTGCATTCCGCCCGCGCTGAGCCACAGTCCGTACGTCATGCCCGGGCTCCTTCGCGTTCGTCGGCCCACGCCAGCGCCGCCGCGATCGCAGCGACGTCGGTGGCTGATTCATCAGCTTCAGCCGCGGCCTCGTCGGCCGCCGCCCGCAACAACGCGCCGAGCGTCCTCCAACTGAAGCCCGGCTCATCGAAAAGCCGCGCCGCCAGCTCGGTGCTCTGGGCCTGCCTGTCGTCCATCATCACCTGCATGGGGTTCTCCCCAGCGGCCCGCATGCGCGGACACGCCGTGCCCATCGCTTATCACCCCGCGTGCCAAACCGAAAAAACGAAAAGAGGCCCGGGACGGCCGGCCCGTAACCCAAGAAATGACAGCAACTTACAAGCGCGCCCCGCTCGCCCGGCAACTTCTGCGCTCACCCGCCGCACGCGCAAAAGGCGCATTTTGCGCACGCCCCCCGGCAACCCCTGCGCGAACGCATTACAACCGAGCCGCGACCGTAGGGGAGCGGAAAGCAAACGCAGACCGTAAGCCACCGCTCGCCCCAACAGAGCCGCGACCGTAAGGGAGCGGAGAGTAAACGCAGACGTGTGCCTCCGCTCGCCCCGACAGAGCCGCGACCGTAAGGGAGCGGAAAGCAAACGCGGACGTGTGCGACTGCTCCTGAGCGGTGGCCGTGAGTGCAGGACTGGCGCTGGCTTTACAAGTGGTCGAACGGAAGCGCCGTAATCTCGTGCCCCATCGGCAGACGCTGACCACCGGGATGCACCACGTACCCTGGCGCCGCCCGCTCACCGACCGACTCGCGAAAGCTCCGCACGGTCGCCGCCATCGCCGGCCTGGGCGTCGCCGTCAGCTTCACCTCGATCGGCACGAGGTTGCCGTTGGTCTGCACGATAAAATCCACTTCCGCTCCAGTCGACGTGCGCCAGAAGTAGATCTGCGGTTCCGCGCCCCGATGCCACAACCGCTTGACCAGCTCGCCGAGCACCGCGGTCTCCATGATGGAGCCCGCCATCGGCCCCTGGGCGGCGTGCTCCGCGTCCTTAAGCCCGACCAGGTAGCAGAGCGTGCCGACGTCGGTGAAATACACCTTCGGGCTCTTTACCAGCCGTTTTCCGAAATTCTCGAAGTATGGCCGCAGCACGAACACCTGGTGCGTCGCTTCCAGCACCGACAACCATGACTTCACGGTGTTGACGGCGACACCGAGGTCGCGCGCCAACTCCGTCAGATTCAGCAACTGCGCGCTCCGCGCAGCCAGCGCACGCACAAAACTCTGGAATTGCGTCAGGTCCCCCACCTGCCGGAGCGACCGCACGTCACGCTCCAGGTACGTCTGCACATAGCTGGCGTGCCACAGGCCGGCATCGCGCCGTGGGTTGGCGACAAGTTCAGGATATCCCCCACGCAGGAAGGACGCCCACAACGCTTCCGCCCCGCGCCCCGCGCCGGCGCCGTCGGCTCCGCCCGCCTCCCACGGCAGCGGTGCCTGCGGCTGACCCCTGGCCTCCCGCCGCGACAGCGGCAGAAGCCGCAACATCGCCGCGCGACCCGCGAGTGACTCGCTGATCTGCTCCATCAGCAGCAGATTCTGCGAGCCCGTGAGCAGATACTGCCCCGCCGTCGCTCGCGCACCATCGATGCGCTCCTTGATGTAGGGAAGCAGTTCCGGCGCAAACTGCACCTCGTCGAACACCACCGGCGGCGGGTAGGCGGCTAGAAAACCCCGTGGATCGCTCGCCGCAGCCGCGCGAACATCCGGCGCCTCCAGTGAAACGAGCCGACATGATTTGCCGAACAGATGCCGCAGCAGCGTCGTCTTGCCCGACTGCCGAGGCCCGGTCAGCATGACCGCAGGAAACTCCCGCGCCGCCTTCCGCACCACGGGTTCGAGCGTCCGCTGAATGTAACGGGGTATCGCCATCGAGGGCCTCCAAGCCTTGTAATTATGCATTTGGAATGCACATTTGCAAGACAATGCGTCTCGGAGGCATCAAAAACGCTGTTTTCTGATGTCATCGCGATCTGGACGACCGTGCTATGAAGCGGACTCCTGCACCCCCCGCACCTGGGCCGCGAGCCCTCGCACTGCATCCGCGAACCGCAGACCCCGCGCCTCGTAGTTCACGAACGCGTCGTAACTCGGGCAACCCGGCGAAAGCACCACCACGTCGCCGGGCTGGGCCGCCCGCCGGGCACACGCGACAGCCTCCTCGACCGTCCCGGCCTGCTCGACCGGCAGCGGACCGCCCGCACTCCGCGTGGTTTTCAACAAACCCGCAAGCCGCGCCCCCGCATCGCCGAAGGTCACCGCCGACCGCACCCGCTCCCACCGCCCCTCGACGATCCGGTCCAGCTCCGCCCCGATGTCCTTGCCGCCGCACAGCACCACGATCGGACCGTCAAACGACGCGAGCGCCGTCGCCACCGCCTCAGCCGAGGTCGCCTTCGAGTCGTTGTAGTAGCGCACGCCGCCCACCTCGCCGACGAACTCCAGGCGGTGCGGCAATCCCCCAAACTCCGCCAGCGCCGTCCGCGCCGTGGACTCCGCGACGCCCAGCGCCCCCGCCAGCTTCACCGCCATGTGCGCGTTCGCCTGGTTGTGCGGCCCCGGCACCCGCAGCGCATACGGCGCCCCCTGCACACCGCCATCGTAGGGCGTGCCATGCACGCCTGCGTCGTCGGGCGTGCGGTGCACGCCTCCCTGGCGATATGCCGCATCGATCACCCGCGCCCCGCGCTCAGCCGCGATCGCCTGCACACGCTCCACGATCGCCCCATCCTCCGTCCCGACGACAATCGCTCCGCCGGCGCGCACCGCCCGCAGCAGGTTCAACTTCGCGTCCAGATATTCCTCGAACGTCCCGTGCCGGTCGAGATGGTGCGGCCGGGCGTTGGTCAATCCCGCCACATCGACCGCAAAATCCACGCCCTCGACGCAATCGAGCTGAAAACTCGAAAGCTCGAGCACGACGACGTCGGCTGCGGTCAGTTCGCCCGAGGCCTCCAGCAGCGAGGCGCCGATATTCCCGCCGAGCAGCGCCCGCCCCGCGCCGATCTCCGCCCGCGCCGCCGGATGCTGCAGGATCGCGTGGGCCATCGCACACGTTGTACTTTTGCCTATCGAGCCGGTCACGCCGACGATCCGCGCAGCGCAGCGCTCCAGAAAGAGGTTCATCTCCGTCGTCCACGGCACATCGCGGGCAACTGCTGCCGCGTAGAACGCGCTCGTCCGCCGGTCGACCGCGGGGCTGATCACCAGCAGATCCGCGTCATCCAGGTCCGCTTCCCGATGCTCGCCCAGACGGTAGTCCACCTCCACGTCCGCGAGCTTCGCCATCGATTCGCGCAGCGTCGCCTCGTCCGCGCGGTCCGTCACCAGCACCCGCGCGCCGCGCCGGGCGAGAAACCGCGCCACGCCGATTCCGCCGCCGAAGCGGCCGAGACCCATCACCACCACGCGTTTGCCGCGAAGCCAATCATCCGTGAACCTGCAGGTCATGATTCGATCCTTGAACGTACCTCGCACAGCCCTACGCCGGAGATTGTATATTCCCAACGGCCGTGACCAGGTCACGGCAAGCCTGCCGGACGGACTCCGTCCACGCCTCCGGCGACTTCGGCGCGTAATTCGCGTCCGCGTACGCGTTGATCACGCCGCGCGACGAATTCACCAGTGCCCCGCCGCCGTCCGCCCGAAAACACGCCGCCACCTGCTCCCGCGAACGCCCCTGCGCCCCGAACCCCGGCACCAGCAGCACCGCGTCCGGCAGCAGCCCGCGCAGCACCCGCGCCCGCGACAACTCCCCCGGCGCCACCACCGCCCCCACCGCGCTCAGCCCGCACTTCCCGCGCATCCCCTCCATCCGCCCCCACTCCGCCACCAGCCGCGCCATCTGCTCCGCGACGTTCGTGCCGTCCGCCAGCGCCGCGTGCTGCACCTCGCCGGCTGACGCGTTGCTGGTGTGCACCAGCACGAAAATCCCCTTGTCCTGCTCGCGACACACCGTGAGAAACGGCTCGATCCCGTCGATCCCGAAATACCCGCTCAGCGTCACCGCGTCCGGGCCCGGACCCGCGTCGCTGTCGGCGAGCTGCGCCCGCGCGTACGCCATGCTGGTATGCCCAATGTCGCCGCGCTTCACGTCCCCGATCACGATCAGCCCCAGCGACCGCGCGTACGCCACCATCTCGAAGTACAGCTCCACCCCCGCGCCGCGGTACGGCTCGAAGAACGCGATGTTCAGCTTCACCACCGCGACCAGCGGGCTAACCGCCTCGAGCACCGCCCGGCAGAAGGCCCGCAACCCGTCTACCGCCCGCTCCTGCGGATACTCCACCCGCAGCGCCTCGGGCAACTGCGCGTACACCGGATCGATCCCGACACACGCCCACGTGCCCCGCGCCTTGACCGCCGCCACCAGCCGATCGGCAAAATGCTCACCCATGAATTCCCGCGCCTCAACAAGAACCCCACTGCTCCGCGCGGCATCCTAAGCCCCCCCGCACCCCACGCAAGCGCCGCACAACCAAATCAGAACCCCCCACGCAAGTGGGAGGCCAAGACGCTCGAACGCCACATCACGACGCGGACCCGAACTAGCGCGCCCATCGATCGGCGCCCCCGCGCACGCGCAGGCTCCGCACCACCACACCGCCCCTCAGCTTGACAACCCCGCCCCCGCCCGCGAACAATCTCCCGGCATGGCGAAGAAAGGCAAAGGTCGCGGCGGAAAACCCGGGCAGAAAGTCCGCGTCGACTTCCGGCGCAACCGCAACCGCCCCAGCCGCACCAAGGACTGGACCCATCTCCATTCCGGTGATGAGGAAAAGGCCGACGCCGTCCCCCTCTCCGAGAGCGTCGTCGCCAAGGGCGACCTCTCCCGCCGCCGCACCATCATCGAGTCCGACGACGCCGAGCGCAAAGGCGATCGCAGCGGCGTCGTCGTCGCCATGCGCGGCCTCATCGCCGAAGTCGACGACGGCGAACGCGTCTGGCCCTGCACCGTCCGCCGCGTCCTCCGCACCCTCCGCATCGCCGAACGCCAGGCGATCACCGTCGGCGACCGCGTCCGCTTCACCGTCGAGGCCGACGCCGACGGCGTGCTCAACGAGGGCGTCATCGAACACGTCGAGCCACGCCAAGGCGAACTCAAACGCGTCGCCAAGAACCGCATTCACACCGTCGTCGCCAACGTCGACCAGGCGATCATCGTCGCGTCAGCCGGCATCCCCTCGCTCAAGCCGCACCTCATCGATCGCTACCTCGTCGCCGTCCACCACGGCGACATCACCCCCGTGATCTGCATCAACAAGTGCGACCTCGACGCCGACAACGAAATCCCCGCTGCCCTCGCGCTCTACACCGGCCTCGGGTATACCGCCTTCGCCGCCAGCGCCACCACCGGCGAGGGCGTGGACACGCTCCGCGACCAGCTTCACGGCAAGTGCTCAGCCGTGGCCGGCCAGAGCGGCGTCGGCAAGAGTTCACTGCTCAACGCGGTCGATCCCGACCTCAACCTCCGCGTGGGCGACGTCAATCTCGAGAACCTCAAGGGCCGCCACACGACCACGACCGCGCACCTCATCAAGCTCGCCGGCGGCGGCTACGTCGTGGACACTCCCGGCGTACGCTCCTTCGACCTGTCCGCCGTCCCGCTCAACGAGATCGAGGCGCACTTCGTCGAGTTCGTCCCGCACATCCCCAACTGCCGCTTCGCCGACTGCACCCACACCCACGAGCACGGCTGTGCCGTCAAGTCCGCCCTCGAAAAAGACCAGATCACGGAGCAACGCTACGAGAGCTACGTCCGCATGCTCCAGGAACGAATGGCCTGAAGGTCAGGGATTGAGGGAGTAAGGGATTGAGGGATTGAGTATTGACGCGCGGGGGTGCGGCTGCGGAAGATACCGACGATGGCATTAACCAACTGCCTGCTGGCCAACATCGGAACGCCCCTCATGTGGGCGGGCATGTTCCACCTCGCCTTCGGCAACGCCCTCATCGGGATCTTCGAAGGCCTGCTGCTGGCCCGCCTTTTTCGCGTTCAACATGCACACGCCATCCTCTCCATGTGTCTCGCCAATTACGCCTCCATGGCCATCGGCGTATTGGGTCTGGGCTTGAAGCATGTCGGATTCAGCAGCACGCTTGATTGGGACGTGACCATTCTGAACGCGAAGGGCGTGCTGCTGATCGCGCTCGTGATTTGCATCCTGCTGTCAGCCGCGTTCGAGTGGCCGTTCTGTTACTTCGCACTGCGTGGACGGTCACACCGCGTGCGCGACTCAGTCGCAGGTTCGCTCGTAGTGCAGCTGGCGTCCTATGCCATTCTCGTCCCACTCTATCTCGTGGTCAGTCCGGTCAATGTGCTGACCAGCCTGAGCGTCGTTTCGCCGTCGACGATCGCCACCAGCACTTCCGCCGACGTCTACTTCATCGGCCGCGACGACGGAGATCTCCACCGCGTCAGCCTCGACGGCACGGATGCCGCCAGAGTCGCCCAGGCTGGCCTCCACGACCGCTTCGCCCAGCTCTTCCTCGCTCGCTCGCGGAGCGCCGACACGTATGATCTCGGAATCCGTTGGGGGCCCGAGCCATGCGAGGAACGCATCGTTGCCGGTGACATTCTGCCCGCTAATGCGCGGATCGGCGACGCGGCCGGCGACCGCAACACGCCGCGCGATGGATGGTTGGCATTCGGCCGCGCCGTCAATCTCCAGGATGCGGATCAACCGCAATGGGAAGTGAACGCCGGCGCCTGGGCAGCCGAGGGCCTCCACGCCACGCAAGCCGCAACACACCGGGACGTGCACGTGGCGCTCGAGACGCCCTTCCTCGCCTGGTACAGCCGGTGTCCTTCGGTTCTGCCCAACGACCTCGTTGTCTACCAGCTCGACGACCAGATCGTACTCCTCGACCTCAATACCCGCCGCATCGCCCTGCTGGCCCGCGGCCGCAGCCCCCTCGTCGTGCTGCGTACCCCTGCGCCAGAAGGTCCGACTGGCACTCCGTCCCCCACGCAGTAAACTCAACGCCTGCAAACCGCTCGCCGGTGCTCACAGGGATCGTCTCACGAGGTCTTGGATCATGCGCGTACTTTCCGTCTCGTCGTTTACCGTGCTGTTCACGCTCATCGCCAACCCCGCGCTCGCCCAGTCGATCTCCGAGCGCTACCGCGAGCCCGCGGACCGCATCATCCAGGCCGCGCTCGCCGACGACGGCGCCTACCTCAAACTCCAGGAACTCTGCGACGGCATCGGCAACCGCATCTCCGGATCCGACAACCTCGACCGCGCCACGCGCTGGGCGGCTGACACCCTCCGCGCCGACGGCGCCGACAACGTCCGCCTCGAAACTGTCATGGTCCCCAAGTGGGTCCGCGGCAAAGAATCCTGCGAGATGATCGAGCCGCGCCGCCAGGACCTGCCCATGCTCGGCCTCGGCTACTCCGTCGGAACCCCGCCGGCTGGCATCACCGCACCCGTCGTCGTCGTCCGCGACGAAAAGGAACTCGAGGCCCTCGGCACCGGAGCCCGCGGCAAGATCGTCCTCTTCAACAACGTCATGCCGCCCTACACCGAGGAACGCGGCACCAGCTACGGGACAGCCGTCCGCTTCCGCTCCAACGGCGCCCGCCTGGCAGCCGCCCAAGGCGCCGTCGGCTGCCTCATCCGCTCCGTCACCGCCCACAGCCTGCGCACGCCCCACACCGGCATGATGCGCTACGGCGACGCGGTCGACCGCATACCCGCCGCCGCCCTCACCGTCGAGGACGCCGAGATGATCGCCCGCCTCCAGGCCCGCGGCGTCCCCGTCAAGGTGACCCTCAAGATGGAGGCCCAGGACCACGGTGAGGTGCCCTCGGCCAACGTCATCGGCGAACTCCGCGGCACGACCTTCCCCGAGGAAATCGTCGTCATCGGCGGCCACATCGACTCGTGGGACGTCGGCCAGGGCGCCCAGGACGACGGCGGCGGCTGCGTCACCGCGCTGGAAGCCCTCAACCTCTTGCGAAAACTCAACCTGCGGCCCAAGCGGACCATCCGCGTCGTCCTCTGGACCGCGGAAGAGGTCGGCCTCTTCGGCGGCAAGCAATACGCCGTCGAGCACGCCGCCGAACTCGCCCGCCACGTCGCCGCCATCGAGTCCGACATCGGCAGCTTCATCCCCCACGACTACGCGATCGACTGCAAGGACGAGGACCGCATGAAGGTCGCCGCCGGCCAGCTTGGTGAAATCCTCAAGCTGTGCAGCTCCGTCGCGCCGCTTGCAATCCGCACCGGATCGTCCGCCGCGGACGTCAGCCCCATGAAGGAGGCCGGCGTCGTCGTCATGGGCCACGAGTCCAACCCCGAGCACTACTTCGACTACCACCACACGCCCGCCGACACCGTGGACAAGGTCGATCCCCACGAACTCCAGCAGAACGTCGCGGTCATGGCCGTCACCGCCTACGTCATCGCCGACATGCCCCAGCGCTTCGGCGAAAAGCCCAAGGACTGACGCCCCGCAAAGTGCCGTAGCCAGCAGAGCCGCGACCGTAAGGGAGCGGACGCCAACACGGCGGCAAGGCAGCAGGACGCCCCCCGCTTGACCCCCGCCGCGCAAACTGCCATCATGCACCCGCCGGGAGAGGTTCCCCAATCCAGCCAAGGAGCATCGCCATGCGCCCAGCGTTCGCGCGCCGACTCGCCGTCAGCACCCTGCTCATCGCCGTTCCGTGCGCATCAGCCGCCTCCGCGGCTGAGCAGTACTGGGGCCAGTGGCGCGGGCCCCAGGCCAACGGCGTCGCCCCCCACGCCGACCCGCCGACGGCATGGAGCGAAACCCAGAACGTCCGCTGGAAGGCCCCGCTGCCCGGCGGCGGACACGCCACGCCAATCGTCTGGGGCGACAACGTCTACGTGCAGGTCGCAATCAAGACCGACAAGCTCGCCGATTCCGCCGCCGAACTCCCGGGCCCCGAGGCCGGCAAGGGCGACGCCCAGCCCGCCCGTCAGCCGCGCGCTCGCGGCGGACGCCGCGGCAACCGAGGTAATTCCCAACCGACCCACCTCTACGACTTCGCCGTCCTCGCCATCGACCGCAAGACCGGCAAAACCCTCTGGCAGAAAACCGTCCGCGAGGAACTCCCCCACGAGGCCGGTCACAACGACGCCAGCCAGGCCTCCAACTCCCCGCTTACCGACGGCGAACGCCTCTACGCCTACTTCGGCTCCCGCGGACTCTACTGCATGAACCTCGCGACCGGCGACGTCCTCTGGGAAAAGGACTTCGGCGATATGCACACCCGCAACAACTTCGGCGAAGGCAGCTCCCCCGTCCTCGCCGGCGATACCCTCGTCGTCAACTGGGACCACGAAGGCGAGTCCTTCATCGTCGCCCTCGACAAGAAGACCGGCACCGAACGCTGGCGCCAGGCTCGCGACGAGGTCACCAGTTGGAACACCCCGCTCGTCGTCGACGCACCGTCCGGCCCCCAGGTCGTCGTCACCGGCACCACCCGCGTGCGCGGCTACGCCGTCGCCACCGGCAAGGTCGTCTGGGAGTGCGCCGGCCTCGGCGTGAACTGCATCCCCTCCCCCGTCGTGCTCGACGACCTCGTCTTCGCCATGGCCGGCTTCCGCGACGACAACTGCATGGCCATCCGCTACCGGTCAGCCGCCGGCGACATCACCGGCTCACCCGCGATCGCCTGGTCGCGCCAGGAGGGAATTCCCTACGTGCCCTCGCCCCTGCTCTACGACGGCACGCTCTACCTGCTCCAGAAAAACAAGGGCGTGCTCTCCGTCGTCGACGCCCGCACCGGCCAGGACCGCTACGAGCGCCAGCGCCTCGAGAAAATCTCCGGCGTCTACGCCTCCCCCGTGGCCGCCGCCGGCCGCGTCTACGTCCTCGGCCGCAACGGCGCGACCTACGTCCTCGCCCACGGCCCGGAGTTCAAGGTCCTCGCCGTCAACGAACTCGACGGCGACTTCGACGCGTCGCCCGCCATCGCCGACGGCGAACTCTACCTCCGCAGCCACGACAACCTCTACTGCATCGCCGCGAACTGAGCCGCACCGCCAACGCCCGAATGGCCCAACGTCCGAATGGCGCAGAAACCGTGATCCCACCCCGAATGAGCGCCCCGACCGTCGCGCCGGCGGGGCCCATTCATCATTCATCGTTCATCATTCACATTCTTCGTCCCCCAGCACTCCCGCTGGTTTCCCCCAGCCACCCCTGCTACACTGGGGCCTACGGGATCAACCACCGCACCAGCCGATCGAACGCTCAGCGCTGGAGACCTGCACCATGCCCCAGACCCTGCCCGCAGCCCCACCCGCACCCGCAAGGCCCAAGCCCGCGCCCCAGCCAGCCCCCGCCCCCCAACCGGCGACCCGACCCGACCCCTTCCAGCCCGAATGGCCCAAGGAACGCCCCGTCCCCGAGCCCAAGGCGTGAATCCGCCCCGTGCCGATATTCCCCATGACCGACCCAGCCACCGGCCTCCAAGACGAAATCAACAAGCGTCTCACCCTCAATCTGCTCATCCAGGGCTCCGCCCAGCACGCCTTCCTCACCTCCCACCACCTCATTCGCGACGAACTCAACGCCCTCGACCCCGACCTGCTCCTGCTCTACGACCAGCTCGCCCTCGCGGGCTTCGTCCAGTACTGGCGCGGCGAAGCGGTCCTGTTCTTCGGCCGGTCCGACCGCTTCTGGAAACGCGTCGAACGCGGCCGGCATCCCTTCAGCGAAAATCCTCTCCTGGCACGCCACGGACGCGCCCTCGCCCGCGCCGCACACGCCCGCGGCCGCGCCCGCTGCCGCGAAAAGAGAGTCTCGCGCATTCCCTTCGTGTTCTCCCTCCAGTTTCTCTCGCGCGTGTTCCGCACGCTCGCCAAGGAGGAGCGGCATAAGCCAGCGCTCGTCGAACTCGCCCGCCACACGACAAACTTCGTCTGGGGCATATCCCCAGATCGCCTCGACGCCTCCCTGACCCGCGCCGTCCGCTTCGGCAACCCGCGCATGCCGACGACGTTTCGCGGACGCATGCTCCAGAACTCCGCCGTGGGCTATGGTGGCGTCCTCTGCGTCGACGGCGCGCTTCGCGTCGTCGCCAAGGCCTGGCTCTGGCCCATCCTCTCCCACGAACTCGTCAAGGGCACGGCTGAGCTCATCTGCCTCCACGGCCTCAACCGCCTCGGCGATGCCATGTACCGAGTCGTCACCGAGGCCGCTGATCGCATCGAGTACGAACCCTGGATGCTCCCCGTCGGCGCCGAGTTCTGGCGCCGCCTCCTGCCCCTTTTCCCCCGCGACCGCACCATCGCCGAATCGCTCATGCACCTCGCCCGGCTCCCCGCCCGCAGCCTCCAGACCGTCATGCTCGCCGTCATGGAAGACCCCGACTGGGCCCAGGAACTCCTCGCCGCCGCCCCGTAGGTCACGCCATTGCGTGACACCGCCTGAGTCGCCGCACCTAATCCGCTGGCCCTGGTTTAGGTAATCGGAGTCGCGACGCAAACCGGGGCATCGCAGCGCGCAAGCGCACCGCCCCGTATGACCCTGCGGGGATCCGCGTGTCGCAATCTGCAAGAGAATTGCGCCGCGACGACGCGGCTACGGCGTGTTGTCCACCCACACCGCCGTCGAGTCGGAATCCACCGTGACCGGAATCGTGCACTCGCGCGCGGAACCGCACAGCGCCGCCGACCCCTCCCAGTGATCGAAGTTCTCGTAGCAGATGCCGTCGGGATGCGCGTCGTCCACCGTGCACGAGTTCGAATCCGTCGCGGTCAGCGTGATCTGCGTCCCACTCTTGACGTGCCCGGCGAGAAACAGGTGCGAACCGTCGCTCAGCGGACAGCAGCACACGTCCGGCGTCTCGCCGCTGAGATCGCCCGAACCCGGAATCCCCAGGTGTTCAGCCGCCTCGATCTTGATGTCGAAACACCCGCCGTTGAACTGCGGGTTGTTCGAGTCGTACTTGCGGATCAGCACCTGCGGCATGGCGGCGAAGACGGCTGTCACCGTCTTCTCCCCGTTCATCGCCACGGAGGCAACGCCCGACTCCGGCCGGCTGTCGTAATCACCTTCCCAATTGAGAAACTCCACCGCGTACGGATTGTCGTAGTTGCCGTTCCCCGACAGCGCGCTGGGCAGATCGCCCTTGAACTCCACCGCGACCAGCGTCACCGTCTTGCCCTTGGGCACGTCCGCCATGAACGTCTCCGGATCCTCCGAGCTGACGAACCGCTGCTGCGCCACCGCGTTGTCGAAGTACGGCGCATTCGCCCGCGTGTAGACGACGTCGCCGTAGAAGGCGAAAACCTCCATCCCCAGCCGGTCCCCGTTGCCGGTACGCAGGATGACGTTCAGCCGGTACGTGTCCGCCGACGGATTGGGCGTCGGCGTCGGCGAAGGACTCGGCGACGGCCCCGACGACGAGGCTGTGCACCCAGCCAGTAGGATGCCGACGGCGCCGGCAACAAACGCGACAAAACCACGCGTGCGATCGATCATCTCGAGGCCTCCGACCCGCAGGAACCCGCCAGGCGCAGCGCCCGAATCCCTCGCGGAACCCGCCAACATATCCCCGCCAACGAAGCGAACGCAAGCATCGATCGTGTATCGCGGTGGCCCTCCCCAGCCCAACCCAGCGCCCCGCAACATCCCAGGCCAAGCCCGCCCAACCATCCGCCGCCGCGCGCGCCCATGAAAAGCTCGGGAAGTGGTATTAGGGTCGCTGCACAGCGGCCGCCCTGGGAACACCTTGATCAGCGTTCCGACTGCCCTGCGGCTGATTTGCGCAGCACCATCCATCCGTCATCCGACCAGTAAACCATGCGCGGATTGCGCAGGCAGTCCTCCAGAGTTGGCACCCGCCCGGGCCGAGCGTGGGCCATCCGATCAACCTTCATCTGAGCGACCCGAAGTCTCCGCCGCAATGGCGCGGGCACACCGGCAGAATTCGCTTTGAATCTCGCGAGCCCCATGTATATCAGGAGTTCATTGACGCTCACGTGCACGAAAATCGGGGCATCTCGCCAGACCTGATTGAGCATACATCTTGCCAATACGGGTTGGTCATAAAGTACAATGACCGTTCCGTCGCGCTCGTTGACGAGGACATCGGCGGGCCGGCTGCTGGACGCGATGACGCGATTTACCGCTGTTATCAACCTCGAGTCCAACTCGGTCACGTTCGGCACAAGCGCAACCCCGGCGAAATGAGCGTTCCCGCCGTCGTAGACGAACTGCCCGTTAACATCCAGATTCGCGATCGTCGTCTGTACTGGCTTGAATGGACCCGATTCCTTGCATTCAAGGTGGAGGGATTGGCTGTGCAGCTCACACCCATACGATGTCCACAGGCAGATAAACAGCAACGCAGCAAGTAACGATTTCCGATCGAAAGCGATGCCGAAGGTGCTCATGACCCCTGCTCTATCTGTATGTGCCAAGTCATCTTAGAGAAGCGGGGCGACCGCCCCTGGTTTGGGAATCCAAGATCATCTAGATTTCGCCAGCTTCGCGACACTTTCGGCGTGGCCGAGTTCGCTGGCGACCTCGTCGAAATATGGCATCACATGAACGTCTATTCGCGATAACGCGTCATCAATCAGTGCCTGCACCGAGTTGGGCGCGCGGTTATCCCTGCTCTCGCCGAGCGCCCCGTCGTCGTATTCTGCGCCACCACTTCCCGGCCCAGCCTTCTTGGAAAACTGAGGCTCGCGAACGCGCCAGGAGAAGTCCTTGATCTGCCAGAACTTCCCGATTCGGCAACAAAAATCACCATCCCTATCACGGTCCTTCTTGACGTTGAATTCGGGAAGATCCCTCGGGTAGAGAAGCGGCACGTGGGTTGGAAACCTGCCGTTTCGGGTCCAAGCCAATTCGATCGTGAAGCGATCCTCATTTCGGTAAACAACCAGAACGACGTAGACCGAAAAGGACGGAGTAATATCAAGCCCCAGTGCGACCCATCCGGGCGGCAGAACCACATCGCGCAACTCCTGGAAACCAGGATAGCGCTCCCGGAATCGTCGGCGAAACTCGTGTCGCAGGATTTTGCCCAGAGCGCTCTTCATTGGCTGGCCTCTCCAAACAAATCAAAGCGGGCGGCAATCGTTTTCGAGTCGTCGCGACACCGTGTATCGCCTCCGGTGGCGACATGCGGGCCCCCTGAAGTCAAGAGAATCTAATCCCGACCCCACTTTCTCCCTGCAGATGATGTCGTCGGCAAACATGGTCCCTGCCACATGTGCGAATTCCGCTTCTCATGGAACCATCATTCTCCTTCGGAGACGGTGGCCGGGATGCGGATGTAGCGACCCCCGCTGGCGGTCTCCCGCCGTCCTCAGTCCACTATCCCCGCTTCGGTCGATGGTGCATCTGCGGGTACCATCGCGCCACACTCCGAACAGACGCCGGACACGTTGGCGCGGACGTCATATCCACAGGACACGCAACGGCCGGGCCTCCACTTGCGTTTACGCACGTGAGCACACGACCAAATCAGCACACCCGGGATGGCCAGCAGATAATACGGACATCGAATCCAAATGGAATCACCCGTGGTCGAGACGTGCGGCCGATAAAAGCCCAAGCGCTGCCACGTGTTTCCTTGAAAATCATGCACGTGTATCGTCGCGGTCCGCTTTCCGTCGGTCAGAATCAGCCTCCGGCGTCCTTGGATCTGCAGTTGTCCCGCGAAACTCGCAACGACAACGCTCCATCCATCATCAAAACGATCGTCACCGCTGAAATCGTGCAGCGACTCCTGTATGAAACTGATGCTCAGCCAGATGCTGCTGATCCACAAGGCAATAGCCAATAGGACCGCGAGTTTGCTCGCGATAGTCAACGCCGAGCGGATTGTCTTGCTCAACTTACTATTGCCCATTTGTTCTTGTTGGCAAAACGGGGGTATCAAATGTGTCGGAAGTCGTTTTCGAGTCGTCACGGCACCGTGAACAAATCAATGGGGTCGGGAGTCGTTCTCACGGCATCGCGATTTCGTGCGTCGCCTCCTGGCGCTCGATTTGAAGGCCAGAAACGACTCCCGAACGCATCTCTTCTCCTTCGCTTCTCCGCCATCGGTAATGGTATTTTCATCCTACCGCTGCTCCGCCCTGGTCTTCAGGTCCCGCCCCCTGATTACCATCTCTCCTGTTCACACCCCCACTTCTCGATGATCTGCTAACCATGGCAAAGATACACCGCGGCGCCACCTGTCCTTGACGCCTGCTGCCCGTACCTCCGATTTCTGCTCCTACCATTCGCTACCTCGACTCGGGATGCACCGCATTGTACCCGGTGTCAAGGATCGAGATCACTGGAATTCGCCATGACCTGAACACTCCCGCTGGGGTCGCGTTCAGTCACCCGCCGGCCCGGGCCAGCCTATTCGGCGTCCTCCATGAGCAGTTCGAGGTAGGCCTGATACGCATAAACCCGATCACGCCGCTTCCCGGTCGTCTCCCGCAGGATCCCCAGACGCTCGAGCACCTCAATCGCCTTGCGCGCCGGTGGGGCGCTCAGTCCCAGTACGTCTGCCGCCCTGCCCACGGTCACCATCGGATGCGTCGGCAACTGATCGAACAACTGTATGGCGGCGACGGTCACGCCGTCGTGCTCCAGCACCCGCCGGCGATCACGCCCAAACAGCGCATGCAGCCCCTGCGCCACGCGCACGCCATCCCCGGCTGCCGCGTACACACACTCCAGGAAAAACCGCGTCCAGCCCTCCCAGTCGCCGTCATTGCGCACAGCCGCCAGACGCTGATAGTACTCCGCCTGGCGACGCTTCAACGCCACGCTCAAATAGAGCAGCGGCTGCCCCAGCAGACCCCAGTGCTCGACCAGCAACGCAATCAAGAGCCGCCCCACCCGACCATTGCCGTCGAGGAAAGGGTGGATCGTCTCAAACTGAACGTGGGCCAGACCCGCGCGCACCAGCGGCGGCAACCGGTCATCACCGTGCAGCCACCGATCGAGCGCCGCCAGCGCATCGGGTACCTGCTCGGGTGGCGGCGGAACGAAGCGCGCGTTGCCCGGCCGACTGCCGCCGATCCAGTTCTGCGAACGACGGATTTCCTCCGGCTGCTTGTCGGCGCCACGCACACCCGTCATCAGGTGTCGGTGCGCCGCACAAAGCAGACGCGTGCTCAACGGCAATCCCTCCGGGTCCGCCATCTGCCGGCGCGCGAACGTCAATGCCTCCACGTAGTTGCAGACCTCTTCGACGTCGTCGGGGCGGTCCGACCGCTGCGTCGCTTCGAACGTGAGCACGTCGCGCAGCGTCGCCTGCGTCCCCTCGATCTGCGAGGTAATCACCGCCTCCTTGCGCACAAAGCCGTAAAGGAACCAGTCGGTGCTGGGGACCATCTTCCCCGCCACGTCCAGCCGGCCGATCTCAGCCAGCGCGCGCGCATGCAGTTCCGCCAGCGATTCGTCCAGAACCAATGGCGGATCAGCCGGGGGCAGCGGATGCGGTACAAACGCGCGCACCGTCTCGTCGTATGCCGTCGTGATTTGATAGCGTCCCGTCTGCCGTCCCATGGCTGCGCATCGATCCTTTCTCAGCCTACCCAACTAAGCAACAGTCGTTTCTTAGCCAGCATAACTAAGAAACGATCGTTTGTCAACCTGCCATACCCCTCAGCGGGCCGATAATTCGAACATCCGCCCAATGCGATACACAAGTTACTACTATTTAATAGTTTATGATTCTCAGCGCCCGAATCACGGGTGTCCCGCTGTTCGAGAGCTGTGCTCACCGGCAGCGTGCCGTTTCTTGTCACGCGCGCCCATACGGGCCACCAAGCCTTTGCGTGCCCCCGAGCGTCCCCGTGCACCAGAGGCGATCCCGGAGTGGAGACAGCGCACACAGAGACGCGGAGGCGCCGAGCAGGATGTCTGAATAGACTCCCGCTGTTCTCTGTGTTCTCTGTGTTCTCTGTGTCCTCTGTGGTTAATCCCCATCGGCCGCGGAGCGGCTGGGGATAGCGGCGCTTGGTCTTCAGCGCAGCTCGTGGAATTCCAAAACGTCGTCGGCGAGGTTGAGCGTGGCCACCGTGTAGGCCGCGGCGCGCTGGAGGGCGCCGGGGTTGATGATGCGGGTGCGGCTGACGCGTTCGTCGCGGGCGGCGTGGGTGTGGCCGTGGAGGATGTAGTCCGTATTGGGGTGGGCGAGGGCGGTGCGGAACTGCGGTTCATGTCCGTGGAAAACCTGGATGGTGCGCCCGGCGAGGGTGAGTTCGAGGGGACTGGCGGCCGGGGCCGTCAGCCCCACCGTCTGCAGGTACGCATTGACCGCCTGGGTGGGCACGTCGCAGTTGCCCCAGACGAAGCGGAGGTCGCGGCCGACAAACTCTTCGAAGACGTCGACGCCGCCGATGTCGCCGCAGTGGATGAAGGTCTGGGCCCCGCGTTCGTCGAGCAGCGCGAGTGCCTGGCGGACGCGGTCGGCGCGGCCGTGGCTGTCGGAGAGGAGACCGAGGATCATGGGGCCTCCGGGTCGGTGGCGATGGACTCCAGGATGAGACCCCAGAGGCGTTCGTCCTTGTGGGTGACGGGTGCCGGCGAGTGGAACTGGATGACGTACGCCTCGCGGAGATCGCCCGGGTTGGCCGAGGGCGCGATGGCCCCGACGACGAAGACGTGCTCGCCGACGATCTGGCCCATCAGTTCGGGCGTCCACTCGAGCATGACGCCGGACCAGTCGCCGAAGTCAGCCTCGGTGACGTGGATTTGGCGCGGGCTGCCCATGAACGATAGCAGGTTGAAGTCCTCCAGGACCTGCTGGCAGATGAACTCGATGGACTCGTCGGCGAGCACGGGGATGCGTCCGATGTCGACGCTGCGGTGGTTGCTGCCCTGGGGCGCGAAGGTGCTCACGCGGCCATTGTTGTGGGCGAGTTTGTCGCCCTGGTAGGCCCAGCCCGCCGGCGGGGCAAAGCTGGCGCGCCAACCGGCTGGTGCGACCCGATCGCCGAGTGCGGGCGGAGGTGGCTCGCGGGTGGCGAGGAGGGCAGCCCCGAGCATGCTGCCGAAGAGGCCGATGGTGAAGGCCTTGGCGCGGCGCGGGGTGTTGACGACGCGTTGGGGTCGGGTGGTGGTCATTCTGGCGGTATCGTAAGGGAGGGTGGAAAGGTGGGCAACGGTTGACCGAATCGCCGGAAGTTTCTACATTTCCGCAAGTTAGGCGCGATTCGCGGCTGATGGCGCAGCGGCGACGGATCGGCCTGACGGGCCCGCGGTCGAGGCAGGGAACGCCGTAATCGAGTCCAGGATGTGACCCGATGGATGAATTCAAGCGTTTCTTCCTGCGTGGGTTGGCTGCGGTGCTGCCCACGCTGCTGACAATTGCGATATTTCTGTGGGCGTATAACTTCATCGAGACGTACATGGGGCGGCACATCACGGCGGCGATGCTGCAGGTGATGACGTGGACGGGCCCGCCGGAGGCGTCGGTGGTGGACCCGGTGGACGATGCCCTGAAGTACGGCCGGCCGCTGGACGAGTGGCTGGGCCCGGAGCACGGCAACGACGCCGGGCGGCGGGTGACCGAGGAATATAAGATCATCACGAGCAAGGCGTTGGAGAGCCCGCGGGAGCAGGTGCGGTTGCGGGCGCGGCGGGAGCAGTCGGCGGCGTTGTGGCGGATTGCGTTCGCGAAATACCGGTTGCACTTGATCGGTTTCGTGATTGCGATCATTGTCGTATACTTCGTCGGCTTCTTTCTGGCGAGCTATATAGGACGCGCGGCGCTGCGGGTGATGGAGAACGCGGTAGGACGGATGCCGCTGGTGCGGGCGATCTACCCGAACATCAAGCAGGTCACCGACTTCCTGTTTGGCGAGCACAAGCTGGAGTTTTCGGGAGTGGTGGCGGTGCCCTATCCGCGGACGGGCATCTGGTCGGTCGGGTTGCTGACCGGCGGCCCGCTTAAAGCAGTAGCGGAACAGGCGGGTGAGGACCTGGTGGCGATCTTCATCCCGAGCTCGCCGACGCCGGTGACGGGATACACGATCATGGTGCCGCGGCGCGACGTGATCGAGCTGGCGATTTCGATCGACGAGGTGCTGCGGTTCGTCATCAGTGCGGGGGTGATCAAACCCGACACGGAACTGCGTCTCAAGGGTTCCGGTGAGAATGTTCCGACTACCTTGGATCATGCGTGAGGAGGCCGACGGGTGCAGATATCAGTGACCGGCAGGCACATGGAGATTTCTCCGCAGATACGGGAATACACGGAGGAGAAGGTCGGGCGGCTGCCGCGTTATTACGATCGCGTGCACGCCGTCGACGTCGTCCTGGACCGCGACGGTGACCAGACGGTGGTGGAGATGCTGGTCAAGGCCGCCGGAACGCAGGAGTTCGTGGCGAAGGAGACAGGTCCCGACGCCATGAGCTGCATCGACGTGCTGGTGGACAAGCTCGAGCGGCAGTTGACGAAGCACAAGGAGCGATTTCGCAACCGCAAGCACCCGGGCAATTGAGGTTGCCGGCGGCCGGTGCTGCGCCGGAACCGCCCGGCTCGTCCGACAGAACCGGCCGGGAGCGGCAGCGAGCGCAAACGAACCGCGCCTGTCGGCATCGAGAGGTCAGGTATGAAGCTGATTGATTTCTTCGTCATCGACGCCTGTATTCCGGAACTGAAGGCGACCGATCGCAACGGCGTGATCCGCGAGATGATCGAGAGCCTCGCCGCGGCAGGCGCCATCGCGGCGGAGGACACGGAAGCTGTCGCACGGGCGTGCATCGCGCGGGAGAATCACGGCAGCACGGGCTTCGGCAAGGGTGTCGCGGTCCCGCACGTGAAGCACCCGTCGGTCAAGAAGATGGCGGCGTCGATCGCGCGTTCGACGGTGGGGATCGACTTTGCGGCGCTGGACCGGGCGCCGGTGTACACGGTCGTCATGCTGCTGAGCAACGATCAGGATCCGGACAAGCATCTCGCCGCGATGGAGCGGATCTTCCGGCACCTGCAGCGCGACAACTTCCGCCGGTTCCTGCGGCAGGCGGAGACGCAGGACGCGATGCGCGACTTGATCGTCGAGGCCGACGAGATGCAGGAGAACTGACGTGGACGGCGGCGGCCGGACCTGCAGCGCGCGACGCTTGCGGCATGCGACCCGATCCGCCCGGTTCACTTCATGCAGAACCACGAGCGCGAACTGTGTGCGGGGTCGACCACCACATCCTCAAGGAAGTCGAGATCGTCAACCGCCAGGGTCTGCACGCCCGGCCGGTGATGAAGTTCGTCGACCTGGCGTGCACGTTCCAGTCTTCGATCCTCGTGGACCGGGGGGATGGCACGGAGCAGGTGGACGGCAAGAGCCCGATGCACATGATGCTGCTCGCGGCACCGCAGGGATCGCGGCTGCGCATCCTGGCCCGCGGCGAGGACGCGGCGAAGGCGGTGGACGCGCTGGTGCAGCTCGTCAACGAAGGCTTTGGCGAATGACCGGCGCCCGCCGGCACGATGGGCCATCGGCAACCGGTTGTCCGTCGGAAAACAGGGTCACCCGACTCCAGGACATGGCTCGCAGGCAGGGGCATTAACCGCGCGCGATGGAGATTCTCCGTGGCATTTCAGTGGCACCCGGGGTGGCGATCGCCGAAGCCGTGGTGCTCGACGCCGAGGAATACCGCATCCCCCGGCGGCTGATCTCCGCAACCCTGGTCGATGCGCAGTGCGACCTGACGGATCGGGCGGTCGAGGCCTCGATCGCCGAGCTGGTTACGCAGCGCGACGACATGCGCGGGCAGTTAGGCCAGGACGCCAGCGACATCTTCAACTGGCACGTCGGCGTGCTCCAGGCCCCCCACCTCCGCGACCAGATCAAGCAACTCATCCGCGAAAAGCTCTTCGCTGCGGCGTACGCCACCAGCATCGTGATGCGCACGTACCAGCGCCGCTTCCTGAAGATGAACGACCCGATCCTGGCCGAGCGTGTTCGCGACGTGCAGGATATCGAACGCCGCTTGCTGCGCAACATCCTCGGCGAGGCGCGCGAGGATCTCGCGCACTTCAGCAAGCCGGTGGTGATCGTGGCGCACGACCTATCGCCGTCGCAGACCGCCCAGCTCAGCCGGGCCAAAATCCTCGGCGTGGCGATGGACGTCGGCGGCGCCGCGTCGCACACGGCGATTCTGCTGCGCAGCCTGGGGCGTCCGGCGGTGGTCGGCGTGGCGGACCTGTCCTCGCGGGTCAGCGGCGGCGACGTGATCATCGTCGACGGCGCCAACGGCCTGGTGGTGATCCAACCGGACGAGCCCACGCTCGAGCAGTACCGGGCGCAGGTCGAGCGGTACACGCGGATCCGCGACGAACTCGCGACGCTGCGCGACCTGCCCGCCGTGTCCAAGGACGGCGTCGAGTTCAAGCTGATGGCGAACATCGAGTTCCAGAGCGAGGTGCCGATCTGTCTGGAACAGGGCGCCGACGGCGTCGGACTGTTCCGCACCGAGTTTCTATACCTCCGCAGCCGGGGGGAGCCTAGCGAGGAGGAGCAGTACCAGGCGTACCGCGAGGCGGTGCTGGCGGCCAAGGGCCGGCCGGTGACCATCCGCACGTTCGACCTCGGGGCCGACAAGTACACGCAGGAGAAGTTCATCGAGGGGGAACCGAACCCGATGCTCGGGCTGCGGTCGATCCGCTACAGCCTGCAGCGGTTGGACATGTTCAAGGTGCAGTTACGGGCGATCCTGCGGGCGGCGACGGCGGGTGAGGTGCGGTTGATGTTCCCGCTGATCATCAGCCTGATGGAGTACCGGCAGGCGAAAATGGTGCTGCACGACGCCATCGAGGATCTGGAGGACGAGCGGGTACCGTACAACGGGGACGTGAAGACGGGGATTATGATCGAGACCCCGGCGGCAGCCATCCAGTGCCGGGATTTTGCCCGGGAAGTGGGCTTTGTCAGTGTTGGGACGAACGATCTGGTGCAATATCTGCTGGCGGTGGACCGGGGGAACCAGCGGGTGTCGCGGTACTACACGTCGGCCCATCCGGCGGTTCTGCGGGTGATTCACGACGTAATTCGCACTTGCACGCGGGCGGGGGTCGACTGTAGCTTATGTGGTGAAACGGCGGGAGAGCCGTTATATACTATGTTGTTGGCTGGCCTGGGGTTGCGATGCTTCTCCATGGCGCCGCACAACATCCCGGAGGTCAAGAAACTCCTGCGGATGTGTACGATGAAGCAGATGGAGCGGGTGGCCCGCCGGGCGTTGTCGTTCGAGACGGACCGGCAAGTGGTCAACTATCTGCGCAGCCAGACACGGAAAATCCTGCCGGACGACCCGATCTAGCGGAGCGTGCGGCAGTGCGGAAATTGATAACAGACGGTCCGGGCGCGCGCTCGGAACCGGCAGAAAAGAACAAGCGGGACGGATCAGGCAACGATCGACGTTTGGACGGAGTGAACGAAGCGGCAACGCGACATCGTTACGCGGTCGACTTTGCGGTCGACGGGGACATCCGGTTCATCGCCCATAATGACATGGTGCGGTTGTTCGCGCGGGCTTGTGTCCGGGCGGAGATACCGGTTTCCTACTCCGCGGGCTTCAATCCTCGTGTGCGTCTCTCCTTGCCTTGTCCGCGCCCGGTCGGTCAGGCCTCTGATGTAGAGCGGGTGCTGATCGACTTTCGGGAAACGATCGAAACCGATGCGGTGGTGGCGCGACTGCAAGCGCAGATGCCCGCGGGCATCACGATTCAACGAGCCACCGCGCTCGCGCGGTCCGATTCGAGCCCCCCTGAGTGGATGCTGTACCGCATCCATCCGGTGCCCGCTGACGCCGAGGCGTTGGAGCGGCGCGCCGCCCTTCTGCTGGATTCCGATGTCGTTGAGATCACGCGCGTTCGCCATCGAGACCAGAAGTCTCGCGTGGTGAACATCCGGCCGTACATCGACACGATCCGCGTCGCGGGACGCGAGCTCTTCGTGGCGATGTTCATCACCCATTCCGGGTCGGCCACACCGAGCGAGGTGTGCCGCGCCCTGGGCATGGAGGCTGACGCGATCAACCACTTGGTCCGTCGCGTGGAGATCCGATGGCACGAGAAGCTGCCGAACCCAAATCCGACGTAACCCCCGACGCCAAGCCGGCGAAGTCGCGCACGACGCGGCGGAAGAAGGCGGGCACGAAGAAGAAAACGACCGCGGCGAAGTCCGACAGCGGGACCGCCGCGAGCACCGCGACGGACGTCGCGGTCGCGGAACCGAAGAGCGGAGCGACCACGGCTGCGCCGAAACGCAAACGGGCTCCGGCCCGGCGGAAGCGCAAGACAACGAAGGCCGAGACTGCAGCCGCAGCCGAAGCTGCCGCCGCGACCGAGGATCCGCCTGCTGCGGCCCCGGAGGCCCCCGTGGCTGATCCGGTAGCCGCGGAGCCGGTGACGGCTGAGCCTGCTGCGGCTGACCCGGTGGCGGCTGAAACGCCGCAGGAATCGCCTGCCCCGGCGGATGAGACTCCGGCGCCCTCGCGTCCCGCGACTCGGCGCACGGGCGTGCGCGGCCGGCGGTCGTCGGGCGGGTCGAGCGCGGCGAAGAACGGAGCCGCACAGGCGTCTGTTGAGCTTCGGTCGGCGTCGCCAACCCCCGCCAAGCCCGCGCCGTCCAGCAGCACCAGCGAGCCGAAGCGGCCCCCGACTCACGACATCGGAAGGACCGCCCCCGCACACCCAGTGGCGCGGCGGGCACCGGGACGCAGCGCGCCCTTCGGCGTCGGCCTGGAGTCGGAAGAAGGCGGGTCCATCACTCCACCACCGCCCGTTGCGGAAGCGCCTGTCGCGGAAGCGCCAGCCGCTCAGCAACCCTATCCCGCGCCTGCATCCGGCGGGCCGGCAACCGGCGAGCACGCAGAGCACGGCGAAGCGCCGGCGGGCGAAGGCACGCGGCGCAAGCGCTCGCGGCGGCGGAAGCGCTCGCGGCGTGGCGGCGGCGACCAGGGCAATCGCGGCGCGGCGCCGGTCGACGCCGGCGAGGCGAGCGGCGAGGCAGCGCATCCGACGGAGGCTGTGTCGGACGACGAAGCGCAGCATGGCGAGGAGTTGTTCGACCATCACGACGACGTTCACGGTGATGACGCACATCTCGATCCGTCCGGCAAGTCGCGGTTGGTGCTGAAACCGCGGCCCCCACGGCGGGCGCGCGGCGGACGCAAACACAAACGGCGCCGCGGAGTCAATGGCGACGATGCGGGACATGCGGAACACGACGCCGTGGGCGCGAGCGCGGTCGCTGCGGAAGTGACGACCTCTCCAGCGGCTGCGGGCGACGCGTCGGCGCGGAGCAGCGAGGCAGCCACAGCCCGGGAGCTGGCGGACGATGCGACCGGTGAGATCGAGATCATCGACACGCCCACGGACGAGCGGAAGCGCGGCCGGCGCAAGCGGTCGCGCCGCAAGAAGAAGACGACGACGGCCACAACCGCAGGAGCGGCGGCCGAGGTCGAAGACGAGGATACGGGCGAAGAGGCCCCGCCGGCGGACGTTTCGCCGGAGCACATCATCGACCTGGAGCACGGGGTGGCCCGGCCGCTGAAGAGCGGGCGGGAGATGATCATCAACGTGACGGCGGGCGCGGAATGCCGGATCGCGATCCTGGAGAGCGGGCGGCTCGAGGAGCTGTACCTGGAGCGGCAGAGCAGCGCGTCGCACGTCGGCAACATCTACATGGGCCGGATCACGAACGTGGAGCCGAGCATCCAGGCGGCGTTCGTGGACTTCGGCCTGTCGAAGAACGGGTTTCTGCACATCTCCGACGTGCTGCCCAAGTATTTTCCCAACAACCGCGGCGAGCTGGAGCAGGTGGGCAAGAAGGTGCCCCGCCGCGACCGGCCGCCGATCCAGAAGTGCTTCCGCCGCGGCGACAAGGTGATCGTGCAGGTGGTCAAGGAGGGCGTGGGCACCAAGGGTCCGACGCTGACGACCTACCTGTCCATCCCCGGGCAGTTCATGGTGATGATGCCGGGCATGGACCGGCTGGGTGTGTCGCGGAAGATCGAGGACGACGCGGACCGGCGGCAGATGCGCGACCTGCTGGGGCAGCTCAACCTGCCTGAGGGGATCGGGTTCATCCTGCGCACCGCCGGGCTCAACCGCACGAAGCGCGAGCTGCAGAGCGATCTGAACTACCTCAACCGCCTGTGGAAAACCGTGGAGAAGCGGATCGAGGAAAAGGGCGCGCCCTGCGAACTCTACCAGGAATCCGACCTGGTGATCCGCACGATCCGCGACGTGTACACGTCGGAGTTCCAGCGGGTCATCGTGGACGACGGCGCCACCGCGCGGAAGGTGCGCGAGTTCCTGCGCATCGCCATGCCGCGCACCCCGGGCACCGTGATCGAGTACCGCCGGCCGGAGCCGATCTTCCACATCTTCGGGATCGAGGAGGAGATCGAGCGGATCCACTCGCGGCACGTGCCGCTGCCCTCGGGCGGATCGATCGTGATCGACAGCACGGAGGCGATGGTCGCGATCGACGTCAACAGCGGGAAGTTCCGTGACCCGACGGACGCAGAGGAGACGGCGTACAAGATCAACCTGGAGGCCGCGGAGGAAATCGCGAGGCAGTTGCGGCTGCGGGACCTCGGCGGGCTGGTGGTCTGCGACTTCATCGATCTGCGGATGGACCGGCACAAGCGTGCGGTGGAGAAGGCGCTGCGCGACGCGCTGAAGAAGCACAAGGAGCGGGCGCGGATCCTGCGGATGAGCAAGTTCGGGCTGATCGAGATGACGCGGCAGCGGCAACGGCAGTCGATCAAGCGGAGCGTGTTCGTCGATTGCCCGCACTGCAAGGGTGGCGGGCTGGTGAAGGCGCCGGAGTCGATGTCGCTGGAGGTGATCCGCATCCTGCAGTTGCTGGCGCACCGGCGCGAGGTGCGGCGGATCGTGGTGCGCTGCGCGCCGTCGGTGGCGTCGCTGGTGCTCAACGACCGGCGGGCGTTCATCTACGACCTCGAGCAGCGCAGCGGCAAGCGGATCAGCATCCTGCACGACGCGGCGTTTGCGAGCGACCAGGTGCAGTACGAGTGCATCGATGATCGCGGGATGCCTTTGCCGGTGGACGTGTAGGAATGATGAACGCGGAATGATGAATGATGAATGGGGCGCAGTCGTCCAGCGGGCGCAGCGTGTCCGTGGCGATACGGGGATAGTCGTATGACGCGGGTGATGAATGCTCGGGCTGGATGGGCGGTCGCAGCCTTGTTGTGCGCAGGGTTGGTTGCGGGGTGCGGGACCGGGGTTGGGGATACGCTCGGCGGGTTGGGGTTGTTTCCGGACGCGAGTTCGCTGACGCAGGAGGTGAAGGTGGCCTGCGACGGGGTGCTGACCGAGCAGGAGATGGTGACGGACCTGCTGGCGGCGCGGATCGACCGGGCGAACGGTTACACGAAGAGCGAGGAGCTGCTGAACGTCTCGACGAACTGCGCGCTGGATGCGGCGTTCAGCGGGGTCTCGGCGGGTGACTGCACAGCCTGCAAGACGGCGATTCTCGACCAGGTATACGGGCGATAGTGAGTAAGGAAGTGGGAAAGTGGGAAAGTGCGAAAGTGAGAAAGTGAGAACGGGGATGCGGTTCTTTGCGTCCTACCAGTTGCGGAGGTCGTCGCTGTTGGGGCTGGTGCTCTCGGACTTGCGGTTGGGGCCGGTGCTCCACAGGTCGTAGCCGGTCGTGTTGACATTTCCCGGACAGCGGTATTGGAATTTCTCACCCCAGGGGTCGCGCAGTTCCTCTGGACTGCCCTCGAGATAGGGGCCTTGCCAACGGTCCTCGGTGCCGCCGGGGGCTGCAAACAGCGCGTCGAGACCTTCCGCGGTGGTCGGCAGTCGGGCCATGTCGATTCGAAAACGCTTGAGCGCGTAGGCGATGTCGCCGTTACGCCCCACCGCTGCCTGCGCAATCTGGCTTTTCGCTTTGTCTGTGGACCGGGGACAACTGGGAATGCAGAATGCAACCATAATCGGCAAAAGCAGGATCCCGAGCCCCAGGAATACTGACTGCAACGTTCCATAAAATCGGAGGCGTGCGATAGACGTTCCCAGCGGGAGCAGGTCGCGCGGGCTGATGGCTGCTCCGCATTCAGCGCATCGACCACCATCCATGGCATAGCCACAGCCTGGGCAGCAACCCCTCGGGCGATATGGGGTCGGTGTTGGGCATCGCGCGTTTGGCACATTTACAGATACCGCGCCGAGCGGATCAGGTTGCGGACCGAATCGTGTGTGGCCCGGCTGATGCGACTCGCGCGGTGGCGATCAGCGCGATTCCCGGCGAATTGGGCTCGAGGCGGACGAGGTCCAGGATTCCCTTGGCGTGGCCGGTGGGCGCGTATAATGCGCGGATGGCTGGCAGTGCTGCGCATGATATTGAGCCTTCTGCGATTCGTCGGCGGTTGCGGGCGTGGTATCGGCGCCATGCGCGGGACCTGCCCTGGCGGCGGCGCCGGGATGCTTATGCGATCTGGCTCTCGGAGATCATGCTCCAGCAGACGCAGGTCGCCACGGTTATTCCCTATTTCGCGACGTTTCTGCAGGAGTTTCCGGAGGTGGCCGACCTGGCCCGGGCGGAGCGCAGCACGGTGCTGCGGCTGTGGGCGGGTCTGGGCTACTACCGCCGGGCCCATCAACTGCACGCCGCGGCCCAGCACGTGGTGCGGGAGTACGGCGGGGAATTCCCCAAGACCGTGGAGGGGCTGCTGACGTTGCCGGGCGTCGGGCGGTACACCGCCGGGGCGATCGCCTCGATTGCGTTCGACTGCCGCGCGCCGATCCTGGACGGGAACGTCAAGCGGGTGCTGGCCAGGCTCACGGCCTCGCCCGCGTCGCCGGACGATCCGCGCGAGATCCGCCGGCTGTGGTCGCTCGCGGAGGCGTTGCTGCCACGGCGCGGCTCGGGCGACTTCAACCAGGCGCTCATGGATCTCGGCGCGACGGTCTGCACGCCGCGCGATCCGGACTGCGCCCGCTGCCCGCTCGCTCGCGACTGCGCTGCGCACCTGAGCGGGCGCACGGCGGAGATTCCCCGGCCGAAGGCGCGGGCCCGGGTCCAGCCGCTGAAGCTCACCTGCTTTGTCGTGACCGCGGGCGATCGCGTGCTGCTGACCGAGCGGGCTGCGGGCGGCCTTTGGGCGGGTACGCAGGCGCTGCCGGCGGGTGAATCCGTGAATGGCAACGGCCTGCGCAGCGTGGCACGGGAGCTGCTGCCGGTGGCTGTCCTGCGGCGTATCCGCTCCTGGCAGCCGGCGGGCGAGGTTCGGCACCGCCTGACGCACCGCGACGTCACGGTCGAAGTGCACGCGGCTGCCATTGCGCGCGTCCGCGTGCCAGCCCCCTACCGCTGGTCCGGTGACGGCGATCATCGCGTCCTCCCCACGGTGTTTCGCAAGGTGCTCCGGCTCGAGCATTTCCGCGAATTCTCCGGCGAAACCAGCCCGAAGTGAGGCCCGCGGACGCGCCGAACGGCGCACATCGACTGTCCCTGTCCGCCGACTATACTGTTCGGATGTTCGCTTCTCCCCCATCCCGGCCGCCCCGCGAGACGAAGGTGCTCGTGGCCATGAGCGGCGGCGTCGACTCCAGCGTCAGCGCCTGCCTGCTCAAGGAGCAGGGCTACGACGTCATGGGCCTCTTCATGCGCGTCGGGGCGGAGCAACCGGAGGAGACGACCTGTACGCCGGCGTCCGCGGAAGGTGCCGCGGCAGTTGGCGAAGCAGCACGCACGCACCAGGGGTGCTGCAGCGCCGCGGATGCAGCCGACGCCCGCTTCGTCGCGGGTATGCTGGATATCCCTTTTTACGCGCTCAACTTCCAGGCGGACTTCGCCCGGATCATCGACTACTTTGCCGACGAATACGCCCGCGGGCGGACGCCCAATCCCTGCGTGCAGTGCAACACGTGGCTCAAGTTCGGCAAGCTGATCGACTACGCCGACGCGATCGGCGCGGACTACGTCGCGACCGGGCACTACGCGCAGCTTGGGCACGGCGAAAGCGGCATCGAGCTGCGGCGCGGGCGCGACGTGCGCAAGGACCAGTCGTACTTCCTCTTCGGCGTGCAGCGCGACATGCTGGCGCGGGCCATGTTCCCGGTGGGCGGCCTGGCCAAGGACGCGGTGCGCGAGCACGCCCGCCGGTTCGGACTGCCGGTGACGGACAAGCCGGATTCGGTCGAGATCTGCTTCGTGCCCGATCGCGATTACGCCCGGGTGGTGCGCCGCGAGCGTCCCGACGCGTTCGTTGCCGGCGACATCGTCGACGACAGCGGCAAGGTCCTCGGCCGGCACGACGGGGTTGCGAATTTCACCATCGGCCAGCGCCGCGGTCTCGGGGTTGCGGCGGGCCGGCCCATGTACGTGACCAGCCTCGATGTGCTCAACCACACCGTGACGCTCGGGGAGCGCGAGGCCCTGCTGGCCCGCAGGCTTATCGCCCGCGACGCCAATTTCTTCGGCACGCCCCCCACCGACGCGTTCCGCTGCGCTGCGCAGATCCGCTACCAGCACCGGGCAGCCGC
Organism: Phycisphaerales bacterium; assembly: GCA_020639115.1. Lineage (GTDB taxonomy): Bacteria > Planctomycetota > Phycisphaerae > UBA1845 > UBA1845 > JACKHG01. Next base: position 30,535 of record JACKHG010000023.1, read on the forward strand.
CTGCACCGCCCGGCTGGCAGCCGACGGCATGCTGACGGTGGCATTCGACGAGCCGCAGTCCGCGGTCACGCCGGGCCAGGCGGTCGTGCTCTACGACGGCGACCGGCTCCTGGGCGGTGGCTGGATCGATCACGCGGAATAGCCGCCCTGCCCTGCGAAAATTGGCCCGCAATAGAATCACAGGACAGTCGTTAGTAGCAGCGTAAGCCGGCGAGTCACCACCGCCGAACCACCTGAACCTTTGAAAGAGAGGTGCCGTCATGCAGGTCGAGAATCGACTGAGGACCCCCGTGCGCGCTGCGGTCGTTGCCGGACTGGCAGGACTGATCAGCGTGGCATCCGTGGCTCGCGCCGCCAGCAACGTGGTGCGGCAAGCCGCATCCCCCGTGCAGCCCGTGATCGATCTCGCAGCCGTCGGGGCCAACGACGCGATCGATCTCGCCGTTCCGACGCTTCCGCAGGACGTGACGACGACGGGCGAATGCGGGGCAGCGTGCGCGACCCGCGGCCAGAACGTCGAGGCGCAGTGTCTGGCCAACGGCGGCGACGCCGAGGCCTGCGCGGCGCGGGCGCGCAACGCGCAGCAGCGCTGCGTCCACGAGTGCCAGGAGCGCGGGTGTCGCCATCGCTGCGACCTGCGTGCGCAGGAGGTGCGCCGCGCGTGCCTTGACGCGGGCGGAGCGGAGGACGTCTGCAATGACCAGGCGCGCCACTTCACCGAACATTGCCTCGCGGGTTGCGCGCCGCTGCAGGGGCGCGAGCTGTGCTACCTGATCGCGGACCGGCAACTCGCAAACTGTGTGAGCAACGGTCTGCCGGAAGCGCAGTGCGTCGCCGAGTCGGCGGACTTTCTCGAACGCTGCCTGAACGCCCCACCGGCGTCGTGTCCGGAGCGGTGCACGATCCGGGCGGACATCTTCGCCGAGCGGTGCGACATGAATCCGCCGCCTGACGTGGACTGCACGACGGCGAGCGCGAACTTCCTCGACAATTGCCTGGCGGGTTGCCAACCGCCGAACTGCCTCGAGTTGTGCGGTGCGGAAGGACGCGACGCCCACCGCACGTGCATGGAGAACGGCGGCCGGCCGCCGGAGTGCCGGGCTGCAGCGGAGCAGGCGGTCGCGGCGTGCCGGGCCGATTGTGCCGGCGGCGAGTAGGCGGCGGACCTGGTGCGCAACCGGTCAAACCACCAACGCGACGAGTGCCGGGGGTGTCGTTCGGCTGACTTGGGCCGGGCGGCGCCCCCGGCCCGCGTATGCGCCGCAGTTGCCGGGCCGCGCCGCTTGAAGGCTGGATTTCGCTGCCGTACAGTGGCGGCTGCGATGGATTCACCGGCCTTAGGCAAGATGATACGCCATGCGTGAGAAGAAACCGTTGAGAGTGGCCCTGGCTGGCTGCGGCACCGTCGGCTCGGGCGTGGGCGAGATCATCGTGAACCGCGCCGGGGAGTTGGCGGCCCGCACCGGCGTGCGTTTCGAGGTGGGGTGCGTCCTCGTCTCGGACGTCACTCGGAAGCGCGAGGTGCCCTTTCCGGCGGAGGTCTTCACCGACGATCCGCAGGCCCTGCTCGCCAGCGAGTACGACCTGCTCGTGGAGGTGATTGGGGGAACCGACATAGCCCGCACGGTGGTGCTGGAGGCGCTCGCCGCCGGCAAGCCGGTGGTCACCGCCAACAAGGCGTTGCTGGCGCTGCACGGAGCGGAGGTATACGCAGCCGCCCGGGCCGGGGGCACTTGCGTGGCGTTCGAGGCCAGTTGCGCCGGCGGGTTGCCGATCATCGGTCCGCTGCTGCGCGGGCTGCAGGCCAATCGCGTCCGCAGCATCATGGGGATTTTCAACAGCACGTGCAATTTCGTGCTCACCTCCATGCTCGACGGCGGGATGAGCTACGGTGACGCCGTGCAGGAGGCGCAGCGACTTGGTTACGCCGAGGCCGATCCCACGCTCGACGTCAGCGGCGGCGACACGGCGCACAAGCTGTGCGTGCTCGCCTCGCTCGCCTTGGGCAGCAACATCGAGTACGAGCGGATCGCCCGGCGGGGCATCGACCGGTTGCAGCTCACCGACCTGCGCATCGCCCGCGAGATGGGCTATTCCTGCAAGCTCGTCGGCATCGGCCGGCGCCTGACGCCGGCGCCCACGGGTCAGCCGCAACAGCTCTACCTGGCGGTGCGACCGACGCTGATTCACTGCGATCACCTGCTGGCGGGCCTGTCGGGTACGCGCAGCGGCGTGCTCGTTGACGGGGATGTTGTCGGGGAGACGTTCTATTCCGGCAGCGGCGCGGGGAGCCTGCCGACCGCCAGTGCGGTCGTTGCCGACATGATCGAAGTCGCGACCGGTTCCGCCCAGGCCACGTTCAACCAGCTTTGCGTGTACAACGACTGCACGCCGCCTGCGGATTACGTGGATCCCGAGGAAGCGGAGGATTCGTACTACGTGCGCTTCAGCTTCGCGCCGCATCGCCGGGCCGACATGCTCGCGGACGTCGATCACGCCTGGCGCGACAATCCCGTGAAGCGCCTGCAGACGCACGTGAGCCGCGATGACCACGTCGTCGTGGCGATCACCGCACCGGTGAAACCCAAGCTGCTGGGCGCCGCCGTTCGTTCGGTCGCGGGTCATCTGCAACTCTCCGACGAGCCGGTCATGCTGCCCGTACTGGAGGCCCGCGGGTCATGAAATACGCGATCATCCTTCCCGACGGCGCAGCCGACGAGCCGCTTGCGGAGCTTGACGGGCGCACGGTGCTCGAGGCGGCGCGCACGCCGGCGCTGGACGCGCTGGCGCGCGGCGGGCAGGTCGGGACGCTGTGCACGGTGCCGGCGGGTTACACGCCGGGCAGCGACGTGGCGACGCTGAGCGTGCTGGGCAACGATCCGGGCGAGGTTTACAGCGGCCGGGCGCCGCTGGAGGCAGCGGCCCGGCAGTTGCCGGTCGGCCCGCAGGATCTGGTGTTTCGGTGCAACTTCGTGACGATCGCCGACGGACTGATGCGGGATTTCACGGCGGGTCATATCGCGCAGGCCCAGGCGGGCCGGCTGATCGCGGCGCTGAACGATTTTTTTGCGGACGAGCCGCTCGATTTCTACGAGGGTGTGCAGTACCGCCACCTGCTCGTACTGCGCGAGGTGGGCGAGCTGGACTGTGGCTGCACGCCGCCCCACGACATTCCCGATCAGCCCGTAGCGCGGCACCACCCACGAGGTGGCGACGCTGCCCGGGTCGAGGCGATCATGGATCGGGCCCGGACGCTGCTGGCGGATCACGAAGTCAATTCTGCGCGCCGTGCGTCGGGGGAAAACCCAGCGACGGACATCTGGCTCTGGGGGCAGGGCCGGCTCAAGCGGCTCGCGACGCTCGCCGCGCGGTACCGGCTCACCGGGGCGAGCATCGCCGCGGTGGATCTCATCCGCGGCATCACGGCGCTCATGGGGTTCAAGCAAATCGACGTGCCCGGGGCGACCGGGTTTCTCGACACCGACTACGCCGGCAAGGGAGCGGCTGCGGTCGCCGCCCTCGACGACGCGGACGTCGTCTGCGTACACATCGAGGCGCCGGACGAGGCGGGCCACCTCGGCGACATGCAGGAGAAGATTCGGGCGATCGAGCAGGTGGACACGCACGTGGTCGCGCCGCTCGCGGAGTACCTCCGCAGCCAGGGTGACTGGCGGATCCTGGTGGCGCCCGATCACCCCACGCCGGTCGTGAAGCGCACGCACACGGCTGATCCGCCCCCCTTCCTCGTCGCCGGTGCGGGCATCGAGGCCTCCGGTGCGGAAGGACTGCACGAGCGGGCAGCCCGGGCTAGCGGATGGCATGTGCGGCGGGGGCACGAACTGCTGCCCGCGTGGATCACGTCGGAACGGCTGGGGCCCAGCGCTGGAAAGGGATAAGGCGCTTCCGCGATCGAGCGTGGCATTGGCGTTTCGAGCGCTGCAATTCGTTGTTTTTTGACTGCCTCCAAAGCCGTTTGCCAGTGGAGCTTGAACAGCGGTCTTGGGGTCGCGCAGGGGGTCTGCCTGGGTTCTTGGCAGCGCCCGGCGTTGCAGCAGGACTTGCAAATGGCTTTGAATCGCGAGTTTTTTGCGCGCGCGTCGATCGAGCGTTGCGGCGGCCCGTGCGGGGCACTTGAGCCGCGAAGTCACAAAGACACCAATAACGGCTGCTGTTCTTGATTCGAACGGCCTAGTCGGAGTCCGGTTCGCCGTGCGTCGCCTGCTTGACCTTCTTCTGATCCACTGTTTGTTCGGTCGCGTCATCGTTCTCCATACCTCCTGGCACCTTGGGCGCCGGTCACGGGGCTGGGGCCCGTGGTCTGGCTGGGCCACGCAGGCCGTGCGTGGCTTGGGGCCCTCGGCACCGTGCACCCATAACACTGCGCGCGTGCTGCCTGGATGGCAGGATTGGGGTGCCTGGATTCTGGGATTGTGCTCCTGGGGGGTTGGCTGGGGCGACTTCGACGCGTCAGGTGGCGTGGGGACGCACCCATTGTGTCCGGTCGCCGGTTGGTTCTGGATATCCCCATGGCCTGGAGATTTCGCCGGGGGCGACATGGTGTTTTCCGTTGTTTACCCCATAGGCACTGGTTAGAATGGCGGGCCGAGCATTTCCCCTCAGGCGGTAGCGGTCTACAGACAGGAAAGCGAGGATCATCATGAAGATGTTGCTGGGCCTATTGGTGGTGGGCGGGGGCATCGCCGCGATGTGTCACTACTCCGGGATGCTGCACAGCCCCACGGCTGAGTGCAAGGAGACCATGGCGAAGATGCAGAAGTGCTCCACGATGGCGGAGGTGCTGGCCGTCGCCGAGCCGGAGAAGATCTCCATCTACGAGAACTATCCGTACACGCTCTCCAACGGCCAGGAGATCGACCAGTGGAAGCCGGGGCCCGAGGTCAACTTCAACAGGTCGGCGATCGAGCAGCAGGTGAAGGACGGCGTGCTGGAGGGGGATTTCGCGTTCATCTACATCTACAGCAACTCCGACAGCTTCGAGGTGCGTTTTGACCCGAGCGGAAACCTCAAGCGGGTGGAGAAGCAGACCGGCGTGCGGAACCTGCCGGGCAACTGAGCGGTTTCGACGCGCAGATAGTCCGGTCGTGCGAACGGGCCGGGCTGGTGCGGGCGATTTTGCCCGGGCCGGCCCGGCCCGTGCGTTTTGGGGCCGGGCGGGTTTTTCGTTGCGGGCCGCGCGGGGAGTTCAACCACGAAGACTCGGGGGACAAGCGACGTAGCGACGAAGCGACGCAGCGACGGAGGCGAAGGTGGTTGGTCGCGGTGGTGGGAAGGGACGCGTGAACAGCGCCGCCATGTGTACGGCACGCTTGCCCAGCCGGGTTCGGCCGGTGTGCGGGTAAGTGTTTTCGCAATGGGTCGAGTTTCAGCCCGCTCGCTGGCGCTCGCGGCTCGGCTCGCGGGGTGGTTGCCGCTTCGTTACGGGCGCGGCTCGGTTTTGATGGGTTCGAGGTTGGCGAGCCAGGTGCGGAGGGCGTCGACGTCGGCGGGCTTGGTGAAGGTGGGGCTGGTGCGGAGGTCGGGGGCGAGGTCCTCGGTGCCGAAGCCGGTGAGGAGGGCGAAGGGGATGCCGCGCTGGCGGAGTTGGCGGGCGAGGGGGTAGACGCGGGTGCCGCTGAGGTCGACGTCGAGGATAGCGGCGTCGAAGCGGGCGTCGGCGGCGAGGGCGTTGGCCTTGGCGAGGCTGCCGGCGGGTCCGACGATGGTGCAGCCGGCGGCCTCGAGGGCGCGGCAGAGGGTGCGGGCGACGGTGTGGTTGTCCTCGACGACGAGGACGGCGCGGGGTGGATGGATCGGCTTGATACGGGTGGCTGACCGGCGTCGCGACGCCGTGGGGGTTGCGGCGGAGGGCTCGATCTCGGCTGACGTCCCGTCGATGATTCGGCCGGTGCCTGCCAGCGGGAAGCGGATGAAACAGCGCAGGCCGTCCGACTCGTACTGTCGCTCAACCGAGCCGTCGAGTTCGTACTCGATGACGTCGCCGACCATCTGATTGCCGAAACCTGCAGCGGGAGGCGCGCTCACGGGCGGGCCGTCCAGCTCCTTCCACTCGAGGGCGAGTTGGTCGTCGCCGGCGGCGTCCTCGACGGACCAGCTCACGCGGACGCGGCCGTGCGGGACGGAGAGCGCGCCGTACTTGCTGGCGTTGGTCGCGAGTTCGTGGATGGCCATGTGCAGTGCCAGAGCAGCCCGCGGTTTGATCAGCACGCCCGGACCGTCGAGGACGAGGTGCTCGGGCGAGGCGACGCGCGCCTTGAGCTCAGTCAGGAGGATGTCGCGGAGCTCCGCGCCCGACCATTCGCTGCGGGTGAGCAGCGCGTGGGCGGCGGCCATGGAGCGCAGGCGGGGACGAAACGCCTCACCGAAGGACTCGAGCGTGTCGGCCTGGTGGAGCATCTGCTGGGCGATTGCGTCGATCGTGGCGAGGGTGTTCTTGACGCGGTGGTTGAGCTCGCCCATGACGGTGCGCAGGTGCTCCTCGTGGCGTTTGCGTTCGGTGATGTCGACGTTGACGCCGAGCATGCGCAGGGGTTCGCCGCGTTCGTCGCGTTCGACCCAGCCGCGGGCCTCGAGCCAGCGGGTTTCTCCGCCGGGGAGCTGGACGCGCCACTCGCACTCGAATTCGCCGGTTTCGAGGGAGCGGCGGACGTGCTCCATGGCTTGTTCAAGGTCATCCGGATGGACGAGGGAGGTCCAGGCCTCGTAGCTGCCGCCGAAGCCGCCGGGGGGCAAACCGTAGAGGGCCTCGAGTTCCTCAGACCAGACATTGACGTTGGTGCGGATATTCCACTCGAAAGTGCCGATGCCGGCGACGTTCTGGGCGGCGCGGAGGCGCTCCTCGCTGCGGCGAAGGGCGTCCTGGATACGGACGCGGTCGGTGACGTTGCGGAGGTTGTGGGCGGCGCCGATGAGGGCGCCGTCGGCTCCGTAGACCGGGTTGTAGCGCAGGTCGTAGATCTGCTTTTCCTGGTCGGTGCGGCCGAACTCGGTGGTCACGCTGAACGACTCACCGCGGAGCGCCCGCGCCCAGAGGCGCCGAGCTTTTTCCTGTTCCTCGGGCCAGGGGGCGAGCAGTTCGAGCATGCTGCTGCCGACCTCGACGTCGCGTCCCCAAAGCTCCTTGAATTCCCGGCGGTAGGCCTCGTTGAAGAAAATAAAGCGGAAATCGCCGTCCTCGGCGGCGATGAGGTCCTCGGTGCCCTGGGTGATACCCTCGATGAGCGCGTGCGCGTGGCGCAGGTCTTCCTCCGCCTGGCGGCGCTCGTGCACATCGATAACCGAGCCGATGTAGCCGGCGAAGACGCGGCCATCGGTAAAGCGCGGGCGGGCGGCATCGAGCACCCAGCGGTAGACGCCGTCCGCGCGGCGCAGCCGGTAGTCGAGGTAGAACGGCACGCGGCGGCCGGCGGCGTCGAGGAATTCGCGGGTGACGCGCGCGCGATCGTCGGAGTGGATGGCCTGCGTCCAGCCGGAGCCGAGGCCTTCGGCCTCGCTCTGCCCGGTGAACTCGAACCAGCCGCGGCTGAGGAAAGTGCACTCGTGCTGATCGTCGGTGACCCAGAGCAGGGCCGGCGCGGTGTCGGCGAGATTGTGGAATCTCTTTTCGCTTTCGCGCAGGGCGCGCTCGGCGCGTTTGCGTTCGATGAAGTCTGCGGCCTGGCGGGCGTAGAGGTCGAGCAAGCGCAGGTCGCGTTGCGAGGGCCGGCAGGTATCGGGGTAATGGGTGGAGAGCACGCCGAGCACGTCACCGTTGCGGCTGATGAGCGGGGTGGACTGCACGGCGCGGTAGCCGGCCTGGGCGGCGATGGCGCGGTGCGGCGCGTAGACGGGGTCGCGCAGGACGTCCTCGATCACGACGCGCCGGCCGGTCGCGAGGACGCGGCTGCACGCGGAGCCCGCGTCGACGCCGACGCTGCGGAAGTGGTCGAGGAACTGCTGGGAAAAGCCCTGTTGGGCGACGATTTCGAGGGCGTTGGTCGCGGGGTCGAGGAGTTGGACGTTGCCCATGCGGGCACCGGTGATGTCGATGGTGGCGGCGAGCACCTCGCGCATGGCGGTGCGGTTGTCGGGGCAGATGAGCAGGCGGGCGACGAGTTCGTGGAGGCGCATCATTGCGGCGAGTTCACGCTGGACGCGCTGGCGGTGTTCGTGGAGGAGCTGGTAGGCGAGGGCTGCGAAGCGGGCGAGGCTGGTGATGAGGCGAAGGTCCTCGCGATCGAAGCGGCGGGTGGTGTCGTGGGCGACTGCCCAGATCGTGCCGACCGGCTCGCCGGCGTGGTGGAAGGGAACGAGCAGGACTTCCGCGACGGCGGGCTTGACGGGGGGAAAGGGAAAATGCCGCGCGGGGTCGTCCATCAGCAGCGCGGTGTCGCGGTCGAGCGCGGTGCCGCAGGGGCACGCGCTGCGGGCCGTGACGCTGCCGAGGTAGGCGGCCCAGGCGCCCGCGACGGCGCGCCAGCGTACGACCTCCTGATTGCCGTCGCGTTCGACGATGCTGACGCCGCAGGACTGCGCGCGGCAGAGCGTCAAGGTGGTTTCGGCGAGTTGCTGGAGAACGCGGTCGATGGCGGCGTCGTCATCGGCTGGTGCGTCGGGGGCGTCGGCGTCTGAAGTTTCCGTCAGGGCCTGCATCAGTTCGGCGAGCGCGGCACTTTCCGCGGCGTAGTCGGCGGGCCGTGCGGATCGCTCATCGAGTTGATCGGTGGTGATGACTTGGTCGAGCGGCAGGCGGTCGGATTGCGGCTTCCTCGTAGCCGCTGCACTGTCGCCCTGCCTGCCCATACATCCGCTCCGGAAATGACCACCAGACGCCCGCGCCCGTTCGCCGCCGAAACTTGGCCACCTGATGCTGCTGCCTCGTGGCGAACGCGATATTCTAACGCGGTTACGGCGCCATTTCCACGCGGGGCCCGGATGACTTGAGGAGCCGCCAACCCGCTTGCGGATCCGAATAGTCGAGTGGCGCAATCGATGTAGATTAGACGCGTATAAGAATTCGTGCCCGATAGAGCGGGAGCAGCAGGAGGAGCCAGAGGGTTACGTACGCGAGCGCGTAGAGCAGCGAAGCGTTAAGCGGCGTCGCCCAGGACGTGAAGAAGGTCTGGTAGAGCCAGGTCTTGGCCGCGAGTGTTTCACCGGCTGACGTGGTGACGTGCCAGCGCACGAGCGTCTTCGCGAGCAGGCTGGAGGCGACGTACACGACGATCGCGTTCGTTCCGAAGACGACGAAGGGCTTCGCCCAGGCGCGGCGCTGGCGCACGTCGATCAGCCAGTAGCACATCGCGAGCAGATGGAGCGCGAGGCCGGCGGTGAGCAGCACGTACGACGCGGTCCAGATTTTCTTGCCGATGGGAATCCACGGATCGAGGGCCAGGCCCGCCACGAGCAGGACGTTGGCGGCGAAGAAGAGGCCGACGGTTTTTTCCTTTGCGTCGCGGCTGCCGCGCAGCCAGCCGCCGGCGAGGAGCCCGCACAGGGTCGTCGCGATCGCGGGCAACGTGCTGAGCAGGCCTTCGGGGTCGGGGCGTTCGACGTAGACGTGGGTGCCGACGATCTGCGCGTCGATCCAGTCGTGCAGGAGGCCGGAGGGGTCGGTCACGGGAGCGGTGTATCCGGCGGGAGGGGCCACGGCTGCGACGATCCACTGGTAGCCGACGAGCAGGACGAGGATGGTGACGATGCGGCCGGTCCATCCGGTGGACAGGAGCACGATCGTCACCGCGAAGTAGCACAGGGCGATGCGTTGGAGCACGCCGGGGATGCGCAGGTGGGTCGCCTGGAAATACCCGAAGTCGGCGACGAAGTAGACAACGGCGCCGGCGAGCAGGAGCCAGCCGGCGGCCTTGCAGACGCGCTGCCGCGTCGTGGTTCCGAAGGAGAGCGCCGGGGTCGCGCAGTACACCAGGCTGATGCCGACGATGGTGAGCACGTAAGGTCCGATCAGTCGCCAGTCGGGGAAACCCGCCATGACGAGCCCGAGCGCGAAGATGATCACCGCGCGGCGCAGCGCCTGCGAGAGCAGGGCCATCCGGGCGACGCCCTGCTCGAGCCGGCGTTCGAGGGCGAAGGCCATCGCAGCCCCGACGATGAACAGGAAGAAGGGAAAGACCAGATCGGTGGGCGTCCAGCCGAACCAGTGCGCGTGTTCCAGCGGTTCGTAAATGTGGCGCCAGCTTCCCGGGTTGTTGACGAGGATCATGCCGGCGATCGTGATGCCGCGGATGGTGTCGAGCGACATCAGGCGTTGGGAGGCGGCGGCTGGTTGGTTGGTCATGCGGTGAAGTCCCCCGTGGTGACCGCGAGCGATCGGGTACGACGTTGCGGCTGATCGGTGCTGTATCGCAAGCGCGTGACCTGTATCAGCGTGCGGGCGTGCACTCGGCGCCGGCCAGCAGTTTATCGATCCGGACGAATCGATAACCGCGGGCGTGGAGTTCGTCCAGCAGGGCGGGCAGTTGCGGCGGCATTTTGTCCGTGCGCAGCGAGCCGAGGTGCATGAGCAGGAGGAAGCCGTTCAGGCCGTCGGGGACGGAGCGTTCGAAGGCGAGGATACCGGCGGCGATGTCGGCGGAGGGGATGAAGCCCTTCTCGCCCTCGGGGATCCAGTCGCGGTTGGAGCCGGAGCCGGGGGTGAAGTTGAACAGCACGACGCCGAGCGCCCGCGACCAGGCGGCGATCTCCGCGTTGTACCACTCGTAGGGCGGGATGAAGTAGACGGTCTGGCGGCGCGGGAGGGCGCCGAGTTTGCGGAGGTCTGCAATGTTGCGCTCGAGGTCGGCGCGGAAGAACGCTTCGGTCACGAGGGTATGCGCGCGGTCCTCCCAGGCGCAGTAGAGCGGGTGGCTATCGGAGTGCGGCCCGACGTAGTGGCCTTCGCGGACCATCCGGCGGACGCTGGCCCGGCGGTCCGCGTCGTCGAGGAAGTCGCCGGTCACGAAGAACCCGGCGTGGATGCCGCGTGCCTTCAGGGTGTCGAGGATTTCGTTCGCGCCCTCGCCGTAGGATCCGCCGGTGAAGATCAGTGCGATTGTCGGTTGCGACGCGTCGGCCCGGACGATCGCGCCGTGGGCGCATTCCACGCTGGCCGCCACGCTCTCGCGTGAGGCCGCACGGTGTTGTACGCATGCCATGCCGGCAATGATGGATGTGCAGCACAGGCCGGTGCCGATCGCGCTGCTCCACAATCTGCGGGCTCGATGTCTTCTCATTCTGGTGATGCAACTCCTGCCTGCGCCCGCGGATTGTCCGCGGGCTTCGCCGGATCACTGCCGCTCGTGCGAACCGTCCCGTAGGCCATAGCAGACGCCAGGGCAAAAAACAACATCCACGCGCCGGAGAATCCACGTGCTTCGAGCGCGCGATGGCTGTGATACTCCGCTGCGTCCACCGTGCGGACGACCTTGCCGTACTGCTCCAGCACGTAGGTGCCGTCGGCCTGCGCCGTCGCCTGACCGTCCCAGGCGTTCTGCGTGGAGTGAATGCCGGTGATGAAAACGTAGATCAACAGCCCGATGACCATCGCCTTCAACACGGGTGGCACACCCGTCAGTATATCCCTGGATTCGTCGTCCTTTGCCGAGCTGAGCCAGACGGAAACCGGCAAAGTAAAGATGAACGTCCCCATACACAGTAAGTGCAGGAGGAAGATGTCCGGGTGGCGCGTCCGGACGTCGACGCCCGCGATGGAGGCAATGTGGATCGCGGCGCTGGCCACGAAGCCTGCGAGGGCCACCAAGCCTACGAGCACCAGGAGGCCGCGCAGGATCCGGCGGCCAACCGGTTGAGTTCGAGCCGCCTCCACCGCGCGGACGACGACGCCGAGCATGCCCGGCGGCGGCTCGTCGATGTTTTCCATGCCGCGGTTGACGGGCAGTGGTACGCTGGGCGGAGTCCCCTCGTTGTACGCGATCGTGCGGTCGATCTCGAGTTCGGCGAACTTCAGGCCGCCGCAGAACGGCGGAAGCGTAAACCATGCGGGCGTGACGCTGACCGCGACCTGATGTTCGCCCGCGGCGAACTCGAAGCGCCGGGCCATCGTGCCGTACCCGCTGCGCCGCGAAACCTCGACGCCGTCGACGGTCACGAACTCGGAGCCGGCCCCGCGACCGTCGTACTCGATGACGACCTCGCCCTCTGGGAATTCCACCAACCACGTGCGGCACCAGCGGCGCCGAAACGCGAGCAATCCTCCGAAGCCGGGCGCGTCCCCCAGCCGGCGGTCGCACTGACTGCACCGGTACGCCGGCGGGGCATTCGTCGTCCCACAGCGGCGGCACACGATGAACATCGCGAAGTCTCCCGTGGTCCAACCCTGGCGGACCATCTCAAGCGTACCTCCGGTTGGGGTGGCTGCCTGGTACAATCGGCTCCGACGTTTGGAGCGGAACTTCAAACCCCCACCGCACGGCGTGAGGGGTTCAGCCGAGCTTGCCGAGTCCGCCCGGTTTGTCGGCGTTGCCGCACGCGACCGCGCAAGTCACAGGAACTCACAGGATATCACAGGGCGCCGCACAGGCGGGGCTTAGCGCAATCTTAACCCTCTGTTTCAACCCTGTTCTTAACGTTTCGTTTACAATTCCGGAGTAGGTGGAGGCCGCTGGGGCGTGAGTTTAGCGTTGCCCGCCGGCGTACTCAGCCCTCCGACACAAACAGGATGCAAACCGACATGCCGACGTGGCGAACAGGAGCACCAGCCATGAACGCGGACCTGCTGATTGTCGATGCCGACCCCCATCTGACGGGGACTCTGGCGCAGTATCTCGAGGGCTACGGCTTCACCTGCCGGATCGCCCGGGACGGCGCCGAAGCCCTGGCGGAGGTGGATCGGTGCGTCCCCGACGTGCTGATCCTCGACCGGGCCCTGCGGCGCATGTCCGGCGACGAACTCGGCCGGTTGGTGCGCGCGAATCCCCGTTCCCAGCACGTGCCGATGATCATCGTCAGCCACCTCGACCCGGCTGAGAACCCCATGTTCGGCTTCGATGTGAGCGCGGACGACTATCTGCGCAAGCCGTTCTCCGCCGCCCTGCTGCTCGAGCGTATCCGTACGCACCTCGACAGCCTGGCAGCGGCCTGACCCGCCGTACTGCTTTCTCATTAATGGGAATATTACTACCGGGGAGACGGTCTAGCCCGGCTGTAATCCACTCGTAGCGTCGAGCCGCCCAAGGTCCGCTCAATGAACGGGCACATCGCACGACACCCGAATAGAGCTTGCTCTAGGCTGTGACCTTCTCGATCAGTTCGCGCAGTTGGCGGACGTCGAAGGGTTTGCCGAGGAATCCGTGAAAACCGGATTGGAGGAGCGACTGCCCCTGCCCCTCGGTCATGCGTCCGCTGATGGCAATCAAGCGGATGCCCGCCTGGGATTCATGGGCGCGGAGCGCCCGGCACAAACGCACCGGGTCCACATCGGGTGCGGACACGTCCACGATCATGACGTCCGGCCGGTGGCGCTCGACGAGGGCGCCCGCCTCGAACGCGGTGGCTGCGTGGTACGTCTCGCACGTGCCGTCGGCGCTCAGCGCTTCGCTGAGCAGGTCGGCGAGTTGGGTGTCCTCGTCGACGATGAGCACGCCGATGGAGCCGGTCTCCACGCCTTCGGTGGGCATGCCGTGGCTCTTCATGAAACGGACGAGCTGATCGACGGGGATGCGGCGATCCTTGCTGCCGGGGATGCGATAGCCGCGGAGCTGGCCGCTGTCGAACCACTTCGAGACCGTGCGTGGAGCGACGTTGCAGATCTTGGCGACCTGACCGGTGGTGAGCACGCTCTTCTTCTTGTGGTTGTTCGTCATCGCGACGACGCTCCGAACGGGCTGGCGGCAACAAGGACCGGCGGCATGCGCCGCTGGCTGCGCGACCCGTGGCGATTGTGACGATTGCAGGGCCATCAAGCCGCGCTGTATGCAGGGCCTATCGGTTGCGTGTCGGGGCGTGTTGATTTGCGCGGGTGTGCCGGTTGTGCGGGATGCCGCGGGGTGGGCTGTGGAGCAGCCGGGGCGCAGAGATTGCGCCCGCGGGGCGCGAATTCCCCGCGGGAAGGCGGCGGGACCGCCGTAGCGGCGTCCCCGTCAGACGAGTGCAAACAGCGTGTGCAGTGAATCAGCCCTTGGCCATTTTCCGCAGCACCGTGTGCAGGATGCCGCCGTTGCGGTAGTAGTCGACCTCGACCGGGGTGTCGATGCGGCAGACCGTGTCGAACGTCACCTTTTTGCCGTCCGATTTGGTGGCGGTGACCTCGATCACCTGTCGGGGCTGGACGTTGTCGTCGACAGCGATGTCGAAGGTTTCCTCGCCGGTCAGGCCCAGGGATTTATGCGTCGCGCCCTCCTTGAATTGCAGGGGCAGGACGCCCATGCCCACGAGGTTGCTGCGGTGGATGCGTTCGTAGCTGGAGGCGATGACGGCCTTGACGCCCAGCAGGAACGTACCCTTGGCGGCCCAGTCGCGGCTGGAACCCATGCCGTAGTCGATGCCGGCCAGGACGACCAGCGGGGTGCCGGCCTTTTTGTAGTTGAGGCTGGCGTCGTAGATGGTGCTGACCAGGCCGGTCGTGAAGTCGGTGGTGTAGCCGCCCTCGGTGCCGGGGGCGAGCTGGTTCTTGACGCGGATATTGGCGAAGGTGCCGCGGGTCATCACGCGGTCGTTGCCGCGGCGTGAGCCGTAGCTGTTAAAGAGGCTCTTGGGCACGCCGTGCTCGGTAAGATATTTGCCGGCCGGGGAATCGCTCTTGATCGAGCCGGCGGGGCTGATGTGGTCGGTCGTGACCGAATCGCCCAGCTTGGCAAGACAACGCGCGCCGGTAATCGGCGTGATCGGCTTCACTTCACCGGTCAGCCCGACGAAGAACGGCGGCTCCTGCACATATGTCGAATCGTCCTTCCAGTCGTAGAGCGCGCCGGTCGAGGTCTCCACATCCTGCCATTCCTGCGAACCCTTAAAAACATCCGCGTACTGGCTGGTGAACTGCTCGCGGGTCACGCACGAGGCGACCACATCCTGCACTTCCTTCTGCGTCGGCCAGATGTCTTTCAGGAAGACGTTCCTGCCGTCGGCGGTCTTGGCGATCACGTCATTCTGCAGGTCGATATTGACCGTGCCGGCGATCGCGTAGGCGACGACCAGCGGCGGGCTGGCGAGGTAGTTGGCCTTGACGTCCGGGCTGATGCGTCCCTCGAAGTTACGGTTGCCCGAGAGCACGCTCGTCGCGACGAGGTCGTTGGCGTTGATGGCCTTGCTGATCTCGTCGGGAAGCGGGCCGGAGTTGCCGATGCAGGTGGTGCAGCCGTAGCCGACGGTGTTGAAGCCCAGCGCGTCAAGGTCGTCGGTGAGGTTGGCCTTGTTGTAGTACTCGGTGACGACCTTCGACCCGGGGGCGAGCGAGGTCTTGACCCAGGGCTTGCGTGTCAGGCCGAGCTTGCGTGCCTTGCGCGCCAAAAGGCCCGCGGCGATCATCACCTCGGGGTTGCTGGTGTTGGTGCAGCTTGTGATGGCGGCGATAACAACCGCACCGTGCTTGAGCTTGAATTGACTGCCGTCATAGGTGACGTCCACGCCCTCGTGCCCGGGGTCGGTGACCACGGCGGTCGCGACCTCGTCGGCGGCGACCATCGCGGACTGCCCGCCCTCGTCGGCGAAGCTGTTGAGGTTCGACCCGCCGCCCCCGCCGGGCTTGCCGAACGTAACCGACAGGTCCTGACGCCACTGCTCGCCCATCGCCGACAACGCGATCCGGTCCTGAGGCCGCTTCGGCCCGGCAAGCGAAGGCTCGACCGTGGACATATCCAGCTCGAGCACGCTCGTGTACTGGATGTCGTGCGAATCATCACGCCAGAGGCCCTGCGCCTTGCAGTACTGCTCGACGGTCTGGATGAGTTTCTCATCCCGGCCGGTCAGGCGCATGTACGTCAGTGTCTGTTCGTCGACGGGGAAGAAGCCCATCGTCGCGCCGTATTCGGGGGCCATGTTCGCGATCGTCGCGCGGTTCGCCAGCGGCATCGTGGCCAAACCTTCGCCGAAGAACTCGACGAACCGCCCGACCACGCCGTGCTTGCGCAGCATCTCGGTGACACGCAGCACCAGGTCGGTCGCGGTGCAGCCCTCAGCGAGCTTGCCGGTGAGTTTGAAACCAACCACTTCGGGGATGAGCATGTAGATCGGCTGACCGAGCATCACGGCCTCGGCCTCGATGCCGCCCACGCCCCAACCGACCACGCCCAGCCCGTTGATCATCGTGGTGTGCGAGTCCGTGCCGACCAGCGAGTCGGGGTACAGCACGCCGTTAGAATCCCACACGCCCTTGGCGAGGTATTCGAGGTTGACCTGGTGGACGATGCCGGTCGCCGGCGGGACGACGCGGAAATTATCAAACGCCTGCTGGCCCCACTTGAGGAACTGGTAACGTTCGTTGTTGCGTTCGAATTCCTTTTCGCTGTTGATCGACAGCGCAACGCCCGACGCGAACGCGTCGACCTGCACGGAGTGGTCGATGACCAGGTCACAGGGAACGAGCGGGTTGACCTTGGTCGCGTTGGCGTTGTCTCCGGTCATGCGGACGAT
>JACKHG010000024.1 GCA_020639115.1 Phycisphaerales bacterium
CTCGACCAGAGCGACGTCGAGGCGGGGCTCGAGTTCAACCTCAACTTCTTCCTGTCGCTGCTGAACGCGATCTTCATGGGCGACCTGCTCAACGAGGTGGCCTACCACATCCGGCCGTACGAGCTGGAACCTGGAAAGACCAACGAGATCTTCGCGAAGTGCGTGCAGCTCTGCCAGGACAAGCTGCGCAGCCGCAACTACGACGAGATGACCGGCGGCCTGCTGGCGAAGCTGCTGGCGAAAGTCGCGCCGGTGAGCGGGCCGGACGACGCGGAGAAGTTCCTCGACCAGTTGCGCGGCGACTACTACACGGCGGCGTTCGCGGAGTGCGCGCGGATGATCGACGAAGAGGTCGAGGTGGACTACACGCGGTGCAAGCCGACGGTGAAGATCACCGGCGAGTTCTGGGCGCAGACGACGGAGGGTGACGGCAACTTCAACATGTTCCCGTTCCTGGAGCGCGAAGGGGCGGAGGTGCTGGTCGAGCCGATCGCGACGTGGATCGCGTACATGCTCAACCAGGCGAAGAACAAGGCGAAGGATGCGCGGGGCCTGGTCGACGAGACGGCCAAGCCGGGCCGCTGGGAGCTGAAGAAGAAGTTCGACCTGGAAAAGGACTATCGGGCCAAGATGTTCGCCTTCACCGTCGCGGACAAGATGATCTTCCGCGAGTACGAGCGGTTCCGCGCGGCCCTGGGCGGCACGGCGCACCAACTGGTCAACCAGCAGGAACTCGTGCGGCTTGGGCACCCGTACTACAACGCGAAGAGCGGCGGCGGTGAGGGGCACCTCGAGGTGGCCAAGAACATCTACTACTGCAACAAGGACCTCGCGCACATGGTGCTGAGCCTCAAGCCGTTCGGATGCATGCCCAGCACGCAGTCCGACGGGGCGCAGGCGGCGGTGGTCTCCATGTTCCCCGACATGATCTTTCTGCCGATCGAGACGAGCGGCGAGGGGGATATCAACGCCCACAGCCGCACGCAGATGGCGCTGGGCGAGGCGAAGTTCAAGTGCAAGGCGGAGTTCAACGAGGCGGTGGCGCGGACGGGCTACACGATCGAGCAGATTCGCGCGTTCGTGAACGAGCCGGAGCAGCGCGACCTGCGGCGTCCGCTGCAGCACGTGCCGCATCATGACGGCGTGATCGGCCGGGCGGCGAACTTCGTGCTGCACGTCGGCGAATTGATGAAGAAGGCGGGCGTGCCGGCGGAAGCGGAAACTGCCGGCGCGGCAGCGTAGTGGATCGCCCCTTCAGGGCTCTGTGGTTGTGGACGACAAGCGGCATTACGGAAGGTGCGAATGATGGCCCCAATCTATCGTGAAGCGGACGTTCCCGGCGTGGGCGGCGGAGCGGACAGCGGCAAGTCGGGCGGCGGGTGCAGCTCCGGGAGTTGCAGCAGCGGCGGGAGCTGCGGCAGCAGCAACGGGATTCTGTCCGAGGTGCCCAAGGCGATCCAGCTCAACGTGGCGTCGCTGCATGCCGAGCGGAAGCGGCCGACGGTGGAGCAGGCGCCGTTCGCGGGGACGGAGCAGTATCCGCAGGGGCTGATGATCGGGCTCGACGTCGGGTCGACCACGGTCAAGGCGGTGGTGATCGACATCGTCCGCGACGAGATCCTGTGGAAGGACTACCAGCGGCACGACACCAAGCAGCCGGAGAAGGTGCTGGAGTTTCTGGGGCAGATCGAAGCGGCTTTTCCCGATGTGCCGCGCAGCGCGTACCGCCTGTTCATCACCGGCTCGGGCGGATCGGGGCTGGTCGCGCACGTCGGCGGCAAGTTCGTGCAGGAGGTGAACGCGGTCTCGCTGGCGGTGGAGAAGCTCTATCCCGAGGTGCAGAGCGTCGTCGAGCTGGGCGGGCAGGACGCGAAGATCATCATCTTCAAGGAGGACGAGGAGACCGGCAAGAAGAAGAAAATCCCGTCGATGAACGACAAGTGCGCCGGCGGCACGGGCGCGGTGATCGACAAGATCAACGCGAAGCTGAAGATCCCGGCGGAGCGGCTGAGCGAGATGGGCTACCGCGGCTTGAAGCTGCACCCGGTCGCGGGCAAGTGCGGGGTGTTCGCGGAGACGGACATCAACGGCCTGCAGAAGCAGGGCGTTCCGCCGGACGAGCTGATGGCCTCGCTGTTCGAGTCGATCATCCAGCAGAACATGAGCGTGCTGACCCGCGGGCACACGCTGCGGCCGACGGTGCTGCTGCTCGGCGGGCCGAACTGCTACATCAAGGGCATGCGCGACTGCTGGCGGGAGAACATCCCGGCGATGTGGAAGGAGCGGGGTGTGGAGTTGCCCGATCCCTCCAAGTCGCCGGAGGACTACATCATCACGCCGGACAACGCGCAGTACTTCGCCGCGATCGGCGCGGTCGAGTACGCCAAGACGGAGATCGACGAGGATCCGAACGTCGGCGCGTACGGCGGGCGCGACGTGCTGAAGTGGTACATCGAGCACGGGCGGACGGCGGAGAAGGCGGCGGCGGGCGCGCGCGGGCTGGCGCGTAACGCCGACGAACTCGCGGCGTTCAAGGAGCGGTTCCGCAAGCAGCCGTGGAGTCCGGCGAAGTACGCGCCGGGCACGGTGGTCGAGGCGTTCATCGGGCTGGACGGCGGATCGACCTCGACGAAGGCGGTGCTGGTCGATACGGAGCGCAACGTCATCGCGAAGGCGTACCAGCTCTCCAAGGGCAATCCCATCGAGGACACGATGGAGATTCTCGCCAAGGTGGAAGAGCAGGTGCTCGAGCAGGGCGCCAGCCTCAAGATCCTCGGCGTGGGCACGACGGGTTACGCCAAGGACATTCTGAAGGACGTGCTCGCCGCGGACGTGGCGCTGGTGGAGACCGTCGCGCACACCGAGAGTGGGCTGCACTTCTACCCCGGCACGGACGTGATCGTGGACGTGGGCGGGCAGGACATCAAGCTGATCGTGCTGAAGAACGGCGCGGTGAAGGACTTCAAGCTCAACACGCAGTGCAGCGCGGGCAACGGGTACTTCCTGCAGTCGACGGCGACGGGGTTCGGCTACAAGGTCGAGGAGTTCGCCGACGTCGCGTTCGCCGCGCAGCAGATGCCGGAGTTCGGGTACGGGTGCGCGGTGTTCATGCAGTCGGACATTGTGGATTTCCAGCGGCAGGGCTGGCAGCCGAACGAGATCATGGCGGGCCTCGCCGCGGTGCTGCCCAAGAACATCTGGCTCTACGTTTCGCAGATTCCCAACCTGGCCAAGCTGGGTACGAAATTCGTGCTGCAGGGTGGCACGCAGCACAACCTGGCGGCGGTGAAGAGCCAGGTGGATTTCATCGAGTCGCGGTTCGTGGGCACCGGCGTCGAGCCGGAGGTGATCGTGCACCAGCACTGCGGCGAAAGCGGTGCGATCGGCTGTGCGATTGAGGCGCAGCGGCTGTGGGCGGAGCAGGGGCTGAAGACGAGCTTCATCGGCTTCGACAAGGTGCGGACGATCGCGTACCGCACGACGCGGAACGAGGACACGCGCTGCTATTTCTGCAAGAACAAGTGCCTGCGGACGTTCATCGACGTCAAGACGGAGGCGCCCGAGCCGGCACACGCGGACGGCGTGCACATCGACCTGTCCTCGCACGTGCTGAAGAGCGGTCCGGAGGCGGGTCATCCGACGCGAATCAAGAGCGGGCACACGGAGGACGCGGACGGCGCGACGAAGTCGGGCAAGTCGAAGTCGAAGGTTCCGCTGGAGACGGGCGAGCAGCGGCTGATCATCGCGACGTGCGAGAAGGGCACGGTCGAGGACGTCAACGACATGCGCGAGATCAAGAGCGGTCTCGACGCGGTGAAGAAGGCGAACCCGAACCTGCTGGAGATCGCGGCGCGGGACGCGTTCCGCGAGGTGGAGGTGGCGAACGTGGCTGACCCGCTGCCCAAGGCCAGCGCGTTGGGCAACGTGTGGGACCGGCTTTCCAGCCGGTCGCGACCGGCAGGAATGCCGGTCCCCCAGCGGCGGGCGCTGATGGAGCGGCGCAAGAGCGTGCGGATCGGCATGCCGCGGGTGCTGAACATGTACTCGCAATCGCCGTTTTTCATCGGTTTCTTCACGGCGCTGGGCGTGCCCTTCAAGAACCTCGTTTTCAGCGAATACACCAGCGAGGAGCTGTACAAGCGGGGGGCGAAGCGCGGCTCGATCGATCCGTGCTTCCCGAGCAAGCTGGGGATTCCCCACGTGCACGACCTGCTTTACGTGCAGCACGCGAAGAAGCCGCTGACGCACATCTTCTTCCCCATGGTCGATTCGTTCCCGACGTTCCTGGACAACGTGCAGGCGACGCGGGCGTGCCCCACGGTGGTGGGGACAGCCGAGGCGACGCACGCGGCGTTCATCAAGGAGGGCGACCTGTTTGCACAGAACGGGATCGTCTTCAAGAAGACGTTCGTGAACCAGGACAAGCCCGAGCTGTGCGTGCGGCAGATGTACGAGGACTGGAAGGACGAGCTGGGGCTCTCCTTCGAGGAGACGCAGCGCGCGGTCTACGCGGGCCTCGAGGCGAACGAGCGGTTCTTCGCCGAGCTGCGCGACAAGAGCCGCGCGGTGATCGACAAGCTCGAGGCCGACGACGCGATCGGCGTGGTGGTGCTGGCCCGGCCGTACCACAACGATCCGGGCGTGAACCACGAGATCTGCGAGGAGCTGCAGAAGCTGGGTTACCCGGTGCTCTGGCAGGACACGCTGCCGATCGACGCGGACATGCTCGAGCGGCTCTTCGGCGACGAGGTGCGGGCGGGCGATTTCAAGTCGCCGCTGTCGATCGAGGACGTGTGGAAGAACAGCTACTCGGAGAACACCTCGCGCAAGGTGTGGGCGGCAAAGTACACGGCGCGGCATCCGAACCTGATCGCGCTGGAGCTGTCGAGCTTCAAGTGCGGGCACGACGCGCCGATCTACTCGACGATCGAGGACATCATCGAGCAGAGCGGCACGCCGTACTTCTGCTTCAAGGACATCGACGAGAACAAGCCGACGGGCTCGATCAAGATCCGCATCGAGACGATCGCGTACTTCCTGCAGCGTTACCGCGAGCGGATGGTTGCGGACAAGCGGAAGCTGGCGGAGGTCGAGGCGAAGCTGGCGGCGTTCGAGCGGAACCTGCGCCGGCGGCAGGCGACGGTCGCGGACGAGTCGGCGATGATGGTGACCGTGTAATCACCCAGCCACCCCAACGGATTCAGTTCCGGCACGAAGAGCGGCCCACTAAGGAGTACAGTGGGCCGCTCTTGTATTCTGGCGCAGGCAGGCACCGCGGAGAAGCGGGAATGGCTCTTTCTCATGAAGCTCAATAGCTGAAATCGCCGTTCGCGGATTCGCGCTGCTGCCGCCGGGAGCGCGGGTGAAACTGCGGCCTTATTCTCATCTCAAAACGGTCGTACAGAGCCTCCCGACGCGCATCGAGCGCCTCGCGCGATGTGTGCCATTGCTCGACGATTTCCCGCAGATCCTTGTCAAGCACAGCCAGAATCTCGCGAATGAACGCTCCATCACCTTCGTGATTCAACACTGCGCCTGCGGCGGCGAGTCGTCGGGTGAATGCATCGCGAGATTGCATCACCGATTTGAGCTTTTCTTTTTCGGTTTCTGCCATCAACAGTTGTATGGCAGGCCAATTTCGGCTCTCCCGCATTTCCGCAAACAGCAACGGGTGCATGGTAAACACGCGGGACAGCGTCCACTGCCACACGTCGTCATCCCGCAAGCAGGACAGCAGCGACTCAAGTAGCGGATGGTCCTGGGGTGTCACCAGTCGTGCGAGGATGCTGATCGCGTGCATGCGAACCCGCACCTCCGGATGGCCAATCAGTGCCGCTACATCGTCGAGAATCGACCTGCCGCAACGGTCATCAGCCAGCTCATCCGCTATCCCGACACCTATCTCCACGACGTCGGGATCGTCGTGACGCAGGAGCGGTCGCAACGCGCCCAGGTCCTTGCGCTTTGCAAGCACCTTGATGAAGTCGTTGATGGCCTGGCAAGCCACGGGGATCTTCCGGTGCTGCAATGCCTCGATCAGCTTGTACGCGTTCATTCCGAGAGCCTTGCTCCACGGTGCCGCATCAGGCAGGACCATCCTGGGGCCGCTGGCCCCAAATCGCACAACGGTCTCTGCATCAACAGCAAGACGCGACCCATCATACCGGAAACGGATCGCAGAAGCCGCCGGTCGGCGACGCCCCTCGAGGTTTGTGCCCCAAATGCCCGGCTGATACACTTCCCAGCGATACCTGCCAGCGCTGGCGGTTCGGGCGAGTTGTGATCAGGGAATCCAGTATGGCGATGCAGGCAGCCAAGGTGATGTTCGAGATCTACCGCGAGGCGGGGTACGGGCAGAAGTACCGCGCGGTGTACTTCACGGAACTTGACGAGCACAACAAGGAAGCGGAGATCTCCCGGGCCATGGCGGGTGAGCACGTGTACGACAGCTTCCTGTCCGAGCGCAAGCTCGTCGACGGCAAGGCCGCCGTCGACCAGATCATTGCGCGGCTGAACGACGGCGAGGACGTTTCGCCCGACGCGATCGCGGCCTTTCTCGAGCCCTATGAAGCGTAGCGGCGCGGCGGATCAGCCGGCGCGCACCGCTCCCTGCGGCCCAGAGCGCTCTGCGCGGCGCGATCGCCTCGCGCGGTGCGAGCGCCCCGCGCGGCACGGCCTCACACGATTCAACTCACGCCAGAACGTGATTCCCCAGCGCGTTGGCCACGACCCAGATGGCCGCAGCCCCCACGGGCAGACCCACCCAGTAGCGGCTGAGCTGCGCCGGCGAGACCGGATTGCCTCCGATGGTCATCGCGGATCCGCCGCGGTATTCGACCCAGCGGCCGAGGAGCATCCACACGACGATGGCGGCGAAGAGGAGGTCGAGGATGGTGAGCCACCCACCACCGCGCATGACGATGGCGGCTGTGACGATGAGCAGGGACACGGGTCCGAACATCACCCAGGTGACGCGGGCGCCAAGGACGAGGGGGCTGGTGATCGGTGCGGGCTCTTGCATCGGTTCTGAAGCGGGCATGGTCGCCTCCCTTGCGATGGCGCCCAGGGGAGCGCCAGGCAAATGGCGGCCCGACCATTTCAGAACCTGCAGGCGGCGCGTGCCGCCCGCACCCTTTTGGAATTGATCGTTCTACGTTTATTCTAGTCCACGAATGGCGTCCGGCCAAACCCGATAACGGGATCCTGGAGCAGAATCGCTGCGGGCATATCCGGCGAGACGCGGGGCATACCGCCGTGACGGCGGCGTGAGGGCGGTCCGCGGGCGGTTGGCGAGGAGCGGCGGTTGATGGGCACGAGGCGAGTGGTGATTGCGGCAGCACTGGTGGCTGCCATCCTCGCCGGCGTCGGCGTGTGGTGGGCGCTGAAGACGCCGTCGGCGCCGCGCATCCGGCACATCGTGCTGATCAGCATCGACACCTGCCGCGCCGACCACGTGGGTGCTTACAGCGGGCAGCCGGAGGTGACGCCGAATCTCGACGCGCTGGCGGCGGAGGGGACGCTGTTCGAGCACGCGTTTTCCCCGGTGCCGATGACGCTGCCGGCGCACAGTTCGATGCTGACCGGCCTGACCCCGCTGCGGCACGGCGTGCACGACAACTACGGATACCGGCTGGACGACGCGCAGGTCACGCTGGCCGAACGATTGCACGATGCGGGGTTCGCCACAGGGGCGTTCATCAGCAGTTTCGTGCTGCAGGCGAAGTTCGGTCTGGACCAGGGCTTCGACACCTACGACGACGCGCTGCCGGACAAGCGGACGATCTTCGGCAACCTGAGCGAGCGGCGTGCGGACGAGACCACCGCGCGCGCGGCGCGGTGGCTTGCGGCGCAGGGCGACAAACCGTTTTTCCTCTTCTTACACTACTACGATGCGCACGCCGCCTACGAGCCGCCGGAGCCGTACGCAAGCCGTTTCGCGGATGACCTCTACACCGGCGAGATCGCGTACGTGGACGCGAACGTCGGCCGGTTGATCGAGCAGTTGAAGAAATCCGGGCTCTACGACTCGACGCTGATCGTGGTCACCGCGGACCACGGGGAGATGCTGGGCGAGCACGGCGAGGAGGCGCACTCGTACTTCGTGTACAACGCGGCGCTTCACGTGCCGCTGATCGTGCATCTGCCGGGGGAACGCGGCGCTCGGCGTAGCGGCGACGTGGTCGGGCTGGTTGATGTGGCGCCGACGATCGCGCATCTCGCGGGCGTCGATATGAGCGCAGTGGACGGGCGCGACCTCGCCCCGGCGTTGCGGTCGCGGCCAACCGGGCGTGATGACAATTCCCAACCGGGATCAGCCGCCCCGGACGACCGTGCCATCTACAGCGAGAGCTATACGCCGGCGATCTACGCTGCGAACCCGCTCCACGCGCTGGTGACGGGGCGCTGGAAGTACATCCTGGCCAACCGCCCGGAGCTGTACGACTGGGCGGCGGATCCAGCGGAAGCGAACAACCTCATCGACGCCGAGCCGGAGATGGCCGGCGAGCTCCGCAGCCGGCTGCTCGAACTGCTGGACAGCGCTCCGGCGGCGGGCGGCGGCGTGGATGCAGCCGTGATGGATGCTGCGGACCGGCGGCAGCTCGAGGCGCTCGGGTACGTGGCGGTGGAACATGACCGCGTGGGCGGGATCGATCCGGAGCGGAGCGACGCGAAGGACCGGATTGGGTTTCACGAGAACGTCAAGCGGCTCGCGGTGCTGGTGGCGAAGCGCGATTTCGGGGCTGCCGAGCGGTTGATCGCGCAACTGCTGGAGATCTGGCCGGGGTTTGAACGCGGATACGTGATCCGCGCGCGGATTGCGCTCGACCGCGGAGATCCGGCGGCGGCTGAGGAGGATATCGACAAGGCGCTCACGCTCGACCCGGACGACGCGGACGCGTTGAGTCTGCTGGGCGACGTGCGGATGGCGGGCGGTGCGGTTGGTGACGCGGTGGCGGAGTATCGGGCGGCGCTCGGGCGGGACGGGGACTCGACGAAGGCGCAGGTGGGGCTGGGCATTGCACTGGCGGCGCAGGACGCGCTCGACGAGGCGATTGAGCATTTCCGCGAGGCGCTGGTGATCGATCCGGGGATGGCGGAGGCGCACCACAACCTGGCGCTGGCGTTGGCGCGGAAGGGTCAGACGGACGCGGCGATTGGGGAATATCGTGCCGCGGAGCAACTGGCGCCGCGCATGGTCGGCGTGCAGGTGGGCCTGGGGCTCGCGCTCGAGTCGCAGGGCAAGCTGGCGGAGGCTGCGGCGTGTTTTCGGCGGGCGCTGGAGTTGGCGCCGGGTCGTGCGGACGTGCATCAGAACCTGGCGTCGCTGCTGGCGCGTCGGGGCCGGTACGCGGAGGCGGTCGCGGATTATGAGGCTGCGCTGCGGATCAACCCGGACTATGCGCAGGCGCACAACAACCTGGGCGCGGTGCTGGTGCGGATGGGGCGTCCCGCCGAGGCGGTGGAGCATTTCGAGCGGGCGGTGGCGCTTGCGCCGGACTGGCTCGAGCCGTTGAATTCCGCGGCGTGGATCCTGGCGACGTGCCCGCAGTCCGACGTGCGTGAACCGGCGGCGGCTGTGCGATACGCCGAGCACGCCGCCGTCGTGAGCCGCCGGGCGAACGCGTCCATTCTCGACACGCTGGCGGCGGCCTATGCCGCCGGCGGTGATTTTCCCCGCGCGGTGGCGACGGGGCGCGAGGCGTTGGACCGGGCGGTCGCAGCCCGGGCGGCGGATGAGGCGCGGGAGATCCGTTCCCGGTTGGCGCTCTACCAGCAGGAGCGTGCCTACGTGGCACCGGCTGTACCCGGGCCCACTCCGTAGACGCGCGGGCGCCGCGCTAAAGGATTATTCCGGATCGGTGATGCGGATGACGTTGTCGCCCGTTTCCGAGAGCTGCGCGTAGTCCAGGTCCACATAGGGAATACCTGATTCGGCGTCCCGTTGCACGGCGGCGGGCGTGTCGTTGACGAGGACGCAGCGCTCCTGGCCGGCGCCGCGGCGGTAGAGGATGCGGATGCGGCGGCCATGCGCTCGGGCGGTGAACGCGAAGGCGCTCAGCGGGCCCCACGTCGCCGGGGCAATGCGCAGGTGGTCGAGGCCGGGGCGGAAGCCGGCGACATGCCAGACGAGGGTCTTGAGCAGCGCGTTGGAACTGCCGGTCTGCCAGTCGTTCATGTTCTGCCCGGTGAGGTTCAGTTCGGGGTTGTGCAGGTAGGAGTTGGGCATCACGAAAGGCGAGTGGCTGATGCCCTGCTGGTGCGGGCTGAACGGCAGGATCTTGTGGATCTGTTCCCACGCGCGGCGGGGTTCGTTCATGGCGAAGAGGGCCATGATCCCGAAGATCGTCGCGTGGACGTAGGTGGCGCCGTTCTCGGCGGTGCCGATGGGCAGATTGGGAATTCGGCCAACGCCGGGCGTGCCCGGCGCGAAGCCCGGCTCGAACGTCTTCATGCCGTAGGGTGAGTCGAGGCGCTCCATCGCGCCGAGAATTTCGGCGTGCAGGTCGCGGTCCTCCGGAAGCATGTCGCACAGGGCCCAGAACGCGTTGGCAGCCAGGCCGTCGCGCGCCCGGCCGTCGCTGTCGGCGAAGCCGCCGACGCTGTAGGCCCGCCCGTCGCCCCAGCCGTGGAGGATGCGTCGCCGGCCGTCCTGGGCGACCACCGCGTGCTCGAGCAGAGCGGTGCGAAGTTCGGCGCGGATGCGGTTCAGGCGGTCAATCCGCGCGGCGTGCTCGGCGGGCGCGACGCGCTCGAGCAGTGCGATCGTCTCCGCGCAGTTGCGGTAGTAGTGCAGCGAGGCCATGACGCTCACGCCGCTGCCGAATTCGCGCTGCGGATCGGCGGTGAGTCCGAGTCCGTCGAGCGCATCGTTCCAGTCGCCGTAGAGCGCACGGAGCAGGCCGGTCTGCGGATCGCGCTGTCGCTCGAGGTAGTCCATGATGCGCAGCAAATGATGCAGGCCGGAGTCGGTCTCTTCGGCGGCGATGAGCGTGTCCGCGACGTCGGGATGGATCCGGTGATAGGGAAATCGCTCTGCGAGCAGGCCGAGATCACCGGTCGTCGCGCAGTAGGTGTGGAGCGCGGAGACGACCCAGCAGCCCTGATCGACGAACTCGCGCAGGTCCGCGGCGGACGTGCCGTCGCTGCCGGGCAGCGCATACTGCCGGGGGCAGCGACCGTCGGTCAGCACGTAGCTCAGCACCTCGCCGAGGCGGGCGCGGGCAGCCGCGGGATCGTCGAACAGGTGGCCCTCGATCGCCTGGCAGATATCGCGGATGCCGATCAGCGAACGCGGCGCCGGCTGCATGAATCCGCGCGTCTGCGCACACACCTCGACCTGCCGGCGCAGGTAGTTGAAGAAGTGGTTGAAGGTCTCGTCCGGGACGCCGTCGAGCGAGCAGCCGCGGACACTCAGGCTGAGGTCGTGCGGCGCGGCGCTCAAGGCAGCACGCACGCGGGCGTGGGCGCCGTCGACAGCGTTCGCGCTGAGTGGCGGGTGCGGGTGGTCCGGGTCCGAGGCGAACGCGATCCGGTAGTCGCAGCGCACTGCGGCGCCGCCGGCGAGGCGGAAGCGGTGCAGATCGCCGGCGATGGCGTTGTCGTTGAAGACGGTGAGCGGCGTGGGCTCGGCGAACGCGCCCGTGGTGAGGAAGGCGGCCTGGGCGAGTCCGCGGCGCGGTCCGCCGGTGTAACCCCGCTGCGCGGTGCAGACCTGCGTCTGGGCGCGCGTTCCGTCGGGCAGGTGCAGCGTTCGCTGCAGCGTGAGGGTATGCGTGAGCGAGACGGTGCGTGCGGGGTCCTCGCGGACGGTGGTGACGATCGGGGGCAGTTGGCCGTCGGTCGGGGCCGGCGAATCCGGCGCCACCTGGACCTGTTTGAACCAGCAGTCCTCGGAAGTTTCGAAGAACTGGTGCCGGCAGAGCGGGTTGACGTAGGCGGAGAGGTAGAGGTCGAGCGGCTGATCCGCGCGGTTTTCGAGCAGAATGGAAAACGCAATGCGGGGCTGCGCGCTGGCCGCCTGGTCGAGAAAGACGCGGACGATACCGGCGAGGGTTGGCGTTTCGGTGACGAAGTAGCTGGCGTCGTGGCCGAGCACGGCGTAGCGCTGTTCGACGAGGGCTTCGGACTCGGGCAGCAGCGGCACGGGCAGCAGGGCGAGCGGTTGGAAAATTCCGTCAGCCCGGCGCGCGCCGGCGAAGAAGGTGATGTTGGGTTCGGATCCTGCCTGGGTGGGCAGGAAGAGGAAGAGGCGGCCGTGGTTGGCGTGGATGTAGCCGGTTGCGGTGACCCAGAGGTGGAAGCCGTCGCGTCCGTAGACGTAGCGGCTGTCGCCGCGGGGGCGTTCGAGGCAGAGCACGCGGCCGTCGTCGAGGAAGGCGGCGTTGCCGGGCAGGGTCGTGGTCTGTCCGGTGGCGTAGCGGCGTTCGAAGTCGCGTTTGAGGCTGCGGATGCGGTTGAACTCGGTGGCGAGGTTCTCCGCGAGGGAAGGGGTGGTGAGCAAGGTGATTCTCCTGCCGCAGAGTCAGGTTGCGGCCCGCGGTATTGCGTGTGGTGGGCCTTTCCGGGGGGCCGCCACGTCCGCGCGCAGCGGGATGTCCGGTAGCCGTAACGTCCAGTCTAGCATGCAGTTATACCGAGATCAACAAACTTCATAAAGTTCTTTATTAAAGATGTTGATTTTACGGTTTGGACTCAATTAAGATGGCTCACTATGAGAGAAACGCTGACCGGCAAGCCCCAGCTCAACCGCGTGGTCAACCGGCGGTTGATCCTGGACCGCATTCGACGTGTGGGACGGGTTTCCCGTGCGCAGCTCGCCGAACTGACAGCCATTCGTCCACCGACGGTCTCCGCGGTCATCAAGGAGTTGATCGAAGAGGGCCTGGTGGAGGAGGTGGGCAACGGGCAGTCGCGCGGCGGCCGCGCCCCGCGTCTGCTGTCGCTGGCGGGCAAGCGTGCGCGGGCCGTGGGCTTCGAGGTCAGTGAGACGGCCATTCGGGCCGGGGTCTGCGATCTCAAGGGAAATCTCATCGCCCGCGGCAGCGTGCCCTACCTGCCCTGCCCTCCGCAGGAGACGGTGAACCTGCTGCACGATCAGGGTACGGAGCTGCTGGGCGGTCTGGGCCTGAGCTGGGAGGACATTCGGGGCGTCGGCGTGGCGTTGCCCGGGCATCTCGATCCGATGCGGGGCATCGTGCGCTGGAGCAAGCCGCTCGAGTGGAAAGACGTTCCGTTCCGGCAGTTCTGTCAGGAATGCTGGGGCGTCGACACCGACCTCGTGAATGACTCGATGGCCGGTGGTCTCGCGGCCCATTTCTACGAGGCGAACAGCAGCGTCAAGAATCTGATTTACCTGTACATCCGCTTTCACGTGATCGCGGCGAACCGCGCCGATCGGGTCCACGGCGTGCTGGGGCTCGGCAGCGGGATCATTCTGAACGGCGAGCCGTTTCACGGTGAGTTCGGGGCGGCGGGCGAGATCACGACGCTCGTGGCGCATCCCATGGTGGACGCGCGTGATGAGGACGGCGCGCCGTTTCCATCGCTCGAGGCGTTCTGTGACGCGTTGTGCGCCGGGTCAGCCTCGTCCGTGGCTGCGATGGATCGCGTGGCCGTCGACATGTCGCACCTGGTGGTGCATGCCGTCAACTTTCTGGAGCCGGGGATGATGATTCTCGGTTCCGACAATTCGCTGCTGCGCGACGAACTGCTCGTGCGGTTGCAACGGATACTCGACGAGCATCGGTTGCTGCACGAGGCGGGGCGAACGCGTCTGCTGGCATCAGAACTCGGTGAATACGGGGTCGTGCGCGGGGCGGTGGTGCCCGCGTCACAGCGGCTGTTCCGCATGCCGCGATGGACCTAGAGAACAGGCCAAGTCGGGCGTCCGCGGCGGGCTGATTCGGGGACGAAAGGAGCACGAGCTATGAACAAAAAGAGTGTGGGCATGCTGGCGGTGCTGGGTGGGTTGTTGATCGTCTCTTCCGCGCGGGCGGGCGAGGTGATCGCGCCGGGCACCGTCATCTTCGACATGGATACGCATACGGAGTTTTGCGATCCGGATTTCTGGAGTTTCTTCGGCTATCCGACGGTGGACTTCGGCTCCAACGGGGCGGATTCCGAGGATGGCACCGCGGTGTTCACGTCCGGCGACTGGACCTCGTGCGACCTGGTCTACGGGCCCTCGGCGTGCCAGTTCCTCGGCGCCAAGCACGGTGGCGGACGGCTGTGCTGCGGCCAGCCGCTGTGTGGTGGGCTCGGTTCGGGCGTGCGTGATGCCGACGACGACCTCAGCCTGGGGACGGGCGTCACCATGCGGATCCGGTTGATCCTGGTTGATGACGCCCAGCCCGGCGTGCGGCCGCAGTTCCAGCTCACCGACACCAACGGGCTGGAAACGCTGGACACGGACACCGTCGCGGTCGTGCCGCGCAGCATTCCCGGCAAGCCGTGGATCAACCGCACGCCGCCGCTGGCGGGCGATGGCCTGTGGCACACCTACACGTTCTGGTTCAACGGGCTGGACCGCTCGTACGACGCATCCGCCGTGGCCGGGGTCGACCCGCTGAATCTGACGGACGTCAACTCCTACAAGCTGATCTTCCGCCGCGGGCCCACGACTTCGGGCAACAACAAGATCGTCTTCGACAAGATCACGCTGATCGACGACGCGCCGGTGCTCTGGGCGGACGAGGACGGCGACAACGACGTGGATCTCGACGATTACGGACGCTTCCAGGCCTGTTTCGGGCAGGATCCCGCGACGAACGCGGCGTGTGCGCGGTTCGACGCGAACTACGACGGTGCGATCGACATCGTCGACTTGCAGAACTTCCACGAGTGCCTGGAGGGGCCGGACGTGGAAACCGGGTTCTTCCCATGGTGCTACTGATCGCGCGCCGCGCAGCGTGCGCGGCACTGGACTGACTCTCTCTTGAGGCAACGAGGGGCACTCTCTTTCAGGAGGTAGGAATGATGAGTCGAAAATGGTCTTTACTGCTGGCAGCCGCGATGGTTGTCGGCGCCGCGGGCGTGGCGCACGCGGATCTGTTGTTCGATTTCGAGGGCAGTACGCAGCAGTGGTTCCGCTTCGGCGGTGGTACGCTGGACTTCGGGCTCGCTTCGGGGCAGGGCACGCACGGCGCCGGCCCGGACGCGATCTCTTACGTGACCAACCTTGATGAAACCCTGTTCGGCGGCGCCGTTCGCTCGGGCAACCAGAGCACGTGGGCGACGGCACCGGGGTTCGCCTGGGCGCCGGGCGTCAGCAGCATGGCCGACTACACCGCGTTCAAGGCCGACGTCCAGCTCAGCGTGGACGGGCTGAGCCCGGTCTATCCGGGTCCCGGACCGAACGTCGAACTGATGCTGTCGCTGCCGGGGTACATGGAGTACGCCACGAGTGTGAGCATCCCGGCGGACGGGAGTTACCACACGATCTCGTCCGGCTTCGCGAACCTGACGCCGCAGAATGCAGCGACCCTGCCGATAACAGCCGCTCAGTTGGCGGATCCGAATCTGCAGATTCGCGTCGTGCTGCGGAATCTCAATCGCGACCCCGGTGCGCCTTCGGGCAAGATCCGTCTGCGGGTCGACAACGTGCAGGCGGTCCCGGAGCCGACCAGCCTGGCACTGCTGGCCCTGGGAGGACTGGCGGCGCTGCGCCGCCGACGCGCGTAGCGCGTGCTGACGCGCCGACCCGTTGGCGACTGGACCCGTTCGCGGATGCAGGATGCGAGTTGATACATGCGGAGCATTACTTCGACAGTCGGGTTGTGCGCGTTGCTCCTGCCGCTCGGGCCGCTGAGCGCGGTTGCGAAGACGATCCCCGTGATCGATTTCGACACCGCCGTTCAGACCGAGCAGGGAGGTTACTACCAATGCATCGGCGCGCTGCCGGACCGGCTGCGCGACGCGCTCGTCACCGCCGGGGAACCGGCGTGCGGCGCGTGGCGTCTGGAGGTCTCGGCGGACGCGCCTACGAGTGGCGCTGGCGGGCTGATCGCGCTGTTTGACCGCGCCGATCAGCCCGACCAGCCGCAAATGCTGGATGTGCACGCGGCGCCTTCGCTGCGCCTGCGGCTCATCGGCGACCTGGGCCAACGCCGGCTGCGCGTGGAGCTGGTCTCGGGCGCTCACATCGCCGGCAAGTCCGCCGGGTCGACCGTGGGCGTGATCAGCGCGGGTGACCTGGACCGGCAGAAGTGGTCGGACAAGACCTTCGCCGCCGAGGGCGAGGGGCTGGATGTCGCGGCGCTGGGCGCGGTCCGCCTGACGCTCGAAGGCGAGGGGCCCGCGTGGGTGGCGCTGGACGCGGTGGACTTCACCGCCGCGGACGCTGCGCAGGGTGCGGCGTGTGCGCCTCCGGCGGCTGAGCAGCCGATGCGCCGGGCGCTGTGGGTGTGGCGGACGACCAAGTACCTGGCCGATTCCGGGCAGGTGGAGCGGTTGCTGAAGTTCTGCAAGGAACACGCCATCACCGACCTGTTCTGGCAGGTGCCCTACAACAAGTTCGCCGGCCGCAAGATCGAGCTGCTGCAGGTCGACGAGCAACGCCGATTCAACATAGCGGCGCACCAGGCGGGCATTCGGGTGCACGCGCTGGACGGCGGCCCGGAGTTCGTTCTGCGGGAGAATCACGAGCGGCCGATCAAGCTGGTGGAGGCGGTCGCGGCGTTCAACGCAGCCGGACCGGCGGAAGGGCGCTATTTCGGCGTGCACATGGACAACGAGCCGTACGTGCTGAAGGGATGGAAAGAGGGACCTGAAAAGCAGCAGGCGATCATTCAAAGCTACATCGAACTGAACCGGGCGCTTTCGGCGCAGTGCAAGGCAGCCGGCATGGCGTACGGCGTGGACATTCCGTTCTGGTGGGACCGGCAGGAAGCCGGCGGGGAGCGGATGTTCCGGGTGCAGAGCCCGGAAGGCGACACGCCGCTGCTCGAGGCGTTGTTCCCGCTGGTGCAGAACGCGGGGATCATGTCGTACCGGGTCCGGGCACTCGGCGCCAACGGCGTCGTGGACTGCTGCCGAACCGAGTTCGCACTGGGGCAGCGGACCGGCGTGGACGTTTTCGCGTCGGTGGAACTGGGTACGGGGGAGAAGGTCGAAACGGGGATCACGTTCGGCGTGTATCCGGCGGCATACTTCCAGACGCAACTGGACACGTTGCAGCGGGTGCTGCCGCGGCAGGCCGGATGTGCCGGAGTCGCCATTCACGCCTATTATTCCTATCTGGAGCTACTGGAGAAGTGACCATGAACCCGAAGATTGGGGCGAGTCAGCGGCAAGGACCGGAGGCTGAGCAGCGCCGGGGGTTCACGCTCGTCGAGCTCTTGGTTGTGATTTCCATTATCGCGCTGCTGATCGCGATTCTGCTGCCCAGCCTGAGAAAGGCCCGTGACCAGGCCAAGGCGACGGTGTGCAAGGCGAACGAGCGCGGGATCGGGCAAGCGTTCATGATGTACGCCGAGGCGTACGACAACGTCTGGCCGCCGGTGGTGGATTCGCTGGGCTCCCAGAACCGCTGGCCCGTGCCGTTCCACCAGGCCGGCATCATCACCGCCAAGTACGGCCTGTACGACTCGACCGGCAAGGAGCTGCGTGCCCCGGACAATTCCATCTTCATCTGCCCGGCGGACAAGGCCGAGCGGATCATCCCGAGCTGGTCGGGCAGCACACCGCCGAAGCCCGTGGACCGCGTGGAGGTCGGGGGCAGTTACGCGATGAGCGAGGAGATTCACCGCCGACCAGACGGCACGTTGGACCGTGGCACCACCACGACACCGCCGTACATGGAGAAGGTCGACCGCCTGCGGCGCACGTCGGAAGTCTTCATCGTGATGGACAACTACAACCCGATCGAAAGTCCGTCCGACCCGGGCTGGCGCTTCAATCGCGGGGCGCGGGAGAACCCAGCGGGCAGCCGCAACTTCATCCCGCAGCTCGGCGGCTTCTGGATCGGCTATCACGCGTTCGACGGCACTCCCGTCGTGCCGACGCCCGCGAACAAGGACGCGCGGATCATCGGCGACCGGCACAGCGCCAACGGCAACGGCATGTGCGCCGACGGTCACGTCGAAAGCTACAACCCCGACAAGGTGCCCTACAACCGCATCAGTTGGACGCGCTGGCCGCACCCGGAACAGACGCCCCCGGGTGGACTGTAGTATTGCATTGACCAGGGAGTTGCTCATGCGGAAGGTTGCGCCAGGGGTGATTGCTGCGCTTGCGCTCGTGTTCGCGGCGCCGGCGGAGGCGCGCACGATCCAGTTCGCCGGGATCAACTGGACGGTCAAGAACGGCGTCGGCGGACCGGGTCCCAACAACTGGTCCGACAGCACGCAGAGCGTGTGGGTGGACGCCCAGGGCCGGTTGCACCTGAAGATCCGTCAGAGCGGCGGCGTGTGGTACTGCTCCGAGGTGATCGCCCAGCAGTCGTTCGGCTACGCGCGCTACACGACCAAGATCTCGAGCAACCCGGAACTCAACGACCCCAACGCGGTGGTCGGGCTCTTCACCTACAAGAACGACAACGAGGAGATCGACATCGAGCTGACCAAGTGGGGCAACAGCGGTGACCCCACGACGGGACAGTTCGCGGTTCAGCCGAGCGTGCCCAACACGACGAGCCGGGTGCGCTTCGCGACCGGCCTGAGCGGCACGAACCCGCCGTCGACGCACCATTTTTCGTGGCAACCCGACTACATCTACTACCAAAGCTACCGCGGGCACGACACCGAGCTTGCGGCGCCAAGCGATCTGATGCAGGAGCATACTTACGTCGGATCGAAGATCCCGCCGCTGTCGGACGCGACGTTCCGCATCAACTTCTGGATGTACCAGGGCCGTACGCCCACCGCCGAGATGGAACTCATCGTCGATGACGTGATCATCGCCCCGGTCGTGGAGTGCACGGACAGCAGCGAGTGCGACGACGGGCTCTTCTGCACGGGCGTCGAGACGTGCGTCAACAACCTCTGCCAGACGTCGGCGGCGCCCTGCACGGGGCCGCTGCAGGGCTGCAACGAGGCGCTCGACGTATGCGAGTGCAACCTGGAGGCCTCCGTCACCGCCGACGATCTCGCGTGGTTTTCCACGTGCGTGGGCGGTCCGGAGACGAGCCCGACGGGCCCGTGTCTCTGCGCCGACCGCGATGCCGACGGCGACGCGGACCTGCGTGACTACGCGGCGTTGCAGGCGGCGTACCGCGCTGCAGACACGCTCTTCGATTTCGAGAGCGGGAGCCAGGGCTGGTTCGCGTTTGGCAACGGGACGCTGGTGAGCGGCGTCGACGCGGGCGGATCGAGCGGGCAGGGGCGGTACCACACTGCGGACTTCGACGACCCGACGATGACGTACGGGTTCGGCGATCGTTCCTCGAACGGGGTGGATCTGACCGCCTACTCCGCGATGAGTATCGATGCCCGGCTGACGAATCCGGACCCAGCCGACCCCTTCATAGGTACGCCGCAGATCGAGTTCATGCTCTCCATCGGCTACCTGGAGTGGGCGAAGGTGTTCACCCTGACCGACAGTTATCAGACGCTGGCGGTGAACTTCGCGGACCTGGTTCCGCAGAGCAGCGCCAACCAGCCGGTCACAGCCGCCCAGTTGGGCGATCCGGGCATGCGAATCAAGCTGGTGATGCGCAAGAACAGCAATACCGGCAAGGTGCGGCTGGAGTATGATGAAGTGAAGGCCTACCCCTGAGCCGCACAGGAGACGTGATGCGCCGATCGGCACGAATTCGCAACGCAGTATGGGTGGGATTGTTGTCGGCGTGCGCGACGTCGGCCAGCTTCGCGCTGACGCCTGTCACGCTGCACGCGCCACCGGACGGTGACGCCGTGCGGGCCTTCTGGATGTACGCGGGCGCGAACTTCGACACGAGCAGTTCGGCCCAGCCGATACTGGACTTCTGTGCGCGGGAGGGTGTCAACCGCATCTACTGCGGCGCCTACAGTGTCTGGCAGAACGGCACGGCGACGCAGAAGAACAACCTGCGCGCCTTTCTCACCGCGGCCCACGCCAGTGGCATCCGCGTCGAAGCGCTGATGGGCGATACCAACTGGCAGTTCGACGACCAGAAGGTTCGCACCAAGATCGATCAGATGCTCACGCTGCACGCGGCGACGCCCGGGAACCAGACGGACGATTTCGACGCCGTGCATTTTGACGTGGAATTCTGGATCGATGATGCGTGGGGGGCAGCCGCCACCGAGGCGGATCGGCGCCAGATCGCGATCGACTACCTCGACAACGTGCTGGTGAACGCGCGAACGCATCTGGATGCACAGGGCGAGAGCGACATGGAGGTGGCGGTGGATCTCTCCGCGCACCTCGAGAACTCCGACAAGCTGCCCACGCCTTTCCTGTACAACGGGACGACGCAGTCGTTTCTCGGGCACGTGCTCGACAGGGCGGACGATGTCGTGATCATGAGCTACATCGACTACGCCAGCGGCCTGTGGGGCTGGACGAGCTTCGAGATCGGCGTCGCCGCGGCGAAGGGGCGGTCGATTCAGTTCGGAGCGGACATCCAACCGGTGCCTCCGACGCTGCCGATCAACAGCTTCGCGGACA
Organism: Phycisphaerales bacterium; assembly: GCA_020639115.1. Lineage (GTDB taxonomy): Bacteria > Planctomycetota > Phycisphaerae > UBA1845 > UBA1845 > JACKHG01. The sequence continues at coordinate 20,587 of JACKHG010000024.1, forward strand.
ACGCGCCCAACGGCTACGCGTCGATGGCGACGACGCTGGAGGCGTACCACAACCTGCTCTCGCCGGCGGAGGCTGCGGTCTTCGACGGCTTTGCGATCTTCCAGTACACGGGCTATCTCGCGGAGACGCCCGACCCGCACAACCTCGCGGACCTGGACGGGGACGCCGATGCCGACGCCGCGGACTACGCCCGACTTGCAGCGGACCTGGCGGGCCCCGACACCCTGGTGACGGGCCTGGCCCGCGACTGCGACCTGGACGGCGACGGCGCGGTCACGCTGCGCGATTTCGCGCGTTTTGCGGCGTGCTACAGCGGTGCCGGCGTGACGGCGCCCGTTCCCACCGGTTGCGAACGCTGACACGAGCCCCATGCACTGGGTCGACTGGTCCATCATCGCGGTCTATCTCGCCATCGTCACCGCCATTGGTTTTCTCTTCATCCGGCGGGCCAGCGGCAGCGTGGCCGAGTACTTTGTCGCCGGGCGCAACCTGCCCTGGTGGCTCGCGGGCACTTCGCTGGTGGCGACCTCGTTCGCCGCGGACACCCCACTCTTCGTCACCGGGCTGATCGCGACGAAGGGCATCGCCGGCAACTGGCTCTGGTGGAACCAGGCGATCGTCTGGTCGCTGGCCATCGTGTTCTTTGCGCGGTTGTGGCGGCGCACGGGGCTGATGACCGACGCGGAGTTCATCGAGCTGCGCTACGCGGGCAAGCCCGCGGCGTTTCTGCGGGGTTTTCGCGCGCTGTACATGTCGCTGATCTTCAGCACGGGGACGGTGGCGTGGGTGATGCTGGCGATGCAGAAGATCGTGGACGCCACGATCACCCAGCCGGCGTGGACGGTCAGCCTGCAGCAGCACGTCGAGTCGGCGTTGGGGCTGGCCCCGGGCAGCGTGGATGTGTGGAAGCTCATCGTGCTGGTGGGGCTGTTCGGGATCGCGACGGTCTACACGGTGCTGTCCGGGTTCTGGGGCATCGTGGTGACGGACCTGGTGCAGTTCATCGTGGCGATGCTGGGGGCTGTGCTGTTCGCGTGGTTCGCGGTGGACTCGGTTGGCGGCATTGCGGAGCTGAAGGTGAAGCTGCTGGAGGCGTTCGGGTCCGAACGGACCTCGAATGTCTTTGCGTTCTTTCCGGAGCGCGGCTCGCAGTGGATGCCGCTGTCGACGTTCATGGTCTTTCTGGGCGTGTACTGGTGGGGCGACTGCGGGCAGTTCGCCGCGCAGCGGATGTTCAGCACGCGGGACGAGCGGCAATCGGTGCTGACGGCGCTGTGGTACAGCGTCGTGCACTTCGCGATCCGGCCGTGGCCGTGGGTCGTGGTGGGGCTCGTTGCGTTTTTGACCTTTCCCCACCTGGCGGATCCCGAGTCGGGTTATCCGAAGCTGCTGGTCGAGGTGCTGCCGGTCGGCGTGCGCGGGCTGGTGATTGCGTCGCTGCTGGCCGCGTTCATGTCGACGGTGGACACGCACCTGAACTGGAACGCGTCGTACTTCGTGACGGATATCTACCGGCGGTTCCTGAAGCCGGAGGCTTCCGAGGCGCAGTGCGTGCGGGTGTCGCGGTGGACGGTGCTGGGGTTTGCGGCGCTGGCCATCATCGTGGCCCACTTCATGACCAGCATCGAGGGGGCGGTCGTCGTACTGTTCAATCTGCAGGCGGGCATCGGCATGGTGCTGATGCTGCGCTGGTTCTGGTGGCGGATCAACGCGTGGAGCGAGATCTCGGCAATGATCGCGTCGCTGGTGATCAACACGGCGCTGCCGCTGATGAAGACGCACTATCACTGGGAATGGCCGCTGGCTGTGCACGTCGCCATCACGGTCGGTTTCTCGACCGCGGTCTGGCTGACGGTGACCCTGCTGACCCAGCCGGTGAGCACGGAGCACCTGCGCGCGTTCTACACGAAAGTGCGGCCGGCGCGGTGGCTGTGGCGCCCGATCGCCCGGCAGTGCCCCGACGTAACCGCTGGGATGAGCGCAGGCCTGGTGCTCGGCGGGTGGATCGGTGGAGCCGTCGCGCTGTATGCGCTGACGTGCCTCATCGGCAAGATCGTGCTGCATGACTATGGCGACGCGCTGTGGGCCGGTGGCGCGCTCGCCGCGGCCACGGTGTTCCTCGTCCTGCTCTACCGCGGCCGGGAGAATCCGCTGGCGGCGTAAGCAGCGAGGTATTGCGGCTGCGGACGACAGCGGACGCTTCAGCGGCTACCATCAGCATCATGCGCGCTCGACGTATTCCCATCACGCTTCTCGCGGGCGGATTGCTGACGCTCGCGACCTCCTGTAGCCGCGACGACGCCGGGAAGGCCGGATCGGGGTCTTCGGCATCGGCGTCACCACCGCCGGTGCGCCGCGATCCGCTCGAAGGCGGTCCATTCCCCGCGATCGTGCTCTCCGAAGCCCAGTTCAGCTTCACCCAGGACGCGAACGGAAAACGCCGGCCCGTTCCCGGCAACGCGAAGCTCGTGATCCTGCGCAAGACTGATGCGGGCTGGCGCGAGGTGGTGCTCGAGGACGACGCGGCCAACGTAATGCACAAGGCGATTCCGCTCGCCGGCCCCAACGGAGCGCCCAGCCTGATCACCATCAGCGGAACAGCCGCCCTGCTCAAGCTGTGGCGCTGGCAGGACGACCGCTGGAACGTCGCGACGTTGTGGCACCCCACGTTCGGCGGCACGTGGGATCGCCTCCGCGACATCGAGATCGACGACGTGACGGGCGATGACGAGCCCGAGATGGTGATCGCCACACACGATCAGGGCGTCGTCGCGGTGCTGGGCCAGACCGACGACAACTGGACGATTACCGAGGTCGACCGCGCGCCCGATACGTTCGTGCACGAAATCGAGATCGGTGACGTCGATGGCGACGGCCGCAACGAGTTCTTCGCCACACCGTCCAAACCGAACAACGCCACGCTGGCGTCCCAACCGGGCAGCGTCGTGATGTATCGCTGGGACGGGACGCGGTTCGCGCGCAGCGTCGTCGCCGCGTTTCCCCGCACGCACGCCAAGGAGATCCTCGTCGCCGATCTCGAGGGGCTGGGCCACGCCGTGCTCTGGGCCGCGGTCGAGGCCGAGACGGAGATGCGCGGCCAGACGCTGACCACCGTGCATCCGGTCGAGATTCGGGAATACCGCTATGCCGGCGGCGCGTGGCGCGACCGCACGATCGCGACGTTGCCCGATACGCAGTGCCGCGTCCTCACCGCGGGGGACCTCGATCACGACGGGGTGACGGACGTCGTGGCGACGGGGATGCGGTCGGGCGTATGGTGGCTGCGGCGCGCGGCGGACGACACCTGGACGCTGACGTCGATTGACCGCAACTCCTCCGGTTTCGAGCACGCCGCGACGATCGGGGACCTGTTGGACGATGGGCAGGATGCGCTCTACGTCGCCGCGGACGAGCAGCACGAGTTGCGCTGCTACCGCTGGAACGGCACTGATTTCGACCGCACGGTGATTGCGGCATTGCCGGCGAGCGAGATCACGTTCAACATTGCACTGGGTCGTTTTTGAGCAGCCACCGGTTGTAACCTCAATCCGCTAATAGTTTTACGTTTCTCCCGTCCAAGCTGTCCTATGCCATTGATTTTATAGCGGACTATTAATTAATATTCCAAACATGTCATCCGGACTCACCGGAACCCCGCCGCTCGTCCGTGCGGTCAACCGGCACCTCATCCTCGAACGCGTTCGCCGCTTCGGCTGCATCTCCCGCGCCGAACTGGCCAAGATCACGGCGATCCGTCCGCCCACCGTCAGCGCCATCGTCCGTCAGCTCATCGACGAGGGACTCATCGAGGAGGTCGGCGATGGACCGAGCCGCACCGGTACCGGCCGGCCGCCGCGGATGGTCATGCTCTCCCGGCGGCAACCCCGCGTGCTCGGCTTCGAGGTCAACGCCCGCACCATCCGCGCCGTGCTGAGTCATCTGGACGGCAGCGTGGCCCACGCCGCGCAGCAACCGTCAGAACCCGCGCCGGCGCCGCAGGTCGTCGAACGCCTCGCCGGCCTCGGCGGCGCGCTGCTGGCGGAGGCGGGCATGAACTGGTCCGACCTGGCAGGGGTCGGCGTCGCGCTGCAGGGGCTGGTGGATCCGGAGTGCGGCGTCGTGCGCTGGAGCCGCCCCTTCGACTGGCACATGGTGGATTTCCAAGCGCTGTGCACCGCCCGCTGGGACCGGCCGACGGACGTACTCAACAACGCCGTCGCCGGCAGTCTCGCGGAGCACACGCTCGGCGCCGGGCGCGACGTCGCGAGCCTCATCTACATCTTCGTGCGCTTCGATGTGATCGAGCAGCCCGGCAGCACGCTGGGGATGTCGGTGCGGCTCGCGAGCGGCATCATCATCCACGGCGAACCGTACCATGGGGCGTTCGGGGCCGCCGGGGAAATTACCTCGCTGGTGAATCACCCGCTGCTGCTGGCGCGCGGTGCGGGCCCGCGGACGGCGGAGGACACCGCGGTCTTCGAGGCGGCGTTGTCCGCCGGTGAGCCCGAGGCGGTGGCTGCCATGGACCGGGTGGGGCGGGATATCGGTGCGCACGTGATGACGGCAATCAACTTTCTCGACCCGGCGATGGTGATCGTGGACTCTGACCACGACGCGCTGGGCGCCGCGGTGCTCCAGCGGCTGGGCCTGATGGTGGCCGGCGACGCGCTGCGGCAGGTGGTGGGTCCGACGCAGTTGGCGGCGGCGACGCTGGGAGAGTTCGGCATAGCCCAGGGGGCGGCGGTACCGGCGCTGGCGCGCATGTTCCGGCTGCCGCGGCTGGGCACGGGACGGGCACGAATCGATGATGATCGCATCCGGCAAGCTCAACTTCGCTGACCACATCGTGGTCGTCGGCTACTTCGTGGTGATGCTGGGCATCGGCGCGTACTTCTACCGCTACATGCGGCGGATGAAGGACTATTTCACGGGCAACAGTGCGATTCCGTGGTGGCTGAGCGGCGCTTCGTTCTACATGAGTTCGTTCAGCGTGTTCGGTTTCGTGGTGAACTCGGCGCTGGCCTACAAGTACGGGTGGGTCGGGATCACCATGTTCTGGGCGTACATTCCGGGCACGCTGCTGTGTGCGCTGGTCTTTTCCAAGCGCTGGCGGCGGGCGCGCATCGACAGCCCGGTGGAGTACATGGAGGCGCGCTACAACCCGGCGATGCGGCAGCTCTGCGCCTGGCACGGCATCCCCGTCAAGATTGTCGACGATGCCCTGAAGCTCGTCGCCATCGGGGTTTTTCTCTCGGGCAGCCTCGGGCTCGATCTGAAGCAGAGCATGCTCTGGTCGGGCGTGATCATGCTGGCCTACACGTTCATGGGCGGGCTGTGGGCGGTCGTGGTGACCGACTTCGTGCAGTTCGTGGTGATGGGGGCGGCGGTGCTGATCTTGTTCGTGCTCGCAGGCGTCCGCGTCGGCGGCCTGCACGAGTTCGTCCAGCACGCCGCGCCGGGTTCGTTCGACCTGGTCAGCACCGAGTACGGGTGGACCTACATCGCCGCGATGGTTTTCCTCTATGCGATCGCGATGAGCAGTGTGCACTGGCAGCTCATCCAACGGTTCACCTGCGTGCCCAACGAGCGCGAGGGGCGCAAGCTCGGATGGCTCGTGGTGGTGCTGCAGCTCGTGACGCCGGTGATCATGTTTCTGCCGGGCATGGCGGCGCGGCAGTTCATCGGTCCCGACCTGGCCGAGCCGCGCGACGTCTACCCGCTCTTGTGCACGACGCTGCTGCCCGCGGGCCTGCTGGGGCTGACGGTGGCGGCGATGTTTGCGGCGACGATGTCGATGCTCAGCGCGGACTACAACGCCTGCGCGAACGTGGTCACGAACGACGTGTACCGGCGGCTGCTGCGTCCGCGCGCGTCGCAGCGCGAGCTGGTGCTGGTGGGGCGGCTGGTGACGCTGGTGATCGGCGTGCTTTCGCTGGCCATCGCGTTTTACGTGGTGAATCAGCCCGCAGGCAACGACAGCCTGTTCCGCAACATGGTGAAGCTCTTCAGCGTGGCAACGGCGCCGGTAGCGGTTCCGATGATCCTGGGACTGATGTCGAAACGGCTCACGGGCCTGAGCGCGGTGGTCGGATTGCTCGGCGGCCTGGCGGTCGGGCTCTACTTCTTCTTCACGCTCGCGGACGAAGTCGCGCTCTTCGACGTGATGGTCAAGAAGGAGAACCTCCTGCTGTTCGGCACGGCGCTGACGACGACGGTGCTGATGCTCGGCGTGAGCGGGTTGTTCCCGCAGAGCGCTGCGGAGCGGGCCCACGTCGAGCCGTTCCTGGAGCGGCTGGCCGCGCCGGTGGGGGCGCACCGGCTGGACCGCGAGGAGAGCGACCCGGGCTCGGCGGCGGTGTCTCCGTTCGGCGTGGTGGGAATTTCAATCGGCCTGATCGGTTTGCTGATGGTGGGGGTGGCGCCGTTCGTGGAGGGCGCCCTGGCCACGGGACTCGATCTGGGCATGGGGTTGTTGATGATCGTGGCCGGAGGACTGGTGGCGTGGCGGCTCGGGCCGAGGCATCGGCGCGGCGCGGGCGCCGCAGCCCGGGCGGAGGCGGCGGACGGTACCGCGGCAGCCGCGCAGTCCGTTGAATGAGTGAGCATGACCATGACGGGTCCGCAAGCATCTCTAAAAACTGAAGGCGTGGAAGTGATCGAAACACCCTACCGGCGCATTCACACGCCGATCCCGGTACCCGAGTCGCGCGAACTGCTCGAGCGGTTGCGGGCGCTCGAGCCGCGCAGCATGGGCGGTCAGCCGCCGGTCGTTTGGCAGGGCGGCGACGGCGTGACCGTGCACGATCCCTACGGCAACCGCTGGCTCGACTTCTCGTCGGGCGTGCTGGTGACGGCGAGCGGCCACGGGCATCCGGCGATCGTGAACGCGATCCGCGACATCGCCGGGCAGGGGCTTTACCACGCTTATGGATTTCCCACGGACATCCGCCGGGCGGTGCTCGAGGAGCTCACGGCGTGGCTGCCGGCGCCGCTGGGCCGCGTGTTCCTGCTCACCACCGGGGCCGAGGCGGTCGAGTGTTGCCTGAAGCTGGCGCGCACGCTGGGCAACCGGCGGGGCGGGCCGGACAAGAACGTCATCGTCTCGTTTCACCACGCGTTTCACGGGCGTACGATGGGCGCCCAACTCGCCGGGGGCATACCGGGTTTGAAGAGCTGGCTGGGCGGCACCGGGGCGGACGCGTTCGTGCAGGTGCCGTATCCCGACGGGTTCCGCGAGCCGGACACGGGCTTCGGCGTCTTCGAGCGGGCGCTCGAGGCGCAGGGCGTCGCCGGCGAACGCGTCTGCGGCGTGATCAGCGAGACGTACCAGGGGTGCAACGCCGCGTTGATTCCGCCGGACTATGCCCGCGCCCTGCGCGCGTGGTGCGACCGGACGGGCGCGCTGCTCATCCTCGACGAGGTGCAGGCGGGTTTCGGCCGGACCGGCGCCCCGTTTGGCTTTTCTCATCTGGGGATCGTGCCCGATCTGGTGGCCTGCGGCAAGGGCATTTCCGGCGGGATGCCGATGTCGGCGGTGCTGGGTCGCGACGAGCCGATGGACCTCTACGGTCCGGGCGAGATGACCAGCACGCACTCCGCCAACCCGGTCTGCTGCGCGGCGGCGCTGGCGAACCTGCAGACGATTCGCCGCGAGGGGCTGATCGAGAACGCGGCGCGGCTCGCGCCCGTGCTGCGCGAAGGACTTGAACGGATCCAGCGGGCGGCGGACGGGCAAATCGGGCGCATCGATGCGATCGGTCTGGTGGGCGCGCTGCAATTCACGAAGCCGGGTACGACCGAACCGTGTCCCGCGCCGGCACGGGAACTCGTGCGGCGCTGCGTGGCGCAGGGCCTGCTGCTGTTTGCGCCGGTGGGTGTGGGCGGCGCGGCGATCAAGATCAATCCGCCGCTGTTGATTCCCGAGGACGCGCTGCGGGAGGGACTCGAGGTGATGGAGCGGGCAGCGCGCGATCTGCCGGCGACGGATGCGCAGTCATGAGTGTGGTGAATCCCAAAAATCCGGCGGCGGCAGGAGAGGTCGCGTTCCCCCGCGCCGCCAGCGCGGAGTTCCGCGCGTACCTGAGCGATCTGATCTACGAGATGTGCGCGATCGACACGACGCCGCACGCGGACGTCGCCCGCTCGGCGCAGGCGGAAGGCCAGGTCTTCGACATCATCGAGCGGGCGCTGCACGCGATCGGCCTCGCGGGCGCGACGCACGAGCGCCGCCCGATCGATCCGCGCATCGCCGAGCATCGTTTCTTCACGCCGCTGTACTACACGCAGACCGCGGACGCGCCCGCCGGGCTGGACGCGGCGCGGGCATACGCGGGGCGCAGCAACCTGCTCGTGCATTGGGCCGGAAGTGGCGGGGGCTGCAACCAGGCGATCAACGTGCACATCGACGTCGTGCGGCCGTTCTTCGGCCCGCGACGCGACGGGGACATCATCCACAGCCGCGGCGCGTGCGACAACAAGGGCAACGTGGCGGCGCTGCTCGGCGCCCTGGCCCTGTTGCAGGAGCATGTGCAGGCGCGCGGGACGCGACTCAACGGCGATCTCACCTGCATGTTCGTCATCGACGAGGAAACGGGCGGCAACGGCTCGCTCGCGTGCGCGATCGATCGCCGGCTCAAGGCGCAGTACGACAGCCTGCTGGTGCTGGAGTGCACCAGCGGGCGACTGCATCCGGGCAATCGCGGTTGCGTGTGGTATCGCGTCGAGGGCGCGGCGCCAGGCGTGAACTTGTTCGAGGCGACAGGCTTCATCATCGCGGAACTGGAGGACGAGGGCCGCGCGATCCGCGCGGAGTCGAACCACCCGCTGTATCCGCACCGGCCGGTGCAGACCTGCCACGGCATCATCGGCGCGTGCGGGGAGCACCCCTCGCGGATCAACGGCGACGTCAGCTTCCACATCGACTTCGCGTCGAAGGATGCCGCCGGGCGGGTCGCCACGCTCATCGACGACGTGCTCGCCGACGGCCTGCGCACGTACACGGCGCTCTACGGCGACAAGACCGAGCAACTGACGCCGCGGCAGACCGCCCGGCTCGAACGGCACTACGAAGTTCGCCGTGCAGGAGACGGGTTCATCGTGCGCGTGCTCGGTCTGACCGGGCACATGAGCGCGATCCAGGACAACGACGGCGCCATCACCAAGCTCGCGGCGCTGGTGCGGGCGCTGGTTCGCAGCCGCCCGGCGCTCGAGCGCATTGCGGGTGGTACGATGACGCTGTCGCTGGCCGACTGGCCCGACGTGTCCCGGTTGGTGCTGGAGGGGGGGCAGGGCTTCGTGCCGACGCATGCGCTCGAGGAGGTCGAGCAGCGCGTGCGCGCCGCGGTGGTCCGCGGCATGCGGCGTTACCGCGACATCGTCGGCATCGACGGCGACGCGACAAGTGGTTTGCGCGTCAGTTTCGACAAGCTGCACAACGCGGCGTTCGCCCGGCCGGTCGAATCGGCGGACGTGGTGAACGCGGTGAACGCGGCGCGGGAGGCCGGCCTGCCGGCGGAGCCGCTCGTCGGGTGGGATGCCTCGTGCGATTCCCGCATTTTCGCCTGCGAATACCCCGAGCTTCCCGTGATCACGACCGGGGCGGGGGCACTGCAGGACGCCCATTCCGACCGGGAGCACATCGACGTGCGCGAGGTGGCGCGCGTCGCGGAATTCCTGGCGCGTTTCGTGCTGCGCCAGACCGGAACGGCCTGAGCAGGTTTTGGCATCGAGGACGAGAATCATGAAGCGACTGCGACTGGGGGTCATCGGCACCGGATCCGTGGTGCGCGAGATCTATCGCCACCTCTACTTTCACAGCGAGTACGCCCAGTTGATTTCGATCGAGGGGGCGGCGGATCCCAACGCGCAGGCGCTGCACGCGTTCTGCGACCAGTATGCGATTCCGCGCAACCGGCGTTTCCGCAACTACACGGAGATGATCGACAGCCTGGACCTCGACGCGGTGCAGGTGAACACGCCGGACGCGCTGCACCGCGAGCCGACGCTGTTCGCGCTGGAGCGCGGCCTGGACGTGCTCGTGCCCAAGCCGCTGGCCGAGTCGGTGGCCGACGCGCACGAGATGGTCACCGCAGCCCGCCGGAACAACCGGCTGATCGTCGTGGATTTTCACAAGCGGGACGATCCGCGCATCCAGGAGGCGGCGGCGCGGTACCGGGCGGGCGCGTACGGCCAGTTTCAACTCGCGGTCTGGTACATGCTCGACAAGCTGCTGGTGGCGGATCCGAACCACGAGCCGCGGTTCTTCGCGTCGGCGGACTTCGCGGAGAAGAACACGCCGATCTCGTTTCTGACCGTGCACATGGTGGACGCGTTCGTCCAGATCGTGCGGGAGAAGCCGGTGCGGGTCCGCGCCACGGCGTTCGCCCAGAAGCTGCCGGCGCTGGCCCCGACGGCGGTGCGCGGCTACGACCTGTGCGACACGGAGATCCAGTTCGAGAGCGGGGGCGTGGCCCACATCGTCACCGGTTGGCATTTGCCTAATACCGCCCACGCGCTCACGGTGCAGTCGTCGCGGATCATCTGCACGGACGGGCTGGTCGACCTCGCCCTCGACGCGGCGGGGTGCCGCGAGATCGTCGCGGAGGGGATCCGCGAGCGCAACCCGCTGTTCTGCAATTTCCACGCGGACGGGTTGGTGACCGGCTACGGCATGAGCCATCCCGGCCGCCTTTTGCAGACGATCCAGCGGCACCGCGACGGCGACCTGGAGGACGAGGAGTACGCGCGTATGATGGGCGCCCTGCAACTGGGCTACTGGGCGACGGTGGTGTGCGCCGCGGCGCACCAGAGCCTCGCCGAGGGGACGCGCAGCAAGCGCGGCGTGATCAGCGGAGCGGATGTGGATATTACCGAGCTACTCGAGGGATTGCTGGGCGAGGCCACGCACGCGTACCTGTGAGCGCTGCGCCCCGCGGCACCGAGGATAGGATCATGGCGCGAACACCCCTGTTGAAGTGCTGGATGGCTGGTGCGCTGGCGCTCGTGCTCGCGGTCGGTATCGGGAGGGCGGACGTGACGCCGATTCCGTTCGTCAAGCAGATGCAGACGCAGTCCGGACGCCTGCCGTTCGCCGCGGTAACCGTCGCGCCGGCCGGTGCGGACCTCGCCGCCGAGGTCGAGACGCTGCGCAGCCTGCTCGCGGAACGGGGCATCGCGGAGGAGGCCGGCGGCGCCGCCGTCCGCCTGGAACTCGCCGACGTAGAATTTCCCAAGAGCGACGCGCGGTACCGCGCCGAGATCGAAAAGCAGGGTTACCGGCTCACGGTCTCCGCCGCCGGCGTCACGGTGCAGGCGCGGACGCCGGTGGGCGTGTTCTACGGGCTGCAGACGCTGATCCAGCTCGTCGACGCGGACCAGACGCTGCCGTACGTCGAGGTGCTCGACTGGCCGGACCTGGCGATCCGGGCGATCATGGTGGACGCCGCCCGCGCCAACGAGAACTTCGCCTACTACGCGCGCGTGCTGCGCTTCTGCGCGCACTACAAGATCAATCGCCTGCACCTGCATCTCACCGACGACGAAAACGCGTCGCTGTACCTGGCGGGCTACCCCTCGATCATGCACCCGCACGCCTGGCACGCGGAGCAACTCGCCCCGCTCGTGAAGCTGGCGGCTGAACTGCACATCGAACTCGTCCCGGAGATTGAATCGCTGGGGCACGCGCGGCTCTTCACCCGCCATCCCGACGCGGCGGAGTTCCTGCACCAGACGACCGACGAAAAGCCCAAGAAAAGCTGGGCCGGTACGGCGCTGCGCGGCCTGACCAACGTGCTGTGCCCGGCGAGCGACCGCGCCCTGGCCTACCTCGACGCGATGTACGCGCAAGTCGCGAGGATCTTCCCCGCGAAGGAAATCCACATCGGCTGCGACGAAGTGGACATGACCGAATGCGCCCGCTGCCGCGCCAAGTTTGGCGACATCTCGCACGGCGAGTGGTTTCTGCGGCACTTTCTGCGCTGCCGGGCGCTCGCGCAGAAGTACGGGCGCACGGTGGGCCTATGGGGCGACGTGCTGCTGCATCACCGCGAGATCGTCGACGAGATCCCCCGGGACGGCACGGTTATCTACGACTGGCAGTATCAACCGAAGATGCCCGAGGACTCCCTCGTGTTTTTCACCACGAAGGGCTTCGACGTGATCGGTTGCCCGGCGCTGGTGTGCCACCCGCACATGATCATGCCGAGCAACTTCAATTACGGGAACATCCAGCGCTTCGCCGAGCTGGCCCGCGCCCACGATCTCCACGGGCTGGACACGACCGTCTGGACGCCGGTCCGCTACCTGAGCGACGTGCTCTGGCCCGGGCTGGCGTTTGCAGCCGTGCAGTCCTGGGGTGGTTCCTCGTGGCGCGACGACGCGTTCTACGACGCGTTTACGCGCGACTTCTTCGGCTCGCCCGACGGGGCGACGTTCGGCGCCGCGTGGACCGAACTCGCCTCGATCCGCTGGTGGCTCGACGATTTCAAGCTGTCGTGCTGGGCCGACGACGAGGCGCTCGCAGCCGCCGCCGCTGCAGCCGTGGCGCCGAAGGCCACGCCGGGGCCTGATGCGGGTGAGACGCCCAAGGGCGGACTCGGGGCCAAGGCGGCCCGCTACCGCAAACAGGTGGCGGAAGCGCTCGCGAAGCTCGAGTCGATGGATGCGTCGGTGCAGCGCAACCGCGTGGCGTGGGACGCCATCCTGCACTCCGCGCGGATCCTCGACTACGTGCTGGCCCACCTGCTGGCGAGCCCGCAGGTGCAGGCGGACAAGACCAGCCACAACGCCATGCTCGTCGAACTCGATCGGCGCTGCGCGGAAATGTGCTCCTGGATCGAAGCGGACTGGGACCGCAACCGGTTTGCGGACGACGCCTACAAGCAGGATCTCAACCATACGGGTCAGCACCTGCTGGACTGGTTCAAGCGCATGCACGCTTACCACCAGGAACTGCTGAGCCGCAGCCAGGACGAAAGTCCCTAGGAGTGCGCGTGACCAACGTTCTCGACAATTTCCGTCTGGACGGGCGCATCGCCGTCATCACCGGCGGCGGGGGGGTGCTGGGTGCGGTCTTCGCGCGGGCGCTCGCCGAAGCCGGCGCCGTCGTGTGGGTGACGGACTGCGCCGCCGATCGCGCCGAGCAGGTGGCGGCAGCACTCGTCGACAACGGCTATCAGGCCCACGGGCTGGAGGCGGACGCGCTGAAGCAGGAATCGCTGGCTGCGGCGGCTGAGCGCGTGGGGGCTGTGGATATCCTGATCAATGCAGCCGGGGGCAACGTGGCGACGGCGACGACCACGGCGGAGCTGGGTTTCTTCGATCTGCCGCTGAGCGCTCTGGAGCGCGTGGTGGCGCTGAACCTCTTCGCCGGGGCGATCCTGCCGTCCCAGGTGTTCGGCCGGGGGATGCAGGACAATCCCGCCGGCGGCGTGATCCTGAACATCTCCTCGATGAACGCGCTACGTCCGCTGACGCGCATTCCGGGGTACTCGGCGGCCAAGGCCGCGGTCAGCAATTTCACGCAATGGCTGGCGGTGCACATGGCCCAGGAGTACAACCCGCGCATCCGCGTCAACGCGCTCGCTCCAGGTTTTTTCCTGACGGAGCAGAACCGCTTTCTGCTGACCGAGCGAGAAGGCGGCGCCCTGACCGAACGCGGGCGGCGGATCATCGACCACACGCCGATGGGCCGGTTGGGGGCGCCGGAGGAACTCGCCGGGGCGACGGTATGGCTCTGCTCGAGCGCCGCGGCGTTCGTCACCGGCGTCGTGCTGCCGGTGGACGGCGGTTTTTCTGCTTTTGCAGGTGTTTAGAGCAAGCTCCATTTGTTTGCGATCGCGCCCGGTTTATTGTGCGGAATAGCGCCGCATCAAAGCTACGAAATTGTCTAAAACGCTATGAGCCGGCGCCCGGTCGATCCGGACGCGCCATTCCCGATGAGATGATCCATGACGACGACGCCCGACGATCCCGCCCGGCCTCTGCACGACTTTGCGGCGCAGCACGAATTCCTCATTGGCCTCGATTCCGACGGATGCGTGTTTGACACCATGGAGGTGAAGCACAAGGAGTGCTTCATTCCGTGCACGATCCGGCACTTCGGGCTCCAGGCCGTGTCGAAGTACGCCCGCGAGGCGGCGGAATTCGTCAATCTCTACTCGACCTGGCGGGGCAGCAACCGCTTCCCGGCGCTGCTCCGCACGCTCGAACTGCTCGGACGGCGGGGGGACGTGCTCGCCCGCAGCTTCGTCGTTCCGGAGCTGGCGGCGCTGCGCGCGTGGCTCGCGGCGGAACCCAAGCCGGGCAACCCGGCGCTGACGGCTGCCGCCGAGCGGGCTGCGGGCGCGGCGCGAGCGGAACTGGAGCAGGTGCTCGCGTGGAGCCACGACGTCAACAACGCCATCGGCGCGCTGGTGATGAATGTGCCGCCGTTTCCCCTGGTGCGCGAATGCCTCACCGCCGCCAGCCGGCAGGCCGACCTGCTCGTCGTTTCCGCGACACCGCACGAGGCGCTCGCACGCGAGTGGCAGGAACACGACATCGCCCGCCACGTGGCGGTGATCGCCGGGCAGGAAATGGGCGCGAAGAAGGATCACCTGCGCATCGCGATGGCCAACCGCTATCGCCCGGAAAACGTGCTGATGGTGGGCGACGCGCCGGGCGATCTGCAGGCTGCCCGGGCCAACGGAGCCCGCTTCTACCCGATCGTGCCGGGCGCCGAGGCCGAGTCGTGGCAGCGGTTTCTCGAGGAGGCGCTGGAACGCTTCTTCGCGGGGCGCTACGCGGGTGCGTACGAAAACGCGCGCATCGCGGAGTTCGAAGCGCTGCTGCCGGAAGCGCCGCCGTGGCAGCGCCAGGCGTAGCCGTAAAGGAAGGCCGATGGAGTATTTTGCCGAGGGATCGCCGGCGGATACGCTCGACGGAGAGCGCACGCGCGCCCTGCTCGCGGAGATGCTGGCCCGGATGGGACCGCTGCGCCGCGTGCTGCTGATTCCGCCGGACCACACGCGGGCGCATTCGGGCGCGGGTGCCATCACGCTGGCGCTCTTCGAGATGCTGCGCGAAACCGCGGAGGTCACGATCCTCCCGGCGCTGGGCACGCACGCAGCTATGAGCGCCGCGCAGATCGCGCGGATGTTCCCGGGGATTCCGGCGGAGGTTTTCCACGTTCACCGCTGGCGGGAGGACTTGGTGCCGCTCGGCGAGGTGCCCGCCGACTGGGTCGCGGAGCTCACCGGCGGCCGCGCCGAATTCCCCATCACCTGCGCGGTCAACCGCCTGCTGGTCGAAGGCGGCTGGGATCGCATCATCTCCATCGGACAGCTCGTGCCCCACGAGGTTGCTGGAATCGCCAACCACAGCAAGAACGTGTTCGTCGGCGCCGGCGGTGCGGACGCGATCAACAAGACGCACTTCATCGGCGCCGTGTGCGGGATGGAGGAGGCGATGGGCCGCGCCGACACGCCGGTACGCCGCGTGCTCGACTACATGGGGCAGAACTTCGCAGGCGCCCTGCCGCTCAGCTACGTGCTGACCGTGCGCGGCGCAGACGATGCTGGCGCGACGGTAACGCGCGGACTGTTCGCCGGTGACGATTCCGCCTGCTTTCACCGCGGCGCCGAGCTGTGCCGCCAGGTCAACATTACCCTCCTGCCGGAGCCGGTGCACCGCGCGGTCGTCTATCTCGACCCGGCGGACTACCGTTCGACGTGGCTCGGCAACAAGGCGATCTATCGCCTGCGGATGGCCATGGCGGACGGCGGCGTGCTGCGCGTCGTGGCGCCGGGAGTGGAGACGTTTGGCGAGGACGCGCGGATCGACCGGCTGATCCGCCGCCACGGTTACTGCGGGACGCCGCGGGTGCTGGCAGCCGTGCGCAGCGATCATGAACTTGCGGAGGACCTGGCGGCGGCTGCGCATCTGATTCACGGTTCGTCCGAGGGACGCTTCGAGATCGTCTACGCCGCAGGAAGCCTCAGCCGCGCCGAGATCGAGGGCGTGGGGTTCCGCTACGCCGAGCCGCAGGCGGCGCTGGCGGCGTGCGCGGAGCTGCGGCCGGGTTGGAACGACGTGGCGGGCGAGCGGGTGTTTTTCGTGGCCAACCCGGGCCTGGGTCTGTGGGCGCTGGGCACGCAATTCGAGGACGGTGCGCCCGGTGCGGCGAAGGGGTGAGTCATGTCGCGCAACGTATTGATCGCGCAATCCGGCGGCCCGTCCGCGGTGATCAACGGCACGCTGCTGGGCATCATCGAAGGGTGCCGCGACCATCCCGATGTGTTCGGGCGCATCTACGCCGGCTGGCACGGCGTCGAGGGCCTGCTGCGCGAGGAACTGCTCGACCTCTCCGCACAGGACGAGAAGGAGATCAAGCTGCTGCGCACCACGCCGGCTGCGGGTTCGATCGGCACCTGCCGGTACAAGCTGCGCGCGGATCATGCCGAGGATTTCGCACGCGTGCTCACGGTGCTGCGGGCGCACGACATCGGAACGTTCTTCTACATCGGCGGCAACGACTCGATGGACACGGCGAACAAGATCGCTGCAGCCGCCCGGGCCGAGTCGCTCGACCTGGTGGTGGTCGGCGGGCCGAAGACGATCGACAACGACGTGGGCGACACCGCGTTTGAGCTCGTCGATCATACGCCCGGCTACGCCAGTACCGCGCGGTACTTCGTCCAGACGATTCTCAACGCGAACGAGGAGAACGCGGGATCGTGCCCGGCGGACCCGGTGCTCGTGATCCAGGCGATGGGCCGGCGCATCGGTTTCATTCCAGCCGCCGCCCGGCTCGCCGACCCCGAGCGGACCATGCCCCTGCGGATCTTCCTCGCCGAGTCGGGCCTGACCCTCGACGAGATTGGGAACAACATCATCGACTGCCTCGCGACGCACGGCCGCTGCATCGTCGTGGCGAGCGAAGGTCTGGAACTCGGCGCGCTGGGCGAGGTGAAGGACGCGTTCGGGCACGTCGCGTTCAGTTCGTCGCAGTCGTCGGTGGCCCAGCACCTCACGAACCATCTCAACGCCCGCAAACTGCCCGTGCCGGGCAAGGCCCGCTGCCAGATCCCCGGAACCGACCAGCGCAGCGCCGCGATCTACGCCTCGACCGTCGACATGGACGAGGCCTACCAGGTCGGCCTGGAGTGCGCGCGGATCGCCCGCGAGGATGGCACGGGCTGGATGGGTACGATCCTGCGTGAGCCGGGACCCGCCTACCGGGCGCGGTACGCGAAGGTCGCGCTCGCCGCGGTGGCCAACGCGGAACGCACCTTTCCGGCGGATTGGATCACGGCGGGCCGTGACGACGTGACCGACGCGTTCGTGCGCTACGCCCAGCCACTGATCGGCGACGCGTGGCCGGACATCCCGCTCGAGGGCGGTCGGCAGCGGTTCACGCGTTTCCGCCCGATCTTCGCCGAGAAGCGCTGCGCGGCGTACACGCCCCAGGCCTACCGCCGCTGACATCCGGCACCGCCAGGGGGGCTGGCGCGTCGCGCGGCACGGACGGCGCCCGACCGCCGTGCACCCGGCGGTCCCCGCGGATCGGGCCGGATGGCCGCATGGTAGGGGTCCATCCCTGTACGGTGCGGGCCAAGGCCGCTCGATGCTTGCCACAGACACTCGACAAGGGCAAGAGCCGCTCGGTGTGGGCCAAGGCCGCTCGACGCGGGCCACAAGCCACTCGACACGGGCCACAGCCACTGGACGCGGACCACCTACGTTCGACACTGCCAAGGCAGTTCGGTGCGGGTCACAGCCACTCGACCCGGGCCCACCTTTACCTTTTGTACCGCGGGTGTAGAATCGGCTCGCTACGACGCAGGGTGATTCCGCCGCGGAATAAGCTCGCCCGCCCGGTTTCGGCGGCTGGCTTACAGCCCGGGCAGCATCCGGCGTCGCACTGGCCTCGCCCGCAGCGCCGGTCGAACGGGCTGTGAACGTTCAGCGCAGGTGAGGTAAGCCAGGAGAGGTGGCTGAGTGGCTTAAAGCACCGGTTTGCTAACGCTCCTTGACCTAAATTCCGCCACGTCCTTCACGATTTTCGGCGAGTTTATGATAGGTTTTTTGGGGTTTGCGAGCCCGGATTTTTGACCTAAATTCCGGCCCATTCTTGGTTTTTCCCGAAGAGAATCAGGCCCACGTCCCTTCCTCCGATCCGGCCGCGCCGTCGCAATCCAGATAGGAGTGCTCTTGGGGGCGCTGACGACGTGCGGCGGCCCCGCTACAGCGCGCCGGACACCGCGGTGAGGGCCGCGCGGAGCTTGGCGACTCTGTCGGCGATCTTGCGGCGGCGGGCAGGACTGACTTCGGCCCAGTCGGCCTGATTGACGAGCTGCGCGCTCAGGGCCTCGAGGTGAGCAGCATCACGAAGCCAGATCTTGACCGGGTCGCCGCCGCGGAAGCGTGGCACCGCGGGGACACGCTTCAGCCGCTTGGCCAGCGCTTGCAGCTCGACGCTGTTCATTTTCGTCGCCGACTCCACGAGCTGCTGCCGCTGGTGCTCAGTCGTGGCGGAGATGATCGTCAGCACCGAACGCCACGGTACTTTTTTGAGCCGCTGGGCGTCGGCGCGCTTGCAGACGTGGGCGAACGCGATCGCGTGCCGGACATCGCTGTCCTTGAGCCCGACGCGATTGCCGATCGCGGCGTAGCTCTGTCCGGCTTCGTGAAGTTCCGCGGCGGCCTTGCCAAACCGCCAGCGCACCGGCGGCGAGGCCCAGCCGGGTGACGCAACCATTCTCTTCAGTTCGGCGTCGGCTCCCATCCCAGCGTGGTACTTGCGACCACCGTTCTGCGTCAACCAAAAAACCGGCTGTCGGCATGGTGGCGGCTTCCTCCAACCCCGAGCGCCTCCCCCTGAGCACCCGTACCACCGAGTGTCGCCAGCTTCAAGCTCGTTCTCGGATCGCGAGGCCAGACCTGTCACCCCGTCATCGGTGCCAGTGTGCTCGTGGACAATCCGTTGCGGAGCTATCGCGGCAACATCGTACCTGTAGATCCGTTTCCAATATTCACTATTCGTCGATGACGGGGTGACACTGGTTGTAAGTACCTGAAATCGAATCGTTTACGTGTCACCCCCGCGATTCCAGGGGCGGTGACACCGCGATGACGCCGATGACCACTGAACCATGGATTGAACATGGCCGGGCGGGTGCTCAGGCCCGGCGATACGCCGCTCGTTGCCAGTTGACCATCAAGGCTTTGCCCTCGCTGTTCAGGTCAACGCCGACATAAAAATATCGTCGCTGCCCGGCGACCCGAGAGAGTTTCCGCACCACACCCGGCAGAGCACCGGAAAGATCACTCCCCAGCTTCTGCTTGTTGCCTGGCTGGTGACGCGAGTTGGCGCACCACTGCTGCCAGGCAGCCCAGAGATTGTCGGTGAGAACTTTGCCTCCAGGGACGATCGCACAACATTCCTCAAGGAAGGCCTTGATCGGACTGAGGGTGTGTTCTGCGCGAGCGAGGATATCCAGTGACGAGGAAGGAGTCACAAAGCCTGAAATCGACAAGTCGAGCCACCCTTCATGGGCCCAGTTGAAGATGCCGGGCATTTCCTCCTTGACCTTCGCAGACAGCGACAGGTCTTCGTGTCCCGCGAACGAGATCGGAAAATGAACGATCAGCAGTCGGTGATGAAGCGCACCGCTCGGATCGAGGAACCGGGGCAGTTGGTTGCACGTAATCACGATCCGCGTCTGCAGTCGGACGCCGGTCTGGATCGGCTTGTGCTTGCGGTTCACGTCGAGACGGTCACAGCCCGATATGGCCTTGAGGCGTTCGACGGCTCCAATGCATTCTCCCCGATTCTGGGCATCCGGTACGACGAGCAACTGCTTGCCGATGAGCGCCGACAACCCAAACTCCCCGCTCAACTGACTCAAGGAGCTTGTCCCCACGGCAGACACGCCGACAAGCTGGCTCATGGCGTCTGCAATGATGGACTTTCCGCTGCGAGGTGCGCCATGCAGCACCAGGATCTTCTGGAAGTGCGTCCGGCCGGAGAGAACATAGCCGAACCACTGCTGGAGCAGTCGTCGTGCGAGGGAATCGCGCAGGCTTCGTTCCAGGAATCCGTCCCAGTTCGGACAGGTGGCGTCCGGCTCGTACGCGAAGTCGCGCCCGCCGGTGCAAAACCAAGCCGGGCTGACGGGCGTTGCCCGAAGCTGCGCATTCCGCCAGTTTTTGTTGAAATCGAGAAAAGCGACTTGGTCGGCGAACACCAGCGGTGTGCCCAACGGTTCTGTGTCGTACCCATCCAGCAACGTCGGGGGCTCGACGGTGCTATAGATGGCCACCACCGCCTTCAGAGCGGCCACGACCTCGGCCACCGCCGCACGGCAGGGCTTCTTGGCGACCTCCTCCAGGAATCCGTATGCTGCGATCTTGATTTCGCCCTCATCGACCTCTTCGTAGTGGTTGACAGTCCATCGCCAGAACGAGTGTCGCCAGTATCGGACTGTCGGCTCCCCGGAACAGCTGAAGTACATGTCCACGAATAGCCGGGCCAGATCCGGCCACGACAGTTCGGGTAGTTGTGGCACTTGGGCGGCGTCGATGATGTCTTTGACGGCCTCTATGCCGAGTGTGACAATCGCATCATCCAACCCCAGCTTCTTGTTGCCCGCGCCTTGGGGCAGCCGGGCGATCTTGACCTTCGCTCCGCGCTGGGCCAGCATCTCGGCAAGCCTTTGCTGCGCAAGTTCTACCTGGCGATTAATAGCCGCGTCGGAATCAAAGGCAACAACGACCTCTCGATTCGCCCAGGCGATGCCCGCCAGGTCGTCGATGAGCTGACGGTCGCCGTACGCCTGACCCATATCATCGCGCTTCCTGGGTTTCTGCCAATTCCATACGCCGGTCAAGCCGAGACAATTGAGGCCGTGAGACATAGCGCTCAATGCCTTCTTCTCGCCTTCGGTAATCACAATCGGTTTTCCCTTGGAATCATCGAACCCCGGCGGACGATACGCACGATTGCCGGAGCCCACCGGCGATTCGTACTTGATCAAGTGGTCCCCTCGAGTGCGGGGCTTGTCGGGCTTGACCCGCCAGTAGCAGTCGTGCGCTGCAGGGTCGTCAAAGGGAATGGCCCAGCCGCCCCCCGCATCGCCGTCCGCTTGCGTCCAGTTGAGCATTCGGCGCATTTCCTCGCCGGAAACCGTGCGAATACCGCTGGACACGATCATGTTCTCCGCGATACCGCTGGCTCGTAGCTCATAATGGTGTTGTGGCGAGAGCGGTCTCTGCCTGCCCAGCGATGTTGAGAAGGGCAGCAACATTGGCATTGGTAGGTCAACGATAACGTCTAGGTCCTGTTCGACGATCGACGAAGTTTCGGTCATGAGTTCGCCCTTACATCTGGGTCATCTTGATGTACGCGCATGACGGGGCAGACGTTGAGGAGGCCGACTGTCTGCAGCGGATAGAGGTGATTCCGTGCAACGCCGACGGCCAAATGCCGCAATGTCCCTCCCGCGTCGCCAGCGCGAGTCACGCCACGACTGCCAACTGAAGCCAGGGACAGGCCGTAGCGGGTAGCACGGCTACCCGCTACGACCCTTGCGGCTTCAATCAGCCGTGGCGGTCGCCATTCTACGCTGGCAACCGCCTAGGCGCAAAATCTGGGTGCGCAAAAAGCGCGCAGCGTCAGCGCCAGTCCAACCATCGTAATGGCCGAAAATCGCCGCTTATGACGTGCCTCCGACCTGAAGAGGGCCGAAAAATCGCGGTTTCTTCGATCACTTCGCAAAAAAAGTAACGCGTTACCTTACCGGGCGCGACCCGTGGCAGATGACGGCTTTCGGAAGAGACTAGGGAAGCCACCAACTTCTCGCCTCCGGGCAATCTCGGTGCAGATCGCCGTCTAGCGGGCCACCCATGGCGACTTTTCTTGGCTCCCAGTGGACCTTCTCGATACGCGACCCTACCTGTGCTCATGCTCTCAAGCAAGCCCCGCAATGCGGCAACTCGCCTGGTCAGTTGTTGTCGCAACCTGTCAGTGTCGGTGGTTCGTTTGGCAGCGGCGGGCGCTGAGCGTGCTCTTGAATGGTGCGCGCCAGGTTTACGCGTGGCCGCGGGAGTGCAGTTGGCGGTGGCGCAGCTACGCCGTAGACGCGCCACGTCAGGTGCCAGTCGATCATCTCCCGGTTGTAGGCAGCTGCATCGTATTCTGCGGCTGGAATAGCCCGCAGCGATTCCCCGTGAACGTGCCGATCGACGCCGTCGATCGTCCGAACAACAGGATTTGCTCCGCCCACGGCGATAACGCCGAAGCCGAAACATCGCGACCACACGCACTCGCCCGGGTAGAACATCCGTCCGCCTCGAGGGGTGATTGACGTTCGATGCTTGCGCGATAGCACTATACGTGAAAAAACCGTATCACTCACGCCTGACAGCGGCACGGCGTCTCCATCCGACAGAGCCGCAAGCGTACCAACCGCCGTACACCGTCCCCAAAACAGTACGTACTGGCACCCCAAAAACATGCCTAGACGGGCTCTGTCACGTCGATGGTCCGGCGAAGCAGTTCTCGCGGCAAGCGCGGTCGCTTCGATCGCTAGGCGTGCGCTTCAAGATAGACTGCTTCCGACGTGCCGCCGATGCGAATGTGATTTGCCAATCTGCATCACCGCTTAATTTCGTTGGCAAAACACGTATATTCCTAGGGTGGCGGCTTAGGCCTCAGCATGCCACCGGCAACGTCGCACGGTTGTCTGACCGTGGCCGCGCACGCCGTTGTTCAGTCGAACTTTCCTCAGCAACCGGAGCTTTCACATGGATTCAACGGATTTTCGCACATGCCTTACCGACTTTATTCTCTCCGGCCACGCCTACCTGCACATCCCGACCACCGAGAAGACCCGCGTCCTCAGCGAGCTGAAGCTGCTCGCCCATACGCTGCCCGACGGCGGTCGGCAAGTCTTCACTTGGTCAGCCGCTGTCGGCTGGCAGGACGCCGAGGGTAGCCCGCCCGAGCGTCTGCCAAACGAGCAGCCCGATCCGCAGAAGGCGGGCCAGCAGATCGTGAATCTGCCCGAGAACGCCCTGTTCGTGCTCAAGGACTTCGGGTTCTATTTGCAACACAAGACGTACGCGTATGCCGACGTCGTGATCGCCTGGCTTTGCGAGGTGCGGGACGTTCTGGCCGCCACCGGCCGGACCGTCATGTTTCTCGGCCCTGACCTGGACGTCCCCGCCGCGCTGGCGAACGACATCACTACCGTTGCGTTCTCTCTCCCCGATGACCAGGCGATCGAGAGGTCAGTTCGCTTCGTCATGGACGGGCACACCCTCGACGAGACGGCGCTGCCGACAGTCATTGCCGCATGCCGGGGCATGACCCAGCAGCAGGTGGAGGACCGTACGGCGCTGGCGCTGCGCAGGTTCAAGACGCTCAACAAGGAGGCGGCCGGGCTCATCCTACATGAGAAGGCGGAGGTGCTCAGGCGATCGGGGCTGCTCAAGTACCTCGAGCCGCCTGCGGGCGGGCTTGACCTTATCGGGGGTTGCAACGGCGTGAAGGAGCACATCCGCCGCGACAAGTTGTGCTTCGGCGAGGATGCCCGGGCGTTCGGCATCGATCCGCCGCGGGGCCTGCTGCTCGTCGGCGTGCCCGGCTGCGGCAAGACGGCCATCTCGCTTGCCGCGGCAGCTGAGCTGGGCCTGCCGCTCATCCAGTTCGATGTCGGCAGTCTGATGTCGAAGTGGGTCGGCGAAAGCGAAGCGAATGCGCGTAACGCGCTTCAGCATCGCGCCAGATGGAACCGTGCGGGCTGTGGACCGACGACGTGTCCGGCAGACCATCGGCCGAGTCGCAGTGCATCGGGCATCGCACGTGGAGTTCTCGACGCGCCGTCAGCTTTGCATGCGTGCTGGCTCGTAACGCGTTACGTCGCTGGCTCCAGGCGGTGCTGCGACGGCCGTGTGGTGAGATCGTTCACTGGGCGGCCAGCGGAGCTGATGCACTTGCGTGGAGGCGGCGTACTTCGGCGTCGGCGGGCCTGGCTGGGATCGCCATATCGTTCGCATGGTAGCCAGAGAGGCAGCCCACGGAGGTACGCTGCTGCGATCCCCCGCGTTTGCGGCTGCTGATCAAGTCGTCGTTTCCAGCGCGCTGCAGAACGCTGAAGTCCCGCAGGTCAACGTAGCCGTCTCCGTTGATATCGGCGGAGAGGCAGTCCCCGCTCGCCGTCCAATCCGGCCCGAGCAGACAAGCGGTCAACGCCGCACAGTCATTCAGGTCCACATCACCGTCACCGTCGATATCCCCGACAGCTTCACATTCGTCGGGGACGTCGTTCCCGTTGTCATCACTGCTGCTGCCGTTGGCGATGTCACACGAGTCGGGGACGCCGTTGTCCTGGCAGTCAGGCAGGCATCTACCCATATCGTGCACGACAGTCGGATCAAACAGAGATGTGCTTGCCATGCCCGAATCAATCAGGCGTCCGTCGTAGTAGACCTGGTAGCTACCAAAATAATAGGACCCGAAGAACGAACTGCCGCCAGTGATGATTACGTCGTAGCAGCGCTGGGAGCACACCGGAACTTCGCTCACATACTGCTGACTGCCATTGCCGACGTTTTCTGTCAGGATCACACCCACGCCGTGTTCGACGAGTTGCCAGGCGACACCCAACGCCATGGAATCGGTGTTGATGCTGACCGTTATGCGCGCATCCGGCCCGTCACAGGACTCCGTTGTTACAAGCTCGCACTCGTCCGGCACGGCGTTGGGCTGGCAGTCGCTGCTGGCTCCCGAATAGATGTCGCACAGGTCAGGCACTCCATTCCCGTTGCAATCCGCCGATCCACCGGGCTCGCAGTCATCCGGAAAGCCATTGTTGTTGCAGTCGATATGGCTGCCACAGCCAGGCACATCGCACAGCCCGCCATGTGCCGCACAGCTCACGTCGCAGTCATCCAGCAAACCGTTCGTATTGCAGTCTTCGCATTCGTCGGGGAGCCCGTTCGAATTCCAGTCGTTGCTCGTTCCCTGCGCGATGTCGAGGCCATCCGCAACATCATTGCCGTTGCAGTCTTCACAGGCGTTGCCGTACCCGTCGGAATCCGCATCGGCCTGGTCCGGGTTGGGCACGGTCGGACAGTTGTCGTCGACGTCGACGATGCCGTCGTTGTCGTCGTCGTCGTCGCATTCGTCCCCCATGCCGTCACCATCGGCATCGGCCTGGTCCCAATTGTCGATGCCCGGACAGTTGTCGCAGGCGTCACCTAGGAAGTCCAAGTCGGAATTGGCCTGATTCGCATTGTTGGCGTCAGGGCAGTTGTCCAGATCATTGAACACGCCATCTTCGTCGTCGTCACCGCGATCAAACCGCACGACGTCGCGCCGTCCGTTATCATCATTCGGGGCAACGTTGCTGGCGTCGGTTTCGTACGCAATGAACTGACCGTTCGAAGAAATCGAAGGACAGCAACTGGGGCCGTTGCCAGCGCTGCCGTTGGTGCTGAAGCTGATCAGCCGAGTGATCTCCGTGTCCTGATCGTACACGAATACGTCGGATGCCCCGTTGGTGTCGAGCATGCCAAAGTAGCGCAGATTGTCCGCGTCGCTGTCATACGCAATGAAGCGGCCGCTCGAAGAGATCGACGGGTGTCGGCTGTCTCCGTGTCCACCTGTGAAGATCGTCTCGCCGTTGCCCGATCCTGCCGCTACCTGGCTGATGCGAACAGTTCGCGCCGCTTGAAGATCGCGCAGGAAGATGTCGCGCCACCCATTCGTGTCCCCATCGACCAGGTCGGTCGCGGCGCTCTCGAAGGCGACGTAGTGCCCGTTGCCGTCGATCGCGGGATTCGAGGAGTCGCCCAGCCC
>JACKHG010000025.1 GCA_020639115.1 Phycisphaerales bacterium
GGCACGGCGATGCTCTCCGCGATTCCCATCGCGATCGATCCGATTTTCTCCGGGCTGGCATGGTCGCTGATCTTCGGACTGTTCGCGTCGACCGTGTTCACGCTCTTCGTGATCCCGATCGCCTACTGGCTGATCTACGCGCGCAAGGCGGACGCGGGCCGGACGCAACCGGAGGATTGAATCGCGGGGCCTACTGCGCGCCCACGATACGCGTGAGATCCTGCACCAGGCTCTTGACCACTTGGGCCTGGGCGGCGAGTTGCTCCGACGCCGACGCCGATTCTTCCGCGCTCGCCGCGTTCTGCTGCGTGACGCTGTCGAGGCTGCGCACCGCCTCGTTGATCTGCCCCACGCCACGCGACTGCTCCGCGCTGGAATTGGCGATGTTCCCGATGATCTTGGTGATGCCGCCGACGTCGCCGATGATGCCCGCCAGGGCGGCTTCCACGGCACGCGTGACCTCCACCCCCTCTTTGGCTTTCCCCACCGAGTTCTCGATCAGCCCCGCGCTCTGGCCCGCCGCCTCACCCGCCCGCTGCGCGAGCCGCCGGACCTCGTCCGCCACCACCGCGAAACCCTTGCCGTGCTCGCCCGCCCGCGCCGCCTCCACCGCCGCATTCAGCGCCAGCAGGTTCGTCTGGAACGCGATCTCCTCGATCGCCTTGATGATGCTGCTGATCTGGCCGGATGAATCGTTGATCGCCTCCATCGCGACGCAAAGCTGCTTCACCGTCTGATCGCCCGCGCCCGCCGCCGCCTGCGCCTTCGTCGTCAGCTCGTTCGCCGAGCGGGCGTGATCCGCGTTGCCCCGCGTCTGCGCCGCCAGTTCCTCCAGCGCCGCCGACGACTCCTCCAGTGCCGACGCCTGATCCGAAGCGCCATGGGCCAGTTGCTGGCTCGCCTGCGAGACCTGCTCAGCCGCACAGTCCACCTGGTCGGCACCCTCGTCGAGCCCGCGCATGATCCGCAGGATCGGTCGCGTGATCGAACGCGCCACCAACACACTGACCAGCGTGACACCCACCGCGGCGATGACCGCGATAATCCCGATCCAGCGCACCAGCGCTTGCGACGCCGCGGCGCCAGTCTGCTGCATCGTGTTCACGGCAGCCAGCGCTTCGTCCGCGTCCACCCGGCCGATCAGCGCCCAGGGCCGGCCGGCTGCGTCGATCCGCGCGTAGCTCGTGACCGCCGCCTTCCCGTCGCTGTCGGTGAAAATGCCCTGACCGGCTGCGTCCTTGCCCTTGAGCGCCGCGTCAATCGCCGCACCGGTGATCGGCGCGCCGATCGGTTGGATCTGCCCCTTGATGCTGTGCGGACTCCGCAGCGTGGCGCCGTTGGCGCCCGGGCCGACGAGAAACGTCGCTCCGGATTCACCCATGCCGGTGTGCTCGCTCATCACCGCTGCGAGCTGGCTTCCATCCATCTGCAGGATGACCGTGCCGATCGCCGCGCCCTCGAAGCGGATCGGCGCACCGACGAACGCCCGCGGCTTGCCGTCAACCGGCGCGTAGGGCGAAAAGTCCTCGAATGTGACTTTCTCCATCGCGGAAGCGAAACAGCGGGCCAGTGGCGTATCTTGCAGGTCACCGTTGACGACGTTCTTGTCGAGGTCCTTGCCGCCGTTGGCGCTGTAGAGCACCTGCCCGCTGTGCGCGATCAGGTAGAGATCGGAGTAGCCGTACGCTTCCTTGTACCGCGTCAGCCAGTCGCGGTGCCACTTCGCATCGGCGTCCGACACGGCACGGATGGCGGCGTGATCGCCGACGTCGTGGCACTCGACGCACCCGGCCATCATCCCATCCATGACGCTGCTGTTGCCCGCCAGCAGGTTCACGTTCTCGAGGCTGTCGTGGAACTGCCGTTCGATCTGCCGCTTCTTGATTTCCCGCACGGCGGCGAGCTGGTTATAGGCCTTCTGCTCCAGGTCCGCCGCCCCCCGGTCCTTGACCTGGGCGAGCCCGTGCCGCGCGGTGAAGTACCCGGCAGCCGCGATCGCCGCCAGGGGCAGCAGGCCGCAGAGCAGAAAGGCCACGATCAGCTTCTTGTTCAGCGTCATGAGTGCTGGTTCCGCGGGCGGTTGGCCCGAATGCTGCGTTCTACCGTCGACTCGGTTCGGCGCAATGCCGCTACGGTCTTCGGTGGGGACGTGAGCTTGATCTCTACCGCGGGTGGAGCCCACCGCCCCCGGTATCAGCCCTTCGGCCCGCAGCCTTAGTTTCGGCCACGCCGCCGCAGACAATTAGCTCGCCGAGGCGGCCCCGGGGGGTAGGAAAAGTGCCTATGGCAGCGTACACATAGAATTGACAGCGGGGGTGATTGCCCCGTCGCGGCGACGCCGCGGGTCGGTTGAGGGAGCGCACCCTACAGCCGCGGATCCACCGGCTCGCTCTCCAGCGCCAGTACCCCGAACACGCACTCGTGCACCCGCCGCAACGGCTCCCGCCGCACGAACCGCTCCAACGCCTCGATGCCCAGCGCAAATTCGCGAAGTGCCAATGAGCGTTTTCCAGCCAGACCGCGCTGCCGCAGCCGGTCAAGATGCTCCGCCGCCGTGTACTCCGGACCATAGATGATCCGCAGGTATTCTCGGCCCCGACATTTCACCGCGGGCTGGACCGCCCCGCGCTTCCCCTCGTGTCGAATGTGCGCCTGCTCGCGAGATCAAACTCTCACTCCTCGTGCAGGTCCCACCGACTGGCGTCGCATCCACAGTCGTGACTTTTTCACTCTTCCACGTTGTCACTTGTCACGCCCGCGACTCAATAGCACTGCCACTCCAACGCCCATTGGTCTCGGTGTTGTCCTGTTCCCCGGCCGACGTAGCCGACGCCGGAGTCGCCCCACGCCCACCCATGGTCGTAATCCGAGTCAATCTGGAATACATACTCAGGATCGTGAGGATGTCGGTTCCCCGGTGCCCAGAAGATCTCGGACTGCACATTCGATGGCCACCCGCCCACCTTCGTCCCATCGCGGTTCTTGAAACCCAGGTCGTAGTACGCGTCGTTCAGGTCGGCGGGCAGTTCCGCCGGCACATCGTCGTGCGTCGGAAAATCCGCATCAACCAGACGCCATGCTCCCCGATAGGGGCGTAGGTTGCTGTCATGATCGGGCTCGGCAATCGCAACCAGGTCCTCGCCGCAGCGAAAGGCGCGCAGGTGCCAGCGCGGATCGTTGACCCCCGGAGCGTGGTAATAATCAGCGCCCCACTCGTTGATTGACAAGCTCTTGCGATTCACAAACACCTGGATAACCGCCAGGTCTGCCAACACCGGCGGGACATGTGGCAGGTCACCAGTCACGATCTGCAGCAGTGGCCACATGGGGGCCCCATCGGCAATGGGCCATGCATCTCCCACTCGCGCGACGGTGACCCGACCAAACCACGAGCATGGGGATTCCGCAGTCTCGTCAGACCCTGCACGCTCCAGAACGCATGCTCTTCGTGCCAGCCGATCTCTCCAGTAGTGCACGTCGCCCATGGTATTGCCTCAATGGAAAGTGCGCGCCGAACGCTTCGCGACCGGAGGCACAGCGGTTGTGCGGTCCTACCGCACCGGCAGAATCGTGATGCCGTGCCGTGGAGAAGCGGTGATGATCCGCTCAATGTCCGCCGGCGTCGGCGGCGGGGGCAGTTGCTGCGGGTCCGCCCACGGCGTGCCGATCTCCGCGAAGAAGTGCTCGATGCCCGCCGGCGTGGCGAGAACCAGGAACCGCGCCGGAACCACGCCATCGTTGCGAAAGCGGTGGGGCACGCCGCGCGGTCCAATGCAGAATCCGCCGCGTCCGAGCACCTGATCCCGCCCATCGACCGTGAGCGTCAGTTCCCCTTCGAGGACGAAGAACGCCTCCTCCTCGCGCGAATGCACGTGCGGCGGCGGTCCCGGATCGTGCGGGGGCACATACGCCTCGAGCAGCGTGTACGCGTTCGCCGTATCGGCGCCCGTCGCCAGAAAGGTGTAGCACCCGCCGGTGATGGCCAGCGTGCGCCGCTTCGCCGCGGGAATGGTCGCGTTCATTGCTTGCACGGTTCGAACTCCACTCCGAGGCCGGCCAGTGCCCGGGCGCCGGCGAACGTACTGCCACAGCCCCTCCGGCAAACGGAACGGAAGTGTAGAGATCGCGCTGGCGATTGCAATCACCGGGGCCTCGCCTGCGGCCCCGGTGCCGCCGATCTTAACTTCTCCTCATGGAGATTTCAGAGTGTTGATAACGGCGGCTGGCATGATGGCGATATCGACGTCGTGCCGATGCCAGGCGCCGATGCCGGGATGGTCATCGGCACATCGGCAGCAACCAGGAACGCCCAACATGAGTCTCGCCGTGCATGCCGAACACCTCCGCCGATATCGCGACATCGCCTGGCTGCTGTGGAAACACGGCGGCCGCGCCTACGTCTCCGCGTCCGGCCTGGACAAGAAAATCTCCGGGGATTTCAAGGAGGACGGCGAGCCGGAGTCCCTCGCCGCCGATCTCGAGTCCCTCGGCCCGACCTTCATCAAGCTCGGGCAGATTCTCGCGAGTCGCGCCGACCTCCTGCCCCCCGCATACCTCGACGCCCTGAGCAAACTCCAGGACGACGTCGCCCCCGTCCCCTTCGAGGAAATCGAGCAGGTGCTCGTCGACGAACTCGACGCCCGCCCGTCGCGCATCTTCAGCGAAATCGACCCGACGCCGCTGGCGGCAGCCTCCCTCGCCCAGGTGCACATGGCCACCCTCCGCGACGGCCGCGACGTCGTGCTCAAGGTCCAGCGGCCCGGCATTCAGGAGGAAATCGACACCGATTTCAAGGCCTTCTCCGCCGTCGCCCAGCTCGGCGCCCACACCGACTGGGGCCGCAAGCATCACGTCGAGGACCTCGTCGCCGAATTCAAGGCGACCATCCGCAACGAACTCGACTACCGCCTCGAGGCGGAAAACCTCCTCACCATCCGCGCCAACCTCGCCGAGTTCAAGCGGCTCTGCGTGCCCGAGCCGCACCTCGACTTCTCGAGCCGGCGCGTGCTGACGCTGGAGCGCGTCTCCGGCATCAGCATCAAGCACATCTCCCCGGTGGTGTTCACCGAGGTGAGCGGGATGGAACTCGCCGAGGAGTTCTTCGCCGCCTACCTCAAGCAGATTCTCGTCGATGGGTTTTTCCACGCCGACCCGCACCCCGGCAACGTGCTGCTCACCCACGACCACCGCCTCGGCCTCATCGACCTCGGCCAGGTGGGGCGGCTCGACGAGGAAATGCGCCAGAACCTGCTGCACTTCCTCATCGCCGTCAGCGAGGGCCGCGGCCGCGAGGCCGGCGACGTCGCCGTGCGCATCGGGCGCACCGAGCGGAATTTCGACCGGATCACCTTCTTCGAACGCGTCTCCGACCTCGTCTCGCGCAGCGAGAACCGCTCGGTGGGGCAGATCGAGGCCGGGCGCGTCGTCCTGGAAATCCAGCAGATCGCCAGCGACGCCGGCATGCGCCTGCCGCGCGTCACCACCCTGATCGGCAAGACGCTGCTCAACCTCGACTCCATCGGCCGGATCCTCGCGCCGGACTTCGACCCCAACGCCTCCATCCGCAAGCACACCGTCGAACTCGTCCGCCGGCGGATGTGGCAGCGGCTCTCCCCCGGCAACCTGCTCCAGTCGACGCTCGAGGCGACCGACGTCGCCGCCCAACTGCCCCGGCGGCTCAACGAACTGCTCACCCGCATGGGCCAGTCGGGCTTCCGTTTCGAGGTGGATGCCTTCGACGAGAAGACCTTCATCGACGGCTTTCAGAAGGTGGCCAACCGCATCACCTCGGGGCTGATCCTCGCGGCCCTGATCATCGGCGCGGCGCTGCTCATGCGCGTCGAGACCGAGTTCACCCTCTGGGGATATCCCGGTCTCGCCATCCTGCTCTTTCTCGGCGCGGCCTTCGGCGGCGTGTGGCTGCTGCTCAAGATCCTCACCGGCGACCGCGGATCCCGGAAACGCTGACCCGCACCGGTGCGCGGCGGTGTGTTTGCCCGGCGGTCACCGGGGGCGCTTCGTCAGCACCTCGTGCACCCGGTTGGCCAGCCCCGTCGGCGTGAACGGCTTCTGCATGAAGGCGGCCCGCTTCATGATCTGCGGATTCGCGATGATGTCGCTCGAATACCCCGAAAGCAGCAGCACGCTCAGCTCGGGACGCGCCTCGAGCAGCTTCTCCGCCACCTGCGGACCGCTCAGCCCGGGCATTACCGTGTCCGACACCAGGATATCGATCGCCCCCGGATCCTCTTCGAACCTCTTGATCGCCTCAGCCCCGCTGTCCGC
Source organism: Phycisphaerales bacterium (assembly GCA_020639115.1). GTDB lineage: Bacteria > Planctomycetota > Phycisphaerae > UBA1845 > UBA1845 > JACKHG01. The sequence goes on from JACKHG010000025.1 coordinate 6,286, forward strand.
CTCCACCACCTCGTACCCGTGCGCGCGCAGCCCCGACGCCGCGATCGCCCGCACGGCTGCGTCATCCTCCACCAGCAGCACCACCGCGGAGGCCCGCTCCGTCGTGTCGCGCGCCTTCACCGGCTCCGACGCCGGTGCCTCGTAGGCGACGGCGGGCAAGTAGATCGTGAACGTCGTCCCGCGGCCCACCGCGCTCTCGGCGAGAATGTGCCCGCCCGACTGGTTGATGATGCCATAGACCGTCGCCAGGCCGAGGCCCGTCCCGCGCCCGACTCCCTTCGTCGTGAAGAACGGCTCGAAGACGCGGGCGAGCGTCTTCGCATCCATGCCCACGCCCGTGTCGCTGGCCTTCAGGACCACGTAGCGTCCGGGCTCCATCGCCAGGTCCCCACCATCAGACGGTGGCGCCAACTCCTCGACCGCCGTCGCGAAGCTCAGCGTGCCGCCCCCGGGCATCGCATCCCGCGCGTTGACCGCCAGGTTGATGATCACCTGCTCGAGCTGACCCGGATCGGCCCGCACCGCCGCCGGGCTCGGGTGCTTGCTCACCGCGATCCGCACGTGCTCGCCCAGCAACCGGCTGAGCAACTGCCCCGTGCTGTCCACCAGCGTGTTCAGATCGAGAACCTGCGGGTCGAGCCGCTGCCGGCGCCCGAAGGCCAGCAACTGCTTCGTCAGGTTCGCCGAGCGATCCGCCGCCTTGAGAATTTCCTGAACGAGCTCGGCGTCCGCCGCACTCAACCCCCCGCGCTTGAGCAGGTGCTCGCCGCACCCGTGAATCACCGTCAGGAAGTTGTTGAAATCGTGGGCGACGCCGCCCGCCAGTTGGCCGATCGACTCGAGCTTCTGCGCCTCGCGGAGCTGCTCCTCCGTGCGCCGCAACGCCTCCTCCGCCTGACGCCGCTGGCGGATGTCGCGGAAGGCCACCACCGCCCCGGTTATTTCGCCCTTCTGGTTGCGGATCGGCGCCGCACTGTCGTCGATCAGCACCGCGTCGCCTTCACGCGGCAGGAGCAGCACGGGCGCGGAGAGTTGGCGGGCCTGACCACCACGCAGGGCCGCCGCGATCGGGCTCGGCAACTGGCTCTGGGTTTTTTCGTCGAGTAGCACCAGGATCTCGTCAGCCGCGACGTCGCGCGCGTCGTCCGCGTCCCACGCGGTCAGCGCTTCCGCCACCGGGTTCAGATACGTCACCCGCCCGTCGCGATCCGTCGCCAGCACGCCGTCCCCGATGCTCGCCAGCGTCGTCGCGTAGCGCAACTCGCTCTCCCGCAGGCGACGCTCGAGCACATGCCGATGCATCGCCATCTCGATCGCCACCATCAGCTCGCGTTCGTGAAACGGCTTGAGGATGTAGCCGAACGGTGCAGCCCGCTTGGCCCGCTGCAGCGTCGCCTCGTCGGAATGCGCCGTGAGGAAGATGACCGGAACGTCGAGCTGCTCGCGGATGATCGCCTCAGCCGTCTCGATGCCGTCCATCGACCCCTTGAGACGGATGTCCATCAGCACCAGGTCGGGCTTGCACGCGATCACCGCGTCGATGGCCCGCGGACCCGTGTCCTCGATCCCCACGACCTGGAAATTGAGCCGCTTGAGCCGCTCGTGGATCTCCTCGGCAATCAGGCCCTCGTCCTCGACCACGAGGATCCGCGACACCTCGGTACGTTCGGCAACGTTGGCGACCATCATGCGTCCACCTTGACCTTCAGGCGGGCAGCGGTCCCCGGATGGGCCGGCGCCAGTTCGAACTCGCCGTCGATCTGCCGGGTCAGCGTGCGGATGAGCCGCAGGCCAAGGGAGTGCGCGTCCTCTCCGCCGACGTTCTCCGGTACGCCGACGCCCGTGTCCGCGACGGTCAGGTGGCAGACGCCGTCGCTCTCGCGCTGGATGGAAACTTCAATCGTGCCGTCGCCCGCCCCGCTCGGAAACGCGTGCTTGAGCGCGTTGGTGATCAGCTCGTTGAGTATCAGCCCGCACGGCACCGCCAGGCCGATGCTCATCGGTACGCTCGCGAGCCGCGTACGCAACGCCACCGGCCGCGCCGGGTCGCCCAGGTTGCGCACGAGCTGCTCGCTCAGGTCCCGCGCGTACTCGCCGAAGTCCACCGCGGCGAAGTTCTCGCTGCGGTACAGCCGCTCGTGCACCAACGCCATCGAGCGAACCCGGTCGCGGCACTCACGCAGGATGCGGATGGTATTCTCGTCCTCGGTGTACGTCGATTGCAGGTAGAACAGACTTGAGATGACGGCGAGGTTGTTCTTTACCCGATGATGTATCTCTTTGAGCAGAACCTCCTTCTCACGCAGCGTCGTCAGCTCGCGCTCGGTCTGCTTACGCTCCGTGATGTCCCGCACGACACAGAGAATCTTGGGGTGTTCGCCCCCCTCGACCGGCCCGAGCATGATGTCGACGGGAAACTCGCTGCCGTCGCGGCGCAGCCCGAAGAGCTCCAGGTCCTTGCCCATCGGACGCATCCGCGGTTCAGCCAAATAGTCCCGGCGGTGGGCAACGTGCCCCGCCCGATAGCGCTGGGGAATGAGTGTTTCAACGGTGACGCCGGCCAACTCCTCCGCGCCGTAGCCGAAAAGGCGTTCCGCCTGGGTATTGGCGCGAACAATACAACCCGCAGCGTCCACCACGAGCAGGCCGTCGGGCGTGTAGTCAAACACCCGCTGATAAAGCTCCATGCGTTCCGGGCTTCCCTGGCTTGGCTCGGTGCCGTGCGCTGCGCCGACGCGCGCGGCGGCCTCCTCGATATGCGGGGACCGCAGCGCCGGGTCCGCGGGGACCGCAGCATCGGAGGTGTCATGCATGGACCGGGCCCATGGTTGTCCGGTGGGTTGTCCACAACGCCGCTTTCCGGACCACCTATATTAACTTCAGCAACGACGGGGTGTAGCGACCTGTTGGGGTGCAGTCAAGCGCAGGCGGCCTGGGGAGTGTTTGTAAATGCCAGTCAATAAACCCCTTGCGCGCAACTTCCCTCAGCAGTGTGCCACCGCACCGGCACTCCGGGGCTCCCGCGCGCCACCCCTCCCATTCCCCAGCCAACCGGTGCCTTGGCACCGGCGGTCGCAGCTCTTCCTCCAGATTGCCCTCCTCCGGTCTCCAGACTCAATATCGATGGCGGGGAGCCCCGCAATAGCGACTCCCCGCCACCTACTTGCGGCTGATGCGTTGTCCGCGTACGCGGCGCGCCCGGGTCAAACGGGTCGGGCCATCCACGCAAACGCAATATTGCTTACGGGCAACCGAACGCCGCCTGGAAGCGCGCGAAGTCGTGCAGATCGGCGTCGCCGTCCGCGTCGAGGTCGGCTGACCCGCATCCGCTCGACAGCGACGTGCCGGGTCCGAACAGGCAGCCAGCCATGATCGCCGCGTCGGCCGCATCGATGCGGCTGTCGCGGTTGACGTCCGCCGGGCAGTACGACCGGCAGGTGTCGCTGACGTCCAGAATTTCCAAACCGGAATCGTCATTCGCCAGGTAAGCGTGATTGCCGAGCACGGTGATGCCCGCGGCCACATCGGCGGGGCCGTGGATACCGATGGTGACGGGTGCCGTTGGATCACTGGCATCGATCACGTCGAGCTTGCCGTAGACACTCCCGACGTACACCGTGCGGCCCACGGCGGTCAGTTTGTAGGTCTGGTCGATCAGATCCAGCGTGCCCAGCAGCGTCGGCGCCGCGGGGTCGCCCACATCGATAATCCTGAGGACGCCGTTGAATGGGTTGGTCACGTACGCGGTATCACCCACCACGGCCAGACTGGATGCGTCGAACTGCTCGCTGTACGAACCCAGCAATACCGGCGCCGCGGGATTGCTGACATCCACGATTCTCAGGCCGGTGACCGCGCCGCCCAGGTATATTTTGCTGTCCACCAACTCACCGCTGAAGAGGAAATCCGAGGGGCCGTCGAACGACAGAACACCGAGCTGCACCGGATGCGCCGGGTCGCTGACATCCACAGCCTCCAATCGCGTCGCCTCCACGATATACGCCACGGAGCCCGCCACCATCACGTCGAGGGCCGCTTGATTCTGAGGCACCGCATAGGTGGCCAGCAGCGCGGGGGCCTCCGGGTCACGCACATCGATGATCTCCAGGCCCGACAAGTCGTCTGCAACGTAGGCCGTTGAACCCGCGACCGCCACGGCTGCGGCGCTGGGTGTGGCCACGGAACCAAGCGGCGCGGGCGCCGCCGGATCGCTCACATCGATGATCTGCAATCCAGCCGACAGCTCGACGACGTAAGCCTTCGTGCCCAGCACCGTCAGATCCCGCGCGGAATTCAACGTGGCCAACGCGCCGACGAGCGTGGGCGCCACCCGCGACACATCGAGCATCTCGAAGCCGGCGTTGCCCTCAGCTACGTACAGCGTCGTGCGATCGACACACAAACGGACGGCGACGCCGGCGGTGGTGTAGCCGTCGCGCAACTGCGGAGCAGTCGGATCGCTCACGTCGATGGACAACAATCCCGAATCGCCATCTCCGACGTACGCGGTCTTGCCCGCGAGCGTCACGCTGATGGCAATGCCCGGAGTGTCGTAGTTGCCGATCAGTGCGGGCGCGGTCGGATCGGAGACCTCGAACATCAGCAGGCCGGATTCGCCGTCCGCGACATACGCGATGCCGTTCCTCACCGTCACGCCTACAGCGTGATTCGGCGTGTCGTAGGCGCCGAGCAGCGTAGGGGTGGCTGGGTTGCTCACGTCGATAATCTGCAGTCCCGCGTCGAAGGCAGCCACGTACGCGATGTCGCCCACCACCGCCACGTCGATCGCCTGGCCACCGCCGTCGTACGCACCGAGCAGGCTCGGGCTGGTCAGGGAACTCGCATCGACAAGCACGAGTCCCTGAGTGCCGACGGCCAGGTAGACGGTCGAGTCCTGCACCTTGACGTCGAACACGGCGTCCTGGGTCGGGAAGGAGCCGAGGAGGGTTGGTGACGACTGGGACGACACATCGATGATCTTCAGGCCCGCAGCGAAATCGCTCACGTAGGCTGTCGGGCCCTGGACGAACACATCGTACGCGTTGTCCAACTGGTCGTAGACGCCGACCTGCAGCGGCGCCGCCGGGTCCAGGACGTAGTAGATCAACAATCCGCCGGCGCCGTCGGCCACGTACGTGCGGTTGTTCTGCACCGCGAAGTTGTTGACAAAGCCGGGGGTATCGACGGCTCCGAGCAGTCCGATCGTACCGCAGTCCGCACCGGGCGATCCGGCCCGGGCCGCGGCGGCGAGGCCGAGCGTGCAGAGCCCCACCAACAGGGCTCGAACAGGTTGGCTGAAACAGCCCGTGCTCATCTTTGCGTCAATCGTCACGGCAGATCTCCTTTGAGTCGGGTGCGCATCGGCCCGGCACCGAACCGGCGTCGAATCTCGCTTCTCGACAGGTAACGCGAAATCGCCGGGCGGAAGGCTCAGAGATTCTCGCGGTCGACGCGGTCGGGGCTGGGGGACGTGATCCTGATAGGGCGGATCGAGAGTACGACTTGCGCGGAGATCCGGCACCGCTGGCCGTAAAGCCAGCGTCCGGCAGTGTTTGCGCGTCGCATCCGAAGGCGCCGGACGGGTTGCGCTTGGGGCGGAACGAAATGTATCCGTGCGGCCGCTCCGGCGGCGTTTTTATGGGAAGAAACCGCTCCGGATGAGTCCGATGTGATCGACCGCCCGCGCTGCCCCGGTCTGCGGCAGGCCTCCGCCGGAGGTTCCGCAGGGGCCCCGGCATTCGTCCGATGACTTCAACAGCGGCGTGGTCAAGTGCAACGGGATTCCCTCCGTGTCTCCTCGGTACCCGGAGTGGAATGGAGCCATGAATTCAGTGTCTCGACGTGCGTTCACCCTGGTTGAAGTGCTGATCGTCGTGGTCATCCTTGCGATCATCGCGGCGATCGTCGTGCCCCAGTTCTCCAGCGCCGCGACGGAAGCGGATCACGTCGCCGCCAGCCAGCTCGTCGGCATCGTGCAGCGCAAGATCGGCGAGTACCACGCCCTCAAGGGTAAGTGGCCCACCGCGATCGACGACGCTTGGTTTTCTCCCCCCGGGCTGCCCACCAACCCGTACAGCGACGGGGCGGCGTCGCTGACCGTCCAGAACATTGCTGGAAAAACCGAACTGGACATCAAGCACAGCAAGGGCGGCCCGATCATCTACTGGTACAACCAGGCCAACGGCTGCTTCCACACCCGCGTTCCCTGGCAGGGCACCAACCAGGAAACCCTCGACCTCTACAACCGCGTCAACCACAGCGCCGCCAAGAACTTCTAGCGCAGGCCGGGCACGGCCCGAAGGCTATTCCGCGGATCGGCTCAGCCCCATTCGCTTGATCCGCGACGCCAGCGTCGTCGGACGCATCCCCAGCAGCTCAGCCGCACCGCCCGGGCCGTGAACCTGCCAGTTCGTCTGCTGCAGCGCAGCCAGCACGTTCTCCCGGTCGCGACGCTTCATCTCCGCGTCCGTAACGACTGCTGTTGCTGCCGATGTGTCGGTATGAACGGCCTTGCGTGGCCGGCTCGCTTGCGGGTGGGGGAGGTCCAGGCGGATCGCGCCGCCCCGCGCGGTGATGACGGCCCGTTCGATGACGTTGAGCAATTCGCGCACGTTCCCCGGCCAGTCGTAGGCCTGCAGCGCCATGATATTGCCCTGGCTCAGCCCCTTGCACGCCCGGTGAAATCGGCGCGAAGCCTGCTCGCAGAACAGCTCCGCGAGCAGCGGTATGTCCTCCGTCCGTTTGCGTAGCGGCGGCACTTCGATGGGAAACACGTTCAACCGGTAGTACAGATCCTGCCGAAACCGGCCGGCTTCGACCTCGGCCTTCAGGTCGCGATTCGTGGCGGCAATGACGCGCACGTCCGCCGCGCGCGTACGTTCCTCGCCGATCCGCTCGTACGTCCCTTCCTGCAGGACGCGCAGCAGCTTGCTCTGCAGCTCCAGGGGAATCTCGCCCACCTCGTCGAGCAGCAGCGTGCCGCCGTGGGCCAGTTCGAACCGCCCGGCCCGGTCGCGCACCGCACCGGTAAACGCGCCCTTGGCGTGCCCGAAGAACTCGCTCTCGTAGATCTCCCGCGGCACCGATGCACAGTTGACCCGGACCATGGCCCGTTCGTGCCGCCGGCTGCGCCGGTGGATCTCCTGGGCCACGAGTTCCTTGCCGGTACCACTCTCCCCGAGAATCAGCACGCTGGCATCGGTGGGCGCGACCAGCTCGATCTGCTGCGTGATGGCGCGTAGGGCGGGGCTCTGTCCGACGATTTCACCGAAGGCGCGGGCGTCGCAGACCTCTTCGCGCAGGTAGGCATTCTCCAACTCGAGCTGCCGGCGCAGCGACTGGATTTCCTCAAAGGCCCGCGCGTTCGCCAGCGAGGCCGCGACGAGATCGGCGATCATCCGGAGCCAGTCCAGGCAGCGCTGACCGAGCGGGCTGCGCGTGAAAATCGCCAGCACGCCGAGGATCTCGCCCTTGAACACCAGCGGCTGACCCACGAAGCCGCGGATGCGCTCCCGCTGCGTCCACTCCGGGCGGGCGATCCACGTTGTATCCTCCTGGACATCGAGTACCGCGACGCACTGGCCCGTTGCGGCAACCTTGCCAACCTTGCGCACGCCCATCGGAAAGCGGGAGAAGTCACCGTCCAGCCGGTCCCACGGTGGCGCGTCCCCACTCACCGAGCGGCCCGCACTGGCGACGAGATGAAGACACCGCGCCTGGTCCTGACACACCTCGGGTAGCGGGCACCGCGCGCAGACGCCACCCGCGCGAATCAGCCAGATCCGCGCCAGCGCGATGTGCTCCTCGTCGGCGAGCCGCTCGACCACCACGCGCAGCACCGCGTCCAGCGAACCCTGCTGCCCGATCTCGAGCAACAGGTCCTTCAACACGTCCGAGACCGACATGCGTTCGCCGAGGGCAGGCATACCTGTATTCTCGGCCCCGCGACGAAATATCGCAACGTTTTTTCGTAACGGACGCAAATGCGTTCCCAGGGGCCGATCGCGCTAGAACTTGTAAACCGTTGCGGCTTCAGAGCTTGCGATGATTCTCGCTTCTGGCACGCACCGTGCGAATGTAAGTGCGTAGCCGACCGTGATGGGCACGGTCGCTGTTCAACACAAGGAGTCGAAAATGCCCCGCATCCAAGCCATCGAAACGTCGCAGGCTGCCCCCAAGGCCAAGTCCCTCCTCGAGGGCGTGCAAAAGAAACTCGGCATGACCCCCAACCTCATGCGCACCATGGCCAACGCGCCCGCGGTTCTTGAAGCCTACCTGGGTTTCAGCAACAGCCTCACCCACGGCGCCCTCTCTCCGAAGCTGCGCGAGCAGATCGCCCTGACCGTCGGCGAGACGAACCAGTGCGACTACTGCCTCGCCGCCCACAGCGCCCTGGGTAAGATGGCCGGACTCGGTGACGAGGAGATCGCCGACAGCCGCCGCGGCGCGTCCCCCGACCGCAAGACCGAGGCAGTCCTGCGCTTCGCCCGCAAGATCGTCACCGCACGCGGTCACGTCAGCGACGACGACCTGCGCGCGGTGCGCGCCGCCGGCGTCAGCGACGCCGAGATCGCCGAGACCGTCGCCGCCGTCGCGCTCAACATCTTCACGAACTACTTCAACCACGTCGCCGGCACCGAGATCGACTTTCCCCAGGTCGAGCCCGCCGCCGCCCCGGCGTGCAATTGCTGATGAGCCCATGGCCGGCTGGTTGGGTGGCTGCCGCTAGCCACCCAGCCAGCCTCAACTCTACGAGGAGAACACCATGCCCGCGCCGACCGACATTCGACCACCCTTCACGCACGCGAGTGCACTGGCCAAGGTCCAGGCGGCAGAAGACGCCTGGAATTCACGCGACCCACAGCGCGTCGCCGCGGCGTACACCGCCGACTCCGCGTGGCGCAACCGCGGCGAGTTCTTCACCGGACGTGCCGCCATCGAGGCGTTCCTCCGCCGCAAGTGGGCGAAGGAACTCGACTATCGCCTGAAGAAGGAACTCTGGGCGTTCACCGCCAACCGGATCTCCGTGCGCTTCGAGTACGAGTGGCGCGACTCGGCGGGCCAGTGGTACCGGGCGCACGGCAACGAGCACTGGGAATTCGCCGACGACGGCCTGATGCGGCGCCGCGACGCCAGCATCAACGACGTGCCGATCGAAGAGCACGAGCGCCGATTGCGCGACACCGGCCCACGCCGCCAGTGACAAATCCCGTGCCGCGCCGGAATCGCGCCACGCTTCCGTAAGTCCAACAGTTCGATACAGATTCTGCAGATCCACCGCCAACAATGGAGAAATACGATGATTGACAAGGTCCATACCACCGGTCTATTCGCCGCACTCACCATCCTCGCGCCGACGCTGGCGCTCGCGCAACTGCCCGACCCGGGCTTCGTGATCGACCCCGCCCACACGGCCCTCGTCGTGACCGACCCGCAAAATGATTTCCTCAGCCCCGACGGCGTCACCTGGGGCGTGGTGGGCAAAAGCGTCACCGCGAACCACACCGTCGAGAACATCGCCGCGCTCTTCCAGACGGCAAAGGACACCGGCATCCCGGTGTTCGTGTCCCCCCATTACTACTACGCCCACGATCACCGCTGGAAGTTCGAAGGGGCCCTGGAGACGCTCATGCACCAGCTCAAGATGTTCGATCGACCGCACGCACTGAGCCTCGCGGGCTTCACGGGCTCCGGCGCCGACTGGCTCGAGCGCTACAAGCCCGTCATCGAGGATGGCAAAACCGTCATCGTCAGCCCGCACAAGATTTACGGCCCCGAGTCCAACGATCTGGTCCTGCAGCTCCGCAAACGCGGCATCGCCAAGGTCATCCTCGCGGGCATGTCCGCCAACCTGTGCACCGAGTCGCATCTGCGCGAACTGATCGAGCAGGGCTTCGAGGTCGCCGTGGTCAGCGACGCAACAGCCGCCGCGGTCGTGCCCGGCTTTGACGGCTATCAGGCCGCCCTGGTCAACTTCCGCATGATCGCCAGCCACGTCTGGAAAACGCAGGAAACGGTCGAGGCGATGCAGGCAGCCGCCGCCATGCAGGCGGACGCCGCGCCGGCTGACGCTTTCTCCGCGGGCGAAGCGCAGCGGATCTGGCAGCGCGTCGCGCCCAGCCACGCGTACCACGGGGCTCGGAATCTGTCCGCGAGCGGCGTTGCGCTGCAGGGCTTCAGCCCGGTCTCTTACCTGACTGCCGGCCGCGCCGAGCCCGGCAGCCCGCGCTTTCAAGTCGAAGACGATGGCGTCACCTACTTCCTGACGTCCGCCGCGCAGGTCGAGCTGTTCAAGCGCGACCCGCAGCGCTACGCGCCGGCGTACGGTGGCTGGTGCGCGTACGGCATGGCGATTCAGGACAAGTTCCCCGTCGACCCGACCAACTTCAAGGTGGTGAACGGCAAGCTGCTGCTCTTCCTCAGGAACGACAACATCGACGCGCTCGAGAAGTGGGAGCAGGGCGACGAGGTCGACAACCTGCGCCGGGCCGACGCCCACTGGAGAAAGGTCTCCGGTATGTAGTTACGGAAGAACCGAAATCCCCCTGCCGGCAAGGCGGGCACTGCCCGCCAGCGCACGCCGGCGCAGGCCGAGGGTCGGGCTCGCCGATGTGCCCGCCTCCGGCCCTGATATCCGCCTTCCGCCGTCAGCGGCAGTCGACCCGCACGAGGTTTTCCAGAACTGCGACGCGGTTGTGGTCGGCGTCCACTTCGACGAGGGCGCCGAGGGGGAGCGTGGCGTTGTTCGCGACGTGGCCCGCGGGGAAGTTCGTAATGACCGGAACACCGAGCCCGCCGAAGTAGTCGGCGATGACCTCGTCGAGCGAAAGCGAGTCTTCGTCGGGCTTCGGCGCACAATCGCGGAACTGCCCGAGGATCACGGCTGCCACGCCGTCGAGCTTGCCGCCGAGACGCAACTGCGAGAGGTAGCGGTCGATGCGGTAGGGGCGCTCGCCGACGTCCTCGAGGAAGAGCACGCGGCCCCGCGTCTCGATCTCGTAGGGCGTGCCCATCAGCGCGGCGACCAGCGAGAGGTTGCCGCCGGTGAGCCGGCCGCGGGCGACGCCCGGCGCCAGCACCTTCGTGGGTGCGACGTCCGCAGGCAGTTCGTACGCGTACCCGGGCGGCAGGGGCTCACCGTCGGCAGCGCAGTACCGCTCGGCGAGCAAGGCCCGCCAGAAGCAGTCGGCGGAGAACGGCTTGAGATTACCATCGCTGCCCAGGCCCCACATCGGGTTGGGACTGTGGAACGTGACCAACCCGGTCTTCTTCTGGATCGCGAGGTGCAGGCCGGTAATGTCGCTGAAGCCGATGAAAACCTTCGGGTTCCGCCGGATCACGTCGTAATCGAGGCGGTCGAGCATGCGGGTAACGCCGTAACCGCCCGTCCCCGGGAAAATCGCCTTGACCTCGGGGTCTGCGAACGCCGCCATCAGCTCTGCCGCCCGCGTCTCGTCCGGCCCGGCGAGATACCCACGCGTGCGGTAGAGGTCGGACGGTACGCGCACGTGAAAACCCATGTCCTCCAAACGCTGCCGCGCCAGCTCCATCCGCGTGCGATCCAGCGGGCCGGCCGGCGCGACGAAGGCGATCGTGTCACCGCGTTGCAGCGCCTCAGGAAAGATCGGATCCGGCATGCCGGCCTTATGCGCGGCACAGCCCGTAATGGAAAACGCAGCCGCCATGGCCAGGGTCATCCAGCCAATCCGTCGGACAGGCCCGGTTGCAGTCATACCGGCCATCGGGACTCCATTCTCAAGGGTGATGTGCCAATGCCGCCCGGCTGCGCATCACTTGACCAGGATCGGAATATTCGCGGTGGCTGCGTTGTTGTGCCCGTCGGTCACATACACGAACAACCGGTACGCGCCCGCCTGCTCCGGCAGATTCACCCGTACGACGTTGCGGCGCGCCTTGACGATCGCGTCGGGCAGCGGGGCGGGGGCCTGCTCGGGATCGCCGCCGGAACGCTTGTCGGTGGACTCGGGACGCAGGTCCCAGGTGATGGTCAGCGGATCGTCGTCGGGATCCTTCGCCTCCACCTTGGCGATGAGCGGCGTACCCGGCGGGTAGATCGCCTCGGGCAGCGGGGCCGACGGGCGGTCGTGTGTCGCTTGTTGTACACGCAGGTCGGTGATGGCGGGGCAGCGATTCTTCGGCCAGTCGCCGGTCCACACCTTGGTCATCACGTCGACCGCGGCGGTCCGCTCGCCGGTGGGCAGAAACATCCCGAACCACGTGTGCGTGTGCTCCTGCTTGTTGCCCCACAGAAAGGCATACGCCCCCAGGCAGCGGTCCGGTTGATCCAGCACCGCGGTCTGGTAACCCGCCAGGTACGTTTCGGCTTTTTCCGTACTGGTTGGCTCGCGTTCCGCACCCCAGCTCGTCTTCTCGACCTGCCACCAGCCGGTCGGACCGAACTCGGTCACCACGTACGGCCGATCGAGGCCCTGGGCCTTCAGCTCCCGCGGGATGTACGCCAGGTCGCCGTAGCCGTTGACGCCGAGCACGTCGATGTCCGGGCAGTGCTTCACGAATTCGCCCACCTTGCCGTCGCCGGTGCCGGCGATAACCGTCATCGTCGGGTGGTTCGGGTCGAGCTCCTTGATCATCCGGGCGATGTCGTTGATCGCCGCCCACACCTTGGGATTTTGGCCATTCGCCTCCATCTCGTTGCCGATGCCCCACATCAGCACCGCCGGGTGATCCTTGAAACGCATGACCGCTTCGCGGGCCCGCTCCTTGTCGGCAGCCACCTGCTTGGGATCGGAGTAGTCGAAGCCGTGCCGTTCGTGACCGAGCCACAGGCCGACCGTGACGGAGAGGCCGCGTTTCTCGGCTTCGTCCAGCGTGCCCTCGAGATGGTTGGCGTTCCACGTGCGGACCGAGTTACCGCCGGCGGCCACGAGTTCGTCGAGCCGTCCGCGCCCGCCGACGCCCCGGATGACGTACGGCTTGCCGTCGCGCCGCAGCCGAAAGCCGTCGGCGGTCTTTTCCACGGACACGTGGCGCGGTCCGGTGTGCGCCGCGGGCTCCTCGGCAAATACGCCCGCAGCCCCCAGCCCAAACGCCACCAGGAAGGCCATTCTCTTCAGCGTGAGTTGGTTCATGCCCCGCAGTCTACCGGACACGCGTCGCCGGCAAAAGTCGCCGCAGCGTCACAGCAACGTCCCGCGGAGCAGCAGCGCGGCGATCGAGAAGTAGATGATCAGGCCGGAGACGTCCACCAGCGTCGCCACGAACGGCGCGGAACTCGTCGCGGGGTCGAGCCCCACGGCCCGCAGAATGAACGGCAGCATGCTCCCCGCGAGCGTACCGAAGCCCACCACCCCGATCAGGCTGAGCCAGACGGTTACCGCCACCAGCACGTGATGCTCACCGTAGTCCACCCACCCGAAGTGCTGCCAGATCAGCACGCGCAGGAAGCCGATGAATCCGAGCCACGCCCCCAGCGCCACGCCCGACAGCACCTCGCGACGCATCACCCGCCACCAGTCGCGCAGCCGCAGCTCCGTCAGCGCCAGGGCGCGGATGATCAGCGTGGTCGCCTGCGAACCGGAGTTGCCGCCGCTGCTGATGATCAGCGGCACGAAGAGCATCAGCACCAGGGCCTTGGCGATCTCCTGCTCGAAGTGGGCCATGGCACTCGCGGTGAGCATCTCGCCGATGAACAGCACGGAAAGCCACACGCCGCGCTTCTTGATCATGGTCAGAAACGTGACGTCCAGGTACGGCTCGTCGAGCGCTTCCATACCGCCGATCTTGTGGATGTCCTCGGTGGCCTCCTCCGACGCCACGTCGAGCACGTCGTCGCCCGTGATGATGCCCAGCATGTGGTCCGAGGCGTCCACCACGGGCAAGGCGAAACGGTCGTACTTCTCGAACGTGCGGAGCACCTCCTCGCGGTCGGTCGTCGCCGGAATGGCGACGAGCGGGCGGTCGTCGATCTCGGAAAGCCGCTGCTCCGGGCTCGCGAGCACGAGCGAGCTGAGCCGCAGATCCCGGTCGAGCCGGCCGTCGTGGTCGACGACGTAGAGGATGTTCAGCGTCTCCTTGCCGGGCGCGGTCCGGCGCACGTGCTCGAGCGCTTCACCCGCCGACATGTCCGGCCGCAGCGTGACGTACCGCGGCGTCATGTAGCGGCCGGCGCTTTCGGGCGGATATCCGAGCAACTCCTGCGCCGCCTTCAGCTCCGCCGGCGGTAGCGCCGCCACCAGCCGCCGCGTCACCTCCGACGGCAGCTCCTCGAAGAGGTGCGTGCGGTCGTCCGGCGTCATCTGCTCGAGGATGCTGCGGGTCTGTTCGCTGGTCAGCGAGCCGATCAGCGTCTCCTGGTGATCGGGCGGCAGGTGCGAGAACACCTCCGTCGCGATGCCTCGCGGCAGGAGGCGGAACAGGATCGCCTCGTCCTCGGCGGGCAGGTCGATGATGATTTCCGCAATGTCCGCGGCGTGCAGCTCCTGCATGGCCAGGCGCAGCTCGCCCCACTGGCGGTTACGGATGAGCTCCTCGATGTCTGGCTGCAACGCCGTTCCCAACATGATCTCTCTCCGCCGATCCGCGGATGGACGAACTCAAATTGGCTGCGCGGAAGCGCCCGGCCGCCGGGTGCGCACGGTGAACGCCCAGCCGACGCGAAGCGCCCCCTGTCCGCAGGAGCGTACCGCGGGCGCCGGCGGGGCACCAACACCAATGATGTAACAGGGATTCAACGGCCGACCGGGGGAGCGGACGGGCACGACGGCGCGCACTGTGGCTGGCGCTCCGATGCGCGCCCCCAGCGGGGGTGCATGTGGCGGGGCGACCAGGTCGTAGCGCTCGGCCTAGATGGCGGCGCCAAGGTCGGGGGTCGTGTCGTTGTCCGCTTCGCGAGTCGCGGGTGCCCCGACGGCTGCAATCTCCGCTTCGAGGCGGGCGGCGAGGTTTTCGGCAAAGGCGTCGTCGCCGATTTCACGGAGACGCTGGGCGACGCGACGCAGGGAATCGAGGTTGGCCTGCTTGTCCGACATCATCTTGGATCTCCTGGGGTCCTGTGCCTGTATTATCGAACGTTCGGGCCCCGAGCTTTTGCGGATCGACTCGCGGGCGCGTTCTGGGCCGTGAGACGCACGGACGGCGGGCAGCGGAGGACGCGGCGGAGGTGGCTACTGCGGCGGAAGTGAGGGCTCCTCGGGCTTGGGTTTGGCCTTGGGCAACTCGACCTTCCGGGCCGGCAGCTCGGTGATCGAGCCGGTGAGCTGGTTGACCGCGACCAGTGCGGTGTAGCCCTCCAGCTTGCGGCGTTCGATGCGGACCGGGCCCTTGAACTCCCGCGGAAAGTGCACGACGCGGTCGTCGATCGTGACGTTGACGGCGTCGCAGATGCGACCGTGCACCAGCACCGACGGCTTGGCGGCGGCGGAGTTCTCGATCATGGCGGCGATGTCCTTCTCCGCCTGGTCGAGGTCCATGGCCATGCTGTCCGCCTGGAACATCATCTCGGTGACCTTTTCGCGCTGCTCGCGGGTGAGCCGCTTGAGTTGGGCCACCAGCGGGGCGAGCTTCTGGCGGATCTTGTCGATCTGCAGGCGGCGCCGCTCGTTCTCGCGGGTCATGTTTTCGATGCGGCGCAGCTCGTCGAGGTGCATGCCGACGATGATTTCGGTGGGCACACTCGCCTCGCTGCCCAGCGTGTGGGCCTCGACGCCCTTGCGGGCGTAGACGCGCCCACCGATCACCGCGCCCTGGTGCAGGACGGCGCGCCCCTCGGTGTGGATCCGGCTGTTCATCGCCTCCTTGGCGATGTGGATGTCGCCGCCGGCGTGCAGCACCGCCTCGTCGCAGAACTTTGCGACGATTTCGCCCTCGGTCGTCACCTTGCCGCGGTAGCGGTTGAGGATTCCGCCGCGCACCGTGACGTCTCCGGCGACCTCGATCGTGGCGGCCTCGATAGCGCCGCCCACCGTGAACTGCTTGCTGCTTTTGACCTCGAACAGGTCACGGATGGTCCCGCGGACGATCGCGTCCGTGGTGAGGTTGAGATTGCCGGTGGAGAAATCGACGTCGCCGGCGATCTCGACGACCTCCTTGATGAAGAGTTCGCGGTGTTCGTAGACGACGCGGCCGGCGACTGTGGCGATCGCGGTAGCGCCGTCGTCGCCCAGGCGCACGGTCTCCTTGACCGTGACCGCAGCCGGCTGGGTCTGCGGCGGGACCGGCTTGCCGAACACGTCGACGCCGGGAATTCCAGCCACCGGGGCGACCACGCGGCCGATCGGCGTTTCCGCCTCGACGGTGATGATGGACGAGAGGTTGTAGAAGTCGACGGGCGCGTCGTCGGTCCAGTCGGCGGTACTGTGCTTGAGCTCGGGGGACCACACGAACTCGCCGTCGGTGCCCTCGACGGCTTCGCGGCCGGCGGCGACGACGAATCCCTCCTCCGCCTTCGGGTCCTCCTCCGCCGCCAGGTAGGCTTCGACGCGCGCGTTCACGTCGTCGCTGACGGCGATGCCCGCTTCCTTGAGCGCCGCCAGGATGGCGTCGCGTTCCTCGTCGGTGCGCGGCGTGCCGGGCGCCGGCGCGAGCGTGGCGGACATGCGGTCGGGCGCGATCCTGATGCGGTAGCGGCTGTCGGTCTGCGTGCTCATGCGCACTCGTGTCCCGCGGCGAAGCGAGGGATGGTTCCGGGGCCGCTTGCGAAATGCCTATGGGCGGCGGACCGGACGCGCGCTGTACCCCCGCACCGGAAATATCGGCGAGGGGTGAACGTGACGCGATCGAAACGGGGCGATTGCAAAAAAAGTGCGGCAGCCCGCGTCAACCCAGCCTGTGAAATGTGTGGGCACAGTGAACCACGCTCAACCGGCGCCGAGGCTTGCGCGCCCGCGGCCCGGCAACTCACAGCGGCGGCTGCCGTTTTCGCGGACGTTGACCCGCCCCGCGCCTCTGGTACGGTGCCGAGAGCGGTTTGGGACACTTTGGCGGCGTGGAGCGCCGCCGCAGCAGCAAGGGAGCGCGGCATGGGGCTGGCATCGGGTCGAGTGACCTTTCGGCGGTATCGTCTGGGCGGTCTGGTCCACGATTGCGTGGACGACGTCCTCTTGGAAAAACTCAATCGGGCCGCGTTCGGGCGGTACGGATCGGCAGCGGCCGACGGCGTCGAGATCGGCTGGATCACCCCCCAGCACCTCTTCGACGTCGACTTCGGCGGCGAGAAGATCGCGGTGGGGCGGTTCGCCCACCTGATGCTCCGCGTCGATCGCAACTCGCCCCCCGCCGCCATCAAACGCAGCTACTTCCTCATGGAGCAGGCGGCGGCCCTGGAGGCCTCCGGCAAGGCGTTCCTCACCCGCTCCGAGCAGCGCCAGGCCAAGGACGCTGCCACCCAGCGGGCCGAGGCCGAGGCCCGCAGCGGCGCGTTCCGCCGCATCTCCGCCTTCCCCGTGCTCATCGATCTCGAACGCCAGGCGCTCTACTTCGGCAGCACCTCGAACGGCGCCAACGATCACCTCATTCGCCTCTTCGGCGACACCTTCGAGTGCCCCATCGAGCCAGTCAGCGCCCACAGCCTGGCCATGCGCAGCGCCGATGAGCAGGGCGGCAAGCGGGCCCTCGAGGATGCTCGCCCGGCCCATTTCATCGAGCCTCCGGACGAGGTCGACGGCGACGTCTACAGCCTGGACCCGGAGGACCGCGGCTTTTTCGGCCGCGAGTTCCTCACCTGCCTTTGGTACGGCATCGAGCGGGCCGAGGGCGTCTTCGAACTGCTGCAGAAGGCGGACGTGGCGGCCTCACTCGCGACGCACATGCAGCTCAAGTGCGATTTCAACCTGACCGGCACCGCGACGCTCCGCTGCGACGCCCCCGCGCGGGCGGCTGAGGCCCGCGCAGCGCTGGCCATCGGCAAGCAACCATCCCGGCTCGGGCTCATGCTCGCGGCCCAGGCCGGCGAGTGGACCTTCACGCTCGACGGTGCGAAGTTCGACGTCAGCGGACTCGTGCTGCCGCCGGTCGAGGGGGAGGACAAGTCGGCGGTGCTGGAGACGCGCTGCACGTCGCTCGCGGACCTGTGCGCGGTGCTCGACGGCCTCTTCGCGGCGTTCATGCGCGTGCGGTTGTCGGGGGAGTGGGACGCGGTGGCCCGCGACATCAAGCGCTGGGCGCTGGCGGGGCGGCTGGGGGAGACGCGCGCAGCCGCGCGGCTGATCTCGGCGTAGGGTGTGGTGCGGCGGCAGTGTCCGGCGGCAGTGAACGGCGGCTTCAGTCGGCCAGCAGCGCCGGCACCCGTTCGTGCTCGAGCATCTGCAGAATGTGCAGAAGCTGCCCGTTCTCGATGATCCCGTAGCGGACCATCACCAGCCCGATCAGCATCTTGGGAAATCCACGACTGACCAGGTCGCGCTGGATGTCGACCGCCCGGTCGATGTCCGCCGTGGAGCAATAGCCCAGTTCCACCGCGTATTCTCCGAATCGCTTCATGCTGCGCCTCCCGCCGGTGAGCGGCCGTGCGGCTGGCCAACCGGCCACCGCCAAGTCCGCCTGCCGGTCTATCGGCAGTCCGGGGAGGCACACCAAGCTCGTCCGCATAATGGTTCTGGCAGGGATGCAGCAGGGGCCGGCGCGTCCGATAAGCGCGCAGATGCCCTGGTCCGGCTGGGGGCGGGGCAATCCGGGAAATGGCAGCGCCGCGGGCTACGCGCCGCCGTGCTCGACGAGGTACGCCGCCAGGTGCGTGTAGCCCTTCTGCCGGGCGTAGTCGAGCGCCGTCTGGTGGTTGGCGTCCAGCAGGTTCACGTCCGCACCGGCATCGACCAGCACGGTGGCCGCCGCGACGAGCATGTCATCGACATCCCGGTGCGCCTGCGACGTGGAGGCCAGCACGATCAGCGGCGTGGCCTTGGTGTCGTTGAGGGCATTCACGTCCGCGCCACGCTCGAGCAGCGTCTTGATGGCGTCCTTGCGGAAGCGTGTGGCGGCTGCGTGCAGCGCCGTGTTGCCCGCCTGGTCCTTCGCGGCGATGTCGGCCTTGTGGTCGAGCAGCGCCGCGATGATCGCCGTGTCGTTGGCGACCGCCGCCCAGTGCAGCGGTGTGCGCTGCTGGTTGTCGCCGGCGTTTACGTCGGCGGAGGCGTCGATCAAGGCCTCGGCGGCGAGCGTCCGGCTGCGGGCTGCCGCGAGGTGCAGCGGCGTACGGTGGTCGGCGTCGACCGCGTTGAGGTCGGCCTTGGCGGCGATCAGCGCCTGCACCGTGGCCTGGCGCCGCTCCGCATCGTGCTTGAGGTTGACGCCCATGAGGACGGCGACGTGCAGCGGCGTCTCGCCGCGGTCGTTGGGCTCGTTGACGTCCGCGCCGGCTGCGATGAGTTGCTGGACGGGCTTCGCCCGGAGCGTGCGGGCCGCCACGTGCAGCGGCGTGTCGCCGGCTGCGTCCTTGGCGGCCACGTCGGCTCCGTGCGCAAGCAGGTAGGTGAGCACGGCCTCGGGTTCGCGGGCCAGGGCGGCTGCGTGCAGCGGCGTGCTGCCGGTGGCGTCGCGGGCGTTGACCATCTCCGGAGCGTCGGTGAGGTACGCCTTGAGTCCGTCGAGATCGCCGCGCTGGGCGGTGGACTGAATCGTCTTATGGCCGGCGTCGGCGAACGCGAGCGTCGCACAGGCCGTGGCCAGGGCAAACATGCCGATCGGTCGCAGCAGCTTCATGGTCGTTTCCACCTTTGGGCCTTACCGCCCGTGGATGTTCCGGCTTTCGCCGGCGTTGCTCAATTCGCCGGGCCGGTAAGCTGACCGGTAAACACGGCGAAGTCTTCAAGGTCGATCATCCCGTTGGGAATATAGTCGAACGCGGAACCGCAGGCGCCCGCGGGCGTCGTGCCGTTGCACGCCTGGAACGCGGCGTAGTCCGCCAGGTCGATCCGGCCGTCACCGTTGTAGTCGCCGTCGGCGTTGGGCGGATTGACGGTCAGGTTGAACGTGTGCGTATCGCTACGGCCATCATTGTCGATCACCTCGACAATGAAGTTGTACGCGCCGGCCTGGGTCGGCGTGCCCGCGAGCACGCCGGAGGGCGACAGCGTCAGCCCGGGCGGCAGCACCGGAATCGGCGCGAACTGGAGCGAGTTCACGTTGGTCAGTGCGGTCGCGCCATTGTACGCCGCCAGCGTGTAGGCAATGCCGTCACCATTGGAGATGCCGATGGTCGGCGAGACCGGCGTGTTGCTGTTGCCGTAGTGGAACTGGATACGCCCGTCGTCGAAGAGGGTCAGCGCAACGTCTACCTGGTGGTTGCCGGCATAGGTCACGGCGTCCCAGCGAATCGTGACGCGATCGCTGAGCGACTCGTCGACGTAGATATCCTTGCCGGTCACGTTGGTCTTCAGATCGTCCCACAGCGGGGCGATGCGGTGATTCGCAATCAGGTCGGCGTTGGTGTTGTTCGCCGAGCTGCCGGTGATGGCGCCGAAGTTGATGAACCCGTTCGACCACACCTGGATCGTCGTGTAGCTCACGCCGTAGAAGGGGAACGGGAAGGGCAGCGTGTAGTTCTTGAAGATGTCGTCGCCCTTCCAGTTCTGGGCCACGCCCGTCGCCGCGAAAGCGTTGGTGCCCAGGTCCGTCTCGACGTAGCCGGGGACCGTGGCGCTCCAGTTGAGCGGCGCGGTGCCGCCGGTGACGGACAGCGCGATCGGCCCGTACGGCGCGAGGACGTTGCCGTCCGGCAGCGCGTCGGGGGCGATGGCCGGCGGCGGCTGGAGCGCGACGTCAAGCCGCGTCGCGGGTCCGCTGGCCACTGCGACGTTGTAGAAGGTGCGGGTCGGATAGCTGGGTGCGGACACCGTGATGTTGTACGTGCCGGGCAGCAGCATGCGGTGGTAGTCGCCGATGTCGGGATCGGTGTAGACGTCATGGTCGATGCCGCCGACCGAAATCGTCGCGGCAAGCGGGTCGCCGGTCACCGCGTCGGTGACGATGCCGCGGACGCCGATCAGCGCCGTGGACATGTAGGCGATGAGCGAGTCGCGGTTGTTGCTCCAAAAGGTCGGGATCTGCGAGGCCGGCGGCTGAAAGGAGTCGCTGAGCTCGATCGTGACCTCGTTGCATCCGTACCAGCGGTAGTTCCAGTCCTGCATACCGCCGCTGACGGTGTACCAGTCGGCCCCATTGGTGATGCCGTGGAGGAACTCGCTGCTGTTCCACATGGGCAGGTTGCTCTGCGCGTAGAGCGTGCAGATGTGGATGAACAGATCGTCGTCCGGAGATATCGTGTAGGTGCTGGTGCCCTGCGGATTGTTGTCGTACGGGTAGTTGCACACCATCGTCCCGGTGTGGAAGTTGGCCGACAGCGTGAAGCTCTCGTTCGCCACCCAGTTCATGATCACACCGGTCTCCGCCTCGCGGCCGGCGGGGGTGTTGATCGGGTCATCGTCCCAGTCGGGGAAATCCCGGTTGAGATCGACGCCGCGCGCGTTGTAGCGCTGGTCCAGCACGAAGCCGTCGGGATTCATCAGCGGCACGATCCAGATGTCCATCTCGTTCACCAGGTTGGTGATCTCCGGATCGGTGCCGTAGTTCGAGAGTAACTCGTCGATGAGGTAGAGCATCATCTCGTTGCCGGTCCACTCGTTGCCGTGCATCGTCGAGATGTACTTCATCTCCGGCTCGTCCTCCTCCGTGCCGACGTTATCGGAGATGTTCAGCGCCCAGATCACCCGGCCCTGGTAGCTCGTGCCCAGGTTCACCAGCCGGCAGATCGCGGGATAGTTCGTCGCCGCGTCGCTCATCAACTGGGCGATCTGGGTGTAGTTGCGATAGGACTGGCCGAAGGCCGCAGCCGGTGCGAGTACCAGGGCGGCGAGGGCGACGACAAACAGCGAGCGAAGCGGAATCATGCTGCAGCTCCACGGTAGCGAGGCTTTTCCCCGAGAAGACCGGGAAGGATGAAAACACCCGGCGCCGCCGGACGGGACCACTGCTGCTGTCTGCGCAGCACGGGCACGGGTAGCCATGCGGGCAATTGAGACTGGGACTCGTAAACCGTTCCCCACAGCCGCGAGTATACCGGATGGCGCGCTGGACCCACAGGGCTGAGCCGCCCACGATGCGAACTTTTTTCGCCGGGGCGGACGCAATTTGGACATTTTCATGGGATGATCGGACGGAGCGTTCGACCCCTCACGGCTTGCAGTACGCCGGCAGGGATGCGATGTGTTGCCCATGCCCCGCGTGGAAGTCTTGATGCTGTGTGCCGAATGATCGCGCGGCTCGGTTTCGGTGCAGAGGTGTGCGCGCTGCGCGAAATCGAAGGCCGGCGCAGCCGTCGACACGCAGACGTACGTATACTTTTCCCCCGTACGTGCGACCGTCGTATACGCTCGCGTTTCGCGCATACGGTCCGCTACGGCCAGCGATTGCGTGAGGAGCTTTCCATTCCCGGTTGTGCTTCTATCATGCCCGCATCATGGGTCATCCGTTCGAACATCTGATCGGCATCTACATCGGGCTGCTGCTGCTGGCGTGCGTCGTGGCGATCCTGGCGAAGATGATCACGCACCTGCCGTATGCGATCTTCCTGACGCTGGTGGGGCTGGCGGTGGGCATCCTGCACCTCGGGCCGCACCCGGAGCACGTGGGCTTCAGCCACGACCTGATTTACTTCGTGTTTCTGCCGCCGATCCTGTTCCAGGGGGCGCTGCATACCGACCTCAAGCGCCTCACCAGCCAGTTGCCCACCATATTGGCGCTCGCCGTGCCGGGGGTCGTCGTCTCGACCTTTCTGGTGGGGGGCCTGATGTGGTGGATCGGCGGGATCACGTCTCTGCTGGTGGCGATGCTGTTCGGCGCCCTCATCACCCCGACCGACCCGGTCAGCGTGCTGGCCCTCTTCCGCCAGGCCAACGCGCCGGAGGACTTGCGCACGCTGGTCGAAGGGGAGAGCATGTTCAACGACGGCACGGGTGTCGTGCTGTTCACCATCTTCCTGGAGGCGCTGCTGGGCACGCACGTGACGCTCGGCGCGGGCATCTGGATCTTCTTCAAGGTCGCGCTCGGCGGCATGGTCATCGGGGCGCTCACCGGCGTCGCCATCTTCCTCGTGCTGCGCAAGCTCAACGACCACCTGCTGGAGAACGCGATCTGCCTGGTGCTGGCGTTCGGGGCGTTCTGGCTCGCGGAGATGCTGCACTTTTCCGGCGTGATCGCGACGGTGACCGCCGGTCTGCTGATCGGCAGCTACGGGCGGCGCTTCTCGATGAGCCCGAAGACGAAGGAGACGGTGGAGACGTTCTTCGAGTCGATCGATTTCGTGCTCAACTCGTTCCTGTTCATCCTGATCGGGCTGGAGCTGCGCGAGATCCCGCACCAGGTGGCGGTGAATCCGTGGCGGCTCGCGGGCGTGGCAATCGCGGCGATGCTCGTCTCGCGGGCGTTCGTGACCTACACGTTCACCTGGGGGCTGGACAAGCTGCAGCGGCCGAATCCGCGACGCTGGAGCCACGTGCTGTTCTGGAGCGGTCTGCGCGGGTCGATTCCCATCGCGCTGCTGCTGCACCTGCCGGTGGACCTGCCGGATGACCACGTGCTGACACGCTTTCGACCGGAACTGATCTTCGCTGGCTTCTCCTGCGTGTTCTTCTCGCTGGTGGTGCAGGGCCTGACCATGTCACCGCTGCTCCGCCGCCTGGGCATCTCCCAGCCAGCCCCCGCCTCCGCGTAGCAAAGCGGACACGAACCGCGCAGGCGTCGTGCGTTGGAAGCGAGCTGTAGACGGAACCGCGAATGCACACGAATAAACATGAATGCGCAGCAGCGGTGCATTCAACATTTGCGTCTATTCGCGTTCATTCGCGGTTCACGTTTTACGTGAGCACGTTCTAACTGCCGTGGTGCTCCTCTGCGTGATGCTCGTGCTCATCCGCGTGGGTCGCGCTGCGCAGGCTCGCCTTCTGGGCGGCGCCGAGATTAGGCAGCTTGCGCAGAAACGCCACCATCTCCCAGATCTGGCGGTCGCTGTGACTGCTGCCGAACGCGGGCATGCCGGTCATGCGCACGCCGTCGTGGATGATGTGGAACAACTCGGCATCGGAGCGCTCCTGGGTTTCCTTCAATGCCAGGTTCGGAGGCATGGGCAGCATGCCGCCGACCCATTCCGCGCCGGCCACGTCGGGCGCGCCGTGGCACATCACGCAGGTCGAGCGGTAGTGTTCAAAGCCATCACTCGCCGCATTGGCGTCGCCGGTCACCGGGCTGACCATGTCGCCGGAACGCCAGGCGACGGAACTTTCCCAGGCCACGTGGCCCATGCCGTCGAGCAGTCCGGGCGGCTGATCCGCCTCCATATTGATCGCGCCGCCGAGCCCGAGCACGAGCGCCACGATGATCACGCCGAGTCCTCCCGACAGCACGCCGAGCCAGTATCGCTTGCGCATGGCAATCTCCTTTTCCGGATGTGGACTGCGTCGTTGTGCATAGAGGATAGGTGCGCTTGCTGAACCGCGCGTGAATTCGATGTGAGCGCAACACACGTAGACCTGACGCGAAATTCAGAATGCCCTGGCGGCGGCGTTGCGCAGGGCGTCAAGGCGGCGTGTCAGTGGCCGATGTATTTCGCGTAGACGCTGCGGGCCTCGTCGGCGAGCTTCGTGCCCTTGATGATCGCGCGGCCGTCGGGGAAGACCGTGATCGTGTAGCCCTCCACGTCGGCGCGAACGAGAAAGCGGCTGCGGCGCACCGCACCGCGCGCCGCACGACTCAGCTTGTCGGCGACCGCGTCGAAATCCATCCGGGCCTCGCGCTCAGCCGGCGGCGCGATCTGTACCGCATTACGCCCGCAGAGCGTGGTCGTGCTGCTCATCATCCTGCCGTCCAGGTACGCGAAGTTGCGGGCACCACAGCAGGGGCAGGGCGTTTCGCCGCGGACGGGGCTCACCGTAAGCCGGTGATTGCGGCCGGACCAGACATCAATACTCGTCAGGCCAAGTGAGAGGGCGTCGCGCTGGCCCATCAGCAGCTTGAACACCTCGACGCACTGCAACGACGCGACCACGTTGACCGCGGGCGCGATCACGCCCGCCGTGTCGCACGTGGGGCTCATCTCCGGCGGCGGCGCCGACTCGAACACGCAGCGCAGGCACGCCGTCACGCCGGGCACCACCGGCATCACCAGCCCCGTCGCGCCGATCACCGCGCCGTACACCCACGGCTTGCCCGACTGAACCGCAAGGTCGTTGATCAGGTAACGCGTCTCGAAATTGTCCGTACCGTCAAGAAGCACGTCGCAATCCGCCGCCAGCCGCACGATGTTGTCACAACCGACGTCCGTGACCACCGGCTCGACCGTCACCTCCGAATTCGCCCGGCGGAGCTTCTCCGCAGCCGCCACCGCCTTGGGCAGGCCCCGCGCGATGTCCTCTTCGTCGAACAGCACCTGACGCTGGAGGTTGTTGAGCTCGATCTCGTCGCGGTCGCAGATCCGCAGAAAACCAACCCCGGCCCGGGTCAGCGTCGTTGCCAGCACGGTGCCGAGGGCGCCGCAGCCAATCAGCAGCACCCGGCCTTCGGCGAGGCGGCGCTGCCCGTCCGCGCCGATGGGGGCGAAGAGCATCTGGCGGCTGTAGCGGTCGAGATTCTCCGGCGTCGCGTTCATCGCGGGTATCATATCGCGGATCCAGGCGCGCGGCGCGTCGGGCCGGTGGGGCGGTTGACCGGGCGAAAGCGGGCTTGGAAGATGGACGCCGGACGAGGTTTGCGCGGCAAGCGCGATTTGCCTGCAGGAGTGGTCATGCTGATTCACACGTTGGTCGCCGTCGCGTCCGGATTGGGCGCTTTGGGAATGGAAACGCCGCAGTCACCGCGGCAGATTATCACCCTGACCGACGGCTGGAAGTTCCACAAGGGCGAAGCCGCCGGCGCGGATCAGCCGGGCTTCGACGACGGCGCCTGGACGGCCGTCAAGGTGCCACACACCTGGAACGCCCGCGACGGCCAGGACGGCGGAAACGACTACTACCGCGGGCCCGCGTGGTACCGGCTCACGTTCGAGGTCGACGAAGAGTGGTCGCACCGGCGCGCGTTCCTGCGCTTCGAGGCCGCCAGCCAGGTCGCCGAGGTGTTCGTCAACGGCACCCGCGTGGGCGAGCACCGCGGTTCCTTCGGCGCGTTCTGCTTCGAGATCACCTCGCTTGTGCACTTCGACGCGCCGAATCTGCTGGCGGTCAAGGTCGACAACGCTCGGCGCGAGGACGTGCCGCCGTGGTCGGCGGACTTCACGCTCTTCGGCGGGCTGTACCGGGAAGTCGCACTGATCCTCGCCGAGCAGTCGTGCATCTCGCCGCTGGATCACGCATCACGCGGCGTCTATGCGAAGCAGGTGAAGGTTACCGACGACCGCGCGGAACTCGCGATCACCACGCTGCTGACCAACGGCGTGAAGAAGTCCGGGCTGCTCGACCTGGAAGTGACCGTCTCGGACGGCGTGCGCAAGGTCGTGCAGGCCGAGACGAGCGTCGAACTCGCCGGCGGGGAGCAACGCTCGGTCGTGCTGCCCCTCGTGATCGACAAGCCGCACCTGTGGAACGGGCGCGAGGATCCGTTTCTGTACGACCTGCACGTCGCGCTCCACGCCTGCGGGCAGGTGCTCGACGAGGTGACGATCCCGATCGGGCTGCGCTACTTCTCCGTCGATCCGCAGACCGGGTTTCACCTCAACGGCAAGCCCTACCGGATCGTCGGCGTCAACCGCCACCAGGATCGGATCGACCGCGGGTGGGCCGTGGCCTGGCAGCAGCACGCCGAGGATTTCGAGCTGATCCACGAGATGGGGTGCACCGGCGTGCGCCTGGCGCACTACCCGCAGGACGATTTCGTGTACTCGCTGTGCGACCGGTTCGGCCTGGTGACCTGGGCGGAAATCCCGCTCGTGAACCGCGTGTTCGACACGGATGCCTTCGCGGCGAACTGCCGCACGCAGCTCATCGAGCTGATCCGCCAGCACTACAACCATCCGTCGATCTGCTTCTGGGGCATTCACAACGAGGTAACCGCGCCGTGGGAGCCGGGGCCCGACCCGGCGCCGCTCGTGCATCAGCTCGCGCAGCTCGCCCACCAGGAGGATCCCACGCGGCTCACCACCTGCGCAGCGTGCGACCCGGTCGATCATCCCGCCAACTGGCAGACGCAGGTGGTCGCGGTGAACCGCTACTTCGGATGGTACAACGGCGCGCCCGATGAACTCGGCCCCTGGCTGGACGCGACGCACGCCGCCCATCCGAATACGCCGCTGGGCATCAGCGAGTACGGCGCGGGTGCGAGCATCCGGCACCACGAGGTACCGCCGAACAAGCCGCAGCACGCCGGCGACTGGCACCCGGAGGAGTGGCAGGCGCTCGTCCACGAGACCGCCTGGCGCGAGATGAGCCGCCGCCCCTTCGTCTGGTGCACCTTCGTCTGGAACATGTTCGACTTCGCCAGCGACGGCCGCAGCGAGGGCGACACCCGCGGCCGCAACGACAAGGGACTCGTCACCTACGACCGCAAGACCTGCAAGGACGCGTTCTATTTCTACAAGGCGCAGTGGACGAAGGAACCGTTCGTCCACATCACCAGCCAACGCTTCACGCCGCGACCCGCCGGGCCGACGCCGGTTAAGGTTTATGCCAACTGCCGCAGCGTCGAGCTGTTCGTCAATGGGGCGTCGCAGGGGACGCGGGAGGCGGCCGACCACGTCTTCGTCTGGCCGCAGGTCACGCTGAACGCCGGGCAAAACGCGGTGCGCGCGGTGAGCACCGACGCCGGCGGCGTGAAGGACGAGTGCGTGTGGATCGGGAAAACACAATCGGCCAATGCGGCGTCCTGACCCGCCGCACGCCGCGCAGAGAAACGCCGCCGACGGCAGACAAGGCCTGCCGCGGCGGCGCGTGATCACTCCAATGGACCGTGCTGCGTCTACTTCCAGGTGTTGAGCATCTGGTAGGCGATCTTGCCCACGGCCTCAGCCGCCAGCTCGTCCGTCGCCGCCCGCAGATCCTCCGAGTTGTCGTCGATCAGCGTGCGCACCGTGCAGTTGGCGAGGATTTCCGCATCGTCCACCCGGTACGCGTGGAACGAATAGAGCAGCTCGATGAAACCGTCCTCGGTGTTGCGCTGCCCGATGCGGCCCACCCCGGAAATCACGATGTCCGCACCCGCCTTCTTGCCGAGCAGGCGCGCGAGCTCCATCTCGTCCCACAGTCGGTCGGTGAGCTTCTGCTCGTCGGCGAGGAGCCGCCAGGCCTGCTGCTCGTCCACGCGGCGAACGCCCAGCCGTCCGAAGCGTTCCATCATGCCGTTTTCCATCACGAGCGTGTTGAGCAGTTCCTCGTTCGTGTAGGTGTTCACCGGCCGGCGCGGACTCTTCAGCGTCCCGTGCAGCGTCGAGCCGCCCTGGCCCTGGACGACCGCGGAATCGACGAAGATCTGCGGGCTGACCACGACCGAGGCCTCACCCGCCGGAATCGGCGTGGCGGCTGGCCCCACTTCGATCGTGTCGCGGGCCTCGTCGGGCCGCGGCGCCTCCTGGTTGATGATCACCGCGATGGCCGGCGACTCGTGGGCGGCGTACGCCTCGTCGAAGCGCTCACGCAGCTTGTCGGCTTCGTCCTTGCGGTCCACCGGCGGTTCGTCGCCGGAGAGCAGCGTCTCCGCCGTCACCGGCTTCTTGCCGTAGGCCCGCATGATGATGTGCCCCTCGCGGGCCTCCTTGACGAGCACATCCATGTCCAGCGCGTCAGCCGCCCGCTTGCGCAACGCCATGCTCAGGTCGAACGGATCGCCGGTGTAACGGAGGTCCATCACCAGCCGGCGGGCCCGGCCTTGCGTTTCGAAACGCGGCCGGAGCACCTCCTGCACGCCGTCGATGCCCTTCGCCAGGTCGCGCACCGACGCAAGCTGATCGTCGGGCAGCCCGCTCACGTCGAGCGTGAAGGTGCGGACAGCCGCTCCCTTCCAATCCGACACGAAGTGCAGCTCGAAATCACGGTACATGCGTTCACCGAGCGCGGTCGCGTACTGTCCGACCCGGCTGGCAGAGAACGCGCCCTCCGGCTGATCCGGCTTCATGTCCCACGACCAGCCGCCGAAGCGCTCGCCGCGCTGGGCGTCGAGCAGCACGTACGACGCGGCGTAGGCTGTGCCGTCGCTGCGGCCGGTCTGCTCGGTGAGCAGCACGAAGATCACCACGTCGGCGTCGGCCGCCTTCGCGAGCCAGCGGGCGCCGGCGAGCTGGTCGGTGCGCACGCGGTACTTGAAGAACTCGTCGTACGACTCCTTGCCCTTCAGCTCGGCGTTGTTCACGTCGCGGACCGCGACGTCCGGATGGTTGAACATGTGGAACAACCGGGTGTTGAACTGCTGGGCGAGTCCCGCCTCGTTCAGCTCCGCCTCACGGGAATGATCCACCGAGACGACGTAGGTGAACACGACCAGGCGCGGCGAGCCCGCAGCCTTGTAGGCCTGCAGAAACTCCGGCGTCACCTCCGACTGCCGCGGTCCGGGCGGCGGCGGGGGGGGCGGTTCAGGCTTGCGCTGCGCGGCAGCCGGCGCGGCGGCCAGCAGCAGCGCGAACAGGGGCTTGAGCAATTGCTTCATGGGAAAATCCCTCCAGTAATCGGGGTTATGCGCACAGGTCTTTCGCGAGCCGTGTGCGTCTGCGCCGCCGCGGAACAGCGTTCTGGCGAGCGGCGGATAGGGGCGCCGCCGGCTCAACGCGCCGGGCGCAGCTCCAGGCGCCAGTCGACCGCGTTCTTGTCGAGGGCGTTGCCGTCAACGTACACCGCGGCCCGCCGGGGAAGTTCCTTGTAGCGCCAGTCGGGATTGTTGTTCTCCGGGACGCCGCGCTCGTCGAAGAAGAAGAACCGGTACTGGATGCGCCGCTCCTTGTCGTCACGCTCGTCGCGCAGCGCCACCGTCACCTTCAGCGGCGGGCCCTTGTCCTCGACCACGTCGGAGATCACCAGCACGCGGTCGAGATGTTCGAGCGCGGTGATCTGCGGATAGTCCTCGATGGCCATCTGATCCTGCCGGGCCGCCTTGGGATTGTGCGAACAGGCCAGGGCGTTGAACGTCAGCGCGGCCAATACAGCACTGCAGCCAAGATACGTCATGCGTTGCTTCATCGTCGCAAGCTCCCTCGATTACGGAGTTTCCATGCCGGCCCGCACGCTCAGTGCAGGGCCACCTCGCCACGCTCGGCAGCCAGCTCATCACGCAACTGGCGAACGCGGTCGCTCTTGGGCTTGTACGGCGGGTGCTCCGCGCAGAACAACCGCAGATACCCGATCGACGCCGGGTCGGGACAGACCAGCGACGTTCCGCCCTCGAGCACGTGCAGGTCCGACCTGCCCGTATCGGGATCGAGTTCCCAACCGATCCCTTCTGCACGGTATAGATTCCGCAGATCCTCCAAGGATAGGTCGCGAAGTTTGCCGGCTGCCTGATAGTGGCTCAGCGCCTCCGCAGTGGGGGTGCGCACGCAGCGCCCGCCGAGGATGTACGGCAGATCGTCGCCCGGCACGCTGCCGGCGTACGCGTCGTTCGCGTAGAGAATCTGTCCCGAGCGGACCCACGCCGGAACCGACTGCCGGTTGGGCACGAGCCGCACGAAGAACACCTGCATGTGCTCCGGAGGCGTCGGGGGACCGACCGCGGGCAGCACCGTCGTCGCCAGCGGATCACCGCCGATACTGATCTTCAGCTCCGTGCCCGGCGCCGGCACCGTCACAGGCACGACGTAGACCAGCGCGGGCATCACGACACAGTAGCGCGTGTCCGCGTGGGCGCTGGCCTTCATGGCCATGCCCGCGAGCGCCACGCCCGCGCCGATGGCCCGTGCGGTGTTGTTCCGCGAGAGCACCGCGGTCGCGCCACCGGCAGCCACCATGCCCGTGCCGATCAGGCTCTTCGCCACGCGGACGTCCTCGAGGTTGCGCCAGATCTGGTCCGCCGCCATCAGGTTGAGGTTGCACGCCGCGCCCACGCTGACCGACGCGCCGCCGGCGACGTCCACCTGCAGCGCCGGGTTGGCGGCTGCCCACCCCTCGCGCGGCGTGAAACGCGTGTACACCTTGTCCATGCCGTAGGCTTCCTTCTCCGGGCCGAGCCCGTAGTCCACGACGAGCAGGGTGTTGTGCTTCTCGCCCAGGATGTCGCTCACCAGCGGCTGCAGCGAGGCGTTGAGCTTCGCAGCCGTCGCGAGGTTTTCCTGCGCCTCGTCCTCGCGGGCCAGTTGCACCGCGGCGATGCCCTTGAGCAGGTAGCCGAGCGCGAAGTTGCTCGGCTTGGCCACGTACGCGGTGTCGATGTAGTCGGCGTCCTTGTTCTCCTTCTCGGCCTTGGCCGCCGCCTCGGCGATGTCCTCCTGCGTCTTGGGTTTGCCCTGGGCGTTCTCGCCGAAATCACGCAGCAAAAAGAGCGAGCCGTCGGCCGCCGCACGCATGTTGTCCCACTCGCTGCGCATGCCGTAGTAGAGCGCGATGTAGTAGTACGCCATCGCCTGCTCGAACGGCTCACCCTTCCAGAAACGCACGCCCTCCGTGATCGCCACCGCGGCGACCGTGCGGTCGGCGTTGACGCCCTGGGTCCGCAGCGTCTCGTAGATCTGGTCCACCGTGGGCGTCGCGGCGTCGGGCATGCCGTCGGCCAGCGTGACGATACCCAGCGCCATGCGATCGAGCATGTAGTTGCGATCGCTCTTCTTGTCGGTCATGTTCTCGGCGACGTACGCGCGGCCCTCCCCGTACTCACCCTGCCGCACGTACTCGAGAACCTTCGTATCCGGCCCGCACCCGCAGACCGCCAGGCCCGCAGCCACCATCGCCGTTCCAAGCGCAACCCGTATCCACCCGTTCGTGTTTTGCATAGGCCCCACCCTGCTGGATTGGACGCGAGCACCGCACGCACCACCGTGCCGCGCCCGCCAATCATCAATCAACATTCAGCATTCGTTCAATCCCACGACCGCCCATGCGCCGTGCGCTTGAACTCCACCTTGTCGTTCCAGACGATCTCGCCCGTGCCGCGGTCCACGATCTGGTACTCGCAGTAGTACAGG
>JACKHG010000026.1 GCA_020639115.1 Phycisphaerales bacterium
CGATGATCAGCAGGCAGACGAAGAGCACGTTCACTCCGAGCCGCTGGAACTTCGGTTCGAAGCCCGACACCGCCGGGGCGATGAACAGGCCCGTGGCGAGCCATGCCGTCGCGATCCAGAAAATCCCCAACTGGGTGTGCCAGGTGCGCGTGACCGCGTAGGGCAGGAACTTCGCCAGCGGGAACCCGTAGAAGCCGGAACCCTCGACGCCGTAGTGCGCCGTGACCGCGCCGAGCCCCACCTGCGCGACGATCAGCGCCGCGACCACCCAGAAGTACTTGAGCGTGGCCCGCATCGATGGCGTCGGACTCAGCGCCAGCAGCGGGTCGCGCCGCGGGAAGTCCGGATCGACTTCCGGCTTGTGCCGCTGCACCGCGAAGTACCACGCCAGCGCGCCGATCCCGGCGAGCAGTATCACGAAACTGATCACCGACCAGACCACGATCGAGCCGGTGGGACGGTTGCCGACCAGCGTCTCAGCCGGCCAGTTGTTGGTGTAGCTGATGTCCGAGTTGGGGCGGTTGGTCACGCACGCCCACGAGGCCCAGAAGAAGAAGTTGGTGATCAGCTCGCGCCGCTCCGGCGTCTTCAGCGCGTTGGCGGGAATGGCGTACGCGTCGCGCAGATCGGCGAGCGCGGGATCGTCGCCGAAGAGCCCCTCGTAGTGTGCCGCCACGGCTGCAATGGCCTGCGCCTCGTCCTCCGTGATGACGAGGTCCCCGGTCTTCGCGTCGAAGGTGTTCTTCCGCAGTTCGTCCTTGAGCCGCTCGCGAAGGGCCGCCTGCTCCTCCGGCCCGAGGTCCGCGTAGGACTCACCGTGCGCTTCCTCAGCCCAGTGGTCGAGGAGCCAGACGCATTCGCGGTGCAGCCAGTCCGCGGTCCAGTCGGGGGCTACGTAGGCCCCGTGGCCCCACACGGTGCCGACCTCCTGACCGCCCATCGACTGCCAGATGTTCTGCCCGTCGCGGATGTTCTGCCCGGTGAAGAGCACCTTGCCGCTCGTGGTGACGACGCGATCGGGAAGGGGCGGCTTGGTCCGATAGAGTTCGACGCCGAAGTACCCGAGAACGGAGAAGGAGATGGCGATGACGGCGATCAGAGCAACCCAGAGCCTGCCAACTTTCACGGCTGATCCTCCTGAACGGGCCATAAATGGTTAATTGGATCTAAATATCCAATTGACATCCTCAATCTAGCACGCATAATGTGGATGTCAAGGTCCAAAAGTCGAATTTTCGAGGCGACCATGTTCACCCAGACCACCGAATACGCCCTGCGGGCCGTCGTCGCACTCGCCCAGCACCACGGCGAGGCCCTCATCACCGCTCGCATCGCCCGCCTGACCCGCGTTCCGGACGGCTACCTCTCCAAGGTCCTGCAGACGCTGGCCCGGGCCGGACTGGTGTCGTCCCGGCGGGGCTTGCACGGAGGTTTCACGCTGACGCGGCCGCCTGAGGAAATCACGGTGCTGGAGGTCGTCAACGCGGTGGATCCGTTCAGACGGATAGAGCGCTGCCCCCTGGAGATCAAGGAACACGGCCCCAATCTGTGCCCACTGCACCGCCGGCTGGACGAAGCCCTCGCCATGGTCGAGTCCACGCTGGCAGCCTCGCGCATCTCGGAGCTGCTCAAGCTGCCCGGAGCCAGTACGCCGCTGTGCTCCCCCGAGGAGGCCGCTCGCACCGTCCAACTCGGCCGAAGCTGACGCGACGCGAGTCTGCCCATCAGAACCCCCCATGCAAGGGGGGGCCAGTCCGCGCACCACTTACGCGCAACAACCGCGCGCCGTTTTGTCCGCGTACCACCCATCCGTATAATCGCGGGAGATTCGCGGCTGATCTGCATGAAGCGAGGTGCACGTGTCCGAGGTCTTCAATCTGGGCGATCGCCTGCCTCAACTCGTCGATCGCATCGTCGGCAGTTACAACCGCGACGCGCGGATGCGGCACATCGACTGCGCGTTTCTCCCCTCGCCGGCGGAGGTGGAGGAGCTGATCCGCCGCGGCTCGAGCTGCTCTTTCCCGGCTTCTTCGGCCGGCAGGATCTGAGTTCGTTCAA
Source organism: Phycisphaerales bacterium (assembly GCA_020639115.1). Lineage (GTDB taxonomy): Bacteria > Planctomycetota > Phycisphaerae > UBA1845 > UBA1845 > JACKHG01. The sequence goes on from JACKHG010000026.1 coordinate 2,059, forward strand.
CGTGCCGTTTCACGTCGGCGAGCTGCTGCCGCGCATCGCCCACCTGGCCTTCCGCCAGGTCTACAAGTGCCTGTGCTACAAGGAGGAGCTGGCGGGCAAGGGGGCGGCAGGGTGCGAAGACCGCGCGATCACGCTCGACTTTCTCGACCGGATGATCGCGGCGCGCGCATCCTCAGCACAGATGTGGAGGCGGCCTACGACGGCGACCCCGCAGCCATGAACTGCGACGAGATCATTCTCGCGTACCCCGGGCTGCTCGCGATCGCGGTGCACCGGCTCGCCCACGAGCTGTACGCCCGCGAGGTGCCGATGCTGCCGCGGATGATGTCGGAGTGGGCCCACGCGCAGACGGGGATCGACATCCACCCGGGCGCGCGGATCGGTGAGAGCTTTTTCATCGACCACGGCACGGGCGTGGTGATCGGCGAGACGACGGAGATCGGCGACCACGTCAAGATCTACCAGGGCGTGACGCTGGGTGCGTTGAGCTTTCCCAAGGACGAGCGCGGGCGGATCATCCGCGGATCCAAGCGCCACCCCACGGTCGAGGACCACGTCACCATCTACGCGAACGCGATCATCCTGGGCGGCGACACCGTGCTGCGCCGGGGCTGCACAATCGGCGGATCGGTCTTCATCACCAGCAGCGTGCCCGAGGGCGCGACGGTGAACATCACGCCGCCGGCCCTGCGCGTCAAGGACGGCCAGCGCAACGCGCCGCCCACCTCGATTCCCGCGCGCAACGCCGACGATTTCCAGATCTGAAGGCGCCTCGGGAACGCAGCGCCCACGGGATGGGGCGCCTGCGGGGAGGCGTTCTGGGGCACGGTTGCCGTTGCATCGGCCGCCTGGGGGTACTATTCTTGTTGGTTGAACGGTCTCTTCCCGGCGGTCCGTGGAGTGCGATCATGTCTGAACGCTGGTTGAAGTGTGAGATTCACAAGGGCATGTTCAGTGACGAGTGTGCGGTCAGCTACGATCCCGCGCACGGGCGGAGGCTCTCGGTCTTCGTTTCCCGCAGCGACGTGCGCTTCGAAGGCAGAAACGGTGGAGGCGAGCTGTTTGCGCGCCCCCGACCTGGACAGGTAAGGGTGCGGACCTTCTCCGAGGGCACACGCGTTTGGGCGGTGCTGCCGGCAGCCGAACAACCCTGCGTCCCGGTGCAGGAATCCGATTTGCAGAGCCACTGAGCGCCAATCATGATTCTCTCCAACGTCTCGATCCACTGCGCGTTGGATGAAGGTCGCTTGATCATTACGCCGGAGCCCGAGCCGCGCGTGAAATCGAGCGAGCATGCCGACTGTCCGTACTCGACGAGCGCTGTGGACCTGTTGCTGGGCGACGAGGTCGCGTTCTTTCGCGAAGGGCTGGCGGTCAACATTGACCTGCGCCGGGGTGGATTTGCCGACCTCTTCGGGCCGAATTCGGAGAGCCGCAAGATCACGCGTGAACAGCCGTATGCACTTGCGCCGAACCGGCTCGTGCTGGGCAGGACGCGCGAGTTGATCGAGTTACCCATCGTGGACTCGGGGCCGTGCCTTGCGGCGCGAGTCGAAGGCAAGAGTTCCTACGCCAGGTGCGGTCTTCTCGTGCACTTTACGGCCCCCACGATCCATGCGGGATTCCGCGGGACGATCACGCTCGAACTCATCAACCTCGGCCCGATTCCGATTCTGCTCTATCCGGATGCGCCGATTTGTCAGCTCGTCCTCGAGGAGGTTCATGGTCGTCCGTTTCGCAACGACAGCGCGTTCCAGGGCCAGCGGACTCCGGGCGGGTGCCGATAGGAAGTGCCATGTTCTGTCCACATTGCGGTCGGGAGATGCAGCCGGATGGCGCGACGCTGCGGTGCGCTGCCGGCGAAATGCAATTGAGCGTGAATGTCTACCGGCGTCTGAGCGAGCTTTTTCCACACTGCCAGCCTCGGGAGACCACCATCGCTTGCGATCCCCCGAAGAGCCACTGGTATTGCCCGGGCTGTGGCGACGCTCTTCCGGATGCTTGCGTCTGCCGAAGATGCGGGAAGGACTTCGGGGACGTAAAGATGGCACTGATTGAGTTGCATCCCCATCGACGCGGTTGATTGTAGCGCGCGCGTGTCTGCCCTAATACGCGATATTCCAAGCGGAGTTCGCTATGCAGCCGGGGCGGTGCATCCCCCGATGCGCCGCCCCGGTGTGCTGGTTCGAAATGCCAATCGGGTTGAGGCTACGACGGATCGGTTTCGCCGCGGCCCTCAGCCGAAGCCGTCTGCGCCTCGATACCCTCGATCTCGAGGTACTTGACGCCGGCCTTCTCGTAGAGCTTGCCACGCACGGTGACGTGCTGGCCGGCGTGGGCCGCACACGTCTTGGCCGGGCCCTTCACGCCCGCCCCCAGCATGACCAGACCGTCTTCGGTCTCCAGCGCGACCGGCACACCGGCGCGGATGCACTCGGCACACTTGGTGGCGTCAGCCGGCGGCGTATCCGCCGTCATGTAGCAGTGCAGGTCGACGACCTTGCCCTGCAACGTGACGTCCTTGGCCATCATCCGGGCGGATCCTTCGCCCGGCTCACCCTGCGCCAGCACCGTGACGGCGGTTAGGGACAACGCGATCAGCAGGGCCACCGACCCCGCTCCCACCACGAACTTCCTCGTGAACATTGCTTTTTCTCCACGGATATCGCCCGCGACGCGCGGGCGTGAACGTCGTTGATGCGCAAATGGCGGGCGCAAACAGGCCGAGCGCTTCAGACGCGCCCGCGGCACAATGCGTTCCGCGGGCGCGGTCCTCTCGCGCACTTCACCTGCCGAGTCGCAAATCGCGCGCTCCGCTCAACTCATGTCGTGAACCGTTCCGGATGGTCGGGAGGGGTGTTTTCAAAAAGCAGCCGGGTCCACACTCCGCGGGCAGACACCCACCGCTCCAGATGGCCAGATTATACCTCAGAAATCGCGACGTGGTTGCTGTTGCGCGCGTGTTGCAGGTCGGCGTGACCGACAAGACGCAACAGTCAGCCGCACTGCAATGTCACCGCCTCGCAGAGCCGCGGCACCGGTAGCTGGACAACGCCTACGTACACTCCATCTGCAGGTGCGCGCGCAGGCGTGCGAGGCCTTCCTGGATCGTGACCGCCGGAACGTAACCGAGGTCGCGGCGGGCGGCGGAGATGTCGAAGTAATGCGTGGAGGCGAGCTCCTCGACGACGAAACGCGTCATGCGCGGCTCGCCGGGACGGCGGAGCACGCGGTGGAGCATTTCGAGGACTGCCGCGCCCCCGAGCGCGACGTTCTTGGGTATTTTCCGGCGAACCGGCGGCAGATCGGCGGCGGCGAGGATGCCGTTGATGATGTCCCAGATCACGACCGGCTCGCCGTTGCTGATGAAATAGGCCTTGCCTGCCGCCGCGGCGCGCCCGGCCGTGAGGGCATCCGACGCCCAGGTGGGCATCCCGGCTGCGTTGTCGATGAGTCGTATCCACCCGGTTGTCGCCGCGGCCATTGATGCGGAGTTCCACTTGCGGCCTTGGGCGGATCCGCGGCACGATGATTGTCGCCAGGGCCCCCAGACGAAGGTGCGGCCGCAGCAGTCGGGAACGCGTCGGTGTTGGCAGCAGAAGTACGGCCGTTCGGCCTCCGCCTTGGAGCAGCTGTAGGGTGAGCGATGTATCGCGGGGTACAGTACCGACTCGTCCGCACCAGCCATGTCGCCGCCGCGAGACGACGCTCAGGCTTGACGTGTGAACGAATATCGGGCCTGGCCGCGGCTGGCAGCCTGAGCAGTTCTCCAGTTTCCGACGACGACGTTGATGCGGTGGTACTCGGCGTACGGCCCCAGACTCCGGCCTTGGCGGCGAGAGCGTGGAATACGACGTCGCACCCGGCGCAGAAGGCCCGATCGACGGCTGCTGCGCGGTCGGCGGAATCGCCCTGCCGTTTCGACCCCGGGGCATCAATGCCGGGATAGCAACTGCGGGAGGAGGTTTACTGCACGCCACCCGCGGGCGAGAAGCCGGTCGATGATGGCTTTGCCGATGAAGCCGCCGCCGCCCGTGACGAGCGCGCGGCCTGGTGCAGAAGCCGTCATAGCTGTCCGGCCCCGCGGTCGGCGCCCGGGGGCGCTGTCTCGGTCGGCTCGTTGACCAGTGTGGCGCTGTTGCGGTTGGGCACCGACGCGCCGAGCTGCTTTGCGGCCCAGACGGTGAGCTGCTCGCGGAAGATCTTGGCGTTGTGCCGCACGTCCACGGGGAAGCTGCGGTGAAACAGGAATTTCTCGATGATGCGCGTGTGGTCGTGCGGCCCGCCCAGTTGGCGCAGGTCGCACTCGATGCGCTTCTTGGTCACGTGGGCTGCGGGCCCCTCGAGTTCGACGCAGAGTATGGGCGTCTGCACGCCGGCGGGCCCGACGCCGACGAGCGCGGTGCGATAGACCTCCGGGTGCTGGTTGAAGACCGCCTCGCAGCAGATGGTGAAGAGCACGCGCCGGCCGATGTGCACGCGATGCGCCTTGCGGCCGCAGAACCACAGGCGGCCGGAGGCGTCGAGATAACCCGCGTCGCCCATGCGGTGCCACAACGTGGCACCGTCGGCGATCTTCGCAGCGGCGTTGGCGTCCGCGTGATTGAAGTACTTCCGCGTAACGACCGGGCCGCGGACGCAGATCTCGCCGATGACGCCGGGCGACAGGACGTTGGCCTCGGCCATGGTCGCGATGGGTGCATCGGTGATGCCGATGATGCGTACGTCGATGCCGGGCAGCGGCCGGCCGACGCAGATCCCGGCGCCAGCGGCAGTATCCGCCGCAGTTTCCCCGAGAATCTCGCGAGACTCGATGCTGGCGATGGGCAGCGCCTCCGTCGCCCCGTAGGGCGTGAAGATGTCGGCTTCGGCGGGCAGGATCTGGCGCATGCGCTCCAGCACAGCCGCAGGTACGGGCGCCCCGGCAGTCATCACGCGCTTGATCCCCGGCAGGGAAACACCCTGCTCGACGGCGTGGCGGCTCACGCGGTTGAGCAGCGCCGGCGAACCGAACATGTGCGTCACGCCGTGATCGGTGAGCGCGGCGATGATGCGGCGCGGGTCGGCGTCCGCGGGGCGCGACGGGTCCATCTCGGGGATGACCGCGGTCATGCCCAGCGCGGCGTCGAAGAGCGCGAACAGCGGGAACGTGGCGAGGTCGACCTCGTCGGGGCTGTAGCCGTATTGGGATTCGAGGTAGCGGATCTGGGCGTCGAAAATGCCATGCGTGTAGACCACGCCCTTGGCCGGCCCCGTGCTGCCGCTGGTGAAGAGGATGGCGGCTGTGTCGTCGGCAGCCGTGGGTGCCGGCGCGATCGGCTCGTCGCTGGCGGCGTATACGTCTTCGAGGCGCAGGCCGCCCCAGGCGACGCGGCGCCCGACCGTCACGGCGAGCCGCACCGTGCGGAACGCGCGCCGAAACAGCGTGCGCGCGACGTGCGCCAGGGGAATCCCGATGAACGCTTCGGCCTCGACGTTGGCGAGGCACGCGATCAGCCGGCGGCGGCCCATCCCGGGATCGATCAGCACGGGCACGGCGCCGATCTTCATCAGCGCGAACGTCAGCGCGAAAAACACACGGCCCGGACGGACCATCAGGATCGTGCGCATGCCGCGAGTGAAGCCCGCACGCTCGAGCCCCCGGGCGTAGGCGTCCACGTCGCGGGCCAACTCGGCGAACGTCACGCGGTTGCACACCGTGCGCCCGGCTCCATCGAGAGCGATGCAGGCGATGACCGCGGGCTTGTTCGGCAGGCGGTCAGCCACCTCAGCCAGGCGCGCGGCGATGTTCACCGTCGCCACTGTTGCGATGGTCGGCGCCTCGGTGGTCACGACGTCGCCTCCGCCGGAGAAGCCGCCGCGCCGAGCGGGTGCCGCGCCAGAAAGTCGCGCACCAGCGGGATGATGCGATCGCCGGCGTCCTCGAGCACGTAGTGCCCGGCGTCGGCGAAGCGATGCACCTCGGCGCCCGGAAAACGCCGGCGCCACTCCGCGAGAAACGCGTCGTCAAACACGAAGTCGCGCGCCCCCCAGCAGATCAGCTTGGGAATATCCGCGAGCCGCGCGAGGTGATCGTCCACCCACCGGGCGGCGGCGTAGCTCGCATCACCCGGCGCCAGCGGAATGTCCTGCACGAAGCGCAGCGTCGCGATCCGATTTTCCCAGGAGTCGTAGGGCGCCAGATAGCCGCGCTGCACGTCGGGCCGCATCGGGTCCGCCACCGCCATGTGCAACGCCCCGCGGGCGAACGCGTTGAAGCCCCGGACCGCGAGCGTCGCCAGGGGCGTGTCGCGAATGAACGCAAGCCGCAGCGGCAGATTCTTGCCCGCCGGCAGCAGGAACGCGGCTGTGTTGAGGATGACCATCCGCGCGATGCGCTCGGGCCGGCGGCAGGCCACGCCCGCACCGATCATCCCGCCCCAGTCGTGCACCACCAGCGTCAGGTTCGCGTCGAGGCCGAGGTGATCGAGCAGCCGCTCGAGATCGCCGATGCGCCGCTCGAGGCGGTAAGGGTAGCGGTCGTCGCCGGGCTTGTCCGATCGGCCGCACCCGATGTGATCCGGCGCGACGACCCGGTGGTCGCGGCGCAGGTCGGCGATCAGGTTGCGGTAGTAAAATGACCACGTGGGGTTGCCGTGCACGCACACGATCACCTCGCCCGCGCCCTCGTCGACGTAGTGCATGCGGAGGCCGTCGAGGTCGAAGGTGTGCGGTGCGAACGGGTACAGTCGCGTTGTGCGTTCATCGAGTGCTTGCATGGTTCAGCGCGCAGAATAGCGGAACAATCCGCCGCTCACAAACGCCCGGCAGCCAGGCTGAACCGTTGCTGCCGGCCTTACCCAAAGGGCCTACGGCTTCCGTCCAGGGCCTGGCTGCAAAGATGCGTGATTGCCGCTAGAGTGGTGTCGGGGAATCGGGCCGTCCCGCCCGCATTCGTGGTGCGTGGTGTGTGGAGAGGGGCAGAATGGGCATCTCACGGAGCGCACGCGATGGCAACCATTGATGTCGAAGCGATCAAGCGGGAAAGCGAGGAGATAATCCGCAGGTATGGCGGACAGACCTGCGACGGGCTGCCGTGTCACGACCCCGCTGACCCCGCGCGGGATGTGCAGGCTGTCGCGCGGCGGGCGCTCGTGCTGAACGCCATGTTGCAGATCGCCTTCCAGGCGCCGATTCCGGTGATCAAGCGCTGGATCAGCGCGCACGACCTTGACGACGAGCTGGTGGAGTCCGAGCGGGCGATCCTCGAGAAGGAGAACGCGGACCTCACGGAGCAGGAGCGAGCGAATCTCCACTGGTACATCGAAGCGCTCTGGGCGCTCGCGTGGGTCGGCGGGCTGATCGAGCAGATGCCGTTCGATGAGCACGTCGGGGATAATCTCGCCGCCCTGTGTCCGAATCTGCAGATAGGCGAGGACGGCGCGAAGTTTTTGACGCGGATGCGCCTGCGCCCGCACGACGAGCTGTACCGCATGCGCGACCTGTACTACCGGCTGCACTGGTGGACGCGCAACGCGGAGTTGCAGGGCCAGCCGACCGGCAACGTCAGCATCGACATCATCATGGAGCGGCGCAAGGCGCTGGAGTGGACGCTCAACGCGGACGACGATTGGGACAACGTCAATATGAGCACGTAATCACGGAGCGGGAGTGAACCGATGGCCGCTGAATCGCGCAGAAAGTCCGGCAAAGTCGCCGCGAAGGCCACCGCCAAGCGCGCGAAAGCGAAACCCGCCCAGCGGGTCAAGGCGCAACCCAAGTCGCTCGCCCGCAAGGCCGCGCAGCCGAAGCTGCTTGCCGGCGGCAACCCGCAGATCGCGAAGGGCGAGGGCGACGCCCCGGTACAGGCGTACATCGCAGCCATGCCCGGGTGGAAGCGCGACCTGGGGCGCCGCCTCGATGCGCTCATCGTGGGCGCCGTCCCGGCTGTGCACAAAGCGGTCAAGTGGAATTCACCGTTCTACGGAGTCGAAGGCGAGGGCTGGTTTCTCAGCCTCCATTGTTTCACACGCTACGTGAAGGTGGCGTTCTTTCGCGGCGCGTCCTTGCGGCCGGTACCGCCCGGCACATCGAAACAGCAGGACGTGCGTTACCTCGACATTCACGAAGACGACGAATTCGACGCAGCGCAGTTTACCCGCTGGGTGAAGCAGGCCAGCCGGTTGCCCGGCGAACGCTTGTAACGGCGAGTACCGGGCGTGCGCCAGCACCTTTGGTCGCGGGAAGATCCGGTTCGCAATGATGCCTGGCGAAAACTGACGTGCTGGGTACGGATAGGTCGAGAACCAATATGCTTCATCTTCACCTCACTCGGGACAGCGTCGCGGCTGGTGACGATTGCGACGCACCGCATTCCACGCACGTCATCGTGCCGGATTGTTCAACGGCGCTGGAGATCGTAGAGGAGATCCTCCGACGTAAGTACCTACCGTCGATCTCCGGCGGCCGGGCCACCTGGGTGGTTACATCGGGCGCACCGTTTGCTGTCTGCGCGCAGGAATGGGCAGCGCCCCAGGCGATTGGGCTGCAGAACGTTGTCAGAAGCTTGGTCCGTGATGATGATAAGGTACGGCTGCACTTCTCGTACCTCGCACAGTTTGATCCGGACGTTGTTCGCGAAGTCCTTTCCCGTTGCACGTTCAATGTAGCTGGAGCCCGCTAGTGGGCGATGGAGTTGGGCATGAAGAGAACGGCAGCAAGCACGCGGAAGATTCAAGCTCCGAGTGAAGACCACGTGAGCGACTGGCGCGGCGCAACGCTCACGCGGGTCCGCGAGCTGATTGCGCGGGCCGACCCCGAGGCAAGCGAGGAGGTGAAGTGGCGCAAACCGTCGAACGGGATGCGCGGGATTCCCGTGTGGTCGCACGCCGGCATCATCTGCACTGGGGAAACCTACAAGGACAAGGTCAAGCTGACCTTTGCCAAGGGGGCGGCGCTGCCGGATCCGTCGGGCCTGTTCAACGCCAGCCTCGACGGCAACACGCGGCGGGCCATCGACATCCACGCAGGCGACAAAATCAACGCAAGGGCATTCCAAACGCTCATTCGCGCGGCTGTGGCCCTGAACACGAAGGGGGCTGCAGACACCCCTCGCGCTCGCACCAGGAAGAAACCCAAGAAGCCCTGAAGTACGCCACCGACGAATCAGATCACTGACGGTTGCGCTGGTTCGGCGCGGCGCGCGAGCAGGATCCCCGCGACGATCATGACGCATGCGGCGGCGATGAGGGGCACGGGCATGTGGTCGGTCGGGCCGCTCTCGGCGATTCCCAGCGCACCGCTCGTTGCCGGCACGAACACCAGCACGATGGTCACGCCGTTGTGCAGCAGGTGAGCGAGAATCGACGGCCACAACGACCGCGACTGCCAGCGCAGGTACCCGAGCAACACGCCCAGCGACGCGGTGATCGCAAAGCGGATCAGCATGATGTGAAACACCGCGAAGATGCACGCGGTGGCGATGATCGTCGTCCACTTGCCGGCTGAACTGCGGATGCCGCTGAACAGAAACCCGCGGAACATCAGCTCCTCGCACAGCGCGGGCACGATGGAAATCAGCAGCAGCGGCACGATCAGGCTGTACGCCGAGAACGCGTCGATGAGCTGTGTGTCGGTTTCCAGCAGCACCTGCGGCACGGGTATGAACCGGCTCTGCACCACAAAAATCTCGTGCGCGAGCACCCAGCCCGACAGCCCGATGAGCAGCCCGGCAAGCAGGAAGCGCGCCCGGGCCATGCGCAGCGCAAACGTCTTCAGCACGTCGACCTTGAAGTACGCGACGATGATCAGCGGTACCAGCACCAGTGCGATCGGCATGTACGCCGCGGTCCAGGCAAACGTGTGCACCAGCGACTGCCCGGGCCCCGGCTGAACCCCGAATTGGATGAACATCCACGTGGGGAAAAGCAGCGCGGTCACCAGCAGCACGAGCGACACCGACGGCGCCGGCGCGGGCACCATGTGCCGGCGGCGGAACATCGCCCGGATCGACACCGAATCCGCGAACACCACCGCCTCGGTGCTGAACACGCGCGACGCGATGATCACCGACGCCCCCGCGTACAGCGTCGTGCTCAGCAGCACCAGGGCGATCGCGGCCCAGTCGTAGTTGCCCAGCAGCAGCTCGCGGGCCATCAGCACCATGTTCATCACCGGCACGACCGCGTTGACGTGCGTCAGCTCGGTGCCGGGCAGCGCGGCGATGCCCCCGGGGATCAACGCGGCGAGAATCACCGGCATGATGTAGTTCTGCGCTTCCTTGAACGTCCGGGCGTAGCTGCACACCGCGACCATCACCGCGGAGAAGAGCAGGGCGAAGGGAATGAGAGCGAGCAGGATAATCGGCAGCACGCCCAGCGGCAGTTCCGTGTCGCCTTTCTGGCTGAGCAGCTCGGTGAACCCGCCGAAGTAGAGCGTCGCCCCGACGCTGAAGAGGTTGAGCGCCGCCCCGAACATCGCCACCGTCGCGACCACGAGATACTTGCCGGTCAGCACCTCGACCGGCGGAACCGGGCAGGCGATGAGCGTCTCCAGCGTGCCGCGTTCGCGTTCGCCCGCGGTGAGATCGATCGCGGGGTAGATCGCCCCGGTGATCGTCATCAGCACGAGCACCAACGGCACGATCGTGCCCAGCACCATGCCGCCGATCTTCTTCGGTGAGGCGACGTTCTCCGGATTGATCACCACCGGCTCGAGCACCATGCGCGGGATGCGGAGCTGCGCAAGAATTCGGTCCTGCTTCTGCGTCGCGATCAGTTCGAGCATCGTATCGACGCGATGTAGCGCGGCCTCGCTGGCCGGCTCCGCGCGGTCGTAGATGGGGGTCACCCGCAACTGTTCGAATGAGTCCTTGTCGGGTGCGTCGTGCCGCATCTCCAGGCCGACGCGGTGCGACCCGTTGGCGACAGCCGCCCGCACGTCCGGCACCGGGTCCACGCTCATCTGCTTGACGCTCTCGAGCTCGTGGGCGATCTCGTCGCGACCGCGTGCGTCCGGCGGCGCCTGGTCGCCCGCCGCCCGGTCCTCAGCCTTCTTCAGCTCCGCTTCGAGCGTCGCCTTGGTCTGCTCGATCGCCCATTCGGTGAACGCGCGCGTGTCGGCGATCGCAGGGTTGCCGTCGCCGCCGGGCACCGCGATCGCGATCGGCGACTGTTTCTGCTCCTCGCCGCGGATGCTCAGCAGGTGTACGGAGCCGATGATCAGCAGGGGGTAAAGCACGATCGGCACGACGATCATCGCGATCAGCGTGCGGCGGTCGCGCAGCAGTTCGATGAGCTCCTTGGTGTAGATCGTGCCGATGCGGCGACCGGGTCTCATGTGGTTTCCCCCGCATCGTTGGCTGCCGCTTCGCCCAGCTCCGCCGGTCGCCCCGGGGGCAACGCCGTTACCGGCGCGCCCCAGCCCTGGGCCAGCGCGAGGAAGATACTGCTCAACCGCTTCTCACCCGTCTGGGCCTGCAGCTCCGCGAGGGTACCCTCCGCGATCAGCTTGCCCTGGTAGAGCAGGCCGATCCGGTCGCACAGCGACTCCGCTTCGTCGAGGTAATGCGTCGAGAGCAGGATCGTCTTGCCGTGCTCGCGCTCGCGGCGGATGAAATCAAGGATGATCCGGTTGCTCAGCACGTCGAGCCCGAGCGTCGGCTCGTCCATGATCAGGATGACCGGGTCAGCCACCAGCGCCCGGGCGATGCTCGTACGCTGCCGCTGGCCGGTGGAGAGCGCGCCGCAGCGCAGCTCCGCGAATTCATGCATGTCCAGCCAGTCCACCAGGGCGGCGGCTCGCTGGCGGGCCTGCACCCGCTCCATGCCGTGCAGCTCGGCGAAGTAGACGAGCAGTTCGCGCGGGCTCAGCCGCTGGTAGAGGCCGGTGTTCGCCGTGAGAAAGCCGATGTCGCGCTTCACCGCGGCCCGATCGATAGCCGCGTCATGGCCGTTGATCACCGCCCGCCCGCTGCTGGGCGACATCAGCCCGCTGAGCAGACGCAGGCTCGTCGTCTTGCCGGCGCCGTTGGGGCCGAGCAGACCGTAGATCTCGCCGCGCTCGACCGAAAAGCTGAGGCCGTCGACGGCGTGCTTGGGTTGGCCATCGGGCGTCGGGAACGTCTTGCGCAGGTTTTCGGCGACGACCATCGACATGTTGCTGGGCAATCGCTGGGAAGCACGCTCTCGGGCGGACGGCTGCGTCCGCTGACATCCGTCCATCGGCAGGATCGGGAGGCGGATTGGAACATAACTGCCGCGGGGGCACAAGACGGGCGTTTGCCCGCGGCGGACGCCGTGCCCGCTGCCCTTGCACGCCCGCGGCGAATGTCGGAAGATGCCGCGATGTTCACGCCGGTGTCCGCAATCCAGGAGACCCGAAGATGACCGATCAGACACGCATCGAGAAGGACAGCATGGGCGAGATGACGGTGCCCGCGACCGCCTACTGGGGCGCGCAGACGCAGCGGGCCGTCGAGAATTTTCCGATCAGCGGCTACCGCTTCGGCCGGGCGTTCGTGCGGGCCATGGGCCTGATCAAGAAGGCTGCCGCCCAGGTCAACAACGAGCTCGGCAAGCTCGATGCGAACCGCATGAACCTGATCGTCAAGGCCGCGGACGAGGTGATCGCCGGCAAGCTGGACAACCACTTCGTGCTGGACATTTTCCAGACCGGCTCCGGCACCAGCACGAACATGAACGCCAACGAGGTGATCTCCAACCGGGCGATCGAGATCTCCGGCGGGCAGATCGGCTCGCGCGATCCGGTACATCCCAACGACCACGTGAACATGGGCCAGTCGTCGAACGACGTGATCCCCACGGCGATCCACGTGGCGGCGGCTGAGGCGATCAAGAACGACCTCGTGCCCGCGCTGCAGCATCTCACCCAGGAGCTGGAGCGCAAGGCCACTGCGTTCGACGAGATCGTGAAGATCGGCCGCACGCACCTGCAGGATGCCACCCCGATCCGGCTCGGGCAGGAGTTCAGCGGCTACGCCGCGCAGGCGAAGCAGAGCGTCGCGCGGGCCAACCGGGCGATCGCGGCGCTGCGCGAACTGGCCATCGGCGGGACCGCGGTCGGCACCGGGATCAACACGCACCCGGCGTTCGCGTCGACGGTGTGCGAGCGGCTGAGCGTCGCGACGGGCATCGAGTTCGTCGAGGCCGACAACCACTTCGAGGCCCAGGCGGCCAAGGACGCGGTGTGCGAGGCGAGCGGGCTGATGAAGACGATCGCGGTCGCCCTGTCCAAGATCGCCAACGACATCCGCATGCTGGCCAGCGGGCCGCGCTGCGGCATTGGTGAAATCCGTATTCCGGAGACCCAGCCGGGCAGCAGCATCATGCCGGGCAAGGTGAATCCGGTGATGAGCGAGATGGTGGTGATGGTCGCGGCCCAGGTCATCGGCAACGATGCGGCGGTCACGCTGGGCTGCCGCGACGGCCACTACGAGCTCAACGTCATGATGCCCATGATGGCGCACAACCTGCTCGAGAGCGTACGGCTCCTCAGCAAGGCCGCCAACGTCTTCGCCGACCGCTGCGTCGCGGGCATCGAGGCGAACAAGGAACGCTGCGGCGAACTCGTCGAGCAGTCGCTGGCCATGTGCACGAGCCTCGCGCCGCTCATCGGCTACGACAACGCAGCCGCGATCGCCAAGGAGGCGTTCAAGACCGGCAAGACGGTGCGCGAGGTCGCGCTGGAGAAGGGCGTCCTCGGCGAAAAGGAGCTCATCGAAGCGCTCGACGCCATGAGCATGACCGAGCCGCACTGATCGAGCCGAACCGAGCGCCGCACTCCCACGCTGCAACTGCATCGATCCGGCCGCGCGCGCACCGATCCGAGCCGCGAGCGCAAGCGAGCGGGCTGAGGTGCATGCCGAAGGATTGAGCGATAACTGCCGTTTTGGAATCGACTGTAGCCGGCGCGGACGTGCCGGTGGGTATGGACCGCACGACGGTGCACGCATCGGGCCGCTGAACTGCCGTGATGGACGCATTGCCTCAACCTGACCCGCTGGTTTCAGCATATCGTCGATCGCGCCGAGCATTGGCATGGCTGGCGGTAGCCGGATACTCTGCAATCGCAATCGCCTTAGCGGGCTCGCTCCGTTTGGGCAGCAGCGAGCATCCGATCGGAATGGCCATCTCGACCGCGCCAATTCCAGCCTTCCTGGCGTTCTCGATCGCGCTGGTTTTCGCGGCCCGCACGCATCGTCCCTTGGCGAGCGGTGATTTCGCCAGAATCGTACTCTGGGCGGCGGTGGGATACGGTTTCGGCGTAGCCCATATGGCCGACGGTTACTACCGCCATTACTTTCCGCAACGCGCGGACACGATGGTGGCGCTGGGCTACACCCTTGCTGCGCTCAGCCTCTGCGTGATCGTCCTCAGCGTTGTGCTGGGTCGGACACGTCGTACGCCGCGCAAGCCCTAGAACGTCGCACCAAAGTCCATTGGGACCTTGCCTATACGTCGCCGGTACAGGATGGGCCGCCATTTCGTTTTCGATTCGATGGAGTTGCGCTAGTCGCGTTTGCTAAGTGCTCCAGTTCGCGGCGCAGGCCGCGGCGCATGCGTCGGCGGGCGCTGGCGATCAGGATCAGCCACACGGTTCCCATGAGGACCGTGGCGGACAGCCAGTGTTGCTCGAGCCAGCGTCGCCAGCGGCTCTGGTTCAGCATCACCAGGACGCCGACGACTACGATGACGATGATGCCGTCGCGCTTGGATTTCCGATCGTCCGCGCTGACGCGCTTCCAGGCGGCGTATCGTTCGCCGGCGCTCGCGAACCTGGCCAGTTCCGGCAAGAACCAATAGCCACTCAGCGTGTACAGCGACCTCGGGATCTCCCGGTTGCGCTCTACGACGATGCCGCACTCCGAACAGCGTCCGGAGGAGTTGCCCCGCAGATCGTACCCACAACCTGGGCAAACGGTCGCAGGATCAGCAGGCAGAAGCCAGTAGCATCGGGCTTGCAGTTGAAGCGAGTAAGCTCCACCTGCGGCGATTAAAATCGGACCGACGACGCTGATTCCCAGCGCAATCCAGAGTACGGTGGAGCCCGCGCCCGGCAAGGAGCCCGGCCACGGGCTTGTGTATTTCACCGCGTGTACCGCGGCGACCGTCAGTCCAAGAAACAGCAACGGCACCGCAATGGGCCAGCAACGCGCCTGTGTTGGCGCACGCCGTCCGCGGTGGCGCCGCCACCAGCCCGCCAGGGCACACAATACGTACCAGAGGACCCCGCACTCGGTCAGCCGAATCGAAGCGGCGTCCAAGCCGTCGTTGGGTATTGCCAGCGGATAGAAACCCAGGCCCGAGGCGACGATGGTGTAGGTTGCGATGATCAGCCCGAGCACAAGTAGTGTGCGGGCGGGCAAGACGCACGCGCGCCGTACGCGATCGTGGGCGTTCAAGCTCATTCTCTGCAACTGTCACCGGTGTGCACGGCGTTCCCTCGTATTGCTCCTTGGCGAAGCCTCACGCCGCGACTACGATGCGCGAAGCTCGATCGGAGACCTGCGATGACCTACAGCATACCCGAACGCATCCGTCTCGCCCAAACCCCTACGCCGCTCGTGCGGCTGGAACGCCTCTCCGCCGAACTCGGCGGCGCGCAGGTCTGGATCAAGCGCGACGACCTCACCGGCGTCGAGGTCTCCGGCAACAAGGTGCGGAAGCTGGAGTACGTCCTGGCCGACGCCCGGGCGGCTGGGTGCGACACGCTCGTCACCGAGGGGACGTCCCAGTCGAACCACTGCCGGGCGACGGCGGCGGTGTGCGCCCGCCTGGGGCTGAAGTCCATGCTGCTCTTTCGGCCGGGGCCCTGCGCCGGGCCGCCGGTTGGGAATCACCTGCTCGACGTGCTTTTCGGGGCCGAGACGCGGAATTTCACGCGCGAGGAGTTCTCGGCGAGCCGCGCGCGGATCATCGCCGATGTGCTCGCGGAGCTGCGGTCTGCCGGGCGCGTGCCGCGGTTCACGCCCGCGGGTGCGTCCGAACCCGTCGGGTGCTGGGGCTACATCCAGGCGATGCGCGAACTCGCCGGACAGGTCGCGGCTGCCGGATTGGGCGCGTGCGACGTCGTCGCGGCGGTATCGTCGGGCGGGACGTTCGCGGGCATGGTCCTCGGCCGGAAACTGCACCGCACGGACGATCTGCACCTCACCGGCGTGCCGGTGAGCGACGACGTGCCGTACCACCTGGACGCGATCACGCGGCTCTGTCGCGAGACCGCTGCGCAGTTCGAGTTGGGAATTACGATCAGCCCGGATGATCTGCACTTTCTCGACGGCTACGTCGGCGCGGGCTACGCAATTCCGTACGCCGACGAGATCGAGGCACTGCGGCTGTTGGCCCGCACGGAGGGGATCGTGCTCGACCCGGTCTACACGGGCAAGGCGTTCTGCGGGCTGCTGGCCGAGGTGCGCGCCGGGCGCCTGGGCCGCGAGCGGCCCGTGATCTTCCTGCACACCGGTGGTGTGTTTTCCAATTTCGCCTGGCCGGAGCTGGTGGCCGGCTGACGCAACCCCTCCAGCCGCAATAGCTCCGTGCGGCGTGTCACGACCGCCGCAGTTTTTGCGCCCACCTTCTCCGCGACGGGGACCCGACAGCCTAGCTTTATGATTTCGGGCCGCGGTCAAAACCGGCTGTGCCGGGTGACATAAACCGATCTTTTCGGACCAAATCCGTAGAAAAACCGGAGCGACCGCGCTACAAGAATACGGAGTTTCTTCTGCGCGGGCTGGCCGCGCACCGTCAGCCGTGACGGCGAGGTCAGCCAACATCCAGCCGGCGTCAAATCTCGCTCGCAAAAAAAGGGGGTGGAAAAGCACGGGACGCTTGCGGGTGTCGGTGCGCGCGCTCTTGAAAGGGGTCGGTACGAGATGAAGAACGTCAAACCAGTGAAGATGCAGTGGGTTACGGGCATTGCCTTGGCCGCTGCCGTATTGCTCGCCGCCGGTGCGGCGCAGGCCGCGGACGATTGGGACCTGTACATGCTGCGCCTGGTGAACCGGGCGCGGCAAAACCCCGCCGGCGAGGCGGCGCGGATCGGCTCGGACGTCACCGACGATCGCGCCCCCGTTCCGCCGCTGGCCTATCAGCCGGAGGTGGGGCAGGCTGCGGTCAACCACAACACCTGGATGATCGCGAATCTCGGCAACATCGCCTCGGGCAGCGCACCCGATTCGTTTTCCCACTACGAGACGCTGAACGGCCTGTCCAGCGGGGCAGCCGCCACCGGCACGCCGAGCTACACCGGCGCGATGCTCGGGTCGCGGATAACGGCGACGGGTTTCTCCTGGAGCGCTGCCGGTGAGAACATCGCCACGCGCTGGTCCACCATCACGATACCGGTGGACCAGGCACGGATCGACGCCGCGCACCAGGGCTGGTGGGAGAGCGCCGGGCACCGCAACAACATGCTGAGCACGAGCTACACGGTGTTCGGCCATCGCGCAGAGAGCATGAGCTTCGCGCCGCCGCTCGGCGGCCTGCCCTCGCCGTACGACAACGTGCACTTCGCGACGCAGACGTTCGCGCGGCCCGCGGGCTCGCCGACGACCTACATCTTCGGCGTGTTCTTCGACGACAAGGACGGCAGTGGCAACTGGACGCCGCGCAATCTCAACGACGCGCTGCACGAAGGCCGCGGCAACGTGCCGTTCGACGTGTACGTCGCGGGTACCGTGACGCGGGTGAGCGGCGGGACGACGCTGGCGAACGGATCGTTTTCCGTGCGGGTCGGCAACGGGCTGTACGATCTGGAGTTCGACGTGGCCGGCGGGCCGGTGGTCATCGAGAACGTGCTGGTCAACGGCGCGAACAGGAACGCCGGGGACATCACGGTCGCGGGCGTGCTCGGTGCGGAGGATCCGGAGCTGTTCATGCAGTGCTTCGCGGGTCCGGGCAAGACGCCTGCTCCGACGGGCGAGACCACCGCGCAGGCGTGCCTGGGCATGTACGACCATGACGGCGACAGCGACGTCGACCTCCGCGACTACGCGGCGTTCATGCGCAGCTATTAGGTCGTGCAGGCCGGCGTACACGAACCTTGTAGTCGGTGATGACAACCAGGCACCCGGCCCAGGAAGTGATGTCGAAGCTCTGGGCCACCGAACCAATACGCTCGATCATCGCCGATCTGCCGGGTTCACGGAGTCGAAGAAGCACGATTCCGTGGTGAGCGCCGGGCTCGAACTTCCGGATGTCCGAAAAGTCCAGGTCCTGCGTGATCAGCAGGGCGCCATCCGATTGAGCACCCGCCCAGACGCGGTCATCCGGCTCACCGACCAGATGCTCATCCGTAAGCGTGTGGACCGTGTGGCCGCGCTGTTCAAGAATCTCTTTGAGCTTATAAGGCAGATTCTCGTCCAGCTTGATCAGCATCACAGTGTCGGTGTCGCGGTGATGGGGAGGTCTTCCTGCGCTGATGACGCTGCGAAGGCGATTGCGGCGGTTACGTCAGCCGGTCTCAGTGTTGGGAAATCGCTCAGAATCTCGTCGGGCGTCGCGCCCTCGGCCAGACTGGCGAGCACGGTGCGCAGTGTGACGCGCGTCCCGCGAAACACGGGCTGGCCGCCGCAGATCTGCGGGTCCTGAACGATATTTCTGCTGACGTCGATCATTGCCTTGCTCCGTACCGAATTATACCACGGGCCGCGGCACGATACAGTCAAATTGCGGGAGCCGAGCACCTCGTGGGCCGCGCGTGGCTCCCTGGGGGGGGACCAATCCGAAGGCAAAGCGCTCAAGCCTGTTTCTCAAGGACGCGTGGCCTGTTTGCGCCGTCGCCGGTCGATGCGGCGGCTGAGCGGAGCTGCTGCTGGAACGTGGTCATGACCTGGCGCATGGCGGCGTCGTAGGTGCAGTGCTCGAGGACCGTGCGGCGCAGGTCGGCGACGACCTCCGCGCAGGCGGCGTCGTTCGCGAGATAGCGTTCGGCGAGCGTCTCGAACTGCGCGCGGGTCTCGAAGGCGATGCGTTCGAGGCCGCTGAAGAGGTTGTCGCCCGGCGGGTTCTCGCCGGCGTCGCGCAGGCGGGCGTACTCGGCGAGGGGCAGGCAGCCGAAGTCGCGGGCGCAGTAGCGGGTCAGCGGCAACGTGCCGCAGGCGAGGATTTCGTAGCTGCGCTGGTGGCGGAAGCCCGACGGGATGAGCTGGAGGGCGATGCGGGCGGCGCGGGTGGCCTGGCGGAGCGGTTCGCCGTGTTCGAGCACCCCGGCTGACCAGCGGCTGAGCGTCGGGTGGTTTTCCCATCCGCGGCCGTAGATGCGGAGGGTGCGGCCGGTGCGTTGGGCCCAGTCGGCGACCCACTGGAGGGTTTCCTGGCGGCGGCCCCAGTCGAGCATGCGGTAGGTGTGGAAGCTGGCGAGCTGGTGGAGCTGTTCGGCGTTGAGGTCGAGGCCGCACTCGAGTGCGGCATCGCGGGTCATCTCCGCGGCTGCATCGTAGGGAAATTCGTTACGCGCCAGCGTTTCCGCGACGCGGCGGCGGAGCAGCTCCAGCAGCGGGTGCAGCGCCGGCAGATAGGACTGGAGCGCCTCGGCGTGCAGTTCGTCGAGCGTCGCGGAGCCGTTGCTGACGAAGCAGACGTCGCAGGCGTGCGCGTCCTGTGCCGCGGCGTCGATCGGGCCGTCGTGGAACATCTCGAGCGAGACCGGGTTCTCCAGCGACACAAACCGCTGCTCCGGGTAGCCGAACTCCGCGGTGCAACGCGGCTTGAGAATCCCGCAGACGAGATCGCGCGGTCCGACGCTGGCGCCGGCGCGGGCGCACATCAGGTTGGGCAGCGGGTCCTGGATCCAGCAGAGAAACGGCACGTCCTTCGGCAGTTGCGAATACTCGTAGCGCAGGTGGTCGAGCACCAGCACCATCGCGGGGTCGATCCGCGCGATCGCGGCGTTGATGAGCTCCGCGGTCATCTGCTCGTGGTCGGCCTTCTCGATGAGCAGGTGCGTCTCGTAGCCGAGCTTGCGGAGCGCGGCGAGCGCGTCGCGCGTGGTGTACTGCAGCACCGTGGTGTAGCGCGAGGTCACCGCGAGGATGGGCCCGGGCGGTGCGAGCCGCTCCGCCCAGTCGGCCAGAGTACGCGGGCGGTTGCGTTCCGCGAGCGTGCGGTTGAGTGCCGCGAGCGACTGCATGCGCTGGGCGGTGACGCGTTCGCACGCGGCGCGCACGGCGCCCGCGACGTCGGGTGACTCCGCGAGATCCACGAACATCTGCGGGACCGGCAGACGCGGATCGCGCCGCAGGCGGTCCTCGAACTGCTGGGCGGCATCGGCGCCGGCGAAGAGCATCAGCCGCGGGTCGTCGAGCAGGCGGGCGTGGTTGTCCACGTGGAGCCAGGCGGCGAGGCGCGCGGGCGACGGCTCGATCACGTACACCGGGTGGCTGTAGGTGAGAAAGAGCCTCTCGGTCCGCTCCCACAGCGCGGTGAAGATCGCGCCGGTGCGAGCGCCGACGATCGCGGTGATGGGGATCTGCCCGCGCGGGGGCAGCGTCACGTCTCCATCTTCCTCCATGGTGGAGAGCGCGGCGATCCAGTGCTGGCTGCCGGCTGCGTCGTTGCGCGCGAGGTGGTACGCGCCGTAGCGCGAGCGGTAGAGCTTCACGCCGAGGAGCAGTTCGGGCACGTCGCGGAGGAAGTGGGCCAGGTGGGGCATATGCTCGGCGATCAGCGCGGCGTTCTGGCGGAAGTTGTCGTCGAGTTCGTCCCAGGGAATTTCGCCATCGGGCAGCTCGGCGAGCGCGTCTTCCAGGGCGTGGAGCTGGTCGGCGTCGCGGCACATCTCGCTGTGGTGGGCGATGAGGTCGCGGGCCGGGCCGCCGTAGCCGAGGTCGACGAGTGCGCGGAGCACGAGCGCGGTGAGGTCGGGCGCGTGGGGCACGTGGTCGAGGGCCGCGGACGCGCGCTGCACGAAGCGGAACGCCTTGCCGGCGCGGTAGAGGGCCGCGAGTTGGTTGGTCATTTCGGGGACGTTCACGGTGCGGTTTCGATCCAGGTTACAGGGGGTATCGGCGGCGGGGTCGGACGCGCTGCAGCGATTCCGATTGAACGGCTCGTCCGCGATCCCAGGGTTGCGCGGCGGGACGGGGGAGGCAGCCGCCGGGCGCGTGGAGGCCAAGCGACGATTCCGTCGATACACCCGGAGATTTCCGCGGAAGCTGATGGGAGGATCGTCATGGATGCGCCGGGGCTGACCGTTGCCGACACGGTGGATGTCATACAGCGTCACTACAACCACCTGCACTACGCGCTGTGCTACCAGTTTCACGGCGTGGCGCACGGGCTGGAGGCGCGGTACGCGGATCCGCTGCGGCTGATCCGGTGCGGCTACCGGGTGTATTCCCAGAACGACGAGGACGGCATCCTCGACGAGATTTTCCGGCGGATCGGGACGACGTCGCGGACGTTCGTGGAGTTCGGCGTCGGGGACGGGATGGAGAACAACACGCTCTACCGGATGCTGCAGGGGTGGCGGGGTGCGTGGATCGAGGCGGATCCGAAGCGGGCTGGGCAGATCGCGGAGCGGTTCGCGCGGTTCCGGCACGCGGGCGTCCTGCGCTGCAAGAATGCGTTCATCACGGCTGAGAACATTCAGAAGCTGTTCGGTGAGCTGGAGGTCGCGGAGGAGTTCGACCTGTTGAGTATCGACATCGACGGGAACGACTACTGGGTGTGGCAGGCGATCGAGCAGCACCTGCCGCGGGTCGTGGTGATCGAGTACAACGCGGGTTTTGGGCCGAGTGCGGAGTGGGTGATGGACTACGATCCGCAGCACGCGTGGAGCGGGACGCGGAACGTGGGAGCGAGTCTGAAGGCGTTGGAGCTGCTCGGGGCGGAGAAGGGGTACAGGCTGGTCGGGTGCAACCTGAAGGGGATCAACGCGTTTTGCAGCAGGACCTGGTGGGCGAAGTTTTAGCGCGTTCACAGCGGAGAGCACTGACGAACCGCCGCGGTACCTGTGGTTTTCCACGGGTCTAAGAGAAGGACCCAGCCGAGCTGGCGAGTTCCCGCTGCCGGTCGCGGTGGAGGGATGAGGGGGCGGTCCGGAGTCCGGAGTCTGGAGTCCGGCGGGTGAGTGCGAAGAGCGAAGTGGACGCGGCGGAGGGCTGGCAGGCGTAGTGGATTGCTAATGCGGTTGGGGATCGGCGCGGCATTTCTTGGGTTTCAGAAGAACCCCCAAAGCCTGTGACAGTGAAGCGATCCGGCGGTCTTGAGGTCATTTGACCGGTTCGTCCTTGTTGCGATAGCATGGGGTTACAGTGGCGCTTGCGAATGGGGTTTGGGGCGGAGTTTTTTACGCGGTTCGGAGTTTCACCGCGGAGGCGCGGGACGCGAAGAACGGCGACGGGTTGGTTGCGATAGCGGTAGCGAGTTGGTGATGATTGGCGGAATTTCGTGGGTCCTGAGTGGCTCAAAGCCGTTTGACAGCAGCAGCACGCGTATTGATCCTCGATTCTGAGTCGTGGCGCGGGGTGAACCGCATTGGCAGTGGGACAACAAGCAACTGGAGCGGAAGTTTTACGCGCGGTTCGGGGTTTCACCGCGGAGGCGCGAGGGCGCGGAGAACGGCGTCGGTGGTCCGTGCCAGGGCGGGAATGCAGAATGACGAATGGCGAATGACGAATTCGGTGGGCGCGACGCATAGACAAGGCGACGAAGCGACAGAGCGACGCAGCGACGGAGGGGGAGGGCTGGGTTCGGTCATGGCGGTTCATGGGTGGCTTGGTCGCGGGTCGCCTGATCGCCTTTCGCCTAATCGCCTTTCGCCTGATCGCCTTTCTCCTGATCAACTGTTCTGTTCCTGGCGGCTGCATCGGTTTTGTTTCCCTTCCATTGGGGTGGGCTGTGCGTGGGCCAGGCGCTATGTCTTGACTACCCTCTACCCTTGACGGAAGGCAGCCTCATGATTGCCACGGTTTTGCGCAGCTAATTTTCAAAAAACTTGCGCGCTCGGGGCGAGCAGCCAGGGGGGTGTGGGACGCGGGTCGCAGGTCGAAGGTCGCAGGTCGATGCGCAGCGGGACCGGAGGTTGCGGATAGCGCCGAGCGCGGAGACGGCAATCCGTGGGTTTTTGAACAGGAGATAGCCGGAAGAACGGAGAACGGCAGCCTTGGGGTGAGGAACCGCAGATGGACGCGGAAAGAACGCGAGCGATGGTGTTTCTTGATTGGCATGCCGGCGCGCTCTGCGTCTTTGCGTGAGAGCACCTCAGACGTGGTTTCGTGGGCCAAGCACCTGGGGCCAGGGTCTCAGGTCAAGGTCAAGGTCGAGTCGAGTCGGTGAGGGTCGGTGAAGTCGAGGCGAAGCGAAACCAGGCGTGCATCGGGGCGGGGGACCGTCTGGCAGGTCAGGTGGGTGTGGGTATACAGCCAAGGGGGCTGGCGGGGATGGGTATGCTGCTGGTGTTTTCCTGGCGGCGGCGACGCGGCGCGTAAGGTCGGCCCTCGCTACCGGTATCGCGACCCAGCGCGGTTTGTACGTCAGGTGCCAGGGAGCCGTTCAGCGAGGACACGCATTTCAGCCGCCACGGGGGCGCGCAGATCAGCGGCAAAGTGCGAAACCGCGGGCGATTGGGAGGCGAGCGCGTCCGGAGTCGTTACTGAGCTCCAGTTCGGTTGCCCAGACAGGACGGACAGAGAGCGCGTGCAGTGAAACGACTTCCGACCTTGGATTTCCTTTGAGTGCTGTTTCGCATCTACTGTGGCGCGTGAGACGTACCAGTAAGGAGATCGCAAAATGCTCAGATCGCAATACCCTCTTGGCGTTGTATGCCACGCGTTGAAGTGGCAGGCGTTGCCCAGGTCCAGCAAAGATGTGATCCGCGAAACCAAGTCGGAAAAATCGAGATGCGTGTTCGGTGCGCGACTGCTGGCAGGTCATACCTTCAGGGCTTCTGGCGCATTTCGTCGGTCAATTCTCGGAACTGCGCAACTGCAATTCAGAGCTTAATGTACAGTGGCTGGAGCATGATCCTTACCTGGGACGCTCATCCGCAGGTGCAAAGTGGGATCAAGCGGGCCGCATGGCCATCCGCGTCAGTGCGTCGAGCAGCGTCGAACACGATACCTGACTTGGTCGAGTACAGCTGTAGCCGCACATGGGGCGGGGGCATCACCGTCACGGCTGGCCAGAAACGCTCTCGAGCTGGCCAGTGATGCTCGAGCGAGAAGAACCCCGGAAAACACTTGCGGTTTGCAGCCAGTCGATGGTCGCGTTCCGCGGACTACTCGAACACCGTTCGCATGCAGGGCGAGACATCCGGCACGAACGCAGACCATTCCAGGTGCACGTTCCTGGCCCGATGTTGCTTGCTGATGGTGCACGGTCCTCGACGGCCCCGATCTGCGTCAATCGTCGGATGGATAGCGATTAATCCATTGGTACATGGGCAGTGGATTTTTTCCAGTGCAGAGGCAACTGGCGGTGATGTTCCTGCTTTAAGCGGACAGTTGATGCAGCCGCAGGACGGATCGAAATTGGTTCGACGGTACGCGCTTTCGGGCGAAGGTCCTCGCGAAGGGGCGCGACGGATGAGCTGATGCGAAGTCGCAGAATCGAAGAGCCCTTGAGCAAGCCGAGGCGAACAGGCTCGCGGAGTGGTATATCAGCCAGAATGTTGCTCGTTGTAGCGCTGTACAAGTGGGCTGCAATGCCGCCGCGCGAGCAGGGACCCCGAGGAACTGGCCAGGCAACTGCAGCCGTTCGAGTACGGCGATTATCTGACCGAGTCGCGAATACAGGTTCACGGCTGTCGACTTTGTAGATCTGCCGCGTCAGAAACTGGCATGTACAACCGGCTCGCGTTCATTCTGGGTGGTCCGCACATCCGCAGATGGGGAAGTGGGACGCGGCTGGTCGGATGACGATTCGTGTGGCTGTGGCGTCTGGGGAAGCAACAGGTTGATCTCATTGAGTACACTTGGGATCACCTCGGCTGACCGGCGCTTCTACGCACCGTGTCAAGCCGCGATGCCCCTCACGCCTCGATATAGACCTCGACAGGCTGACGAGCAATGGCGAGCTGGACGAATACGGACCAACGGCGGAGGGCCGCGTGCGCGGACTTCTTGCGCAGACGCTGCGCCTTGACGGTGAATCCGTGCTCGACGGTTCGGCCTACCACGTGGATATCCCGTGGCCGGCGAGCGTCGCAGACGGCACGCGGTTCTCGACCAATCCGGAGCAGAGCATCCAGGCGATGTCCACCTACGGGTGGTATCGGCGCGTGGATTTCGCGGTTCACAACCGGGTGCTGTCGGCGATGTTCTACCTGAAGCCGGGTCAGTTGATGGGCCCAAGCGATGGTTCTGAGTGGTTTGATGATGCGTTCCGCGCGAAGGTGTTGGCGCAGGCGAAGGGGAACAAGGAGCCCGGGCGGGTTGAGCCGAGTGGCGACAACAGTCCGTGATCCGGTGGCGGGGGGAGGCGGAGCCTGATGCGCTTCGGCCGCGATCCGGCGCGCGGGGGTGTAACGTCGGCGTCATGAGCGGCTGGCGGGTGGTGTTTTCCCTGGCGGCGGCGACGCGGCGCGCTGTAGAATGAGTCGGCCTCAGCCGGCGGTATCGCGACCCGACGCCGGACGTCGGGTGGGGAGCTGTTCGGCGGGGACGCACGCATTTCAGCCGCCGAGCGGGCGCTGCAGATCGGCAGGTACCTGAACGGGGCGATTGAGATCATGAGGCGTCAGCGACTTATCCTCGAGTCGTCATTCCTTATTTCGGCATGGGTGCTGGTTGTCGGGGGCGCGGTCGTTGCGGCGGCACGCGGTGACGCGGGCACGGACGTAGAGGCGATCCTGGCGAAGTATCCGTCGGCTGCGGAGGTTGCAGCGGAAGTTGAGCAGCTGCCGGCGGAGTCGGTTGCGGCGGTCCGGGAGGACTTCGATCTCGCGCTACGCACCACGCTCTCCATGAAGTATCCGCCTCCGGGAGCGCCACTGCCGCGCAGCGGGCGGAGGTTGATATTGTCCGCGCTCGATACCCGAGAAGGCGTTGAACGGTGGTTACGCAAGCACCAAGACGATCCGCAGATGCAGGAGTGCTGGAAGTTCCTGAATGAACACACGGATGAGCTTACCTTGAGTGATCATCCGCAGTTGCCCGTCATCATGATGCAGGTCCTCGATCGAGGCTGGTCGGACTGGACCGCTTGGCAAGGCGCGAATGAATGCCAATTGACAGCGCGGCGGAAGTGGCCTGAACTGCATCAGATCTATGCCTGCCGGGAGCTTGGGCGGCTGCGCTTCACTCCGGCAATCGGCATTCTCATCCGAACCGCTCTCGATGAACAGAAGCCCACGGAACTGCGCAAGGCCGCTTTTGGCGCACTGGACGACATCGGCGATTACGAAAACGTAATAAGGCCTACATCGCAGCCGCACTTGACCCTGCAGCCTCGAATGGCCGACGAAACTGGTTGTGGCAGCGAATCGGCTCCGTATCGCGGCGTCTATTGGCGGAGCCTGACGGTGCGGCGCGGGCCAAGGCCTTCTGGACTCCATACGTGAACAGCGACGTCCCGACGCTGTGGCATTGCGCGCAGGTTGCCTGCACGCAGCCGGTTCCGTCTGACTACTACAAGAGATACTACGACCTTCAACTGCGGTGGAACCACGCACACGAACCGGATGCTACAGTGCGCGAGCGGCTGGGATATGAGCTTCGGATCGCGGAGTTGTTTCGTCGCAAGGACCCAGCCACGGGCAGCTTGTCACCCGAGGTCCGCGCGGAAATCGACGCGCTCAGGGAGAAACTCAAGGGGCCGGGGGCTGAGGAGAAACAGGAGAAGGCAGAGGTGGGCGAAGACGGCGTCGAGTGGTACGACGAGGAGGATGAATAACGGCGGCGCGCGATAAGAAGAGGAACCGATGGCAGGAGGGCCAAAGCAAACCAGCTGCGTCCCCGTGTCCTTCCCCGCCGGGAGGGGGCCTCAGGCAGAGGGCCGCGCGTGGCACGATCTGAACGGACGAGACGAAGTGTTCACCGCGGGGCCATGGGCAGTGCCGGTGCCAGGGTATTCGCCCCATGGCTCGCATTCGGACATACTTGGGAATATGCAAGCTGGCGCTTGTAATCGGCGCGGTCCCTGACGACAATGTTGCTGGCTGGTGAGGGTGGTCCGCGTAGCGTGAGTAGGGACGATGCTCCGTACATCCCCGCAGCCCCTCATTTCCCTGCCTCGCGGTCGGCGCCGCGGTTCCCGTCAGGTCCCGCCCAGGACGCCGGCGATCGCGCCACTTGTCGGTGGCAGCACGAGTAACGCGACCGGTTGGCGGGAACTGCCCCTGAATGTGCCCGTCAACGCCCTGCCGCAGACGTTCTTTTTGCCGATCGAGTACGCCAAGACAGTCGTCGGCTGCGGCGGTGAAGCACGTTGCGCGGGAAGATCATTTTATCAGCCGCATTCGCTCGAGTCTGACACCGGATGATACGCAGGTTCAGGAACACGAGGTTCCCGTGGAGGTCAAACGTGGATCCGGAGTAATTCACGGTCAACTTTAATCGGCACGGAATGTTCGTTCTACTTCAGCGCAGTTCCGCCGCAGCCGGAGGAAGCGCCGATCGAAGCGGCTGATCGGGATCTCGAAGAGCTGGAACGGCTCTTCTATGAAAAGCGCAACGACCCGACGTTCGAGGGCAAAGTCGTCTTTCTGAGTGGCGTACCCCTCATTGGTGCCGATTCCGCTTGCCTCCCGCAGTCTCGGTACGTGGCATCCTTGCTCATCCGGCCCAGTGGGGCTGCCATGGCGCGTTTCCGTGCACGTGTCACCCAGGCCTGCAAGGATGTTCGTGCTGAATCGGGCGCCACACCGCCGACCGGCCGGTTCCGTGCAGATGCCTGCGAAAACGCGCTCGGTCGCGTTTTCGGCAAGGAAGATGTGGTTGCCGACGCGGTGTGGGACCGTGACGATCGCTCACGTCCGCGATCCCTCACCGATGCGCTACGCGTACCCACGAAGTCCGACGTCACCACCGGGCTTGAGCTTCTTCGGAAAGTGGACCCCTATGTGCGGGCGCGTCCTTCCTTTGAGGGCGTTCGCACGGTCCTGGCGACGGACGGGGTGCGCTGGCACATGCACGAGCGTAGCGCGACTTCGATCGAGCAGTGCGAAAAGTACATTGATACGGGCGCGCC
Source organism: Phycisphaerales bacterium (assembly GCA_020639115.1). Lineage (GTDB taxonomy): Bacteria > Planctomycetota > Phycisphaerae > UBA1845 > UBA1845 > JACKHG01. The sequence continues at coordinate 30,186 of JACKHG010000026.1, forward strand.
GTTCTTGCTGCACCGGAGCGAAGGGGACGTGCTCGTGTGCGGTTATGCTCAGTATCAGGGCACGACCTATTGGATGGGCTACGACCCGGCCGCGCTCGAGCGGCGCGTGACCCTGGGTTACACCAGCGGAAGCGTGACCTACAGTCGATATCTCCAGCTCTTGGAGGAAAACCAGGCCAGGTCCACGCCGCTGAAGATCGATCCGCTGTTCTGGGATTTCGAATCATACTTCTCGTCGAAGAATCTCGCGGCCTTTCGCCTCCAGCCAGCCGCGACCGAGGAGACGACGTCGGTGATCTACCCGGAGGGTATCGACGAGGAGAGGTTGTCCGTTATTGTCGAGGAAGAGATGACGGCTGCCCGGGCCCGTCAAATGAGTGCCGACAAGGAGAACTGACGCCTGCGTGTTGCCATCACTGATCCGGGCGAGCAGGTGTCGACCCGCGCCGCGGGTGTTGCGGCTTGTCCGGGCGACACTTGATGGCGGGACGGCTGGAAGCTCGGTAGCCGTTCCTGGTTTCTTCAACAGTGGCATTGGGCTGGTCGAACCAAGGTTGGGCATCCTGTACGATAATCTCGTGCAGCCGCTCAAGGAACCGGACGAATATGGCTTTCCAACGAAATCGGACTGGGGACATGCCCAAGCACCTGCCATGTTGCCGCCGAGAAAGGTGGGGATGGCTCGTCTTTCTGTTTTTTGGTATTGCCTTACTCTTTACGACATGGATCAACTCATGGCTTGAGTTATTCTGCACACCCCCGACCGACGGGGCTAGCGTATCCAAACTGAGGAGCATACTGCAGTACAAGCTGTTTCTTGCTATCAACGTGCATGTCGCAATTAGTGTCCTTTGCTGTCTCTCGATTTTCGCGGGGTTGACTTTGGTGTTGCGTCGCGTGCTTAAGCGGCTTGATGGTAACAACGACTCGCGTGGATAGTTGGCTGGCCGGATCACGCCGGTGCGGAAGTCGTCGGGATGGGGAGTCGCGCTCTTCTTTGGACCCCGTCGCCTCGACCAAGAGCCCGGCGTGGCCAATCCAAGGCGTAGCGCTGCTGCTGCTTGATGGCGGGATTGTTGGAAACCAGTGGCGGACTGAAACGGGGACGCAGCTAGTATTGACGGTGGTGGCGATGCGGTAGGTGAGAACATGGCCCGACGTGCGCGTGTTGCTCCTGGCGGATTGATTTATCACGTCCTGAACCGGTCGGCTGGGCGGATGCGCATGTTTCGCAAGGCGGGCGACTTCGAGGCCTTCGAGCGGATCATGGCGGAGGCCCACGAACTGCACCCGATGCGTATCCTGGCGTGGTGCGTCATGTCGAACCACTGGCATTTCGTGGTCTGGCCGCGGGCGGACGGCGAGGTCACCGCGTTCTTCCGCTGGCTGGCGCACACGCACGCGATGCGCTGGCGGGTGTCGCACCGCACGGTGGGCTACGGCCACCTGTACCAGGGGCGGTTCAAGTGCTTCCCGGTGCAGGACGACCGCCACTTCTTGACGCTGTGTCGCTACGTCGAACGCAATCCCGTGACGGCAGGTGTGGTTGCGCGGGCGGAGCAGTGGCGCTGGAGCAGCCTGTGGACGAGAATGCACGGGACGCGTGCGCAGCAGGCCTTGCTGTCGGACTGGCCGGTGCCCCAGCCGCGCGGGTGGGTGCGGCAAGTGAACAGGCCGCTGACGCCGAAGGAGGTCGAGCGTGTGCAGGTCAGCCTGCGGCGAGATCAGCCGCTGGGTAGCGAAGCGTGGGTGGAGCGCACGGTGGACCGCCTGGGGCTGGCGCACACGGTCCGCCCGGAAGGCCGTCCGCCGCGAGCGCCGCGTGATAGGAAGAGTATCCGGTGACGGGAGGGCCGCAGAAAACTAGCTGCGTCCCCGTTTCCGTCCCGTTTCCGTCCCGTCATCAAATGAAGCGTAGCGCAGGGATCCAGCCTCCGTCGACGCCAATCGTGTTCGAGTCGCATGCAGATCCGCTCCACATGGGTGCGTTGAAGAATCGCCGCGAGGTCCTTCCTGACCCTTCGCAATGCGGGTAGAATGGTGACCATCCTTGGCCTCCTTTTATTGATGTCGTTTCCCAACAACATCATGACAGGAGGCCTTGGACTGCGCCAGTGTTTATAAGTCCTTGTGGTAAAACAACTTATGTTGTTTTACCATTATCTTAATGGCATTCAGCTGCGTCCCCGTTTCCGTCCCCGTTTCCGTCCCTCCCCGTTTCCGTCCCCAGCCTGCGGCGAGATCAGCCGCTGGGCAGCGAAGCGTGGGTGGAGCGCACGGTGGACCGCCTGGGGCTGGCGCACACGGTCCGCCCGGAAGGCCGCCCGCCGCGAGCGCCGCGTAATAGGAAGAGTATCCGGTGACGGGAGGGCCGCAGAAAACTAGCTGCGTCCCCGTTTCCGTCGGTCCCAGAAAACTAGCTGCGTCCCCGTTTCCGTCGGTCTTGATTTCCCCGCAGGTCGAGAGTCGTGGGTTGAACTCGGGCGTGCATCGGGGCAGACGCCGGCGGCGCCGCATGCACTGCGGCGCCGCCGGGAGGACTGCGGAGGTAGCAGCCGGTGTCGCCGACCGCCTTACGTGCGGGCCTTGCGGGTGGAGTGCTCGCCGAGCAGCGCCCGGGTTCTGCGGCCCTTGGGGAGCTCGTAATCCGTGGCGGCCAACAGAGCACCATCGGCTGCGTTAACGAGCTTGACCGAAACGTACACCTTGTCGGTCGTCTGCGCGTAGGTGCTCACCAGGACCGCCGTCGCATTGAAGTCCTCGGCGAGGTGGTGCATGTTGCGTGAGAGGAGGAACTCACCCTGGGGGTTGATCAGCACCTCGTCGCGGCGGAGGTTCATGTGGACGACGGCAAAGCCGTGGTGGACGAGTCGGGTGGCCAGGATCTCCCCGGTCAGGCGCCCGAATGTCGACGTGCCGTCGAGGTTGTCGAGATCGACGACGGTGGCCACGAGTACGCGGTTATTGGTGGTCTCGCCATGGCGTCCGCGGAGCAGGTAGTCCACGGCGTTGTAGTTGGTCTGGATCAGGTCGGCGTCGCGGTACGTGGGCACTTCCTCCGGTTCGAGCCGGGTGATGGACGAGTGGGTCATGCACCCGGAGCCGGTCAAGGCCAAGAGCAGCACGGCTGCGGCGCCATATCGTTGTTTCAATCGCATCAGATCTGTTCTCCTGCGCATGTTGCCGTTCGCCAGGGGCCGATCATCGGCAGCGGGCGCGCGGGGCCGGGCCGTACAGGTGTTCCACGATGGATTCGGTGCACGGATTGCTTGGCGGCGAAATGCGCAGCAGCGTGTGCTCGCGGTCCGTGCCGGTGTGCACGCGGGCGCAGCGGTCGTCTCGGTTTTCCCGAGCGACGGCAAGGTTGTGGGCGGACGTGCTCTGGAGAAACGAGCAGATACAGTCACGTTCGCAGTTACTGGCATAGACTGCCCGGGTGTCCCAGCGGGCGTGGGCGCATCCCGCCAACAGGCCGGCAAGGGCCAGCGTGACGGTCATTGCGGCTCGTCGTCGAATATTCATAGTTGGTTCCTTGTAGCTGAATTCCTGGGGCGAAAGCGTCGCGGCAGACCTTTCGTCGGCTGGACGCCGGAGTCTGGCAGAGCCATCCGTGTCGCGCGGGTTGAACGTGTCCCCCGCGACTCAGCGGGTCGACGTAACGCGGTAAAGCGTGCCGGCGTGGGCCTTGGTGAGATGCCGGCGGATGGCTTCGGCCTCGGCACGGTCAGCCGCCATCATCTCATGCTCCCACTCGCGATCCTGGTTTTCACGATCGATGCGGATCTTCCGATCCTCGTCAGCCCACGCGAGTGAACGCGCCCGCGCCTCTTCGGCCCAGCGGAACTCGACGTCCCAGCTCTTCTGGAAGCGGGCATAGGCGTCGCGCGCCAGGGTCCTGAATTCCTGGACGTTGTGCTCGAGTTTCTCCCGCGGGATGGACATGAGCAGCCAGCACTTGTAGCGGATCATTCCGCGCGAGGGGCGTCCCCAGGATCCGGCTGGCTCCTCGCGCACGTCCCACTTTTCGAGGTACACGCCGCGGTCGACCATGTCGCCGGCGATGGCGCTGGTGAATTGCTGTGCCTCGTGGCTCAGCAACTGCTGCAGTTCGTCGCCGGGCAATGTGCGCACGCCATGGTTGTCGTCCCGCCAGCGCGGGCGAACGCCCGCGCGCGACTGCGGGAATGCCGTCTCGCCGCCTCCGCGCGCGTCGCAGTCGCCGGACTGCGTCATGACCCGCGTCGTCATCAGTTGGGCGATCTGGGCGAGCACGTCTGCGCGAGCGGCGTTGACGGCCGCCCGCTCGTCGAGCACGTTGTAACCCACGCCTCGGCCGACGAAGTACACGTCATCACCGGATTGCTGTGGGTCGCCCGTGACCCAGGAGGGGGCGTGCCGGCTGATGACCGGGTCGCCGGAAACCTGCGCGCCGATCGGTGATTGTCCCAGGAATTCCTCGCGGAATTCGCTGGCACAGCCACCAACGCAAAGGCAGATCATCGCCAGCCCCGTCCAGCCCTTCGGAAGCCATGGTCCAATTCTGCTGTTCATGCCTGTCGGTCTCCATGTAGTGTCAGCAAAGGTCCATCCCCCTGCGCAGGGCAAGGGGCCAAAATCAGTCAAGGAGCGGCACTGGGGGCGCCTCGGCAGCCGGTAGAATTCCCAGGGCAACCGCCAATCCGTTTGCGGAAGCACAAGCGTTTACGAGCAGGCCTCTTCAATGCGCCCTGCCATCCAGCAGGGCGCGACGCGACAAAATGACGGGCAAGCGACGTGCGACCAGAACAGCGACGGCAGCAGCGGAATTGGGAACTGGCGCAGCTGCAGCCGGCGATTGTAGCTTTTGGCGGTGGCAATCTCAAGCGTCGGTGGATGGCCGCGCGGGACTGCACGGCTTCCTTCGATTTCGGGTGGATTAGGGTAAACCAACAGGTTGAAGTTGGTTGTAACGATTCTGCCGACAAGGCAGTTTTCAGTACCAGTTATTTTCGACTCGGCGCGGGCCCGTTGGGATCATCCCTTGGGATGATATCCACGGGGACGAAGCCCGTGCGTTGCCCGCCGGGTGCACGGAGAATCGCCGTGATGGATGGCAACCAGCCGGCGGCAGTCGGATCGTGCGGGACTGGGTGCGCTTAGGAGGACATACCAGGGTTTCGCCTTGGGCTGGTATCGGGAGCCGCCTCCGGTTCGGCATTGTTGGTGAGTTTCGTTATGCGTTGGGAGGCACGGTGGCATTGAGGAGAGAGGTATGCGCCGCGCTTGGCAAAAAGCAACTGCAAGTTTGGACTCGCGTTGAGGGCGGTGCCTACCTCACGGAAGCTGGGCGGTTGGGATGTCCGGCACTGCTCAAGAGCAGTGGCACACAGCACGGCCCGGGCGCGGGGGCACACTCATTCCATCTCGGCGCTGTCGATGGGGGGCTCGGGCGGGGGGGACCAGCACTGCGGGCAGCGGGGCTCGAAGTCGGCGGAGCCGCCAACGAGGTTGCGGCCGACGATAGGGGTTTTCCGGTAGGTGTGGGTGGCGGGCTGGCGACAGGCGGCGCAGATGGCGTGCTGGATCTGCACGGCGCCGGCGATGGCCCGCAGGCGTTCGACGACCGGGAAGGGCCGGCCCCACATGTCGCGGTCGAGCGCGGTGATGATGACGCGGCGGCCGTCGGCGGCGAGCTGCGCGCACACGTCGGGGAGGTCATCGGCGTAAAAGTGGCCCTCGTCGATCGCGACGACGCGGGTCGTCGGCGTGACGTGCGCGCGGATGTCGGTGGGACAGGTGACGGTGACGGCTGGCTGGCCAGCGCCGGTGTGGGTCACGACGCGGGAGTGCGAGTAGCGGGCGTCCTTGGCGTGTTTGACGACGAGGACCGCGTCCGGCGGCTCGGGGCGGAGCAGTTCGAGCAGGCGGGTGGTCTTTCCGCTGAACATGCAGCCACAGATGAGTTCGACGATGCCGGCGGGTGCGGCGGGGGAGCCAGCCGGCGGGTTCGGGGTGGCTGATGCGTGGGGGGCTGCGTCCATGGGGGCATTCTGATGCATTGGGAGCGGAAACGGAAGGAGGCGAGCGAGTGAGAAGGTGGGAAGGTGGGAAGTGGGAAAGTGGGAACGTGAGAAGGTGGGAAAGTGAGAAAGTGGGGGTTCGCGGCGGCTGATTTGC
>JACKHG010000027.1 GCA_020639115.1 Phycisphaerales bacterium
CGCCCGACCCATCTACCTGTTTCGACCGGACACCGACCCCCTGGACGGGGTCGATCATGACAACAGCTTTCTCTACTTCGCGTGGCAACTTTCGATCCGCAAGGATGGCGGTCCCTTCGGCGAGCCGAATTTCGCTCCCGTGCCCTACGATGCGGACGACAACGGCAAGGCCTGCTTCGAGATTTCGCCCATTGCCAACAGCGACTCCGGAGCTGAGGGGTACGCCATCCAGTTGCAGACGTGCGCGAACATCGCCGAGTACAATCCGACGAACAGCCTCACCAACAGCGCCCATTCGGACAACGATCTGCGGCTGCTGATGTCGCTCGACGACTTCCACGCGCTGCACCTTACGGCTCGGGGCGACCCCAACGACGATTTTGACGGGGACGACGACGTCCTGCGCGCCGACAGTTTCGCCTTTCCGACCGCGCTGGTGCCGACGAACGGCGTGCTGCCGGGCATGCTCGGTGGGCCCGATCAGGAACTGCTGGCGAACCCGACCAACGGATGCATCGACCAGGAGTTGACCCTCTGTGCCGGTCCCGACGTCAACAGCAACAACGTCGAGGTCGTCATCCGCCACGCCGAGTCGAAGCTGCAGTTCGGCAACAGTCAGCGCGAGGCCCGTTTCGCACTGGCCCAAGTGGTGGGGCGGTACTTCACGCGCGCCGATGAGGACTTCGGCGACGAGGAATTTGCAGTCACGGCGGTACGTGAGTCACTCCCCTCGATCGAGGTATCCAAGGCCGTGCGCTGCCTGGACGCGGACTCCAGCGCTTTCGCACCGGCGATCGAGGTGGTTCCCGGCGCCGGAGTCGAGTATCGCATCACGGTGCGCAACACCGGCAACGAGCCGCTCGACGTGACCATGCACGATCTGATGCAGGCCGCCGGCACGCAGTCCGGTTTCGTGGCCTGCGCTCCGCAATGTGGAACGCTCTCTGCCGTGCTGCATCGCGGCGGTGCGACCGTGGACATCGACGCCGCCAACGCCGCCGCGTTTGGGCTTTCCCCTGACTTCTTCACGGACGAGTGTGTCGCGAGCACCGTCGGTTTTCTCAACGCGGTGCGCAGCGGTGCGCCGATTTTCCTGGGCACGCTCCAGGGTGTCGCGGTCACCCGCGTCAACGGTGCGTGCCTGTTCCAGGAAGGCGACGTTCTCGAGCTGTTTTTCGAGGCCGTTCCGGACGTGACGGCGGAATTCTGCAGTGCCTTCGACGCCCCCGATTGCGTGAACAGCGTGGCGGTGACGGCGACGTTCGCGCCGCCCGCCGCGTTCAGCATCGGCAACAGTTGCGCGTTCAACGAAGTGTGCGACGATGGCTTGTTCTGCAACGGCGTCGAGACGTGCGGCACGAACGGCTTCTGCATTGCGGGCACGCCGCCGTGCGGCGCCGCGAACTGCGACGAGTTCGCCGACACGTGCGGGCTGCTCGTGGTCGACAGCGCCGACGCGTTCACCACGAACGGCGTCATCGCCGGTGACGGCAGCGACAACACCACGCAGGTCGATATCCTCTGTGCCCAGATCTCCTGCGACGAGACCATCTGTGCGGACCTGGACACGGACGGTCTCTGCGACGTCGAGTACGCCGCGACCAACAGCCTGCAACTGGCCTGTGACGCCAACGACGCGTTCCCGCTGGGGCTCGACTACACGTTCTTCGAGGCCAACGGCGGTGAAGTGCCTTTCGCTGCGACCGAACTGTGCAAGCCGGGATTCGTCGCGGCGGCGCTCGCCGCCGGCATCTCGGTCGGTCCTTGCGACCTGTGCAACGGTCCGTGCGACGGCATCGACGACGACTGCGCCGCGCCCGGCGCGCTCGGTACGAACGGCACGGCCCTGGCCATGTGCCACCTGGATATCCCCAACCGCGCCGCGTGGCTGGCGTTCGCGGCGAGCGACGGCGGTGACGCCAACTGCCACACGAACGGCATTACGGCGACCGGCTTCATCGATACGAACGGCACGATCTGCACCGCGGGCGCCGACACGGCGGTCACGTCAACCTGCGGCGCCGACGTCTGCATCGCGCCCCCGTGCGTTCTGGATGTCGAGAAGTCCTTCCACTGCGTCGACAACTGCATCGAGCGCAACCCGCTGGATGCCAACACCAACGCGCTCGAGGCCCTGCCCGGCGCGACGGTGGAATTCGAGATCATCGCGGCGAACACGGGCACCAACGGCGACCCCAACATCTGCAGCCTTTCGTTCGCTGACACGGTCAACGGGCCGTTCATCCCCTGTCCCGACGCCTGTACGATCCAGGTGATCAACGGCGCCGGCGATCCGGTCTGCAGCCTGCCGGGCGACTGGCTCCCCCTGAACGGCGCGCCCGTCGAAGTGGATCTGGCAACCGCCTGCGGGGCGGTGCTCTCGCCCGGCGACCACGTGGTCTTGCGCTGCGCCGGCACCATCCCCATCGGCGCAACGGGGACAACGACGAACAGCGTCACGGTGTCGGGGGCGGCTGACTGTCCCGACACCGGGGCCGTGTTCTGCTGTTCGGACAGCGACGAGAGCCTCGTCGATATCGACACCTGCGCCTATACGCTCGCCAAGGACGTCACCTGCGACGACCCGCGGGCGCCCGGTGCGTTCTTCGAGCCGGACCTGGTCGATGCGCTACCGGGCTCGACCCTCGGGTTCCGCATCCAGCTCACCAACAGCGGTGACGTGAACCTGCCGGCGCTGACGCTCACCGACAGCCTGGGCTGCAGCGACTGGTTCATCCCCGGAAGCGTCGTCGCAGACATCGACGGCACGCCGGTGACGGACTGTGTCTGCCCCGGCGGCGTGTGCAGCACCGTCGCGGACCTGAACGGCCCCCACGACTTCAGCAGTTGCCCGCCCGGCGCCGTGCCGACCAACGGTGTGCTCACGATCACCTTCAAGGTCAAGGTGCCCGACGACTTCGCGACGCTCGGAACGCTGGAGGACTGCGTCAATACCGTCACGGTTCAGCCGGTGCCCGACGCCTGCTACGACAGCCTCAACAACCCCTGTGCGGAGCTGACGGATTCGGCGCGCATCAACGTCGATGTGCCCGACGTGACGTGTGCCGAAACCGTGTGCGCCGATCTCGACACCGACGGCGTCTGCGAATTCGCGGACACGAACGCACTGCAGCTCGCCTGCAGCGCCAACGACGCGTTCCCGATCATCCTTGATTACACCTTCACGGTCACAAACACGGGCGAGACGCCCTTGGCCACCGTGGACGTGTGCAAGCCCGGCTTCGTCGCCCAGGCGCTCGCCGCGGGCATCGAGGTCGGACCGTGCGACCTCTGCACGGGCGCGTGCGACGCGGGTGATGATTGCGGCGTCGTCGGGCCTGTCGGCACCAACAGCTTCGTCAACGCCACCTGCCAGTTGAAGATCCCGACGCGCAGCGCCTGGCTCGCGTTCGCGGCGGGCGACGGCGGCGACGAAAACTGCCATACCAACAGCCTCGAAGTCACCGGCAACGTGGACACGAGCGGCTACTGCGCCGAGGGCGCGGATACGACCACGACTTCGACCTGTGGCGCCGAGGCGTGCATCGCGCCGACCTGCACGCTCGAGGTCGAGAAGACCTTCCGCTGCGTGGACAACTGCGTGGGCGACAACCCCGGCGTGAGCACGAACGCACTGGAGGTGCTTCCGGGCGCCACCGTCGAATTCGAGATCGTCGCGCGCAACGCGGGCCTGCCCGGTGACACGCCAATCTGCAACCTGGAGTTCACCGATACGCTGGCTGGTGCGTACGTGGACTGTCCGGACGAGTGCATCGTGCAGGTCATCGACGGCGCCACCAACCCGGTCTGTTCCGTCCCCGCGGGATTCGTACGGATCGACGGCGTTCCATTTGCGCTGGATCTTGCGGCTGCGTGCGGCGTGCTGCTCGACCCCGGCGCCGAAGTGCACATCACCTGTACGGGCACGATACCGGATGACGCCACGGGCGTGGTGACGAACGCGATCGACGTGCGCGGTGCACCGACCTGCCCGGTAGGCGCTCCGGACTACTGCTGCACAGCCGATGCCTCGGCGCTGGTCGACATCGACACCTGCGGGCCTCGAGGTCGACAAGCTGGTGACCTGCGATGCCGGCGGATCCGGGCGCCGTCTTCGACCCCGACCTGGTCAACGCCTTGCCGGGTGCGACGGTCGGATTCGCCTTCGACGTGTGCAACACGGGCGACGCGGCGCTGACCTCCGTGCGGCTGACCGATACACTGACCTGTGCCGACTGGTACGTGCCGAATACCGCCGCGGCGTTCATCGGCGGTGAGAACGTGACGTCCTGCGTCTGCCCCGGTGGCGCGTGTAGCACCATTGCGGACCTGAGCGGGCTCAAGGACCTCACCGGCTGCACGCCGGGAGCCATTCCCACCAACGGGTGCATGACGATCGCGTTCGAGGTCGCCGTACCGGCTGGCTTCGATACGATCGGCACGCCGCTCGATTGCGAAAACACGATTGAGGTGGCCGGGTTCTCCGACCTGTGTGCGAACCCGGAGGCAAACACGTGCGGCCTCGACATCGATACCGCGGGCATCAACGTGCTCGTACCGGGCATCGAATGCACCAAGACGGCGTGCGCCGACATCAACAACGACGGCGATTGTGATGATCCGATTGATCTCCCGCCGTCCAGCAACCTGCAGATGGCCTGTGACGTCAACGACGAGTATCCCGTGCGCGTCATCTACACCTTCACAGCCGACAACACCGGCGAAACCGGTCTGGCCGGTGTGCAGGCGTGCGATCCTGACCTCGTCGCCGACGCGCTCGCAGCCGGCGCCATCGTGGGCCCCTGCGACCTCTGCACCGGCGCATGCGACGGCATCGATGACGACTGCGCCAGTCTGGGGGGTATCGCCCGCGACAGTCAGGATCTGCTGCCGGCTCCGCCCCGAGGGCCGTTGCAGAGTGTGCGCGAGGGGCAACAGCCCGCCTTCGTTGAAACGAATCAACGGGCAGGTGCCGCCAGCGCGACGTGCGCGATCGTCTTCCCCAACCGGCAATCCTGGCTCGACTTCGCGGGCGCGGATGGTGGCGACGAGAATTGTTACACGAATGGGCTCACCGTGTCCGCGGACGTGGACACCGCCGGCTTGTGCACCCGCGACGCGAACACGACCGTGGACTCCATGTGTGATGCGCAGGTCTGCATCGCCCCGACCTGCAACCTGGAGGTCGAGAAGACGTTCCGCTGCGTCGACAACTGTGCGGGCGACAATCCGGGCGTCGGCACCAACGCGCTCGAGGCGCTGCCCGGCGCCACCATCGAATACGAGATCATCGCGCGCAACGCCGGCCTTCCGGGCGATACGCCGATCTGCAACCTGGAATTCACCGATTCGCTCACCGGTCTGATCGATCCCTGCCCAGGTGAATGTACCGTGCAGGTCGTGGACGGGGTCACCAATCCCACCTGCGTCGTACCGCCTGGATTCGTGCGCACGGATGGCGTGCCCTTCGCCCTGGATCTCGCGACCGCGTGCGGCGTCCTTCTCGATGCCGGCGATGAGGTGCACATCACCTGCCGCGGGACGATTCCCGATGATGCCAGGGGCGTGCTGATCAACACGATCGGTGTGCGCGGCGCGCCCACCTGCCCGGCGGGCAGCCCCGACTACTGCTGCACCGACAGCGACGAGGCATTGGTCGATATCGACACCTGCGCCCTCACGGTCACGAAGCAGGTCACCTGCGACGATCCAGCCGCTCCGGGCGCTGTCTTCGATCCCGACCTGGCCAACGCCCTTCCGGGCGCCACGGTCGGATTCGCGTTCGACGTGTGCAACTCGGGCGATGTGCCGCTGACCCTGGTGCAGATGGCGGACACGCTCACCTGTGGCGACTGGTACGTGCCCAACACCGTCGGAGCGTTCATCGGCGGCGCGGACGTGACGGCGTGCGTCTGCCCACCGGGTGGCTGCACCGACATCAGCGACCTCAACGGCCTCAAGGACCTGACGGCCTGCGCTCCTGCGGGCATTCCGACCAACGGGTGCATGACGGTGGTCTTCGACGTGTCCGTGCCCGCCGACTTCAACACGCCGGGTACGCCGCTCGACTGCGAGAATACCATCACCATCGGCGGCTATACGGACGTCTGTGCCAATCCCAACGCGGGTCCGTGCGCCATGGACGTGGACACCGCCGGCATCAACGTGGTCGTTCCGGAAATCGAGTGCGACAAGTTCGTCTGTGCGGACATCAATGCCGACGGCGACTGCGACGATCCAGTGGACCTGCCGGCCACGGGCGACCTGATGATGGGCTGCAACGTCAACAGCAGCTTCCCCATCAGCCTCATCTACAGCTTCCCGATCCGCAACACGGGCGAGTCCGCGATGCTGGACGCCCAGGCGTGTGATTCCGACCTGGTGGCGGATGCGCTGGCTGCCGGCGCGAGCGTCGGCCCGTGCGATCTGTGCACCGGCGCCTGCGATGGGATCGACGACACCTGCGCCCACCTCGGCGACATTCCCGTCAACGGTTCCACGACCGGCTTCTGCACGATCGAGTTCCCGACGGCTGCGGCCTGGGAGCAGTTCGCCGCAGCGGACGGCGGCGCCGCCGACTGCCACAGCAACGGCATCACCTCGTCGGCTGAGGTGGATACGACGGGCCTGTGCAGCCACGACGCCGACACGCTCTACGACTCCACCTGCGGCGCCGACGTGTGCATCGCTCCGCCGTGCGTGCTCGACGTGGAGAAGACGGTGCGGTGCGTGGACAATTGCGACGGCGACAACCCGGGCCCGGCGGTCGATACGCTCGAGGCACTGCCCGGCGCCATCGTGGAGTTCGTCGTGACCGTGCGCAATACGGGCACCGTCGACGATCCGCCGATCTGCACCCTGGAGCTGATCGATACGCTGACCGGGCCGTTCACGTCGTGCGGGGGCGATCCGCTGATGCAGGTAATCAACGGCAATGGCGATCCGATCTGCCACGTGCCGGCCGATTTCCGCACCGATGGTACGCCGTTCACGCTGGACCTGGTGAGTTCCTGCGGGGTCGCGCTCACACCCGGCGACGAACTGATCATCACGGGACGCGGGATCGTCCAGGGCGGGGCCGCCTCGATCGACAACACCGCAACGGCGCGCGGCGCCACCGAGTGCGCCATGCCGACCATCGAATACTGTTGCGAGGACACCGACTCGGCTGCCGTGAACATCAACACGTGCAGCCTGACGGTCACGAAGGACGTCACCTGCGACGATCCTGCGGACCCGGGCGCGGTCTTCGATCCGGACCTGGTGACGGCGTTGCCCGGTGCCAGCATCGGGTTCGCCTTCGACGTCTGCAACACCGGAAGCGTCAATCTGCCGATCGTCTCGCTTGAGGAAACGCTGAGTTGCGCGTGGCCGGTCGGTGGCTTCGCCGCGTACATCGGCGCGACCGATGTCACGCCGTGCGTGTGCCCGGGAGGCACGTGCACCAGCGCGGATGATCTGGACGGCGCGAAGAACCTCGATGCGTGCCTGTCTGGCGGCATTCCCACGAACGGTTGCCTGACGATTACGTTCCAGGCCCAGGTTCCGCCCGGCTTCGACGCGGTGGGAACACCGCTCGACTGCAAGAACACCATCGAGGTGCAGGGGCAGAGCGACATCTGTGCAGCCGGGGACGGCACGAGCGCGTGCCCGCCGGCAATCGATACCGCCGGTATCAACGTGGTCGTGCCGGACGTGGATTGTTCGGAATCGATCTGTGCCGACTATGACGTGAACGGCACGTGCGACTCCGGGCCGACCGACGACCTCATGTTGGGTTGCGACGTGAACGACTCGTTCCCGCTGGCGCTGCTCTACTCCTTCAGCGTCGGCAATCCGGGCGAGACGGCGCTCGCCACGGCGGATGCGTGCAAGCCTGGCTTCGTACAGGCTGCGGTCGACGCCGGGATCGCCGTGGGGCCGTGCGATTTGTGCACCGGCGCCTGCGACGGCATTGACGATGACTGCGCGGAAGTCGGTCCAATCCCGCCCGGTGGAACCGGCGTAGCCACCTGCCGGCTGGTGATTCCGGACCGCGCGGCGTGGGATGCGTTCGCCGCAAGCGATGGCGGTAGTCCCAATTGTCACTCGAATGGCATGATGGTCACGGGGTTCGTGGACACGACCGGGCTCTGTGCCATGGGCGCGGACACATCGCGTGACACCATGTGCGGCGCCGAGGCGTGCATCGCGCCGTCGTGCGATCTCGAGGTCGAGAAGACGTTCCGCTGCGTGGACAACTGCCTGGGCGACAGTCCCGGCGCGAGCGTGGCGTCGCTGCCGGCGCTGCCCGGGGCCACGGTCGAGTTCGAGGTCGTTGCCCGCAACGCCGGCGCCGTTGGCGCTGATCCGCTCTGCAGCCTGAACTTCGCCGACACGCTGGAAGGGCCGTTTGAGATCTGTCCGGATGCGTGCGTGGTGCAGGTGATCAACGGCAACGGTGACCCGGTCTGCACCGGCGCGCCCGCCCTCACGACGAACGGCTTCAACTACGCGCTCGACCTGCAGGCCGCCTGCGGCGTGCTCCTGGATCCGGGTGACGAGGTGGTGATTCGCTGCACCGGGACCATTCCGGACGATGCGCCGGCGGGCATTACGTCCAATAGCGTGACGGTCATGGCGGCCTCCGAGTGTCCGACCACGGGTCCGCTCTACTGCTGCGAGGACGACGGGTACGCCGAGGTCAACGTCGGCAGTTGCGGCATGGTGGTGACGAAGCGGGTCACCTGTGACGACCCGGCTGACCCCGCCGCGGTCTTCGACGACGCCATGGTGGATGCGCTGCCCGGCGCCACGATTGGCTTCTCGTTCAACGTGTGCAACACGGGCACGGTCGAACTGCCCACGCTCGAACTCAACGACATGTTGACCTGCGACGGGTGGTTTGTGCCGCTCTCGGTGCAGGCGTTCATCGGCGCGGTCAACGTGACGGATTGCGTGTGTCCGCCGGGTGGGTGCACCGTGATTGGCGATCTCAACGGCACCAAGGATCTGGCGGCCTGCCTGCCGGGTGGAATTCCGCCGGAGGACTGCGCCACGATTAGCTTCGAGGTGCGCGTGCCCGCCGACTATGCCGCCAAGGGTACGACCACGGACTGCCTCAACATGATCACGGTGCAGGGCCGCAGCGCGGTCTGCGCGAATCCCGATGCCAACCCGTGCCCGATCGATCTGGACACGGCGGCGATCAACGTGCTGGTGCCCGAACTCGCCTGCGACAAGCAGGTGTGCGCCGACATCAACAACGACGGCGACTGCGCTGATCCGGGCGCCGGCGCGATTCCAGCGGATATTCCGTTCACGTCGAGTCTCAACATGGCCTGCGACGTGAATGGGGCATTCCCGATTCGCCTCATCTACCGGTTCATCAACACCAACGGCGGCGAAACGGATCTGCTCAACGCGCAGGCGTGCGATGCGAATCTGGTCGCCGACGCGCTGGCCGCCGGAGCCACCGTCGGTCCCTGCGACCTGTGCACCGGAGCCTGCGACGGCATCGACGACACCTGTGCCGACCTGGGCACGATTCCCGCCGGCGGGCTGTCCATGGCCACGTGCGAAATCGTCTTCCCGACGGTCGATTCGTGGGATGCGTTTGCCGCCGCCGACGGCGGGTTGGCTGAATGCCACGACAACACCGTGAATGCATCCGCCGACGTGGATACGACCGGACTGTGCCACCGGGACGCCGTGACGGAACTCATGTCGACATGCGGCGCCCAGGCCTGCCTCTCGCCGCCGTGCGGGCTCGACGTCTCCAAACAGTTCCACTGCATCGAGAGCTGTGCGGATCGCACGCCAATCAGCGCCGACACGAACGCGCTGCAGGCGATCCCGGGAGCGGCGGTCGAATTCGAAATCCACGCCGTGAACGCGGGCGCGGTTGACGATCCGTCGATCTGCCGGCTGCGCTTCACGGACACGCTCGATGGACCGTTCATCCCGTGTGCCGATTTCTGCGAAGTGGAGATTCCGGGACGGCAGATCTGTCCGCTTCCGGCGAACTGGCTGCCAATCGACGGCTCAGCCGTGGAACTCGATCTGCCCGCCGACTGCGGCGGTCCGCTCGCGCCCGGCGAGGAGGTCGTGATCCGCTGCGCCGGCACGATCGATCCGAACGCCGCGGGCACCGACGTGATCAGCAATGGCCTGGTCGTCGAGGGCGCAACCGTTTGTCCGCCTTCGGGCGACATCACCTACTGCTGCGACGCCGACACGAACGCCGAGGTCATGGTCGACACCTGCGCGTTCATGCTCGTCAAGCAGGTGGCGTGCGACAACGGCGTACTGGGCAAGAAGGCGACAATCCTGCCCGGCGGTGAGGCGGAGTTCCAGTTCGACGTGTGCAATACGGGCGAGCTGGCGATTCCGCGGGTCGACGTGCTCGACGCGCTCAGTTGCCCGTCGTGGTACCGCGCCGGGTCGGCGACGTGCACGATCGGTGGGACGGATGTGACGAGTTGCGTCTGTCCGCCGGGTGGTTGCGTGGAGTCGTTCGACCTCAACGGTCTCAAGGATCTCGATGCGTGTCTGCCGGGCGGGATCCCGCCTGGCGCGTGCATGACCTGCACGTTCGACGTGGACGTGCCGCCGGACTTCGACGCAGCCGGTGAAGCGGTTGACTGCACCAACATCGTGAGGGTCTCCGCCTTCAACGACGTGTGCGGCTCATCGCCGAACAACCCGTGTGATGAACACGAGGACCGCGCCGAGATCGACGTCGTCGTCCCGAGCATCGAGTGTGCGAAGACCGTCTGCGCCGACATGAACAACGACGGTGACTGCACGGATCCCGGTGATTTCGATGAGGAGACGAGCTTCGAGATCCCGGCGGCAGCCACGTTCCCGCTGAGCATTACGTACACGTTCATGTCGAAGAACACCGGCGATACGGACATCGTCAACGCCAAGGTCTGCGATCCTGAACTCGTCGACGACGCCCTGGCAGCCGGCGCCTCGTTCGGGCCCTGCCATCTGTGCACGGGCGCGTGCGACGGTACGGACGACACCTGCGCGAATCTCGGCACAATTGCCTCCGGTGGTATGGAAATGCGCTCGTGCAGTATCATCTTCAACAACCGGACGCAGCTCGAGACGTTCATGCAGCAGGACAACGACGGCAACGATTACCGCTACATCAACACCTGCGGGACGATGGCCGAGGTGGACACCACCGGCCTCTGCAGCACGCCGCTCGACTCCCTGCGTCTCGAGTGCGGGACCGAATTCGGTATCGAGCAGGTCATTCCGCCCGTGTGCTATCCGCTTACCAAGGCGACGTTCACGATCTGGAACCAGAACGAGGTGAAGCTCACCGGCCTGCATCATTGCATCAAGTTCTGGGACCAGACGCCGTTCGCGTTGTACGGCAACCAGTTGCACGCGCCGAACCACCTGCTGCGTGCGAACCTGCAGACCGACAAGGGCAAGGCCCGTATCGACGGCATGTCCAGCGCGCTCTGCACGGACGAAGTGCTGGAGTCCGAACCGGCCCCGCTGATCGGCGTCTCGCAGAAGCTGCTCTACTTCAACGGTTCGCCCACGGCCCTGACCGGCATTCCGCTCACGGGCATGGGGGCGGAATCGGGCCACCTGCGCTACGACATCGGCATCGGTGCGCCCGAGCGGCCGGAGGCCGCTTCCACCGACACGTCGGCGGACGATGTCCTTCACCGCACGCCAGTGGCGGCGGTTCGGACGGCTGATGATGACGTGCGCCAGGCGGCGATGCCCCTGCCCGCCGGTACGCCGGTGGGTGCGGTCGGCGAGAAGGGCAGCCTGCTGGTCTTCCCGCGCGTCGAGCTGCGTTGGAGTTTCGTGAACAACAACTGGGTGCTCACCCAGGACACGTTCATCGAACTGACCAACGACTTCCCCGATCCGGTTGTCGTCCAGATGTACTTCGTGAACGGTGACAAGCCGCTCGCGGCGCTGCCGAACGAACGCGCCCACCCGGGCTGCAACTGGGTGGATGTCGAGATCGACCTGACGGCGAGCCAGCCGACCTACTGGTCGGCGTACACCGGCCAGCCCGAGGGCGTATCGCCGTTCACCATTCTGGATCCGGGCACGCCACCGGGCCGGCCCGCGGACGACGGCAGCGGTGACCGCGTGCTGCGCGGCTACGTGCTGGCCTGGGCGGTGCGCTACGTCAACGTGGGCGGCGTGCTCGAGCAGCACGAAATCGCCTGGAACCACCTGACCGGCGCCGTGACCATCGTGAACTACGGGATCGGCGACGCGTGGGCGTACACGCCTTGGGCATTCCCCACGGTGAGCGCTCCGCACGGGACCGAGCCGGATGGCCAACCCGGCAATCTCAATCTCGACGGTGTCGAGTACGTCGCGCCGCCGGATCTGCTCCTGCTGGACTTCTACGGCGATGGCGCCAGCACCTTCAGCATCAACGGGACGTCGATCCAGACGGAGTCGGACATCACGTTGCTGCCGTTGCTGCAGGATCTGCGCCAGCGCTGATTCACGATTTTCCCCCACGGCGGCGTGCCTGCCCCCGGGCACGCCGCCACCCGCACACTGGAGGGGGAGGGCGCCCCGCGGACTTCGATGGACCGAGGCCCGCGGGGTTTCTCCCTTCTTGGCGGCTTCACCCGTTCCGCATTCAACGCCCGAAAAGGCCCGGCATGGTGCAGCCACGGGCCTCGATGCGGACTTTTCGTTGCAATGGCCGCGGCTGATCACTAGGTTGGATTTTTGCAGGGCAGGGTTGGCTCCAGCGCACGTCCGGACCGGTGAGGTTGTCGCGACGGCGCGCTTTCGGGGAGGAAACGGGGTATGCGCAATCACCTGATCAGCGTAGCGCTCGGATTTATCCTGGGCGGTCTCGTGCTCGTGCCGCTGGCGCTGCAATTCGACCGGCAGGGGACCAACGCTCCAGGGCCCGGTATCGGGTCCGGCGGTGGCGCGGCGCCCGACGCCGGTTCTCCGGCGGCATCGTCCGATGCGCTGCGGTCACGACGTTCACGCGCCCCCCAGGCAGCGGCGGATGCGCACCTTTATCGCAGCCAGCCCGCACGCATCGATGACGAACCAGACGCGGCGCCCGCGCATCGACGCCGGTCTGGCCGGGCGGCCTCTGCGGACGAGCACTCCGCGCCGCGATCAGGCTGGCCGCAGTCGTTTTCCAACACGCTGCCCGCATGGCAACGGACGCTGTCGGCCCGAACGATCCCGTTGCGGCGCGGCGCAGTTCGCCCGGTCGGCCTCGGATCCGGCCCGTTCCCGATGTCACTCGCACCGTTGGTATTCCACGAATACGCAATCGGTGAATTCTCAATCGTCAGCTCCACGCAGTTGACAACGCTCCCGCGCGGCGGGAACGACTCACTTCAGTCGATGCTCGCACCGACCGCGCGGCTGGATGCTGACCCCGTCGCGTTGCTGCCGGTGTCCCAGCCGCTGGCCCCGACGCGAGTCGGTAATGCGACGGGCGGCGCCGCGAACAACCCGGTAGCCGCCGTTCCGGTCGCGGACCGCAATGCTCCGGCATCCGGCGTTTCGTCCGCGCCCGCCGCGGACGAGCCGGTGGCGCTCGTGCCCTTCGGGCCGGTCGCGCCGCAGGCCGCTGGTGCCACTTCCAATCCGCACGCTGGAGTCGCAGCGGGACAGACACAGGCTGCCGAGTCGCCCACGTTCGGCGGCACGTTGACGCCGGAGAATTCCCCGAGTGTCGATCAGGGAGCCGCAGAACCAGTGTTCGCAGCCGCACCGATCAATCCGCCAAGCGATGCTCCCGCTGGCTCGGCCAGCGGTGCGGTGACGCCGTCGCACAGCCACAACCCGACGAGCAACGCCACCTCCGACCTGCTGGCGGGAACCCACAGCCACACGAACCACGCGAATGACACGGTCGATGCGCCGGAGCCGGGAACGCTGGCGCTGGTGGCCGTCGGTGGGCTTGCCGTTGTGCGCCGTCGGCGCTCAACACGCATGTAGCCGCGTTGGACGCCGCGGGCGGCACGCTACTCAGAGTGGACGGACCGATATGGCCGAGAGCACGCCGGTAAGGTAGTGGTCAGCGGTGGCGGCTGCGATCATCACGCCGTCGCGATCCACCGACTGAGCCTCGATCGGGGGCGACTTGGGGCAGCCACGGCGGCTCTTGTGCTTGCAGTTCCCGGTGACGTTCCGCAATTCCTGAATGCAGGACGAGCATCCCGCCGGGGCGAGGGCGAGCAGCACCGGGCGGCCACAGCAGTTGAGCCGCACCTCGACGTACGGCACACCCTTGTGGTCCTCCCGCTCGCTGACTTCGAGCAACTGGAACGTGTGGCCGTCACCGTGCGCGGGGTCGATGGTCACGACCGCATTGAGATACTGGCGGCTGAGATTCTCCAGGTGGCGGTTGAAGTCCGCCTCGGGCGCATCCGTGAACGCCACCAGCGTCGGTGCGCGATCCTGCAGCAGATCTGACATCGACTGACCAACCGGCACCGCAGCCGTGTTACCGCCGCCCTGCGGACTACGCTCCAAATTGCTGTAGATCAACGCGCCAGCCGTGATCAGCATCGCGACCGAAGCCGCCAGTGCGAAAACCCGAACCGGTGGAAAGCGCCGCGACCGCGGCTCCGCGCGCACTTCACTGCAGATTCGCGACCAGGCCTCGTCCGGCATCTTGCCGCGCCGCAGCCGCTCGCGCAGCAGGTTCTCGACCCGCGCCTCGCGTTCGAACCGCTCCCGGCACGCGGGACAGGTGCGCAGATGCTCGCTCACCTCGAAGGTCGTGCTCGCATCGAGCTCCGAGTCGAGGTAAGGACTCCACCACTTGCGACATTGTTGGCAGTTCATACCGCCCATGCTTCAACCAGCCGACTATACCGGCTCCTCATTCTCCGGCGCTCGAATCAACCCTTCTTCCGCCGCCAGCACCGCCAGACGCTCACGCAGCTTCATCCTCGCCCGGTACACGTGCGACATCACCGTGCCCAAGGGCAGGTCGAGCTGCTCGGCGATCTCCTTGTAGCTGAAATCCTCCAGCAGCCGCAGCAGGAAACACTGTCGCTCGGTTACCGCCAGCCCCTCGAGCGCTTTCACCACCCGATCGTCGAGCGATTCCAGCACGCGGTGCGGATCTTCGAGAATACTCGCCCAGGCCGTCTCCCGTTCCAGGCTCTGCTGCGCGTCGAAAGTCTCGTTCTCGACCCGCACCTCCCGGCTGCGACTGAACTTGCGGTTCGTACGGTACAGCGTGTTCAAGAGGATCTTGAACATCCACGCCCGAAAGTTGGTGCCCTCTTCGAAGCGCGGGAAGTGCCGCCAGGCCGTCATCACGGCCTCCTGGACGACGTCGCCGACCTGGTCGCGCCGCCACACGTTGCGCGACGCGAAGCGGTGGAGCGAATGGCGTACCGGTTCCAACAGGCGGAGGAACTTCTCGGCGTCTTGGGTCCCGGCCAACGCTTGTTTTCCCTTGCCCAACAGTGCGTCCGATCGAACCGTACGCGTTCCAGACTGCCGCGTCGCAAAACAACTGACGGGATGGTAATGCGACCACTTTAGCTCGCTCCTGCCGTCGCCTCCAACCGTGACGGTCCCAACTACAGGCCGGCTGACATCCGAGCAAACGCCAGCGGTCCTGAGGAGTCGCGGACCCGCTGACCGCCCGCCAGATGCGCTCCCATCAGGTATATTTCCGAGCCATGTCGCCTATTGCGGTAATTCGCGGCGTCAGCAGAAGTTGGCGAAGGCAGTCCTGTGAATACAGGGGGACCGGATAAACGAACAGGGCCGCTTCATCAGCCGCCAAGGGCGGCACGACGAAGACGACCCTGTCTGCGGATCCTCGGCCGGGCAAGCTCGGATCCGCTGTCCTCAGTGGGTGTATTTCATGGACCCGGCTGCCCATTGCGGGTCCGCGTTTTTTTCTTAGGGTGCTGGCGCAGGCGCTCCGGCGGCCGGGAATGCCGGCTTGTCGCCGCTCCACTAGGATTGGACGGGGCGGGTCAGCTCCCATGCCCGCAGGCGGATTAGCCGATTAGGTCGAGGGGCGTCTCCCCGGGGCGTCCGGAGTCCCACGAGAGCTCAGGAAAACATGAAACTGAATCGGGCTGCCACGAATTTCCTTCTCGATGCGCTGGCGCTGATCGTGCTCGTCGGTGTGCTCTGGACGCGGATCGTGGCCTTCTGGATCGTGCCCCTGCCCGCGGACGGGGTCGCCCCCGTGCGTCTCTGGGGCCTGAATCACCGCGGCTGGGACCTCGTGAACTTCTGGGCCACGATGGGCTTCGCGGTGGTGGTGCTGGTCCACCTGATCCTCCATTGGACCTGGATCTCGCAGTTTGTTCATCAGCGGATCAAGCGGATGACCCGCTCGAAGGGCGTTCTGGACAGCGGAACCCAGACGGTTTACGGCGTGGGGTTCATGATCGCGGTTTTTGTGGTCGCGGGAGGCCTTCTGGCGGTGGCAGCCGTGGCCGCCAAACCCGTCCCCTAGCCCCCCAGGTGTGCCAGCTTCCGAAAATGCGGGCCTGGCGGGCACAAAAGGGCTGGCAGCCGTTCAGAATCGATCTATACTTGAACAACCTGCCATTGGATGGGCTAGCGGTCTGCCGGGACGGCTTGAATGAGGGATATCGTGAGCAATCGCCGCAAGGGGAGCACCTCGCAAGTCGGTCGCAGTACGCTGCGGCGGGCCTTCTGGGTTGCGCTGCTTGTGCTGCACACGCTGGCCCTGCCTTCCCTGGTGACGACAGCCGCTTCCGCCTCGGTGACCGAGCAGCTCGCCCTGGTACCCCGGATTGCCGGCCTGTCCCTCTCGGCGGTCTTCTTCGCACTCAAGTTCCTCGACGTGTCGTGGCTGCGGGCCCGCCAGGACTGGCGGCGCGTCGTGGCGGCTGTTCTGATCGTGGCACTGCTGCACGTCGGGGTGATCGACCGGGCCCTGACCGGTCAGGCCGGCGCGGACCTCGATCACATGCCCTGGGTTTTCGTCGGCGCGATTCTCGGCACGGGACTGCTGATCCGGCGGCTGCTTGCCGAGATGGCGGTGCGGTTCCCGAGCCGGGCGGTGGACGGACCTCCTGCACACTTCTTCGCCGGCGCGGTGCACCGTGCCTGGCGTCCTCATGAATCGGTAGCTCACGTTCTCTTCGCGGCGCTGCGCGCGCCGCCGGCCTGCTGATCCAACGGACGGACGGTCCGCGCGCGAAGTCTGC
Organism: Phycisphaerales bacterium; assembly: GCA_020639115.1. Lineage (GTDB taxonomy): Bacteria > Planctomycetota > Phycisphaerae > UBA1845 > UBA1845 > JACKHG01. The sequence continues at coordinate 17,172 of JACKHG010000027.1, forward strand.
GCTGCCGGCCTGCGGTTTCACCGCACGGCGGTCGATGCGCGCGTCAAACGCCGGAGGTTGCGGCGAAGCCGTCCGGGCCACGCCGGGTTTTCAACTTTCGAATCTGGATAGCGCCCGCACCAAGCGGGCAGGGGGCATGGCTGTGAAGTGCAGTCCGTGCGGTCTCTCTCAAGGCTCTCTCTCATCAGAAGGGGAATGTACATGTTGAAGCACAGTATGCGCAGTTGGCTGACTGGAATCGCGATCGCGATCGTGCCGGCGTCCATCGCCGCGGCCACGGTTGTTCCGTTTGAAGAGTCGTTCGATGCGAACGCGTCGGGCTGGGCGAAGGACTCGGTCGGCGCCACGCTGCTGGACTGGACCGCGACGGGCGGGTCGGACGGCGGTGGTTTCGTCAGCTCGGTGTTCAACTTCCAGAACTCCGCCGAGAATTCGACGCCGGCGATCCTGCGCGGCGTGCCGTCCGCGAGCGGCGGGGCGTTTGTCGGCGATTGGATCACCGACGGCGTCGATAACCTCTCCGCGTACGTCAAGCACGATGCCGGTTTTCCGTTGACGTTCTTCATGCGCGTGGCGCCGTTCGGCGGCCCCGGAGCGGTCGGCGTGGTTTTCGCGCCGGTACCGAGCGACACCTGGACCAAGATCAACTGGGGGATTTTCGACGGGAATTCCCAGACCATCTATGAAGGCACCACCTTCGCGACCGCTTTTTCAAACGTGGCCCGCGTGCAGATCGGCGTCCTCACTCCGGCTGCCTTGGCGATGCAGGACGTGGACGTGACGTTCAGTGCGGATCAGGTCGCGGTCACGCCCGAGCCGGTCAGCCTGGGGATCCTCGGGCTGGGCACCCTGCTCGTCGGCGTGCGTCGTCGGCGGATGGTCTGAAAGGGAGCGTGATCGTCATGCAACGAACAGCGTTTTTGCTCGTAGCATGCGGAACATTCGCGGCGGCGCGGGTGCAGGCGGAGCAGTTCGTCTTCACCCCGCCCACCGCGGACCGGTGGCACTACGGGTTCAATTCCACCCCCGGAAGCCGGCCGATCGGTTCGACCTTCATGGCCCCGGGGTCGGTCGGCATCAACAGTGATTTCAATGACCGCGACGCGTTCGTGATTCTGGCTTGGGATACTTCGGGCGTGATCACTCCCGGCCAGCCTCTCGAGAGCTATAACATCAGCTCCATAGGGCTTACCGTGACGTGCGCGCCGGGCGGCCAATGGGTGCCCGATGCCACCGTGGACGAGTGGTACACCTACGATCTCAACGGTGACGGCATGATCAACGCCGACGGTATACCGCGCGGCGCCCCCGGCGACTCGGACGGCGAGAGTTCCGATCCCGATCCCGGCCGCACCATCGACATCTACGGCGTGGGCTTCGGCCCCACCTACACCGCCGCCACCTGGACCGAGGGCAGTGCGTACATCGGATCGATGTACTCAGGTTTCCCCTATTTCGGCGACCCCGTGGCCGCCCGCGACCCGTTCCCATTCGTCTTCCAGGACGGCAGCCTCGACATGCTGCACGTCGAGGACCACATCCGCGGACTGCAGAACGATATGCTCGCCAACCCGGTCTACGAGTTCACCCCGCATCCGTGGGCGATCGGCGATGTCGTCGGCTACACGCCCGGCAGTCAGACGGTGCCGTTCGACGTGCACTTTTCAATCGACCTGTCGCTCTCGGCCGGTGCGGTGAAACAGTACTTCCAGGAGCAGCTCGCGGCCGGCAAGATCTTCATCATCGTCTCTGCGGCGCACGAAACGGTGATGATGGGCGGCCAGGAGAGCTACCCCAACATCTACATGCGGGAGGCGGTCGGCAGTATCACAGGCGCCAAGGCTGCAGTGCTCAATCTCGATCTCGCCGCCGTTCCGGGCGACTATGACGGCGACGGCGACGCCGACCTCGCGGACTTCGCCGCGTTCCCGAATTGCCTTACCGGTCCGGTGGACGAATACACCGATCCGGATTGTGCCCCGTTCGACTTTGACACGGATGGCGACGTCGACCTGAGCGACTTTGCGTCGTTCCAGGGTGTGCTGGGACAATGATGAGCTGACGGCGGGCCGGTCCAGCCTCGGCTGGACCGCCCACCGCTGAAAGGGCCCTTGCGATGCAGATGAAAGCGCATCAACGAAGCGGATTTACGCTGGTCGAGCTGCTGGTCGTGGTCTCGATCATCGCGCTGTTGATTTCGATCCTGCTGCCGTCACTGCGCAGCGCGCGCGACCAGTCCAAGTGCGTGCTCTGCCGCAACAACCTGCGTTCCATCTGGACGGGGATCCTCATGTACTCCTATGAGTACAACGATCGCGTGCCCTACACAGAAAGTGTCAACATGAACGGCACCGAGCCGGATGCTGACCCGTTCGATCCCCAATACCCGCTCTCGCCCGGCCTCGTGCTCGACCACTACATCAACCGCGAAAGCTGGGTGTGCCCCGCTGCCGTCGCCGGCTATCCGGAGAATGCCAACCGCGGCGAGTGGAAAATGACCTATGGCCTCCACGATGCTGCCACATTCCGTACCGTCAACAATCCGTACGACAAACAGCCTAGCGCCTATACCCGCACGCTGTCGGATCCGGCGATGCAGAACTACATCCACTTTGACGGCCGGCCCATGCGCCTCATCGACGGCCGCCGCTACGTCTCCGCCCCCGAACCACACGGCAATAAGAACGCGAAGGGCTACTGGCGGGTACGCTTCCCCATCATCTCCGATGTCCTCGGCGTCACCCGCGACGCGAACGGCCGGCCCACGGGTTATGTCTATCCGCACCGCGGCAGCCTCGACGCCCGCGTGGACATGGGCAACGCCCGCGAGGACTACGAACGCGACACCGGCGGCCTGGGCAAGCGCCCGGGCTACTACGAGCTCCACGCCGACGGCGACAAGACCGAGATCTATCTCACCCGCTTCTGGAACGCATCGCTCGGTCCGAGCTAGGCCACTGGGCCGCTAACATCATTCCTTAACCTCTCCACGCGCACCGGCGCCCGGGCCGAGTGCCGCTTGAACGCTCCCCCATGCTGACGGTATCATCGTTCGCGGAAGGGAGGGTTTGGGTTTGCCCCGCCGACCCGACAGCGCGTTCACTCTGGTCGAACTGCTCGTGGTGATCACCATCATTGCGCTGCTCGTGGCGATCCTCCTGCCTTCCCTGAAGAAATCCCGCGATCAGGCCAAGCGCGCGGTCTGTGCCGCCCGCCTCCGTGAGATCGGGTCCGCCATCTGGAGCTACGGCAGCGACAACAACGGCCGCGTGCCCTACGTCATTTCTCCCATGAACAACGGAACGGGTGTGAGCCTGGCGGGCCAGCCCGTGCCGGGCTTCGGCGATCCCAACATCCCCGACGACGAGATCGACCCGTTCAACCGCCACCCCACCGCTTCGGCGACGCAGAAGCAGGGCTGGCCGCACTCGCTGCCCAACGTGCTGTCGCCGGCCTACCTCGGGAGCGAGCAGGGGGTTTTTGCCTGTCCAGCCGCCCTGCGCGGCTGGCCCCGCGACGGGAGCCCGTTGCGGATGACCTACCGGCCGGCGGCGGCCAACCAGCTTACCGGCGACGAGCCGCAACCGGCGGCCCTGGCGTCGACGGAATTCAACTACAACCGCGATCACTTCGGCTTTCTGGACGGGCGGATCTACCGCACGCCCGAGCCGGTGCGGGTGGGGGGAACCGGGCTCTCCGCGATCATCCGCCAGGCGCAGGAGAACGCCGCGCTGCGCGGCACGTTCGTGCGCGACCTGGTGATCCAGAAGAATGGCCGCTACTTCGGCCCGCACAACGGCGGCAACAACGTGATCAACAAGCGGCTCGAAGTGGAATTCCGCGATCAGAAAACGACGGACGCGGACCTCACCCCGAACGGCCTCAAGGCTGTGGAATTCTAACCCGGGCCGCGCAGCGCCTCCGGTCGCTGTGTGCCACGCACCCAAGTTGAATTGTGTATATTCGTCTTCCGGCGGCTTCCCGTCCCGTTGGAAAGTTGGCTCGGGTCCCGCGCCGGGTACAATGGCTGCGGAGCCCGGGCCGCGCTGGCGGCTGACCCGTGAGGAGCGTACGCATGGCGACCACCGTCGATCCCGCAGTCGAGAAGGCCACGCAGGAATTCTGCGCCAAGTTCAAACGCGTCCGCGCCGAGATCGGCAAGGCGATCGTCGGCCACGACGAGATCGTCGAGGGCGTGCTCACCTGCCTGTTCGTGGGCGGCAACGCGCTGCTCGAGGGCGTGCCCGGGTTGGGCAAGACCTACCTGGTCCGGTCGCTGGCGGAGGCGGTCAACCTGAAGTTCTCGCGCATCCAGTTCACGCCCGACCTGATGCCCGCGGACATCATCGGCACCAACGTGATCGTGGAGGATCCCGAGACCGGCCGGCGGCACTTCGAGTTCCAGAAAGGGCCGCTCTTCGCGCAGATCATCCTGGCGGACGAGATCAACCGCGCCACGCCGAAAACCCAATCGGCCATGCTCGAGGCGATGCAGGAGCACTCCATCACCGCGGGCGGCACGCACTACAAGCTGGAGGAGCCGTTCTTCGTGCTCGCCACCCAGAACCCCATCGAGCAGGAGGGCACCTACCCGCTGCCCGAGGCCCAGCTCGACCGCTTCCTCTTCAAGCTGGTGGTGAGCTACTCGTCGCGCGAGGAACTCAAGACCATCCTCGACCGCACGACGACGGGCTACAAGGCGGACATTCAACCGGTCATGACCGGTCCGGAAATTCTCGGTGCGCAGAAGCTCGTGCGGCGCATCCTTATGGCCCCGCACGTGCAGGACTACGCGATCCGCGTGAGCATGGCCACGCACCCCGGCGGCCGCTTCGCGATCGAGATGACCAACAAGTACGTGCGCTGGGGCGCGTCGCCGCGCGCGGCGCAGGCGCTGACGCTCGCGGCCAAGCTGCGGGCGATGCTGGATGGGCGGTACAACGCGAGCTTTTCCGACGTGCAGAAGGTGGCGGTCCCGGCGCTGCGGCACCGCGTGCTGCTCAACTTCGAGGGGGAGGCGGAGGGCATCGACGTGGACGACGTGATCCGCGAGATCATCGACAAGACGCCGACGATGGCCGAGGCGGCGGCCTGAGGGAATTGAATGGCGGAATCACAGAACGGCGAACCGCGGAGACGCAGAGAACGCTGAGAATTGGAGCATAACGAAAGCCCCAACGGGGCGTACTATGACAGCCCAGGGTGAAACCCTGGGTCCGAAGCGGGGCACGAGTTGGATTGCACCCTGAAAGGGTGCGCTAGCAGACCCTTTCAGGGTCTGGGGTTTTCTGTTGCGGCTAACCCAGGGCTGCGCCCTGGGCTTTCATAGGTCGCCCTTTCAGGGCGAGTTCGGCCCGACGTTTGTCGCCCATGGCCATGAACAGCGCAACACCAACGGGTCCGCTGCTCGAACCGGACTTTATCGCCCGGCTCGAACGGCTCGAGATCGTCTCGCGGAAGATCTTCCACGGGAAGATGCGCGGCGAACGGCGGAGCAAACGCCGCGGCGAATCGGTCGAGTTCGCGGATTACCGCAACTACGTCGTCGGCGACGACCTGCGCCACCTCGACTGGAACATCTACGCACGTCTCGAACGCCTCTTCATCAAGCTTTTTCAGGAAGAAGAGGACCTGCACGTCAATCTGCTGGTGGACATCTCCGGCAGCATGGACCTGGGCACGCCGCGCAAGTCACGCTACGCGATGCAGATCGCAGCCGCCATGGCCTACATTGGGCTGTGCAACAATGACCGCGTGAGCCTCTACGCGTACGCCGACGGGCTGAGCTACGAACTCGCCGGCATGCGCGGCAAGCGCATGATCGCGAAGGTGTTCGACTTCCTCGGCAACGTGGAGTGCGGCGGCATCAGCGACCTGTCGCGGGCGTGCAAGCAGTACGCGATGCGCCACGGCCAGGCCGGCATCGTGCTCGTGCTCAGCGATTTCTTCGACAAGGGCGGCTACGAAAGCGGCCTGCGCATGCTGCTGGGCCGCAAGTACGACGTTTACTGCATCCAGATCCTCGCCCCGGAGGAGATCGAGCCGAAGCTGACCGGCGAGCTGCGCCTGACCGACGTCGAGGACGACGACATCGCCGAAGTGAGCGTCAGCCGGGCCCTGATCAACCGGCACAAGCACAACTCTCAAGGCGTACTCGCGAGGCGTTGCGACGTTCGGCGCCGGGCATGACCGACAGCGCTGGCCAGCACGAGGTGCCGTTCGACCAGATCGTGATGGCATTCCGCCGCCGGTTTGTTCCGAGGGCGGGGCGCCTGCCGCAACCCGCGCCGCTGCGCGCGATGCGCCGGATTCGTGATCGAGTACAGCATGAATACAGCAGCAGCAGGATCAAAGCCTGGATTGAGCAGAAGACGCATTTCGATGGCCCCCATGAGGGTCCGGGCAGGTCGTTGTCGACCTTGTTCGTAAACGAATAATGGATTTCGTTGAGAGTCATTTCGCCGCGCTACGCACGATTGACGGATGGTGTATCAGCACTTCGACCAGTTGCTTACCATCTGGCGTGACGAGTCCGAGGTTGCTGCACAGGCTGCCGCTACACCATCGACGCGATTTCTTCGATGCGGTGGATCCCTGATTGTCCGTGCCAGGGATGGAGAATTCAGCGTACAAGGAAGGGCAGGTTCGTAGGGCGGGCCGTGCCCGCCGCAACCTGCCGGGCGTTGATGCACTGCCCGCGCGGATGAGGGAGGCGTGCAGGCACGCCCTACGATTCTCGATCATGGATGACGTTGAGACTCTCAAACTCGCACGCGGTTTCGCCGAGGCTTCGTGATCGAAGACAGGATGACGAGGGCCTTCCATTGAGGCCTGGATTGAGGGGAATGCCCATGGCGGTATGCGTGACCGATCGGGACAGAGCGTTGTTGATCGGTTCGCAACAGAGCTGCGCCAGGATTTCGCGTTGGGTTTGCACGCTAGCGACGCTTGGGGTGGTCCTGCAATATTACGCGAGCAGTTGATCACCGTGCACTTTGACGATTCAGAGGAGCAGACTGGCGACGTCTGATTACGATCGACGGGACTTCTACGATTGCGACGGCTCGTTGATCGCCCGTGCGTGCGGTGGCGATTTCCGTCGTGTACAAGAGCAGCAGGTTCGATCGTCGAGTAGGGCGGGCCAGCCCGCCGCAACCCGCCGGGCGTTGATGGGCGCCCGCGCCGACGGGACGAGGGAGGCGTGCATGGCACGCCCTACGATTGGCGCTCGACTGTGGATGACGTTGAGACTCTTCAAACTCGGCACAGGCTCTGCCAGCGCTTCGTGATCGAATAAGGCGGATGAAGAGGGCTTGAAATTGAGGCCAGATTGAAGAAGGCGAGGCGATCATTGACGGCGAGCTGTGGAGCGATCAGGGGCGACTGTTGTCGAACTGATCTGAAGCGAGCCGCGATCGCGTATATGGCTACGAACCATCCGCTCGCACGTTACGCGACGCCGATGGCTGCCCTTCGCACTATGGGGAGCCGTTGATCACCGTGCATGTGGACAAGGCGAGTGCGGCTCGAGCTGAACGACGCCTGATCACGATTGACGGATTTCTTCGATGCGGATGATCCTGATTGCCCGTGCCAGGATGGAGAATTCGAAGCGAAAGGAAGTGCGTTCGGCCCAGGGCGAATGCTCCGCACCCGCCGGGCGCCGATGGGCGCCCGCGCCGACGGACGAGGAAGGCGTCATGGACCCTACGAGGTGCCATGCCCGCTGTAACCCGGCGGAGATGGCGGCGTACGAAGAGAGAGGAGGCGTAGGCACGCCCTACGCATGAGCTTCTCTGGCTGGGGAATTGCACTGGCTGCGGACTGACCATCCCGCCGCTGGTTCGCTGTATTTCCTCAAGCTGCGGCGGCAGACCCAGCGGGTGGTCGTCGACGCTGCTGTGGAACGCGCGGTTGAGGACCTGCAGGTCAACGCGCCGTTCCAGCGGATTCGCAACCAACCTGCTGCTCTGGCTGCAACTGCTGATCCTGCTGCTGGCCGCCCTGGCCCTGGGCAAACCCGTGCTCGACGCCAAGGAGGCGGAGAAGGACACGCTCATCCTGCTCGTCGACCAGTCGGCGTCGATGGGCGTCACCGAGGCGGACGGCCGCACGCGCCTCAAGATCGCCCAGGACGAGGCCCGCACGGAGATCGAGAATCTGGCAGCCGGCGCCCGGGCCATGGTCATTGCGTTCTGCGATCGGGCCACCGTGGCCAGCTCGTTCGAGACCGACAAGAAGCTGCTCGAACGCCGCGTCGACGAGATCCCGCCGACCCAGAGCGTGACCACGCTGTCCGAGGCGGTGACCCTGGCTGAGGCGTACATGCAGAACCAGGTGATTGCCGGCGACACGCCCAACGCCGATCCGACATTCACGTCGCCGACCACCGCGGCCCGCGTCGTCCTGCTCACCGACGGCAACATCTCCGACGCCGCGCAGCTCACGGTGAAGCGGCTGCCCACGGACAACATGCAGGTCGTCAGCATCGGCGAGCGGTCGGACAACGTCGCGATCCTGTCGATGGATGCGCGGCGGAACTACGAGCGGCCGGCGATGCTCGAAGTCTTCGCGATGGTCCGCAACTTCGGGTCGCAGTCGGTATCGCTCGACGCGAACCTGTACATCAACGACGAGAACGTGGACGTGCAGACGATGGTGCTGGCCCCGGGGCGGCGTCCCAACGAGGAGGGGCTGGCGGACACCGGCACGAACGGCGAGGCCTCCGGGGTCGCGCCGTCCGAGGCCAGCCGCGCCGGCAACCTGCTGACGATGGGGCCGCCGCCGGGCAGCGTCGCGTCGGTCGCGTTCGACGAGATCGAGTACGAGGGCGGCGGCGTGGTCGAGGTGCGGCTGAAGGTGGACGACGCCCTGCCCGCGGACAACAACGCGTGGACGATCGTCGAGCCGCCGCGCAGCGTTTCGGTGCTGCTGGTGGCGACCGGCGACGTGTTTCTGGAGCGGGCGCTCGACGCGCTGTCCATCGATCTGCAGCGGATGTCGCCCGCGCAGTACGAAGCGGCTGCCGAGGACGAGCTGACCGAAGCGGGGCGGTCGAAGTGGGACGTGGTGATCTTCGAGAACCACGCGACGAAGCGGCTTCCGCCGGGCAGCTACATCTTTTTCGGCGGCATTCCGCAGATTGACGGCGTGGGGATGGACGCCGTCATCAAGAACGAGATCCTCTTCAACTGGGACGAATCACATCCGATCCTGCGTTACGTCGACGTGAGCAATGTGCAGGTGTACCAGTGGCGCAAGCTCACCGTGCCGAGCGACGCCACCCGCCTGATCGAGGGCGAGACCTCGCCGGTGCTCGTGTACCTCACCCGCGACGGCCGGCAGTACCTCATCAGCGCGGCACCGATCATCGCGATCGACGACCTCACCGGCGAGCCGATGCTCAACACCGACTGGGTGATCAAGCCGCATTTTCCGGTGTTTCTGTCGAACGCGATCCAGTTCCTCGCGGGCAGCCTGTCGCCCACGGGGGAGCGCAGCGTTCAGCCGGGCGAGCCGCTGGAATTCCCGGTGCTGGCCGGCACGGACGAGATCTTCGTGCAGCGCCCCGACGGAGAGACCGACAAGGTGGCGACTGCAGGTTTTACCAACGTCAACTATGCGCGCACGCGGCACGTCGGGGTCTACCGGGCCCGTCCGGGTATCGAAGGGCAGGACAAGTTCGCGGTCAATCTCTTCAACGCGGCGGAGAGCGACGTCGCTCCGCGCAAGTCGCTCACCCTGGCCGGCAAGCATCTCGCCGCCACCGACGACGTCCACCGGGTCAACAAGCCGCTCTGGCCCTGGCTGCTGCTGGGGCTGCTCGCGGTTCTGGCCCTCGAGTGGGCGATCTACAGCAAGCGCGTGTTCGTCTGACGCGCCCGCGGGCGAGCCGCGTGGCACGCGCTCAGCTCCGTTTTGCTCTCCACTACCCGGAGGGATTCGTCTGGAATATGATTTTGGCAGGCCCCACGTCGCGCTTACAATAGGCTGATCGAGTGTGGGTGGTCCGTACGACGTGCTACCCAGCAGGGTGAGATCATGGCAGCACATGAGGAATTGCTCAAGCGGATCACTGTGGATCCCAAGGTGTGCTTTGGGAAACCGTGTATCCGCGGAACGCGCATCTGGGTTGCGCTGATTGTGGACAACCTGGCAGCCGGGGTCGGTGAGGCGGAGCTGATCGAGGCCTATCCTCAATTGGTGCCCGAAGATATTCGCGCAGCGCTGGCCTACGCAGCCGAGATGACCCGCGAGCACGTCATCCCCCTCTCCGTCGAGGTCGCGCCGCCTTGAAGCTCAAGCTCGATGAGAACATGGATCGTCGACTGGTGCCGATGCTGCAGGCGTCGGGACTCGACGTCGATACCGTGCACGCCGAGGCGCTGTCGGGCGTGGATGATCAGACCCTATACGAGACGTGTATCGCGAGCCAGCGCGTGCTGGTCACGCTGGACCTTGACTTCTCCAACCCGCTCCGCTTCCCACCGGATGTGACGGTCGGCATCATCGTCATACGGCCGCTCCGGCCCGTTCTTTCCGCAATACGCGCCGCGCTCGTCAGTGTGCTGCCGCAATTGCAGGCGCAGGCGCTTCGGGGGCGGCTGTGGATCGTCGAGCCCGGCCGTCTGCGCGTTTACGACCCGAGTCGCAGCGACGATGTCTGAAACGACGGGAGCGCATGCTCCATCAGGCGTGGCTCATCACGGGGCGCGCGACTCGGACGACTGCCAGAGCCTGGCAAATGCACTCTGGCTTCGCTGAATCGTCTCGGCGAATCCCGCCCGCCACAGCGAGTCCGGCAATTCCTTGTCCGAGAGGATTTCCAGCTCCCAGGGGCCGGTGTAGCCCGCGCGGCGGATCGCGGCGACAAGGCCGGGCAGGTCGAGCTTGCCCTCCCCGGGAATGACGCGATCGTCGGTGGTGCGCGGGCCGCCGTGCGGCCAGTCGCTGAGCTGCGCGAGGAAGATGCGCTCGCCGAGGTGCTCCAGGCGCGCCGCGATGTCGACTTCGTGCCAGAGGTGCCACACGTCGGCGACGAGTCCGAAGTTGCCGCGGTTCACGTCATCGACGAGCTGCGCCGCCTCGCGCAGCGTGCAGATGAACGTGTCGATATTCATCAGCACCGGATGCAGCATTTCGAAAGCGATGCACGTGGGCGCGAGGCGGCGTAGTCGGCCAGGTCGCGATAGGCTGCGACCGCGTGGCGGTAGGCCTCCCAGTAGTTGTTCTGCGGGGCGCGGCCGGTGATGGTCACCAAGAAGTTTGCGTCGAAACCGTATGCTGAAGCGATCGATGGACTCGCACGGTCCAGGCTGGCGTGCCGGACTCTCCGGTTGCAGGCGCCATCCGCTCCGGAAAAAGCCTTATGGACCGGCCGGAACACTGGTCACGCGCAGCCCGCTGCCCAGCAGGCGATCGAACTGGTCGTGGCGTTCCTTCGCGTCGTCGCTGAGCTGCGTTCGCACACTTCGGATCCCGCTGACCCGCAGCTTCGTGAAGAGGTCGATGTCCGCGTCGAACGACTGCGGCAGCGTCGTGAATTGACTGATCGCCAGTCGCGCATGCGGCTACTCCGCGACCCTGCTCTTGCGGGTCAGTAGTCGCTCACGAGCAGGTGCCGGGGCGCCTCGTCCTCCTCGATGTCCGGGAAGCGGGCGACGTCGTCGAGAAACCGGTTGTCCTGCTCATCATCGTTGACGCTGCTGACCTCGCCCGCGAGCACCTTGCCGGTGCCCTTCGCGGCCCAGAATTCGTGGTAGGTCCGCGGCCGAAACGTCACGGACTCGCCGGGATCCAGCGCGATCTCCGCACCGGGCGGGCAGTCGATCACCGCGCCGTCCTTGAGCAGCTCGAAATGCTCGTCGCTGCGTTTCTCGTCTTCGGTCGCCTTCCACACCTTGCACACGAGCCGCCCGCCGCCGCGGTTGATGATGTCCTCGGTCTTGCGATGGTGGAAATGCGTCGGCGTGACCTGCTGCTCGTCGACCAGCATGATCTTCTCGCAGAAGGACTTCTGGTCCGGGCGGTCGGAGCCGTCGGGGTAACCGTTACGCATGGTCAGCAGCACGAGACCCTTGTGCCGGAAATCCCCGCTGCCGTAGTCGGTGACGTCCCACCCGCACTTCGTCCGGCGGATGTGGTCATAGTGCGCGTCCTTCGGCTTCCAGTCCTCCGGGCTCCAGCCGGCAAACGGCGGCAGTTTGAAGCCTTCCCGGTCCGCGACTTCGATGAGTTCGTCGATCACGCGATTGATCTGTGAGCGCTTCATGAGTGATGCTCCTCAGGCAAGATTTCGAGCGGTACACCTGGCGTGGGATTTCACACTATAAGGTGGGCGACGCCGCTGAAGAGCGGGTGAATTCAGCGTGACGGCGCGTTCAGGCCGGAGCAGGAGTCAGCGGCCTTGAAGCCCTGTCATCATGATTTCACGATCGTCTCATCGCGACGCTGCAGAATGCACTGGACGCGTTGATGCACGAAACCGGACGGCAGCCCATGAGCAAACCCAGTCGCAAATCCGTGATCGGGGCCCTGCTGGAGCACTATGGCCGGACCTACAGCGAGGAACTCAAGCTGGGGGTCGAAAGAAACACGCCATCCGGGCTCTTTCAGTTGCTCTGCTTCTCCATGCTGGCGAGCACGCGCATCAGCCACGATCTTGCCGCGCGTGCGATGACCGCGCTGCGCTGG
>JACKHG010000028.1 GCA_020639115.1 Phycisphaerales bacterium
GAGCGGCTCGAGATCCTGCGCGCCGTCGACGAGATCGTCATCGAGGAGATCCGCGCCGCGGGCTGGTACGACAAGATCGGCCAGGCGTTCGCCGTGCTGCTGCCCGTGAGCACGGTGGGCGTGATGGGCGATGCCCGCAGCTACGGTGCCCAGCACGTGGCAGCCGTCCGCTTCGTTGAAACGACCGATTTCATGACTGCCGACTGGGTGCGCGTCGATTTTCAGCTCCTGGAGCGGATTTCGTCACGGGTGATCAACGAGGTGGCTGGGGTGAACCGGGTGGTCTATGATGTTTCCAGTAAGCCGCCGGCCACGATCGAATGGGAATGAACGTGGGCTACTGGGACGCTGCCGGGCACGCATACCGGGCGTCGATCCAACCCGCAACTCATGCAGTTGTTGCTTGACGCCGATGAATCGAGTGTGGTAGGCTCGCGCGGTGTCAGGGAGAGATCATGTCGGCACCCGCGAATCACGGGCGCAAATCCTCGAGAACGGATGCGAAGCAGCGGCGGTAATGGCCAGGGAACGACGAGCGTTTTGCGCTCCCATGAGTGGTAGAGTTTTGCTCTAATGGAGTTAACGCTATGGACATTGAACGCGACATTCGCACGCTTGATGAGCTCAAAACAGATACGAACCGCGTGATCAGCGACGTGCGGGCCGGCAAGCGTCCCGTGATAATCACCTCCAAGGGCGAGCCGGAGCTCATCCTCATTCCCGCAGCACTGCTCAAGAACCGGCGCACCGCGCTCAAGGCGGCCTGCGACCTGGCGACCGTGTAGCGGCCCAGCCGTTGCGCTGGCGAAACTGTTTCGCCCCGTTTCATTCCCCCGTCTGAATGACAATTCACAATTCGCCAGCCGGCCCGAACGGTCGCGGCGGTTTCACGCTGTGCGCTCAGTATTTCGGCCGGTTTTCAGCCGGGGTCGCTTGGCGGCAGAGGCCCGCGGTGACCGAGTAGGTCGTGAGGAAAAACAGCGGCAGCGCCAGCAGCCCGCGCGTCCACCAGACCCACGGCGCAACCCGCGGCTTGATCGTCAGCGTCCGCAACTGCGAGGGAATATCCAGCTCGATCGTCGCGCCCGCGGCTGCGTAGCGAAAGTACCCGAGCATCCCGCCCGGCGGGTACACCTCCGCCAGGTGATGCACGATGAAGTCGTGCAGCTCGTTGTGCACCTGGGCGACGCCGTTCTCCGGCGGGATGTAGAGACGCACGCGCCCGGACTTCGCGTCACTCATGATCTTGTTCGCAAAGTCGTCGGGAAAATCGTGGGCCTCCTTGGCCAGCGAGGTCGACCAAGCCGCCAGCGCGACGACCGCCGTGATCGCAACCACGCGGCCGCGCGGCATCGGCCGCGAGCGCGCCCCGAAGCGGAACATAACCGCCCCGACCAGCAGGCCGAAGAGCATGTAAAAGAACAGGCCGAGCATGAACATCAGCGACAGGGCGGCGGTGAGCAGCGTGAGCCCGAGCGCGACAGCGACGATCAGTCCGGCGATGAGCGCGCGGATTGCGCCGCCGGGTTTCGGCGGCACCGCAGGCGCAGTCGGTTCAGTGGTGACCGGATTAACGTCCACTTCGACAGTTTCCGGTTGTACGGGATCGCTCACGCCTGCCCCTTTCGATCGATGGCGCGGTAAACGATGACTTCAGCCCGTTCGAGCGTGACGAGTCCGTCGGTGACGACCTCGTCGATGAAGGGCAGGAGCTGGTCGATTTTCTCGCGGGCGTCGACGACCTCGACGATCATGGGCAGGTCGTCGGAAAGGCTGAGGACGTGCGCGGCGTGGATTCGCGACGTCGCACCGTAGCCCATCACGCCGCGCAGCACGGTGGCGCCCGCCAGGCCGAGTTCACGGGCCTTGAAGACGATGGCTTCGTAGACCGGCCGGCCGTGCACGAGCGTGGACTCGCCGACGAACACGCGGAGCAGGCAGCCTTCCTTGGGTACGTTCATCCCGCCATCCCCCGAGCGATGCGCTGTCCGAGCCAGCACGCGGTCAGGCACGCGAGTAGCGTGACGGTCACGTTGCATGCGGCGTAACCGAGGGCCCGTTCCTCGACGAGCTTCAGCGTCTCGGCGCTGAAGGTGCTGAACGTCGTGAATCCGCCGAGGAATCCGACGAGGATCGCCATGCGCTGATGCGGGGCGAGCACGGAGGCCTCGAGGCGGATCATCAGAAAGCCGATAGCCAGGCACCCGAGCACGTTGACCGCCATCGTTCCAAAGGGAAAGAGCGTCGCAGAGAGGCGCTGGACGCCGGATGCGACGAGGTAGCGGGCGGCACTGCCCGCGCCGCCGCCCATGGCTATCCAGAGCACCTTGTTGTGCAAAATGGCGTTCATCATCGGTCCTGGCAGCCACCGGGGGTGGCCCTGCGTGTGCGGAGGTGCGCCGGCTCCGCCCGCGTCGCATATCTTCGGGCATGAGCGGTGGAGACGCAACCGCGATTGCGGAGCGGGCATCGTCTGCGTAGGCTTTGGGGGTATGAAATTGTCGGCGCGGCGTGGCACCGCGTGTCATGTGCCGCCGCGCGTCGCGGCCAAGAGGAGATGCACGCCATCATGGGATCGGCTCGGGAAAAGACGCTGGCGGCGATGGGGGAGACGCGGCTCGGTGCGATCATCCGCACCCAGGACCGAGCGCTGGCAGCCGAGGCAATGCGGGCTGCGGTACGCGGCGGGTTTCGCATGGTCGAGTTCACGCTGACCACGCCGGATGCGCTGGGGTTGATCGCGGAGTTCAGCCGCGAGGCCGGGTTGCTCGTCGGAGCGGGTACCGTGATGTCCGCCGATGAGGTGAATCAGGCAGTGGACGCCGGGGCGCAGTTCATCGTGTCGCCGAACTTCGATCCCGCGGTCGTGTCAGCCGCCCGGAAGCGGGACGTCGTGAGCGTTCCGGGTACGTTCACGCCCAGTGAGATGGTGAACGCGGTTGCGGCGGGGGCGGACGTCGTGAAGCTGTTTCCGTCGCCGGCGGATATCGCCCTGTACGTGCGGCAGCTCGTGGGGCCGCTTCCGGACATCCGGATTTTCCCGACCGCGGGCGTCACCCCCGACAATTTCCAGGCGGTACTCGCAGCCGGCGCGTTCGGCGTGGGCTTCGTCAGTTCCCTCTTCGCGCCCGACGACATGCGCACGCGCAACTACGCCGCGATCGAACGCCGCGCCGCGGGCATATTCGCGCAGATGAAATAAGAACCTGTGGTAGAAATCTAGAGGACGGGCGTTTCAGCCGGTCGATCCGCGTTTGTAGCCTCGAGAGACCGACTGGAAAGTCGGTCCCACATGGGTCAGTCGGTCCCACATGGGTCAGTCGGTCCCACATGGGTCAGTCGGTCCCACATGGGTCAGTCGGTCCCACATGGGAAAGTCGGTCCCACATGGGGCGGTCGGCCACACATGGACATCGGTGTTTTGCCACGGGTGGATAGCCGATGCGGTGCGCTCCGAACATTTTCCGAACATCGGCTTCCGTGGACTGCCCGTCGCTGCTATGCTGCGGCCATGGCGGAGGCGTTGCGGATTCTGCATCTGGCGGACTCGCACATCGGGGCGCAGCTCGTGCGGCGGCCGCGGGTGAAGCGGCTGCGGCGGGGCGACGACATCATCGCGTCGTACCGGCGCGTGCTTGAGCGGGCGGTCGAGCACGACGTCGACCTGGTGATTCACGCGGGTGATCTGTTCGACACGCCGGCTCCGTCATCGGCGGCTCTGGCGGCTGCGACGGCGCCGCTGCTGGCGCTGGCGGCGCGGGGTATTCCCGTGGTGATCGTGCCCGGCAACCACGAGCGCTCGGTGATTCCCGGCAGCCTCCTGCTCGCCCATCCGCTGATTCACATCGCGGCTGAGCCGACGACCATGCGGATGCAGTTGCGCGGGCGCGACGTCGCGATTTCGGCGATCCCGTGCATCCGCCGCGACAGTCTGGCGGCGTTCGACGCGGCGTTGGCGGCGACCGGTTGGCGCGACGCGGAGGCGGAACTGCGCATCCTTGCGACGCATCAGTCGTTCGACGGAGCCCGCTGCAACTCGGGCACATACCGCTTTCGCACGAGCGAGAACGTCGTCAGCCGCGAGGCCATCCCTGGTGAATTCCATTACGTCGCCGCGGGCCACATCCACCAGCAGCAGGTGCTCATGACGCCGGCGGGGACGCCGATCGTGTACGCCGGGTCGTGTGACCGCGTGAGCTTCGCGGAGCGCGACGAATCGAAGGGCTGCATGCTGCTGGAGATGAACGGTCACGGCCTGCAGCACCGCTTCGTCGAGCACGCGGTGCGGCCGATGCACGTGGTGCCGATCGACGTGACGGGTCTGCAGCCGGGGGCGTTGCGCGATGCGTTGGCGGCTGCCGTTGCGGCGTTGCCGGAGGGGGCGATCGCGGCGTTGCGGCTGACGGGCATGGCCCCGAGCGGCGGGTTGGACGGGCTGCGCGTAAGTGAACTCGTGCGTGCGCGGCGCGACGACGTGCTCGTCTCGGTGACGATGCGCGACGTGCAGTTTGAAGCCAGCGGTGGGCCGCGGCGGCGTGCGCGTTCGGCAGGCGCGGAGGCCTTCAAGTCTTTGGGGGATTTTGCGAACGGGAGCGTGCGGGTCGAGGTTGACGCGTTGGCGACGTTGCCGACCGGGCGGGGTGTGTACGCACTTTACGACGGCGAGGGTCGGCTCCTCTACGTCGGCAAGGCCACGAATCTGCGGACGCGGGTGCGCACGCACGTACGGGCGAGATCATCGGCGGCGCATTTCGCGGGCTGGTCACGGCGAATCGCGGCGGTGGACGTGTTGCCGCTGGGAAGTGATGGGGAGGCACTGCTGGTGGAGGCCGACCTGATCCGCCGGCTGCGTCCGCCGTTCAACCGGCGGATGCGTTCGTGGCGAAGCTACTGCTACATCGTCGGCGGGTGGGCGCCGCACGCGCAGTTTCAGATCTCCGACGAACCGCGTGGGCCGGTCTGCTTCGGTCCGTACCGGAGCCGCTTCGCCGCGCGGGAACTGATCGATACGTTGTGCGCCCGCTTCGGCGTCGCGCTCTGTCCGGACGAATCAGCCGCGGATGATTTGTTGCCGCTGCTCGCCGAACCGCAAACGCTGCTCTGCGCGCGTTTCTACGCCGGGCAGTGCAGCGGACCGTGCGCGGACCGCGTCGGACCGGCGGAGTACGCGGACCGCGTGCGCCGTGCCCAGGCACTTTTGGATGGTGCGGACGAGTCTACGGTGCTGGCGGCGGAAGCCGAGTTCGAGCGGCTGGCTGCGGATTCGGCGGATGACGCACTGCTCCGCACACAGCGGCGGGCGGCGGACGTGTTGCGTCACGCGTACGAGCACGGCGTGCGGCTGCGGCGGGCCGAGGCGTTGCGTGGCGTGTGCATCCGCACGACACTTGGCTCGATCGAGCGGGTCACGCTGCTCACGTCGTCCGGGCCGGAGTTCCTGCGCGTTCCGGACGACGCCAGGAAGCGTCGGGAGTTCGAAGAACGCTTAGCGCTTCGCGCCGAGCGGGAAAAGTCGTATCGTGCCAGGCGCTTGTCCAAGGCCGTCGTCGACGGGTTCCTGATTGTCGCGCAGCAGCGCCAGGTCCGCTGACAACGGCGTGATCCGGACTCTTCAGTCATGATCGGCGTATTCGAACTGCTTGCTGTTCTCGCGATATTGGCGCTGTCGCTCCTGTTTATGGTCGTTGTGGCGTTTGGGTTTTGGAGAGCGGGTAAGCGGCACGCGTGGCGGCAACTCCAGGCCGACAGTCCACTTTGTCCGCGGTGCGCGTACGACCTGCGCGGCCAAGCGGCGGCGCGCTGTCCGGAATGCGGCGCGACCTTCACGCTCGGCGAGTTGTGGGAAGCGCAGCGAGACTTTCACGACGACGACCGGCGAAAGGCGATTTCTGACGGCGTGACGCCGCGCAGATGACCGCGCTTACCCTTCAGTTGTGTTTGACCGGCTGTGGATGGATCGAGCAGTTGCCTCGACGTCGTCGGCTGCGCTGATGGCCGTGGCGACGGCGACACAGGTCGCACCGGCGGCGGCGACCTCGGCGACATTGTCGGCGTTGATCCCGCCGATTGCGACGATGGGGAGGCTCGTGGTCTGGCGGACCGCACGCAGGTACTCCGTTCCTGCGACGCCGTACTCCGGCTTGACGTTCGTCGCGAACATCGGGCCCACGGCGATGTAGTCGGGGGCGGCGGCGATGGCGGCGTCGGCTTCCGCCCGGTTGTGCGTGCTGACGCCAATGAGGCGTTGCGGGCCGACGATGCGACGGGCAGCCGCCACCGGCAGGTCGTGCTGGCCGACGTGGACGCCGTCGGCATCGACGGCGGCGGCGATGTCTGCGCGGTCGTTAATGATGCACAAAGCGTCGAGTTCGCGGCAGAGCTTGCGGAATTCCTCGGCCCGGGCGAGCAGTTCGCGATCAGGCAGATCCGGCTCGCGCAGTTGGAAGCAGTTCGCGCCGCCGGCAGCCGATCGGCGCATGACCTCCTGCCACGGATGCCTGCAAAGCGCTTGGGTGATGAGCACGTACAGGCGCACGTCGGCGAACCGCGCCCGCGCGTCGGCGACGTGGACGATGCGTTTCTCCAGGTCGTACGCCCGGTAGCGAATGGCCTCGACCGCGGCGGCCATGGGCACATCCACGGTCTTGCCGTACTCCTCCAACACGCGGAGCGCTTCAGTGGCGCGCTTGCCGGCGGCGCGGACGACGTCGAGGCTGGTGCCGCGCTGGTATTCCCCGCTTCCGGCGAGCTGGGTGCCTACGTCGCCGGGGGTGTCGCGCATGACCACGGCGCGGGCCTTCGCCAGGGGGGCCAGCGCTTCAGCGAGCGCGTGGCGCAGGCTTTTCGCCAATTCGGTCAGGGTCGCGTCATCGAGTGCGAAGCGCGCATGGTCCTCCATGACGCGCAGGGCCTCGCGTGCGCGGTTGCTGTTGGCATCCAGGATGCGCCAGACGGTCGGGTCCATGCGGTGTCGTCCTCGCAGGGGGCATGATAGTCCCATAACGCGGCCTCCGCACGCCGCCGGGGGCGTCCGCTGCAACTTCTGGCCGTCGATCTTAAATTCAGGTCCCCGCGGGGCCGACACACTTCAAGGGGCGCGTTATCGCCCCCGACCGACATCGTGGCCTGCTGGCAACGGAGTGTCCATGCACGCGCGCATACAGGCCGGGCTGCGTTGGCTCAAGAGCCTTTGGCTCGGAGTGGTCGTATGGGTTCTGCGCTTGTTGGCCCGCTTCTCGCGGTCCACCACGCAGGAATCCGCGTCATCTGCCGACGCAGCCAGCCCGCACGCGGAAAGCGAGTTCGACATGACCGATCCCAACGAGATGAACACGGGTCGTAGCGACGACGCGGCCGTCAACGCCGAGAACGATGAGGATATCGAGGCCGCGTTGCGTTCGATGCAGGGCGAACTCGAGAATCTCTCCGGCATGCTCGAACAGGACAACGCGCTCGCCGAGGGCGAGAGTGCGCCCGCGGAAGCATCGGCCAGCGACGACGCGGTGTTCGATGACGCGGTCGACTTCGACGACGCGAGTATCGAAGATGCGCTGGCCGCAGCCGGTGCGGAGGCGGCGGATACCGAACTTTCGGAGGCGGACATCGACGACGTGCTGGCGGACGCGGTCAATGCCGACCCGGCGAACGAGCAGGCGTCCGAGGCTGAGGAAATGCTGACGGCGGAGGAGGAGCCGCAGGTGGACATGGCGGCTGACGTCGTCGCGGAGAACGTTGCGGACGAGGCGTTGGCAGCCGCCGACGACGCGTCCGCGTTTACCGAAGCGTCGGTCGAGGAGGCGGTAGCTGACGCTGCGGCTGAGCCCATTGCTGAGCAACCCGTCGCGGCGGAGCCGATCACCCACGAGCCGCCGGTTGTCCAGGCGGCAGCGGCACGGTCCGAGCCCGAACCGATCTTTTCCGCACCGCCGCCGGCTGACGCTCCCCAGGCACGCGCTGTCCCGCAGACCGAACGGGTGCGCCGCTCGGTCAGCGCGTTCGCCTCGGCGGCCCGCCAGGCGTTCGACGAACCGCTGCCGGAGGCGACGCATCAGCCGGCGCCCCAGCCGCGGGGCCAGCGGCACAGCCGGTCGTCGCGGGCGCCGGGCGGTGCCGTGGAATCCGCAATTCTCAACCTGGCTGCGTTTCTCCAGGACGAGGTGAGCGGTCTGTGGGAGGAGTCCCGCGCGGCGCTCGAGGACATCGTGGCTTACCGCGACCAGATGCAGCAGGCGACCCAGCGGATCGAGGCGCTGGAACGCGAGATCCGCGCCATGCGCGACGATATTGCGGGGGCCCGCCGCGAGTCCCGCAACGTGCAGCAGCAGATGCAGAATCTCCGCGACGATGCCGCCCGGGCGCGGCAGCGGGCGGACTCCGCCGCGCTGGACGCGCAGTCGGCTGCGGACCGGGCGATTTCCGCCACGCGCGAGATCGAGACGGTCGCGATGCTGCACCGCGGCGCGTAGGCGGCGCCGGCAACTTTCACATCCCCATTCGGGCGGGTCACGCCGTGGCGTGGCACCGGCTGATCCGGCGTTCATATTCCCTTTGGCAAGCAAGCCCATTCCCGGCCTACGCAGCCGGTGGACGTGCGCGGCGATTCGGTTAGGCTGCTGGCCGGCGCGGTCGGTTCCGGTCCGCCGGGACGCGGCCACGGAGTCAGCACGGTTCCTTTCTGTAGGAATTGCCGCATCATGCAAACCCCACTCATCGAGTGCGTCCCCAACTTCAGTGAGGGCCGCGACCTGGGCATCATCCGGCAGATCACCGACCAGATCGAGACGGTCGAGGGCGCCAAGCTGCTCGACGTCGATCCCGGCAAGGCGACCAACCGCACGGTGGTGACGTTCGTCGGCCCGCCGGAGGCGGTGATCGAGGCGGCTGTCCGCGCGGTGCGTAAGGCGAGCACGTTGATCGACATGCGCAAGCACCACGGCGAGCATCCGCGCTTCGGCGCGTGCGACGTGTGCCCGCTCGTGCCGGTGGCGAACATCACCATGGAGGAGACGGCCGAGCACGCGCGGGCGCTGGCCAGGCGGCTTGGCGAGGAACTCGGTCTCACCATCTACTGCTACGAGCACGCGGCGCTGACGGACGAGCGGCGCAACCTCGCCACGGTCCGGGCCGGCGAGTACGAGGGGCTCGAGGACAAGTTGAAGAATGCCAAGTGGAAACCCGACTTCGGCCCGGCGAAATTCAACGCGCAGAGCGGGGCGACCGCGGTTGGGGCGCGCGACTTCCTCGTCGCGTACAACGTCAACCTCAACACCACCTCGACGCGCCGGGCCAACGCGATCGCGTACGACATCCGCGAGAAGGGACGCGTGAAGACGGTAGACGGCCGGCCGGAGAGCAAGCCGGTGCTCGACGCGAATGGCGAGAAGGTCTGGGAGCCGGGCAGCCTCAAGTGCGTCAAGGCGATCGGGTGGTTCATCGAGGAGTACGGCGTCGCCCAGATCTCGATCAACCTGACCAACATCAAGGTCACGCCGATCCACATCGCGTTCGACGAGGCGTGCCGACGGGCGGAGGCGCGCGGGTTGCGCGTCACCGGCAGTGAGATCGTCGGGCTCGTGCCGCTGGCGGCGCTGCTCGACGCGGGCCGCTACTTTCTGCGCAAGCAGCAGCGCTCGCTGGGCGTGAGCGACCGGGAGCTGATCAAGATCGCGGTGAAGTCGATGGGGCTGGATGAACTGGCCCCGTTCGACGCGGACGAGAAGATCATCGAGTACCAGCTCGCGAAGGGCGAGAACCGCAAGTTGCTGGTGGACATGGACTTGCGCGATTTTGTGTGGGAGACCGCCTCGGAGTCGCCAGCCCCCGGCGGCGGCAGCGTGTCGGCGGCGATCGGGGCGATGGGGGCGGCCTTGGCAGCGATGGTCGCGAACCTCTCGAGCCACAAACGCGGGTGGGACGAGCGCTGGGAGGAGTTTTCTCAATGGGCGGAGAAGGCCAAGTATTTCCATGACGAACTGCTCCGCCTCGTCGACGCCGACACCGAGGCGTTCAACCGCATCATGGACGCGTTCCGCCTGCCGCAGGCCAGCGCGGAGCAGAAGCAGGCCCGCAAGCAGGCGATCCAGGCGGCGACGCGGGCGGCGATCGAGGCGCCGCTGCACGTGATGCAGGTCGCGCTCGACTCGTTCGAGGTGATCGAGGCGATGGCGAAGATCGGCCTGCCGGCGAGCGTTTCCGACGCGGGCGTGGCGGCGCTGGCGGCGCGAACGGCGGTGATGGGGGCATTTCTCAACGTGCGGATCAACGCCAAGGGCGTCGAGGACAAGGCGTGGATCGCCGAAGTGCTCGCCCGCGGCGAGAAGATGCAGGCGGAGGCGAACGCCCGCGAGTCGACGGTGGTTCAGGCGGTCGTGGCGAAACTGTGATGGGCGCGGACGCCGAGAGGCATTCGCGAAAGCAGCCCCTTGCCTTTGCGGGGAGGACGACGATGGATTCGACGCCGGAAGAGCGCACCGGGCCACCGCACGAACCGCTGCCGCGGATGCCGGATCCGCAGCGGCCTTCGACGATCAAGGTGCTGGTGATCATCTGTGTCATTGGCGTACTGCTGACCTTCACGTGCATCGGCGGGTTCGTCTGGTTCATCAT
The DNA here is from genome assembly GCA_020639115.1 of Phycisphaerales bacterium. GTDB lineage: Bacteria > Planctomycetota > Phycisphaerae > UBA1845 > UBA1845 > JACKHG01. The sequence continues at coordinate 10,606 of JACKHG010000028.1, forward strand.
GTCCGGCAAGGCGGAGGTTGAGCCGGCGGCTGACACGTTTCTTGACGCGCTTGCGGAGGGTGACTACGCAGCCGCCTACGACCAGCTCGCGCCGCAGTGGAAGCAGAAGGACAGCGTCGAGCAGTTCGAGCAGATCGAGAAGCGCTTCCGCGCCGTCATGGGGCCGATGCAGTCGCGGTCGGTGCGGTCATTCAACATCACTCGGACCACCGATGCCGGCGGTGAGGCCAGCCTCGTGTACAAGGTGAAGTTCGCCAACGGCGACGGCGACGTCACGCTCAGCCTGGTGGAATCCGGCGGCGCGTGGCGGGTCGTCAGCCATCGCATCGAATCACCGCTGCTCGAGAAGGCCCAGACCTGTACCCAGTGCGGCGCGAAGAACCCGGGCATGGGCCACTTCTGCACCCAGTGCGGCGCCGCGCTGCCGAATGCCGATACCGACGCTCCGTGAGTCTAAACTTGGGCGAGCCATGGGAATGGAAGCGGCCGCGCGGCAAAGCGGGGCGGTGAATATGCCCGTCGCCGCGCTCACCGTTGCGGCTTTTTGCCGCGCGGGGACGTGCTTGGTTTCTGCGGTGAAGGCGTCCAGAGCAGTTGGAAGATTGTGGAGATGTCCGATGGAATCCATCCGCGACTGGCGCAAGCGAATCAGTATCGACCCCGCGGTGCACCATGGCGACCCCTGTATCGCCGGCACCCGCGTGCCGGTCAGCGTCGTGGTCGGGAGCATCGCCGATGGTGAGAGCGTCGACGCCGTCATCCGGCACTATCCGCAGTTGCAACCCGAGGATGTCCAGGCCGCCCTGCACTTCGCGGCGGAGGCGGTCAACCGGTTTGATATCGTCTCCATGACGGACTGACGGACCGGTCGCATGCCCAGCCGCTTCAAGATCGACGAGGACCTCCCGGCGGAAATTGCACTGGAACTCCGCCACGAGGGTCACGACGCGCTAACCGTGCTTGAAGAAGCGCTGGCTGGCGAATCGGACGAAACGGTCTGGCGAGCAGCGCAGGACGAGCACAGAGTTCTCATTACCGCCGACAAGGGCTTTGGCGATATTCGCCGTTTCCAACCCGGCACGCATTCCGGCATCCTGCTTCTGCGTTTGCAGCGCGAGAGCGGACGCGGATATATCGCCCTTGTGCAGAAGCTTGCCGCATCAGGCGTCCTCGATCGTCTACCCGGCGTGCTCACCGTTGCCACACCAAGCCGGTTGCGCACCTATCGCTCCTGAGTCGAAGTCGTCTTGGCCATATGAACCTGTCCAGGGGCCAATCCGACCCTCGTCGTGTGGCTCATATCGACCTAGAACGCGCGAAAACCGCTTGCGGGCGGCCTCAGCCAAATTCGCTGACCCCTCTAGGATTGCGTGTAGGCGGCAACCTGGTGCGGCTGGGTTGACGGAGTCCTTACAGGCCCCGGTGTTCGGGGCGGGCCGGCGGCCTCTGTCCTGCCATCCCCAGCCCCTCACCTCTGCTGCCGCCGACGGGAGGTTCTCGCCATGTTCACGATCATCAGGGCCGAGTGGCTTTCACCGGGGGTCAAGCGCATGCGCCTGCGGGCACCGCTGGTGGCCCGCCACCGCCAGCCTGGACAGTTTGTCATCCTCCGCGTCCAGGAGACCGGCGAGCGCATCCCGCTCACCGTGGCTGACTCCGACGCCGATGCCGGCACGATCGACCTGATCGTCAAGGTCGTGGGGAAAACCACCGCGATGCTCTGTGCGAAGGCTCGCGGCGAGGCCATCGCCGACGTGGCCGGCCCGCTCGGCCGGCCGACCGAACTGTCCTCCGACGGGCACGCCGTGCTGATCGGTGGCGGCGTGGGTACGGCGGTCATCTACCCGCTGGCGCACGCGCTGCGGTCGCTGCGCAACCGCGTCACGGCGATCATCGGCGGGCGCACGCGCGAGTTCATCGTGCTGGAGGAGGAACTGGGCGCGGCTGCGGACGAGGTGCTCCCCTGCACCGACGACGGGAGCTACGGTTTTCAGGGCACGGTCGCGGACCGGTTGAGCAACCTGATCGCGTGTGCGGAGGAGCCGATCGACACGGTGTACGCGGCTGGCCCGGTGCCGATGATGCGGGCGATCGCGGATCTCACGCGGCCGTACGCGATCCGGACGATCGTGTCGCTGAACCCCATCATGGTGGATGGGACGGGCATGTGCGGCGGGTGCCGGGTGAACGTAGGCGGCGAGACGAAGTACGCCTGCGTGGACGGCCCGGAGTTCGACGCCCACGAAGTGGATTTTGCAGCACTGGCCAACCGGCTGACGGCGTACCGCGTGCAGGAGCAGCTCGCCCGCGAGAGGTACGATTCGAAGTGTGCGCTCGAAGTCAGTCGACATTAAGGGGAAGCAACGAAAAGGGTGAAACATGGCGCTGACGCCGAAGGAACGCATGCAGATCACGCGGCAGCCGATGCGCGAGCGCGACGGCGCCGCGCGGTCGCAGGATTTCAGCGAGGTCAACGAGGGTTTCACGGCGGAAGTCGCCCGGCTCGAGGCCGAGCGCTGCCTGCGCTGCAAGGACGCCAAGTGCATCGCCGGGTGCCCGGTCGGCATCGACATTCCCGCGTTCGTCGCGCACGTGGCGGACGGCGACCTGCATGCGGCTGCCGACGTGCTGCTGCGCGACAACGCGCTGCCGGGGATCACCGGGCGGGTCTGTCCGCAGGAGGAGCAGTGCGAGCAGCGCTGCATCCGCGGCAAGGGCGCCGGGTGCTCCGTGGCGGTCGGCCATCTCGAGCGGTTCGTCGCGGACTGGGCGCGGACGCAGTCGGACGCGGTCGCGCCTCCGCGGGAGCCCACGGGTTTCCGTGTGGCGGTGGTCGGGTCGGGCCCGGCGGGTCTGACCGCGGCGGGTGAGCTGGCCCGGCGTGGACACGGCGTCACGGTGTACGAGGCGCTGCACGCCGTCGGCGGCGTGCTCCGCTATGGAATTCCCAATTTCCGCCTGCCCAACGAGATCATCGAGGCCGAGGTGGAGCGGCTCACCGCAGCCGGCGTCGAGATCGTCACGAATGTCGTCGTGGGCACGACGCTCACCGTCGACGAACTCATGCAGGAGGAGGGCTTCGACGCGGTGTTCATCGCCAACGGGGCCGGCCTGCCGGTGTTCATGGGTATCCCCGGGGAGGACCTCATCGGCGTCTACTCCGCCAACGAGTTTCTCACCCGCGTCAACCTGATGGAGGCCTATCGCTTTCCGGATGCGGACACGCCGGTCGTGGCTGCGAAGCGCGCGGTGGTCATCGGCGGCGGCAACACCGCGATGGATTCGGTGCGCACCGCCCGGCGGCTCGGGGCGACGGAGGCGACGCTGGTTTACCGCCGCAGCCGCGCGGAGATGCCGGCGCGCAAGGAGGAAGTCCACCACGCCGAGCAGGAAGGCATCAACTTCCGCCTGCTGTGCAGCCCCGTGCAGATCCTGGCGAACGAGGCGGGGTGGGTACGTGGCATCGAGTGCGTGGAGATGGAGTTGGGCGAACCCGACGCGTCCGGGCGGCGCCGGCCGATGCCGGTGAAGGGCTCCGAGTTCGTCATCGAATGCGAGGTGGTGATCGAGGCGATCGGCACGCGGGCGAATCCGCTGCTGACGCAGACCACGCCCGATATCGTGCTCAACGAGCGGGGCAACATCATCGTGGACGAGGACGGCATGACCAGCAAGCGCGGGGTGTTCGCCGGCGGCGACATCACCCGCGGCGCGGCGACCGTGATTCTCGCGATGGGCGACGGCAAAAAAGCGGCGGCGGCGATCGACCGGTACCTGACCGGAGTCGATGCGCCTGCCGCCACCATCTGAACAGCGCCGCACGCGGCGGCGCATTGCGTCAATCCGTTGCGTCCTCGATCTTGTCGCCGAGTTCCTCGACGGGGTTGTCCCCGTCCGCGCGGCAACTCATCTCGCAGCCGCCGAGGGGGATCAGCATCGCCGCCAGCAGCAGCCACCGTGACTTCTTGAGCGTCGCTATCTTCATGGCCTCTCCTTTCGTCAGGTATGGCCCGCAGGCCGGTTACTCGAGCTGCGACCGCAGCATCCACATGTGCTTTTCCAGCTTGCCGCAGATGCCGATGAGCAGGTCCTGCGTGACCTGATCGGTCTTGTCCGTCGTGTCGATCGCGGCGCGCAGCCGGCTGCTGACGGCGACGAGCCGGTCGCACATCAGGCTCACGCCGTCCTCGTCGCGGATCAGGCCTTCGGGCACCGCGTCGAGCGTGGAATTCTCCGCGATGGTCGCCGCCCGTCCGTCGGCGGGTTCGCCGAGCGTGGCGATGCGTTCCGCCACCTCGTCGGAGGCGTCACGGGCGTCCGCGACGATCTCGTCGAGTTGGAGATGCACCGGCCGAAAGTGGGGTCCGCGCAGGTTCCAGTGCACCTGCTTGAGCTGCAGGCCGAGGTTGAGCAGGTCGAGCAGATTGCGCTGCAGACTCTCCACGGTTTTCTGTTGGTTTTGCCCGGTGAGTACGGTTGCGGTTGTCTGAGTCGCCATGGTAATCCGTCCTTATCTCTGTTTCTGGGTTCCTGATGCACCCGGCGGTGCCGGGCGTGTTTTTCTTGTCAGCGCGGCGGGCTGCGTCACCCGGCGGCTATGCCGATGCCGAGGATCAGCAGCACCACCAGAATCAAGAAGCCGATCAGGAAGATCGCGAACAGCACGCGCGCCACGACCATGAAACCGGCGGCGATTCCGGTAAATCCCAGGAGACCGGATATCACCGCGAGTATGAAGCAGAGGATGGCCCAGCCCAGCAGTCCCATGATGCTTTTCCTTTCTGCAGTGGGCACCAAACCGGCATGAGGCGATCGAGCCTTGATCGCACCGTGCCGGACCGGTGCGCTCCAATGATGTTCTCCCTAAAGCTTATTCAGGCCGGTTTTTCGACGGCTAAATTCGAGTTAAGCGACACGTTAAGTGACGTGAGGGACGGCGTGGGGGGCGTCAGGAGAGGGCGGTGCGGATGCTCGAGCTGTCCGCGTCGCTGAGCGGCAGGCGCACGACGAACTCGGCGCCCCCGTCCGTCCGGTTGCCCGCCTTGGCGGTGCCGCCGTGCATCTGGATCACGCTCTGCACGATGAGCAGTCCGATGCCGGTATCGCCGGTGACGTGGCTGGCGAACTCGCGGCGGGTGTACTGGTGAACCGGGTCGATCTGTGGCGCGGCGATCAGCGCCGGACCGCGATCGCGCACGGCGACGCAGACGTCCTGTGCGCAGATGTCCACATCGACGGCGACGGTATCGTCGGCCCGGGACATGCGCAGCGCGTTGCGCACCAGGTTTTCCACCATGGTGGCGAGGAGCCGCGGGTCGCCCTGCACGATCGGCTCGGTATCGCCCTGCTCACCCACGGCGAGGTTGAGGGCGAGGCGGACGTGGGCCTCGCGGGCCAGTGGCTGGCAGCGCTCCACGGCCTCCGTGACAAAGTCGTTCGCGGAGATGGCGTGGAGGTCGGGGTCGCGGGTGTGCGCGCGGGCGAGCATGAGCAATCCGTCGATGGTCTTGGCCAAGCGGCGCATTTCCCCCTCGGTCTCGCGCAGGTAGTGCTCGTATTCCTCGGGCGTGCGCGCCTTGCGGCCGAGCACCTGGGCCTGGCCGAGCAGGATGGAGAGGGGCGTTTTCAGTTCGTGGGCGGCGTTGGTGAGGAACTGGTCCTGGGCGCGGAAGGCCTTGTGCAGGCGTTCGAGCATCTCGTTGACGGTTTCGGTGAGCCGGGCGAGTTCCTCCGGCGAGTTGTCGAGGCGGATGCGCTGGTTGAGTTCGCGTGGCGAGATCACGTTGACCTGGTCGGCGACCTGGGCGAGCGGGCGGAGCGAGCGTTTGGCGAGGAGCCAGGTGGTGAGACCGGCGGGAATGAGGGCGATGAGGCTGATGGCCAGGAACATCTGCTGGCGTTTGTGCTGAGCCACGTGCAGTTCGGCGAGGTTGGCGCCGAGCTGGACGATGACGGGCAGGCCCATCGCGGGCACGTGGTAGTGGCTGAGCAGGCGCAGCGAATCGTGGTCGCCGAGCAGGCGGTCGACGGTCGCGCTGGAGAGGTTCGAGTACATATCGCGGGCGCGGCGGAGGGTCTCGACGTCGGGCAGGGGGAAATCCAGGCCGACGCGCTGGAGTTCGGGCGAGCGGGCCAGGGAGGTGCCGTCCGCCAGGCGGATCTCGTAGTAGACGGCCTGATCGTCGATGGCGGCGGCGATGGCGTCGATATCCTCGGCGGTGAGCGGTGCGCCGCTCCCGCCGTTGGCGAGTTCGGCGATCTGGCCGACGGCGCGGGCCTGGTCGACGAGGCGCGCGTCGAGCGCGCCGCTGTCGTTGTGCTCGCGGTGGGCGAGGATGACCAGGCACACCGCGGCCTGGATCAGCCCGAACACGAGCATGTACGAGAGCGTCAAGCGCAGTCGCAGCGTGGAGAACCGTCGGGACATCATCTCACGTCCGTATCATCGTGCGTCGGCGCCGGCGAGCGTCAGGCGGGCGGACCCGCGATGCTCAGTACGTAGCCCGTTCCGACGACGGTGTGGATCAGCTTGGGTTCGAACGGCTTGTCGACCTTCTTGCGCAGGGTGGAGACGCAGACGTCGATGACATTGCTGTCTTCCGCGAGATCCAGGTCCCAGACGCGTTCGGCGATCGACATCCGGGCAAGCACCCGTTCGGGATTGCGCAGCAGGTATTCGAGCAGCATGAACTCCTTGTTGGAGAGCGCGATTCGCTCGCCCTGGCGCGTCACCGTGCGCTTCTGCAGGTCCATTTCGAGGTCGTGGTAGGTGAGGCGCGTCGATTCGGTTGCCTGCGCCCGGCGGAGCAGGGCGCGGACGTGGGCGAGCAGTTCGTCGAATTCGAAGGGCTTGGTCAGGTAGTCGTCGGCGCCCGAATCCAGCCCGAGGATCTTGTCGCGCGTCTCGCTGAGCGCGGTGAGCATGAGGACGGGCGTGGCCAGGCCGATGCGGCGCAGGTTGCGGCACACATCGATACCGTCCATGTCGGGCAGCATGATGTCGAGGATGATCAGTTCGTGGGCGCCCGAAGCCGCGAGGTCCTGCCCGTCGTGGCCGCGGTGGGCCACGTCGACGTTGTAGCCCTGCTCGCCGAGACCCTGCTGGATCATCGCGGCCATCTTGGGATTATCTTCAATAACCAGCACGCGCATGTTCGAGGTTTCTCCTGTGTCGTCCGGCACGCGCCGGGTAGCCGTTTTGATCAGGACATTAGGCGCCGGCGCGTCACCTGTCCAGCCCGTCATCGGCCCGGCCGATGCCCAGGTTATCCGGACCGCGAATTCGGGCGGAGTTCATATCGCCTAAGCATTTCCTAAGGTCGATTTCAGTCCGCACAAAGAGGCTGACGGAAGAATTAGGGCAGGAAGGGAAGAGTGGTTTTTTCAACACGAGCGCCGGGGTGGCCCGGCCTCGGATGCGAGCGGATACGATGGCGGATCTCCTCCTGGTTGCAGTGCTCGTGCTCGACATCGCCGCAGTGGTGGACATCCTGGGCAGCACGGCGGAGCCCGTGGCAAAAGTGCTGTGGATCCTGCTGGTGCTGGCGCTGCCCATCGTCGGAATGATCGTTTACTTCGCTGTCGGCAAGAAGCGCGTGCAGGCATAGCGGCGCTGGCTCCGGCGGATCTGAAAGGAGTCGAACCATGACAACCCGTACACAGACAACTGGAATGTTGCGCAGCGCGCACCACCTGCTGGGCTACCACTGCCAAGCGACCGACGGCGAGCTGGGCAAGGTCAAGGACATGCTCATCGATGACCTCACCTGGAGCGTCCGCTACTTCGTGGTCAACGCGGGCAACTGGCTCGTGGGCCGCAAGGTGCTGCTCTCGCCGGTCTCGCTGGGTACGCCCAACTGGATGGCGCAGACGCTGCCGGTGCGCCTCACCAAGCAGCAGGTGGAGGACAGTCCGCCACTCGAGTACGACCAGCCCGTCTCGCGGCAGCTCGAACACAGCGTCGCAACGTACTACGGCTGGCCGATCTACTGGGGTGGGCCCGCGACCGCGACCATGGCGATCCCGGTGATGCAGGAGGAGGCGCTGCGCCGCGAAGCGCACAGCGTCGACGAGGAGGGCGACGCGCATCTGCGCAGTCTCAAGGAGATCATCGGCTATCACCTGCTGGCCCGCGACGGCGAGATCGGGCACATCGACGACCTGATTGTCAGTGACGCGGAGTGGACGACGCGCTATGTCGTGGTCGACACGCGCAACTGGCTGCCGGGCCGCAAGGTGCTGGTGGCACCGCACTGGTTCGTGGGCATCGACTGGTCGGCGCGGAGCGTCGCGGTCGATCTCGACAAGGAGCGGATCAAGAACAGTCCGCCTTACGAGCCCGAGGCGCCGGTGAACCGCGGCTACGAGGAGCGGTTGTACGACTTTTACGGTCGCCCGGCGTACTGGCTGTAGTCGGACTCGGGTGCAGCCCGTCGCGCGCCTCAGTGCCAGTCGGCGGCACGCGGCGCGGCGGGGCGGGCGGCGAGGACCTCGCGCACGCGTTCGAGCAGACGCTGGCGCGTGAACGGCTTTTCGAGGAACTCGACGCCGTCATCGAGCACGCCGTGGTGGGCGATGACGTTGGCGGTGTAGCCGGAGATGAACAGGGCCGGCAGTCCGGGGCGCGTGCGCCGCATCATGTTGCACAGCTCCCGCCCGTTGATGTCCGGCATGATCACGTCGGTGATGAGCATGTCCAAGTCGGTGCAGTCGGCGGCGACGTTCAGGGCTTCGGCGCCGCTGCCCGCGGTGATCACGGTGTATCCGGCCATGCGCAGCAGTTGTGCGGTCAGATCGCGCACGGCTGTATCGTCTTCGCAGAGCAGCACCGTTTCGCCTCCGCCGGTGAGCGCTTCGCGCGGCTCCGCCGAGCGGAACGGGGTGGCGTCGGCGGAACTCGCCGGCAGGTAGATCTTGAACGTGGTGCCGTGGTCGGGTTCGCTGTAGACGGAGATATGGCCGCCCGCCTGCTTGATGATGCCGTAGACGGTGGCGAGCCCGAGTCCCGTACCCTTGTCGATCGGCTTCGTCGTGAAGAACGGTTCGAAGATATGTTCGCGCACGCTCGCGTCCATGCCGCACCCGGTATCGCTGACTGCGAGTTGCACGTAGGGCCCGGGATCGGTGTCGGGGATCATGGCGGCGTAGCTGTCGTCGAGATCGACGTTGGCGGTCTCGATGGTGATGCGTCCGCCGTCGGACATGGCGTCGGCGGCGTTCACCACCAGGTTGACCACGACCTGTTCGAGGTGGCCGACGTCGGCGCGGATCTTGCGCAGTGCGGCGCCCTGGCTGGTCTCGACGGTGATGTTCTCGGTGACGAGCCGGCGGAGCATCTTGTCGAGGTTGCGGAGCACCTCGTTGAGGTCGAGTACTTCCGGCTGGCTGACCTGCCGCCGGCTGAACGCCAGGAGTTGCCGCGTGAGGGCAGCCGCGCGCTGGGCGCTTTGCTCGATCTGCTGGGTGTACTCCAACAGGGGCGAGTCGGCCCCGATTTCACGGCGGATCTGGAGGTTGCACAATTCCACGTTGCCGAGCACGGCGGTGAGGATGTTGTTGAAGTTGTGAGCGACGCCGCCGGCAAGTTGACCGATTGCCTCCATTTTCTGGGCCTGGCGGAGTTGTCCCTCCAGCGTGGCCCGTTCGCGCTCGGCCTGCATGCGTTTGGTGGTGTCGTGCACGGTGCCGATCACGCCGATGATCCTGCCGCCCGGATCGCGTCGCGGTGCGTACGTAACCGAGTACCAGGTCCGCTCCTCCTGCCCGGGAACCGGCGACGGCAGATCGTGGGCCGTGACTTTTTCTCCCGCCAGGGCGCGCTCGAGAAGATCGGTCACGCCGATATCAGCCAGCCGAGGGAAGATCTCCACGGCCTTGCGCCCCAGCACCGCGTCTGCCGGCATGCCGCTGAGCCGCTCCATGAACGGATTCCACAGGATGTAGCGCAGTTCGCGGTCGTAGGCGATGATGCCCTCGTGGGCGCTCTCGATGATCTCGCGGTTGAACTGCTCAGCCGCACGCAGAGCCTGTTCGCTTTCGACCCGCTGCGTGACGTCGCGCACCACCGCCAGCAGACAGTCGCGGCCTCCGAAGTGGATCCGCGCGCCGGTCACCTCGGTGTGAAACCGCGTTCCGTCCTTGCGCACGTCGATCGTCCCGCCGCGAAAGTGTCCCTCCTGGCGGATCTGATTCACGAATTCCTCGAAGACGTGGTGGTGATCCGGGTCGATCAACCGCTGGGCGGACGTGCCGATCACCTCGGCGGACGGGTAGCCGTACATTTCCGTGAACGCGCGGTTGACCAGCAGGATCGTGCCGTCGTTTTCCAGCACGAGCAGGGCGTCGGCCATGGTGTTGACCACGCTGCGGTAGCGCTCTTCGCTGATGCGCAGGTTGTGCGCCGCCGTACGTACGAGGCCGTACACGAGCAGCGACGTGAGCACGATGAAGAGAAGACCCTTGAAGGTCTGGGCGGCCTGCTGGCCGGCCATCGTGGGAAACATCCACATCGCGACGCGGTCGGAGGCCACGATCCACAGTGTGCCGAACAGGGCGTATACCAGCGTGAGACGCCAGGGTGTGAATCTGCCATACATGGTAAGCCGCCCGTCCGAAGCTGTGCGAATCACAACCTGCATGTGAATCGGCGAATTCTGCCGACGACATCACCATACTCCGATCCACCCGGATGTCGCAAATCTCCGCAGAAATTACGGCCAGCGGGTGTGAAAGCAGGTGATTTCAGTTTCGACATAATGGCGAGACCCGCCGCGAACTCGTCCCTTCGCCAGCAGGCCATAAGCTCCCGTAGCGGCGGCGCACGCCCGGCGCGGGATGTAGAGATACGATGACACTCCTTCTCGGACTTATCGTTTTGGCGGCACTCGCGACCGCGTGTCCCCTGCGCCTCGCGGAGATGGCCGGCAACCGGGCTAGCGGCGACCCGGCAAAACCTGCCGGGGCCCAGGCGGTCGCGCACGCGACCCATCTGCACGCCGCGTGGCGGCAGGCCCGTCGGGTCGTCGTCGCGGTCGTGGGGGGGACCGTGGCCCTCGTGGGGGTGGCGCTGATCTTCTTGCCCGGTCCGGCGTTTGTGGTCATTCCAGCGGGTTTGGCTATTCTGGCGAGCGAGTTCGTCTGGGCCCGGCGACTCCTGCGCCATGCCCGCCGGCAGGGCAAGGCTTGGGGTCGGCGCGTGCTCGGCAAGTCCACTGCGACGCCGTCGAAGGAGGCTGCCCGCCATGACCATTCACCCCCTGCCGATGAGCCTTCGCCGTAATGGGTTGTTTCCACTATCATCGATCTGCCTGATCGCGGCTCCGCTGGCGTCGGCACCGCGCGCGGTCGCGGACGCCCCGCCGCGGGACTGGGTGGCGTATGCCGCACCGGCCCCCGAGGATGCCGCCTACCTGCGCGCGCTCGCCGCCGACACCTGGCGGTGCATCGCCCACTTCGTCGAGCCGGCCACGGGGCTGCCCTACGACAACAGCCACCGCGGCGAGTTCACGTCGGTAACCAACATCGGCTACTACGTCGCGAGCTGCGCCGTGGCTGCCGAACTGAAACTCGTCGACCACGACGAGGCCGTGCGTCGCGCGCAGCGCGTGCTCGACGCCTACAGCCGCTTCCGCACCTGGAATGGGTTCTCCCAATCGTGGAACAGCGTGAAGACGCTGCAGCCCTCGCCGAGCGACACGATGATCTCCGTGCTCGACTCCGGCAACATGGTCGCGGGCTTTGTCGTCGCGGGGCAACTGCTGCCCGAGGTCCAGCCGGCGGTGCAGCGGATCCTCGAAAAGATGGACTGGAACGCCTTCGTCGACGATCCGGCGGAGCGGCTCATCGGCGGCTACGACATGAAGGCCGGACGCCTCGATTCCGCCTGGCGCATCGGCGACTACGCCGGCGACGGACGCATGGCGGCGTTCTGGGCGATCGCCTGCGGAGCGGCTCAACCGCAATCCTGGGACAGACTGAATCGCGAGACCGAGGATCACTACGGCCTGACGATTTTGCGGCCGGCGTGGCTCGGCGGGGGATTGTTCATGCAGACGCAGGACGGCATTTTCCTCGACGAACGGGGCACGCCCGCGGGAAGGTCAGCCGCCGACTTCGCCTATGCTCAGATGATCTACGCGCACTCGCTCGGCCTGCCCGCGTGGGGCTGGTCCGCGTGCAACGCGCCGGACGGTCGCTACCTGGGCTGGGGCGGCCTGGAGGTCGACGTGGTCACGCCGCATGCCGCCGGAATGGCTGCCCAGTTCTATCCGGCGAAGGCGGTGGCGTGCCTGCGGGCGCTGGAGAAGCTCGGCGCGCGGCCGAACTGGACCGAGGGCGATCAGCCGCTTGCGCTGGGCTTCGTGGACGGCGTGAACCTGCGCACGCGGAAGGTGGCGGACGTCTACCTGCCGCCGCTCGACCAGGCGATGATGTTCCTGGCAATCGCGAACGTCCTCGACGACGGGGTCGTGCAGCGCGCGTTCCAGAGTCACCCCACCGTGCGCCGCGGACGACAGCTCATCCCGGAATACGCCGCTCCCATCGACCGCGCCTGGCTCGCGGAACTGCAGCGCCGCGATCGCGCGCCGCTGCCGGCTGCGGCGACCCGCCAGAGCAGCGGTCCCAAGCGCGTCGTCATCGCCGACTTCACCGCGCCGCGCACGACCGATGTGCCGGTCAGCACATGGACGCGCGACGCCGCGGATACGACGGCGAGCGTCCGTTCGGAGTGGATCGCGGGCGCCGAGCCGATTTCATTCATGCGTTTCAAGTACGACGTGGATTCTCCTCATTCGGCGTACGGCGGCGTCACCTTCGACGGGCGGGGCGCGGACCTGTCCGGCTGCGACGTCCTGCGGCTCAAGGCGCGGGGCGACGTCAGGCAGACCAAGTTGGAGATCCACGTGGCCGGCGGCAGCGGGGCCCGCAAGATCGACGTGGCGAGCCCGCAGGCGTGGACCACGCTCGAGATTCCGCTGGTGGACTTCGGCGGTATGATCACGGACTGGACGGGGCTGCAGCGGATCGTCCTAGTCTTCGAGGACGGCGGGACGGTTCCCAAGGTAGGCCAGCTCGACATCGCAGAGGTCGTCCTGGCTGCGCGCGGCCAATAATCCCGGACGTTAAGCCGCTGGACGCGGCGGGCACCCGTGCCGATAGTTGGGACAAGACGGGTGCCGGCTGGCCGGGCGGCAGTCGTTGAACGGATGGATCCTTTCACGGAGAGCGACACATGGGCCGAATCACGAAGCACAACTGGACACTGGTGCGCCATGCCGCCGGCGGGGCGGCGCTGTTGGGATTCTGCATATCGATCGGGGCGGCGCGGGCGGCGGACGCGAACGTCCAGGTGGCGCCCTGCGGCCTGCGCGTGGTGGGCGAGGGCTACGGGGGCGACAACGGGCTGCGGCCGTTCAACTGGGCGCCGGGCGTGACCGTCGCGCTCATGGTCACCGCGCCGGACGGCGGCCTGATCGAGCTGGACGACGACGCCTGCAAGATGGAGAAGCTCGTCGACGACAAGGGCACCAACCTGCTCGTCGATCCGCAGTACTCACGGGCCGGGATCAGCGGGATGGCCGACGTCAGCGACGACGGCAAGGCGCTGCTCGCGGAGATCAACGGCGGCGGCGTGCCGGTGAAGGGGGCGAGCAGCATCCACGCGGTCGGTGCGATCGCTGTGCGCTGCGCCAAGGAAAAGAAGAGCCACAAGGCCGAGAACGTCGCGGTCAAGGCCGACGAGAAGGCGGCAGCCGGCCCGGTCACCTTCACCCTCAAGGAGGTCGGCAAGCCCGACTGGGGCGACAAGCCGCTGCGGATCACGCTCGAGGCCCAGCAGGATCTCGGCGCGGTTGCGGGCGTGCGGTTCCTCGACGCCGGGGGCAAGGAGATCGAGTCGAGCCGGGCGGGCTCGATGAGCATGTCCTTCGGGGACACGGTGCAGGAGTCCCGCGAGTACGACCTGGCCCAGAAGGTGGACACGGTCACCATCGAGGTCACTTATTGGACCGACATGAAGACGGTGGAGGTTCCGTTCGACCTGACGGTGACGGTGGGCCTGAAGTAAGCACTTGACTGGAAACGGGCAATTCGAACTGTAACTCAATGGCAGGTATGAGGTTACGGTTCGGAATGCACCGTCGAGCCCATGTGGCTACATCCCTCGTCGGGGTGGTGGTCACGTGCAACCCCCAGCCGGGACGATGGTATACCTAGGGGACGGTGCGACTGCGCGCATCGGACCGGACCGCGGCCCCCCGGCTGCCCGGCCCGGTTTGGGGACTCGATCGTATGATTTTCGCCGCAACCGCGGCTGGGAAGCGAAACTGACGTGGTGAGCGTAGCCAACGTACTCGTAGAACGTCGCAAGATCACGGCTGAGCAGCTCGATACAGCCAAGGCCGCCTGCAAGGACTCTGCCGCCAGCGTGGAGAAGGCGCTGGTCGATCTGGGCTTCTGCAGCGAACGCGACGTGATCGAGGTGCGCGGCGAGCAGCTCTCGATCCCGTTCATCGATCTCGGCGAGCTGCGCGTCGATCCCGACCTGCTGCGGACCGTGCCGTCGAAGACCGTGCACCGCTATCAGCTTTTCCCCATCGACCGCAAGAACGGCTCGATCCGCGTCGCGACGGCCAACCCGTTCGATCTCTATGCCTTCGACGAGCTGCGCATGCTCACCGGGTGCAGGATCGAGCCGGTACTGGCGACCGAGGCGGACATCAAGCGGGTCATCAAGCAGCACTACGGCGTCGGCGGCCAGACCGTCGACGAGATGATCGGCGTCGACGGCATCGAGGTGGTCAGCGACGTCGACGAGCAGTCGGCGGACGTACTCGAGGCCGCGCAGGAAGCGACGGTCGTCAAGCTGGTGAACGAGATCCTGGTCGAAGGCATCCGCGACCGGGCGAGCGATATCCACATCGAGCCGTTCGAGGACGACCTGCGCATCCGCTACCGCATCGACGGCGTGCTGCACACGACGCACGTGCCGCCGCAGATCCGGCGGTTCCAGAACGCGATCATCAGC
>JACKHG010000029.1 GCA_020639115.1 Phycisphaerales bacterium
GGAGCCAAGTCCGCTGCAAGGAGGGCAGCGGACGCGGTCCAGCCGGTGCAGCCTGCCGGCGCACTCTGACCTTCTTATCGGCTGACGGGCGGTGGTTTCATCCCCGGCGCCGCACTTCACCAACCGATTCTAGTCCTGCTTCCAGTTTTCGCTGACGCTGAAATTGCGTCTTTGCCCCGTCCGCCGATCACTCGTAGATCAGGTATTTCGCCCGGGTTTTGCGGAACTGCGCAAGGTCGTCGGCCCAGTAGTGGCTGTAGTCCTCAGGCCCGCTCGACGCCTTGACCTTCTCCAGAATCGCCTTGTTGAACAGGAGATTGTCGACACGGTCGATCTGGAAGTCGTCCCCGAACAGCAGCTTCAGTTCGCGGGCCATGGCGAGGCCGCACGCGACCGGCTCGAACGCATCCCGATCGGTGAGGATGATCTGCAGACCGCCGCACGGCTCGTCCTTGAACTTGCTCGCGTCGGGCGTGAAGCGGTAGGGCATGAAACGCACGCCGGGGAGCATGAGCCCGTTCAGCCGGGCGGCCAGCTTGCGCCCGTCGATCCATGGGGCTCCGATGACCTCGAACGGCGTGTCCGTGCCCCGCCCCACCGAGACGTTGCACGACTCCAGCAGGCCGATCGCCGGATACAGCGTCGCTTCGGTCAGCGAACGCATGTTCGGGGACGGGTTGATCCAGATCAGGTTGGTCGCGTCCAGCCACATCGCCCGCCGCCAGCCCTCCATCCGCACGACCTGCAGGTCGCAGTGGATGTCGCGCTCGCGGTTGTACATCAGCGCCAGCTCCCCCACCGTCATGCCGTGCACCACGGGAATCGTGTGATAGCCGGTGAACTTGCCGTTGCGATCGTTCAGCGGCCCGAACACGTGCGTGCCGGTGATGGGGTTGGGGCGGTCGAGCACGACGAAGCGCAGCCCGTTCTCAGCCGCCGCCTCCATGCCGAGGCCGAGCGTGGCGATGTAGGTGTAGAAGCGGGCGCCGATGTCCTGGATGTCGAAGACCAGCGTGTCCACACCCGCGAGCGACTCCTTCGTGGGCTTGCGCGTCTCCCCGTAGAGGCTGTAGACCTTGAGGCCCGTGAGCGGGTCCGACGAATCAGCCACCTTGGCGTCGACCACGCCCTTGAGCCCGTGCTCCGGGCTGAAGAGCGCGACGAGCTTCACGTTGGGCGCCTCGTTGAGCAGCGCGAGCGTCGTCTTGCCGTGACGGTCGACGCCCGTGTGGTTGGTGATCAGGCCGACCTTGCGGCCGTCAAGCGCGGCGAAGCCGTCGCGGGCCAGAACGTCGATGCCGGTCAGGGTGACATCGACGTTCACGGCCGGTACTTCCGCGGCGCGCGCCGTGACGCCGGCCGATCCCATCAGTAAAAGTACCCATGCCCATGCGGTGATTTTCACGTGCGGATCTCCTCTGAGGACGTGCCTTTCGCAGGCAGGCTTTGGAACCAGACCACTCAATCGACAATATACCTCATGGCGGGTAACTTGCATCCGCTTTTCGCAACCGAGTTGACGAAGCGCAACGCCCATGGACGAATCCATCGCCAAACTGCCGCCCGGCGCTCACGTTCGCTCGTTCGTGAGCAGCGCCGACGGCGTGCGCCAACGCTACTGCCTGTTCCTTCCCTCGGCGATCACGAGCGGCGCCGCGCTCCCCTTCGCCGTCGTGCTGCACGGCAAGGGCGTGAATCACCACGCGTGGTTCAAGCTGACCACGATCAAGACGGTCGCCGAGGAACGCGGCTACGTCGTCGCCGCCCCGAACGGCCGGGGCAAGGCCTACTACAACGAGCTGGGCGAGCGCGACGTGCTCGACATCATCGACGAGGTCACCGGCGCGCTGACCATCGATCCCACGCGCGTCTACGTCGCGGGGCATTCGATGGGCGGATGGGGGACGTGGTACCTGGGTCTGCGGCACGCCGCGCGCTTCGCGACGATCTGCCCCATGGCGGCGCCGGTGCCGATGGACCTGCTGCCCGCGACGGGTGACCTGGACCCCTTCATCATCCACGACGCCGACGACGAGATTGTGCCGGTGAAGAAATCGCGGCAGGCGGCCGCCGAACTGGCCTCATTGGGAATTTCCTGTCGTTACCGCGAGGAGCACGGCTACGGCCATGACAGTCGCATGATCAGTGACAACCTCCCCCGAGTGTTCGACTGGTTCGCGGCGCACCGCCGCCACCAGCCGCACCCGGACGCAAGCGAGTAGCCCATGCACTTCGAAAACGTCGATTGGGTCGTCCTGGGCATCAGCGTCGTCGTGATCTTCGCGCCGGCGCTCTTCTTCGCCCGCCGGGCCAGTCGCGACACGACCGAGTTCTTCGCCTCCGGCCGCTCCGCACCCTGGTGGCTCGTCGGCACGTCCATGGTCGCGACGACCTTCGCGACCGACACGCCCGGCTTCGTCACGCAGGTCGTCCGCGAGCAGGGCATCTTCGGCAACTGGATCTGGTGGGCTTTCCTGTTCAGCGGCATGGCCACGGTCTTCATCTACGCGCGCCTGTGGCGCCGTGCCGGCCTGCTCACCGACCTGGAATTCTACGAGATCCGCTACTCCGGCCGACCGGCGGCCCTGGTCCGCGGTTTCCGCGCGGTCTACCTCGGACTGATCTTCAACTGCTTCATCATGGCCAACGTCACGCTGGCAGCCGTGAAAATCGCCGGCGTGCTGCTCGGCGTGCCGGCGTGGAAGACGATCGCCGTCGCGATCGTGCTCTGCAGCGCGATCTCCGCCGTGTCGGGCCTGTGGGGCGTGCTCGTTTCCGACCTGATCCAGTTCGGGTTGGCGCTGACCGGCTCGGTGGCAGCCGCGTACTACGCGCTGGCCCACCCCGCGGTCGGCGGACTCGACGGACTCATCCGCCAGATCGAACCGGTGCGCCTGCGCATGCTGCCCATCCTGACCGGCGCGGAGGCGGCGCAGGTCGAGTACAAGGGAGCGTTCGGCCTGCTCGCGGGGATTCTGCTCATACCCGTCCTGCTGCAGTGGTGGTCCACGTGGTATCCCGGCGCCGAGCCCGGCGGCGGCACGTACATCGCCCAGCGCATCCTGGCGTCGAAGGACGAGCGTCACGCAGCCGGCGCGACGCTGTGGTTCAACGTGGCGCACTACGCCCTGCGGCCGTGGCCGTGGATTCTCGTCGGTCTCGCCTCGATCATCGTTTTCCCCGGCCCGCAGGCGTTGCAGGCGGCCTTCCCGGGGATGGATCCGCGGCTGATCAAGGGCGACATGGCCTACCCGGCGATGCTCACCTTCCTGCCCGCCGGGGTGCTGGGGCTCGTGGCGGCGTCGCTGCTGGCGGCCTACGTTTCGACGATGTCGACGCAGCTCAACCTGGGCGCCTCGTACCTGGTCAACGACTTCTACCGTCGTTTCATCAAGCCGTCCGCCGACCAGAAGCACTACCTGCTCGTGTCGCGGCTGCTGACCATCCTGCTGATGGTGTTTTCCGGGCTGCTGGTGTTCGTGCTGGAATCCGCGAAGGAGGGCTTCAGCGTGATCCTCACCATCGGCGCCGGCACGGGCCTGATCTACCTGCTGCGCTGGTTCTGGTGGCGGATCAACGCGTGGAGCGAAATCGCGGCGATGGTGAGCTCGTTCCTCGTCTCCATGGCGATTCTCCTCTACAACAAGCAGACCGACGGCGCCATCGACGGCGATGCCGCCCTGATCTGTACGGTCGCGGTCACCTCGATCGTCTGGATCATCGCCACGCTCTTCACGCGGCCGGAATCGCGGGAGAACGCTCCACCGCGTTCGTCCGGCACACGCAGCCGGCGGGGCCGGGCTGGCGGTCGATCCGCGCGGCGGGGCAACTGCCCCCGTCGCCCGACAGTCTGGCCCGCGGCATCGCCTGCTGGTTGCTCGGATGCGCCGCAGTGTATACGGTGCTCTTTGGCAGCGGGTGCCTGCTGTTCGAGCGGCCCGCGGCGGGCTTTGCCCTGCTGGCGGTCGCCGTCGTGAGCGGCGGCCTGCTCTTTGGCATCCTGCGGCGCCGACCGGCGCCGCTGCGCCAAGCCGCCTGATTTTGCAGCGGTGCTCCGATTCGCCGGCGTGTGTTCGGCGACTTGGCGACCGCGAACTCGCATTGAGATTTGCCCATGCTTGCCCCGCGCTTCTACTTGATCGCTATACTCGGCGTCGCCGCTATCGGGTCGAACGGCGCAGCGGCTGACCCGTCCGAGGCGCCCGGCGCTTCCGCCAACACCCGGAGGATTTCTGTGATTCCCCTACCGCAACAGATGGAGACCGGTGAAGGATCGTTCCGCCTCGCCGCGGACACGCCGATCGCATGCGACGCGACGGCCCAGCCGGTGGCGGAGTACCTCGCCGAGCTGATGGAAGCCTGGTTCGGCCGCCGGCCCGAGGTGGCCACGCTCGCTGCGAACGCCGCGCCCCGCGGCCTCGTGCTCACCACGGAGCATGCGGATCCCAAGCTCGGGGAGGAAGGCTATGCCCTCACCATCGACGGCAACGGCGTGCGCATGACCGCGCCCGCCGCGCACGGGTTGTTCTACGCGGTGCAGACGATTCGCCAGCTCGCCGATGGCGCCGCGGCGGACGCGGACGGTACCCGGAACAACGGCCTGCAGCTTCCCTGCGTGCGCATCGTCGATCAGCCGCGGTTCGCGTGGCGCGGCATGCACCTCGACGTGTGCCGCCACTTCATGCCGCTCGAGTTCGTGAAGAAGTACATCGACCTGCTCGCGTACCACAAGATGAACGTCTTCCACTGGCATCTCACCGAGGACCAGGGGTGGCGGATCGAGATCAAGCAGTATCCGCGGCTCACCGAGTTCTCCGCCTGGCGGATGGAGGACGGCAAGCGCTACGGCGGGTTCTACACGCAGGACGAGGTGCGCGAGGTCCTGGCGTATGCGCGGCAGCGCTTCGTGACCGTCGTGCCGGAAATCGAAATGCCCGGCCACGCCCTGGCGGCGCTGGCGGCCTATCCGGAGCTCTCCTGCACGGGCGGGCCGTTCGAAATCACCGGCAAGTCCGGCGTTTACAAGGACGTCTTCTGCCCCGGCAACGAGGCGACCTTCACGTTTCTCGAGAACGTGCTCGGCGAGGTTTGCGACCTCTTTCCCAGCCGGTACATCCACATTGGCGGCGATGAGTGTCCGAAGACGCGCTGGGAGGAGTGTCCCAAGTGCCAGGCGCGCATCAAGGCGGAGGGCCTCGCCGACGAGCATGCCCTGCAGAGCTACCTCGTCCACCGCATTGAGAAATTCCTGAACGCGCGCGGCAAGCGGCTCATCGGCTGGGACGAGATCCTCGAGGGCGGCCTGGCCCCCAACGCGACGGTGATGAGCTGGCGCGGCACGAAGGGCGGCATCGCGGCGGCCCGCGAGGACCACGACGTCGTCATGTGCCCGTCCTCCCACTGCTACTTCGATTTCCGCCAGTCCGACCGCGAAGGCGAACGCGGCGCCGACTGGGGCGAGCCGATCGACCTCGCCAAGGTCTACGGGTACGAGCCGATGCCCGAGGAACTGACCGCGGCGGAGGCGCACCACGTGCTGGGCGCGCAGGCCAACGTGTGGACCGAGCGGATTGATACTCCGGCGGACGTCGAGTACATGGTTTTTCCGCGTGCGTGCGCGCTGGCCGAAGTGCTCTGGACCGCACCGCAGCGCAAGAACTGGGCGGACTTCACCGGGCGGCTCGCCACGCATCTGCGCCGACTCGCCGCCAAGAACGTCAACTACCGCAAACCGGATTGAGCCCATGGGGGCACCCAGCGCAGCCCAGCCGGCGGCATCGCCGCGTACGACGCGGCAGGGATGGATCGCGCTGATTGTCATCCTCACGGCGGCCCTGGTCGTCCGCGCGCTCTACCTCGGGGAGGCTTCCGGTTGGCCCGATTACCTCAAGCCGGGCTCCGACGCCGGATTTCACAACTACTGGGCGCGGGGCCTGGTGACGGGCGACTGGACGCCGCCGGCGGGCATGCCCGATCCCCATCTGACCGCGGTGCCGTACATCCGCGCCCCGGGCTATCCCTATTTTCTCGCGGCGGTCTACGAACTCTTCGGCATCACGCCCCTGCCCATCCGGCTCGTGCAGATCGTCCTGGGCGTGGGCAGTTGCGCGCTGGCGTTTGTCATCGGCCGCCGGTGGTTCGGCAGCGTCGTGGGGCTGATGTGGTCCGGCGGCATGATGCTCTACTGGGGTTTTACCTACTTCGACATGGAGCTCCAGGCCGTGGGGCCGCTCGTCTTCCTCCTGCTGCTGGCCTTCTTCCTGCTGGGGAAGTGGTGGGATCGACGGGCCTGCGGATGGGCGGCGCTCGCCGGCATCGTTCTCGGCGGGTGCGCCCTGTTGCGTCCCAACGTTCTGCCGCTCGTGCCGCTGGTCGCGGCGTGGATGATTCTCACCCGGCGCGACGCAGCCCATCGCCGGCGCCGCTGGTTCGGGGCGGCTGGTCTCGTCGCCGGGGCCGGCCTGGCGGTCCTCCCGGCGACCATCCGCAATGCACGCGTCAGCGGCGAATTCGTGTTGATATCGGCGAACGGCGGGATCAACCTGTTTATCGGCAACAATCCCGAGGCCAATGGGGAAATCAGTGGTTGGGTCGACGGCACTTCGTTTCACACGATGTATGATTTCCCCGCGGTGGTGCGTGCCGCCGAGGCGCGCGTCGGGCATCCGCTCGGCTATGCCGGGGCTTCGCGCTACTACGCGCGCCAGGCCCTGCACTATGCCTGGAGTCATCCCAGCCGCACGCTCACGTTGCTGGGACGCAAGGCGCTGCTCCTGCTCGGCCCGGTGGAAATCACCAACAACAAGGAACTCAATTGCACGCGATCCTACTCGCCGGTGCTCTCCGCCCTGCCGCTGACCTTTTCACGCGTACTGCCCTTCGCCCTGGTGGGCATGGTGCTGATCGTCGGCCGGGCGCGACGACGGCGCATGCTCACCGACCCGGACCGGAGCGGACTCGCGCTGGCGATGCTGGCGCTGGTGTTCGTGGCGGGCCTGCTTCTTCCCCTGCTGCCGTTTTTCGCCGCGGGTCGCTTTCGCCAGCCCGTCGTGCCCTTCCTGCTGTTCTTTGGGGCGATCGCGCTGCAGGCGGCTGGCCGCGCCTGGGCACGGGGCGACCGGCGTCGACTCGGGATGGGCGCGCTCGTTACCGCGGCGCTCTTCCTGATTTGCCAGGTTCGCGTGGTGGGCGCGCCACCCGACCCCGCGCGCTGGTACTTTGACCGTGCGCAGGCGTGGTTGCGCGTCGATCAACCCGCCGCGGCTGCGCGCGATTTTCGCGAAGCGCTCGTGCGCGCGCCGGACTTCGTGATGGCGCGGCAGATGTACGCGTCGCTGCTGCTCGACGCCCATCAACCGGCAGCCGCCCGGGCCGTGCTCGTGCCCGCCCTGCACATGCCCAGCCACGATCGGGCCACGCTCTATCTGCAGATCGCCGCCACGTACATGGCCGAACGCCGCTTTGACGACGCGATCGACGCGTACCACGCGGCCCTCGACGTAGACCCCGGCAGCGTGGCTGCCCATCGCGGACTCGGCTGCCTGCTCAATCTCACCGGCCACGCGGAAGAAGCGCTCAAGGAATTCGCAACCGTGCTGAAACTGGATCCCGCCAACGCCGAGTGCCGGATGTACTACGGCCTGACGCTTGAGGCCCTCGGGCGTCCGGACGAAGCGCAGTCCTACATCGATGAGGCCCTGCGCCAGCAGCCCGAACTAAGCGCAGCGCTGCCGTCCGCCCCTTAACCCACCGCCACATCCGGGCCGCGCAGAATGACCCCCGCGGAGTCCGTTATTTCGACCAGCGCCGACTCGATCGTCAGCCCGGGCCCGAAGGCCAGCAGCATGACACGCCCGGTCAGGCCCGCCTCGATCGCCGCGCGCAGGATGAACAGGATCGTCGGCGACGACATATTGCCGTAGCGCCGCAGCACACCGCGGGACAGCGCCAGCGCGCCCGGCGCCAGGCTCAGTGACTCCTCGACGACGTCGAGGATCTGCGGCCCGCCGGGATGCACCAACCAGTGATCGACGGCGCCCGGCTCGAGCTCCGCAGCCCGCAGCGTCCGCTGGACGGCAGCGGGCAGGTGCGCCGCCAGCGTCGCCGGGAGTTGCGGCGACAACGCCAACCGCAGTCCGAAATCGCCCGCCCACCAGACCATCTGGTCCGCATGCGCGGGCAACGCCGCGCACGCCGCGTGGATGAGCCGCACGGGCGACGGCGCCGGGTGCGTGAGCACCGCCGCCGCGCCGTCCGCGAAGAGCAGGTTCGCCGTGAGCTGCTCCAGGTCGGCGGAGTACTGAAAATGCAGCGACGACAGCTCGCACATGACCGACAGCGTCGCACCGGACGCAGCCGGACCACTCGCCAGGCGCAACGCGGCGAGCGCGGCTGAGCAGCCCATGAAGCCCAGGTTCCAGCGCTGCACGTGGTGCGCGACCGGGCTGTGGGCGAACACCGCGCGTTCCAGGCCGGGCGACGAGGCGTGCGTGCAGCTCACCGTCACGAGCGCGCTCGCTTGGGTGAGTTCATCGTCGTGCAGCGGGGCGAGCAGGCGCGCCACGAGGCGATCCGCAGCGCCCGCGAACGCGGCGGAGCGCGCATCCATGCCGGGGCCGTTCGGTTGACGCACGGCGCGTTGATACAGCCCCTCGGGATCGTCGAGATTCGGTTGGGTTTCCATGACGGCGAGATGGCGGCGCTCGATGCCGGTGTGGGGCAGCAGGCGCGCGATGCGCCGGGCCATCCGCGGGTCGGTCGTGGTGGCGCACAGCAGTTCTGCTGCGCGCGTCATCGTCAGCGCGGCCTCCGGAACAGCCGTGGACAGGGCATGCAGGTAGGTCATCCTGGGTGTTTCCTCAATCCAGGGCCTTGACGTGGACGCGGGCCAGCAACCGGCGGCCGACGTGCGTCGGAATCGGTAGTGACGAATCGAGCAGGCCGCGAGTCAGCGGATGCCGCAGCGCAGCGCTGAGCCAGCGCGTCCGCCGTCGGATGCGCCGATGCCCGCGCAACAGGGCGCGGTAGCGGGCCTGCACGACATTCGCCGCGCCCGCCGCCCCCAGCGCCTCCGCCGCGGCGAGCCCGCTGCGCAGCGCCTGGCCGATGCCCTCGCCGCTGAACGGTTCCTCGAAGCCCGCGGCGTCACCCACCAGCAGCACGTTCTGCCGCCCGCTGCAAGGCGGACGGGCTGGAAAACCCGCGGTCGCCAGCAAACTGGTCGCAGCGCCTACCGGCAGTTCGCGCAACAGCGCCGCTTGTTCATTGGCCGTACGCAGCGCATCCCATGGCCGCCGGCCGGCGAGCACGTCCGCCTCGACCGCCCACGCGACGATGCAGTGCGCCGCGCCGAGCGTGGCCAAACCCACGTAGCCCCCGCGCAGCCAGTGCATGGCCACTTCACCCACGTCGGGACAGGCTGGTGTCGGCACGATCGTCGTCGCCTGCCCGATCAGCCGGCGGCGCGGCCGTGCACTCTCCTCCACGGGGAACGCGGGCTGCAGCCCCGCGGCCCAGATGATCCAGTCGGGGGCAAGCGTTTCGTCGCCGACGCGCACCGCCCAGCGCTCCGCGGTCGCCGGCAGCAGCTTCGCACGCTGTCCGTAGCGCACGTGCGCTCCGGCGGCGTTCGCCGCATCGGCCAGCGCCGCATCGAGCACGTCGCGGGCCACGATGCGGCAGCGCCCCGGGCTGGCGGTCACGAAGCGGCGCTCGTTACTGTAAAAACCAATACGGGCGACCGGCGTCCCCAGGGCGCGTACGCGCTCGCCCAAGAGCCCGTCCAGCGCGCGACGGCGTCGCCAGAGGCAACCGCCGCACACCTTCGGCCAGGGAAAATGCGCCCTGCTCGACCACGAGAACGCGCCGGCCGCGCGCCAGCCAGGAGCAGCGCGCTTCGGCCCCGCACCAACCACGACGACCTCCGGATCACGCGGTCCCGCCGTCATGCAGCCCTCCGCCAGTGCAGAATCCATCGGAAGGGAAAGTCGCTGCGCACGTGGCAAGCGCTCAGGCCGGCCCGTTCAGCCAGGCTGCGGGCCTCGTCCGGCCGGTACGCGGCGCGCACGGACCGCGGCCCGTCGACGTGGAAGATGTGCGAGCGGCTGGTAAGGCGCGTAACCAGCCAGGTCAGGACCCACGCCAGGCGCGTTCGGTCCAGATCGCCGATCACCACGGCTTGGCGACACACCCGCGCCGCCTCGCGCAGGAGTTGCTCGGCGTCCGCGGGGTCGAAGTGGTGCAGCAGCAGCGAGCAGGCGACGACGTCGACGCTGCGATCGGCGAAGGGCAGGCGCAGCGCATCGCCCGCCACGCACGCCGGCGCGTCGGGCGCGGCGCCGCTGCGAACTTCATGCAGCGCCAGCGGCGCGCGGTCCAGAGCGCACACGCGCCACGACAGTCCGTGGCGTCGGGCGCATTGCACCAGCCCGCCCCCGCCGGTGCCCACATCGAGTATCGTCGCGGAGGGCGCGGCGACGGTACGCCCGATCGCGCGGACGAGCCGTCGCTCCACGCCCAGCCAGCGGTTCACCCGGCGCAGTGCGGCCAGCGCCCGGCGGTGCGCACCGGGCTCCACCGCGGGATCATCCATCAGCTCGGATTGACGGTCGCGCCGCATGCTCGTTTCCACCGGGCAGCGGGCGCAACGTGTCCGCCCGAGGCCGACACAGGCTTAACCGCCCGACGACGGGTTGGCAACGCCGATCACGCCGACCGCAACCCGCGCCCCGGCATCGCCGGTTGGCTGGGTGAAGTGATCCTCGCCGGCGTGAACGACCAGGCCGCGGCCGAGGATGCAGTGCGGGCAACCGAGGCTGATGACGTTGTCGACGATGTTGACGTTGGCGACGCCGTCCGCGCCGGCTTCGATGTTGCCGAGGTCGCCGACGTGGCGCACGGCATCCTGGGGCCGGCCGTGCTCTTCGTGCGTCGGGTTGAAGTGGCCGCCGGCGCTCTTGCCATCGGCTGCGGTGATGTCGCCGTATTCATGTACGTGGAACCCGTGCTTGCCCGGTGTCAGGCCCTCGACGCGGCCCGTCACTTTGACTTTCTGGCCCATCCGCTCGAAGTGGATCACGCCGTGGACGTTGTTGCCCTGCGTCGGCTCGAGCACGCACACGGCTGAGTCGATCTTGGCACAGCCCTTCATCGCCGACTTCTTGCACGCCTTGCCCTGCTTGCACCCCCAGCAACCCTTTGCGTTCTGGCAGCCCGGCAACAGCGCCAGGGCAGCCAGCAGACCTCCCACCACGACCACGTGCGCATTTCGCATGATTCTCGTCCTTTCAGTTAAGAGCGTAGATTGATGGTGTAACCGTTCGGCAGCGCGCGCAGCGACGCACGGCGCGACCACGCCCGCGTGGTGCGCTCATGCCTTTCTCACGTACTGCATTGCCTGATTGATGATTCCTCTTTGCTTCCCCACCATCGCGCCTTCTGCAGGGTTTTCGACAATCTCGCAGCGTTGGCGCGGCAGCCTTTAGCGCCGAAGTCCGGGGCGCAAACGCTACGAATGGATGGAGCTTGCTCTAGGAGGGAACGGGCTCATCCGTCAGCATGTATCCAGACCCCACCACCGTGTGCAGCAGCGGCGGCGTGAACGTATGATCGATCTTCTTGCGCAACCGGGAGATGTAGACCTCGATGACGTTGCTGTCCTGCTCGAACTCGTGATCCCAGACGCAGTGGCCGAGTTGCGTTCGCGAAAGGACTCGCTGGGGATTACGCAAGAAGCATTCCAGCAGCGAGAATTCCTTGGCAGTAAGGCTGATCGGCGTATCGTTGCGCGACACGCTGCGTTTGAGCAGGTCCATCTCGACGCCGCCGAAACGCAGCTTGGTGACGCCCTCGCCGCTCGTGCGCCGTGCGATCGCATCGACGCGGGCGAGCAGTTCGTCCGGCTCGAACGGCTTGGTGAGGTAATCGTCGGCTCCGGCGCGCAGCCCACCCACCTTGTCCTCGGTCGTCGAGAGCGACGTGAGCATCAGGATGGGCGTCTCGATGCCGTGCCGGCGCAGCGCCTTGCAGATTTCCACACCGTCGCGATCCGGCAGCATCAGATCCAGCAGGATCAGGTCGTAGTCACCGGAGGCGGCCATCGCCTCGCCGTCGTACCCCTCGGTGGCGATCTCCACCTTGAAGCGCGGCTCCTCGAGCACGTTGCGGATCGCGCGCGCCATGTCCGGGTTGTCTTCAATGATCAGAATGCGCATGGTTCTGGGCTCTTGCAGTGAGTCGCTGGGCGGCATGGGCTGGATCCTCCGGGGCTGCGGGATAACGTCGGGATTCTTGCCGCCCGTGAACGGACGACCGCGTGCCTCCGCTATCGAGTTTGGACTCAGGCGGGATTCGCGCGCTGCCACGGGCCCGTCGATCGTATCGCGTTTCATGTCCATACGATGACCTGTCAGCCTTGTCGTCACCTGAAATCCACCTAAAGACCCCCTAAGTCAGAACCTGAGTCAAAATCAGCCTGGCGTTGCCTCAGGCGACGATTTCTTACTTTTCAACGCCGCTTTACCTCACGTTCACGTCGAACGGAGAGGGTTCAGTGGAGGCTGGCTGATTCGTCTGCTCAGTCGGTCTGTCCGTCCGGATGCGTAACCGAGTCAAGACAACGAGGGGTACCGATCATGAATCTGACGACGGAGTACGACCTGGTGATCATCGGGACGGGCCCGGCTGCGGGTAACGTGGCTGCCGTTTGCCGCGACCGCGACTGGACCGTCGCTATCGTAGACAGCCGTCCCTTTGGCGGCACGTGCGCGTTGCGCGGTTGTAACCCGAAGACTGCCCTGACCCGGGCTGCCGAGCTCTCCGACTGGTATCGCCGGGCGCGGCACCTGTTCAAGTCGCCCGCGGATCCCACGCTCGACTGGGAGCGGGTCATCGATTTCAAGCGATCCTTTACAGCGCCGGTCACCGACGCCAGCGTCCGGAAGTACAGTGAGATGGGGCTGAACTGCATTCGCGGGCGGGCCCGATTCGTATCCCCGACGACGGTGTCGGTCGACGGACAGAACTTCACCGCGCGGCGCTTCGTCATCGCGACGGGCGCCGAGCCGGTTGAACTCGACCTGCCCGGCACCGACCTGCTCACGCGCAGCGACACGTTCCTGGAGGTCGAGCACCTGCCCGACCGGATCGTCTTCGTGGGCGGCGGGTACATTTCGTTCGAGTTCGCCCATGCAGCCGCCCGGGCCGGGGCCCACTGCACGATCATCGAGCAGAGCGACCGGCCGCTGCGCAACTTCGATCCGGATCTGGTCCGGCAACTGGTGGCCCACACCCGGTCCCTGGGCATCGACGTGCGCATGCGCACGCGGCTCGCGTCGATTCGCCAGGTCGCGAACGGGCAGTTCGAGATCGGGGTGATCAACTCGTCGGATGTTCCGCACGTGCTCTGCGCGGGCATGGCGGTTCACGGCGCGGGCCGGGAACCGGCGCTGCGCGACCTCGACCTCGACGCGGGCGAAGTCGAATTCGATCGCGCCGCGGGCATTGCGGTCGATCGCTTTCTTCGCAGCCGGACCAATCCGGCGGTGTTCGCGGCGGGCGATGCGGCGGATACGGGCGCCCCGAAACTCTCACCGGTGGCCGACTACGAGGGCCGCATCGTGGCGCGTAACCTGACCGAGGATCAGTCGGCGCCCGTGCGGTATGGGGTTATTCCCATGGTCGCGTTCACCGTGCCGCCCATCGCCGCGGTGGGGCTGAGCGAGGAGGCGGCGCGCTCCGCCGGCGCGGAGTACCAGGTGCTGAGCGGCGACGATTCCTCGTGGAACGCGCTGCGCAAGCTGGCGGCGCCGTGCGCGGGGTACAAGCTGCTGGTCGATCGATCCAACGATCAGATCCTGGGCGCGCACGTGCTGGGGCCGGGTGCTGCGGACCTGATCAACCTGCTGGCCCTGGCGATCCAGGCGCGGTACCCGGCGCGGCGGGTCAAGGAGTTGCTGATGGCATTCCCGACGATGAGCGCGACGCTGCGCGACATGCTGTGACGGCGATCGCCGTCAGGGGGCCGGCGGTGCGGCGTTCTGGGCCGGCCGGTTGGGCAGGGAAAAGTAGACCGTCGTGCCCTGGCCCGGCTCGGACTCGAGCCAGATGGTCCCGCCGTGCGCCTCGACGACGCGCCGGCAGATGGCGAGCCCCATGCCGTTTCCGGCGTTGGCGTGCCGCCGCGTGAACGGCTCGAAGACCCGCTCGTGATCCTCCGTGCCGATCCCGGAACCGTTGTCCTGGAGGGTGAAAACCCACATCGATTCCGGGAATTCGGCGGAGAGGTGGATGCGCGGCGCGTCCGCGCCGCGAAACCGCAGCGCGTTGGCCAGCAGGTGCTGGAAGAGCTGGGTCAGGCGTTTACGATTTCCCCACAGCGTGGGCAGCATGTCGGTCGTGAACTGCGCGTCGGCTGCGGACAGATCCGCCTGCATTTCCTGCAGCAATTCCTGGATCAGACCGTTGCAGTCGATCTGCTCGACCGCGCCGAGGTCCTCGCCGGTGCGCGCGTAGCTGAGCAGGTCCTCGACCAGTTGCCGCATCTGCGCACCGGTCTTGAGCACCTCGCGGATCGACTGCACCGCCTTGTCCGGCAGCGTGTCGGTCGCGGACATCAGCCACGACAGTTCCATGTGGATCATCGCCAGGGGGGCGCGCAGGTCGTGGGCCGCGACGCGTGCGAACTGCTCGAGCCCGCGCTTGGCCTGCTCGAGTTCGGCGACGTAGCGGCGCAGCTCCTGCTGCCCGGCGGCGCGGGCCTGGCTGCGGTCGACCGCCGCCAGTACCGCGGCCCCGTCGAGCCGGGATGCGTCGAGCACCTCGGCGGCCCCGGCGGTGATCGCCGCGATGGCCAGCGCCTCCGCTGGCTCCGGCAGCACGACGATCACCGGCAGGGCGCCCGCCTGCGCGCAATGCTGCCTGACGCTTGGCGCGAGGCTCGTGTCATCGGCGCCAATCGCGAGCATGACCGCGTCATGCGCCCCGGACGGCGCCGTTTCGCGTTGAGCGTCGCCATCTGGTTCGTGGAACAGCAGGTTGGGCGCGTCCGTCGCGAGCGCCTTGAGCTGCGCGGCCAGTGCGTCGTTCGTGGATACCAGCAGAATGCGTCGCGGACCTGCCTGCATGATGGTTGCTGCGATTTGGACCGGTACATCAAGACCCGGTGGCGCTCGGAACGGGCGGAGGCTCAGGCGTCAAAGAGCCGCTGAAGCGCCTCGCCCATCTCAGACTGCGAATAGGGCTTTTCCAGACGGGGCACATCGCGGAACTCGGCGGGAAACACGTCATCCTCGCCGAACCCGGTGCAGAACACGAACGGGATCTGCCGCTGCCGGAACTCCTCGGCCAGGGGAAAGACGAAGCCGTCGAGCAGGCGCACGTCCAGACACCCGGCATCGACCTCGCCTGCCGCCAGCAGCGCCCGCGCTTTCGCCATCGAGGGCACCGGACCCACCGGGTTGTGGCCCAGCGCCGAGAGAAACTCGACGCAGAGCTCCGCAAGCCGATGGTGATCTTCGGCGACCAACACGCGAAGGGACATGGTTTCCTGCTTATGCCACCGCCGCGGCAATACAACGTGCGAGATCGGCGTAGTCAAACGGCTTTTCGAGCAGCGGTTCGTCGTCCAGGTCTGGCGGGACTCCCGGGCTTCCGAACCCGGTTGTGAGAATAAACGGAATGCCCCGCCGCTGCAACGTGTACGCGACCGGGTAGACCCGCTCGCCATTGAGGTCGATATCAAGCAGGGCAACGTCGATTTCAGCGTTCTCAGCGAGGTCCAGGGCCCGCGCAAGCCGCCCTACCGGCCCCACGACCTCGGCGCCCGCCACCTCCAGGCGATCCTTGGCCTCGACCGCCAGCGGCAGCCAATCCTCCACGATCAGGATGCGTAGACCGTCAAGCGTCCGCACGGGCACTCTCGAGACTGGTCTTTTCTCCTCCATGGGTACTCCCAACGCGAAACCCAGTGCCCTCCGTCAGCGGAAATTCTACCGCGCAGAGCAGGCCACTTTCCCTAAATTCCAGTTTAACGTCGCCCTCGAGTTCATATGGGATGGTTGAATCGAGTATCCGACTCCCAAAGCCCCGCTTTTGCGGGGGTTGTACCTTGGGCCCGCCTTCTTCAACCCAGCGCATTTCAACATAGGCAGACCCGGCGCGTTGCGCCACCGACCAATCGACGCGCACCCGACCTTTATCGGCACTTAGCGCGCCATACTTCGCCGCATTTGTGCACAACTCGTGGATGACCATGTGCAACGCGAGCGCCGCCTTCGGTCGCAACACGATGGCCGGACCACGCAGCAGCATCTGTTCCTCGTCGCCGCAGCGGGCCTTCAACTCCATGCCCAGCAGGTCGGCGAGCGAAACGCCCTCCCATTGCGTTTTTGTCAGGAGGTTGTGCGCGTGGGCCAGCGCCCGCAGGCGCTGGCTGAACGCTTGCTGGAATTCCTCCATATTCTCACTGTGCCGCGCGGTCTGGTGGGCGATCGCGTCGATGCTGGCGAGCGTGTTCTTCACGCGATGGTTGAGTTCGGCCATCACCAGTTGCAGGTGCCGCTCGGCACGCTTGCGGTCGGTGATGTTCCGCCCGATCGAGGAGACCGCGATGAGGCGTCCGGAGTCGTCGAAGACCGGCGAAACCGAGAGGAGGACGTCGAGTCGTTCGCCATCGCGCGTGACCCGCGCGGTCTCGAAGGGTGCGCACTTGCGGCCCTGGCGCAGTTCCTCGAGGCAGTTGGCGAACTCCTCGCCCTGTTCCGCGGGAATAATCAAGTCGATGCTCTGGCCCAGGACGTCCGCGGCGGGGTAGCGGTACATCTCCTCCGCAGCCCGGTTCCACGACGTGATGACGCGGTCGAGGGTCATGCCGATGATGGCTTCGGAAGACGACTCGACGATCAGGGCGAGCCGGCGCGCGGCGCTCTCGACGTGGGCCCGCTGGATGGCGGCGGCCAGCACGTTGGCGACGGCCTGCAGGTAGTGCACGTCGTCGCGGGTGAAGTGCCGTCGTTCCCGCGAATGTGCGCCCAGCACGCCCCACGGCCGCTCGCGCGGACCATGGATGATGCAGGACATGCCGCTCACCACGCCGTGCTCGGTCAGCAGCGGCGGGGCGCGGAAGCGCTCGTCGCTGCGCAGATCGTCGACGACGACGGGTTCGTCCGCGATCAGCGTGTATCCGGCCTGCGAGTCCAGTCCGGTGCTCACGGTCGCGTTGCCGACCAGGCCGGGGCGCCACCCCACGCCGGCGCGCAGGAATACTTCCTCACCGCCCGGCAGCAGTTCGAGCACCGAGCAGTAGTCCACGTCCACGACGTCGGCGACGGCTTCGACCACACTGGTGAACAGCGCGGTCAGGTCGGCGCCCGAGAGCGCCTCGTGTCCGAGCGCAGCGATCGTCGCCTGCTGGCGTTCCCGCTGGCGCAGCGCGTTCTCCGCGCGCTTGCGTTCGGTGATGTCTACGCCGAGGAGATAGAAACCGGCAACGCTGCCGTCGTCGAGGCGGTGGGGAACGTACGAAAGATCCTTCAGGCGGACGTCCTGCGTGCCGCGGACGGTCACGCGCAGCTCGAAGCGCTGCGGCTCGCCGTGCAGCGCCGCGGCCACGTGTTCGCGAATTTGCGCGTACTCTTCCCGGCCGTATACGTCCAGGAGCGTATGGCCGATGATATCATCCGGCCGGCAGCGGCGAAGTTCGGTATAGGCCCGATTGACGTACTGGTAGCGCTCGTCGGCGGTGATGTACGCGACGAGCGCCGGCAGCGCGTCAGTCACCAGGCGCAACTGCTGCTGGCTGCTGCGCAGGGCCGCTTCCGCGTTGACGCGGTCGTGCACGTCGATACAACTGCCGATGTAGCCGAAGAACGCGCCGTCGGGTCGCTGCAGCGGCGTGCCCCGATCGAGCACCCACCGATACGCGCCGTCGGCGCGGCGCATGCGATATTCGATCTCGAACGGGACGCGGTCCTCGAACGCGGCGTTGTAGGTGTTCACGCAGCGATCGTGGTCCTCCGGATGCACGCCTTCCACCCAGCCGTCACCCAGTTCCTCCTCGAGGGAGCGACCCTTAAAGCTCAGCCAGCCGTCGTTGAACCACGTGCAGTGCTTGTCCGCGCCCGACATCCAGATCATCACCGGCGCCGCGTTGGCCACCACGCGGAAACGCGCCTCGCTCTCGCGCACCGCGATTTCCGCCGACTTCTGATCGGTGATGTCGATGCACGCTCCGGTCGCGACAACCGGCTTGCCGTCGGCATCGCGAAACACGCGCCCGCGATCGCGGATCCAGCGCACGGAGCCGTCCGGCCGGACGATCCGGTTCTCCAGATCGTAGAGATCGCTCCCGGCGAGCGCCGCTTCCCACGCCGCGAGCGCCGCGGCCTGATCGTCGGGGTGGACGCGTGTAAAATAGCGTTCGACCAGCTCGGTCGTCTCGTGCGGATCCAGGCCGAGGATCGTGTTCAGCGATGCGTCGTGCGTCGTTGTCCCCTGGGCGAGGTCCACGCGCCAGGTGCCGGCG
The DNA here is from genome assembly GCA_020639115.1 of Phycisphaerales bacterium. Lineage (GTDB taxonomy): Bacteria > Planctomycetota > Phycisphaerae > UBA1845 > UBA1845 > JACKHG01. The sequence goes on from JACKHG010000029.1 coordinate 18,521, forward strand.
TCGGCGGCCTCGACCGCGTCGCGCAGCCGCTCCTCGGCCTCGCGCCGCGCCGCTTCCGTCCGCGCCAGCTCGGTCACATCGACGAAGGTGAGCACCACGCCGCCGGATTGGCCGTCGCGGGCGCGATAGGGCAGCGCCCGGCGCCGATAGTGCCGCCCGTCGCGGGTGATGACCTCGTGCTCGACCGCCTGCCGCGCCCGCGAAAGCGCGGACGAGGAGGGGATCGACGGCATGTGTTCGGCGTGATGGGTCAGGTGCGCCAGGGGCCGGCCCACGTCGGTGGGAATCAGGTTGTAGATGCGGGTGGCGGCGGGCGTGTAGCTGCGGATGAGCAGTTCCTCGTCGAGGAAGATCACCGCGATGTCGGTGCTGCGCAGCAGGTTTTCCAGGTCGCTGTGCGCCTGGCTCAGCGCGTCGTGTCCGGCCTGCACTTCCTCCTTGGAGGTTTCCAGTTCCTCGTTGGCGGACTGCAGCTCCTCGTTCATGGAGAGCAGTTCCTCGTTCGAGGACTTCAGCTCCTCGTTGGCGGCCTCGAGATCCTGCACCGACTTCTCGAGGTCCTGGCGCGTGCTGTCCAGTTCGCGTTCGAGCTGTTCGATGATGGCGTTGGCGTCCTCCTTGGAGCGGGTGGCGGGCGCTTCTTCGCGGCGCAGCGGCGGGCCCGCCTCCTGAAACACCACCATGAAGAGAGGCGAGTCGTCTCCGATCTTCGGCATCGGCTGGACCGTGAGCGTCACGCGATGCACGTCCCCCTCGCTGCGCACGCTCAGGTCGTTGTGCACGCAGGTGCGCCGGTCGCGCACCGCCTCCGCGAGCGCCGCGCGCAGCCCGACGCGCAGTCCGGAGCGGGCCAGTTTGATGATGTTGTTCTGAAAGATGCCGCCCGCGACCTCCAGGAAACGGGACATGTTGCCGGAAGCGCAAACGATCTGGCCGTCCTCGTGCACCACCGCGCTCTTGGGCGCGAACTCGTCCAGGATGATGCGCTGCATCACCTGGTGCACGTCCAGTTCGGTCGAACCCGGCGCGTCCGGACGCGCGGCGCCGCTGTTGTCCGCCGGCACCATCGCGTTGACGCGCCCGGCGGGACGCACCGCCGTCGCCTTGCGCTGGGAAATCCTGTGTTTGGCCGAGACCGCCTTGAACAACTCCCGGTGCGAATCGATCGGCTCCGACGGCCCCAGGAACAGATACCCCCCCGGCCGCAACGCGTAGTGAAACAGCGGAAAGAGCTTCTTCTGCAGGTGCGGCCCGAGGTAGATCAGCAGATTGCGGCAGGAGATGAGGTCCAGCCGCGAGAACGGCGGGTCGCTGATCAGGTTGTGCGCGGAGAACAGACACATGCCGCGCAGCTCCTTCGTGACGTGGAAACGCTTGCCGCGCTTGACGAAGAAGCGCCGCAGCCGCTCCGGTCCCACGCTGTCCGCGATCCCCTCCGCGTACGCGCCGTTGCGGGCGTGTTCGAGCGCCCGCTCGTCGATATCCGTCGCGAAAATCTGGACTTCCGGACCGGCCTCGCGTTCGCTGAGCATCTCGCGCACCAGGATCGCCAGCGAGTAGGCCTCTTCGCCGGTCGCACAACCGGGCACCCAGATGCGCACGTGCTCATCGGCGCCCCGGCTGATCAGCGGCTTCAGCACCTCCCGCCCGAGCACGTCGAACGCTTCCGGATCGCGGAAGAAGGCCGTGACGCTGATCAGCAGCTCGCGGTACAGCGTGCGCGCCTCATCGGGCTCCTCGCGCAGCTTGCGGATGTAGTCGTCCACATCGCCGATGCGCAGAACCTGCAGGCGGCGCAGGATGCGCCGCACGAGCGTCGTGGACTTGTAATGCTGGAAATTGACGCCGGTGCGCTCCTGCACGCACTGGGCGATCGCGGGAATCGCCGCGAGCGCCTGCTCCTTCAGCGCCGCGCTGTGCTCCGCGTCGCTCACCGACGCCACGTGCTTGCCGTAGCGCGCCAACTCATCCGCGATCTGCTCGGGCGCCAGCACCTGGTCGACGACACCGCTCATCACCGCATTGCGCGGCATGCCGTCGTACCTCGCAGTCTCCGGCGCCTGCGCGACGGTCAGGCCGCCCGCCTCACTGATCGCCTTCAACCCCAGCGTCCCGTCGGTGCCCGCACCGGAGAGGATAACCCCGACGGCCCGGTCCTTCGCACCCTCCGCGAGCGCGCGCAGGTGGCGATCGATCGGATTGCGGCGATCGTCGGCAGTGGCTGCACCGTCGACGCGCAGCCGCTCGTTCACGAGGCTCAGCACCGTGTGCGCCGGAACGATGTAGACGTGATCGCCGCGAACGGGCGTGTCGCGTTCGACGACGGTAACGGGAAGCGGGATTTTCGCCTGGAGGGCTTCGGCGAGCAGTTTGGTATCGGCGGGGTCGACGTGCTGGAGAATCACGTAGGCGTGGTTGCGTCCCGCTTCCGCCCGCCCGAGGCAGACCTGCAGTGCCTCGACGCCGCCGGCTGACGCTCCCAGGGCAATGATCAGTTCTGCGCGGGGCGCTTGCTTGCGGGCCATCGCATCAGGTTCCTCAAACTACTCGGGTTGGACCTGCGGGCAGTGTGCATACACAGCGTCACTGTACGTGATGCAATGCGCTTATCTCGCCTCCGGCCAGCGTCCAGCGCTGCAAACCTGTAGGGTAACAACCTAAGTACGCGTACTCAACCGGCGCCACCTGAAGCTTTCTTAAGGTGCTGCGACGTGCGGGGCTGGCCCGTGCAACGATGGCGTCGGCGGATGGAGTCTTCGTCACCACCAATTCACGCCCATCTCAGGTCCATGAGGTGTATTTCAACGGGCGGGGAAAGCGGATTTCACGGCCGCGCAACTTCAGAAAGGTAACAACCATGGCCAAGCCACACGACCAACGAACCGAGCGGGACGCGCACCCCGCTCCCAGTCCCTACACGCGCGAAAAGCCCGCGATCGATCCGCGGGATCGCGACCTCGGTGAGAATTTCGAGGGCGGCATTGAGGGCGGGATGCAGGAAGATCAGGGCGGACTCGGCGGACACACCGGCCGCAACCTCCCGGCGGGCCGCGGGAAGTAGCTGCGGATTCGCGCGTTTGGCTTCGTTCCTAGCCGATGGCCGGCGGATCAGGATCGCTTACGCGTTCCGGGCGCCGGTTCCATCGCCTTGAGGCGCGAAGCCGTCACCTGCTGACGCGTGCGGAAGTAGTCCGCCCACGGATCGCGCGACCGGGCGCGCAGGTGCTGGCGGGCGTTCTCGACCGTGTAGGCGTCGGCGTTCTTGAGTTTCTTCAGGTCGCTCCAGGCCAGCGGCATTGACACGGGTGCGCCCGGGCGTGCCCGCGTGGACCACGGCGCGACCGAAGTGGCGCCGCGGCTGTTGCGCAGATAATCCACGAAGATCCGCCCCTTGCGTTTCGCCTTGCTCATCGTGGCGAGGTACTGCTCCGGCTCCTCGCGGGCCATCCGCCGCGCGACTGCGGCGGCAAAGTCCTTGACGTCGGCCCAGTTTGCCCGGCGGGCCAGCGGCACCACGACGTGGAGCCCCTTGCCGCCCGACGTCTTGACGAAGGACTCCAGGTCCACCTCGGCCAGTACGTCGCGCAGCCGCTCGGCGGCTGATTGGATTTTCCCGAAGGTGACGCCATCGCCCGGGTCGAGATCGAACGTGATCACATCGGGCTTGTCCAATGCGTCCTCCTTCGCCCCCCACGGGTGGATCTCCAGCACGCCGAATTGGATCAGCGTGACCAGCCCGTCCGCGCCATCGACGCCGATGTAATCGGCTGTGCCGGATTTCTCCTTGACGCGGATCGCGCGGACCGGCGCCTGCAGCGTTTCGCCGACGTGCTTCTGGAAGAAGCACTTCTTCTCCCGCCCCTGCGGGCAGCGCACCGTGCTGAGCGGCCGCCCCTCCACGAAAGGCAGGATTTGCTCCGCGATATCCGCGTAGTAGGTCGCCAGGTCGAGCTTGGTCAGCCCCTGCTCGGGATAGAGGACGCGCTGCGGATGGCTCAGGGATACGCCCGCCACGACCGCGCCCTTAGCGCTTGGCCCGCCGGACTTGGCGCTCTTGCCCTTCCGGTTCCCGGGCTTCTGGGTATTCTCAACTTCGGCGGGCTGTTCGATCTTCACGTCGGCAGCCTCCTTGTCCGCGCGCAGACCCTGAAACGACGGATGCCGCAGCCGGCCGTCGCTGGTCCACTCGGTGAATTCCACCTCGGCGACGAGCTGCGGCGTGACCCACCGGGCCTGCCGCGCGTCGGCACGCGGCGGCGCCTCGTCCGTCGGGGGCGTCTTGCGCTCGAGTTTCCTCAACCGATGACCGATCGACGCGAGCGTCTCGTCGTTGAAGCCGGTCCCCACCCGCCCGGTGTACACCAGGTGGCCGGCGTCGTCGTGCGCGGCCAGCAGCAGCGACCCGAAGTGCTTGCGCGATCCGCCGGGCGGCGTCCAACCGATCACCACGAACTCCTGGCGCCGCTGGCACTTGATCTTGAGCCACGTGCGCGTGCGCTGCTGGCGATAGGGGCTGTCCAGTTGCTTGGCGATCACTCCCTCCAGGCCCAGCTTGCACGCATGGGCGTGGAAGGATTCGCCCTCCCCGACGACGTGATCGCTGTAGCGCAGCACGCCCGCATCACTGTTCGGGACGATCTGCTGCAGCAGTTTCTTGCGCTCTTCGAGCGGCGCGCCGGTCAGGTCGTATCCGCTCAGGTACGGCAGATCGAACGCGAAGAACGCCAGGCGCTCGAACTTCTGTTCCTTCAGCGCGCCCTGCAACTGCTGGAACGACGTGCGCCCGTGCGCGTCGACGATCGTGGCCTCGCCGTCGATGACCGCCGACTGCACCGGCAGCGCCGCGATCGCCTCGGCGATCGGCGGGAACTTCTTCGTCCAGTCCTTGCCCGTGCGGGTGAGGAGGGTGACCTTTTCGCCGTCGCGCCGGCACAGCAGCCGGTAGCCGTCGAACTTGATCTCGTGAATCCACCCATCGCCGGCCGGCGGTGAGGAAACCAGGGTGGCCAGTTGCGGCTTCAGCGTGCGCGGCAGCGCGGCCTTTTTCGCGCCCTTGATCTTCGCCGGGTCCACCTGTCCACTCGTCTTCGCGGAGGACTTCCGCTTGTGCTTTCCTGCAGCCCGCTGGCTCGCCGCCCGGGATGACTTCGCCGCGCCGCTGGATTCGCTGTTGCTTTTCCAGACCGCGTCGCGATCCGCCGCGATCTCCTCCATGGCCCGTCCCGACTTCACGCTGTCGGCGTGCCACTTGAGTGGATCGCGCGACTTGCCCGCCCCCTTGCCGCTCCGCTTGATCAGCAGCCAGTTCTCCTTGTCCTCGTCGCGACGGCCCATGCGCGTCAGCGTCCACTTCCCCTTGAGCCGCTCGCCGGCAAGGTCGAAGGAGAGCTTGCCCGCGCGCAGCGCCTTGGCGACATCGTTCGCCTCGGGCTTCCAGTCGCCGCGGTCCCAGACCATCACGGTGCCGCCACCGTACTCGCCCTC
>JACKHG010000003.1 GCA_020639115.1 Phycisphaerales bacterium
CGCAATGGCGGGAGGGAATTCTCATGGGCGTCAGCAGCAAAGTTGGGAATTGGACTAGTCATGCGACGCTCCAACGGATCGTGAACAGGTCCGCCAATGTGGTCTTTCGACTGAGCTGCTTTTCGAGCGCCTCGATCAGCGTGTTCCGCTTGTCCGCGATCTCGTCTTCCCTGTCGAAGATGCCCTGACGCTGACGACGTTTCGTTTTCTCAAGCGATTGGATCTTCTCCTGAACCTGACGCTGCTGATCGGTGGTAGTGGCGACGCGTGCCTCGCGATTCAAGACCTTGATCTGCTGCTTGGTGAGGTCAAGTTCCTTCTCGGCCGCGACGATCATGTCGTCCGCCCACTTCTCAAGTCGTTCGCGTTCCTGCTGGAAGTGCTGATTGTTGACCTCCAGCGAGCGACTGATTGTCGCCTTCACGTGCCGGTCAGCATCGTCCGCGACCCGATCTGGGTGTGAAATGTCCACGATGACCCGCCAGACAACACCGGCCCCGCAACCCCGCGCTGCGGCGCAATTCTGCCGCACGTGCGGCAGACCACGGGGATCTGCTGTGCGCACCGACTGTCCGGCCTGCACCGACCTGTTTTCCCTGCGGCCCGGGCAGGTGCTGCACAGCCCGCGGACCGGCCAGCCATGGTTCCGCTCGACGGGCCAGCGCAAGCTGCGCCGCGCCGACCTGGCGGAAACGCGGCATTCAGGTATTCGCCGGACGGGTTCAATTGAAAACACGAATCAGTTACGATGGTGGATCGTAGCCATCATCGGAATCTCCATCTGTGTTTGGCTGCATCTGCTCGTGAGTTAGGAGTTCGGCACGTTCACAGCGGTCTGCCCGTTGCCTCCATAACACGAAAACGACAGAGGCAACAACAGAACGCGGCACGAGCGTCCGAACGACCGGGAGGACAGGATGGCGCTACCGGACGGCGAAGAACACACGTTGGTCGCAGGTGGATTTCTGTCGCCACCCCGACTGGTGAACGCGCTTCGTGCCTATTCCGCTGAAGCCAAGAACCGGGCCTGGATGGTCAGCAACAAGGCGAAGCTCTACGCATGGGCCGAAAGCGCGTTCCGGCCGGACAAACCCAGCCTTGATGACTTTCGGCGCATCTACGACGAGCTGCGCCGCTACTGGCAGGTCTTCCGCGGGGGCAAGGCTTGGTCGCCGGAACAGACGCACGCGGTTCTCATGTCGGACGCATGCCGATCCTGCGCTCGCGACCAACTGGACCTGATTCGGTTCTCCAGGCGACCCGACATTGCCGCCATCTGGCGATGTTTGGAGGCGATGGGGGGCGTCAAGACCCTCCGGCGCGGCACGGCGTCGATCATGGCCGTTTCGAAATTCCTGCATTTCTTCAATCCGCGGCTCTTCCCGATCTATGACAACGCCGTCGTCCGACATCAGGCGTTTCCCGTCTTCGCCGAGTCGCTGAAGGAGTCGAGGACGAAGTGGGCACCGCGCACGGCGTCGCTCAAGCAAACCTCGGCATATCTGCTGGGCCTTGGGGACTATCTTGATTACCTGCTGTGGGCCGCAGACAGCTGGGCTGGCGTTGACGCCGACGAAGCCATGCGACTGTTCGTTCGTGAGTTCAACGAGATGATCGACCGAGAGCAGCGGGGAGCCCGTGTGCCCGCGGCGATGGAACGGAATTACGCCAACGCCTTCGAGTTTGCCATGATCGGGGAGGTCGCGCGGCGCAAGGGCACCGTGCTGAGCGACCAGAGCCGCAACAAGGCGGAAGCGAACCAGCAGACGAGGACCAGCGCCACGGCTGGAACCCTACCGGGAACCGCAGCTGACTCGCTTTCGCTGGTGACGCAAGCGGACCTTCTCCGTCAGCGCTATCACGCGCTGCCCAAGGCCGCGCGTGAGGCGAACGAGGGCTATCGCATCCGCGTCTGGCGAGCGCTGTCCTGGTTGGATCGGGCTGAGCGACACGACCCAGCCGACATCGAGGGGCGGTTCATTTCGGCGTGGATCGGTTTCAACGCGCTGTACGGTCAGCTTGATCCCGAGCGGCGGGCCTATGGTGATCGCGAGGCATGGTCGACGCTCCTGGCACAAGTCTGGCGGATCGACAGCCATGGGCAAATACAGAGGGCGATGACAAAGCGGCGACTGGCCATCTTTCGCATCATCGACGACAAATATCTGTATCATCGCTTCTGGGCGGAGGGCGATGCAGCCATGCCCACCTTTCACGAAGAACGACGGCATGCGATGGCTTGGTTCGACGGCCCCAAGATGCAGAAAGTGCTGCGGCTGCTTTTCGATCGGCTGTACGTCATGCGCAACCAGCTGCTGCATGGAGCGAGCACGAAGGGCAGCAAGCTCAACCGCCGTCCTCTGCGCGAGGCGGGCAATCTCCTCATTGAACTGCTGGCGGTGATGCTCGGCGTCGTGATCGACCATGGCGCGGGCGAAGACTGGGGGCAGCTGTGCTATCCGCCGGAAGGACCGAAGCCGGGCAAGTCGCTCGCAGATGGCTGAACGCCTCCACGGCAGCCCCGTTCGAAGGGAGAACGGCATGGAAACAGTGCACGATGACAAGCGCTTGCGGAGCATCTACGACGCAGGGCAGGGCTACATCTACAACGACTTCGAAGGCGACCACCGCACGAAGAGCAGCGCCGAGTCCAACAAGCTCCATCGTGCCGGTTGCGCGCAATGCGACCCGCGCCGGGATCGCAACGCGATGACCACGCAGACAAGCGGCCAGAAGATCTTCTTCGCCACCCGCAAGGAGGCCTTCGACTGGCTGATGGAACACCGTGCAGGCAACTACACGCGCTGCGTGGTGTGCAATGCGTGATCCCCTCAATGATCGAGGTACCTCCGTCGATGCCAAAGGCTAAAAAAAAGACCCGACTGCAGCCGGAGCGGATCGCCGTGCCCGGCATGCACTATGCGCCCACGAACGAGCTGGGTGTCGTCTATCTGTTCGCGCTGCTCGCTCCTCGGCTGGGCTTCAAGGGCATCGAGAAGATTCAGAGCGGGTTCCCCGACTGCACGGCACGGCGTCGAACGGGGGACGGCGACAAGCTGGTGCGCATCGAGTTTGAGTACAGGTCCTCGTCCTTCCGGGCACACCGGCATGATGCAAAGCAATGCGATTGCGTTGTCTGCTGGGTGCACGACTGGCCGGATGTTCCCCGTCGGGTCGAGATCATCGAGCTGCGTTCCAAGGTGGGACTTGGACGCGACGTATGGATTCAACCCATTGATGATCGGTACTGGGACGAATTGGACGCCGGATGGACGCGTGGACACTGGTCGGTTCCGTCGCTTGCGAAGCCGGGGGACCTGGTGCTGATGTACCGCACGCGGCCGTGCAAATGCATTCAGGATATCTTCGTCTTGGACGACCGCGTGCGCAAAGACCTGCAATGGCACTACATGGCGGATGTACGTCGCGTTGCCAGGATGAAATCGCCATTGACGTTGGAGCACATGCGTCTCAGCCGGGTCGTTGGTTCCGCATCGTTCATCCGGCGTTCGATGCAAGGCCGACCGCGTGTGACCGAGTATTGGCCTTTCCTGTACGACCTCATCGTCAAGCTCAATCCGGCTCTGGAATCGAAGCTCCGGCGCTATGCGCCCCAGTTGCTGTGATCCAGCCTGCACCGCGACCTCTGCTTAGGCGGCCCGTCGGCGTCAAGAGACTCATCGAAAGATCGCCGAGTACTGCCGCTTTGGGAGCAGCCGCCTGGGGGGGACGCCGGGCGTGAGCGGATCAAGACGGGGTCCGAATACCAGACGGCGGCGGACGGGAACGCAGCCGCGTGGAACGGGCAGCACCTTGTCGTAACGCGTTACTAATTAATCGGCTTCGATTCACCATGAATACATGCAAAGACCGTTCGGTTGGGGAAACGGATGACGCCCCTTGTGCCGCATGGCCTTGTGGATGCGACCCTGTTGTTTTCCATATTAACATTTAGCATATCGCGGGGCCGCGGGTAGAAAAGCGCAGACCGGACGGCATGCACAGGCTTGGCACCTCGAATGGGCCGCGAAAATGACCCTTTCGCCGCGCTGCGAGGGGTCGGTGGTCGTCCTGAAAGCAGTCACGGCGCGACGTTGGAGACGCCCAGCGGTCCTGAATGGCCCGGTGACCTCGCTGCGCGTTCGTTCTTCAGAGGGCCCAACTCGGGGGCAGTTGGCCCGAAGTGTCGCCCGTCCTTCGCGTACGGGGTGACACGAAAAAACTATGGCTAAGGCTTTCTCGGCTGATCGCGAGACCGGTCGCCGAAACCGCCTCGAGACTTCTGTCTTGAGGGGCCGTCAGGAGAACATGCCTGGGACCCCGGCCGAAGGTGGTGTCGTGATGAGTTGCAGGCTTCTTTAGTTGAGGCGGAGGCTGGCTGCTCTGGAGAAGCGCCGGTAAGTGAATCGACTATTCGAGCGGCCGCCGAACGAAGTCGTCCGCAGGCTCGAACGGACTGGCCACTGGAGGTTGCCGGTGGCCCATCGCAATGAACCAGACGGTGGCTGTACGTGAACCTCCTACGCGTCGTATTCCTGTCCCACGCGGTTGACAAGTTCGAGCAGCAGGCAGGGATCGTCAACATCCCCGATATAGTGCCTGGCCACGGAGCCGATCTCGTGCCCGAGGATCAGATCCGCGAGGTCGCGGCTGCGAAGCTGGCGAAACGCGACCGTCGGTGCGGCATTGCGGAGCGACTTGAGCGACACCTTTTCACTGAGCTTCGCTGCCGATTTCAATCGCTGGAATGCCCGACTGCTTCGGCTGCGGTCGTATGCGCCGCCGGTGAACGACCGGAAGACAGGTCCTTGGTCATACCCGGCGATCTGCTGCCATCGTCTCAGCGCTTCTACCGTAGTCGGTAGCAGTGGGGTGATCCGCGGGGTGGGTTGCCCGACCCGGGCTTCGGTCTTTCTGCGCGGAAAATCCATGAACGGAGGCTCGCTTTCGAGGTGGAGATGCGACCATTCGATACGCTCGAGATCCACGCAGTCGAGCGCGCAGTTGAGCGCGAGTCGCAGGGCGGCCTCAAGCAGCCAACCCTCGCGGCGGCGCGCATGAGCTTGCCGCTTGAGTCCGCGGCCGCGGTTGGTCGACACGTCGATCGTGGCGGGATCGGTCCGCTGCCACTCCCGCGCTGCGTTGACGAGTGCGCTGAAGGCGGCGGGGGTGATCGGCGTGCGATTGTTCCGCGCGGGCTTGTAGGTCCTGCGATCGTAGCCGTCGGCCCAGTCGAGGGCATCGGAGGTGATGCCGTACTCCGGATAGCGCCTCTTGGCCCAGTTCAGTATTGACTTCGGGACCTTGCAGCGATCGAGGTACCACTTGGCCGACTTGCCTTTCGCGGCCTGGTGGACGGCGTCAAAGTACGCCCGAAAGTGCTCCGGCCGCAACACGTCGGTGCGGCAGTCACCGGTCGCTTTGACGAAGCGTTGCCAGTGGCCCAGCGTGTCGGTGATGTGCCGGGTTTCCGATGCGTGTTTGGCGACCTGGTGCTCCTGCCACGCCGCGCCGACCTTGCTGAGCTTGGGGCCGTCGCCCTTCTGCACCACCCGCGGGTCAAAGAACCGCCTGAGCCCGATCCGCTCGATGAAGCCGTCCGGATCGCGTTCGAGCTGGCGTTTCGCCTCTCGCCAGAACACGTCGCCGGGTATCTCCACGATCTGTCGGCGGGGGGTGCCGAGCGCGTCGTCGATGAGCCGCAGCTTATGGGGGTGGTCGTCGTCGATCTCATCGAGCGGGGTTCCGGCTGGCGGAAGTTCGTCCGCCGGGGGGCCAGAAAAGGGATCGTCGGGCTCGTCGATTTCGAGGGCGATGGGCTGACCGTTGCTCGCCTCGGCGATGGCCAGTGCGGCGCGGGCGTCGTCCCAGGTCTTGAAATAGGCTCTACCGCCCGCGCGGCTGATGGTGTAGAATCTGCGGCTCGCCCGGTGGTAGCTGACACCGGTGTCGGTCTTGACCGGCTTGGCTTCCCGGTTCACGAAGACGCGAGGTCGTGCCATGGCTTTGGCTCCCGCAAAACGTGACCCATATTTCCTTGGGGAAGCTTAGTTCGCGACCTGGTTTAGGTCAAACATTTAGGTCAGGCCCACGAGGAGAGGTGGCTGAGTGGCTTAAAGCACCGGTTTGCTAAACCGGCGTACGGGTATAAAACCTGTACCGCGGGTTCGAATCCCGCCCTCTCCGATTCAGAATCGAGGCACGCCACAAGCTCTTGCAGCTCAAGGGTTTGTGGCGTCTTCTCATTTATTGACTCCCCTGTTGCCCTAAAAGTGCCCTTTTGGGGCGACTCGTCGCCGCTGCTGTCTGCCGCGTGCGGGCCGCCTGCACCCGCCAGCGCGAGCGTAGCCAGCTGACCGCCGCGATGACCAAGATCTTCCCAGCGAAGCTGCTCAACCTCGCCAATGCGCAGGCCTGCGAATGCCATCAACGCAAACGCTGCCTTCTCTTCGCCCGCGGCTGCGTCGATGAGCTGATTAACTTGCTCGGTCGTGAAGCACGGCTGGGGACGCGCTTTGGCCTTGGGAACGCTGGCGGCAGCCAGTCGGTACTCGAGCAGCAGGCGGTTGCGCCATTCCCACTTAAAGACCTGCTTGGCGAGCACAAGCGCTCCGCCAACGGTCTTCGGGGCGTACTTCCTGTCGACCAGCCATTGGCGGAAACGCAACAGCGACTCTTCCGAGTAGTTCCGGGCCAGCACGATACCTCGCTCCTCGCAGAACGCTTCCAACTTATCGAGGTCTGTTCGGTACTTTCGCTCGGTCTTCGGCGCAGCCCCCTTCAGCTTCACGGAGTCGAAATAGCGTTTAACCAACTCCGCCACCGTGATGCGAGATTCCCTTACTCGTTCCGAGCCAGCGTCGAGACGTTGCTGAATCTCGATGGCCAATCTGCGTGCCTTGGACTTACTTGTGGTGCCAAGACCTTCGCCAACTTGATTGCCATCAGAATCAACGTACTCTGCCGCATATCGAGGGCTCACCGAGCGTTTGCCGTCGCGATAGTACACGCGCTTGCCGATCGTAACTTGCGTGCCGTCGACTCGTTCGCGCTCAATCAGCTTCATCGCATGAACTCCAGAACAATATGGTCCTGGCACACGGCCTGGAACCAGGACGTCTGCACGCCGCCCGACAGCCGGCCGCCTCCTTGGGTGGCTGAAAGTCCGTGGCGAACTCGCGGACCATGCTGAGCAACTCGATGCTGCAGAGCCGAGTGTCGCTGGCTTGGTGGATCCCGGGACCGTGTCGCCGGTGGTCAGGAGCTGGAGCGGCTTGGTCCCGCCGGGTTGGACGTCATGCCTTTGCCACCTGTCAATCTCCGGGTTCCATGCCCGGCGAACCTACCCCCAGCGTGGCCCCTGCTTCCGCCAGATCGCACCGATCTCGGCGCCGGGCGGGCCCCTCGCTTCGAGCGTCGGACCGTCGATACGCCGCGGCTGGCGGAGCGAGCTTGGTTTGGACTCGCAAAGGGCGCACTCGAATTGGCCGCGCTGTGGACCCCGAAGTCGGTGCGCACCGTGTTCGCCGTCGCAATGAGCACGACCCGCTGCCACGATGCACACAGCCCGAACTGCCCGAGAGAGCCCCTGGCTGTGAATATGGGTAGCTTGTGCATCAGTTGTGGCGTCAAAGTTGGCACACCCACTTGTGTCAGATCCTGGACCCATAGCGTGCATTCGAGCTGTAATATTGGGGTCGTTTCACGCGGCCCGGCGGGGTGGTTCGAGGACAGCGCTCGGGTAATTGCACGAGCTTCACCCCTCCCTCTTGGCTCTTGTTGATGCGACACTTCGTGGTCAGGGGACGGGCGATCAACCGCCAGAGCCAACGTCGCATATGGAAACACGAAAGAGGATAGGATCCTGCTCTTCTTCCGGAGCCATGGCAATGGCTGATTGGGACAGACAGAACGCGGCAACTGAGCAACGGTACAGGGCATTGCTCGCGGTTTCGCAAGCAATCGCGTCACACCGGGAGCTGGCTACGCTGTTTCATGAGTTGGCCAGCCAACTTGTCCAGGTCGTGAGATACGACTACCTTTCCCTGGTGCTGCACGACGCGACAAGCGATCTGATGCGTCTGCACGTCCTGGGAAGTCGCCAAGCTGTTGCACCGCAGCCTGTGATCGAGTTGAACCCCAAGGACGATCCCGCAGGACAGGTCTGGCGCACTCAGCAACCACTCATCACCGCGAACCTGGCCGAGCTGAAGCGCTGGCCGCAGTTGCTCGAACGTGTCCAGCCGTACGGGCTGGAGAGCTTCTGCTGGCTGCCGTTGACGACGGCCCGCCGCCGGCTGGGCGCTCTGGTGTTCATCGCAGCGCAGCCGGCGGCCTACAGCCCAGGCGAGCTGCCATTTCTGCAACTCGTGGCCAATCAGGTAGCCGTGGCGGTCGAGAACGCTCTGGCCTTTGAGGAAATCGAGGGACTCCGCGACAAGCTCGCCAAGGAGAAGGCGTATCTGGAGGAAGAGGTTCGCACCGAACACGATTTCGGCGATATCGTCGGCGAAAACGCAACACTTAAGGCAATTCTCAAGCAAGTTGAAACAGTCGCACCCACGGATTCAGCGGTCCTCATTCACGGGGAGACCGGCACCGGCAAAGAACTGATTGCCCGCGCGGTACATGATCTCAGTCCGCGCAGCGGCCGCACGTTTATGAAGCTGAACTGTGCCGCGATACCCACCGGACTACTTGAAAGTGAACTGTTCGGTCACGAGAAAGGCGCCTTCACGGGTGCGATCAGTCAGAAGATCGGGCGCTTCGAGCTGGCGCATCAGGGGACGCTGTTCCTGGACGAGGTTGGTGATATCCCATTGGAGCTCCAGCCGAAGCTGCTGCGCGTGCTGCAGGAGCAGGAGTTCGAGCGACTGGGCGGCGTGAAGACGATCCGGGTCAACGTGCGCCTGGTCGCCGCGACCAACCGTGACTTGCGGGAGATGATCGCCGAAGGTCAGTTCCGGAGGGACTTGTATTACCGGCTAAACGTCTTTCCTATTTGCCTTCCACCCCTGCGCGAGCGTACCGACGACATCCCGCGACTCGTTCGCCATTTCACTCAGCTCTTCGCGCGGCGGATGGGCCGACGGATTGAAACCATCCCAACTTCCGTCATGAAAGCTCTGGTCCACTACCCCTGGCCAGGCAACGTGCGCGAGCTGCAGAACGTGATCGAGCGCGCCGTCATCCTCTCCCCGGGCCCGGAGCTCCAGGTGCCCATGAGCGACCTGCCGCCGGCGGAAATGCCAATCGAAGCTGAGCCCGCCGCGACCGGCGTGACCCTGACGGACGCCGAGCGGGAGCACATCCTCCGCGCGCTGCATAGCACCAATTGGGTGCTGGGTGGCCCCGACGGGGCGGCTGCGCGCCTGGGAATGAAGCGCTCGACGTTGCATTGGAAGATGAAGAAGCTCGGCATCTCCCGTCCTGAATAGCGCGCCAACCTGCCGGCGCGGACGTCAAGCCGTTGGCGCCGCGCGAAGGACACCTTCCTCGATGCTGCCCCAGTGTTCCAGCCAGTAAGTCCTTTCCTCAGCTTCTGTTAGGAAAAATCCGGCTGGCGCCTGCGCAATTGGCATACGCCCTGCCCCTGCACCACGCAGTCCAACGAGACGAATGTCCGCTGGGAGTAACCGGCGTGAATGGTCTCGCGTACCGACGGAGAATGACATGACAGTCGCACGAAGTCGTTTGACTCTTCTGGTTGCAGCCGGGCTGCCGTTGGTCGGGATCCTGGGCTGCGATGGGCTGCCATCGCCGAAGTCGCTGTTGGCGGGCACTTGGGAGCTCATCCCGAGCGAGCCCCCCAACCCAGACATGAAGGACTGGCTGCTTACCTTCGACACCGCGGGCGAACTGACCGGGGTTTCGTTCACCCTCGGCGATCGGACCATCACGTGGAACGATCCGACCAGCACAACCCGTGTTGACCAAGAAGAGCTGCACATCTCGGTCACGCACATTGGGCAAACGCTGACATTCGACGGCACGCTGGATTCGGCGTCAGAACCGACCAGCGCCGATGGTTCGCTGACCGCCAGAGTGGACGTCGGCGATGTAGCAATTGCCAATTCCGAGGGGGACGCGACCCTCGTCAAGCAGTGATCCAGGGAATCGATGGACTTGCGTCTGCCCGCGTGGTGGAGAAACGGACAACGGCGCAGCGAAAACGGTGGCCGGCCAACGAAGGTCCTGAGCCGCCCGAGGTATGCGGGCGCGTAGCCCGCGAGCCGGCCTTATCCAATCGGGCGGCCAGTGTTCAAGAAGGAGAGCCGATATGGGAGATTTCATCGGGTCGCTGTTCAGCACGCTATCGGAGACGATCCTGGGCTACATCACCCAGTTCTTCGACCTGCTGTTCGGCGGCAGCCTCGGCTAACGGCCTAGCTGAGGGCGTGGGGCGCCGCCCGCATTGCCGGCGGGCGGCGCCTCGAGATGCACACACCTGGCGATCTGCGGCCTCAGGATGCTCAAGCGAAATGCTCACGATGCTGCAAAACACGACGAGTGAAAACCATCGGCTCATCACCTTCCAACTCGAAGGGCGACTGGACGGGCCACAGTTGCATGAACTCGAGCAGTGCCGGCGGTACCCGTTCACCAGCACGAGCCGGCCGGGAGCAAGATGATGAGGAACACGATGGCATCTGTTGTGTCGTGTGGCGTCTGCCTTGCTCTACTCGGCTGTGCCGGCGAGCAACGGCGATTCACTGGTTTTCTCCGCGATTACTCAGTACTTCGATCAGACCCGGCAGTTCGAGATGCGCTTGTCTACTGGAATCCGCACATTAATCCCAAGCGGTACAACGCCGTAATCGTCGAGCCTGTTGATGTTCATTTCATGAATCAGCGCGACGAAGACGCCGTAAGAGCGGAAGACCTGGCGAGCTTTCGCAAAGCCCTCACTGATGCGTTGATCGCAGCGATCGGCAGGCATGCGACTATCGCAACCGAACCGGGGCCGAACGTGCTTCGTTGTCGTCTGCGAGTTGCCAACCTGCATTTTACACGACGGGCCCGTGAGCCGCGGTACTCCTGGCGACCGCCGGATTCCGCACTGGGCTCCGCCAACATCGAAACCTCCGCCCACGACTCGGTCTCCGGTGAACTCGTCGTGGCGTACGTGAGTCCACCAGGCAGCATTGCGATATCCAGTCCACCCCTGGTCGGTGGTTCTCCTGATCGTTGGAAATTGGCACAGAAGGCCGTAGGCAATCATGTTGTAACCATCGGTGACTCATACGGCCGCCAAGTCATGAACCGAGATGACGTCTATGTTGCGTATTACCACGAAAAATAGCCCGCAAGTACTCACCTTCCGGCTCGAGGGAAGGCTGGGAGGGTCATGGGTGCACGAACTGGAGCAGTGCTGGCGAAACACGCTGGACAGCCCGAGCCGGCCGACCATCTGCATCGACCTCACGGGCGTGACGTACATCGACACTGCAGGAAAGGTCCTGCTGACCGAGATGCATGGGCGAGGTGCCCAGTTCGTCGCTCGGGACTGTGTCACGAAGGCTGTAGTGTCCGAGATCGTTGGAAAATCCGCAACAGTGGATTCCGCTACAAAGGGAGATTCGGCATGACGTTTCAACATGGCAATCGGATTCGTCGCGATGGGGGGGAGCAACTCGTTCGCGAATTGGAGCTTCTCGACGCGGAGGCGATGGCCGCCAGCCCGACTGAGGAGGAGATCCGACAGGTCGCTCACGACATCTATCTCCGACGAGGTGGCGCGCCAGGCGACGCGGCGCACGATTGGCTCGAGGCGGAGAACGAACTGCGCGGGCGAAGGGCCGGTGCGCTCCTCGATTGATAGAACCAACGCATCTGCGCGCGGATTCAGGATTGGGCGAGTCGAACCGAGTATCAGGAAGAGTCATGATCAACAGTATGAACAGCCAGACCCAAAACGCAGGCTTCAGCCGGCTAGAGTGTGAAGCAGCACGCCAAATCATGGATGCGGCGGGAGCTGTTGATGCCGGACACTTCAGCAGCGGGCCACTGCTCTTTACAGCGCTGATCGATCGCATCCTGCAGCTGCATGAGGACTTGCTTCACGCCCGCCGGAAGCTCGCCGACTATGGCGATACGCTCGTCGCGATCCAGCGCTCGATCCTGCCGCAGCGATTGCCGAGCGTCCCGGGTCTTGATCTGGCCGTCCACTTTGCCGCTGCCGAGGGCGCGGGTGGCGACTTCTATGACGTGCATCCCATCGGCCCCGATTGCTGGGCGGTGGTCATCGCGGATGTGGCGGGCCACGGCTTGGCCGCGGCGGCGATCCTGGCACTGGTGCATGCACTCGGCAGCGCCGTCCAGGGCCACGAAGTCGGGCGCTCACCCGGCACCGCCCTGGCATTGATCAACGAGCAGTTGGCGACGCGGTACCTGGCCAATACGGGCAGATTCGTAACGGTCTTTGCGGGATTGTACGCCGCACCGACACAAACACTGACCTACGCCGCGGCAGGACATCCGCCGCCGCGGCTGGTGCGCGGCAGCGAGGTCCGGCGGCTCAGCGACGTCTCCGGTTTGCCGCTGGGCGTCGGCAGAGAAAGCACGTACCCCGAACAGGTCGTGCAGCTCTTGCCCGGTGACCGCCTGGTGCTCTTCACCGACGGTGTCACCGAGAGCACCAACGACGCGCACGAGTTCTTCGGCGACGAGCGGCTCGACGAGGCTGTTCGGCACCCGACGGCCGCAGCCGCGGAATTGCGGGATCACGTTGTCACAGCGGTGCGGACTTTTCGAGGGAGCCAGTCAGCAGATGATGACGAGACGTTCCTCGTCGCGGCTGTGAAACCCATTCAGTAGACCCTTGAAATGCGGCGAGCAGGAGGGGTTTTGGACACCCATGTGTAGCCGGATTGGTGACAAACAGCGCTGCGTCGTTCTACACAGCACGCAGGCCCGTTGGTGAGGAAGGGTCGTTGTGAAGATGAAACGGACTCAAACTCAATTGACACCCTGGGCGTTCCGGACGGTGCTGTGCGCTGTCCCGTTCGCCGCAGCCGGCTGCATGGTTGGCCCGAACTACGAGCCCCCGTCAACCCCGATGCCGGCGGCGTATCGCGAGGCGAGCCGCGGCTCGGCAACGGGCGCTGATGCCGTCGATACCACCGATCCTGCAGAGATCAAGTGGTGGGAGCAGTTGGGCGACCCAGAACTTACGCGCCTGGTGGAGCAATCGCTCATGGCCAACCACGGCATTGCGGTCGCGGGGGCGCGTCTGCGGGAGGCGCGGGCGGCACGACAAGTGGCCCAATCGCTCCTGTACCCGCAGGTCAGCGTCGGCGCTTCGGCCCTGCAATTCCGCGGCAGTGAGTCGGCGATCGGTGTGCCCGGCCTGGACCTGGAGGACAGTTTCTTCCAGATCGGCTTCGACGCATCCTGGGTGGTGGACGTATTTGGCGGCACCCGCCGCGGCGTGGAGTCGGCAAAGGCCTTTGAGCAGGCTGCCTCCGCCCGTCGCCGCGGGGTCGTGCTGATGGTCGCCGCCGAGACGGCGCGGGCCTACCTCGAGCTTCGCGGGGTGCAACGACAACTCCAGATCAACCAGACCATCTTGGAGGAGCAGCGACAGACGCTCGCGGTCACCGAGGACCGGCGCCGCAATGGTCTGGCCTCGGACCTGGAGGTACTTCGCGCCCAGACCGAAGTGGAGGCGACCGCCGCCGAGATCCCACCGCTCGAGCAGGCCAGCCGGCAGTACATTCACGTCATCTCCACGCTTCTGGGGCTCGAGCCGACCGCGCTGAGCGCGGAACTGGAGCAACCGGCGCCCATTCCCGCAGTCCCGGCGCAGGTCGCCATCGGGATTCCCTCTGACCTGCTGCGGCGTCGCCCGGACATTCAGGGCGCCGAACGCCAACTCGCAGCGTCGACGGCCCAAGTGGGCGTGGCGACGGCGCAGCTATTCCCCCAAGTGGTCCTGGGCGGCTCGGCGGGCCTGCAAAGCCGCGGGTTCAACGACCTGTTCAATGGGAATACCAAGAACGACTCCAGCAGCTACTACGTCGCCGGGCCCACGATCAACTGGACGGTGTTCGACGCCGGGCGGCGCAAAGCAGGCATCAGATTTGCAGAGGCGCAGGTCGACGCCGCCAAAGCGGCCTACCAGGACACCGTGCTCCGCGCCTTCCGCGAAGTGGAGAGTTCGCTGGTGGCGGTTGACCGCACGCGGGTGCGCGTAAGTAACCTGAAGCAGCTATCGGAAACCGCTCGGCAGAGTGCCGAAATCGCGCGGCGCGATTACGAGCGCGGAATCCTCGATCAGTTGACGGTTCTCGACGCTCAGCGCCAGTCGAATCGCGCCGACCTGCTGCTCGCGCAGGGCGAGGTCTCGGTCGTGGTGAACCTCGTCACGCTCTACAAGGCGCTGGGCGGCGGTTGGGAATTCGCCGAGCCCGCACCTGCCACTGAATCCGGCCCATGCCTGACGGCAGAGGAGATCAGTCGTGAAAGCAAGTGAATCCAGATATCGAGCGCGGCGCACGCGGTGGATGTGCCTGTTTGCCTGCGTCGTCGGCGCAGTTGTCGTCGGCGAGCTCGGGTGCAACAAGCGTCCGGAGCAGGCGGCCCAGGTGGTGCCCGTTCGGGTGAGAGTACTCGCGCCAGAAGAGATCACAGTTTCCAGCCGCTTCAGTGGTTCCGTTGAGCCTCTCCAGAGCACGGCGCTGGCGTTCAAGCTACCCGGCACTGTGCAGCGCCTCTACCGCCCACCTGGGCTGGACCGGGACGTGCAGGTCGGCGACGTGCTGGCGAAGGGGACGGTGATCGCCGAGCTCGACGAAGGCGACCTTCGCCGCGCCAAGGCCAGCGCGGAAGCCCGCGTCGCGCAGCTGGAAGCGCGGGTGGCAACGGCGGAGGATAACCTCGAAATCGCGACGCGCGTTCTCGAGCGGTTCAATCAAACGTCGGGTTCGGTTTCCGAGGTTGCGCGCGACGACGCAGCAGCGAAACGCGTCACGGCGGCAGGCGAGCTGGAAGCGGCGGCGCATGCCCTCGCGGACGCGAAGGTGCAACTCGATCAGGCGAACGACGACTACCTCAATCGCCAGCTCGTCGTACCCTTCGACCACGCCACCGTTGCCGAAAAGCAGATCGAGCCGGGCGAACGTAAGGCAGCCCACGAGATTGCGTTCCGCCTGATCGACATCTCCACGGTCCACATCACCTTCGGTGTACCCGATACGATGATCGGCGATCCGGCGATCCGCACCTCCGATGACCGGGTCTTCCTCGGCCAGAAGCTACGGGTCACCGCCGACGCCTTCGAGGGGCGTGCGTTCGAGGCCGAGGTGACCAAGATCGCGCCGCAGGCGGACCCGCTGACGCGAACGTTCCTGACTGAGTTGACGCTGCGCAACCCGCAGTATGCAGATGGTCAGCCCCTGCTGCGGGCGGGCATGATCGTGACGGTTGACGTCGGATCGGAAAACGACCGCGCCGTCATGTTGCTGCCGATGGCCGCCGTCCACCGTGGGCGAACTGCCGACGAGCTGATTGTATACGAAGCCGTCAGCGAAAGCGGCCGCGACGTTGCCCGCGCCCGGACGGTGTTGCTCGGCGGCGTCTACAACAACCAGGTCGAGGTTCTGCCCGCGAGCGAGGTGGGGCCAGGCTCCAAGGTCGTGATCACGACTGCCGAGCGCCTGACCGATGGCCTCCCCGTCCAGGTGATCCCTGAGTCCCCAGCTTCAGCAGCCATGCTGCCGGAGGCCAAATGAACATTTCCCAGTTCTTTGTGAGCAAACGTCCGATCGCCTGGACCGCCATGATTTCGGCGCTGGCCTGGGGGGCCTACGCTTACCTGATCATGCCGCAGCGGCAGGATCCGATCATCCCGGTCGTCACCGGCGTCATCCTCACGCCCTACCCCGGCGCTGAGGCCGAGAAGGTGGAGCAGGAGGTCACGCGCAAGATCGAGCGCAAGGTCGCCGAGAATCCGGCCGTGAGCGACATCAAATCGATCGGTCGGCCCGGCATCTTGATCAGTTCACGCGGAACTGTTTGAGACCGAGCGCGAAACGCCGAACTCGTGTGGTGCAGGACATCCGCGGCAAGCTCGGCGAGATCACCGACCTGCCCCAGGCGGCGGGAAAGCCTACGCAGTCGTTTCGAACAAGGACTTCTGGTGACCTGTAGCGGCTATGCTCGCCACCATCAGTTCGCCTCCGGTCTCTGATCCGAGATCGCCCTGCGCCAAGACCATCCGGCGAAGCGATCGAGCGCATCGGCAGCAGATTTCCGCGCCGGCTGCCGAACACCGGACCGCTCCTGGTTTATCCAAGCACCGTCGCGCGCGCAGGTTATCCGTACGCTGCACGCTCGCACAATCTCTTACCGAGGCAGGCGTTTATGCGTAACGCGGCGATCGTCGAAGCTGCCCAGCCGCCGCATGCTCGACGACGCTGAATCACGCGACCTGCACCGACCTCCAGCGTGAAGTTTGATCGTTGGAACGGTGAAACGTCGGGGCTGACGAGTTCGACCTGGACGTGTGGCGGCCTCTTCTGGATCAAAGACCTCGACAGCCCGGAGCACGAGCTTCGGCTGGCTGCCGGGACAAGTACTCCTACCGCGAGTTTCAAGTACTTTCGCTGACCGCATTCGCGATCGCCTGAAGTAGCGCCGTACGTCGATCGATCTCGTGGGCGCGCAGGACGAGGCAGGTGTGGCTGACCGGCCTGGGGCAGCGGCTCAACCAGTTTGGGGATCACGCCGCTCGCACTTCGTCGATCGGATCCGCAGCGGAACATCAACATTCCCGGCGGGCAGGTCGAACTACCTGACCAGAACGTCGTCGTCCGGAATTCCACCGGGGAGTACGCACCTCTGCTGCGGAAATCGGCGATACCGTCCTCGCTCTTTCCAAGGAGGGTTACCTCTACTGCGCGACTGTGGAGGTCACGCGCGGCTACGATGACCCCGCGCTGACGTGCTGAACTACCGACCATCAAGGTCGCCGGGCGAAGCGTCTGGCTAAGACCACGCGCGGCGGAGCGCCCAAGCCACGAAGAGCAAGCCAAAGCAGAGAATTACGAACTGTGACGGGCGGGCGATCACGATTTCAGTGCGGCAGGTGAAAGGCACCCACATCGCTGCTAAGTACGACCATGACGTCACCGCCGCGATCGACGAGATGAAGCTGCAAACGCCGCCGCATACCTGCGGATCGGCGCGAACTAGCGACGAACCTGCGGAAGTTCACCACAAGATCGCGAACTTCAACCGCCTGATCGAGGCGATCGTCATCGTCGTGCTGGTGTCGGTGCTGTTCATGGAGTGGCAGTAAGCGCGCTGCTCGTTGCCACCGCAATACCTGTCACCGTCGCAATGGGCGCTGGGCAGCGTCGTAGCTCGTCGGGATTGACCTGCAGCAGGTCCTGATCGCGCTGACTTGCCGCTGGGACTGCTGGTAGACGCGCCGGTCGTGGCAGCCGACGCCATTAACCGCGAGTTGGCACACGGCCAGCCGCGCCAGCCGTGGCTGCTTGGCTCGGCCTGGGTTGCTTGGCTCCGGCGGTTTTCACGCTGCTCACCAACATCGTCGCGTTTCTGCTGCTGCTGCTGGTCAAGGGCAAGACGGGCGACTTCATTTACTCGCTGCCGATCGTGGTGTCGTTCTCGCTAGTCGCGGCGATGGTCGTCGCCTGGACGTTCGCCCCGCTCATGGGCTTTTACATGCTCAAGGGGCAGAAGGGGTTCGAGGCCTCGGACGGCCAGCCTGCCCGTGGGTTTCCCAGGCTCTACAAGGCGTTCGTCGAAGGCTGTATTGCCCGTCGGTGGCTCTCCGCCGGCGTCGCGGTTCTCGTTCTCGTCACCGGCGTGATGCTGGTGCGCACGATCGGAACCTCCTTCTTCCCCAAGGATCTGCATGACGTATTTGTCGTGAACCTCGACCTGCCGGAGGACTCGCCCATCCGCGAAACGCGCGACGTGGCGTTGGATGCAATCCGCCAGATCGATGCCCTGAGGGGCTGAATATTCGCAGTTACACGACGTTTGTAGGCGCTGGCGGACCGCGCTTCTGGCTCTCGATCGAACCGGAGCAGCGCGCCGACAACTACGCCCAGATTCTGGTGCACACCGTGTCCAAGGAGGAGACCGCTTCGGTCGTTGACCGGCTGAAGAAGGAACTCCCTCTTCAGATCGCCGAGGCGCGCGCGTCCGGACCCAGATGCTCGAGACTGGCCCACCCATTGGCATCCTGGTGCAACCGCGCCTTACGGCCCCGACATCGAAGCGCTTCGCGATCTGGCCGCGCAGGTCAAGTCGAAATTGCGGTCCATCCCTGGGACGACCGACATCCACGATGACTGGGGCGATCCGGTGTTCCAGATGACCCTGTACGTCGACCACGACCGCGCGGCCATGAGCGGGCTTACGCATCAGGATGTCGCTGCGACCGTCGGCGCCGGCCTCTCGGGATTTCGGTCAGTCGGATCCGCGAGCAGGACAGGCTCATCGACATCATGCTGCGATGCGCCTGTCCGAGCGGAGCCAACTGATGATCTGTTCAGCCCACGTCGTCAACGCCAAGCAGGCGCGGAACGCCGTTGCGGCAACTCGCGACATCTCAAGCGGGAACCTAGACCGGGAAGATTCGCCGACGCGACCACGGTTGCCTTACGGTTCGCTGCGACACGGTGCCGGGCGTGCTGCCGAGCGAGATCGTCGCAGCTTCCACGGCTGCTGCCGCCGCGCCCGTCGGGCTATGATGCCAGCTGCTATCGAATCTCCCGCTGGGTATCGGTGGGAGTTCGGGGGGCGAAAAGTCTGAGCAGGGCGGCGGGGCTTCCAAGTCACTCGTCGACGCGCTTTGCGCAACTCTTTATTGCGATCTACCCCGCGCTGGTGCTGCAGTTCAATTCCGGCAACGCAGCTGCTGCGTTGGTTTACGCTGCGGTCTCCCTGATCGTCGGCGGGCTGATCGCCTGTCGTCATGAAGTCAACCTTCGGTTTCATGGCGTTCCTCGGCGTTGCGTCGCTGGCGGGTCTGATCATCTCCCACGTGATCGTGCTTCGACTTCATTGATGATGCGCCACAAGGGTGAGCCGCCTGCAGGGCTGCCATCGATGCTGGGCTCGGGACAAGCGCGTGCCCAGTCCTCTCACGACCGTTCTGGCCTGTGTCGGCGGCCTGATCCCCTGGCAATGGAAGGGGACCGCTGTGGGAGCCCCATGTGTTATGTCCAGATAGCGGGCATGCTATCGCCACGCTTGTAACGCTTGTCCTCGCCGTACGGTGCTGTACGTGATCTTCGTCGACACCTGCACCGGAAAGTGCGCTGGGAGATTTGAATCTGTCGCGCAGCCGGAGCACGGATTGCACGCAGCTGGAACTCAGCCTGTTCCACCGCTCGCAGAGTCGGACGCGCGCCGGATTCCCGTGTGGTGACGGGCAGCGCTCTGCTGCCCAGTGGTTGGTGATGCTCGGCTTCTGGGCGCGGCACTGTGCATCGCCCAACACCCAAAGGGAGGATCTGATGTTCTTGCAAGCAGCCGTGAAATAGAAAGATTCGAAGCCGCCCGGTGGGAAATTGAAAGGCGCTAAGGAGGCGGATTCCCCAGACCTACTGTGGTCCGCTTCAAATGCTTTTACCTTCGACCGGCCACTCGTGGTTGTCGGCAGTCCTCCCGAGCTGGGCAACTGGGTACCAGAAGAGGCATCAACGAATGAAATGACAGGTGCCATTGGCTTCCTGCCATTCACTCCCGACGCCTTAGTTCGTTCCTTAGTTCGTCCATAATCTGATGATCATCTTGCATTTTTGTAGGTTTTCTACAGAGCAGCTCCGTCCCCGTTTCCTTCCCCCAAGAACGTGGATATGCCAGCCGTCCAGAATCGTCTGGTACGGTCCCGTTCACTTTTCAGTTCCAATCCGATCATTAAGAAAGCCTCGCGCGGTCAGGACGCCATCAGCTCCTCCAACTTCGGAGCGCTACAGACCATAAAGCGTTTGAAACTCCGCGAAATCGAGCAGGTCGTTGTCGCCGTCGAGGTCAAAGTCGAAGCACGCACACTCGCTCTCGACTGACCCCTCCGGGCCGGTCAAACACGTCCCATAGGCGATGGCATCCGCGCCATCGATATCACCATCGCCATCGGCGTCGCCGCTGCCGGCGCCACCGGCGCACGCGTCACAGGCATCGATGGTGCCGTCCCCGTCAGAATCCGGCTGACAATCGTCGGGAATACCGTTCGAATCACAGTCATTTGCCTGCAGCTCGCATTCATCGAGCATGGCGTTGAGGTTGCAGTCGTTGCCGGAGGGGACTGGGGGAAGCTCAGTCCAGAGCGGTCCGTTGACCAACGCGCCGTCGTGCGCATCGGCTGAGTCCACCAGGACCATGCCGGCGCCTTCGTCGGCGCGCCAGTAGGCGACGAGGCCCAGTTCGTCGCCGACCAGAGTTGTGTTCATATGTGCTGCGATTTCCGCAGGGGAGCGCACGACATTCCAGAAACGTACTTCATCGATCTGTCCGGACAGGAAGTTGGTATTGGGCGAATTGGTGCCGCCTCGCCGTCCGAGGTTGAGGCTGTCGGTGACAGTATAGGCGACGTCGCCGGCAGCCGGCTTGCTGGTTTCCTGCCCATCGACATATACCTTGAGCACCGAATTATCATACACCCCTGCCACGTGATGCCACTGATTGACGTCGATGGTGAGAATATCATCGCATACGACATTCTGATTGCCAAAGCCGTTTGCATTGCTGGCTGAGAATCGGGCCCGACCATCAGCGAGAATGACCAGGGCGTAACCGTCATCTCCACCACCATCCTCGTCATGAAACACCAAGCTCTGCACGCCACCGAGTTGCCGGACGTTGATCCAGGCTTCAATGGTGAAGTTGTTGAGGGGACGCAGGTCCGGAGTTGAAGGAATCAGAACGTGGTCGTTGACTCCGTCGAACTCCAAGGCGAAGCCCGAGGGCACTCCGCCGGCTGCCAGCTCGCATTCATCCGGAGTTCCGTTGGTGTTGCAATCGTCGCTATTGCCGAATGCGATGTCATCCAGATCGTCCATGCCATTGCTATTGCAGTCCTGCGACGGATTTTCGCATTCGTCGGGAACGCCGTTGAAGTCAGCGTCCACGCTCGTGCCGGCCGCGACATCGCACGCGTCGGCCGCCCCGTTCGCGTTACAGTCCGCCTCGCACTCATCCGGTGTGCCGTTGGCGTTGCAGTCCGAACTGACGCAAGGTTGCGCCGGGTGGCACCGGATGTTATCAAGCTGGAAGCCGCCCAAGGGTAGCGTATCCGGAACGAACCACTCGAAGGCGACGCGAACCACGCTGCCGGCGAAAGCGCTCACGTCGACGGCGCCGGTCAGGTGTCCTGTATCCGCGACGGAAGTGCCTGCGCTGGCGACCAGAATGACGTCCGTCTGCCAGGGCGTTCCGCCGCCGGCCGGCTCGATGTTCACAGAGAATGTGCGATCGCCGGAGCCGGAAGAAACGATCCACGCTGCACGATAATCGAACATGAGCGTCGTCACATGGGCCGGGACGGCGAAATCCTGGCTGATTCGAATCGTACCGGGTGAGGAACCACTGAATCCGTGGAGACACGCGAAGTCGCCTTCCGTGGGATCACTCTGGAGAATCCAAAGGAACGTTCCCGAACCGTCCACCATGATCGGCACACTCGGCGAAGCGAGATCCTGGACCTGCCAGCCGGTAAAGTCGCCCGCCTCGAAGCCTTCGTTGACGCCGCCGCAGACAGACGGGCAGTAGTTGATGTCGCAGACATCGGAGACTCCGTTGGTGTTGCAGTCTTCACTGGTGCCGGCTGCAAGATCGCATTCATCCGGAATACTGTTGCTGTTGCAATCCGAGCTTATTCCGCCAGCCAGGTCGCACGCGTCCGGAGCGCCGTTGAGGTTGCAATCCGTACTGGTTCCGACGGCGATATCGCACGCATCCGGGCTGCCGTTCGCATTGCAGTCCGGATCGCACGAATCGGGCACGCCGTTGCTGTTGCAATCGCCGGCTGGTGGAGCGCAAGGGCCGTCGAACAGCTCGAACGCCATTTCAATACCAAAGCCGGCAGCGGCCCAATCTACTGCTGGACACGCGTGGTCGTAGGCGATGTCTGGCAAACCGTGAACAGCATCCAACTCACCGTGTCTCCAGGCAAGGCTGGCTGCGGTCACATCTGTGTTTTCCTGAATCTCGATCCAGTACGTCCCGAGATCCAGCGGCAGGCAGGGATCAAGAATGCAATCGAATTGCCATTCCGCGCTCCCGGACACAGTCTCGCCGGTCATGGCCCGCTGAGTCGCAGGATTCACGTATGTCGCGAGGATCGCGCCAGGAAGACCCCCATCGTCCTCATGAATGATGATGGTCACATTGGGCGCCGGCCCGGGATCATCCGGATCGAAGTAAACTCCCCAGAACCGCACGCTTCCGACGCGTGCGCGATCGGCCAGCACAAATTGGTCAGCGATCACCTGCGACCCGCTGCAGTAATCGCAGAAACAATCCGAGAATTCACCGCCTGTCGGTGCCCGCGGCTGGCTGATCAGCGGCGTTGGATGCGCAAGTTGACATTCGTCGGGATAACCGTCCGGCTGACAATCCTGGCTTGTGCCGGCGGCGATATCGCATTCGTCGGGTATGCCGTTCGTATTACAGTCGCCGGACACTCCGGTGGAAACGTCGCAGACATCGGGGATCCCGTTGAGGTTGCAATCCGAACTTGCGGGCTCGCATTCGTCGGGAAGGCCGTTCTCATCGCAGTCGATGGCGTCCAGGGCCCAGGCCAGGTCGGCTGGTGAGCCCGCGAAACTGGAGCCCAGAATTGGAAATGGTCCCACGCCAAACCCGCCACCGAAATTGTGGACCCAGTGCTCAGAGCCGTGCGGATGGAGCACGTTCGAACGCCGCCAGAAGACCTGCTGGTTCGATGGGATCAGATCCGTGGCATGGACAGAGATCCAATAGGTCCCGGCCGGCAAGAGCGCGGCGCCAAAATCAAACGACACCACGCCCGACGCGTCGTCATACACGCCGACCGCGGACAGCCACACCACGTGACCCGCATCTTCCCCGCCCGGTGCAGAGGCAATCTCCACGATGAAGGTCACCGCGGAGTAGCCAGGCTCGACCGTGAAGGACGCCCGGCCGGTCGTCAGCAGCGTGTCCTCTGCGAGGGTGAAATCGTCCCACTCCTTGGTGTTGAAATCGTCAAAACCGGTCGAAGCCGGAACGACCTGTGCGATGATCCCGAAGGCGCCAAAGCCGCGGGGCTGGCGCACAATTTCGCACGCGTCAATGGTTCCGTTGCTGTCGCAGTCCGGTTCACAGATGTCGGGAATACCGTTCGTGTTGCAGTCGTCGATTGCGGCGTCACACTCGTCGGGAACGCCGTTGGCGTCGCAGTCCAGGCTAGCGCCTTCGGCGAGGTCGCAGTCGTCGGGCACGCCGTTGGCATTGCAATCGTTGATACGCTCGACCAATGAGAGATCGTCGTAGTAAATGGACGTGCCACCGTTGGCGAACAGGTCCACGGCAGCGATATCGGGCACGCCGAAAGCGGAGAGGCCATCGGTCCAGCTTCTCTTGGTCAGCAGTTCCCCGTCATAGAAGAGCGTCTGGGTGTTGGCGTCCAGGTCGATCTCCACGCGCAGCGAGACCCATTGGTCGGTGATCAAGGGCAGCGTGACGCCGGCTGGGTCGGAGATGACCTCCTGACTGGTGCTGTTCATGCGGACCTGGGTCGACCAGTTTTTCGGGCCCCCGTCGCTGTAGGTGTTCAGCAAGATCAGAGTAGAGTCCCCGTCGAAGGCTGCGGGGACGTACTGCCAGATGGTGAGCGTCCACTGACCGGCAGTCGCGCCGGAGAATTCATGAACCAGATCCGCGTCGCCGGAAATATCGACCGCGTATTGGCCGGTGTGGGCCTGATCGGCGGTGACCGGCGCGCCCGCGGCTGGATTGTCGTCCCAGCCCTTCCAGCCACCCTGACCGTTCAGGTTGCTTCCCAAGGCGTAGGCATCGAAGGACTCGGCAAAGACACTATGCTCGACTTCGCATTGATCGGGCGTGCCATCATTGTCGCAGTCAGCTTCGCATTCGTCGGGCGTACCGTTGCTGTTGCAGTCCGCGCTGATCACGCCATTGACGTCGGGGTCGACTGGGTCAACATCGCATTCATCCGGTACGCCGTTGCTGTTGCAATCGGCGCTCAACCCGCCGGCGAGGTCGCATTCATCCAAGCTGCCATTGGCGTTGCAGTCTGAGCATGCGGGATCACCGGCGCAGTTCGCGGCCTCGCATTCATCGAGCTCGCCGTTATCGTTGCAATCCAATTGCGATGACTGCAATGCGAATGATCGCGGCAGATTCAGGCTGCTGCTGTTGACTATTTCCATGTTGCTGCCGTCGAGATTCGCCCGGAAAACCCCGTTCGGCTCAATCCAGTAGAGCTTGCGGCTGGGCACGTCGATTTGGATATCCGCAACGCTGCCCAGGCCCGAAGTGATCAAGGGCTCATTGCCGCCGCCGTCCAAATCCGTACGAATGAAACTCTGGAGCAATTCCGTTGAGATGTGTCGCTGGTGGACGTAGATCCGGGCGTCGGGAGGATCCAGCGCGAGATGCGCGTTGGTCCACCCCGAAGTAGGTTTCGCAATCACGACATCGCATCCCGAACCGTCCAGCCCGGCGCGATAGACGTCGTCCGCCGTAATCCAGAACATGTGCTGATTCAACTCGTCGATGGCAAGTTCTGTTCCGCCATCGACAAGGCAGTCCGTGAAGTTGTCCGTGAGTACGGTTTCCACGTCACTGCCGTCGAGATTCGCGCGACGGATGGAGTCGCCGTCAATCGCGTAGAGCTTGCCGGCGACTGGAGCAATCGCGATGCTCTCGGGTTGGCTAAGCTCAGGTGCGAGAATAACGTCCTCAATCGCGCTTCCGTCGAGTTGCGAGCGCCGGACAGTTACCAGGCTTGGCAGGTCAGCCGGCTGGGCCCAGTAAAGCCGCTCGCCACGGCCATCGACCGCGACGTCATACGGCCCCAGGGCGATATCCGTGATCACGTCCACAATGTCGGGCGAGCCGATGCTGGTGCGCTGGATGACCGGCGCGACAACCGAGCCGGCTGCCCAATAGAGTGCTGCCGGGTTGGCCAGATCACATTCGTCCGGAATGCTGTTGGCATTGCAGTCGTCGCTGGTGCCGCTCGCGATCTCGCAGACGTCCGCGATGCCGTTGGCATTGCAATCCGTTTCGCACTCGTCCGGTGTCCCGTTGGCGTTACAATCGTCGCTCGTGCCGGTCGCGATGTCACACTCGTCGGGGACGCCGTTGGCATTGCAGTCATCTTCGTCGTTGCCGTCGATCTCGCATTCGTCCGGCGTGCCGTTGGCGTTGCAGTCCTCGCTTATTCCGGACGCAATGTCACATTCATCGGGGGCGGCGTTGGCATTGCAGTCGTTGGCAGACTCCACCAGTGCCAGTCCGAAGATGTCCGCAAACTGCGTCGGCCCGACGATCGTACCATGGCCGGTCGCAGGGTCGATGCGGACAAGCTGTTCGGTGGCGGTGTCGGTGCCGTAGAGCAACCCGGTGCCCGCGTGATAGACCAGACCCTGAACGCTGCCGAAGCCCAGCGGTCCGACCGTGGTCCCGGCGCCAGTCAACCGATTGATGATGATGAGCTCGTCCGCAACGATGTCCGTGCCGTACAACGTGCCCGACTCGGAATCATAAGCCAGGCCATAGACGTTGCCGAAGCCCAGCGCGCCGACAATCGCGCTGGCTCCAGTCATCGGATTAATGAAGATGAGCTGGTCGGTCGCGACGTCCGTTCCATATAGTGCGCCGCCGTCCGGATCGAATGCCAGTCCCTCCACCTGATCAAAGCCTAACGCTCCGACCGTTCTGCCCGCGCCCGTTTCCGGATCGATGGCAATGAGTTGATCGGTGTTGATGTCCGATCCAAACACCGTCTCGGAAATGGGATCGAACGCCAGACCATGGATGCTGCTGAATCCCAGCTCCCCGACGGCGGTGCCCTGCCCAGTAGCCGGATCGATGGATGTGAGCTGGCTGAACGATCCAAAGAGGACGCCATTGGCCGAATCGAACGCCAGGCCGAGCACGGAAATCGGACCTCCGACCAAGGTCCCGGCGCCGGTATTCGGGTTGATGATGATGAGCTCGTCGCTGAACGGGTCTGCTCCATAAAGCGTTCCCGTCGCGGCGTCGAACGCGAGGCCGAACACGCCTCCAAAACCGAGCGGCCCAACCGCGCTGCCCGCGCCGGTCAGCAGATCAATCGTGATGAGTTGGTCTGTCGTGACATCAGTGCCGAATAGGGTGCCCGTCGTCGGATCGTACGCCAGACCGCTCACCTGACTGAATCCCAGCGCACCGATGGCCGTCCCCGCGCCCGTGACCGGATTGATCGCGATGAGCTGGTCCGTGGTGACGTCGGTACCGTACAGCGTGCCCGATAGCGGATCGAACGCGAGGCCTTGGACGTTACTGTAGCCCAAGGGCCCGACTGTTGTGGCCGAGCCCGTGACCGGATCAATGATGATGAGCTGATCCTTGTTTGTTTCGGTACCAAACAACTTGCCCGTGCCAGGATTGTATGCCAGCCCCTCAACCTGCGCGAAGCCCAAGACCCCAATCGCGGCGCCCAGGTCGGAAGGCGGGTCTATAACAATGAGCTGATCCAAGCCGATATCCGAGCCGTACAACGTGTCCGTGTTGGAATCGAATCCCAGACCAGCCACGAAGGGGAACCCCAACCCGCTGGCGGCGCTGCCCTGGCCTGTCGCGGTGTTGATGGTGATGAGCTGGTCCGTGCTGATGTCTGTGCCCAGCAGCGTGTTGGTATTCGGATCAAAGTCCAGTCCATAGACGCTGTTGAAGCCCAACGGCCCGACGGCAGTCCCGTGACCCGTGAAGCGATTGATGGTAATGAGCTGATCCGTGACGATGTCTGTACCGTAAAGCGTGTTCGTATTGGGATCGAACGCCAGGCCAAAGACGCTGTTGAATCCCAACGGCCCAACGGCTGTGCCCTGACCCGTGAAGCGATTGATGGTAATGAGCTGATCGGTGGTCGTATCCGTGCCGTACAGCGTGTTGGTGTTGGGATTGAACGCCAGACCCTCGACGCCGCCGAAACCGATTATCCCTATCGACGTGCCCGCGCCCGTGACCTTGTTAATGAGCAGAAGCCGGTCGGTGGTCCCATCCACGCCGTACAACTGGTTGGTGTTCGGATTGAACGCGAGGCCGGTGACGGTCGAGAATCCCAACGGTCCGACAGCCGTTGCGGACACGTCCGGTACAATCGAGATGAGTTGATCGGTGCTGGTGTCTGCACCGTACAGCACGCCGGTGCCCGGATTGGCAGCCAGTCCCTGCACGGAGCCGAACGCAAGCGATCCGGCAGGCGTTGCCGCACCCGTCGCCGGATTGATCGTGAGGAGTTGGTCCGCGACGGGGTCTGAACCATACAATGTGCCGGTGACCGGATCGAAGGCCAGTCCTTCCACCTGCCCAAATCCCAACGCACCGACTGCCGTCCCCGCTCCGGTCAACGGATCGATGACGATAAGCTGGTCCGAAGACGTATCGGTTCCATACAGGACGCCCGTCGTCGGATTGAATGCCAGACCGGATACGGAGGCGAACCCCAACGCACCGATCGCGGCGCCCGCTCCAGTGACAGGATCGATCGTAATGAGCTGATCTGTTGTGGTGTCCGAACCGTAGAGTGTGCTCGAGACTGGATCGAACGCCAATCCACTTACGGAAGCGAACCCGAGTGCACCCACGGCGCTCGCCGCGCCCGTATCAGGATCAATGATCACAAGTTGATCCGATGTCGTATCCGTTCCGTACAACGTGTCCGCGTTCGGGTCATACGCCAGCCCGGCAACGTTGCCGAACCCTCCCAAGCCCAGTCCCGAAACGGCCATGGCGCCGCCGGTGGCTGCGTTAAGCTCCAGGTAGAAGCTGCTGTTTGTCCCTCCGAGCTTGCGCTGCTTGAGATCGCACTCATCAGGAAACCCGTTGGCATTGCAGTCGTCGCTGGTGGCGCTCGCGATCTCGCAGCTGTCCCGCACACCATTGCCGTTGCAATCGTATGCGGGCTCACATTCGTCAGGAATGCCGTTGGCGTCGCAATCCGTTCCAACCACCCCAGCGTGCAGCTCGATTGCGAGGTTGAAGGTCTGATAGATTGGAACATCATCGGGGTCCAGGATAAAGGTGCTCCAGCTCACGCCCGGCGCCTCCGTCGCCAATGCGTTGCCCACCAGGCCGATGCTGTAGGTGGAGCCCGACCAGAAAAATGTGTCATCGTCGCCGGTCGTGTCGTTGAAGATCTCGATCCAGTAATCGCCAGCCGCGAGACTCACCGAATTCGGCAGCTCAATTACAAATTCCCACTCATCGACGCCGGCGATGCTGAATCCGCTCAGCGTGCGCGTGGCCGGCACGCTGAGCTGGGTTGATACGGCTGATCCTGGAGAACCTCCGTCGTCCGCATGGAATATCACCGCCAGATCGTCGGTTGGGGGCGTGTTGTTGGGATAATACCCACCCCAGAAGCGGATGCCCTCGATGGTTGTGGGCGCAAACAACGTGAAATACTGGGCGCGGACGAACACGAAGCCGCTGGGACCTAGGTCGGCATCGGAGAAGTATCCGGAACCGTGTCCCGATGGATTGGACAGCCCCACATCAAGATGGCCGCCGCCAATGGTCTCGACTTCGTCGGGGATGCCGTTGCCGTTGCAGTCGCCAGCGCCGGCGCAGTCGTAAATGCGCACGTCATCGACGTACCATCCATCCGTGCCCGAGCAGCCATCCTTGCCAACGGTAAACCGGATACGGATCGCTTCCCCGCCGCTCACCAGCCCGCCCAGGTATACCAGCGATGTGCCCCACTGACCGCCCGAACCCGTGAATGCTTCCTGGCCCGCAAGCGGATTGCTGTTGCCCTGACCGGCGGTGAACAGCTTGCGGTTGTACGCGTTGTAGTAGAACGCGGATGCGGGCAGCAACTGCCACGGGCCGGCATTCACACTGATCCGGACATTGCCGCCGTCCCAGTTGGCCTCTGAATCCATGAAGTGCGTGAATGAAAGTGTCGGGAAATCCAGTGTTCCCGACAGATTAATCACCGGACTGTCCAGGTGGACCACGCCCGATTCGTCAGGGCCGAACGCACACGAACTGTTCAGATCAGCGCCGAACGCGGCTGAGCCCGGACGCGCAAATGGCAGACCTGACGTCGTGATCCAATCGTACGATGTGGGCGTGGCGCTGTGCGACACCGACCAGCCGGCCAGGCCGGATTCAAAATCTTCCGCGAAGAGCAGAGTTTGCCCAGTGCATTCCGCAGGCGGCACCGCGCTGATCACCGGCGGCTCGTCGCCGCAGCGGCCGGGCGTGTTCATCTCGACCGCCAGCAATGCCTTGTCGACCTCCAGCGCGTCGGCGGCAGTGAATGCGCTCGCCGAAGGCCCGCCGGTACGTGGGTCATTCGGCGTCGTGCCCACCAGATCGGCAGCCGCCTGGTTGAACGCCCAGTACGCATCCTCGAAATCGGCGCCGGACGTCAGGTAGACTGTCAGCGCGCGATACCAGACTGCGCCGGCTTTGATCGGACCAATGCCCGCAACGGTATATCCGTTGAACGACTTACCGTCCGTGAGCATAGCGAAGGCGTGGTTGGGCACGCCGCTGCCGGAGTGAACCCCGCCGTTGTCACCATTCGAGCAGCTCTGCAGCGCGCTGCCCGCGCGGTCGGGATCGTCGTAGCACGTCGGATCCCACATATCCCTGATCGCCCCGCCGAACGCGACGGCGTCCTCGCCCAACAGCCAGCGTACGCCGTCCGTGTGGGCCGGTGAGAAACTGCATGCGGTACGGGCGTTGTTGGGCGCGTCGAGCCCGGCGCCCGTGGCGTGCGCCGGCCAGCTCGGCGGTCCGCCGATCACGCCGACAAACGCCGCATCGCCGTTGAACAGGTCAATCAACTCGCCGAACACATCGGAGAACGACTCGTTCAACTGTCCGGGCTGATTCTGATAAATGAGCCCGGTGGAGGAAGACGTCACCCCGTGCGTAAGTTCGTGTCCAACGATGTCATCTGTGACGGTGTCGTCACAGAACACCATCTGCTGCAGAAGATCGGTCCAGAACGCATTGGGGCACCTCGGGGCGGTGGAGTTGACGGTGGCGACCATGGTCAGGCCCGCACCGTCGATGCCGTCGCGTCCGAACGCGCGGGCGAAGTAATCGTACGTGTCGCCGTAGTAGTCGTACGCCGCATCCTCGTCGAAAATCCCCGTCGCCGGGTCGCCCTCCGCCCGCACCAGCACCCCTGGCAACCCGGCTCCGCCGCCGCCGTCGTAGATCGCTCGATCGCGCGCGTGCTGGATCAAGCTCCACTGATCCAGCACCTCGCCGCTGTGCGCATCGATCAGGAACGCTTCAGCCACTTCGTGCGCCGCGTCAACAAGTTCCAGCTGCCACGCCAGATGCTCACCGCGCGGCGAATCGCCATACCAGCCGGGATCCACGATCGTCAGCGCGCTACTGGCGATGGTCGCATTCCCAGCCAACAGGTTGGCACGAGCAATCATCGCCGCAGCGTCTGCGCTGAGCGCGGGTCGCACGTTCAGTTTGCCGGTGACCGGAAAGAAATCGCCGTTGACCGCGCGGAAGCCCCCGCCTGCGTCCTGATGGACCTTCAACTCCCCGGTGAACACGGGCACGTCGCGGTAAACCTGCCGGTACGTGGTATGCACCTGCCCCAGGGCGTCGGTGCGTGTGCGCTCCAGGCGAAGCTCCTCCGCAGGCCGGGTAACACCGAACAGCGCCCCATGTACTACGAAGAAATCCAGCGGAATCGCCTGCGCCCGCCCGCCAGTCGGAGGCACGGCAAAGGTTGTGCCGTCAGCCGCCGTGACAAACGTAGCCAGCCCGGTGACCGGCGACCGCCGAATGTTCAACTCTCGGGGCGCCTGCTGCGCAAGCGCCGCCGTGCCATGCGCGCCGATCGCGATGAGCAACAAGCCGATCATCGATACCCAAGTCCTGGAATGCGGATTCTTGCTGTGCATGAATTCAGATCCTCTTTTGCTGTACGCGCAAAGCGCACGCACGGTGACAAGATCATCGTGGCGGCCCGCGCGGAGCGGATTCGCGTTCCAAAGCCTCCGCATCTGCCGACATGACCAAGGGACCCGCCCGAAGCCCATCCGACCTGCTTATTGTCCGTAGCGCCACCTGCCCTCCCCGTGGACGCCAGAATCCGCCGCAATGCGCTTTTTCTCACCGTTTCAAGCCGCCCTGGCGCTCCAATACCCTTGTTTGGTACGCCAGAAGCCTGTGGAATTGCCCATTGAAGCCGCGATTCAACAGATGGGCAGGCCCGTACCACATACAAATCACGAAGCCTCGAGGAATCATGTTGGACGAGACCACCCAGCCGTCATTGCTCTTGCGCGTGCGCGACTCCTCGGACGAAGACGCTTGGCGGGAGTTCGCCGGCAAGTACCGCGATCTGGTCGCCGGCTACTGCCGTAGTCGCGGCCTGCAGCCGGCTGATTGCGATGACGTGCAGCAACTCGTGTGGATGCACCTCGCCAAGGGGATGCGCGGCTTCGACCACGACCCCGCCCGAGGCCGCTTCCGCGATTACCTCCGTCGCGTCGTGTGCAGCGCCATCGCCCGCCATTTTGCGCGTCCAGACCCAGCGAATCGCGCGCTAGATACAGCGATGCTGGCGGTGACCCCCAGCGGCGACACCGACACCGATGAGGTCTGGGGCGCCGAATGGGTCGACCACCACTACCGCCTGGCTATGCAGACCGTGCGCCGCACGTTCGACGCCCGCAGCGTCGCGATTTTCAATCAACTCGTCTCTGGTGATTCGGTTGCGGCGTTGGCGGAAGCGTTCGAGATGACCGAGCAGGCTGTTCACAAAGTCAAGCAGCGCATCCGCGACCGCACGGCCGAGTTGATCGCGCGGCAGGTCCGCGAGGAGGATCGCCTGTATCAGGCATCCGGCGACCCCAAGAAACGCGCAGCGGATGGCGCCGGGTCGTGAAGCCAGGAGCGACCATGCCCGGCGTTCGCCCCGAAGGATTCGAGTTCGAGTCGCCCGATGAACGCTGGCTTGCCCGCGTTCGCAGCGCGTTGCACACCGCAGAAGACGCCTCCCGGCGCAAAAGTCCACCGAGCGGACATGAGTCCACCCGGTCCGCAGGATCCAGACTGGGCCCATACGAACTCGTCCGCAGGATCGGCGAGGGTGGCATGGGCACGGTGTGGCTCGCGCGTCGTGCCGACGGGCTCTTCGAACGGGATGTCGCCGTCAAGTTCGTCAGGCGCGGAATGGACTCAGATACCGTCGTGCGCCGCTTCCATAATGAACGCGCCGTGCTTGCGACCCTGATTCACCCGAACATCGGGCAGATGTATGACGGCGGGACCACGCGCGCTGGTCACCCTTACCTGGTCATGGAGTATGTCCAAGGTGTGCCGATCATCGAGTACTGCGAATCGGCGCGACTGGACATCGACGATCGGCTGCGCTTGTTTCGCAAAGTCTGTCTGGCGGCTCATCACGCTCACCGGCATCTCATTCTCCACCGCGACGTCAAGCCAGCCAATATTCTCGTCGCTGACAACGGGGTCCCCAAACTCCTCGATTTCGGTATCGCGAAGCTGCTCGATGCCCACGAGAACGGTAACAGCGAGTTCACTGCCACGGATCTTCGCCCGCTCACCCCGCGCTACGCCAGTCCGGAGCAGGTTCGCGGCGAACGGCTGACGACGGCTACCGACGTCTACTCGCTCGGCGTTGTCCTGTTCGAGTTGCTCACCGGCAGACAGAAGCGCAAGGTGGACTTCCGCAAGGGCCTGCGGCTGGGCCGCGGCGACGTCGTCACGGTGTGGTCGCGACCGGCGCAGTGGCGGGCCTCGTGCGGCCTCCGCCGCGAGGAGTTCGAGCGTTTGCCGGCGTTGTTGCCCGTGCGGCTGGTGCGGATCACCCACGCCATCAAGGGATTCCGCAGCCGCACGATCGTGGTCGCGACCACCTTGCTGGACCCGGTCGAGACGCCCGCGGACGAGATCCGGGCGCTGTACCGCTGCCGGTGGACGGCGGAGCTGAACCTGCGCAGCCTGAAGACGCACCTGGGGATGGAAGTGCTGCGGGGCAAGAGCGTGGAGGTGGTCGCCAAGGAGATCGCGATGCACGTGCTGGTGTACAACCTGGCGCGGGTGGCGATGTGGCGGGTGGCGCAGCACGCGGGGTGCGATCCGCGTGCGTTGAGCCTTACCGGCACGCTGCACCGCCTGCGGCACGCGCTGCCCCTGCTGCTGCATGCGCCGCCTCCGTCCGGCGTGCACGATCTGCTGCGCTACCTGGTCCACGCGCTGGCCTGCGACCGCCTGCCCTATCGGCCCGACCGCTACGAACCGCGCCGCGTCAAACGCCGAGCCAAACCGCACGACCTATTGTTGAAACCCAGGTCCTGGTATTATCAACGAATGAAATGACAGGTGCCGTTGGCTTCAAGCCATTCGCGCCAGGAACTGAAGTAGTGCGAGTGAACGGGCGACGATTGGGGCGTCCCACACATGTTTCTGGCAAACGTCGTGCGGCGTCTTCACAACTCGATGCGCGCCACCCATGACTGCTCGTCGGTATCTCCCAGGACGGCGGCTCCGTCGATGACGATCACATTGCGCTCGTTGACCCGCAGGGCGGCGCTGAGGACGCCCTGGTTGTAGGGAAACTCCTGGCGGCATGCGGGGCACTTGACATTCGCCCATACGGCGAACCGGCCGCCGCAGGGGCAAAGTGGCGCAGACGCAACGATCGTCTCCCACAGTTCCAGCAACTGTTCGTCATCCTTGACGTCGATTGTCGATCCCGCCGGGACGCGACGCGCGTCCGATGCGCGCAGCAGGATGTTATTGCATGTATCGCAGTAGAAGAACGGCGTCGGCGCTACCCAGTTCTTCAGGACGTAGTAACGGATCGGCTGGCGGCAACGCGGACAGTCACGGGTTCGTCCGTGCAGGGTTCTGACGGGCAGGGGCGGCATGATCAGTCCTTGAACTTGGGCTTCAACAGCACCAACTCCAAAACAACCGCACCGCGGCGTCCTGCGGATCCGAGCCGCGAGCGCCAGCGAGCGGGCTGACGTGCTAACCACAGGGAAAACACTCAGCCCGACAACAGGCGCATTCGCCCAGCGTGGATTGTAGCTATCCGTGCTGCGCGCAACGCTTCGAAGTTCGGTCCCTCGCGCCCGGACCGCGCGTCAGCCCCGTCGCTTGCGCTCCGGGCTCGGATCGCGGCAACACCGGCACCTGGCATTGCAGCGGGGCGCTGCGCCTTACTTGCCGCAATAATCGATGAGCCGGACGATCTCCTTGCGGAGGTCGCCCCGGGGGATGATGCGATCGACGAAGCCGTGCTCGAGCATGAACTCGGCGGACTGGAAACCCTCGGGCAGCTCCTGCTTGACCGTGTTGGCGATCACGCGCGGGCCCGCGAAGCCGATCATCGACTTGGGCTCCGCCAGGATGAAATCGCCGAGGCTCGCGAAGCTGGCAGCCACGCCCGCGGTCGTCGGATCGGTGCAGATCACCAGGTACAGGCCCCCGGCGTCGTCGAACCGTGCGATCGCGGCGCTGGTTTTCGCCATCTGCATCAGCGAGACCATGCCCTCCTGCATGCGCGCCCCGCCCGACGCCGCCACCAGCACCACCGGCAGCGAATCGTCGGTCGCCCGCTCGATCGCGGCGGTGATCTTCTCGCCCACCACCGACCCCATCGAGGCCATGATGAACGCGGGATTCATGACGATGAGCATCACCGGCCGGCCGCGGATGTACGCCTTGCCGACCACGACCGCCTCGTGCTCGCCGGTCTTCTTGCGCTGGGCCTCCATGCGCTCGCGGTAGGGCACGCGATCCTTGAACTGCAGCGGATCGGTGGAGACGAGGTCCTCGAGGAACTCCTCGAACGAGCCGGGATCGACGAGCTGGTTGATCCGCGTGCGCGCGTCGACCCGGCGATGATGCTGGCACTTCGGGCACACGTAGTGGTTTTCCTCGTACTCCTTGGAAAACAGCATGTGCCCGCACTGCTCGCAGCGGTCCCAGGTTCCCTTGGGCACGTCGATCTTGTCCGTCGCCGGTCGCTCTGCCATCGTGAATCGTCCTTCAATCCGTGGTGGTCCGCGCGCTGCGTCGCGGCCCCGTCAATCCTTCGACCGCACGTCAATCCGTCGGGGTCGGCGTCACCGCCTGCAGCGTCTGCTCCGCGTCGGAGTACTCGATGGGCGTCTGGGCCAGGTACGCGCGCAGCTCGCTCAGCGGCGCGCCGGCCAGCTCGCAGCGCACCAGCGCGCACGCCGTCGGGCCGAGCACGACCGCCACGCTGGCTCGCTCCATCTTCCGCTTCACCGTGCGCAGCGCCTTGCGAATCCGCGCCGCCGCCTCCGCGAGATCCTCGCCCTCCGGCGGACACACGCTCGAGGGGTCCTCGCGCCAACGC
This sequence comes from Phycisphaerales bacterium, assembly GCA_020639115.1. Lineage (GTDB taxonomy): Bacteria > Planctomycetota > Phycisphaerae > UBA1845 > UBA1845 > JACKHG01. The sequence goes on from JACKHG010000003.1 coordinate 35,573, forward strand.
TTGTACGCCTTGGGAAATCTCGACTTGAGCGTTTCCTCGGTCAGCCCCTCCCACAGCCCGAAGTGAACCTCCTCGAGCCCGTCGAGGTCGCGCACCTTCGCCCCCGCGCCCAGCGCCACCGCCTTCGCCGTCTCCAGCGAGGTCTGCTCCTCGCTCGTGTACACGCCGAAAAACTCGCGCGTGGCGAACTCCCGTCCCCACGCCTCCGCCTGCGCCCGGCCCGCCTCCGTCAGCGGCAACGGCGTACGCGCCGCCAACCGGCCGCTCGCCGTCCACTCCGTGGCTGCCCAGGGTATCAAGACCAATGCGCTCATTGCACCACTCCCCCCGCCGCCTGCTCGGCCAGGTGCGTCAACTCCCGCCAGGCTGCGACACTGTCCGCAGCCCGAAAGACCGACGTGCCCGCGACAAACGTGTCCGCACCCGCCTGCGCAGCGCGGGCGATCGTCGCATGGTCGATGCCGCCGTCGATCTCCAGCCGCTGATGTGGGCCGAGTATGCCGCGCAGACGCTCCACCTTCTTGAGCACCTCCGGCATGAACGTCTGCCCGCCGAATCCCGGCCACACACTCATCACCAGCACCAAGTCCACCGCGTCGACGATCCCGGCGATCGCATCCACCTCCGTCGCCGGATTGATCGACACGCCCACACCCGCCCCGGTCGCACGGATCGCGGCGATCACCGCCTGCGGGTCCGGCGCGACCTCGATATGAAACGTGATCAGGTCGCTGCCCGCCTTCGCGAACGCCGGAGCGTACCGGGCTGGCTCGTCGATCATCAGGTGGGTATCAAAGAACATCCGGCTCAGCGGCCGCAGGCTCGCGATCAGTCCCGGCCCGAACGAGAGGTTCGGCACGAAGTGCCCGTCCATCACGTCCAGATGCAGCACCGGCGCACCCGCCTGCTCAACGGCAGCCACCTCATCCGCAAGCCGCGCGAAGTCAGCCGCCAGCAGCGACGGCACCACGCACAGCCCGGAACCGGCTGGAAATCGGGTCTTTGCTGCCTGCTCGGACTTCGCCATACGCGCCGTTGACCGCGGTCCTGACGGCACAGGCGCCGCCCTAAGCCTCGTCCAACACCTCCAACGGGGCAAACTTCTTGCCCTCGAGGAACTCCAGCGACGCACCGCCGCCCGTGGATACGTGCGACATGCGGTCAGCCAAGTCAGCCGCTTCCACCGCGGCTGCACTGTCGCCGCCGCCAATGATCGTGACCGCACCCTTGTCCGTGGCGGTGGCCAGCGCCGCAGCCACTGCCAGTGTACCACGATCGAACGGCGGTGTCTCGAAAACACCCATCGGACCGTTCCAGACCACCGTCTGGGCGCCGGCGATGATTTTCTCGTAAGTCTTTACAGTTTCCGGACCTATGTCGAGTCCCATCATCCCCTCGGGGATGGCCCCGCCCGCCACCTGCGTCGCCGCGCCAGGCTCCAGCTTGGCTGCCACCACCGAGTCCGTCGGAAGCTTGAGCTTCTCGCCCGCGTGCTGCTTGAGCCGCTTGGCCTCCTCGATGAAGTCCTTCTCCACCTTGCTGTTGCCCGTCGCGAGCCCGTCAGCCGCCATGAACGTGTACGCCATCGCTCCGCCCACCAGGATCGTGTCGCACCGCGTCGTCAGGTGCTCGATGACCCCGATCTTGTCGGAGACCTTCGCCCCGCCCAGGATGACCACGAACGGCCGCTTCGGCGAAGTCAGTGCGCCACCCAGGAACTCCAGCTCCTTCTTGATGAGGAAGCCCACCACCCGCGGCTTGCCCTCCATCATCTGCGGAACCGTCAGCATGCTCGCGTTGTCCCGGTGACACGTGCCGAACGCATCATTCACGTACACGTCCGCGAGCGACGCCAGCGCTTTCGCGAAGCCGTCCTTCTTCGCCCGCAACCCCGCGTCATCCTTCGCCTTCTTGTCCTTGATCACCTCCGCCTCGTGGAAGCGCAGGTTCTCGAGCACCATGCAGCCACCCGCCTGGAGCCCCTTGGCCATGGCCGCCACCTCCGGACCGACGCAGTCGGGCGCGAGCGGCACCTTGCGTTCGAGAATCTCCCCGAGACGCCGCGCGACCGGCGCCAGCGAGTACTTGGGATCGGGCGCGCCCTCGGGCCGGCCGAGGTGGGACATCAGGATCAACCGGCCGCCGTCGTCGAGGATCTTGCGGATGGTCGGCAATGCGGCGCGGATGCGGCGGTCGTCGGTGATGTGGCCCGCGTCGTCGAGCGGCACGTTGAAGTCGGCGCGCATCAGCGCGCACTTGCCGGAGAAGTTGAGGTCGGCAACGGTTTTCTTCGCCATGGCAGTTCCTCCGCCCGCCATCAGCGGCGGGCCTACATGAAAGCGGCCGGTGATCGCCCACCGGCCGCGGCAGCTATTCACATTGCACGCGGATCGCCTCGCGATCCGCCCGCCGGCGTCTAGGGCATCCCCAGTCCACCGGTAGCGTCCAAGTGCGGGGCCGTGCTCGCAGAAAATCGGGGCACACCCGCTGCACTTGAACAGAGCTTGCTCTACTTCTGCGCCACCAGCTTGATCAGGTCGGCGGTCCGCATCGAGTAACCCCACTCGTTGTCGTACCACGACACCACCTTGACCATCTTCCCGCCGTCCGCCGGCATCGTCATGGTGCTCAGCGCGTCGAAGATCGAGCTGTGCGGGTTACCCACGATATCGCTGCTGACCAGCGGATCCTCGCTGTACTCCAGGACGCCCTTCATCGGGCCCTGCGCGGCGGCCTTGATCGCGTCGTTGATCTCGGCGGCGGTCACCTTCTTCTTCAGCGTCGCGGTGAGGTCCACGCACGAGCCGTCCGGCACCGGCACGCGCACCGCGAAGCCGTTGAGCTTGCCGTTGAGTTCGGGAATCACCTTACCGACCGCGCGGGCGGCGCCCGTCGTCGTCGGGATGATGTTCTGCGCGGCGGCGCGGGCGCGGCGCGGATCCTTGTGGATCTGGTCGGCGACCTGCTGGTCGTTCGTGTACGCGTGGATCGTCGTCATCAGGCCTTCCTCGATGCCGAACGTGTCGTGCAGCACCTTGGCGACCGGGGCGAGGCAGTTCGTCGTGCAGCTCGCGTTCGAGAAGGTCTTCTGCTCCGCGGAGATCTTCTTCTCGTTCACGCCGAAGACCACCGTCAGGTCCGGATCGTCCTTCGCCGGCGCGCTGAGCACCACCTTGCGGGCGCCCGCCTTGAGGTGATCCCCGTAGCCACCCTTCTCGCTCTCCTTCTTGGTGAAAATCCCGGTCGACTCCAGCGCCACGTCCACGCCCATCTTGCCCCAGGGCAGGTTCGCCGGGCTGCGCTCGCTGAGCACCTTCACCGCCTTGCCGTTGACGAGAATCGTGTCGCCCTCGGCCTGCACCGTGCCGTTGAAGCGGCCGTGAACCGTGTCGTACTTCAGCAGCAGCGCCAGGGCCTTCGCGTCCGCGAGGTCGTTGATCGCGACGATCTCGAACTCACTCCCGCGGGCGCACATCGCCCGAAAAGCCAACCGGCCGATGCGACCGAACCCGTTGATGCCAACTTTGACCGCCATGATTTCGTCTCCCGGTTTTTAACCAAGCTTGGTTTGTCTGTGGCGCACGCGTCTTACGACCAGCCGCTCAACCCGCCGCGCCTCGGCAGCTCGCCCGCCCGAGGGCGCGGTCACGCCCACGCACCCCCCAGACAGCGGCTGCTTGATACTTCCGATATCCTAGCGCGCAACTCTAAAGTCGGTCGGAAAAAGTGCAACAACCCGCTCAGCCCGCCGCCGGACCCGGGGCAAACGCCGCAACCTCGATCCCCGGCTCGCCCTCCGCAATCCACGCCGCCATCACCCGCCCCGTCAGCGGCGCCAGGCCGATGCCGGTCTTGTAGTGTCCAGCCGCAATGTACAATCCGTTCACGTCGGCTACCGGCCCGAGCACCAGGTGCCCCGTCGCCGACTCCGGACGCAAACCCGCCCACGTCTGGATCACCTCCGCGTCCGCCAACACCGGGGCCAGGGCCAAAGCCGCCGCCGTGACCTCCGCGATACCGTGCGCCGTCGGCCGCGCGTTGAAACCGCTCTCCGCCTCCGTCGTCGCCCCCACGATCACCGTCCCATCCACGTCCGGAATGAGGTAGATCCCCCGCTGCTTGATGATCCGCGTGAACGCCGCACCGGGCGCCCGCAACCGCAGCGCCTGCCCCCGAACCGGACGCATCGGCGCGTGCGCTCCGAGCAGCGGACTCACCTGCGCCGTCCACGCGCCCGCCGTGACCAGCACCGTGCCCGCCGCCAGCCGCCGATCCGCCAGCACCACGCCCCGGACACGGCCGTCCCGCACCTCGAGATCGTGAACGGCGCAGTTCTCCTGCACCTCCACGCCGTCCGCTACGCACACCGCACGCAGCGCGTCAATCAGCCGCGCCACGTCCACGTTCGCCGTCGTCCGGCACAACCGCCCCCCGTACTCCTGGAACGCGATCTGCGGCTCCAGCGCCGTCGCCCCAGCCGCGTCGAGCACCGCCATGACCGGGGCATCATCCACCGCGGGCCACGTCGAGCACGCAATACGCGATTCCCCAACCGCCTGCTGACGCCGGCCCTCGCCGGGGATCACCTCCAGCAGCCCGCTTCGCCGATAACGCGGATCGATGCCCGTCCGGTCGCGCAGCGCCTGCGCCCAATCGGGGAATTCCTGTAGGCTTTGCCGCTGCAGCGTCTGGAACGCCCCGCGCCGCGTCGCCGGCGCCGGCATGAGCACGCCCAGGGAGGCGCCGCTGGCCCCGCTCCCGCAGGTGCGCCACTCCAGCAGCGTCACCGCCAGCCCGCGCCGCCGCAGACTCCACGCGCAGCTCAGGCCGATCACGCCGCCCCCGACCACCACCACATCCGGCTTATCGGACATTGCGGAACCTTCCTCACCTCCCCCGGCACGCCTCCGCGCAGATCCTCGGCCCCGTTTTCCGCCCTGTCAATGCGGCCCTTTTTCACGCAAGCACGCCCCAGCCTAACCGATATCCCTAGGGACGCAGTTGCCGGCGCAAGGTGCGCCGCCCCCGCGTCGACGCAACCGTACCAACGCCAGGGATTTCGATGGCCGAAAAGCTACGTGCATGCCTGTTCAACGCAGCCGCTGACACGGCGGATGCCCTCCGCCAAGCTTTTGCCAAGCTGGCTGACTTCCAGGTGCTCGGCGACACCGCGGAGTGGGAGGAGCTGCGCGACTGGGTCCGCAACGCCGAACCCGACCTCGTCGCCGTCTACCTCGACGACGAAGCGGCTGAAGGCCAGCACATCGTCGAAAAACTGGCCCAGTTCGCGCCCGGCACACCCGTGCTCGGCGTCAGCGGCAAGACCGACCCCGCATTCATCATCGCCGCCATGCGCGCCGGCTGCAGCCAGTTCGTCCCCTGGCCCATCGACGCCGCGGACCTCGCCAACGCCACCGACCGCATCCGCGCCACCCGGAAACCGACCATCCACAACTCCAAGCGCATCTGCGTGATCGGCTCGTCCGGCGGCGTCGGCGCCACCGCGATCGCCTGCAACCTGGCGATGGAGTTCGGCGGCATGGCCGAACGGCCCGCAGCCCTCGTCGATCTCAACCTGGAGTTCGGCGACGTCGGCTGTGCGTTCGACTGCGCCCCGAAGTACACCATCGCGGACGTCTGCCGCGACGGCGTGGACATCGACCCGCACATGCTCGAGGCCGCGATCCACGAACTGCCCTGCCACGTCGCGCTCATGGTCCGCCCGGAAGACGTCGAACAGGCCCGCCAGGTCGCCCCCGAGGGCGTCCAGCGCATGCTCCACGTCATGAGCGATATGTACCCCTTCGTCGTCGTCGACCTGCCCCGCAGCTTCAGCTTCTTCAGTGCAGCCGCCGTCGCCGACGCCGACAAGGTGCTCGTCGTGACGCAGCTCAGCGTCGCCAGCATCCGCAACGCGACCCGCATCCTCAAGCTCGTGCTGCAGATGGGCGCCTCCGACGAAAACGTCGCCCTCGTCGTCAACCGCTACAAGGCGAGCTACGAACGCATCAGCCAGGACGAAGTGGAATCGCACTTCAACCGCCCGGTCTATGCCCTGATTCCCAATGACTACCGCCGCATGCAGTCGTCCATGGACCTCGGCCAGCCGATGATGCAGGACGCGCCCAACAGCCCGGCCCGCATCGCCATCCAGGAACTCGCCCGCAAGATCGCCGGCACCGTGCCCGAGAAAGAGGCTGCCCCGGCGCCGAGCCACGGCGGAATCTTCGGCAAGCTGTGGAAACGCTCGCCCGCGTCCACTTAGAGCAAGCTCTATCCATCTGTAGTGAATCGGCCCCTGTTTATTACGCGGATTCAGGGGGTCATGACGCTGCACGTGAATTGCGAACGGTCTAGCGCATCCCCAATCCACCGGTAGCGTCCAAGTGCGGGTCCGTGCGCGCAGAAAATCGGGGCGCGCCCGCAACACTTGAATAGAGCTTGCTCTAGAACGGCTGCGACAGCCCGGCGGCACGCTCCGCTTCCAAATCCACCGCGACCGCGCGGGCACTATCGCCCCAGCCGCGCCTTTTCGTTTGCACGCCACGCGCCGCTGCTACAATACATCCCGGTCGCCGGGTGACGCCGCGCCGAGTGCGTGACTGCGCTCCGCACGTCGCTGCCCGACGCAGTGGATTCAGACCATGTCAACCGCAGCGCGACGCTGGCAACGGACGATGTGTATCGCGGTCTGCATAGCAGCCGCCGGGTGCCACCGCCGCGCCGAAAAATCGTCCGACGAACACGCAGCCACGCACGCCGACCCGCAGGTCACTTCGGCCGCCGCGTCGACCCCCGTACCCGCGGTCGCGCCCGGCCCTGCAGACACCAACTCCACCGCTGACCCTGCCATACGCGACACCGCCGCCGTACGCGACACCGCCGCCTCCGGACTCAGCCTGCTCGCCGGCCTCGGGTGCAGCCCCTGCCACGGCGTCGACGGCTCCGGCTCCCGCGCCCCCTCGATCCGCGGCGCGTCCGCCGACCTGCTCGACACCCAGTTGCGGTCACCCGCCAGCGACCACTCCGGCGGCCGCCGCCCGAACGTGACCGACGCCCAACTCGCCCGCATCGCCGCCTTCCTCGGCGGAGACGCGCCCCCAGCCACTGCGCCCCCAGCCGCCACAACCCCAGCCACCGCGCCACCAGCCACCGCACCCACCATTGCGAAAACCGCAAGCGGGCCGCCCGCGGATCACACTGTCCCCAAGGGCCCCGACGCCACCCGCCACCACGCCGGCCTCTTCGAGCCCGAAAAGAACTGCACCCCGTGCCACGGACCCGACCTCAACGGAACCACCTCCGTCCCCGCGTGCTGGAGCTGCCACGGCAGCTGGGATTCACCCCCGACGTCCCGCCACCCACACGCTCCCCGAGGACGGCATCGCCCACGCCCCCGGCCTCGACGACCCAGCACGAGCTGCGCTTCGCCACGCGCGCAGACCTCGCCGGCACCCCCCAGATCCCCGGCTGCTACGCCTGCCACGGCCCCAAATGGAAATCCCCACCCGCCAACTGACAGGTAGGGCACACCATTTCGTGCCCGTCACCTTCTCCCTTTCTCACCTTCTCACTTTCTCACTTTCTCACCCTGTCGCCTTCTCACCTGATCCCCTTCTCAACTGCTCCCCTGATCCACCCCCCCTGATCCAACCCCGCCTGCTCAACAGTTCCGCGTCGCCTGTCCCGTCCGTGCCGCCCTGAAGGGGCGTCCTATGACAGCCCAGGGTGAAACCCTGGAAAAAACCCTCAAAACCCCAGTTCGCTGAAGGGCGCGCGCTGGTGGCGTCCTCCCCATCCCCTGTTCCCGTGTTCATCTGCTCCGCATGGCCCTCACCTGACACGAAGGCAGAACCCCTGCCGATGGGCGAATGGTCGTCTCGAAACTGGGTGGGTGTCCCGCGTTATCTCGAAAATGGTCGGCGGCATCCACATCGGCTGGCGACCACACATCCGGATCGGCGGGCCTCACAACCTTATTGCGGACAAGGACTTCGAGCATTCCCGGGCGGCAGTCGTTGCCGCGCGACCGAAAATGATTCGACGCCGCCACCAGCGTCATCGGGAAGATCAGCTCCCGTTCAATCTCGCCGGCCCGTTGGACGGCTCGGTCGGCACCCGCCGACGGCTCGAGCATCAGCGTCACGTACTGGTTCGGGGACAGTCCGATCTCTATTGCGGCGGTCTCCTTACTGGGCGATCCGGTCTACCGTGCCCGCCTACCGAGTTATTCCCCGCGGAAGCCGGAATTCGTAAACGGGCAAGGACTTTTCCTGAAGCTGTACAGATCACCGCGTTCGCCGACCCTTCTGCTTGCCATCTGCACGACCTTCCCTACGATCGTCGCCATGACCAAGCGGCGGGACAATATGACGACCTCAGTCGCGGCGATCATTGTCGAGCAGGGCAAGATCCTCGACTTTGTCGACGGGAAGACGCAACGCCGAGAAACGCCTGAAGAGTACGTGCGACAGGAGATTGCGAAGTCGCTTGTCCGTGAGTACCGGTATGCGAAGGCGGACATCGCTGTCGAGTTCACCATCCGCGTCGGGGGGTCGAAGCCCCGTACCGACCTGGTCATTTTCCCACCGACAACCGACCACACCCAGCAGAACGCCAAGTTGATCGTCGAATGCAAGTCCGCGAAAGTGAAGGCGGCTGACAAAAAGGACGGGGTGGGCCAGCTGCAAGCCTACATGGCTTCATGCCCAAATGTACTGTACGGCATGTGGACCAATGGGATCGAGAGATACTGCTACCGTCGAGTAGAGCGAAAAGGCAACGTCGATTTCGAGGATGTGCCCGATATCCCGCAGTTCGGCCGCGAAGATGAAGCCGACGATCGGCCCCGATTCGACCAGTTGAAGCCAGCCACATCGGATGCGCTGCTTTTTGCCTTCCGTCGTTGCCATAACTACATAGCTGGTAATCAGGGACTCCAGAAGCCGCAAGCATTCTGGGAACTGCTGAAGCTCATCTTCTGCAAGATCTACGATGAACGACATAATGATCACGTCGCATTTTACGCGTCGGGAAACGAGCGGCACGGCGTTAACGGCCCTCTGAAGGTTAAGAAGCGCATTGACGATTTGTTTGATCAGGTTCGTGGCGAATACACGTCGATCTTTCGGGAATCCGAGGCCATTGAACTGAAACCGGTAGTTCTCGCATACCTCGTAACCCAACTCCAGATGTATTCGCTCCTGGAAAGCGACGTTGATGTAAAGGGTCGCGCGTACGAGGAGATCGTTGGCTCGAATCTACGCGGGGATCGTGGCGAGTTTTTCACTCCACGAAATATGTGTGCAATGGCGGTCGGAATGCTCGACCCTGATGAGAAGCAAGTTGTCCTCGACCCCGCCTGCGGCACTGGCGGTTTTCTCATCACCGCAATGAACCATGTGATCGAGAAGATTCGTGTTGCAGAGGAAGCCAAATGGGGCGGCAACCACGCTCGCGCCGAACGAGCTATCCAAACACGGATTCAACGCTACGCGGCTAAGCAGATCTTCGGTGTCGATTTCAACCCCGAATTGGTCAAAGCGTCGAAGATGAATATGGTCATGAATAACGACGGGGCTGGCAGTCTGTTCCAGGCGAACTCGCTTGCCGACCCGATGACGTGGGACATGGACCTGCGGAAGGCGAGGCTCATGGGTAAGGTGGATGTGCTATTCACCAATCCACCGTTCGGCTCAAAGATACCTGTCAGCGATCCTGCAGTTCTGGAGCAGTTTGACCTCGGCCACACATGGTCGTACAGCAAGGACACGGATGAGTGGATCCAATCCTGTTCAGTTCAGAAATCCCAGCCGCCAGAGATATTATTCATCGAGCGCTGCGTCCAATTCCTGAAGCCGGGCACCGGCCGTATGGCTATCGTGCTTCCGGATGGCATCCTGGGATCGCCCGGCCTTGGATATGTGCGCGAGTGGATTCTACGCCGCACGCGCGTTCTTGCCAGTATCGACATGCACCCAGACACGTTCCAACCGTTTGTCAGCATTCAGACCAGCTTGCTGGTTCTCGAACGCAAGTCTGATGAGTTGATCAACGTGGAGCGGGCGGCGAGACGTATCAACGATTACTCAGTCTTTATGGCCGTGGCGAACCACGTCGGCCATGACAAGCGCGGAAATGTCACCTACGTGCGCGACCGCCAAGGCAACGAGATTGCCCAAGAGACGGAGGAGCGGGTTAAGGAATATCAAGACGGGCTTCCTGTCTATTCAACCCAGCGGACGAAGAAGAAGGTGGTAGACGACAACACGCAACAGATCGCTCAGGAGTTCCGCAAATGGCTCTCCGAGCAAGACTAGTTGCGCCACCAATACCACCTCAGCAGACGTGGCCGTGGCACAAGCTGAAGTCGCGGTCGCTTCCCGTGTCACTGATGCTGGGTGGCGACCGGCGGATGGAAGCTGACAGCTATCTGTCTTCTGGATTCGGAATACGGCGTTCTATTGAAGCTAAGAAATCCGGGTGGCGGCGCGTCGGCGATGTCGCGCGCGTTTGGATGCCGGGTCGCCTGAAGGGCATCCAGGTTGCAAGCGACGTCGGCACCCCGTTTCTTGCGGCAACGCAGGTTTTTGACCTGCGCCCCATTCCTCGTAAGTGGCTTGCGCTCGCCCGTACCTACGATTCTAGCAGTCGTTTTGTGAAGTCCGGACAGATCCTCGTGACGTGCTCCGGTTCAGTTGGGCGGACGACGCTCGCGTATGCAGTTCACGAAGACACTCTGATCTCCCACGATCTACTTCGCGTTGACCCGTTTGATGATGAGCACAAGGGGTGGATGTACGCCTTTCTCCATTCGCCTCAGGCAAAGGCGATGGCGTTGGGTTCGCATTATGGTCACATTATCAAGCACCTGGAAACGTCGCACCTAGAGCTATTACCTATTTGCGACGTCGATGATGCCGTCGCCAGACGCTTCAACGATTCGGCCAAAAAGGTGATTGCCCTCAGAAACAGGGCGTACGAACGTACGCTCAAAGCGGAGACTCTATTCGAAAAAGCGGTGGGGCCGATTGCTATTCACGATTGGGGAACTGCCGGTTTTGTTCTTCCATCGGTCGGAGCGTTGATGAATCGCAGGAGGCGATTGGAAGCGGCAACCCACAACCCGGGAGCGCGTCACATTCGTCGGCACCTAGAGGAAAACGGGAATGGGTTTTGCACGATAGCCGACGCGGGCTATGATGTGTGGCTTCCTGGACGCTTCCGACGTGTTGCTTCTGAGGCTGGCGTGCCGCTTCTCGATACGTCTGCCTTGGGTGCTATCAACCCCTCGCCTACTAGAGTCATCAAGGATGGAGATTTTGGAGATCCATATCGGGGCCGAGTCTGCCGACACTGGATACTGATGCCGAGATCCGGTCAAGTGTATGGAATACTCGGAACACCAACGCTAGCGCTCCAATCCTGGGAGTCCTGGGTGATTTCGGATGATGCACTGCGCATCAAGCCACGGAACGATTCGTCGGCGCGCAGCGGCTACATGCTTACCGCACTTGGGCATCCGACCCTAGGACGCCCGTTAGTGAAGGCGATTGCATACGGTTCGAGTATTCCGCACATTGATCCCGATGACCTGTCCAACTTCCATGTGGTACGCCTGAATGCGAAGCAGGAGGGTGAGATTGCCGACCTTGCCGAGGCTGCTGCAACGGCGCGGTCCGATGCCGACGTGGTCGAACAGGAGATGGGAGCCGAAGCTGGGGAGATAATCGAGGAATTCGTCCAGGGAAACTAGAAACTAAATGACCGTGCGCGATTGCGCGCCTTCGTAAGTGCCTGATTTGCAAGAGTTCGTGATTGATTAGTGCGGCGGGACGCTCCATATCGAGGTGTGAAATCTCAATCAAGGACATGGAGGTCCTTATGGCTGATGTGCCTGGATCGGTGGTCGCTCAAGGTGCAAGTCTGGATTGGATGCGACGGGAACGCGTGACGCAGGTGTAATGGTGCCGCCGCCACTGTCCCCTACATGCGGGCAAGGGACGTGGGCTGCGGACGATCGCGACGCCGCGGGCTGTTCGTGCCTCAAAAATGCGGTGGTGGAGCGTTTGGCGTGATAAAAGGTCTGGCGGATCGGTGCAGACAACGCAAAAGCCTGCTGGACAGGATTACCTTGATCGACTTTGCCGAGGTCGTGCAAAACCAGCGAGCGACTACGGCTATGCCCGACCGACCTGACGCGCGAATTGCTGGTGGCGGTATTATGAACTGACCGGCGTGCGCATTCACGTGGGACGATGAGTCGAGCGTCAAGCAGATCGGGCGCCTGCCGCGCCGGCCCTGTCTACGGTGCGCTGCCCTGGCCGAAGGCGAAAAAAAAGCAGCGGAGATTTGCGGACAGGACACTGGCGGCAGTAACAGCCGGCACGGGGCGGCGAGGTGGTGGTCTTGCGGACGGTAGAGGACGTTCACCGAATCCCAAGACGCCTGACTGGATGAATTGCGGTCAGCAGAAAGAAGTGCTCGCCGGGCAGAACCAGAGCGCTACCTTGCAGCGTGCCTTTTGATGCGGCCAGCGTCGGCTGACGTGAGCGGGACCGGCACGGCGCTCTTTCGTTGCGTTGCTGCGGGGCGCTGGTCGAGGCGTACCCGCGTGCCCGACATCCATGTCATCCTGGACAACTACCGCATCCACCATAGCCAGTTCACCAGGGCTGCTGGCGAACTCGCGTCGGATCACGCGCTGCACTTCCTGCCGCCGTACAGTCCGAACGACAATCGAATCGGAGCTGCGTCTGGCAGGACTTGCACGCGGAAGTCACGCAACCACCGCTGCAGCTCCATGGAGGAACTGATGAAGAGGTAGTTTGAGCACGCCACCGAAACAGCGAACCGTTGACGTTCAGGCAGGCTGCGGCATGAGACTCAGACTGCGTCAACGGCACGGTCATTTAGTATGAAACGGGCAAGTAGTTCATTTGGGGGAGAGGGGGACAGTCACCGAGTTTAGGGAGGGGGGACAGTCGGGGACAGTCACCGAGTTTTTGATGCACCAGGGGAGGGGGACAGTCACCGAGTTTTTGATGCACCGAGGAACAGGCCTCGGATAGCGGGCGCTGAGACAGCGGCTCTCGCCGGTCTTTCAGAACCCGTGGCGCTCGGCCGGCACCGACGGAAGTGAGCAGCGGCCCAAATCTCGGCGATGCGAACCGTAGGTGCCTGTGCGGACTGGCCGGATGATTCCCAGCCAGCTTCACCGGCGGATCCCCAGCCCGATGCCGGGGCGCCGCCAGCGGGAACGCTACGCGGCGGTGAATACAGGAGTTACGGTTCCAATTGCCGGAAGTGCCTCCAAGCTCCACCTCGCCAGGATGGGCGGGCTGGCTGGGGCGGACTGGTGTCCGGACGCGAAACGGGGCGTTGGGCCTTGCTGGCTCTGGCCCCGGCGTTGCCGCCGGGGTACCGATGGCACGGCAACGCTGGCCTCGGCATGGCTGCCGGGGTCCTGACCGGCGGGGGAACGCGGGCCCGGGCATGGCTGCCGGGGTTCTGATCGGCGGGGCAGGGTGGCCCGCGCTGGCTTCATGGCGTGCCCATGAGAAACCCGTCCAGTGCGCGGCGCCGGCGCTGCCACCGCCGCCACAGCCACGGCACGACCAGCGTGAACGCAGCCGCCACCGCCCCGTAGCTCAGCAACACCGTCGGACCACGCATGCCCCATCCGGAATAGATCATCGGGCACCCGAAATCCTGCGATATCGGCTCCAGAAACTGCGGAACCCAGTCGAGCACCACCCCCTCCACCCGGAACATCTTGCCCCCCGTCACGTAATGCAGCAGCCAGGGGTACAGCACGCCACCGCTGGGACCAATCGACGTGAACGTCCACCGGCAGTAACCCAGGTAGGCGGGCAGGAAAAACAGCAGCGGCACCAACGCCACTCGCAACGCGACCCTCCACCGCGACCTCCGCCGGATGCACGGCACGAGCACGAACCAGGGCAGTGCGCCCAAGTAGAGCATTTCGAACACAAGGCCAGCCGGCAGGAAGTGGAGCTTGAAGATCCTCTCCTGCAGCGCGATTTCGCCGTACGCCCACCCCACGGACGCATCGGGTACCCGCTCAGCCCGTTCGTCGGCAACCTGCTCCAGCAGCGTCTGGAGTCCACGCGTCGATTCGTCACGCGCTAGGATCCAGGTACGATAGGCGCGAGCCGCATCCTTCTGCCGCGCGGGATCAAACGACTGGACATCGAGGATGTCCAGAACAGCCGGAAAGCGGGCCAGCGCCTCCGACTCGGAGACGCGGTACAGCGTCGCACCGTGCAGGTGTTGGCTTTCGTAGAAAAACCAATCGTCCTGGACGCTGACGTGCCCCCACATGCGGTCCTCTTTTGCACGCGGCGACAGGTCAACACCGAGGGCCACGTGCCAGAAGTCCTCCGCGTTGCCGGGTTGGTAGGGCGCCATCCGCTCAACGAGCGCCAAGAACCCGCCAATCACAGCCACGTTCAGGGCCAGGCCCACCGCAATAAGTAGCTTTCGCCGCATGCGCACCTCTGCCCGCCGGCGATGAGACGAGATGATATCACGGCGCCCCCGGAAGGGTCGCGCCAACCCATGTTACGCCCGCCAAAGTGTCCGATCACCACCGGCGAAACATTCCCTACTGGGCAGGTGTCCCGCAATAGCGTGACCGACAGGCTGAGGTGCCGGCGTTTCCCGAAGAGTCCCCGAAAAGAAGTCCCCGAAAAGCGACATTCTACTTTATTGGTATTTCCACAACACCACCCGGGCGAGCAAGAGCGCCCGGAGGCCTTTGGTCGGTAGGCACGGCGAAGCAGGCCCCGGCGTGGCCGCCGGGGTTCCGATCGGCGCGCGGACGCACGGCGCCGCTGTCCGACCGGCGGCGACGATGGTCGGGCTTCACCGGGTTTGATTTCGCCAATCATCCGGCGCGCGAATCACCAGGGGCATGATGCCCGCCCTTGCTACTTGGCGCAAGAACTCGTCGTGGACCAGGGGGCCGACGCGTTCATGTTTTTCCGTGTCGATGATCCACCAGCCCGTCGTCGGGTCGCGCGCCAGGTCCGAGAGACTCTGCTCGCACACGATGTACCGCTCGTTCCAGCCCAGCGCGGTGACGTCGGCATCGATCAGGACGGCGCTGTCCGCCACGCCGTAGAGGTCGCGCTTGGCCACGTGGTCGTCCGCAGCCCCGTCGATCCATCCGATGACGTGACGTTTTCCGGATGAACGGTCGAGCGCCAGCCCTCCCGGAAGGGGCAGAGAATAATCCGCCGACCCCGGCCCGCTGATCAACGCCGCGCCGATCATCTCGCGGCACGGTTCGAGCAGCACCAGCAGCACGAACGCGCCGAATACCACAATCAGCCACGGCGGCACTCTTCGCTTCGTTGCGTCCATGGATCTGTGCGCCCTCAACGATGCATCCGCCGGATTTCGTACGCCGACAACCGCTGTAGGTTCGGAGCTGTGGATTCTCCAATCCGAGGAAACAGCCCACGCAACACGGGGCGGTAGTCATTCCCGGCCGATCGTCGCTGGCAGAACGACTCTCCACCTCGCGGCCATATCCACGAACCCCCAGCCACCCGGACACCACGCACGACGCAGCCACCACCCCCTGCAGACTCCAGTCTCCGGACTGCCCCTCCCCCCGTCTGGCTGACCGCTGAAAGCTGATAGCTGACAGCTCGCGCGTTTTTCCGAGAGAAAATTCGCGCCCAAACCCGCCAATCGTGAAGCGCCCGCCAAGTCATGGGAGGTAGTGAACGCGTGTGAGGGAAGGACCCGCGCCGCCCATTCAGAGCACGGGGCGCAAAGCCCCGTGACCAACCCGCAACGCGCCGGATGAGCAACAGAACGATGCACACGCCGGAATCAGAACAGTTGATCAGGAGCAAGGTGAGCAGGCGACAGCCAATAACAGGACAACCCGCCAGCAGCACAGCGCGCCGGCAGCCACCACCCCGTTGCCGTTCTCCGCGACCTCCGCGCCTCCGCGGTGAAACCCGCGCGCGAAAAAAACTCCGCCCCAAAGCCGTTTGCCAGTCCCACTGCAACACGGGCGCTAGCGCCAACGCGGTTCACCCCGCGCCACGGCCCAGAATCGAGGATCACCATGCGTAAAGCGCTACTGCTAAACGGCTTTGGAGTAACTCAACAACCCACCGAATTCCGCCAGTCATCCGAGGCCAACTTCAACGCGCCTTCGCCTCCGACCTTCCCCCATTCCCCATTCGCGCCACTGCACCGCACCAGCCCGCCGCCGCCCTCCGTGGCTCCGCCGCCCCCTCCTCCCCCCGAATTCGTCACTCGTCATTCGTCATTCGTCATTTCCGCCCCTCGTCTCTCCCCCCCAATTCGTCACTCGTCATTCGTCATTCGTCATTCCCTCGGCTGGAACGGATCCGGGACTGGCGGTACGCTGTTGGGCTCGTATTGGCGGGTTGTTGCGGTGATTCGGGGTTGGAAACGGCGTTTTTGGACGCGGGAGCGGCTGGTGCGGATGCGGGCGGTGCGGAAACAGCCAGTGCAGGCAGGGCGGTGGGGCGGCCTGGCAGGACGGCCCAGGGTGACCGTACAGCTCAGGCTGACCGAACAGCTCTGGGTGGCCACGCGGCTCAGAGTGACAGCCCGGGGTCTGGCCCTGGTCTGCCTGGCGCTGGGAGCCCTCTCGCTGGCATCAGCCACGGGTCCAGCCTGGGGCCAGGAGACGCCACCGGCTCAGACCGAGTCGTCCGCGCCCGCTCAGGGCGCAGACAGCGCTCAACCCCTGCCCACCCCGCCAGCCAACGCCGTCGACCTGGCCCGCGAACGCGACCTCATCCTCGAACAGGTCCAGCGCCGCGACCTCTCCGACGCCGAGGTCCGCGAGTGGATCGACTTCGCCGAGGCCATCAAGCAGCACGCCAAACGCGACCTCACCGTCTGGGAGCGCCTCCAGCGCGCCATCCGCGACCCCTGGGTCTTCTTCGGCTTCGCCGCCCAGGGCGTCTTCATGTTCCGCTTCGTCGTCCAGCTCATCGCCAGCGAACGCAAGAAGCGCAGCCACGTGCCCATCGCCTTCTGGTACCTCTCCATCACCGGCGGCATGATGCTCTTCGTCTACGCGCTCGTCCGCCGCGACCCGGTGTTCGTGCTCGGACAGGGGTTGGGAATCTTCATCTACGCCCGCAACCTGATGCTCATCCGCAACCGCCGCAACGAACGGCTCGACCTGCTCGAAGAACGCACCAACCGCACCGCGGAGCGCGCCGAAACCCCATGAACCACTACCTCCACGAAAACCCGAGCCTCGACCTCTCCGTCGTCGTGCCCATCTACAACGAGCGCGACAACATTGCTCCCCTCGTCACCGACATCGTTCGCGCGGTCGACCCGCTCGGCAAGACCTACGAGATCATCCTCGTCAACGACGGCAGCCGCGACGGCTCCACCGCTGTGCTCGACGACGTCGCCGCCCGCGACCAGCGCGTCCGCGTCCTCCACTTCAAGGGCAATCGCGGCCAGACCATCGCGATCGCCGCCGGCATGTACCACGCCCGCGGCCGGGCGATCGTGCTGATGGACGGCGACCGCCAGAACGATCCCGCCGACATCGGCCGGCTGCTGGAGAAGCTCGCCGAAGGCTACGAGTGCGTGAGCGGGTGGCGCAAGGATCGCCAGGACGCCGGCCCGCGGCGTTTCATGTCGCAGGTGGCCAACCGCATCGTGCAGAAGGTGACCCGCGTGCCGGTCAACGACCTCGGGTGCACGCTGAAGGCCTACACGCGCGACGCGCTCGACCCGACGCAGCTCTTCGGCGAGATGCACCGCTTCCTCGCGGTCTACGTGCTCGACCGCGGCGGGCGGATCGCCGAGCTGGTGGTGAAGCACCATCCGCGGACCGCGGGCACCAGCAAGTACGGGATGAGCCGCACCGCGCGGGTGATGGCCGACATCCTGCTCATCCGCATCCTGCACAAGTACCGCACGCGCCCGTCGCACATGTTCGCAAAGCTCAGCCAGTACCTGTTCCTCGCCGGGTGCGTGTTCGGGTTATGGTGGCTGATCCTCGCAGCCAGGCACGGCCTGCTCTTTGCGGGCGGCGTGCAGTACCTCTCGGCATTGATTCTGGGGGTGAGCGCGGTGATGGTGATGGCGGTGGGCCTGGTGTGTGAACTTGTCGTGCGCACACGCTACCAGCTCGCCGGTCAGCATCCGTGGGAGATCGCGCGTGGCGTCAACATGGACACGACAGGTGGTGCCGACGAGGCTGGTGAACCCGGAGCGGATCGCGGTTGATGACCCCGCGGGAGCGGGCTACCATCGGTAAGGAACCGGCGCGACGGGCAGGAATCACGTCGGAGGTACGCGTGGGGACCGGGAGCCATTCAGACGCCATCGCCGAGTTGTTGCTGTGGTGTGCGGTCGGGCTCGTCGGCTTCCTGCTGCTGGCGCTGTTCGCGGTCTGGATGCGGCGGCGGACGCTGGGCCAGCGCGAGTCGGGCGCGCCCAACCTGTTCGACCTCGGCACGCTCCAGCGGCTGAGGGACGAGGAGGCGATCAGCGAGCACGAGTACAAGGTGCTGCGGTCGGCGGCGATTCGCGCCCTGGGAGGCGGTGAGCGCGAGTCGTGAAAGGGGCGGACAGTACTGCCGGGGGGTAAGCGGTGGCGCGGAGCGGAACGCTCTTGTTGACCGCCGCGATTGGCCGATAGTCAACACGGACACGTGGTGCGTCCCGCACGGAGGCACGCACGTGACGTGAGGAGAGTCTTCGGATGAGTGACACCAAGCGAGGCGGCGGGCCGGGCGGATCCGGGAATGGACCGCGCAATCGTCGCCGCCAGAGCACCTGCAGTTTCTGCGGCAAGAGCCAGCGCGACGCGGGCCCCATGGTCGAGGGCCCCAAGGACGTCTACATCTGCAAATCCTGCGTCGAACTGTGCCACAACATCATCCGGCAGGAGCTCAAACGCAGTACAGCCGCCCGCGCCGCGGTGGGTGAAATCCCTGCCCCGCGCGAGATCAATGACTTCCTCGACACCTACGTCGTCGGGCAGGATCACGCCAAGAAGGTGCTGGCCGTCGCGGTGTACAACCACTACCGCCGGCTCGAGTACTTCGACAACGCCGGCGAAGACGACGTCGAGCTGGAAAAGTCCAACCTGCTGATCGTCGGACCCACCGGCTCCGGCAAGACGCTGCTGGCCCGGACGCTGGCGCGCATGCTCAACGTGCCCTTCGCGATCGGCGATGCGACGACGCTCACCGAGGCGGGCTACGTCGGCGAGGACGTGGAGAACATCCTGCTCCGCCTGCTGCAGGCGGCGGATTACGACATCGAACTGGCCCAGCGCGGCATCATCTACATCGACGAGATCGACAAGATCGGCAAGACCAGCCAGAACGTCAGCATCACCCGCGACGTCTCCGGCGAGGGCGTGCAGCAGGCGCTGCTCAAGATGCTCGAGGGCACCCTCGCGAACATCCCGCCGCAGGGCGGCCGCAAGCATCCCGAGCAGCAGTACATCCAGATGGACACGAGCAACATCCTGTTCATCTGCGGCGGCACGTTCGTCGGCCTCACCGACATCATCCGCCGGCGGATCGGACGCAGCAGCATCGGCTTCGCGAACGAGGGCGACAACGCCCCGAATGCCGAGGAAATCGCCGAGTTGCTGCAGCAGGTCTCGCCGGACGACCTGATCCACTACGGCATGATTCCCGAGCTGGTCGGCCGCCTGCCGGTGACCGGCGTGCTCTCGCCGCTGACGGCGGAGACGCTCGTGCGGATCCTCACCGAGCCGACCAACGCCCTGGTGCGGCAGTACCAGAAGCTCTTCGAGCTCGAGGAGTGCTCGCTGGAGTTCACCCCGGAGGCCTTGGCTGCGATCGCGGAGAAGGCCCTCGAGCGTGACACCGGCGCCCGGGCCCTGCGCTCGATCACCGAGGCGATCATGATCGACGCGCTCTACGAGCTGCCCGAGCGCCGCGGCAGCGGCAAGTGGATCGTCGACGTGGACGTGGTCAACGGCGTGCGCCCGCTGTTCGCGGGTCCGCCGCACGAAGAGCGCCGTCGCGAGTCGGCGTAACACCCGGCGAGTCGCCACACCGCGCCGCGAGTCGACAAAGCGCGCCGCAACCGCTGCGTACCGGCGCAATGCGCCGCGCGCTCGCGTCCGCGGGTTTTATCAGACCACCCTCAGCCGGCAGCACGATTTGAGCCGCCGGCGTAAAGCCCTTTCCTCGCTCCACCGATGAAACCCGTGGCAGTCGGGGTGCCGTCGTGCGCTCGTGCCCCGCGCCGCGGAGTCGTGCTGATGCCCGTCAACATCATGTGTCCGAACCTCGCGTGCCGCTCGGTCCTGCGTGTACCGGACAACGTCCGCGGCAAGCGCATTCGCTGCGGCGAGTGCGGCACGGTCTTCACCGTCCCCGAACAACCCAAAGCGCCCGCATCCAAGAACGCAGCGCCAAAGACCCCAGCCAAGGGATCGAACTGATCCCTCGCCCGGGGCCTGCGTTGGATTCCCTCCACAATCGCTGCACTTCACCGCCGCGCCACCACGCGCATCAATGGTGCTTGTGCCGACGAATCTTCAGGTCGAAGCTCCGCCCGTGATGGCCCCTGTTGACCCGCAGTCGCGCCGACCAGCCGTGACGATCGCGGTGGTGGCGATGATGGCTGTGACGGAAGTACCGCCGCGAGTAGTCATAGCTGCGGCACCCGCGCTCGCTGCTGACGCGCACGCTCAGTGCGGGTGTGTACGTTCGCGTGTACGTGGTCGCTACCACCGGCTGAGCGACGTACACCGGCTGCGTGTACACCGGCACGGTCACCACGGGCGCGGGGGCCTGGTAGGTGATGACCGTGGGGGTGGTGTAGACGCGGCGTACCGCTCGGGTGTGGCACTGGGCGGATGCGATGGCCGGCCCAGCCAACAGGGCTGCGGTTGCCAGGGCTCCGATTCCTAGCTGACGTGTTCGCGTGGTCATGGTTGGTTCCTCCGTCGAGTCCCGCGGGGGCTGCCTCCAGCAGGCAGCCGCGACTATTTCTACCGACACTGCGAATAGCCTATGGTTAGCATAGTCGCGAAATCAATATATTTAACATCAAGAAAATAATCTGCGGACAGACGGAACCGCCCTGGAAGGGTCGAGAATGCGGATTCCGGGGGAATCAGCCTTGGAGGCTCTGGGTGAATTTCTTCTGGATCTTGCGGAGCAGGCGGACGAACTCGTCGCGTTCCTCGGTGTTGAGGACCGAGAGCGTGTCGATGATGGAGGCCATGCGTGCGGCGCGGAAGGAGGCGAGCGATTTGCGGCCCTCGGTCGTGAGGGAGACGTCGATCTTGCGGCGGTCGTCGGGGTTGATGTTGCAGGCGATGTAGGCGGTGCCGCCCTTGTCCTCGAGGGAGCGGACAATGCGGGACATCTGGGCGGGCAGGACGCCGACGCCCTTCTGGATCTCGCCGACGGTGAGCGAATCCTCGCGGCTGAGCATGTCGAGCGTTAGATACTCGGTTTCCGTGAGGGTTTCGACGTTGCTGCCGCGTTGGGCGCGGGCGCGCATGCGGTAGCTGAGGTTGGTGAGGCCGAAGATTTCCTCGGCGAGGGCTTCGAGCTGCTTGCGGGCTGCAGGGGTGGTCATCGTTACGGTCCCGGCTGGCGCGTCCGCAGAGGACGGTTGGTCCGACGTGTCCATCGGCACGGACGCCTCAGAATTTTAGTCGCAGGGGGATAATTTACACGTAGAAACGATTGCGTCCAGGGAATAGGTGGGTGGGGGTGACGGCGCGGTTACTTCGGCGGGGTGGGTGCGTCTGCACCGCACTGCCAGCAGACCTCGAAGCCGCCGGGGTTGGACTCGCTGCAGGCGGGGCAGGTCCAGTCGGGCAGGTGGGGGCGTTGGACGTTGGGGCGTTGGCCGGGTTTGAATTCGCGTTCGCCGAATTCCGCCTCGAGCAGTTGGATGGCGTCGTGGATGAACTTGAAGGGCACCATGACGTGGGGCAGGCTGCTGCGGCGGGAGAACAGGCCGACGACCGGGTCATAGCTGCCGGTGACGATGAGGTTGGAGATGGCGGCGCGGTCGAGGACGAGGGCCGCCGCCCAGACGAGGGAGAGTTCGGCGGCTGTGAAGACCGTGACGGGCTCGTAAGCGAGCGCGATGCCGCATTCGGGGCAGTATTCACCGCTGACGCCGGTGAGGTTGTACTTGCACTTCGGGCACTCGAACTCGAATTCGCTGTCGAGGGCGTCGACGTGGCGGATGCGGGGTTCGCGGTCGGGAAAGACCGACATTTCGGGATGGCCGGGCAGGTCGCGGAGTTGCGCCCAGCGGGAGTTGATGGCCTCGTCCATACGGGCATGTTAGCATCGGCGGGCAGGTCGAATCCACACAAGCGCTGCGGGCCCGGCTTGATGTCGGCGGCGGACGGCGGGCTGGCGCGTTGCGGCGGCAGGGACGGGAACATCATGGACGTCATACAATCGCGGATCAGCACGACGGGCGCGGCGTTTGCGGAGAACCGTGCGGCGCTGGAGGCCCAGGTCGCGGACCTGAAGGCGCGGCTCGGGCGCGCGCAGGAAGGCGGCGGGGCGGCTGCCGTTGAGCGGCATCGCAGCCGGGGCAAGCTCTTCGTGCGGGACCGGATCGACCGGCTGGTGGATCCGGGGGCTCCGTTTCTGGAGTTCAGCGCGCTGGCGGCCGGCGGGATGTACGGCGACGACGCGCCAGGCGCGGGGGTGGTCACCGGGATCGGACGGGTCGCGCAGCGCGAGTGCGTGATCGTGGCGAACGACGCGACGGTGAAGGGCGGCACGTATTTTCCCATCACGGTGAAGAAGCACCTGCGCGCACAGGAGATCGCCCGGGAGAATCACCTGCCGTGCATCTACCTGGTGGATTCGGGCGGTGCGTTCCTGCCGCTGCAGGCCGAGGTTTTTCCCGATCGCGAGCATTTCGGGCGGATCTTCTACAACCAGGCGCAGATGTCGGCGGCGGGCATTCCGCAGATCGCGGTGGTGCTGGGCTCGTGTACCGCCGGGGGGGCGTACGTTCCGGCGATGAGTGACGAGGCGGTGATCGTGCGGGAGCAAGGGACGATTTTTCTGGGCGGGCCGCCGCTGGTGAAGGCCGCGACGGGCGAGGAGGTGACGGCTGAGGAACTCGGCGGCGCCGACGTGCACTGCCGCAAGTCGGGTGTTGCGGACCACTACGCGGCGAACGATGACGACGCGCTGGCGATCACGCGGAGCATCGTCGCACACCTGAACGAGCCGCCGAAGACGCACGTGGCGACGCTGCCGGTGGAGGAGCCGGCGTACGCCGCCGAGGAGCTCTACGGTGTGATCAACCACGACGTGCGCAAGCCGTACGACGTGCGCGAAGTGATCGCGCGGATCGTGGATGCCAGCCGCTTCCACGAGTTCAAGGCGCTCTACGGCACGACGCTGGTGACGGGGTTCGCGCACCTGTGGGGATACCCTTGCGGCATCCTGGCGAACAACGGCGTGCTGTTCTCGGAGAGCGCGCTGAAGGCGACGCACTTCATCGAGCTGTGCGATCAGCGGCGGATCCCGCTGATTTTCCTGCAGAATATCACGGGATTCATGGTGGGCCGGCAGTTCGAGGCCGGCGGCATCGCCAAGGACGGGGCGAAGATGGTGGCCGCCGTGGCGAACGCGAGCGTGCCGAAGTTCACGGTGATCATCGGCGGCAGTTACGGCGCTGGGAATTACGGCATGTGCGGGCGGGCGTACGGGCCGCGGCAACTGTGGATGTGGCCGAACGCGCGGATCAGCGTGATGGGCGGCGAGCAGGCTGCGGGCGTGCTGGCGACGGTGAAGAACGACCAGCTCGTGGCCAAAGGCGCGGAGCCGATGTCGGCGGAGCAGGAGGCCGAGTTCAAGCGTCCCACGCTGGAGAAAGTACGATGCGGAGGGCAGCGCGTACTACTCCACCGCGCGGTTGTGGGACGACGGCGTGATCGATCCGGCGGACACGCGGATGGTGCTCGCCCTGGGTATTGCCGCGAGCCTGAACGGCCCGTGGCCCGAGCGGCGGCAGAGCGTGTACCGGATGTGATGCGGGGGCGTCTTATGGATCTGGATGTCGACCGGGAAATTGACGAAATTGCACGCGAAGTGGCCGAGGTGATGCTTGCCGAGACGATTCTCCACCTCATCCCCTATCTCGAACCCGGGGAGATGGATAGTGTTTCCTATCAGCACATGGAAGACGAACTTTCGCCGCAGTCGATTGAACGAGCAACGGAACGCATGATTGCAGACCTTCGCCGGCGGATCCGCCGTCAAATTGATGAAGGGGGCAAAGGCTGAGCTGAACACGTTCCGAACGATTTCGCTCGGGGCCGTGTTGGATTATCCCGTCGGGTCCTGACACGTCCTTTCGGCCTTGTCGGATCAGTTATGACATTACGCCGTAGTTGGAAGAAGCCAAGCGCGGCCGGCGATGGCGGCCGCGCTTGGCTTGCGCTCTATCGGGTCTGTGCCCGTGCGAAAGGAGGCGGGTGCCTATCCACGCCGGCGGCGAGTGGCCAGGGCCAGTCCGCCCACGCTCAGCAGCGCCAGCACGCTCGGCTCCGGAATGACCGCGAGCGCATCGATCCGGATCGGAGCGGCGCCGCCCAACGCCTGCGCGTTAAGCAACGACCCACTGCCCAGGCCGACGTTGTAGAAGTTGGCGGGCACCGATCCGCTCGGATCCGTCGCCACGTAGAACTCGCCGGAAGCCTCGTCGACGGCGAACATGCCGTCGCCCCAGCCGCCCGTAATGGGGAACGTGCTGGTGGGCAGGGCGGTCGCCACGGCAGTCGATGCATTGATGGAATAGGAGTCGATCGCCCCGGCGCCGAGGTCGAGCCCGAGGATCGAGCCGTCGCCCAACACCGCCATTGCGTCGATGCGCAGCGGCGCCGCGCCGCCCAGAGCCTGCGTGGACTGCAGGGCGCCGGTGGCGAGATTGACCGTGTAGAGGTTGGCGGGTCCGCTGCTTGGATCGGTCGCGACGTAGAACGTGCCGGCGGACTCGTCGACGGCAAACATGCCGGTTCCCCATCCGCCGCTGATGGCGAAACTGCTGGTGGGCAGCGCCGTGGCCACACCGGTCGTGGGATTGATCGAGTACGAATCGAACGAACCCGCGCCGAGGTCGAGCCCCAGAATCGAACCGTCGCTGAGCACGGACATCGCGTCGATGCGCTGCGGCGCTGCGCCGGCGAGTGACTGGGAGCCCAGCAGTGCGCCGGTCGTGAGGTTGACGGTGTACAACTCGGCGGGCGCCGAACCGCTCGGGTCCGTCATGACGTAGTAGCGATTGTTCGCCAGGTCCGTGGCGAACATGCTCGGCGACCACCCGCCCGTGAACGCAAATGACGGCGTGGGTAACGCGGTGGCGACGCCCGAACCCGGGTCGATGAAGTACGACTCCATCTGGTTGGTGGCACCGAACGCGGGCCGCAGTCCGAGAACGACCGCGCCAGCCGGGCTCGACGCGACCAGCACGCCCGCCACCAGCAATGCGACCGGACCAGCCGCGCTTCGGCCGATTGGGTTCCTCATAACATTCCTCCTTGCGCTGAGAGAGAGAGTAGCGATCACCGTCCCTTCGACGGTGCGGCCTGCGGTGGCTCGGTTGCGCACCAGGCGCCGACAGCGGACCAGCCGCAGCGACGCTGCGGTCGATCCGCATGGGCGCAGGATGGCGGTGTGTCTCCACGCCCGCCGTGATCGATAGCAGGATCCGAACCTCCAGCCCTATCGGGACAGTTAAGTCGAAATGGTCCCGAAACCCAACCGCCAATCGAAAAAAAGGCGAAAGAGGGAGGAAGAAGAGCCCATCCGGCGGCACGGGACCGCCCACGACGCTGTCGGCGAGCGCCGCGCATGCTCACGGGGCTCGACTGTCCCGATGGAAAGCCAAGTGCCTGCCGGTTTCGGACCCGCCACGGTGGTGGAAACTCGTCGTGTCCGTCGCCAGCTAGTCGAGCGGTTGATGGTCAGGAAAGCGCACCACCAGGTCCGGGTACTTTTCCTGCATGAACTCGAGGGCGACCCACGTGTGGCATCGATCGACGCGCGGGTTGGACTGCGTGGGGCAACTGCATCCGAGGTAGACGTCCTGCGTGCGGGCGAGGGCCGCGAGGTCATCGAACGGGGCGCGGTCGGTGCGGAAGCGCCGGGTCAGTTCGGCGCGGTAGCCCTTGCGGAACTTCTGCCAGGCCTTGTCGCCCGGCGCGGCGAGGTATTCCTTGACCAGTGCCTCGGGCGAGTGCAGCGGATGGCGGCTGCAGCGCCAGCGGATGTCCTGGCGGACGCCGTCGGGCAGCGCGTTCCTGGGTTTTCCACGAGGGATCTTGTAGCGGCTGATCATGGTGAGCTCCGTCATGCGCGTCGCCATCAGCGTACCGCGCCGTCGGTCCCGGCAGTAGTCGGTCGCGGTCACCGTGCGGGCAGTTCTGGACCGCAGTGGCCGCTGGCTGGGCTGGAACAGCGCTGGTGGGCTTCGATCCGCCTTGGGCGGGGCGGCGTGCCGCGCTGCGGCGGTGCCGCGGACACATCCTGCACTTGCCTGTACCTGGCGCAACTGCGGCGATATAAAGAGGATAGAATCACTTGCGTCTTGCGTGCCCGAGAGGAATTCTGTCCCCACCCGTGTGCCGTTCTGCATGAGCCGACCTGCCGCTATTCCCATGCCCGTGCTCAACAACGAGCCGCCCGCGAAGCCGCGGCGGTGGACGCGTTGGCGCGTCGCCACGCTCGTGCTCGTGCACCTGATCATGATCGCCCACGGCATCCAGTGGCTGATCGTCGGCCGCACGCTCACTCCGGTCGAGCCGTCCGAGTCGATGAAGACGCTGACCACCGGGGCGGTCAACGCCGGGTTCGTGTTTTTCGCGGTGGCCTTGCTGCTGACGCTCGTCTTCGGACGTTTCGTCTGCGGGTGGGCCTGCCACTTCATCGCGTACCAGGATCTATCGCACTGGCTGCTGGGCAAGCTCGGGATTCGCCCCAAGCCGCTGCGTGCCCGCTTGCTCATGTGGGTGCCGCTGGGGATGGCGCTGTACATGTTCGTCTGGCCGCCGCTCTACCGCGTATGGCAGGTGGAGTTCGGCGGCGACCCGGCGCTCAAGACCTATCTGCCGCCGTTTTCGACGGCGTTCACGACCCAGCACTTCTGGGAGACGTTTCCCGGCTGGGTGTTCGCGATACTCTCGGTCGGCATCGCCGGTTTCGCCATAGTCTACTTCCTCGGCGCGAAGGGTTTCTGCACGTATGCCTGCCCGTATGGTGGGTTTTTCTCGATTGCGGACCGCTTTGCGCTCATGCGCGTCCGCGTCAACGACAACTGCGATCACACCGGCGCCTGTACCCCCGCGTGCACCTCCAACGTGGATGTCGCCGACGAGGTGCGCCGCTACGGCATGGTCGTGAATCCCGGATGCATGAAGTGCGGCGACTGCCTCACCGCCTGTCCCAACGACGCACTGCACTGGGGCCTGGGCAAGCCGGCGGTGACCGCGGCGAAACCCAAGCGGCCCGCCCGCGCCAAGCCCGTGCTGCCCTGGGGGGAGGAAGTCGCGCTGCTCTGCCTGTTTCTCTTCTACCTGCTCGCCTGGCGCGGCCTCTATGGCGGATTTCCCTTCCTGATGTCAGCCGGGATGAGCGCCATCATGGCGTACCTGACGCTGCTGGCGGCGCGCCTGCTCATCCGCCCCGACGTCACCCTGCACCGCTGGCGCCTGCGCACCGGCGGTCGCCTGACCGCGGTCGGCGGCGTCTACGTCACGCTCTGCGTCGTGCTGGTCGCCTTCACGGCGCACAGCGCGTTCATCCAGTACCACCGCTTCATGGGCAACCGCAGCTTCGACGCGATGCGCGTGGGCCGCCGCGCAGCCGAACCCGACTTCAATCCCGAACGCGACCTCGACGCCGCGACGCGCCGCGCCCGCGAGTCAGCCGGTCGGCACTTTGCAGCCGCCACGAACTGGGGGCTGCGTGACTTCCTGGACGTCCGCTATCGCCAGGCGTGGGTCGAGCTGCTCCGCGGCGATCCGGCGGCGGCAGAGGGGCACGTGCGGGCGGTGCTGGCCCGCGCGCCGGACTGGGCACAGGCGGAGAATCTGCTCGGCATCGTGTTGCGTGCCGAGGGGCGGACCGACGACGCGATCGCGGCGTTTCGAGCCGCGCTGCGGGCGAATCCGGACGATACGGACGCCGCGCGCGACCTGGGCATCACGCTCATCCGCGCCGGACGTTTCCAGGCGGCGGCTGAGCACTATCGCGCGGTGGTCGCCCGCCACCCGGACGACGCGGGCGCCCACTACCATCTCGGCGCCCTGGCGGTGGATCGCGGGGATTTGCCGCAGGCACTCGAGCATCTGCAGCGGGCTATCGCGCTCGACCCCGACCTCGCCGACGCCCACTACCAGCTCGGCCTTGCGCAGCTCATGCAGCAGCGGATCGAACCGGCGGTCGCGAGCCTGCGCACGGCGATCCGTCTGCAGCCGGACATGGCCCCGGCGCACTACAACCTGGCCGTCGCCTGCTTCATGCGCGGCGACCTCGCCGCCGCCCGCCGCCACGCCCGCGACGCGCTGGCGCTGGCGCCCGGCGATGCGCAGACGCAGCGGTTCCTGGCCATGCTCGCGCAGCAGAGTCAGCCGCCGCGCGACCCATAACCAACGTCCGTAACGCTGCTTCGTTCAATGTTGGAAAACACATTTCATCCGCCTGAGCGCCGGCGGCGAATCGTGCCCGCGCCCCCGCTTGCAGCGCGTTCATATCGTAACTTTCCGGCGATGCGGCGACGCGTGCCGCAGCGGCATACTCTGGGAGGGGAATTGGCCGTGGAAGATATCGCCAAGCAGCTCGACGACGTCCGGGACGAAATGGTCCAGCTCCTGCGCACCTATCCGTACGCCCCCGAACGGGAGCGGGTGGAAATCTACCGCCGGTGCGAGTACCTCGGTGGGGAAATCCAGGAACTCATCGGTGTGCTCAAGCTGGCCATCCGCAATTCCAACCGCGAGGCCGAGGGCGAAGCCGACAACGATCCGGCCTACTGGGACGAGGTCAGCCGCCTCAGCGCGCAGAGCCTCGCGGCCATCCACAGCGCCGGCGAGGAGGTGGCTGCCGCCATCACCATGCTGCGTGAATCCCGGGGCGAGGACAGCGAGTCGGAGTGCTGTTGACCCGGATGCCCGACGCCGCACTCACTTGACCCACCGGATGGCGAACTCAGTTGCGCCGCTGGTGGTCGTCGGGTTGTTGCCCGCGGCCACTTCGGCGAGCTGCTCGGCGGTGAGCGCTTGGCTGTAGACGCGCACGTCGTCGATGCGTCCGTCGAAGCGGTAGGTTGACGAGCCTTCGGACGTGCCGTCGGCCTCCCCGCCAATGGTGGCGACGCCAGTGTCGGTTCCCCAGGTACCACTGTAGGCGCTGCTGTCGCCGCCCAGTTCGGAGGAGCCGACATACAGCCGGCGTTTCTTCGCATCGAGGTCGTGCACGGCGGCGACGAACTGCCAGCTTCCACTCGATATCGCAGCACTGCCGTCCACAATGACCGGATTGATGGCCCGGCTGAAGAGGCGCAGTCGGCCCGCGCCGCCGTCACCCAGCGAGACGCTGAAGCCGCTGTTGTTGTTGGCGTCGTCGCAGAAGATCCGCTGATCGCCGGTGGTCCGGTCCGGGCGGATCCAGGCCGTGATGGTGAAGCTGCCGGTGAGGTTCGGGAAGGAGCCGATGGCGAGGTAGTCGTTGTACCCGTCGAATTCCAGCGCTCCGCCGTACTGACCGCTGACCCAGTCGCTGTACGTGCTCATGTTGATGAGCGTCGCGTCGTAGCCGTTGCCACTCGCGTCATCCGCCGTCCCGCCGCCGCCATCGTCCATCGGCCAGTGCGCCAGCGGCGTGATTTCGGTCGTTGTGCCGCCGCTGCCATTAATGACCGCGTTGACTTCCTCCGAACTCAGCGCCCGGTCGAAGAACTGCACGTCGTCGAGGTCGCCGTCCCAGTAGTTGCCTGAGCTGCGGCGGCCCAGGTAGTTTGACCCGTCCACACCGACGTTGTTCCCGGTGACCGAGCCCGACGACAGCGCGCCGTTGACATAGAGCGCGTGCGACGAACCGTCGTACACCCACGCGAAATGGGTCCAGGAGCCGGTGCTGATCGAGGCGGATGCCGCTTGGGGGTCGCCCGCGGCGCCGCTGGTGGTCGTGCGCACCTCGAGGTGCCCGTTGTGCCAGATCACCATGATCTGCCGGCTGCCGCACGCGCTCGAGCCCTGCAGAAACAGGCGCTGGTAGTCGGAAGGCCCGATCGGGCGCAACCACATCGCCACGGTCCAAGCCGTGGTGGCCATGCACCCGCTGCCGATGTCGACGTAGTCGTTGTAACCATCGAAGTGCAGTCCGCCGTCGACCTGGGCGGTGATCCACTTCGAGTCGCTGTAGGTGAAATTCACCAGCGACCCGTCGCGGTCGCCGACCGAGTCGGCGGCGGTGGTTCCGGTCGTCTCGTCGAGTTTCCAGTAGTACTTCGGCGTAGGTGCGGCTGATGAGCCCGGTGTAACGACCGCGCGTGCGACGTACGTTGCGCCGTTCACCTTGCCGGTGACTTCCAGCGTGAGCGTGTCGCCGTCGTCGTCGCTCAGGTTTCCGTCGCCCTCGCCGGGTTGGGTAATGACGCCATCCCCGTTCGCGTCAGCCCCGTCGTACCCCGCGACCGTGAAGGAACCCGGGCCGTACGCTTCGTTGCTGATCCATGTGCCGGCGGATTGATCGGTCCGCCAGCTGGCGGACGACTGCACGTACGCCGCCGCAAGGCGCAGACCGGATTCCGCGACGTAGCGTGCCTGGGCCCGATCGGCTGCGTTCTGTGCGATCGTGATCGTCGTGGCCTGACTGGTCAGTAATGCCGACGATATGGTGAATGCGATCACGGCTGCCACGAGCACGAGCAGCAGTGCCACACCGCGACGTCGCGAACGCATCCGCGACGGACGATGGAAGCGGACGAAGTCGGTTGACATCCCGCACGCATCCTCCTGATAACGGTGCCCGCGGCGCGGGCGGGGCGCGTTGGTCCCTATAAGGACATCGACGGCGGAGAGATCGGTCTGAGGTTGAATCCCGGCGGCGTCGCCGCCTTATCGGACTGAGGTGTGCGGTCCAGCGGCGCTACGGGTTGAATTCGCGGACCAGTTCGGCGGCATCCTGGAGATCGACGTCGAGATCGGCGTCGAAGTCGAACGCGTTGCATCCCGGCCCGAGGGCGGAGGCGGTCGGACCGGTCAGACAGGCTGTGAACTGGGCGTAATCCACGAGGTCCACGTCGCCATCGCCGTCCCAGTCACCGGGCTGATCGACGAGCGCGATGTTGACGAACTGTTGCGTGGGGATGTCGTTGAGATCGAGCGGCACGGTGCCGAGGTTGGCGTAGCCGGTGCCGAGGGGGGGCAGGAACTGATTGCCCACGGAGCCACTCGAACGCAGGAGCATCGCCATCGCTCGAATGGTCTCGGTCTGCGCGGTGATGCCGACGTCCGCGAAGGGGATGGTCATCTCGAATCCGCTGGTCGCCGTGGCGGCCGCCGCAGCGTCCGTCGCCGTCACGCCGGCGGTGTTGCCGTTGTCCAGCGCCACCAGCATGCCGTTGGGATTGCTGCCGCCGTTGAGGAATCCATCGCCGTCGCCGACCGTGCCCGAGCCGATGTACCGCTTCGTTCCGCCGCCCGCGGAATTCAGCGCGTAGAGGTCGACGTACACCGAACCGCCATACGCGTTCACAAACACGATGAAGTCGGCGGAGAATCCGCTGTCGAGGACCAAGCCGCTGATCTGCGGAATGCCGGAAGGGGGCTGGGAGAACGTCGAGGTGGCCAGCGTGTGCTGTCCGCCGGACTGCGTGTCGAGAAACAGCGCGAGCCCCGTGCCGTCCGTCGCAAGGTTGCCGGTCAGGCCCACGCGGAGCGCGTCGGCGGCCACGTCCACGAAGAGCTGGTCGAGTTCGCTGGCGTTATCGCCCATGCCGGTGGCGTTGGTCTGCGTTGCGCGCAGGGCGCCCAGGCCCAGGTCGGTTGGCACGTTCGCGCCGTCCACGACTTGCGGCTCAGGAGGAAGCGGCACCGCGCTGATCTCCAGGATCGCGTATCCGTACGCGGGCAGGGTCAGCGGATAGGCCGACTGGTTGGCGGTGGTCAGGTTGGTCGCGAGATCGGTGTCGGCGATGACGTCGTGCACGGTGGACGTGCCGCTCGTGACGCTTACGACGGAGAGATCGAGCGCGACATTGCGCGGCGCGCCGGCGAGGTTGATCGCCACCAGCAGCGTCTGCGCATTCTCGGCGTAACGCACGAAGCTCCAGACGCTCGAACTCGTGTTGGCCACCGCGGTATACGTGCCGCGCCGCAGCGCCACGTTGGCCTTGCGCGTCGCGATCAGCGTGCGGTATGCCTCGAGCAGAGAGCCGCTGACGCCGGTCTGTTCCTCGACCGAGCGGCCGTCGTTGTCCTGCGCGTAGCGGTTGTTGTAGGCCTGCGTATTGAGCACCCAGTAGTTGGACATGGGCGGGCCGGCCACCGCGTTCCACTTGAACGGCTCGCGCATGGGGATATCGTTCGCGTCGCCGCCGTAGTTGGCCTTGAACCCGCGCATGCCGATCTCGTCGCCGAAGTAGATGATTGGCGGGAACGGTTGGGTCAGCAGGACTGCGGCCGCCGCGCGGCCCTTGCTCAGGCTGTCGCCGATCACCGACGCGAGGCGGTCCACGTCGTGGTCGCCGATCGTCCCGAGAAACAGCTTGCCCGCGGGCAGAGAGGCGAGTGTCGCGGCCATCGACGAGTAGAGGGCGCTCGCGTTCTCATTCGCCAGCGCGTCGCGCGCCGCGAACTCGAACGGCTTGGTGAACGCCGCGTCGAACGCAGACAGCAAATCCGCACCCGTGCTGCCCCAGTCGGCCTGCTCGGCGAAGATGAACACATCGGGATTCACCGTCTCCAACGCGGCGTTCCAGTTCTCCCACCAGTCGATGTTGTAGCCCCAGCCGTTCGGGCCGGAGGGGTACTGGTTCCACACGTGGTCAAGGCGGTATCCGTCGATGCCGTCCGCGGGGTTGCCGTCGTTGTTGGGATCGAGCCAGTGCTGGGTCCAGGCCGTGACCAGCGCCGTGGGATTGGGATTGTCCAGGTTCCAGTGAATGAATCCGACGCTCGTGCCGCTCCAGGTCGTGTACACGCTGCCGAGGTACTGCGTGTTTCCGGAGTTGGTGAAGGCGAGCCAGGTATCGTAGGGGCTGGCGGGGTTGGCGTAGGCGTTCTGGAACCAGGTCGAGTTCTGACTGATGCCGTAGACCACGTAGTCCACGAACACCTTGATGCCGCGCGCGTGTGCCGCGGCGACGAATTCGAGGAATTCCGCCTCGGTGCCAAACCACGGGTTGAGTTGGTCGCCGCGCCCGTGCTGGTAGCCGTGATAGGCGGCTGACGGGAAGATCGGGTTCATCCACACCGCGGTGACGCCCAGGTCCGCCAGGTAGTCGAGCCCGTCGGCCATGCCGAGGAAGTCGCCGAAGCGGTTGGCGTCGCCGTCACCGTCGCGCCACGCGATCGGCATGTACTGGTAGAACACGTCGTCGACCGGTGCCCGGCCGTCGAGCGGATCCGCCCAAGCGGGCGCGCTGCACAATACCGCGATCAGAAAAAAGACAATCGTTCGCTGCATGCTGATTGAACCCGTAACGGGCACCCGGCGGGCGATCCCAACCGCTTCAATTGTAGGGGTTCGCAGCGCGCGATCCAAGGCATGAAAAGCGCCGTCATTTTGCGATCCGCGGCGCGCGGGAGCGTTATTCGGGCCTGCGAAACGTGGTCCACATCCAGAAATCGTGGCCGGCTCCGACCGTGAGGGCGCTCACGCTGAAGCCGTGCCGACGCAGCAACCGGCGCCAGTCGCGCGGATGAAAAACCACGCCGCCGAACTTCACTTCCTTGCCATCCGCCCACGTCCAGCAGCGCGAACTGCGGTAGCGCCCCCGGCCCAGAAGTGGCCGGATCATGTCCTTGAACGACTCGCTGACCGGCTTCGGCGCGTCGCGCCAGTTCTGGATCCGGCACCATCCGCCCGGGCGCAGCACCCGCCGGATCTCCGCCAGATAGTCGTCCACCACCTCGAATAGCGTGATGTGCTGGAAGGCCAGATGGGAATACACGAAGTCAACCGAGGCGTCGGCGAACGCCGCCAGCGACCGCCCGTCGTTCACCAGCACCTGCGCGTTGGGGGCGTCCGCGAGGTATTCGCGCGACCAGGCCGCCATCCGCTCGCTCAGGTCGACGCCGGTCACGCTCCGGCACCGCGGCGCCAGCGCCTTGATCAACCGGCCGATGCCACAGCCGATCTCGAGGCAGTTCCACGCTGCCTGCAGCGGAATCCCCTCCAGGATCAGCGCGAGCGCCTTTTCGGTCTCCTCGTTCCAGAGCCGCAGCAGTTCGGCCTCGTCCTGCGCCGCGTCAAAGGCCGCCGAAGAGCAGATCCGCCGGTACCGGGCCACGAACTCCGTGTCCGCGTCCCAGAAACGCCGCGTATCCGCCAACCATCGTTCGTGCGTGGCTGTGTCCAAGCTCACCGTCCTCCTTTGCGCGCAGCCAGACTCTGTTGGCACCGACTCCGGCATCCGCCGGCGGTCGCCGCAGGGTCCGCTAACATTGCTTCGGAGGACTGTCCGCGCGGCTTGAGTCCCGCCGCCGCGGGGCATGGCAGCGTGGCTGCTAGGACACGATGATCGCCGCCATGCCAGCCACGTAGATCAGCAGGAGCAGCACGGAGTCGAACCCCAGGCGCAGCACTTTCCGCTGCGTCCGATAAACGATCCCCGCGATCGCCACCGCGGTCAGCAGTACCGGCAGCAGCCCGGAGAGCAGCGTCAGGTTGGGGGAGAAGCCGGGCCCGCTCATCATCAGCTTGTCGCCGTGCATGAACGCCGTCAGCTTCGCCACGGGCAGCACGAGGATGTTGAACATGTTGCTGCCGAACACGTTGCCCAGGGCCATGTCGAGGTTGTTCATCCGTACGGAGGCGATGCTCGCGGCGATCTCCGGCAGCGACGTCGCCACCGCCAGGAAGCACAACCCGACCACGGTTTTGCCCAGCGGCTTGCCGCCCAGCGCGTCGATCGGGTGCTCAGCCAGTACGTCGCCCGTCTTCGTCAGCCACCAGGCGGCTGCTATGGTTACCAGCGCCACCAGTACGATTCGCGGGATCGTCGCGGCGTTCGGCGGGATGCGTTTGTCCAGCGGCAGGTCCACGGCCTCGCGGCGCTCGAAGCGATGGATCAGACGCATGCAGAACATGTACGTCGCGATCACCGCGACGCACATGCCGATCTCGATGCCTTGCTGGACGTGGGCGTGGCCCTGGAACTTGTCCACCGTCGCGATCGCCAGCAGCGACAGCGTGATCATCACGATGCCGAACGAACTGCTCAGCAGTTGCGTCGGCCGCGCGCCGCTCAGCACCGAGCCGCCGCCCGCCAGCACCAGGTTCATGATCACGATGATGACGATGTTGAACGAGCAACTGCCGTACACGGCGCCGAAGGCCATATCCACCGCGCCGATGGCGCCGGACGTCGCACCCGCGACCACCTCCGGCAACGACGTCACCGTCGCCAGCAGCAACATGCCGATGAACGCGCGGCCGAGGCCGCGTTCGTCCGCGAGGCGGTCGCACAGCCCCGCGAGCAGCGTCGCCGCGATGATGACGATCACCGCCGCCACGCCCATTTCGAGCAGGAGCGTGAAGGTTGTGATGGACTCAGGAAAGAGCAGCCGGTTCAGCACGGTCGTCTCGCAGTTCGGGCGCCGGAATCGAAGCGGCGATTATACGAACTCGCGCCGGCAGGGCAGGTGTACAGATCTGAATTCTGTGGAATGGTGGGGCGGCGGTCACTCCGCCACGAAGAACCGGGCGCTGGTGCCCCCGGGGCCGATGAGGGCCCGCACGAGCCGCAGGCAGCGCGGGCACCGCCCCTCGTACGCGGTGCCCGACCGGTTGCGGTAGATCCGCTGGTAGGTGCCGCAGCACTCGAAGCGCACGCCGATCCACTTGCGCCGATCGCGCGGTTCCTCGAGGGAGGCTGCCGCATCCTCCACGCCGGGCAGTTCGACGATGTAGTCGGGGTCATCCGCCATCCGTTTCATCTATCGGCCAATTTCGCCGGCAAGTCAGTACAGCAGCAGCCCGATCGCCATCACCGGGGCTGCCAGCAGCATCAGCAGCGCGCAGTAGCCCAGGAACGCCCGGGCGTCGACCCGCGTGAGCCCCATCAGCGGAATCGCCCAGAAGGGCTGCACCATGTTGGTGAGCTGGTCGCCGTACGCGATCGCCATCACCGTCTGCGGCACCGATACGCCGAGCCCGTGCGCCGCCTGGCACATGATCGGCCCCTGGACGATCCACTGCCCGCCGCCGGACGGCACGAAGAAGTTCACGATGCCGGCGCTTGCGAACGTCGCCAGCGGAAACGTCGTCGTACTGGAAATGCCGCAAGCGTCGGCGACCCACTGCGCCGCGTCCACGAAGCCGTTCGACAGGGCCACGGCCAGTCCCGCTCCGAACATCAGCGCCTGGATCCCGCTGTAGAGCGGAAACTGCACGACGATCCCCGCGATCGCCCGGCCACCTTCAGTTACCGCCGCCACGTACGACGCCAAGTGCGGATGCAGCAGGATGCCCAGCGCCAGGAACAGGCTGTTGACCGTGTTGAGGTTGACCGCATGCAGGGCAGCCGTTGCCCGGCTTGCGCCGCCCGTCCGCATCGCGTCGTACACCTGCACGCCCACACCCACGAGCACCAGCACGCCGATCGTCGCCGCCAGGGCCCGCGAACGGTTCAACCGGTCCGCCCAGCCCGGTTGTGGAACCGCGTTACCCTTGGGCTCGTTGCGCCGGGTGGCTGGCGTCTCCTGGTCCGCGGCAGCGTCGGCGTCGGGATCAGCCGCCCCGGTCCGGCTTGCTAGTCCGCGCAGCGTCAGGGGGATGCCGACCAGCAGTACGGTGGTCAGCAGCAGGTTCGAGCCGCTGAGGGTGGTACGTCCGACCGATACCGGCGGCACCTTCAACGGCTCCCCGGCTTCAGTCGCGATGGTCACGCCGGTCTCGGCGACCTTGAGCGGCGCCGAGCCCGAGAGCCCTCCGTGCCAGATCATCATCCCCACGTACGCCGAAGCGACGATGAGCGCGAACTGGCACGCCACACCGCGCCGGGCGAGCGCCGCCCGGACCTCCAACGCCAACACGCCGGCAAAGACCAGTCCGAAGCCCCAGTTGATCCAGCAACCCGCGCACGATACCGCCGCGATCAGCGCGACCGCCCCGCGATTGCTCCGCGGCCAAGCTGCCAGCCGCCGCAGGCCCCGCAACACCACCGGCGCTCGCGCCAGTCCGAACCCGGTCAGCAGCACGACGCACATCTGCAGCGCGAAGGTAAGAAACGCGGGGTTCCAGAGCCCGCCGAGCCAGATCCGCGCGAGCTGGGCCCCGCGCGATCCCCAGCCCGCGGCCCGCAGCGCGGGGTCGTAGGGCAGAATCCACGCGACCGCGCCGACCACCAGCGTCAGCACGCATGCCAGCACCAGCGGATCCGGCAGGTGCCGCTGGGCGACGCGGGCGAAGAATGCTCCCAGGCGTTGCATCGGGCGTGCTCGATCGGTTCGGGACGCTGTGGATCGGGTGCCTACCAGGATTCTCCCAGCCCGTACTGTGGCTGGGAGTGGTTGTACGCCTCCAGCGCCGCGGGCATGAACTCCTCGAGCTGGGTGATCCGGCGGTCCTCGCTGGGGTGGGTGGACATGAATTCGGGTGGCTTGCTGCCGCCGGCGTCGCGCATGCGTTCCCAGAGTCGCACGGCCTCGCGTGGGTCGTAGCCGGCCTTGGCCATGTAGGTCAGGCCGAGCTGATCCGCTTCCAGCTCATGCGTGCGGCTGTAGGGCAGGAGTACGCCGTACTGCGTCCCGACTCCGAGGGCCCCGAGGGCGAATTTGCGGGTCTGGGCTGAGGTGTTGCCCAGACCCTCCTCGGCGAGCTTCTGCACCGCGCCGACCGCCATCTGCTGGCTCATGCGTTCGCCGCCGTGCCGGGCCACCGCGTGGGCCACTTCGTGTCCGAGCACGGCGGCCATGCCCGCTTCGTTCTTCATGATGGGCAGGATGCCCGTGTACACCGCGATTTTGCCGCCCGGCAGGCAGAAAGCGTTGACCTGCTCGGACTCGATAAGGTTGAATTCCCAGGTGAAGTCGGGCTGGTTGGCGGCTTTGGCGATGCGTTCGCCGACGCGGCGCACGATCGCGGTCATCCGCGTGTTGGTGCTCACTTTCTCGGTGGCCAGCACCTCCTGGTAGGCTTGGGCGCCGAGTTTCATCTCGTCCGCTTCTGATACGAGCATCAAGCGCTGCCGGCCCGTGCCCGCCACCTCGCTACAGCCACAGGCGCCGCCTGCGAGGGTTGCAGCCAGCGCGAGCGCACCCCAGTGCCGTCGTCCTGTCATCGTGTTGTCCTCCCGTGTTGGCCCGACGCCCGCCAGCCGCACCGCGCAGGCCGCGGCGACGTCCGGGTTGCCCGAGTATACCGGACCCCGCCTCCCAGGCCACCGAGGCCCGATTTCGCCGCATGAAATCACCGGCGCTTTTCACCGGCAGCGCTAAAATCGGTTGCGGCACTGCAGCTTCTCAGCCTTCACAGCCACCGTGCCTCCTGCAGTGCCGTGGGCCTTCGGCTCTTCGGCGACCTCAGCGCCGGCGCAGCGTTCGGGCAGTTTCGGGTCGCGCCGGCGCTTGACAACATACCAGTGCGTTCACGCGGATGCGGTCTGCCCTCGAGGTGCCCGCGCTCCCGCTTCGTATATCTGCGCGGCGTACGCGACGCCGTGCCGCTCAACCAGCTCCTGGCGACACTGTCGCCGAGCGCACTATGAAACCCCGAGGTGGCGCATGAAAACCCTGCAAAAACTTCTGGCCGAGATCATCCCGCAGAAGCGCGAGGAGCTGAAGAAGCTGCTGGCGGACTATGGCGATCGCAAGATCTCCGAAGTCACCGTGCAACAGGCCTTCGGCGGTATGCGCGGCGTCAAGGCGATGATCTGCGACACCTCCGTGGTCGAACCCGACAAGGGCCTCATAGTCCGCGGCCGGCCCCTGCTCGAGATCAAGCACCTCTGGCCCGAGGAGATCTTCTTCCTCCTGCTCACCGGCGAGGTGCCCGGACCCGAGGCCAAGCTCGCCCTGCAGCACGAGTTCGATCGTGCATCGCAGGTGCCCGATTACGTCTGGCGACTGCTACGGGCGATGCCCAAGGACAGCCACCCCATGTGCATGCTCGACACCGCGATCCTGGTCATGGAACGCGAGAGCATTTTCCGCAACTGGTACGACCGCGGCCTCCAGAAGGAGGACTACTGGATTCCGATGGTCGGCGACGCGCTCAACATCCTGGCCAAGCTCCCGGTCATCGCGGCGGGCATCTACCGCATCCGCTACGACAAGGGCAGCCCGATGAGCTGGACCCACGGCCTCGACTACGGCGCCAACTTCGCCAACATGCTGGGGCTGCCCGATCCCACCGGCAGCTTCGCACAGCTCATGCGGCTTTACCTTAATTTCCACGCGGACCACGAGGGCGGCAACGTCTCCGCCAACGTGTGCCACACGGTCGGCTCGTCGCTCTCCGACGCGTACTATTCGGTGTCCGCCGGCCTCAACGGCCTGGCCGGTCCGCTGCACGGGCTCGCCAACCAGGAATGCCTCAAGTGGATCCTGGAGCTGCGCGAGCGCTTCCACGGCACGCCGACGACCGAGCAACTCCGCGAGTTTGCGTTCGACACGCTGCGCAGCGGGCAGGTGATTCCCGGCTACGGGCACGCGGTCCTGCGCGTCGCCGATCCGCGTTTCACCGGGTTCTTCGAGTTCGGCCAGGAGCACATGCCGAACGACCCGGTCTTCCAGACCGTCGCGAAGGTGTTCGAGGTGGTGCCCAAGGTGCTGGAGGAGTAC
Organism: Phycisphaerales bacterium; assembly: GCA_020639115.1. Classification (GTDB taxonomy): domain Bacteria; phylum Planctomycetota; class Phycisphaerae; order UBA1845; family UBA1845; genus JACKHG01. The sequence goes on from JACKHG010000003.1 coordinate 75,609, forward strand.
TCGACGGAGCGCGTCAAGGCCGGCAAGTCGCCGATCGCCAACTGCTGGCCCAATGTGGACGCGGGCTCCGGCGCCCTGCTCTACCACTACGGTCTGACGGAATTTCCGTATTACACCGTGCTCTTCAGCGTGTCGCGGGCGATGGGCATGCTCGCCCAGTTGATTCTCAACCGGGCGATGGGCACGCCGATCACGCGCCCCAAGTCGGTGAGCACCGAGTGGGTCCGCGCCCAGATGAAGAAGATGTGATGCGTGCCGTGCCGCGCCGGCGGGGCAAGACCTGCCCAGCCGGCGGGGCGCGCTTGTGAATCTGATGGCGCGACTGTCGGGTTGACGGCAGCGCCAGCATTTCCCTTGTTTTTCCGGTCGGTCTGCAGGTTACGGGCCCGGCGGTCCTGCCCTTCGGCTTACTCCGCGCCACCGTCGCCGTAGACCTCCGTGCAGTCACCGATCTGCAGCGCGGCGACGCCAATGCTGCTCGTCGAACGGTTCCGCGCGCGGACCTTCATGGTGCCGCCGGTTGCCGTCGGCAACGTGCACACCGCGCCGGGTTCGGCCAGGTCGAGGGTTTGGCCGGCTGGCCAAGTGTCGTACTTACCGAGGGCGCTCAGCAGTTGCTCGCTCACCGTGCGTTGCAGCGCGGTGCGTGCAAGCGCCTGCTGGGTCTTGATGGCCCGGTAGACTGGACAGGGTTCCCCCACGCGTTGCGCCTCGCGCGCACACCACAGTTCGAGGGTGGTGATGCGGTCGTGCGCGATCGTGGCGAGCGTCAGCGCACCGATGATCATGGCAGTGGTTGTCGTTCCGGACATCGTTGATTCCTTTCCCGCGCGCAGCCGGCCCTCGCCGTCTCCGCTGGCCTGCGCGGTTCAGTGTTCCCGGGTTGGCCATTCAGCAAGCGCTCAACTGTCCCCGCTGTTCGCGCTCGACGCGGCGGAAGCGGGCGCCGGTTCCGGGCCGTCGAGCGCCGCCCGGAGGCGCACCAGTCGGTACTGGGCCCAGTGCGCCGTGTGGTGCGCATTGGGCTGCCCGGCGTACGCCGCGGCGCGTTCGTAGGCGTCGATCGCGTCGGCCCGGCGGCCTTCGAATTCGGCGCGCATGCCCACGTAGTACAGGGCGAAGGGCGCCATGGTGCGCCCGGTCCACAGCAGTTTCGCGTGATGTGCGATGTAGCGCTCGGCGGTGACGCGATCCAGAAAGTAAGCAGCCGTCCACGGGTCCGGGCACGTCCCTTCCGGCCAGGGCGTGACGATTCCACCGTGGCCGGCGGCCCGTCCGAACGCCGCCTGGGCTTCGCGCGTCCGACCACAGCCGAGCAATGCGCAGCCGAGCGATTTGAAGTACCAGGCGCCGGGCGACGTGCACGCCGCGATCGCGCGGTTGATGACGGCTGCCGCCCGTTCGTATTCCCCGCCGAGAATCAGATAGTCGCCGTGGACCAGCAGCGCGAACGGGGCGAGTTGAAGCTGTTCCAGGTCCGCGGAGCGGGCCAGTTCCACGGCGCGGGCGGTGCCTTCCTCCGACTCGCGGCCGAGGTTGATCAGCTCCTCCGCGTAGGTGAGATGCTGCACGTGATTGCGTTGCGCGCGGGCGGTGCCCAGCAGTTGCGCGTAGCGGGTGGTCTGCGGGAAGCGCCCGGTGAGTTCCTCGAAGATGCCCACCGCCGCGTCGCAGGCCGTGGCTGCGTCGCGCAGCCGCCAGGCGAACGACGAGACCTGCGCCTGCTGCAGCAGCAACTCGCCCTGGGCGGCCCGGTACCGGGGCTCCGCCGGCGCCCCGGCGAGCGCCGCTTGAAGGTATTCCCAAGCCTGGCGGGCCGCCGCCTGCGCCTCCGCCGGCTGACCCGCGCGGAAGAACAGGACGTCGAGGGCGCCGTAGCGTTCGGCCAGTTGTTCGGTGTACCAGGGGATCTGTCCCGCGGCCTCGGCGGCGAGGGCGGGCAACCGCCGGCGCGCCGCGGGGGAGGACGGCGCGCGGTCGGGGCTCGTCAGCCACGTGTGCCAGGCGCGGCGCGCCGCGACGAGGTCCGCGGCGCAGGCCGGATTCTCCGCGTGCGCCACCGCCAGCCGGTCGAGCATGTTCAGCCCCTCGCCGGCCACGACTTCGGCTGCGCTGCGCCGACCCAGGCCCAGCAGGCAGCGCGCCCGGCTGAGATGGGCGAGTGCGCAGGCCCGGGCATAGCCGGCGTTGGCCGGATCCGCCTGCTGCAGCGTCGTTGACCAGTCGAGCGCCGACGTGATGATGGCCTCCGCTGTTGGGTATTCCTTAATATCGAGCAGTTCGTGGGCCAGCAGGGTGCCGACGCGGGCGCCGATGCAGAGTTCATCCGGCGTGACGGCGCCGGCGAGCGCGCCGCCGGCGTGCGTCCAGTCCTGCGCGGCCTGGCGTGCGGTGGCGACGGCCTCGGAGTTGCGGTCCAGATCGCGGAGCAGAACCGCGAGGTGGGCGGAGCAGACGCCGGCGTAGAACGCGCGCCGCGGGCTCGCCTCGTCGCCCTCGTCCGTCCAGAACTGCAGGGCCCGGCGGTAGGCGAACTCCGCCTCCGCGGACCGGCCGAGCAGCAGTTGCACGTGCCCGGTGTGCATGAAGGCGTCGGCGATCTGCTGATGCAGGATCGGCACGGAGCTCTTGTCGGCCACCATGTCCGCGGTGACCGGCGACGGCCGAATCTCGTCGCGGATCAGCGCGATGTGCTCGAGAACGTCGCGATCGCCGCCGTTCAGCAGATCGGCGACCGCGGCGCGGGCGATGGTGAGATTCTCTTCGGCGGTGGTCTGCTCGGCGCGGGCGCGATCGCGTTGACGCAGCGCCTCGGCCCGCTCGCGCACCACCCAGAACGTGCTCGCGGCGAGCACGACCGTGAAAAGCGCCAGCGTCACGACACCGGCGCGCACCGCGGTCCGGTGGCGCCGCGCCCACTTGGCCACGCGCTCCGCCGGACTCGGGGGCCGCGCCTGGATCGGGCGATTCGCGAGAAAACGCCGCAGGTCGTCCGCCAGGTCCTGCGCCGACGCGTACCGCTCCGCCTGCCCTTTCGCGATTGCTTTTTCCACGATCGTGGCCAGATCGGCGGGCACGGTCGCGCATGCGCGGTCGAGCCGCGGCACTTCCTGGTTGGCGAGCTGCTCCAGCAAGCGCTGCGGCGTGGCCCCGTCGTGGGCCGGGCGCAGCGCGAGCAGTTCGTACAGCGTCATGCCCAGCCCGTACACGTCGCTGCGCGCATCGACCGGCGCGCGGGCCACGAGCGCCTGCTCCGGGCTCATGTAGCGCAGGGTCCCGACCATGGTGCCGCTCAGCGTCAGGTCCGTGGCGGTCGAGAGATGGGCGAGTCCGAAGTCCGAGAGCCACAACCGGCCCGTCACATCGAGCAGCAGGTTGGCGGGCTTGACGTCCCGATGAACCACGCCGCAGCGGTGGGCGTGGGCCAGCGCGTCAGCCGCCTGGATGCCGAGCCGGGCGACCGCGGCGAAGCGGGCCTCCGCGTCGGCGCGGCCCGAGGCGGCGAGCGCCTGCGACCAGCCGGCTGACGACGGCGCATGGGCGGGTGCTGCCGACCTGTCCGCCGGCGCTGCGCCGGACATCTCCGCGATGATCTGCGACAGCGGACAACCGTCGATGAACTGCATCGCGTAGTAGTGCACGCCGCGTTCGCAGCCGACGGCGAATACCGGCGTGATGTTGGTGTGATGCAGTTGGGCGGCGGCCTGGGCCTCGCGCTGGAAGCGCTGCAGTTGGCGTCCGTCGAGCATGCCGGCGAGCGGCAACACCTTCAACGCGACGCGCCGGCACAGCGAGAGCTGCTCGGCTTCGTAAACGATGCCCATCCCGCCGCGGCCAATCTCGCGCAGAAGACGGAAATCGCCGAGATGGCCGCGGCGCGGGGTAAGGGCAGTCGACATGAGGTCGCCGGAAGCAGATCCGCGGGGATGAAGCGTGCTCAGGGCCGGAAACACGTCGCGGATCACCGCGGCGATCCGCGGGAAGCGCCGGGCGTACTCCTCGACGTCGGGCGACTCGCCCCGGGCCACCTGCGTGAGCCAGTCGTCTGCAGCCCGACCGAGCAGGGATTCCGCCGTCGGATCAGGATGGGTTCGGGTTGGCTGCATCATTGGACTCCACAATTCCGTCGTCGCGCAGGCCGGTGCGCAGACGCAGCAGGGCGCGGCCGTAGCGTTTGCTGGCCGCGGCCGGGGATACCTGCAGCAACGCGGCGACTTCCGCGTTGGAGAGGCCCTCGAAGTTGCGCATCAGGACCATTTCGCGATCATCCTCCGAGAGGTTGTGCAGCGCGGCGCGCACGCGTTCCACCAGTTCGCCGCGAATCAGCGCCTCACTCGGGCTGGAGCGCTGACAGATGACCTGCTCAGCCAGGGCCACGCTCGAGTCTTCAGGGGGCACGATCTCGCGGGCCACGGTGCGGCGCTGGGCGCCCGCGTGTCGACGCTGGAGCATCAGCAGGCGGTCGTAGGTGATCTGCCGGAGCCACAAACGCAGCGGCATGCGCGGATCGGCTGCGTAGTCCGCCATCCGGCGGGCAATCTCGATCTGGGCGTCCTGCACGACGTCGGACGGATCCACGCGCTGCCGCAGCGCGGGGTCCATCCGCAGCGCGACGAACGCGCGGAGAAACGCGCGGTGCCCCGCGAGCAGTTGCTCGATCGCGGAATCGCTGCCGGCGCGCACGCGGGCGAGCAGTTCGTCCGTCCCGCGAGATTCTGGGCTGGCTGGTGACATCGATGCGACTCCTGCAGGAACCGACGGGGTCCCTTATCATATCAACTGCGAACCGCGCGGACTTTGGACAGGCGGACCCGAAAAAAGTTGGCTGATATCCGCCGGTTGCGTCAGCGCGGTCGATCGGGGGGACAAGACGGGAACGAGCCGGGGGATTTTACTTACCACGCTGCGGGCGTCAGGCTGTGCGGCAGGTAGATGGCTGTTACAAACGGATAAACAAGCACGAATGCAGCCGTCGCGAAGATCAGCAGCCAGGCGACCGTCTTGCGGTGCAGCCCGGTGCGCGCGGTTCCCCAGGCGAGGATGATGTAGAGGAACGGCAGCGATGGCAGGTAGTGGTACAGGAACATGATCCGCGGCGAGGCGAGCCAGGGGGCCCAGAAGGCGAGGTAGCCCGCGACCGCGATCAGCACGGGGATGTTCCGCGTCGTCGTCAGGTGGTAGAGCGCGAAGATGAGCGCACCGAGTCCCGTGGTCCAGATGATGGGGTTGCCCCAGGCGTAGACGTTGGCCGACCAACTGCGCTCGACGGTCGCCGGGGTCAGGTCGGACGCGGGGGTGGCCGGCTGCGCTTGCGCGGACTGCCCTTCGACGTGCCGCGGCTTGACGCGGACGGGCGTCGCGGACGCGGGCGGCGTCGGGCTCGCTGCGGAAGCATCCGCTGCTTCGTCCGGTGGCGGTGTCCACTTGTCCGTGTAGCACCACACCGCCTTGGTCAGCATCGGCCACTGCCACGCCTTGGACGAGTAGGGGTGCGTCGCCTTGAGGCCCGTGTGGTAATACCACATCTGCTTCTGCAGTTCGACGAACTGCGCCGAGGTGTACCCGGCCTGGAAAAACGGAATGTAGCTCGCCAGGTAGATCGCCGGCACGCAGACGAGGTAGAGAAGTCCCAACGCGAAATTACGGCCGATCGGACCTTCCGGTCGCGGGTTGTGCGGCCCCGGCAGCAGGTGCACGAACGCCAGCAGCGGCAACGCGTACAGCGCGGTCCACTTGCAGGCCAGTGCGACGCCGATCACCGCCGGCGCGAACCACACCCACCGCCGCTGCAGCGCGAGCAGCAGCGCCAGCAGGATGAACGTCACGCAGTACACGTCGTTCATGCCGATCCGCGAGGCGAACAGCGGCAGCACGTCGAGCGCGGCGAACGCGGCGGACAGCAGGGCCACGCCCCGGTTGCGGAAGAGCACCAGGGCGATCCCGTAGATCAGCAGCATGTCGAGCGTGCCCAGCAGGGCCCCCGGCAACCGCCACGCCCACGGATGATCCCCGAACACTTCGATGCTCCACATCATCGCGAGCTTCGCCAGCGGCGGGTGGGTCCATTCGTAGGCGTTGCCCTTGTCGGGCGCGTGCGTGCTCCAGACCCAGGGGTCGGTGTTGCCCTTGGCCCACTGCTCAGCCGTATAGGCGTGGTAGACCTCGTCGAAGTAGCGCTGCGGCGGATCGTTCAGGCGGATGACGCGCGTCCCCAGGGCGAAAACCATGATCCCCGCCAGCGCCAACCGGCTGCTCCGCGGCGTCCACCGCGACGCCGGCAGAGCGATCGCCGGCGCGGGCTTGCGCGCCTTGCGGATGAGGCGGTTGGCGAGGTGCTGCCCCAGCGGATGGCAGGCCAGCAGCGTCAGCGGCAGCACCGCGAGATTCACGATGCACAGGAAGTTGCCGAGGGCAGGGGCGCAGAGCACCGTCGTGCGGTTCTCGTTGAGCAGGTACTCCCAGGCGTAGGCGAGGTTGACACAGTAGGTCATCGTCAGGATGGCCCAGGGCAGGACGGCTGCCCGCCGCCAGGCCAGCGCGACCGCGAGCAGCGCAAAATAGGGAAATACATGACGTTCGTGGGCCCGCGTCACGAAGAGGAACACCACGAGGTACGCGAGTGCGGACGCTTCCCACAGGCCCGAGGTGCGGTCGCGGCGCTGCCACAGGTAGCGCAGCAGGATGGCGATCAGGCCGGTGATGCAGAGGAAATACGCGATCGTGCGGATCGCGTAACCGCCCCAGATGATGCGGCTGTCGGGCACCCAGTTATCGCCCGCCAGGTACCACAGGTTGAAGGAGTTGATCGTCGCAGCCCCGTACTCGCCCATCGTGGCGGCGAAGCGCGCGCGGATGAGGTGCGGCAGCGTGAGCACCGACCAGCCGTTGAACGGCAGGAACGTGATGGCGAAGACGGCGGGCACGGCGATGACCGCGAGCGCCACGCGCCACCACGCCATCCGCTGCCGCAGCGCGTAGACCAGAGCCAACGGCAGCAGCACGAGACTGTGCGGCTTGATGGCCAGGGCGTAGCCCAGCACGAGGCCCGCGATAATCACGCGTCGGCGCGTGAGCAGGTAGAGGCCCGCTACGAGCCCGAGGGCGTGGATGCTGTCCGCCTGACCCCACAGCGTGGAGTTGAGCAGGACCGCCGGGTTGAACAGGTACGCGGCGGGCAGCCAGAGGTGCCTGCGGCCCATCTTCTCCCGCGTGAGCCGCCAGATTAGCCAGGCGGTGACGACGTCCGCGATCAGGTTGGGCAGCTTGTAAAGCAGAATGTGCAGGTGCACCGCGATCGTCGTACCGGGCGTGTGCAGCAGCACCAGCTTGTCGGGGATCTTGGCGGCGACCTCGCCCAGCACCCGGAGAATCAGCAGGTAACCGGGCAGATAGTCGCACCAGTAGTCGTCGGCCCAGAATTTCGCCGGCCCGACGTTGGCGTCGGCGAGTCGTTGCCCCCAGCCCATGAACGCGCCCATGTCGCCCATGTGGGCCACCCAGGGCGCGAGCACGATGCGGAGCGCGAAGGCGCCTACCGCCAGGGCGAGAAAGGCCTGGGCCCGCGCATGCAGGCGGTCGGATTGCGCGAGTTGGGGCAGTGCATCGGTGCCGCGGGGCATGGCTGCGATTGTACCCGCGGACCGGCGAAGGGCCATGCGCCGGGGGCTGCACTTTTGCCCGCGCGCACGCGATTCGCTATCTTCGCAGAACCGCCCGCCGCGCGGCAGGCGCCGCACGTTGCGAACATAAAACCAGGGAAAGCGATGACCATGCGTCTAGCCACGACCGCCATTCATGTCGGACAGGACCCGGACCCGGTGACCGGCGCCACGGTGCCGCCGATTCACGTGACCAGCACCTACACCCAGGCGTCGCCCGGCGTGCACAAGGGGTTTGAGTATTCCCGCACCGCCAACCCGACGCGGATCGCCCTGGAGAAGTGCCTGGCGGCGCTGGAGGGCGGCGAGGCGGCCACCGCGTTCCCCTCCGGCCTGGCCGCGACGACGGCGCTCTTCGCCAACCTGCGGCCGAGCGATTCGGTCGTCTCCTTCGGCGACGTCTACGGCGGCACCTACCGCCTGCTCGAGAAGGTGTTCCGGCCCTGGGGGCTCGACGCCCGCTACACCGACGACCCCGCCCCCGAGAAGTTCGACGCGCTGATCGACAAGACGACGAAGCTCATCTGGCTCGAGACGCCCACCAACCCGCTGCTCCGCGTGATCGACGTGGCCGCGATCGCCGAGGTCGCCCGCGCCCGCGGCGTGAAGCTCGCGGTGGACAACACGTTCGCGACGCCCGCGCTGCAGCAGCCGCTGCGCCTGGGGGCGGACTACGTCGTGCACAGCAGCACCAAGTACCTCGGCGGGCACTCCGACGTGATCGGCGGGGCGGTGGTGTGCAAACGCGCCGCCGACGCCGAGCCGGTGGCCGTCTACCTCAACTCGGCGGGCTCGTGCCCGGGTCCGTTCGACGTCTACCTCGTCCACCGCGGGATCAAGACTCTGGCCGTGCGGATGGACGCCCACTGCCACAACGCCTTCGCGCTCGCCGAGCACCTCGTCGGCCACCCGGCGCTGGCCCGTGTCGTCTATCCTCGCCTGATCGATCACCCCGACCACGCGCTGGCTGAGAAGCAGATGCGCGGTGGGGGCGGCATCGTGACGATCGTGTTCGCGGGTGGCTTTTCTGCGGCCAAGCGCTTCTGCGAACGGGTCAAGGTCTTCAGCCTGGCTGAGTCGCTCGGCGGCGTGGAGTCGCTGGTCAACCATCCCGCGATCATGACCCATGCGTCCATTCCCAAGGAGGTCCGCGAGGCGCGCGGCATCACCGATGGTCTCGTGCGCCTCAGCGTGGGCATCGAAGACGTGCAGGATCTGGTCGAGGACATCGACCAGGCCATCGGGTAGCGGTGCAGCCGGGACGATGACCCTGCCGCTCTTCGGCGGGTTCGACCTGCTGAGTGTCAGGCCCTACAATGCAGCCAAGTCGGGCTTTTCTCCTGTTGAATTGAGGGCTGGATCATGCGCGGAAGCTGGATTGGGGTGATGCTGTTGGTCTGCGGAACGGTCGCGTGGGCGGACGACTGGCCGCAGTGGCGCGGGCCGCAGCGCGACGGCGTCTGGCGCGAAAGCGGACTCGTCGATTCGTTCGCGGGCGCGGAAATCCCGGCTGTGTGGCGCGCTCCGATCGGCAGCGGCTACAGCGGGCCCACCGTCGCCGACGGTCGCGTCTTCGTGACCGATCGCGTGCTCGAGCCCAGCCAGCGGGAGCGCGTGCACTGCTTCGACGCCAAGTCGGGAAAATCCCTCTGGTCGTTCGCCTATGACTGCCCGTATCGCGGCGTCGACTACGATGCCGGTCCCCGGGCCTCGGTGCTCGTCGACGATGGGCGTGCGTACGCGCTCGGCACGATGGGGCACCTCCACTGTTTCGACGCAGCCACCGGGAAAATCGTGTGGCAGCGGGACCTTGCGGCTGACTTCGCCGTGCGCATGCCCATGTGGGGCATCGCGGCCTCGCCGGTGATCGAGGGGGACGTGCTGATCGCGCAGATCGGCGGGGCGCCGGACGCGTGCCTGGTGGGACTCGACAAGCGGAGCGGGAAGGAGATCTGGCGGGCGCTGCCGGACCCCGCCTCGTACTCCGCGCCGATCGTGATCGACCAGGCGGGCAAGCGGGTGCTGGTCTGCTACACCGGCGAACGCGTCGTGGGCCTCGATCCGCAGACCGGCCGGTTGTACTGGTCGAGCCCGTTTCCGCCGGCGCGGATGATCATCGGCGTCGCCACGCCAGTGCACTACCGGAACTACATCTTCGTGACCGACTTTTTCAGCGGTTCGCTGCTGCTGCGGCTCGACCCCGACGCGTTGCAGGCAAGCGAGGTTTGGAAGCGGCGCGGCGAGAGCGAGCAGAAGACCGACGCGCTGCACAGCATCATCGCGACGCCGCTGATCATCGACGACCACATCTACGGCATGGACAGCTACGGCGAGCTGCGCTGTCTGCAGCTCGCGACCGGCGACCGCGTCTGGGAGGATCTGACCGTCGTGCCGCGCGCCCGCTGGGCGATGGCCCACCTCGTGCGCAACGACGACAAGGTCTGGATCTTCAACGAGAAGGGCGAGCTGATCATCGGCCGCCTGAGCCCGCAGGGATTTACCGAAATCGATCGCGCCAAGCTCATCAAGCCGACGCTCGAACAGCTACGCCGCCGCGGCGGCGTCTGCTGGTCGCATCCGGCGTTCGCCGACCGGAACATCTTCGTGCGCAACGACGAGGAGATCGTCTGCGCCGATCTCGCTGCGCCGGGACATACGCCCTGACAAGAGAAGGCTGGCCCCGGCGCCTGTACGGACCAGCGCGGGCAATGCGCCGGAGGGGGAAGGGTTTCCCGGCGAAATACACCGGTCCGCAGAGGGCAGCTCTCAGGGCCAGCCGAGCGTCGTGGCAGCCGCGGCGGGCCGCCATGATCATGCTCGAACCAACCCACTGTATGGCGCCGCGGGTTCGCGCGCCTATCCGGTAGAGCCCCCATTTGTCCGCAGATATCCGGCCAATTCCACGGCGACCAGCCGGTGGAACCTTACTGTGGGCGAAGGCGCCGGGCGCGGAGATGGTCGCGGAGCCGGGCGGCGTCCTCGTAGCGCTCTTCGCGCAGCGCTTCCGCCAGCGCGCGGCGCAGTTCGGCGTGCGGACCCGGGAAGATCTCCTCCAGCATCCGATCGCGCAGATGCTCGAGGGCGCGCACTTCGCGGGCGCGGTCGTAGGCACGTACGTTGGCCCGCGCGGCGAAGTAGTCCAGCAGATCGCGCAGGCCCGCGTCGATGTGCAGCAGCGCCTCCAGCGGCTGATCCGCGCGGGTCGCCAATGCGACGTGAGCCCGTGTTTCCATCACGATCACGTGTGCTGCACAACCGATGTGACGGTCGGCGTCTTGCTCGGCGAACTCCGCACAGAGATGCATCGCGGCCCGGCAGCGGCGCGCCTCGGCGATCACGCCCGCGTGGTCTTCGACCGCGAAGAGGTAGGCGAGCCGCTGTTGTCCGCGTTCGACGGACTGGCGAAGGTCGCTGCAGGTGGCGGGTGCGAGTCGGCGGCGCATGCGCGTCAGTCCTGGACGGTGAAAGTGCTATTTCCCAATTGCGGAGCGATGCGAGGCGTCGCCGTCACCTGCGGCGCGCCTGCTCCGGCACGGAAATTTGTAGCACGTCGCGTGCCAGTCGTTTTTGCGGCGAACGGGTGAGGGAATTGGGCAATGTTACCCATTCGCGGTGCCCAGCGCTTGCTTATTGCCCAATGACGGGGAGGAATCGGGTAAATGGGCAACGCTCCGGCGGAGGTGGACGCGGGGTTCAAGCCCGGCTCACCCGCTCGCTGGCTGGTTTGGCGGAGCTTGGGGCTCGGGGCGGGCCGGGCTGCCCGCGCCCGCGCATGAGGGCGTCCTGAGGGGCGCTCGGTGCCAGTCCGTTGTCGGCCCGCCTGAGGTCGCGGCTTGAAGGGGGCCGGGGTGGGGTCCATAATGGACCCGGATTCGCAGTCCAGCCGGTTGTCGGCCCCTGCTTTTACGAATATTGTTAGTAGCAAGCTTCGTTCCCAGCCCTGGGAAGCGTGCTTGAGGGTGCCGGCGGACCAGCAGGCCTGATCCCGCCGGGTGGAAGCAGCCTCGCGCGGATGCGCATGGAACACACGGGAGGCATCGTGGCGGATACGGAACGCATAGAGGCGGAGGCCGACGAGGCTGTTGTCATCGACGCGGCTGACGAGGCATCCACCGAAGAATCGGGTGAATCGCGGGGCAAGAAGCTCGACAAGCTCTTTCGGGCCATGGAGAAGATGGGCGCTTCGGACCTGCATCTCAAGGCCGGCACGCCTCCGCGCGTGCGGGTCCGGGGGGCGCTCAAGCCCATGGCGATGGGCAAGATGAGCAACGAGAAGATCGAGGCGCTGATCTTCGAGATCATGAACGAGGACCAGTGCCGCAAGTACGCCGAGCACGGCTCGATGGATTTCGCCCACCAGGCGGAGGGGGGCTCGCGCTTTCGCGTCAACGTCTTCCGGCAGCGGGGTCTGACTTCGATGGCGGCCCGGCGGATCGCCAGCGAAATCATGGACTACAAGCAGTTGCACCTGCCCGCCTCGCTGTCGAAGGTGGCGGATCACCACCAGGGCCTCGTGCTGGTTTCCGGCATCACCGGCAGCGGCAAGAGCACCACGATCTCGGCGATGATCGAGCAGATCAACCGGACGCGGGCCTGCCACATCGTCACGCTCGAGGATCCCATCGAGTTCCAGTACACCGATAAGAAAGCGTTCATCAACCAGCGTGAAATTGGGCTGGATGTGCACGATTTTCACAGGGCCCTGAAGTACCTGATGCGCCAGGACCCCGACGTCGTGCTGATCGGCGAGATGCGTGACGAGGAGACGTTCTCCGCCGCCCTCCACGCGGCTGAGTCGGGCCACCTCGTCTTCGGCACCGTCCACGCGTCCGGCGTGGCGGGGACGATCACCCGCGTTCTGGAGCTTTTCCCGGAGAATGCTCGGGCGTTGGTGCGCAGTTCGCTGGTGTTCAACCTGCAGGGGATTATCTGCCAGAAGCTGCTCAAGACCATCCGACCGGACGTTCCCCGGGTGCCCTGCGTGGAAATGTGCCTGGTGAACGCGACGGTCCGCAAGTTCATCGCGGAGGGCCGCGACCAGGAGCTGCTGGGGGTGGTGAAGAGTTCCTACGGCGAGGGCATGGTGGACTTCAACGAGTCGCTGCGCCGGCTGGTGGAGGAGGAGTACATCGACCAGGCCACGGCCTACGCCGCTGCCACCAACGCCGAGGAACTGAAGATGAAGCTCAAGGGGATCAATATCTCCGGCAGTGGCATCGCGGGCTAGAAGCGGTTAATCTTCCGCACGAGTTGGCGGAGGGGGGAGAACGAGCGCCGAAGCGTCCGGACCTAACGTGCCCATGACTGCGATGCATACGACCCTTGCCCCGACACTGCTGGCTGCCGCCCTCTACACGAGCCTGCCGAAGATCCTGACCGTGCTGGTGCTGTTCGTCCTGTGGACACTGGGCGCGCAGTGGGCGGACCGGGACGTCGAGCGGATCAACAAGCCGCGCCGCGAATGGTGGAATCTGCTGATTCTTGGCGGCGGTGGGGGTGGCATAGCCGTTCTGCTGCTCATTCCGTGGCCTGGCGCCGCATTTTTCCTTGGCCTCGCCTTCTGGATCATTCTCGGCGGCGGCACGCTGCTGGCGTACGTCGTGCATCGCAACGGCCGCGTCGGGCCCAGCGCACGCGTGCTCACCCCCACGCACCTCAAGAAAGTGCTCTCCGGTAAGGGCGGCGGCAAGGCCGAGCGGGAGGACCGGGGGGTGCGGGTCCGCCTGATGGACAGCGAGGGCAAGGCGATCAGCAAGCCGACCGAGCCCGAAGAGCGCGAGCGCTTTGACGTGGCCCAGGACTTCCTGTTCGACATGCTCTGGAAGCGAAGCACCGATGCCGACCTGGTCGTCGGTGCGGAGGCGACGCGGGTGGTCTACAAGATTGACGGCGTGGCATCCGAGCAGGAGGGGCTGCTGACCCCGGAAAACGCTGAAAAGCTGCTCAGCTTCATGAAGCAGGCGGCGGGTCTCAGCATGGAGGAGCGCCGCCGCCCGCAGGCGGGGCAGATGCGGGCGGGCCTGCTGGGCAGCACGGGCAAGCCGGACCGCATGGAGGTGGTCACGTCCGGATCGACGCAGGGCGAGCGCATGCGGCTGCGGATCAACCGTTCGCAGGGCCTGCTGGCCCTGGAGGATCTCGGGTTTTCCGAGCCGGTGCTCAAGCAGTTCAAGGCGGCGGTGGCCAAGGAGAGCGGGCTCGTGGTTTTTGCGGGTCCGCGGGAATCGGGCATCACCACGACGGAGTACGCGGCGCTGCGGACGCACGACGCCTACCTGCAGAACGTCTACTCGCTCGAGACCTCGGTGATGCAGGATCTGGACAACATCACCCAGCAGGTTTTCGATCCGAACAAGGTGGACGTGAGCTACGCGCGCATGCTGCAGACGATTCTGCGGCGCGAGCCCGACGTCGTGCTCGTGGATCAGTGCGAGGATCGCGAAACCGCCCAGCTCGCCTGCCGCGCAGCCACCGACAAGAAGATCTACCTGACCGTGCGGGCGGGCAGTTGCGCCGACGCCATCGCCCGTCTGCAGGCGCTGCTCGACGACCACAAGCTGCTCGCCGGAGCCTTGGTGGGCGTCGTGTCGCAGCGGCTCGTGCGGGTGCTCTGCGAGGCGTGTCGGGAGGCGTACAAGCCCGACGAGCAGCTCTTGAGGAAAGCCAATATACCCGCCGACCAGGTGGAGCATTTCTACCGGCCGCCGAGCGAGCCGATCCTGGACAAGAAGGGCCGCGTGATCGTCTGCCAGACGTGCCAGAACAGCCACTATGTGGGGCGGACCGGGGTCTTCGAGTTCATGCCGGTGAGCGATGCGGTGCGCAAGCTTCTCGCCGCGGGAGCGCCGGCCAAGCAGATCAAGGCGCAGGCACGCTCCGAGAAGATGCGCTATCTGCAGGAGGACGGCCTGATCAAGGTGATCGCGGGCAAGACCAGCATGGCGGAGATCATGCGCGGTCTGCGCAGCGACGCCAAGTAACGCGCCGCCGGGACCCCGCCGGTGGTCTGCAACTTTTGGGGTGCTGATCATGTGGTTTTGCATATTGCTGTTGCTGGTGCTGGCGGCTGTAACCTATTTCCAGGCCATCCAGGGTCTCACCAGTGCGATCATCACGGGTGTGCTGACGGTGCTCTCGGCGGCGATCGCCTTCGGTACCTACGAGTACGTGGCGCAGGCGTTTCTGCAGGGCTTTCTGGGCGACCTGGCCTACGCCGTCGCCTTCCTGGGCATGTTCCTGGTGCCGCTCGGCATTTTGCGGCTGATCCTCGACAGCCTGGTGCCGCGTTCGAGCCAGATCCCGCACATGCTCGATCGGATCGGCGCGGGCGTGGTCGGCTTCTTCACGGCGTTCCTGGCGACGGGGATGCTCGCCATCGGGCTGCAGATGGTGCCCTGGCCGGGAATCATCGGTTACGAGCGGTTCAATCACAGCAAGCCGAGCGATCAGAACGAGGTTTGGCTGCACCTGGATCGGGCGGTCGCGGCCTACGGCGTGGCCCTGTCCGACGGCGTGTTCGGTGGGGGCGAGCGTTTCAACGCGGAGCACCCCGACCTCGTCTCGGAGTTGGGCTGGCTGCAGGCGGCAAACGTCGGCGTGCGGCGCACCGCGCCGGAGGATGCGCTGGCGTTTCAGGCCGCCAGTGAGATACCCAGCGTCTACGAGGTCTCCGGCGGCAGCGGCCACCTCAAACCGCTGACCTACGATGCGGTCGAACCGGGGCCCGGCAAGAAGTTCCTGCGCGTCACCATCAAGGTCAGCGGCGACAAGGACAAGCTCGACGATCCGGACGATCGCCAGCGCTTCACGCCGTCCAGCGTGCGTCTGCTCGGCACGACCAACGATGAGCCGCAGATCTATCCCGGCATGGCCGTGCCCGACGACAAGCAACCGAATTACTTCGTGCGCAACTGGGACGAGGGCGGCGACGCCGACGAGAAACGCTACACCATCGGCCAGACGCTGAGCGTGCCGGCCTCGGGCGTCATCGAGGTCGTGTTCGAAGTGCCGACGAACTTCCAGCCCACGAAGGTCAAGTACAAGTTCGGAGCTGAGGCTCCGGTCCGCGGGCTGAGCAAGGCCCAGCCGGAACCGGCGGCGCCGCCGCCTCCGACGCCGACACCGACCCCCGTCGCCGGCGGGCGCATCTCCGGCGTGAAGATCGTCTTCGGCGGTTCGCACTTCGGCGCCGACCTGCCCGTGGTGATGACGGACTACCAGGGGACCTCCGACGTGCAGAACGGCGTCATGCACGAGGGCTCCGTCTCGGGCCGGGCCGAAGACCAGGGCGCCGTGCACAAGAATCCGGACATCAGCAGCTTCGCCGTGCCCGAGGGCAAGGCGCTGCTGCACCTCGATGTGGAAAGTCTCAAGGCCGGCAGCCTCTACGGCAAGGCGATGAACTTCGCGGCCCAGACCGTGGAAAACTACATCATCGAGGACAACCACAGCCACCAGTTGACCCCGGTCGGGAAGTACGCCGTCGCCAACGTGGGCGGCGAGAACATCATCGAGATTCAGTATTACCCCATGGTGGGCGGACGCGTAAAACCCTTCGAACGCATCAAGTCGACCAACCTGCAGAAGGACTACCAGCTCGTCTACCTGTACCTGCTCGACAGCGGCGCGCAGGCCATGAAGTTCTCGCCCGGCGGGAACCTGCATCCCACCGATCTGTCGGGCGAAAACCTCGTGGCACCCTGACCGCCCGCGGTCCGGGCGATCTCATGGCGCAGTGCTGGGGCCCGGTTGCTGGTCCCCCGCGGCTCCGCTACGCTGACCGGTATGGCGATCCAATTCCATTGCGTATCCTGCGGCAAGCCCATCGAGGTGGATGACGGGTGGGGCGGTCGGCTCGTGCAGTGCCCCTACTGTCGCGACACCGTGACGGCACCGGCGTTTTCGGCGCCTTCGAGCCTGGCAGCCACCCGCAGCGACGAGCGTGCGAGTGAGCCGGATTCAGCCGGCGCCACGCTGCCGCCGCCGCGGCCGTTGCCCGGAACAGCCCCCACGCAGGCATTTCCTGCGCCCAACGCTTCGATGCCGGGTACGTGGGGAACGCCGCCCGAGCCGGACCTGCGGCGCGGCAATGTTCTCGGGGTCGTTGCGTTCATCCTCGCGCTCGTGGCGGCGCTGCTGGGCATTGGTGCGGTGATGGGCGCCATGGCGGCGATGGCGAATGCAATCGGCCAGAATCCCAAACCTGACGAGGTCGGCAAGTTCATGGAGCAGGCGATGCAGGAGGGGGCTCCATGGGTCGTCAAAGTCTCGCTGGCCATGATGGGGGGCTGTGGCCTCTGGCTGGCGGGCGCGATCTGCGGAATCATCGCCGTATTTCGGCGTCCGCGGGGTCTGGCGATCGCGGCGTTGGTGGTGTGCGCGGTGCCCGTGTTGCTCATGTTTTTGGGGTTGGTGATGCGGGGCGTTTAGCCGCGTTACCTGGATGGCCCCAAGCGCCGGGAATGGAAAGAAATTCGCGGTTTTCAGCGTTGATTCCAGCCGCTGGGCCGCTTGACACCGATCAACGGTGTGTTATCTTAAGGGGGCTGTGCGACGCTCCGAGTTGGTGCGGTGATCGGCGACGATTCCGGACTGGCGCGGGGCGGTTCTTTCGGGGCTTGCGGCGGTTGGCCGCGGGTCGCATCGAGGGCGAAAAAAAGTCTTCGGGTGCGATTGACAGGCTTCGCGGGGAACCTAGAATGCACGGCTCGCGCGTCGGCGGGAAACGCCGGGTGCGCCGGGCACGCGAGTGCTCGAATGCTCTTTGACAAGTGAACAGGTTGGATGGTCGTTGTGAGGATGCGGGTCCGCTGCGTCGAGCGCCTTAACTGAAGGCGTGGCGGACTGTCAATGCAATTGGTGGAGGCTGGCTGCCTTTGGGGAGTCGGCCGCTCGCATCTCACAATGCGCTAGTGAGTGCGAGCCTCAATGTTGTTATTCGCGTCGCGTGCGGGCCTTGGTCCGGGCGTGGCGAGACACAGCAAAAAAGTGAAGAGTTTGATCCTGGCTCAGAACGAACGCTGGCGGCGTGGCTAAGGCATGCAAGTCGAACGGACATAGGCGTTGGGTAACCGAAGCTTATGTTAGTGGCGAACGGGTGAGGAATGCATGGATAACGTACCCTGGACTCGGGAATAGCGGCGGGACTTCGGTCCCTTTGCGAAAGTGCCGGTAATGCCCGATGACCCCGCGTGGTTGCATGATCGTGCGGGCAAAGTTCAGGCGGTCCGGGAGCGGTCCATGCCCTATCAGCTTGTTGGTGGGGTAAAGGCCTACCAAGGCGACGACGGGTATCGGGTGTGAGAGCATGACCCGACACATCGGAACTGAGACACTGTCCGGACACCTACGGGTGGCTGCAGCAACGAATATTCCGCAATGGACGCAAGTCTGACGGAGCGACGCCGCGTGCAGGACGAAGTCCCTCGGGATGTAAACTGCTGTCAGGGGTGAGGAAGAAAGTGACCAGCCCCAGAGGAAGCATCGGCTAACTCCGTGCCAGCAGCCGCGGTAATACGGAGGATGCGAGCGTTGTTCGGAATCACTGGGCTTAAAGCGCATGCAGGCGGAACGGAAGGTGCTTTGTGAAATCCCCCGGCTCAACCGGGGAATTGCTTGGCAAACCACCGTTCTTGAGGCAGGTAGAGGCGACTGGAACCTTTGGTGGAGAGGTGAAATTCGTAGATATCAAAGGGAACGCCGGTGGCGAAAGCGGGTCGCTGGGCCTGTCCTGACGCTCAGATGCGAAAGCGTAGGTAGCGAACGGGATTAGATACCCCGGTAGTCTACGCCGTAAACGATGCACACTAGGTACGAGAACCTCTGACGGTGTTCGTGCCGGAGCAAAAGTGTTAAGTGTGCCGCCTGGGGAGTACGGCCGCAAGGCTAAAACTCAAAGGAATTGACGGGGGCTCACACAAGCGGTGGAGCATGTGGATTAATTCGAAGCAACGCGAAGAACCTTACCTGGGTTTGACATGCACGGATGCCCTTGTGGAAACACGAGTAAGCTGCCTTCGGGTGAAACGTGCACAGGTGCTGCATGGCTGTCGTCAGCTCGTGCTGTGAAGTGTCGGGTTAAGTCCCTTAACGAGCGAAACCCTTGTCGTTAGTTGCCAGCGGGTCATGCCGGGAACTCTAGCGAGACTGCCGGCGTTAAGCCGGAGGAAGGTGGGGACGACGTCAAGTCATCATGGCCCTTATGCCCAGGGTGTCACACGTGCTACAATGGGACGTACAGAGCGAAGCGAGACCGCGAGGTGGAGCAAATCGCAAAAAACGTTCCTCAGTTCGGATTGGAGTCTGCAACCCGACTCCATGAAGTTGGAATCGCTAGTAATCGCGTATCAGCCATGACGCGGTGAATGTGTTCCTGAGCCTTGTACACACCGCCCGTCAAGTCATGGAAGCTGGGAGCACCCGAAGTCCGCTTAGCTAACCCTCGGGAGGCGGCGGCCGACGGTGAGTTCGGTGACTGGGACTAAGTCGTAACAAGGTAGCCGTAGGGGAACCTGCGGCTGGATCACCTCCTTTCTAGAGGATTATCTAGACCCCGCTGCGTTCCTTCGGGAACTTCAGTCAGCGGGTGCGATGTCAGCGCATCCTCGGTGCCGTCAGGTCGGACTTTCGTCCGCTCGGCGTGCACGGGAGCCGGGGCAACACGGCTTCCCAACGACCCAACCTGTTTCCTTGCTATACCAGGCACGGCATCCCTCGGGGTGCCGTGCATTTTTGTATCTCCCGTGCAACCTGACGCTTTTTTGCGCTCGCAACCCTTTCTTTTCAACTCGATATCAAGATAGGATTTGCGGGTGCGTGCGGCTCAGCCGGGTGGTCGTCACTCCTGCCGTGCGCTGCCGGAAGTTCCCAGGAATCCACACCGATGGTCAATCAGGGTCGGACCGCCGCCCTGCGGCGCTCTCTGGGCTTGTTGATGGTCGCCTTGGCCGCGTGTGCGCCCGCACACGCCCAGGTCCCGCGGAGCGACGCCGAAGATACCGTCGCCGACGGTGGTGCCGTCATTCCCGATTCCGGCGGCCGTATCCGCGAACTGCTGCTCTACTACGATCCGCTCATGGACGAGGAACTCGCCCCGCTGTACGACGACCTGTTCGGCGCGCTGGGCGACGACCTGCTCATCCGCGTGATCTGCCCCGACGCCCGCTCCGCGCAACGCTTCGCGGATCGGTGGGGCAAGGCCGCGCTCGGCGAGGGCCGCGACGTCGAGTGCGTGGCTGTGGGCATGCCGCTGACCATCTGGGCGCGCGATCGCTGCATCGCGCGGCAGTCGCGCACGCTCCTGCGGCGGGCCAGCTCGTTCGTGCCCGCCGACGAACGCGACTACCCGGAAGAGAAGCGCAACGACCGCATGGTCCAGGCGCTGCTTTCGCTCGCCGGACTGTTGCCGGGCATGTACAGCAGTTCGCTGCAGCTCGAGGGTGGCAACGTGGTTTCCAACCGGCGGCAAGTCTTCGTCGGCGCGAACGTGATCGAGGAAAACGAAGCGCTCTACCGCTCCGGGGCGCTGCCCGCGGAGCTGCGCCGCGTTTTCGGCCGGCCGTACGTGCTGGTGGGTGACGATGCCGGGATGGCCCCGTGGTGTCACGTGGACATGTACCTGACGCCCATCGATGATCGCACGGTGCTGCTCGCATCGCCGCAGCGCGGCCGCAAGCTGCTGCAGGACGCGGCGAACGCGGGCGACGAGCGGGCGCTCGAGGTGCTGCAGGAGATCGACCACGACGTAGACGAGGAACCGATCTTCGATGCGACCGCGGAGCGGCTCGAGGCCCGCGGCTACCGCGTGCTGCGCATGCCTGCCGCGATCGATCGAACCGACGACTGGATGATCACCTACAACAACGTGCTGCTGGAGCGCAGCGGCGGCAAGCAGATCGCCTACGTGCCGCAGTACCGCGTGCCGGCGCTGGACGACGCCGCGCGGGCCCTCTACGCCGACCTGGGCTTCGACGTGCGCCAGATCGACGTCTCCGGCATCTATGAGCTTGGCGGGGCGCTGCGCTGTGTGGCCAACGTCACCGAACGGGCTCCCGAGCAGTCGCGGACGCCGCGGCGGCGCAGCCGGTCGAAGGGTGCGACTCCTCCGCGGGTGCGGGGCATCACCATGATCAACCTCGCCCCCAACCTGCTGTGGGACGATGACTGCACGGACGACGAATCCGAAAGCGCCGATCGGGGCAGTGCGCCCGCGGACACACCGTCCGACGTGCCGGCGGACATCGTGCCGGCCGACATCGTGCCGGCGGACATCGTGCCGGCGGCTGCCGCGGATATCCCCGCGACCCGCACAGCGCTGCGCGGTGCGCGCTGACGCGCCGCACGCCGCGTACCTCCCAGGCGCAGAAATTGCCGACGACCCCCGGCTGTGCCTGCCGCAACGTCCCGGTTCCCAGTCAATCGCCGCGCCCCTGGCTCCGATAAAACCGTAAGGCGCGCACCCGCTACCAGCGATGCGGTGCGCGCGGATACGGGAGCTCGGGATGACCAGCAAGTCGGTGGTTGTGGGCGAAGAAACCGCCCGTCGGGTGCGGGCCGGAGGACGCCGCGTTGCGCTGCGCGTGACGGTCTGGGCGGTTGCGGCGCTGCTGGTTTTCGCCGGCGGGGCGGTGTTCGCGATAAAGAAGGTGCCGCCATACCGGGCGCTGCGGGCAGCCTACCGGTCGCTTGTCGCGGCACCGCAAGTCGAGTCCCAGGCGGAGGCGGCTGACGCCGCGCCGGACGAGTTCGGCCGCTGGCATCGGCTCGCGGGTGCTGCCGACGCGTCAGCCGGCACTTCGGATGATCCCGAGATTCTCAAGCTGCTCAGCGTCGGATACGTGGGCGGATCGCGAGCGGCGTCGGGCGACGTGGGCGTCGTTGCGTACGATCGCACGCGGGCCCACGACGGCCTCAACTTCTACACCTCGGGCGACGCGCCGGCGGCTGTGCTGATGGACATGGACGGCACGGTGCGGCACACCTGGACGTATCCGTTCGCGAAGGCCTTTCCGGACTCGGCGGCGCCGGAGGATCTGCCGGCGCGCGGTTTCTGGCGGCGGGCCCGGCCGTTTCCCAACGGGGACGTGCTGGCCATCTTCGAGGGCTGGGGGCTGATCAAGGTCGATCGCGACTCGAAGCTGCTGTGGCGCAGCGACCTGCATTTTCACCACGACCTGGACATCGACGACGCGGGCCGGATCTATGCGCTGACGCGCATGCCGCGGACCGTACCGGAGATCCGGCCGAACGGGCCGATCCTCGAGGACTTCGTCACGGTGCTCGACGCCGACGGCCGCGTCCTGCGCCAGGTCTCGGTGCTCGCGGCGTTCGAGAACTCGCCGTACGCGTCGATGGTGCACACGACGTTGCGCGGCACGGACGTCAACTGGCACGACGGCGACGTCTTTCACACCAACACGATCGAGTGGTTCGACGGTTCCCAGGCGGACCGGTCGCCGCTGCTGGCGCGCGGCAACGTGCTCATTTCCTGCCGCAACATGGACACGATCGCGATTCTCGATCTCGATCGAGAGGCGGTGGTGTGGGCGCTGACCGGCCAGTGGCGCGCCCAGCACCAGCCCACGCTGCTGCCGGACGGCAACCTGCTGCTCTTCGACAACCGCGGCAACCGGGCGATGAGCAAGGTGATCGAGTTCGATCCCTGGACGCAGCGGATCGTGTGGGGGTTTTATGGAACGCCGGAAAACGGCTTCTACTCGCGCACGTGCGGGTCGAACATCCGGCTCGCCAACGGCGACACGCTGATCACCGAGTCGGACTCGGGCCGGGCGTTCGAGGTCACGCCGGCCGGCGAGGAGGTCTGGCGGTTCTGCAACCCCGCGCGGGCCGGCGACCACGACGAGTTCGTGGCCACGCTCTTCGAGGTGCTCCGTCTGCCCGCCGACTTCGGCGCGGACTGGCTCAACGCCGCGGGCTCCGCCGTGTGCAGCCGGTCGACGCCGACGGATCCACTGCGGAAAAACTAGCCATTCGCCTCGTGGCCGGGCGTGGTTCCGAGCCGGCAGTCACTCCACATACTCGGACAGTTCCAGCTCCACGTTGTCGGCGAATCCGTAGTTGTAGTTGCCACCCGTGTCCACAAAGGTGAGCGTGACGGCGGCGTAGGTCGCGCCGGCCGGCACGAAATCGCGCACCTCCACGGGCAACAGTCCGCTGGTGTTGTCGCGGTCGCGAGACGTCACCTCGGGCAGCGTGAATTCGCCGAGATTCTCCTGGGCGTCGTTGTAGAAGGTCAGGTCGGCGCCGGCGGCGTCGGTGGCGTCGCGGCTGCCACCGAGAAAAGCGGCGAAGTGAAATTGCACGCGGCCGGCCGCGATGCCGTTCCACCAGTCGGAGCTGATCAGGACGGTCTGCTGGAGCTGACTCGTCGGGGAGTTCGGGCCGCCGGCGAAGAGGTACAGGCCGCGGTCATCCGGCCCGGGATCGGTGAGCGACGGGCCTTCAGCCTCGGCGTTGTAGAGGTAGTTGCGCGGGTCGCCGGTGAGCCGCGTCCATCCTGGGAAATCTCCATCGGAGTCGCCGGAGTCGTCCTCGGCGCCGGGGTTGAAGATCAGGTTGGGGCTGGTGGCATCGGCTGCGGCGGAGTCCCAGGTGATATCGGCCGTGGCCTCTGCGCCGGCAGGGCTCAGCCGCAGCGCGTATACCTGGTTGGCGGCAACCTGCGCCAGGCTCAGCCGCTCGCCGCCTCCGCTGGCGACGCCTTCGGCGATGAGCGCACTGTCGATGTCGAACAACTCCAGGTGGACGTCCGGCGCCGTGGTGTGCAGCGCACTGAAGACCGGGTCACCGAGAAAGGCGAACACCTCCGGGTAGCGGATGACGAACTCGATGGGATCGCCGGGGTGCAGGATGTCGTAGATGCGGTCGTGCAGTTCCAGCGGGAACTTGCGCGGGTCGCCGGTCACGCCGTTGGTCAGGCGGTACGCGCCCGCGGTCCCGGATACGCGGACCAGGTAGTACTTGTCTGCCTCCAGCCTGACACTGACCGCCTCGGTGAGGCAGCTTTCCCCGGAGGCACCGCCCACCAGCGTGCCCTGCGAGTTGTCCGCGTTGAGGTTGTACACGTCGAGGCGGATCGGCGAGTCGTTGTTGTAGACCAGCACTGCCGGGACGGCGACCAGGAGCACCGATTCACCCACGCTCGGCGTCACGCCGCGGATGATGTAGAAGTCGACGTCGCTGCCGCTGTGGAGCGTGGCGTCGATGGTCGCCCGGGGATCGATCGCGACATAACTGAGGAGGCCATTCTTGACGGTCTTGTAGCTCACCAGGTAGCGGGCGGTGATGGTCGAGTCATTCGGTTCGTAGATGTCCGCGGCGAACGACGCGGTGGTGAAGCCGATGGTGAGGTTGTACGCGTTGACCTCATCGGCATCGAGCGCGAACTGGACGGGCCCGCCGGGCACGCGGTAGGTGAGGGTGCGCCCCGTGCCGTCGCCCGCGGGTGTGTCGGATACCAGGGCCGGCGCGGTGCACTGGCCGGCGAGGCCGGTGAGGTTGGTGACGTTGAGGTCGCCGAGTCCCTGCGGGTATTGCAGGCCGAGCGTCATCGTCGCGCCGCCGGGTGAGTCCACGCGGAAGAAATCCCGGTCGCGTGCGTCGATGTTGAGGTTGGGCGCGCTCACCGGGCCGGAGCCGAGGTCGGTCGGCGCGTCCTCGAGATCGTTGGTCTCGAAGCGGTCGTTGATGATCGCGGAGCCTTCGGCCGCCCGACGGACGCAGGCGAGCGCATCGACGCAGCGGGTGGCCAGCCCGACGCCGGGTTGGGATGTTTCGATGAGGATCTGGCTCACCTGGTCGCTGGTGAGGTCGGCGTTGAGCGCCTTCATCATCGCGACGATGCCAGCCACGAAGGGCGTGGCTGCGCTGGTGCCGCCGAAGCTGGGTTGAGGGGTCTCGGGTCCGTAGGCCTGGGAAATCGGCAGAGCGTTGCCGCCAGCGTCGAACGTCGGGGGATAGGGCATCGAGGGGATGTTGGTGGGCGCGAAGATGGTCACGCGGCTGCCATAGTTGGAGTAGCTGGTGATGGTCTTGGCGTTGTCGTTGAGCGCGCCGACGCAGATGACGTGGTCCTCGATGCAGGGGTGGACGAAACTGGGATCGCCGACGTCATACCCGGCAGCCGGCGCGCCGCGGCCGTTGCCAGCCGCCGCGAGGAACACGACCTTGCTGCCGGCGTCGACCGCGTCGTTGAACGGCGTGTCGTCGCGGTCGTCGATGCGGCAGGCCTGGTTGCAGTCGCCGCCGAAACTCATCGAGACGACGTCCGCGCCCCAGGCGACTGCCGTACGCACGGCTGCGTTGCGCTGAATCTTCGTTCCGCCGATCTTGAAGAGCATGGGGTCGGCGACGAGTCCGCCGGTCCCGGCGAATCCGAGGCGGTTGTCGAGGATCCCGGTCGCGACGCTGGTCGAGCCGGTGCCATGCCAGTAGCAGGGATTTCCGGGGCCGCAGCCCATCGACGTCGGACCGTCGGCGAAGGCGTCGTTGCCGACGAAGTCGTACTGGATGGGCCGGCCGGGGGCGGGCGGAAAGTCGCTGTTGCTGCCGCGGGCGCGGCCGGCGGTATCGAGCCAGAAGCCGCCGTCGAGAATGGCAACGTGTACCCGGCGCTGGATGCCGTGGGCGAAGAGGTACTCCCAGGCGAGGATAACGTTCGACTGGCTGCCGGTAGTGCCGAAGTGGGCGTCGGCGAAGGGATTGTCATAAACGCCGGGCGCCGTCTGGCGTTCCTGGGAACTCAGGAAGACGCCGATCGCACCGACGGGGAGCGGGACGCTGGCGGTGCTGACGTAGTTGGCGCCCGCCGTGAAGCCGGCGGCCTTCGCGTCGACGATCTCGGCAAAGGTGTCCATGCCGCCCGCGGAGGTGAATTCCATGCTGCCCGCGAGGCCGACGCTCTGCGCGTTGGCGACGAGGTTGTCGAGGTCGGCGCGCTCGAGATTGACGCGCACAAGATACTGCGTGGGGGCGCGCTCGGCGTCGCTCAGGGTGATGCCCAGTTCCGCGGGAGGCTCGGGAATGGCGTCGTTGCCGATGATCGCGCCGTCGTAGCGGTCCAGGAAGGCCTGCAGGTCGGCAGCGTCCTTTGGCTTGACCAGCACCACGCCCTCGACGAAGTCGCTCTGGACGCCGTCCCGGTCGCGCGACGCGCACACCGCGCTCTCGGCGCCGTTGGAATCGACGACGGACGCCTGGACCGGCACCACCGAAGCGTTCACCGCCGGCACGAAGGGTTGGTCCGGCGTGGCGGTCGGAGTCGGCGATGGCGACGGGGAGGGATTGGGGCTTTCCTGATTGCAGGCCGCCGATACGAGAAGCAGACCCGCACACGCGAGCGCGCAACGCACCATGAAACGCCTCCTAGGCCCAGGGGAACCGTTCTAGGGAAAAACGCTACGCTGTTGCGATGATGTTGCTTGACCCGAGTCGCCGGATGCTAGGGGGCGGCAGGCCGCCAGGCAATACCGCCCGTGTAACAACTTACTCCGCCGCGGCAGCAGCGCTGGCGGTTTCGGCAACCGCGCGGACCAGGGGATCGGCGTCGGCTCGCAGGCGGTCGAGGTTCTGCGGCGTGCGGAACGCCGGGTGCCGGCGGATGATCTCCGCCGCGTAGAGCCGCACCCACCACGTCGCATCCTCAATCAGCGTCGCGAGTTGCGCGCCGGCAGCCGGCTCGATCTCCGCGGGATCGAGGAAGCCGTTGTCATGTTTCCAGATGACGTCGGCAATGACGTGCTCGGCCCAGACGAGGCGCTTGAGCCTCGGGTGGTCACGCTCGCCGAGGCGGGTGGCGCGGGTCAGGGTGAGCAGGGCGGTGCCGGGGTCAGTCGCGAGCATGTGGGCGATGAGGCCGCGGGGCTCGGGGGCGCCGGTGCGGTCGGCGTCGGCGATGAGCGCCCGGTAGCGGGAGAAGTCGGGGGCGCGGCTGGCGGAGCGGTCCTCGTACGTACCGAGCATGTTGGCCGCTTCGGCGCGGAGGTCAGCGTCGGCCGTGTCGAGCAGCGGCACCAGCGCGGTCACGACGTCGTCGGCGGGGATCGCGAGTTCGCGGATTACTGCGCCTGCGACCATGCCGCCGCGGGTAGTCTGCGCGTCGCGGGTGAACGCGGCGAGGTTGCGCAGCAGGGCGGGCCGGTCAGCCGCGTCCAGTGTGCGCACGGACTCGAGGGCGGTTGACCGGGCGCCGGCATCGGGCCCAGCCGCGAGGTCCGCGAGGGCCGCCTGGGCGGCGGCATCGGGCGTGAACACGTACGGCGCGGCGGATGCGCCCGGAGCGTCGGCGGCGGGGGCCGGCTGGGGAGCAAGTGCGAGCGTCGCACCCGCCAACATCGTGATCATAGCGTTTATGCGTAGCACGGTCGGTCGTCCTTTCCGCGAGTTACCGATTCAGTTGTGCGCCGAGCGTCGATTCGATCGCGCTGCGCACCTGCACGTAGTCATCCACGGTGAAGTGGGTCGAGTTCGCACCCCACGCCGTCGTCTCGACGTCGAGGCCGGTCGGCGGCGGGTTCGAGTTGGGCACGGGTCCGCCGTCGAGGAAGAAATCCTCGAAGAGCGTGCCGTGCTGATAGTGGTTCAGGTGGTAGTCCGTGCTCGGCGGGCGGCGCAGCTCCTGGCCGACGTCGATGTCGGAGTTGTTCGAGACGCTGTCGACGTAGGACGTGTAGTATATTGTGAAAACGCCCAGGAGGGGGCGGCGCACGTCGAGGCGGTCGGCGAGGTCGTAGGTGGAGCCGCCGCCGTGGCTGTAGCCGAATATCGCGATGCCGGTGACGCCGCGGTGCAGGATGGCGTCCTCGGCTGCGTCGGAGGCCGCACCGCTGCCGTCCGCGCCGACGACGTCCTCGTCGTAGAGCAGGGCGTCGTAGCCGGCGCGGTAGAGGGCCTCGCCGACGACGAACGTGCCGGAGTTGGGATCGACGGGGTAGGACGGCACCTGCCCCTCGCCCCCCAGCACCAGCACGAGGCTGGTGAAGGTGTGGAAGGTGAGCGTGTCCTGCGCGACCGCGGAGGCGAGCGGCTCGACGGCGAGCGTCGCGGTCCCGTGGTTGGGAGAAGCCCATTCGACCCACAAGGTGCGCTGCGTGTCCTGCGGTCCGAGCGGCACGGCGCCGGTGCGGTCCGCGGTGAAGGCGATCTCCGTGCCCGGCTGCTTGTCGCGCGTCGTCCAGACGCGCAGCGCGGCAGCGCCGCGCCGCAGGGCGACCGCGGCTCCGGGCGGATCGACGGTGACGAGCACTTCGATCAGATCGTCCTCGCCAGCCGGGTCATTGTCGCCGGGGGCGTTGATGCGGATACCCGGTCCGTACGTGGGACTCACCTCGTCGGCGTCCGCCACGGCGATCCGGGCGAGCGGGGCGTAGCCGGCGCCGTTCTGCGGGCGATAGGCGGTGAGGCTGGCTGTGATGGGTTCTGCGGACGCGCCGGTGCAGGCCGGCGGCATTTCGTCGGAGGAACCCGCGAAGACCAGGGTGAAGAGGGCGTAGTCCGCGAGGTCGACGCCGCCGTCGCCATTCATGTCGCTGCACACGCAGTCCTGCGTCGCCGGGGCGGTGCCCATGCACGCGTTGAACGCGGCGAAGTCGTCGAGGTCGACGAACCCGTCGCCGGTGATGTCGCCGCACGAGTACGGGCAGGTGATGCCCGCGCAGGCGGCTTGAGCGATCAGCAGCACGCCGGCTGCCACGACGGCGGTCAGCGCGGTCACGCGATGATGATTCATAAGCAAGGATCCCCTTCCGGCTGGCTGCATCCCCCAGCAACCGCTGTTCCCGAGGGCGCCATTATAACCGCCGGAGGTCGCGAAGGGGACCATCTTGACGCAGCCATCAGTCGTCCTGTCTGGGCCGCAACGCTTACTCCCCTGTCAGGCTCTGGATCAGCCGATAAAGCGGCGCCGTGAGGGCGTACTGGGCCACGAGCGTCACAGCCATGCTCAGGAGCAGCAGTATCCACGCGGTAACGAGAAGAAGGCGGCGCGTGCAGAACAACGCTGCGGCGGTGGCTGCGAGGGCGACGAGCGCGGTGGCCGCCGGCAACCAGGGGAAGTGAAAGAGCCCGACGGTGAGCGGGGGCAGCGTCGTATCGAAGTCGGCGAGGACGTCGCGGATGGCGGGAATGCGGACGAGCGCGAGGTGACAGGTGTGCAACGTGAGCAAAAGCGCGAGGCCTGCGGCGATGCCCGCGGTGAGCCGGTAGGCGAACAGGCTGGTCCCGGTGCGCGGCGCGTCTGCGCGTTTTGGCTCGGTTGGCGTTTCCATCAGGACGTTCTGCCCGTATCCATGCGCCAGCGCTCGTATTCCTCCTGACCGCAACGGTACGGCGCTCCGTCGGGCGTTGCAAACCACTCGGCCATGCCGCGCGCGATGCGGCTCGCGATGGCTTCTCCGCGCAGCCAGTCGAGAACCTGTTGCCGGCGTTCGGGATGCTCCTCCCAAAAGGGCCAGTCCGACCCGTCGAGGCTGAGTTCCGTGCAGATGCATTCGGCGGTCCGCATCCGTGCGACGGCGAGTCGGTCCATGGCGTCGCACCAGAACGCCAGGAAGTCGGTGAGATCCTCAATGGCCCGGGCGATGGCACCGAGGCATGCACTGAGCGGCGTGGCGTCGGGCGACTCGAGCGCATGGCGCCACCATGCGCGCAGGAAGCGCTCGATAGCCTGCTGTTCCCGACGATGCCACGTGCGCCACTCGGCGAATGAGAGTTTGCCCACGACGGTCTCGGGGTCGACCGGAAAATCCGACTTCCGGGCCAGCAACTCGAAGATCCGCGGGAGGAAATGCTTGAAGTCGTGGATGGTGCCGAACGTAGTAATCGCCTTGAAGGCGTAGAACGCCAGGTCGTCGGGCGTGAGCTGATCGAGCGGTCTGCATGAAATTTGTTGCTGATGGCTTGCATCGACGCAGTGGTCGCACGCGACCAGCGGAAACGAGACGCGGTATGGTTCGAACGCGGCATAGAGCTGCCGAACGGCGTCGCGAATGTCGGCAGGAAAATCGGGCATGGGGCGGCTCCAGACAGACGACTTGGGAGCGTGCGGGAAACTGCAATACAGTATGTCGCGGGCTCGGAGTGGACACAAGTGGCAGGCATCTTGATGGCGGTGAGACCACGGAAGTCCACCGACCGTAGTCCTGGGCCGGCCATGATTCTGGGTACCGAGGCGCTGTGAGTGCGCGTAAAAAAGCAGCCGTCTCCCGGTGGGAGCGAGACGGCTGCTGAGGAAGCCAGCGAAACTGGCGCGTTGGATTCGGTTCGGGTCAGCGCCGGCGGATGAGGACCAGACCGCCGAGCGCGATGAGCGCGAGCGTGCCCGGCTCGGGGGTTACGGTGATCTGACCGCCGATGTAGGTGACGTCCGCGAACGCACCGACCGGCGGAGGATTCAGCGAGAAGCCTTCGGTGAGGTCGCCCGTGCCGTTGTCGTCGCTGAGGGTCAGCGCCGTGGTGCCCAGGCCCGCCGGGACGAACGTGACCGTCGCGAGGAGCAGGTCGTCACCCCACAGGGGGCTGGCTGCCGGCGCCACGAGGGCGGTGAGGGCGTCGCCGTCCGGAGCCGTGGCAGCGTTGAACAGCGCGGTATTGACGCTCACCGCGCTCGCCCAGGAACCGCCGGACAGATCCACGACCAGATTGTCAAAATCCAGATCGAGCCCCCAGTGGATGATCGCGTCCGCCTGGGGGATATCCGCCACGATGTTGACCGCGACGCTCGGGTCGGCGATGTCCACCGACTGCACAGCCGGGGTGAGCGCGACGGTGATCGTGGCCCAGG
Organism: Phycisphaerales bacterium; assembly: GCA_020639115.1. Taxonomy (GTDB): domain Bacteria; phylum Planctomycetota; class Phycisphaerae; order UBA1845; family UBA1845; genus JACKHG01. The sequence continues at coordinate 106,062 of JACKHG010000003.1, forward strand.
CCGGGCTGGCGAGCGCGAGCCCCAGGGCCACGGCGCAGATTGCTGATCGTTGCAAAGTCATCTGAGTACCTCCTGTTGCTCGAGAGAGAGCAGCTTGGCATTAACTGAATTTCGAAGTTCAAAAATCCGACTCGACGGCATGACCGGGGCGCCGCCGGCCAGGGAAGCCGGCGGCGCCGAGGTCCAGGTCGCGCCCACCGCTACGGGCGGACCGGCACCGCATGTTGCATGACCGGTGCGTGTGCTCCCGGCCGCAGCGGCTTGCGAATCACCTGTTCGTCCGGCGACGTGCTTCCGCCACTGTTGATCAGGGGCGGCGCCGCGAAGGCGTCGCCTACGAAGTCGCGGTAGCACAGCAGCCAATACTGGTAGTCGACCGCGGTGACGCAGTTGTCGCCGTCGTAGTCCGCGTTCGCCACGTAGCCGGCGCCGCCGGAGCAGGATCCGAACGCGGCGAGGAAGATCGCGTAGTCATCCGCGTCGCAGTCGGTGTCTCCGTCGAGGTCGCCGCAGTTGGTCGCGGTGCCGGTCAGTGTTGCGACGTAGTCGTTCGTCGTGCCGCACGGAGCGGTGAACGACGATTCCTGGCCGCCCATGTGGCCGTGGCCGACGTAGAGGTAGTAGGTGCCGCCCGCGGTCACCGGGAACGTCACGCTGGTTTCGCCGCAGTCGGCGGTCGTCGCAGTCGGGTTGATACCGCCGGAGGTGTTGTCGCACCCGGGCAGGCCGGGCGTGAACTGCTCCATGACGCCGACCTCGGCGCTGACGTTAGCGCGCAGCGACCAGGTCATCGTGTCGTCCTTGGGCGCCACGAACTCGTACCAGTCGCCGTCATACTCGTAGTTGGTCGCCCAAACGGTGCCGCAGATCGTCTCGTCCACCGAGATCGGTTCGAACACCGCCGGGAACGACCAGCAACCGTTGTTGGTGCGGTCGCCGCAGGTCTCGGCCTCGGCAACGCTTCCCGCCGGGCAGGCCACGTCACACACGGCAACCTCATGGACGTCGAGCACGTACTCGCCGCACTGGTAGTCGCCCTCCACATCGACGAAGTAGTCACCGGCGGTCAGGTATGCGGTTACCTCGCCGGAGAACCCATAGCAGGCGTAAGAACTCCAACCAATCTCCTCCCCGCACATCGACGTGCCGACGGCGATCCAGGTGGCATTGGTCGTATGCAGGCAGGTATTGATGCTCCACACGCCATCGTGCGGAATCGTGACGCGGTAGACGTGTTCCGGCGTCTCGTTGTACTGATCCACCGGGTGGCAGCGGTTGAGGGTATTGCAGGTTGTGCGCACCGGTGAGGTGTAGGGCGCCACGACCTCGAAATCGGGCTCGGCCGGATCCTGGCACGCATCCGTGCCGCACGACGTATCCGGAGTCCAGATGCCGTCATATCCGCCGACGCAGTCGAACATCGTCGTGTCGGCGCAATTCGGGTACGGTGAATAGCAGCAACGGCCGGGGGCACAGCCCTTGCCGAGATAAGTGCAGGTCTTCTCGAACCCGCCCCAACTGGTGTCCAGCGTGCTGCAGAGCTCGACGCCGTCGAGACGCACGGCGTATCCGCCGGCGAAGAACGACTGGCCGTCGCCGGCGAGGTCGTGAATCGTGAAGTCCACGCAACCGTTGGAATCGATGCAGCAGTACTCGAAGAGCGTCGTGTAGGACTCGCTGTACGGACCGCCCGAGCGGAGCACGGCGCCGGAGTCCCGATCGGTGATTTCCCAGGTCGTCTCATTCGGATACTGGTCGGTGCGAATCTCGACCTCGAGCATGCTCTCCGGGCAGCCACCGCATGGGGGCCTGAGCTCGTCGCACAGCTCGTCCTTGACGAAACGCGCGGACGCGGGGCAATCCTGCAGCCGCACGTCGTCCGCGCAACTGCCCGAGTCTTCGTCACAGCAGGCGCCGCGCACTTCCCACGGCACGCCCGTCATCGTGAGCTGGTAGTCGTTGCGGCCGCCGCAGGGCATATCGAACCAGCCGTCCGGACCCACAAAATACCAGTAGGTGCCCGGCAGCGCGTTGTAGACCACGGTGACTTCCTCGCAGTCTCCACCGGTCGACCACGGATTGATCACGCCCGTGAGCTGGTCGCAACCGACGACGCCGGGCGTACTCGGTTCCATCAGGCCGGTGGACACGCCGGTGAGGAACTGGGACTCGACGGTGAACGTCAGCGTCATCGGCTCGGCGATGGTGAATTCGTACCAGTCCGTGTCGCGCTCTCCATTGTCCGCCCAGCCGGTCCCGCAGACCGTCTGGTCGAAGGCCAGCGGCTCGAACTGCGGCGTCATCAGGTTGCAGCCGTCGTTGGTCCGCGTTCCGCAGACTTCGTTTTCCACCACGCCGTTCGTTGGGCAGTCGAATTCGCACGCGCCGTCGCGCACGTTGAGGTCGAAGCAGAACTCATGGGACGGGTTGATGTACACGGGAATCAGGATGCTGCCGGGGCCCGGTATGTCCCGCCACCAGACCTCCGGATTCCAGTTGAAGTTCGGGCAGTTGTGCCACTGGTAGTTGCCCGCGACGGCGGCTGAGCAGTCGTTGCAGTCGGGATAGTAGACGATGCCGATCTCGTCTCCGCCCATGCCGAGCGCGGTCGCGCAATAGTCGGTCTCCACGGTGTTGACCGTGTAGGGCAGTTCGATCTCGTACCACACCGCGTTCCAGTCGAGGACCCCGGGGCAGTCGGTTGATGAGCCCTGGTTCGTGCCGCAGACCGTGGTCGGATACGGTCCGGTGACGAGTTCGGCGTCGATGCACTCGTCGTTGGGGGGCGGAAGCACTTCCGTTACGTTGAACTCGACGCAGAAATCGTGCGCCGGGTTGAGGTAAACCGGCACCATGATGGTGCCCGGACCCGGCAGATCGTTCCAGTGTACGGATGGGTTGAACTCGCCGGCACCGCAATCATGCCAGACGTAGGTTCCCCAAACCGGAGCGTCGCACTCGCCACAGTTGTGCTGGAGCACCGTGCCCACCGCGAACGACGACAGGCTGAAACCGCTGGCGCAGTAGTCAGCGACGAGATTGTTGACCGCGTAGGGCAGTTCAACCGCATACCAGACGGCGTCCCCATTCCAGCCGGTGGGGCAATCGGTCGTGGCGCCCACGTTCGTACTGCACACGGTGGTAGGGTACGGGCCCGTGACCGCGGTGGCGTTGGCGCACTCGTCGTTGGCGGGTGCATCGCGCAGGACGCGCGGTGCCGCGAGTTCGATCGCGGCGTCGGGAGCGCCCGTCTGGCCGACCGATAGGCTGGGCTGCGCAGCCGACGGTCCTTGGGGCGCAGCGGCGTGCACTGCTGTGGCCGGTGACGAGACGGCTGGTGGTGCTGCGCAGTCTGCGGCCCGGGCTGCGGTGCAGGCGCGGCCGGCGTGTGTGGCGGTCGCGGCAGGGGTCCTCAGCGTGCCGGCTGGCACGGGCGTAGCGGGCTGGGGCGCGCTCGCCTTGACGGCAGGGGCGGCCTCTGCGGTCGTAGGGGTATCCGCACCCTGCGCGAGTGCGCTTGCGCAGAGGAGTACGGCGCCCAGTGCGGAGACGTGTTTTTTCCAGTTCATGGGTGGTACCTCCTTTGGAATTTGTCCTCGAGCCGCGAGGGCTCCGATGTCGGAACGCGCGAGCGCAATCACGTGGCGTTGCGGGTCACGGGTCGTCGCTGGATGGTGCCTCCTGGGGAAGGCGTTCTGGTGATTTCCCCTCATGTAGCCGGCATCATGGAGGACCGCGGGTCCGCATGAAGCCGTGCTGGACTGGCGTGGCCAAGTCCGTGGCAGTTGCCACTGTAACGCTCGCGCAAGTCCGTTTCAATCTTTATGTGGAGATTTCTAGAAATCTTTGTGCGGATCGACAGATGGTGATTGACCCGGCGCCAAACCAGCGGTTATTCTGGTCATCATGGCCGATCGAGACCCACAGAGCGGGGGCAACGGCTCCTTTCTGGACGAGACAGCCGCTGTTCTGGGGCGCGTACGGGCGGGGCTTGCCGAGGTAATCGCCGCGGTCCCCGAGCACGTCGCCGACAGCGCCGACCTCCACCGCGCCCTGCGCATCCAGAAAACCGCGAGCTGGCGGCTGTTCAAGGCAGCCACCGCCACCGATCCGCTGGCAGCAGCCCCCCACGTCCCCACGCCCGCCGTGCTCAAGAAGTTCTTCGAGGCAGCAGCAGCCCGCGGCGTGGAACCCGGCACGATCGAAAGTGCGGAGCGCGCGACCGCGGACCTCGAGCGGCTGGTAAGCAAGCACGCCGGCGACCGGGCGACGTTCGACTCGATGGTCGGCTCACTGCTGGACGCGGAGGAATCGCGGCAGATCGGTCTGGCCCACCGTCGCTTGGTTTTTCGCGGCCTGAAGCACATCCTGGGCATGCAGGCCAAGACGCAGCTCAAGTTCATGGCGGTCCAGCCGGCGGCTGACCCGACGATGCTCGACCTGGCCCGGGTGGAGGGGATCATCTCCCTGCGGCAACTGCGCAGCGATGCGCCGCTGATCGTCTCGCGCTCGTGCACGGTCTTGCGCGACGGGTGCGTGCTGAAGGTGCGCCGCGAGCCGCTGAGTTCCGCGGTCGGCAACGATCGCATGTCGCTGATCTCGGAGTTCTGCAGCGAACCGCTGCCGGAGTTTCGCGAGACAGAGGGGCCGTCGGACGTGCTGCAGGGTGAGTTGATCAGCCGCGGGGTCGGGCGCTGCAGTGCGATCACTTGCTTTGAAGGGCACGTCATCCGCGAGGTCTGCGGGCGGTACTGGTGCGCGGAGGACCCCTGGTTGAACGCGTGCCAGAAGGTGCGCACGCCGTGCGAGGCGGTGGTGCTCGACGTGCTGGTACGGGAGGGGACGTTTGGCGCGAATCAGCCGTCGGCTGCGTCGTGCTGCGAGCAGTTCAGGGAGTATCAAGGTGAGGATCCGTGGAGCTTGCGGAATCTGCCGACCACGCGCGAGACGGTGAATTACCTGGGGCGGGGGGCGTCGGTCCTGCAGACGCAGGATTTTCCGCGGTACGCGGAGCTGGCCCGGCACGTGTTCGATCATCTCGGCTGGAATGACGAGGCGTTCGACGTATACCGGTGCCGCATCGAGTATCCCGTGGTTCCTTCCACGGTGATGATCTACTTCGACCTGCCCAAGGCGCCCGGCGCGGCGTGACCGGGCGGGGACGCATGTCGATACGTCCCTAGCCCGTTCCCAATCCACCTGTAGCGTCAAAGTGCGGGTCCGTGCTCGAAGAAAATCGGGTCACGCCCGCTACACATGAATAGAGCTTGCTCTAGTCTTCGGATTTCTCGTTGTAATACGGATCTGCGAAGCGCGCGACCATACGCTCGAAATAGCCGCGGACGAACTCGCGGTGGACCCAGTTGGACTCGGCGATGAGGGCCGCGTCGGGGTACGTGCCTGCGCACGCCGCGGCCACGACGCCCTTGACGCAGCGAATCAGGCGCAGGCGGCCTTCATCGTCATCCTGCAGCGGCTCCAGGGCGATGCGGATGGCTTCGAGATGCGGGCGAGTCTCCGCATCAGCCCCATCGAAGCAGCCCCAGGCCATCGTGAGCAGCATGACCAGGCAGCCCTCCTGCAGGAACGCGCAGTCGTCGGTGTCGAGGCCGGCGGGCGCGAGATACTCCCAATAGGGCAGGTTGAAGACTGTGCCGAAGTACAGGTCGCCGTCGATTTCAGGGTAATCCGCGAGTTGGTGGAAGAGCAGCAGGATGTCGCGGTCGAGGCGCTGCTTGTCGGCCCAGTCCTCGAGTGAGTCGGGCGCCGAAGCGGGTTTCCAGTTCAGCTTACCGAGTGGCACGTGAGTGCTCCAAGGCCAAGTGAGCAGGCACGGAGTGCGCGCGTTCAGTTGCCGGTTGTCACGGTCTGGGCGGCTCCGGCGCTGACGTTCTGGCCGGATTGCGTGTCGGTGTCGGCGACGGTGCCGTCGATGGTGATTGAGGCGTTCACGGTGGCGTCGTCCTGGGCGCTGCAGACGGCGTCGATCTGCGTGTTGAACGGATGCATCGTGTCGACGGTGACGTCGAACGTGGTCGACCAGGGGAGGGTGACATCCTCGTCGAGGACCTGGCCCCCGGCGTTGACCTCGTCGGCGGTGACGTCGTCCTTACGGGTGATGTAGAAGACCGTGCAGCCGGTGAACGAGCCGGTGACGTCGTAGCGGACGGAGACCTTCCTGGTGCCGCCGGGCGCAGCGGACGAGTTGCAGCCGCAGGCGACGAGGGCGAGCGTGGCGGCGGCGAGAGCAAGGGCGGCGGTTGTGGGGAATTGATGAGCGCTACGACGAAACATCGTGTTCACCTCCAAATGATGCGGGTTGTAATGGATCCGAGCCGTGACGGGCATTCTAGCGGATCGACGGTGATCTGTCAGGTTGAACGCGATGCATGGGACAAAACAGACAGCGTTCGACCGAGTCGCTCACTCCTCGTCGTTGCCAGACGCCGTCGTCGCGGTAGTACTCAATTCTGTCGACGCCGCTTGCGACAAGGTCTGCTGGGTGCGGGGGATAAACCAATTCCTCAGCCGCTGCCAGACGCCACGCGGCGTTTCGTTCGTGAAGTCGAAGAGCGGCTCGCCGCAGAGATGCGGCGGCCACAGAATGCGGCTGGCGAAGTCGGTCGAGCCCGCGAGGTGCAGGTCGAGTGGCGTACCCCAACGCGTACCCAGGGCATCGAGCAGGGAGTCGCGCCCCTCGGCATAGAAGGAAGCTTCCAGCCAGCCGCCCCCGTCCTGCACGAAACAGATGAAGTAGTCGTCCTGGAACGGGCCGTTCGGGTTGGTCATTTCGCCGACGATGCGGATTTCATCAATCGGAAGTTTCCAGGAGGAGAGATTCTGGGAAGCGTAGCAGACGGACTCGCCTTCCAGCCAGAGCCTGCCCGAGTCGTATTTCCGTCGACCGCCCATGGATTGCCTCGCACGTGCCGCGTTGAGGTATTTCAGTCCCAAAAGTTGTAGATGATATCACCAATCCGTTTCGGGCGCCAATACTGGATCTGCTCGACCTCCGCAGCCGCGAGCGCCGAGATGGCCTGATCGTCGGGTGGGAGTTCCAGCACCGATTTGCTGAGTACGCGGAAACCACTTTGCTCCGCGAGCCCGGCGATCGTCTCGGGGATGACTCGGAACTCGAGCCGGCAAGTTCCTGACAGGTGCTCGACGGCGGCGACGAATGGGTACCGCGTATTGCAGATCAGTACCGAGACCAGTTCACGTTGTGCGAAGGTGACGGCATGGAAGTTTGGCGTCACGACGTGCGTCCTATCGAGGCCGCCCGAGACATCGCATCCTACGGCCTGGGCGGCTGCGTGACCGAGCTGCAGGAACGCTGCAAAATCGCTCCTCGTCGGAATGGGGGCACCCGAATCAAGGAATCCGGTAATGCCGCGCGGGAGGATCACCGTTCAAGCTCCGGGCCTTTCGGCGAATAGCTGTCGAGCACATACCCGAGCCGCGTCATGGGTGGGGTACGCACACTATGCGACAAACGAAGCCGACACGACAGCGTCCACGGAGCGCTGCACGCGGATGTACTTTGCCGTAGGGACGCTCATCGTGCCTTACCCGTGGTGGCCGTTCAAGCCCCCGGTGGCTTGTGCGCCTTCCCGCGTTGCGATTCTACACGATGCCACTCCATCTGCTTGGGGGCTGCGCGCCGGTTGGGATCGGAGGAATCCAATTGACAATATGGTAGGCGTAACGTTGGACGTGGGCACGCGCATTTGCCTAGCTGTAAATACTTGATTATCGTAGACTTACGGATCTGGCCGGTGCGGTGAGTGTTTATCGGCAGACCGGTTTACGGCGGCTCTGCGTGTCCAGCGAGGTGTGGCGCGAGCACGCAACAGGGTGGTACCCAGCGGCGCCTTGCACGCCGGCGCGATCTTCGCCCCTCAACTTTCGTTCCTATCGGGACATCGCGGCGGATCGGTGTCATGGCACGGTGCAGCGGAATGAAGACATTCCTTTACCAACCGATGGGCCCTCGCGTCCTCACCGCCCTAGCAGCCATCGTCCTTGCGCTGTTGCTCACGCCATTCAGCGGCTGGTTCTTGTTGCTGTTCGCTCCATTCGTAACCTACGCCATCATTGGGTTCAGGCTGACGCGGCGCCGCGTTGCCCTGCGCGCCTGCCTGATGCCGAGACTGATGCTGTTACCACTGATTGTAGCAGCATGGATCAGTTCGCATCAGCGCATGATGTACTGCCTCGTATCGCTGGGGGAGAATCGCGTCGCCGGTTTCTATCTTTTTCCGGGCGTCGTGGAGGCAGGAGTTTATAGGCATGATCCTGCTGGCCTGAAGTACCTTCGGGAAGGCGTTTCGGACGACATTGCCGATGTCATGACGGAGGATGTTCGGCGATTTCAGAGGTACGAGGGCTCTGAGCAGGTGTACGACTGCATCTGTTTCAATCCCATTAAGACCCTTCCGAGGTTCAACGTCTTCGAATGTCGCAACATCCCTGTAATCAATGGTTGGGGCGCCGTAGGCTCGATTTATGCGGGGCTTCGCGGCGACGGCGGATGGACCAATTCGGACTTCTACGTCCACGCAGGACGGTGGACCTCTGGATTCGCGTATTCGAGCTACCACGTGGGCTTTCATTTCATCGCGTTGTGCCTTCTCGCGGCGATCCCGTATGTAACAGGGCTCCGACGCTGGCGGCGCTATGAAAATCGTCTGAACATCGGGTTGTGCGTGGGTTGCGGTTATGATTTGCGCGGTTCGGCCGGAGACCGCTGTTCAGAATGTGGCGCCAAGATCGAGCGGGCTTTGGTGAACGATCAGGTGGACGACTGACATGGCGAATCCGCAACTTGTCTCAGTGCGCCGCCGATGTGGGGAACCCCCTAGCGGGATTTGAAAACCTTCCATGGTTGTCGCAGCGGGGGTCGCCGTCTGGTGGCGGCCGAGCTCACCGTCAGTCACGAGCAAGAGCCGAATGACTCACTTTGGATGAAAGCACACACGCTCCGACCTCACGACTCTGGATCAAACCCGAATACGCGAAGCTCCTGATCACAGCGACACGCCTTCGAAATACGTGCGGCCCAGGCGATGGCCTCCGTCCTGGAAGGCAACTCAAGTACCGTGAATCCACCATCGAGCGGAGGCGCCCACGGGTAGCCTCCCTCCGCGACTGAGCCATTGGCCGAAACCAGCACGGGCGGTACCGTCTCATCGATACCACCGCCGAAAACGTAGACGCCCGCTTTCTTCGCCTCACGAATCACGGCGTGAGCGTCGCGACCCACCGCTTCCCATTCACTGTCGGGTACCCTCATTGCGGCACTGGGGAATGAGATCAGGTACTTTGTCACGATCCTCCTCCTCAGAGAATTCTGCGGTTGGTGGTACGCGCCTGCGATGACCAAGTCGGCGTCGCGGGCGACAAATTCTGAAATCAGGAACAATGACCCGGGCACGCCCGACGCAGGCAGGGGCGGCTCGCGTTGCCGCGTACTTGCGTGCGCGGCTCTGTTGGGCGCGGGACGGGAGTGGATGGGAATCGAACCCACCAAGAGCCGCGTGTACGACCCTTCAACGGCTTTGAAGGCCGCGGGACCCACCAGGCGTCCGGACACTCCCTCGTGGGAAATGACGATAGCCCAGACGGTTCAGTTGGGCAAATCCTCGGCGGGGCGGCATGACGGCCTGCGCAGCCGGGCGCGTGCGCGGCGCTGACGCAAACGGGGAGAACCTGTGGCCTGGGTCCAGCCGGGCCTCCGGCTCTACGTCGCCCGGGCCTTGGCCCGGTCTTCGCCGTAGACCAGGTCGCGCAGCTCGAAGACCATCGTGTGGACGGCGTTGGCCTGTTTCGAGAGGCGGTCAGCCGTGCTCGCGGACTCGCCGGCGTTGGCGGCGGACTGCTTCGTGACCTCGTCGACTTGGCTCACCGCTGTGCTGATCTGGTCGACGCCGCGCGTTTGCTCGCGCGAGACTTTGTTGATGTCGTTGATCAGGTCGGCGACGCGCGTGGTGCTCTCGAAGATGCGCGTGAGCGTGGCGCCGACTTCCTCGGCGACGGCGCGGCCGTCCTGGGCGTTGGTGACGGCGTCCTCGATCAGTTCGGTCGTGTCGCGGGCGGCGCTGCCGGCGCGCTGGGCGAGGTTGCGGACCTCGTCGGCGACGACCGCAAAGCCCTTGCCGTGTTCGCCGGCGCGGGCGGCCTCGACGGCAGCATTGAGCGCGAGCAGATTGGTCTGGAACGCGATCTCCTGAATCACCTGGATGATGCGGCTGATCTGCTCGGACGACTCGTTGATGGCGAGCATGGTCTTGTTGAGGCGTCCGACGATCTTGTCGCCGGCTTGGGCGGCGGTGCGGGCGCCAGCCGCCAGGTCACAGGCCTCGTTGGCGTCGTCGGCGTTGCGGCGGGTGGTCGCGGCGAGCTGGGATACGGCTGCGGAGGTTTCCCCGAGGGAGCTGGCCTGCGTGCCGGCGCCGGCTGCGAGCTGCTGCGAGACGTCCGCGACGTGCGTGGCGGCTGCGTTGACCTCTTCGGCGCCGTCGCCCAGCCCGGTGATGATCCGCGTGAGGGGGTTGGCGATGGAGCGGGCGACGGAGAGCGCGACGATCGTCGCGACGATGATGACGAGCAGCGTGACGCCCGCCGCCCAGGCGACGGAGGAGCGGATCGTGCTCTCCTTGGTGTGCTGCATGGCGGCGATGGTCTCGTCGGACTTCGCCTCGATCTCGTCGGCGACGTGGTAAAACTCGTCCTCATAAGACCCGGCGCCGATGACCCAGTCCCAGGGCGCGAAGTACGCGAGCTTGACGATCTTTTTGCGTGGCTTGGGATCGGCAGCGTTCTTCCACGGATAGGTCGTTTCGGCAGTCTGGCCGGGGGCCAGCCCGGTGGCGATCGCGCAGATGTCCTGGATGAAGAGGCGGCCGTCGGCATCCTTGGCGTTCCAGATGTCCTCGCCGTCGCGCTTGCCGCCGGCTGAGATCACGTAGTGGCCGCGGGTGCTGCCCTTGGCGTTGAGGACGTAGACGTAGCCGGTCTTGCCGATCTTGATCGACATGATGCCGTTGCGGAGCGCGGTGGACGATTCCTCCTTGACGCCGACGTAGAGTGCGCCCACGACGCTGCCATCCGCAGCGGTGATCGGTTCGTAGGCGGTGACATACCACGCGTTGACGACGAAGGCGCGGCCGCGAAACGTCTTGCCTTCCAGCAGCGTGCTGACCACGGGGTTGGGACTGCCATCGGGCTGCGTCGCCGGAATGTACGTGCCGATCGCCCGGGTATTGTCGAGCTTGGCGACGTTGGTGGCGACGCGGAGCATGCTGCCGGCCTCGTCCATGCGCTGGAAGATCGTGCAGGTCGCGCCGGTGAGGCGCATGACTTCGTCGACCACAGGCGTCGGTACGGCGAGATCGGGATTCTGACCGGTCCACAGCTCGCCGACCATGAAGCGGGGAAGATCGACCGTCGTAGTGTCCTTGGTGAACTGGTTGACGGCGTTCCAGGTGACCCGCTCGGCGGCGAACGACGTTGCGCCGGTGCGATCGAGCACGTCGCGGGCCGCGACGAGGTTGGCGTCCACCTTCTGCTGCTGCAGCTCCTGGGTCTGGGCACACATGCGGTAGACGTTTTCCGCGATGTGGGTGAGGTCATCCTTGGCAAGATGGATGAGGCCCTCGCGGGCCCGCTCTGTGTTGGTCTCGAGGCTGTGGCGCGCGTTGGCGGCGAAGCGGGAGAAGCCGAGGTTGGTGCGGCTGAGGATGACGGTGGCAACGGCCAGCACGGGGATGATGGTGAGCAGGAGTTTGGAGGTGATGAGTTTGGTCTTCAGTCGCATGAATACAGGCCCGTTGCGGCAATAATCTCGAATAGAAACGCAGTGCCTCGTTGGGGCGCATCGACGGGCGGGCGGCCGCGCTTTACTACGGGTTCCATGCGGCAAGACCGCGGCGGGGACGTTCAACCTCGGCGAATCGTCAGGGCATTGGGGATCGCCCCAGACGTTCGATTGGGCGGGGGAATCGGGACCCCGCGGATAAACAGCGACGCGCGGCGAGCAAGGTCATGCCCGCCGCGCGTCGCCGCTGCTTCACGCCGGTTAGGTCAGAACTGCTCGAGTCCGCTGTCGTTGTCGAGCGGCATGAACTCGTCGTCGTTGTTCTTGGACGCGGCCTTGGGGCGGAGCGTCTTGCCCGCAGGCTGCGGCGCCGCTTTGGCGCTAGCGGGCTTCGTTTGCTTTGGCGCGGTGGATCCGCCTACCGGCACCGTTTTGCGTCCAGACGCCGGCGACGAGCTGGTGGGTACCGTTGCGGCGGATAGGCCACCCAGGCGTGCCCGGACACTGCTGCCCACCAGTCTGAGCAACTGCTCGACCATGCCCTTGACGTTGCCGGCCTGGGCACTGAGCTGCTCAGCCGCGGCTGCCGACTGCTCAGCCGCGGACGCGTTCTGCTGCGTGGAGGTGTCCATCTGCGAGACCGCCTCGTTGATCTGCATGACGCCCTGGGCCTGCTCGTTGGAGGCGGTGGCGATGTTGGCGATGAGGCCGGAGACGCTGCGCACATTGTCGAGGATGCCCTCGAGCGACTCGGATACCCCGGCTGCGATCTTGACGCCCTCGCGACCGCGTTCCGTCGAGTTGGTGATCAGGTCGCCGATCTCGCTGGCGGCGGTGGCAGCGCGCTGGGCCAGCGTGCGCACCTCGTCGGCGACGACGGCGAAGCCCTTGCCGTGTTCGCCGGCGCGGGCGGCCTCGACAGCCGCATTGAGCGCGAGCAGGTTGGTCTGGAAGGCGATCTCCTCGATGACCTTGATGATCCGGTGGATCTGCTTGCTGGCGTCGCTGATGCCTTCCATCGCGGTGTTGAGCTGACGAACGACCTCGCTGCCCTCGTCGGCGGCCTGCTGGGTCTGCTGGGATATCGAATTTGCCTTGTTGGCGTTGTCGGCGTTGGTGGTGGTGATGGCGGACATCTCCTCGAGCGCAGCCGAGCTTTCCTCGAGTGCGGAAGCCTGTTCACCGGAGTTGGCCGCGAGGATCTGGCTTGTGCTGGCGAGCTGCATCGAGGCGTCGGCGACCTGGTCGGCGCCTTCGTTGAGCGAACGGGCGATGTTGCGGATCGGCCGGTAGAGTCCGTTGATCCCGCGGTTGGCGAGGATATAGAAGATGACGGCGCCCAGCAGGACCAGCCCACCGATGAGGTAGTAGGCCTTGTGCAGCGACGCAGCGATCTGGGCGTCGGCTGCCCCGAGATTCTGAATCACTTCGAACGCGCCGTGGACCTCGCCGACCTGCCAGTTTTCCATCTTGGCGCCGGTCGGGTCGAGCCCCTTGTCGTTGCCCCAGAGTTCGGCGCTGGTGGCGGGGTTGCCGTGACAATAGAGGCACTCGCGGGTGAGCCGGACGGGGCGGAAGTAACGGATCGCGTTGATTTTCGGGTCGATTTCGTGGTACTCGTTGATGCCTTCCTTGTCGAACATCTTGAGGACGCGGGCCTCGACCTCATCCGGTTCGTTCTTGGCGTTTCGGGGGCTGAACTTGGGGACGCGGAACTCGTAGCCGCCCTCTTCGGCACGGTTCATCGCGGCGCGCCACGCGGTGACGACGGGAACCGCGGAGAGGATCTTGCTCACTTCGTTGTGGTCGTACCACTCGCGGAGTTGCTCGGCGGTGAAGATCTGCTGGTCCCACTTGCGCCCCATTTCCTCGCGCGTCGATTCGGCAGTGAGAATGACCGCGCGGGCCTTCTCGACGTACTGCTGCTGGACCTTCTTCCGCGCCTCGCGTGCGTACAGAGCCAGGAGAATGCCGGCGACGACAGCCAGTTGGGTTATACCAATCAGGGTGATTTTCTTCCGTAGGTCCATGGAGTATCCCCGAACAAAGGACCGTGGTAGCCGGTTGGCGAGTGTCCAGGACGCACCGCTGTCTGGCGCCAGGTTGTCCGAGCGCCACGATCCTCGTGTTCCTAGTTTGATCGGCGAGGTGCTGGGTCTGAATTACGTACAGCCGCGGTGCGCGTCGCGGTAAAGTGAACCCGATGCGAATACATTGACACCCAACGGGGCAGACTCGGCCAAATCGTCCGCACTGGCTTTTCGGACGTAGCCGCCGGGCAGTGCCGGCAAGGGAACTACTTCTGCTGACCGGCGCGCTTGCGCAGCATGGCGTCGATGAAGCCGGAGAGTTCGCCGTCAAGGACGGCGTCGACGTCGCTGTCCTTGTGGCCGGTGCGTTCGTCCTTGACGAGGCGGTAGGGCTGGAGGGTATAGGTACGGATGCGGTAGCCCCACCCGATCTGGCCTTTCTCGCCGTAGGCCTTGGCAAGTTCGGCGTCGCGCTTGGCCTGCTCGATGTTGTAGAGCTTGGCCTTGAGCATTTTCTGCGCCTGGGCGCGGTTCTTGTGCTGACTGCGCTCGTTCTGGCACTGCACGACGACGTTGAGCGGCAGGTAGGTCAGGCGGACAGCCGAGGAGGTCTTGTTGACGTGCTGGCCGCCGGCACCGCCGGCGCGGTAGGTGTCCTCGCGGATGTCCTTGTCCCAGTCGATGTCGATGTCGATCTCGTCGATTTCAGGCTGGACGTCGACGGAGGCGAAGCTGGTCTGGCGTTTGCCCTGGGCGTTGAAGGGACTGATGCGTTCCATGCGGTGGACGCCCATTTCGCAACTGAGCAGGCCGTAGGCGAAGGGGCCCTGGACGAAAAACGTGGCGCTCTGAATGCCGGCTTCCTCGCCGTCGCGCATGGAGAGCTGTTCGACGTCGAAGCCGCTGCGTTCGAAGAAGCGCAGGTACATGCGCATCATCATTTCGGCCCAATCCTGGGCGTCGGCGCCGCCGGTGCCGGCCTGGATCGCAAAGTAGCAGTTGCTGGAGTCATGCTCGCGCGAGAGCATGGTGATGCGTTCGACGTCGTCGATGTCGCGGGCGATGCGGACGATTTCGTCATCGAGCTCGGCGCGCATGGCGGCATCGTTGTCCTCGGCGAGCATGCCGCGGATGTCGCGGGCGCTGTCGACGCGGCCGGAGAGGTCGTCGAGCGGTTCGACGACGGCCTTCAGGCGCTTGAGTTCCTGGACGGTCTGCTGGGCGGCGTCGGCGTTGTCCCAGAATCCGGGTTCGGCCATCCGGGCGGTGATGGCCTCGAGTTCGCGTTGCTTGGCCGCGACGTCAAAGAGAGTCCCGGATGGCGATGATCCGGGCCGCAAGGGATTCCAGGTTGGCGGGTGCTTCGGTGCTCATGGTTGAGGGATCCGGCCGGCCCAACAGGGCCATTGACTCAATTCCGACGCGCAGACTTAACCGTTTTGGCCGCTCTTGGCAAGTACGCTAGCTCCCGTTGGTATCGATATTGAGCGTGAGGATCTCGGCGTCGTTGCGAAATTCCGTGGGGGGATCGGCGGCATCGCTCCCGCCCACGATCAACGCCGTACGGTCATCCAGCACGGTGACCGCGAAGTTCGTGCGGGCGGTGAGCATGGCGCCGTGCTCGACCCAGGTCTCCGTATCGCGGTCGAAGATTGCGTAATAGTCGAGCGCGGTCGCGGTACCGTTGATGACCTGCTCGCCACCGAGGAACACCGCGTAGCGGTTGCCGAGAAAAACCACCTGTTGCCCGGCGGCGCCATTGGGCAGGTCGGGCAAGGGGTCGACGCTGTCGAGAACGTCATCTTCGGGCCGCAGGAGGTAGGCATCCGCCACGGTGTCGCCGGTGGCAATGTCGATTCCGCCGGCGATGAGCACGTCGTTGTTGTCATCCTCGTCGATGTTGACGGCGGCGGCGCGTTTCAGGCCGCGCGGCAGGACGGAGTTGAGCAGTTCGGTGCTGCCGTCGTCGGGCTGCAGCGTCTCGAACGTCGTCGGGCCATCACCCTCGCCGCCGATGAGCAGCGCGCGATGGTCCGGATTCACGAAGGGATCGTTGGAGGCGTTGTTGATGTCACGGAGCAGGACCGAGCTGTGGAACAAGCGGGTATGCAGCAGATCGTAGGGTCCCTCCCAGGCATCATCGTTGGGACTATAGACCTCCCAGGAATCGCCGCCGGCCACGACGGTTCGCGTGACGGGCATGCGCGTGGCCGTCTGGCCGTTGCCGCGGGCGACGTGCATGGACGCGAGTTGCGTGAGTTCGCCCGCGGATGGGTCGAACATCTCGACCGTGGCGGTGGGAGCTCCAAAGCTGTCGCCCGATGCGCCAGTTTCGCCGCCGATGATAAGTACTTCGCCGCGCCGCGTCGTAATCTGCAGGTGGTGGCTGCGTGGAGTGGCCAGCGTGAACGTGTTCGAGGCAGTTGCGTTAGGCGCCGTGTATGCGCTCGCAAAGGCGCGCGTGCGGGGATTGAAGAAGGAGACCGTGGAAAGCGATTGCAGGTCTCCGTTCGTCGGGGCGTGCAGCCCCCCCGCAATCAGGGCGAACGGTTCATCAAAATCGACCACAGCGTTGCGCAGGTCGAGCATCAGGTTCGCTGCGGCAAACGCCCGCGCGGTGGTGTCCAGCGTGGCGGCCGACGCGAACGTGGCCAGCGCCCCGCCGGCGCTGTTGCTCTCGCGTCGCACGCTGGTCATGACGATATCGTCCACGGGCACATCCGAAAGGCCCGAGAGCGCGTCCGTCCCGACTGCAACGGTCGAAATGTCATCGACGACGTCCAGTCCCTCGACGACCCGGGCAAAAACAGTAAACGGAGGATTGCCGTTGTCGAGGCTCGAGTTGTCGCCCAGGTTGACGAAGAACTGATTGGTGCCGGAGTTGGCGTTGGTGCCGCGCAGGGCCATGGCCACGGTGCCGCGCACGTTGCTCTCGCCGTTGTTCGCCTCGCTCTCGACCGGGTCGCGGACGCCCTCGCGGGCGACGAGGCCCTCGGCGGTGCGTTCGAATGCTCCGCCCTGGATGACGAAGCCGCTGTCGACGCGATGCCAGACGACGCCGTCGAAGAATCGGTCGTCCACGTAGCGCAGGAAGTTGGCGACCGTCTTGGGCGCAGCCTCGGTGAGCAGTTCGAGCACGATTTCGCCCGACACGCCGCCGCTGTTGGTGATGATCACGCGCGGCGTGGCGCTTGCGACACCGACCACGTACACGTCGGCGCTCGTCGTCTTCACGCCTTCGCCGCGCACGGTGACACGCAGTTGCACGGTGTCGGCGGAATTGATGGTCACGGTCGTTGATTCCGACGCCGGGTTGCTGAACGAGGCGGCGCCGGAAACGACCGTCCAGTTGTACAGCAGCCCCTCCGGCGGATCGGCGACGGTCGCGCGCAACTGCGTGGATTCGCCGACAACGCGCAGCGCATCGTCTGCTTCGGCCGTGACGTCCACCTCGATCAGCGGACCGTTGCTGCCGCTGTCGGTGGGAATTTCCTGGGCGATGCGGTAGATGCGGGTGATGACGATGTCATCCACCGGAACCTCGGTGAGACCCGGTCCGTCGGTGGTGACATTGACATCCGCAATGGCGTCCACGACCTCCTCGAGGCCGGAAACGACGCGCCCGAAGACCGTGTACGCGGGCGTGCCCGTGTCGAGCGAGAAGTTGTCCGCGAGATCGACGTAGAACTGCGTGTCACCGCTGTCGGCGTCGGTGCCCTTGAGCGCCAGGCCCACGGCGCCGCGCTGATTCGTGCGGCCGTTGTTAGCCTCGCTGGCGATCGGGGGCCGCGCGCTGAACCGCTTCACCAGTTCGCCGCCGACACGCTCGTAAGCTCCCGTCTGAATGACGAAACCGTTGTCCACGCGGTGCCAGATCAGGCCGTCGTAGTAGCCGGAATCGACGTAGCGCAGGAAGTTCGCGACGGTGTTGGGCGCTTCGTCCCCGAACAGCTCGATGATCATGTCACCGGAAACCGCGCCGGTGTTTTCCAAAACGACCTGCGGCGTGGCGTCGCGCACACCGACCACGGTGACGACCGCGATGCCCATCTGCGCTTCGCCGTCGGCGTTCGTGGCCCGCGCAGTCACACGCACCTTGGCGCTGTCCTCGGTGTTCAGCGTCAGGTTCGGCGTGCGGCTCGAAGCGTCGCTGATGGACGCGCCACCCTCGACCACGCGCCACTCGACGCTCTTGGCCGTCAGGCCGGTCGTGGAGGCGTCGAAGGTGACCTCGAGCGGCGTGGATTCTCCAACCGCGCGCAGAACGTCCCGCGCCGTCGCCGTGATCGCGAGTGCACCGCCAACGTTGACCGTGACGAAGGACGCGTCGCTCTCCCCGTTGCCGTCGCTGATGCGCACGCGGAACTGGTACGCTCCGGCGACCGCGAGCACACCCGTGTTCAGCGTCTTGGCGACTTCGCGCCCGGAGAGGTCAACGGCGGCGCCTTCCGGCTGCTGCGTGACGCTCCAGTGGAAGGTATACGGGGAGACGCCGCCGGTCGCCGTGGCGGTCAGCGTCGCCGACTCCTCCGGTGCGATGGTCATGTCGGCGCCGGCGTCGGCGTTGAGGCGGGCGACCGGATTCGTCGTGCACGCACCCAGGGGAAGCGCAAGGAGCAGGAGCCACCAGCGTGAGCGATTCGTCATCGTCGGGAACCTGTGGAGCATGGATCCAGCCGCGTCCGGCCACGGTGGTGCGGACGCTGTCGGCGTACTGTATGATCATCGACCAATGCCGCCGGGTCGCAACAGTCGATCCGGATGCCGGGCCTGCACGTAAACCGCAGTGGCTGCGGGCTTTATGGCAAGCGGCGGGAGCGCGGACGGCTGCGGCGCGGGGCACCCTTCAATGGTATCCGCGGGCAGGTGTCGCGTCGAGCAGCGGTGGTGAAAAGGCCTTCGGACCTAAGGGGGCACGATGGGCTCGGGACACGAACTGTACGTATCTGCATTGGTAGCCCGGAACGCGTCGGAGCGGATGAGCCGGCTCTTCGGGGCGGAGCACCGCATCGCGACGTGGCGGCGGCTGTGGATCGCACTGGCTGAGGCCCAGCGGGAGTTGGGGCTGCCGATTAAGGCGAAGCAGCTCGCAGCGCTGAAAAAGGCCGCCCCCCGCATCGACTTCGCGGCGGCGGGTCGGTACGAGGCCAAGCTCCGGCACGACGTGATGGCCCACCTGCACACCTTCGGGGACGCGGCTCCGGAGGCGCGGGGCATCCTGCACCTCGGGGCGACGAGCTGCGACATCGTGGACAACGCGGACCTCGTGATCATGCGCGATGCGCTGCGGCTGATCGCCGAGTGGCTCGCGGCGTGCATCGACCGGCTCGGGGCGTTCGCGCGGAAGCATCGGGCGCTGCCGGCGCTGGGGTTCACACACTATCAGCCGGCGCAGCTCACGACCGTCGGCAAGCGCGCGACGCTGTGGTGCTGGGATTTCATCCGCGATCTCGAGGAGGTTGAGGCGCGGATCGCGGCGCTGCGGTTCCGCGGGGTGAAGGGCGCCACCGGAACGCAGGCGAGCTTTCTGGCGCTCTTCGACGGCGACGCCGCGAAGGTCGAGCGGCTCGAGAAGCTCGTGGCCAAGGCGTTCGACTTCAAGCTGATCGAGCCGGTGACCGGGCAGACCTACTCGCGGAAGGTGGACGCCCAGGTGGCCGCTGCCCTCGCGGGGATTGCCCAGAGCGTGCACAAGGTCGCGAACGACATGCGCCTGCTGGGTAATCTCAAGGAGGTCGAGGAGCCGGTCGAGGCGGGGCAGGTGGGATCGAGTGCGATGGCCTACAAGCGCAACCCGATGCGGATGGAGCGGGCGACGGGGCTGGCGCGGCTCGTGCTGTCGCTGGCGACGAGTCCGCAGATGACGGCCGCGGAGCAGTGGTTCGAGCGGACGCTGGACGACTCGGCCAACAAGCGGGTGAGCGTTCCGGAGCTCTTTCTGGCGACGGAGGGGATGCTGCGGCTCGTGCACAACGTCGCGGGCGGCATGGTGGTTTATCCACAGGTGATCGCGGCGCGGGTGGCGGCGGAACTGCCCTTCATCGCCACCGAGAACGTGATGATGGCCGCGGCCAAGGCCGGGTGGGACCGGCAGGACGCGCACGAGCGCATCCGCCGCCACAGCCAGGCAGCCGCCGCCGAGGTGAAGCTGCACGGGCGACCGAACGACCTGCTCGCCCGGCTCGCGGGCGACGAGGCCTTCGCGAGGGTGGATCTGAAGAAGGTGCTGGACGCCAAGGCGTATACCGGCCGCTCCGCCGAACAGGTGGACGCGTTCCTCCGCGACCACGTCGCGCCGGTGCGCCGACGCTACCGCGGCGCACGCCGGCTCGAGGCGCGGTTGAAGGTTTGACGGCAACCGGCGCCGGGCATAGCGTCGCAAAGTCCGCGGCAAATGGGCGGGACGCGGCTTCGAAAGACCGACTGGAAAGTCGGTCCCACATGGAGAGCCGGGCGCTTGTGCTCGTTCGCCAATGGCAGGAGGTTCGCAACTTGCCGCGAAGCAGCGTGCCAGAATAATCCCGGGTGGCAGCCCGGAGTCGGGTGCGGCAAAAGCAAAATCCGGCCCCGCCGGGGCCGAGGAACGGTATGACCATGAAACGTGAAGAACTCATCCAACGGATCAAGGACTCCGCCTACCTCACCGGACACTTCGTGCTCCGCTCGGGGCGGACGAGCACGTACTACCTCGACAAGTACCGGTTCGAGACGCAACCGGACATTCTCCGCCAGCTTGGCGAGGAGTTTGCGAAATTCCGCACGCCCGCGACGACGCTGATCGCAGGGGCGGAACTCGGCGGGGTGGCCCTGGCAGCGGCGGCCTCCATGGCGACCGGGCTGCCGTTCGTGATCGTACGCAACGCGAAAAAGGGCTACGGCACCGAACGCGACTACGAGGGCGTGCTGAACAAGGGCGACCACGTGCTGCTGGTCGAGGATATCGCCACGACCGGCGGGCAGGTTCTCGAGGCGGCAAAGAAGCTCACCGAGCTCGGCTGCACGATCGAGCGGATCGTCGCGGTGATCGATCGCCAGGAAGGCGCGCGGGAGAACATCGAGGGCGGCGGGTTTCATTTCGACGCGCTGCTCACATCGGGGGACCTGGGCATTGGCAAGTAGGGCGCAGAGCCAGGGCGATCAGGGAGCAAGTGCGGGTCGCGGCATTCGGTTGATCTGTCTCGATCTCGACGGGACAGCCGCGGATCACGCCGGGCCGCACACCTGGCTCGCGGATCACGTCGTGGATGTGCTCAACGACGTCGGCCGGCGCGGCGTGCGCTGGTGCGTGAACTCCGGGCGGTCGTTTCAGAACCAGGCGGGGATGGTCCAGGCGTGCCGGCGGCTGGCGAACATGCCGGTGGCGTACCTGTCGGGCGAGCGGTTCATTCACTGGACGGGTGAGAGGTCCGTGGCGCATGAGCCGTTCAACACGCTCATGCGGACGCGGCTCGAGCAGATGTACCCGCAGGTGACAACCGCGTTGGCGCCGCATTTGGAACGCCTGCGCGCGACGTACCAGTTCAACTTTGAGCAGGATACCGACCTGATCGTCGGGTGGAATCTCAACACCAGGCCGCACACGGAGACGTTCATCGCGGAGCTGCGCACCCTGCTGGCTGCTGTTCCGGATGCGCAGATCCTGCAGAACGCGACCTGGGTGATCATCACGCATCGCGAGGCCGGCAAGGGCGTCGTACTCGCCGAGGCGGCGCGGCATCTCGGCATCGCCCGCGAACAGATTCTCGCCATTGGGGATCACCTCAACGACCTCGACATGCTCGACGGTCGGGCGGCGGCCCACGTGGGCTGTCCAGCCGATGCGGACCCCGAGGTGCAGGCGGTCGTGCGCGCCGCCGGCGGCATGATCGCGGCGGCGGAGCACACGCACGGGACGGTGGAGATCATACGGCGAATGATGAATGCGGAATGATGATTGGGAACAGAGCCGCGCCCGTAAGGAAGCGGACGGCCATGCGGACCGTGCGGCGCGCTACAGCTCGACGCGATTCAGGCGCAGGGCGTTGGTGACGACGGAGACACTGCTGAACGTCATGGCGGCTGCGGCAATCATCGGGGAAAGCAGTAGACCGAAGACCGGGTAAAGGACGCCCGCAGCCAGCGGGATGCCCAGCGCGTTGTAGACGAGTGCGAAAAACAGGTTCTGGCGGATGTTGCGCATCGTGCGGGCGCTGAGCAATCGGGTTTTGGCGATGCCGCGCAGGTCGCCCTTGACCAGCGTCACGCCGGCGGACTCGATCGCGACGTCGGTGCCCGTGCCCATCGCGAGCCCCACCTCGGCCTGGGCGAGCGCGGGGGCGTCGTTGATGCCGTCCCCGGCCATGGCCACGCGGCGGCCGTCACCTTGCAGCCGCTTGATCACCTCCGCCTTCTGATCGGGCAACACCTCCGCCTCCACGCGATCGATGCCGAGCTGGCGCGCGACCGCCTCCGCGGTCGTGCGGTTGTCCCCGGTGAGCATGACGATCGTCACGCCCGCTTCGTGCAGAAGCTCGACCGCCTCGCGCGTGGATGACTTGATCGGGTCAGCCACCCCCAGCAGGCCGGCGGACTTGCCGTCGATCGCGACGAACATGACGGTCTGGCCCTCGCGGCGCAGCGCGTCGGCGCGTTCGGCGAGCTTTCCGGCGTCCACGCCGAGCTGCTCCATCAGGGCGCGGTTGCCGAGGGCGACGCTATGGCCATCAACCTTGCCCTGCACTCCTTTTCCGGTGACCGATTCGAACTCCGCGGCTTCGGGCGATTTCAACGCGCGTTCGTCCGCGGCGCGCACGATGGCGGCTGCCAGAGGGTGCTCGCTCCCGCGTTCCAGGGATGCAGCCAGGCCGATCAGTTGATTTTCCTCAATATCGCCCGCTGTCTCGATGGCGACGAGCTGCGGCTTGCCCTCGGTGAGGGTGCCCGTCTTGTCCACGACGATCGTGTCGATCTTCTCCATCGCCTCGAGCGCCTCGGCGTTCCGGATCAACACCCCCTGCTGGGCTCCGCGACCGACGCCGACCATGATCGACATCGGCGTGGCGAGCCCCAGTGCGCACGGGCAGGCGATGATCAGCACCGCGACGGCGTTCACGATGGCATAGGCCAGCGCGGGCTGTGGGCCCCAGATCGCCCAGATGAGGAACGTGATCACCGCACTCGCCAGGACCGCGGGCACGAAGTAGCCAGCCGCCACGTCCGCGACGCGCTGGATGGGGGCGCGGCTGCGCTGGGCCTGCGCGACCATTTGCACGATCCGCGCCAGCAGCGTGTCGGCGCCGACGCGTTCGGCGCGCATGACGAAGCCGCCGGACTGGTTGACGGTGGCGCCGGTGACGGTGTCCTCGGGCGCCTTCTGCACCGGCATGGGTTCGCCGGTGATCATCGATTCATCCACCGTGCTGCGCCCCTCGACGATCACGCCGTCGACGGGGATTTTCTCGCCGGGGCGGACGCGCAGGCGGTCGCCGATCTGCACTTCGTCGAGGGCCACTTCGTGCTCGGCGCCGCTGTCGTCGATGCGGCGGGCCGTCTTTGCGGACAGATCGAGCAGGGCGCGGATGGCGCCGCCCGTACGGCGGCGGGCGCGGAGTTCCAGCATCTGCCCGAGCAGCACGAGCGTGACGATCGTGGCTGCCGCCTCGAAGTAGACGCCGATCTCGCCGTGGGCGTTGCGGAACGAGTCGGGGAAAATCCAGGGCACGATCGTGGCGACGAGGCTGAAGCCGTAGGCGGCGCTCACGCCGATCGAAATCAGCGTGAACATGTTCAGGTTTCCGGTCTTGATCGACTTGTAGCCGCGGACGAAGAACGGGGCGGCGCCCCAGACGACGACCGGCGTGGCGAGAACGAGTTCGATCCAGGCCCACGCGGCGTGCGACAGGCCGAGGAAATGACCCGACGCGACGAACATGCGGGCCATGGCGAGGATCACGAGGGGCCCAGCCAGGGCGGCGCAGACCCAGAAGCGACGCGTCATCATCTTGAGTTCGCCGCCGTCCTCGTCGGCGTCCACCGCCACGTCGCGCGGTTCGAGCGCCATGCCGCAGATCGGGCAGTCGCCGGGCTGGTCGCGAACCACCTCCGGGTGCATCGGGCAGGTGTATTCGGTTTTCTTCGTCGTGCCGAGGCCCGGCGACTTGGGTTCGAGCGCCATGCCACACTTGGGGCAGTCGCCCGGTCGGGGTTCGTCGATCTCCGGGTGGCACGCGCAGGTGTAGCGCGAGCCCGGGGGGGCTGGCTCGTCGGGCTTCTCGTTTTCTGCGGGCGAGAGGTACCTGTCGGGATCCTGCCGGAAGCGCTCGGCGCAGCGGGGGTTGCAGAAGTAGTAGGTTTCGCCCGCGTGGGTGTGGGTGGCGGCTGCGGTTAGCGGGTTGACGGTCATGCCGCAGACCGGGTCGATGGCTTTCTGCTCCGCCGGCGCGTCGGTTGGCTGATGTCCGCAGCAGTGTTTTTGCTGGCTATCCACGGCTGATGTCCTCGCGTGATGGGTGCTGTCGTCCTCGTCCGTCGCCATTGTGCCAGTATGGTAGTGGGCTGACGTGATTCTGTCCGCGAGGGGTACCCGCCGCGGGCATGCTAGCCCGTTTCACCGTGCGCGCAGAAAAACGCCCCGCATCGGCGTGCGACGCGGGGCGGACAGATTCGATTGACGTTTTGTCAGGCGGCTTACTCGGCGGCTGACATCGCGACGCTATCCACCGGCATCGGCGCGGGCACCGGGCGGGGGAAACCGCTTGTGTCCACGTCCGGCGCGGGAAACTCGACGGTCGCGACCACCGTGTCGACCGCCGCGACGTCGGCGGCCTGCACGTTTTCCGACGTGACGCAGTAGACGTTGTTGTCGATGAACGCGCCGCGGATGAACTGCGGATAGTAATAATAGAAATTCTGATCGCTGGTGACCGCGGCAATGCGGCCGAGCAGCGTGAAGCCGTCCTCGGCGGTCACGTGGTAGACGTAGAGTCCGCTGAAGGAGTCCGCCGGCCCGGGCGCAGGAAGTTCGACCGTGATCTCGTCAGGAGCCGTCGGATCGACGTCCGCAGGCTTGGGATCGACGACGGTTGACGGCGGCGTGGTGGGCGTGTCAACGACGTTCGTGGCAACGCCGTCGCTCGCGCCGCCGGAACTGCCGCTGCTGCCGGTCGCGACGCCGCCGGCGGAATCATCAGCCACCCCACCGCCGAAATCACGGAGGGCGTAGTAGTTGATCGGCAGCGCCACCATGTCGCCCTCGGGGAAGTACGTGAACGCCTTGGGATTCCACAAGGCATCGGAATAGGCGCTGCCGTCCAGGCCGATCACGGTGTGGTGGGCCAGCACCGGGTTGGCGAAATCGGAAACGTCGAATACCGAGAGACGCACCCCGTTGGCGAACCCGAAGTCGGCATCGGTGTCCTGCCCCACGGTCAGCAGGTGCGTCTCGTCCATCGGCACGATGAACGTGCTGAATCCGGGGACCTTGAGCTCACCGACCGCCCGCGGGTTGCGCGGGTCGGACAGGTCGAGCGTAAAGAGCGGGTCAATCCGGAGGAACGTGACCAGGTAGCCCTTGTCGCCGAGGAAGCGGGCCGACTGGATGGTTTCGCCGGGCGCGAGGTCGTCGATGCGGCCCGCGAGTTGCAGTTCATCGTTGACCTGCTCGAGCACGTACACGTTGTTCGTGGCTGGCTCCGTCTGCTGGCCAAAGTTGTTCCAGACCGGGCCCTTCGTGCAGGCCACGCGGAGAAAGCCCTGGTACTCACTCATCGAGTACTGGTTGAGCACGCGGCCGGGGATGGTGCCGGCGGCTGCCTGGGCGATGCCGTTCGAAGTGAAGTCGAACTTGTAAATGTCGGTCGTCTCGCGGCGATCGCCGCTGAAGTCGTACGCGGTATCGGTGAGATACAAGGCGTCGAGCGAGGCGTAAACGTTGGCTGGGTAGGCCACGATCGTCTGCGCGTCGTAATCCTGCGGCGCGTCGATGTCGAACGTCACCAGCGAGGTGAGGCCCAGGCCGTCCGCGGCGTCGGGACGGTAGTGCTCGTTGAACGCGTTGATGTTGCCGCGGTACGCCTCGACGCCGTTCACCTCGATCGCGATGTCCGGGAGGATGTCGTTGAGCGCGACGTCGCTGAACGCGCGGGTCTGCACGCCGTCGAGTAGCGGCTGAACGAAGTAGTTCGGGTAATTCACGATCACCAGGTACAGCCGGCTGCCGATCATGCGGCTCGTGTTCACCGAGCCGTCGATGCGCGTGGTGGACACGATGCGCGGGGCGCTGTGGTCGGCGACGTCGATCACCGTGATCAGCGTCTGCGGGCGGTACGGGGCGAATGCGGCGTCGACCGCCACGTCCGGCTCGAAGCCGGTCGCGATGTAATAGGGTTGCTCCGGGCTGGTGAGCGCGACGACCTTGTCGCCGACGAGGTACAGATCGAGGCCGTAGCCGTCGAGTTCGACCGACCCGGTCTCGTGCATGGTGTCTGCCGGCATCGCCTGAACAATGCGCAGCATGTCGCGGCTGAGGACGTAGAAGTACGCGCCGTCCGACTTCATGACGTCCGATTCCTGGACACCATCTTCCTGTTCGGTTGTGCCGGAATAGGCCCGTCCGTCGTTCGCATCGCCCGATGCGTTCATCGGGGAGGGCGGCGGTGCCGTGGGACTGGCGCCTTCGCCGCCGACCGCGTTACCCACGGTGTCAAAGTCGACGGCACTGCCCCCGGGGCGGGCCGGCATTTCGTCCTGGCCGACGAGGTACGCCTTCAACTCCCCTTCGGACGCAAACGGCTGCAGATGGGCAATTTGCGGCTCGGGATCGTTAACATTCCATCCGAGCCAGTCCCCGAGGTTGAAACCACAGCCAGCCCAAGCCGAGCTCATGAGCACAGCCGACAGCAGCATCAGTTTTTTCATCGCGGCATCTCCCGTTGTTCGACTGGTCGCCCTGGGGGCCATCAAGGATAGATCGGCAAGCAGGTTGGTCCGCCCCCAGCGGCGGTGGGCCATCCGCCTCATGCACCGGTCGCGCCCGACGCCGCCAACCGGTTCGATGACCTACGCCGATCAAGTATGGCGCACGCAGGTGACCGGTCAATAGCGGGCAAATCGCCAGGATGTGTCCAGCCGGTCCCAGCCGGCGCACGCGATTATCGGGCCTCGGTTTCGAGCGGGTGCGGTTGCAAAGAGCCCCTTTAACCGCTATTCACACGCCCTATGAAATGGACACGATTCCTCATCCCGACCTTGAAAGAAACGCCTGCGGACGCGGTGGTGCCGTCGCACCGGTTGATGCTGCGCGCGGGGTTGATGCGCCAGGTGGCGGCTGGGGCTTATGCCTACCTCCCGCTCGGGCATCGGACGCTCCGCAAAATCGAGCAGATCGTGCGCGAGGAGATGAACCGCGCCGGGGCGGTCGAGCTGCACATGCCGGCGATGCAGCCCCTCGAGCTCTGGCAGGAGACGAACCGCGATGAGGCGATGGGGCCGACGCTGGTGCGCCTCGCGGACAAGCCGTTCCGCCGGAACACGGTGCTCGGCCCGACGCACGAGGAAGTGGTGACGGACATCGTGCGTGCGTACGTGAGCAGCTACAAGCAGTTGCCGATCACGCTGTACCAAATCCAGACGAAATTCCGCGACGAGGAGCGGCCGAAGAGCGGCGTGCTGCGCACGCGCGAGTTCCTGATGAAGGACGCGTACTCGTTCAATCCCGACAAGGCGTCGCTCGACGCCAGCTACGAGGAGATGTACGCCGCGTACTGCCGGATCTACGAGCGCTGCGGGTTGCCCTACATCGCGGTGGAGGCGGAGTCGGGTCCGATCGGCGGCGACGCGTCGCACGAGTTCATGGTCGTGACGGACGCGGGCGAGGATTGGCTGGTGCGTTCGCAGGACGGCAGCTACGCCGCCAACGTCGAACGGGCGGACTTCGCGTCGGTGGAGAAGGCGGCGGAGGCGGCGCCGGCGGAGTTGAAGGAGGTGCACACCCCGCACCTCTCGACGATCGAGCAGGTATCTGCTTTTCTCAAGTGCCGGCCGGCGGACATGATCAAGACGCTGATCTACGACGCGGACGGCACGGTGGTGGTGGCGCTGGTGCGCGGCGACCACGAGATCAACGAATCGCGCCTGCGGCGGCACGTCGGGGCCAACGCGCTGGCGCTGGCCGCGCCGGCGACGATCGAGAAGGTCACGGGAGCAGCCGTGGGGTTTGCCGGGCCGGTGGGGCTGAAGGGCGTGCGCATCGTCGCGGACCAGGCGGTGACGGTCATGCAGAACGCCGTGACCGGCGCGAACAAGACCGACTACCACCTGACCGGCGTCAACATCGGACGCGACTTCGAGATCGCGGAGACGGCGACGATCCGCTTCGCGGTTGAGGGGGACAAGGCGCCGAACGGCTCGCCGCTCGATTTCGAGAAGTGCATCGAGGTGGGTCACGTCTTCAAGCTGGGGACGAAGTACTCCGCCGCGATGAAGGCCAACTTCCTCGACGAGAACGGCAAGAATCACCCGATCATCATGGGGTGCTACGGCATCGGGCTGAACCGCATCATGGCCGCGGCGATCGAGGCCGGGCACGACGAGAACGGCATCATCTGGCCGCTGAACATCGCGCCGTACACCGTCGCGATCGTGGCGCTCGACGTGCGCGAGGCGGAGGTGATGTCGGCGGCGGAGCAGATCCACGATGCGCTCGAGGCCCAGGGCATCGACGTGCTGCTCGACGATCGCGACGCGCGGCCGGGCTTCAAGTTCAAGGACGCCGACCTGATCGGCATCCCGCTGCGGATCACGATCGGCAAGCGCGGGCTGGGCGAGGGGATCGTCGAGTTCAAGCGGCGCAGCGGCGGCGACGTCGAGAAAATCCCGGTGGAACAGGTCGCGCAGCACATCGCCGACATCGTCACGCAGGAACGCAAGTAGTCAGCCACGCCGCTCAACTGCTCAGCGACTATCGTTCTTCTTCGTTGTTCAGAGGCTGATCGCGGTTGCGCTAGCGGCGTCGGCGGCGGAGCACGTACGGGACGGCTGCCGCCAGGAGCAGGCCGGTTGCGGGCTCGGGGACGGCCCGCGGCTGGCTCAGGGTGACATCGCCGCTGTTGAGCAGGTCGTGGGTTAGCTGCGCGTCGCCCAGGAACGACAGGTCGGGCGGCTCGAAGCCGAACGCGCCGGCCAGAGAGACCGTCGAGCCGAGCTCAGCCAGTTCCTCGTCGGTCAGCGCCTCGCCTCGTTTTACCTTGGCCGAGAGGGCGGCGACCTTCGCATCGAGCTGCGAGGCGAACTGCCCGGAACTGCTGAACTGCGCAAAGACGTTGTCGGTACCCAGCGCCTTGAAGATCGGATCGGTAACCGCCGCGAGCAGGTCGGCGTAGAGGTTGCCGCGCACGTTGATCGGGCCGATGTCAAAGTCCTGCGTGGTCGAGTCGTTGCTGAAACGGCCCTCGTTGTTGATCGACTGCCGGCTGGACACGTCGAAGACCAGATCGTAGTAGCCGAACTCGTTGACCTTCGCGCTCGCATCGAGCAGGAAGCTGCCGGTGATGGTGGAAATCTGGTTGCCGGTGTCGGTGGACAGCGTGTAGTTGAACGGGCTGCCGCCGGTATTGAGCGAGACCTCGAGCAGATCGAGCCCGCGGCCACCGGTCGTGAACGTGAACGTCGGTGACCCGGCGAGCGTCAGTTCCGTCGCGCCGAAGTCGAGCGTCTGGCCGCTGAAGGTCTGCGAGACGATGAGGTCGTTGCCGCCGCTGATATAGTTGGGCTCAGCCACGAAGTTGAAGCCGGCTTCGCTGAGGCCGAAGAGGACCTTCTCGAAGGTGCCCGCCTGGGCGACCGCGGGCAAGGTCAGCAGGGTCAAACCAAGCACAGCCCGACGCAGAGTCTGGGGCCCAGGGCAGTTCGTCCGGTGCTTCATCACTCCGCTCCCTTGATTGAGTCTCGGCGGATCAAGTTGGAGGCCAGGAACAACCAGAAATCTGGTCTTGGCTGGTACGCCCAACCCGTCACCCGCGTTCATCCGAATCCATGATACTGCGGAGGGTCCCGCCGGTCGACGGCGTCGCCCCGAACTCCGCAGCCCAATGCCGGCACAAGACCCCGGCATTTCGATTATCGTCTATCCGGACGTGTCCGCTGAGCGCCAACTTCGCGATGGCCGTTCCGATATGCCTCCAGAATGACCCAGGCTGCCCAATTTATCGGACGTGGCGATCAAAGCTGCATTGCCTGCGACAGCGAGGATAACGGCGATCGCTCCGAATCAGCCACCCCGGACGGGGCGCCGCGCGGCGTGCAGGCCGGCGGCGGTTGCGATGCCGCTGAAGCCGTGCTGAGCGCGTACTCTGTCGAGCAGGCGATCCACCTGCTGGTTGACCGCGCGGCGATCGCTGTCGAAGAGCAGCAGTTGGCAGCCCGTGGCTGGCGCGAGGTTGGCGAGCTGGACGCCGATCAGCCGAATCGCTTGGTGCCGCGGGGCGAAATCCTCGAAAAGCTGCGCGGCGACCCGGTAGAGCTCGGCGTGGCAGTCGCTGTGGTAGCCGAGCGTGCGCGTGTGTGTCCGCGTGCGGAAATCAGCCGTGCGGAGCTTGACCGCAACCGAGCCGGTGACGAGGCCGGCGCGGCGAAGGCGCCACGCAGCCTTCTCCACCAGCCGGTAGAGCGTGCGGCGCACCGTGTCCAGGTCGCGGCAATCCTGGCGGAACGTCGATTCGTTGGAGATCCCCTTCGGCGCCTCGTGGGGCGAAAGTTCCACGCGACCCTCGCCGTTGGCGATGCGGCGCAGACGGCGGGCCCATTCGTCACCGAGGCATCGGGCTAGCGTAGCGTCGTCGGTATCCTGGGCATCGGCGAAGCGGACCAGGCTGTTGGCGGCGAGGACTTCGGTGGCGCGTTTGCCGATGCCGGGCACGACGGCCAGCGGCAGCGGCCGAAGGAATGCCCGCTCGGCGCCGGTGGCGACGTGGCAGATGCCGCGGGGTTTGCAGTGCTTGCTGGCGATCTTGGCCACGAGGCGGTTGGCCCCGATGCCGACCGACACGCTCAGGCCGGTTTCGGCGAGGACCGCCAGCCGGAGCGACTCCGCGAGTGCGAGCGGCCAGTGGACGGGCAGAGCCGCGCCATGCCGGGCGGTGACGGGCTGGTGTGTACCGCACTGTTCGGCGGTCCAATCGAGGTAGCCTTCGTCGATGCTGGCCCGTTCGACGGTGGGGCTGAAGCGGTTGATGACCTCGAACACGCGCCGGCTGAAGTCGCTGTAGAGGCTGTGGCGGCCGGGCAGGAAGTGGGCCTCGGGGCAGACGCGATACGCCCGTACGAGCGGCATGGGGACGTACACGCCGCGGGCGCGGGCCTCGTATGACGCGGAGGCGACGACGCCGCGTTGGTTCGCAGCCCCGCCGACAACCACCGGCTGACCGGCGAGCGCAGGGTTGAGGAGCTGCTCCACGGACGTGAAGAACGCGTCGAGGTCGACGTGGGCTACGACGCGGCGGGCGGCGCGCGGTGCATCCGCCTTGCCCGCTGGGGCGCATGGGTCCTGCTTGATCATCCGGCGACATCCATCGATAAGACCGCGCAGGCGAGTATAGCAGGCCGGCCGGCACAATGGTAGGCAAATGTTAGGGTTTGCGGTGGCGGCGGCAGGAATGGGCCTAAGCAGTTGTGGGGCCTGAGTTTGCAGTTCGCGGCGGGATGACCCGGGTTTGACGCGGACCGGGCGGCGCTTTACCGTCCGCGCACGATGGGTTGAGGCGGTCGCGCATGCCGGGTGTTGCCGGTGTGGCCTTTGCCACTTGGCGGATTGTGAGGGTTGTCGCGTGGCGTTTCAGATCGCCAAGATCGGGGAGATCGGGATCGGAGACGGGCATCCGCTGGCGTTCATCGCCGGGCCGTGCGTGATCGAGTCGCGCGACCATACCCTGCGGATGGCCGACGCGCTCTCGCGGATCTGCCGCAAGCTCTCCGTGCCGCTGATCTTCAAGGCCAGCTTCGACAAGGCGAACCGCAGCAGCGCGGACAGCTACCGCGGCGTGCCGGTGGACAAGGCGTGCGCGATCTACTCGGAGATCGGCCGGGAGATGGGGATTCCCGTCACGACGGACATTCACCTGCCGGAGCAGGCCGCGGCGATCGGGGCGGTGGTGGACTGCCTGCAGATTCCGGCCTTCCTCTGCCGCCAGACGGACCTGCTCGTGGCGGCGGCGGTGACGAACCGGTGCGTGAACATCAAGAAGGGCCAGTTCATGGCCCCGGAGGAGATGAGCAACGCGTGCAAGAAGGTGGTGAGCATGGGCAATCGCAACGTACTGCTCACCGAGCGGGGGACGTTCTTCGGCTATCACCGCCTGGTGAACGACATGACCGCGTTGCGGCGGATGCGCGCGTTCGCGCCGGTGGTGTTTGACGCGACGCACAGTTGCCAGTTGCCGGGCGCGGAGGGGACGAGCACCGGGGGCGTGCGCGAGTACGTGCAGGTGCTGGGGCCCGCCGCGGTCGCCGCGGGCGCCGATGCGGTTTTTCTCGAGGTGCACGACAATCCGGCGGAGGCGAAGAGCGACGCCGCGACGCAGTTGCCGCTGGAGCAGTTCGAGGGGTTCGTGGGCAAGTGCCTGCGGGTGCGTTCGGCGGTCACGGGCGGCTGACGCACGTCGTGCGGTCATTCCGGGGGCCGGCTGTTTCGCTCGCACGCCGGGAATTGCAGCATGCAGCTACCTGAACCCATGACCGCCGCAGTACGGGCCGTCAGGATGTTTGATGAATCTCGATGACGATATCTGCTATTGCTACCACGTTTCGGCGCGGAAGCTGATCAACTTCGCGAAGCGCACCTGCCCGCAGCGGCCGAGCCAGATGACCGAGTGTCTCGGCGCGGGCACCGGCTGCGGTTGGTGCATTCCCTTTCTGAAGAAGATCGCCGAGAATCCGGAGACGTTCCTGCGCGAGGGCATCACCCCGGAGGAATACGCGGCAAAGCGGCAGGAATACATCAGGACCAAGCAGCCGCGCAACGAGTTCTGAACGCCTGCGGGCGGTCTCTCCCATGTCGGTGGACAGCGAGCCCAACCTGGCAGCCGATTCACGAAAGGGCAGGCGCCGCCGCATCTGTGTTCTTGCGGCTGCACTGGTCGTCGGCGTCGCCGCGGTTGTGGCGAACCATTTTCTCGATGGCAAGGGGAAGCTGGAGCAGGCCGTGGGCGCCGCGGACCGGCTCGAGGTGGCGCCGACGTATCCGGCGAACGCCCCGCCGGTTCTGGTCATGCGCGGCAACGCGGGTATAGCGCAGCTCGTGCAGCGCATCGAACTGCAGGGCTGGCGGGCGGTTCCCCCGTGCAAGTGCCTCGGCGACATCGAATTCCGGTTTTATCAAGGTGACCGCGCGCTCGCTGTCGTGGGCCTGGCCCACGGCAACCGGCTGAAGTGGCGGCACGGACCGTGGGGCGGCGACCGGGTGCTGACCGAGCGGAGCCGCCGGGCGGTCAGCGTCTGGCTTACCGAACGCGGTTGCGCCGCGGAGCCGCCTGACGCCGGACCGCACGACTAGATCGGCGCGCGGGCCGCAATCAGAACCCCGGCAGCCATGCCGGGGCCGGTGGTTGCCGAGCGAGGTGATGTTTGCGCCGACAAGGGCGCTGGGATCTGCCGAACACGCCAATTGCACTTCGGTTGCGCGTTCCGGCCCCCCACTTGCGTGGGGGGTTCGGATTGGGCCACGTTACCTGGGTTGATCAGAGCAGCGGGGAAAGCAACCGGGCGAGGCCCAGCTTGACGGATTCGCCGAAGGTCCAGTGGTCGGGGCTCTCGGGGCGGACGCGGCGGGCCTTCTTCAGCAGCGCCTCGAAGTCCTCGCGCAGGTGGCAGGCCAGCGCGTGGTCGTAGAGCAGCGCGGTCACCTCGAAGTTGATGCGGAAGCTGCGCTGGTCCATGTTGGCCGAACCCACCATCCCCCAGTTGTTGTCCACCATCATCACCTTCGAATGCAGCAGGGCGTGATCGTACTCGTAAATCTCCACGCCGGACTCGGTCAGCTCCTGGTAGTAGCTGCGCCCGGCCCAGAGCACGATGCGATGGTCGGTCGTTGCGGGCACGAGCAGCTGCACGCGCACGCCCCGGTACGCCGCGGACTGCAGGGCGACGACGATGACCGAGTCGGGCACGAAGTATGGCGTGATGATGGCGATCGACTCGCGGGCGCTGGCCACCGCGGCGAGGAGCACGTGGTGCATGATCCGCGGGTTGCGATCGGGACCCGAGGGGATGACCTGCACGGTCTGCTCGCCCGCGGCCCGGGCGTTTGGAAAATATTCATCTCCGGAGAGGTCCTCGTGGCGCGTGAAGTTCCAGTCCTCGACGAAAATCTCCTGGAGCTGCTGGACCGCCGGCCCCTCGATGCGCATGTGCGTGTCGCGGAACGGCCCGAACTTCTCGCGCCGGCCGCGGTACTCGTCGCCGATGTTCTGGCCGCCGGTGAAGCCGACGTGCCCGTCGACGACGACAATCTTGCGGTGATTGCGGAAATTCACGCGCCAGCGTCCGCCCCACGGAACCGCCGGCAGGAACGACGCGACCTGGATGCCGTGGTCGGTGAACGTGCGTCGAAAGCTGCGCGTCCAGTTGAACGTGCCGACGAAATCGACGAGCAGGCGCACCTCGACGCCCTCCTTGGCCTTGGCGATCAGCGCGTCGCGCAGTTGCCGGCCGGTCTCGTCGGGCTGGTAGATGTAGTACTCGAGATGGATGTGCGCTTTCGCCCCGCGCACCGCCTCCATGATCGCGTTGAAGTTGTCGTCATCCTCGAAGTAGATGTCGACCTGGTTGCCGGTGGTGAGCATGTAGTCGCTGGTGCGAACGGCGACCTCGGCGATTTCCGCGAGGGCCCGTTCCTCCTCGGTCGCATCCTCGCCGAAGCGTTTGCGCATGGCCTCGATCTGGCGGCGGAGGCTGCGGCTGATGCGCTTCTGCCGCCGGTGGCGTTTGCGGCGCGTGCGTTTGAAGCGAGGGTCGCCGGCGAGCAGGTAGGCGAGGAGTCCGACGAAGGGCAGCAGGAGCAGCGCGAGGATCCACGCGAACATGGCCCGCGGCTCGCGCGGCCGGCGGAGGATCGACACGGCTGCCACCAGCGCCAGGGCGTAGTTCAGCAGCGACAGGGCTGTCCACAGCCAGCTCCAGCTCATGAAGTCGATCCTTTCGGCGCGTGGGGGCCGCACGCAGAGCGTATCGCGCCGGGGCGTGGTTGGCCATTGGCCACCGGGGAGGTTGGCCGGGTGGTCAGAACAGTGGTTCGGGCGGCTCGTAGGTATTCAGGTAATCCATGACCGCGGGCACGTCGGGGCAGAAGCGGCTGACGTTGCGGTAGAGCGGCACGATGAACCCCTCGGTGATCATGTGCTCGAAGAGCGCGGCGAGCGGGCGGTAGAAGCCGTCGAGGTCGAGGATGGCGACGGGCTTGTTGTGCAGCGCGAGGCGTTTCCAGGTAATGGCCTGGATGACCTCGTCGAGCGTGCCGCAGGACCCGGGCAGGGCGATGAAGGCGTCGCTGCGTTCGAAGAGCAGCGCGATGCGCTCGTGCATCGTGGTCGTGGCGATGAGTTCGGTGAGTCCGAGCTGATCGCCCTCGAGGTCGGTGATAAAACGCGGACGCACGCCGACGATCGTGCCGCCGGCCTCCAGGGCCGTGCGCGCGAGTGTGCCCATCAGGCCGACGCCGCCCCCGCCGTACACGGTGGTCCAGCCAGCCTGCGCGATCGCCCGGGCGATGTCGCGGGCCGCCTGGTGGTACTTGTCGGCGACGTATTCGCTGGAGCCGCAGAACACGCAGACGCTGCGGATGGGATAACTCATGGGGTCTCCTCGGGGTGGCGCGTGAGCGCCGGCGGGCCGACGAGCGGGCGCTGCGGCGGCAGGTCGGGCCGGGGCCGGCCCGCGAAGCGGTCGCGGTTGCGGGTGTGCATGTTGCTCAGGTCGATCGGCTCGCCGCGGATGAACACGTGGGTGACGCCCGAGATCGCCTGGATGGGGATATCGCTGGTCACGATCAGGTTGGCCACCTTGCCCGGTTCGATGGAGCCGAGGTCGTCGGCGACGCCGAGGATCTCCGCGGCGCCGAGCGTGAGGGCGTACATGGCCCTGTCGGGGGAGAGGCCATAGGCGACGGCGCTGCCGGCCTCGTAGGGCAGGTCGAACGCGGTGGCGGCTGACCCGGTGCCGAAGCAGAAGCGCACCCCCGCGCGGTCGAGTTCGGCGGCGCAGGCGAAGACCGAATCAAAGGGTTCGAACTGGCCGCGGGGATAGCTCCACGGCGAGGCGAGGATGACCGGCACGTTTTTCTTCGCGAGCAGGTCGGCGCACTTCCACGCCTCGCGCCCGCCGTAGATGATCGGGGTGAGCTTGTGTTTCTCGGCGAAGTCGAGCGCGTCGAGAATTTCCTTATGGCCGTTGGCGGCCAGCAGGACCGGTTTTTCGCCGGCGAGGTAGGGCGCCATGGCCTCGAGCCGCAGGTCGCGCGGCGGCGGGGACGCGGTGTCCGCGTTGCGCCAGTGCAGGTCGTTCTCCGCGCGGCGCATGAAATCATCGAGTTCCTTCATCTGTGCGTCGTACTGCTTGCGCCGCTCCTTGGCGCGCTTGCCGGTGAGGTGCAGCGGCAGACTGGGGATGCTCATGCGCATGGCGAAGTCGGCGCTGCGCAGCATCTGCGGCGTGGTCCACCCGGCGAGATCGAGCAGGGCGCTCGTGCCGCTGATCATCCCGCCCGTCGGTTGCGAGAGCACCGTGGTGATGCCGGCGGAGCGGGCGATGGGGATGTGGGCGCTGTCCGGGTGGATCGCGGACATCGCCCGCAGTTCGGGCTGAATGTCGGCGATTTCCGTCTCGTCCTCCGCCGCAGGGATTTCCAGGATCTCGGAAAGGCCCAGCTCGCTGCCGGCGTCGATCATGCCGGGCCAGACGTGGGCGCCGGCGAGGTCGAGCGTGGCCACTCCGGTCGTGGTGACGTCGGTGCCGACGCGGGCGATGCGGCCGTTCCTGATCAGGACAGCCGCGTGCTCGATGGGCTCTCCCGCGATGGGGTGAACCGTCGCGTTGGTGAGCAGGTAGACGCCGTTGGAGTTGGTCTCGACGGGCGGCAGGTGCTGCGGGGCGCGCTGCACCGGTGCGAGCGGCGTCGTCCGCTCGGGATCGGGCTGGGCGAAGTAGACCTCGCCGTCGATCAGCGTGTACACGCAGCGGCTGAAGGCGTCGAGCGGGTGGCCATTGAAGATCGCGAGGTCGCCGTCCTTGCCGACGGCGAGCGTGCCGACGCGGTCGGCGATGCCGAGCTGCTCAGCCGGGTTGCGGGTGATCAGCGCCAGGGCCTCGTTGGAACCGAGCCCGCCCCAGCGGATGGCCATCGCCGCCTCCATGTTCATGTACCGGATCGTCACCGGCGAGTCGGAGTTGACCGAGGTGCAGATGCCGTAGTCGCTGAGCATCGCCGCGTTGTAGGGAATTCCAGAATAGGCCTCCAGCTTGTAGGCCCAGTCGTTGGCGAACGTGGAGACCCCGCAGCCGTGCCGGGCGATCTCGGGCATGATGCGGTAGCCCTCGAGGCAGTGCTGCATCACGCCGATGCGGAAGCCGAACGACTCGGCGACGTCGATCAGGCGGAGGTACTCGTCGGCGCGGTAGCCGTGGCAGTGCACCCAGACGTCGCCGGACAACACGTCGGCGAGCGTCTCGAGCCGCAGGTCGCGACGGAGCGGCGGTTCGTCCTCGGTGTGGCTGCGCTCGCGGGCGCGGTATTCCTGGGCGGCGGTGAGGGCCTGGCGCATGACGCTTTCAACGCCCATGCGCGTGTGGGGGAAGCGGTTCCCGCGGGGCGAGTTGTTCATGTGCGTGACGTTTTCCCCCAGCGCGAACTTGAGCGACCGCGGCGCCCCCTTGAAACGCATGGCGTCGGGCGACGTGTCGAAGCGCAGCTTGAGCACGACGCACTCGCCGCCGATCGTGTTGGCCGAGCCGTGCATCGTGTGGATGGTGGTGACGCCGCCGGCGAGGGCGCGGTAGATCTGCAACTGGCGCGGGTTGATCACGTCGCCCACGCGGACCTCGGCGCTGACGCTCAGCACGCCCTCGTTGACCGCGTCGATGGCCATGTGCGAGTGACAGTCGATGATGCCGGGCATCACGAAGAGGCCCGCACCCTCGATGATCGCGATGCCGTCGGGCGGCGTCAGGTCCGCACCGAGCGCCTCGATGCGTCCGTTGCGTACGAGGATGGAGGCGTCCTTCAGGATCGGCCCGCTGATGGGCAGAATCGTCGCGTTGCGGATGAAGACGTTCCCGCCGGTGTGCAGGGCGGGGTGGCGATCGGCGTCGATCTCGACGCGCCAGTCGGGCTCCACCGGTTCACCTTCGGTGGCCTCGGCAGGTGCGGCTGCGCCGTTCGTGTTCGCCTCGCCGGCGGTGCCGATGTCGTCAGCCGCTACCTCCTGGGCATGGGTATGATGGGGGTCGTCCACGCCCAGGGGAAGACCGTTGCTCGTGGCGTCAGCGCTGTCCGGCTCGTCGTCATCGGCGTCGTCCGCATCCTTCTTCCGCTTGTCGTCGCGCGGCTTGTCCTCGTACGCGAAGCGGTGGCCCTCGACGAACGCGTAGCGGACCTTCGCTCTCTTCGCCTCGAACGGCTTGTCGAACAGCACGACGTTGGCCAGCGCACCGGGCGTCAGCGTGCCCAGCGCGTTGCGCATGCCCAGCAGCTTGGCCGGCGTATCGGTGAGCGCGGTCAACGCCGCGTCCACCGGCAGGCCATGCTCGATCGCGATGCGCAGCTTCTTGCGGAACTCCTGGGTGTCGTCGACGCCGCGCGTCGAAAGGGCCACGTCCACGCCGGCGGCAACGAGCGTCTGCACGTTGTTGACCTGCTCGAGCCAGAGCCGCTCGCGCTCGTCGCGGAGCCGCTTGGGCTCCCAATACACGGAGCCATCAGCGGTCTTGCGAACCTCGGCCTCAGGCTCGTCCTCGAAGTCCAGCGACGCGATCACGGGGATCGAGCGCTTCTTCAGTTCGTCGACGACGCGGAACGCCTCGCGGCCGTCGCTGATCCAGACGCGCAGGTTGAACTCGTCGGCCATGCGCAGGGCGCGGAGGATCTCCACGTCGGTCTGGGCGTCGAAGATGAGCGCCTGGGCGCCAATGGAGGCATCCACCGCAGCCTGCAGCGCGGGGTCCGCCGGAACTCGGGCGTCGGGCGCGAGATTGCGCGGACGGCGGGCCATCTCCCGGTACCACTGGACGTCGTAGAAGAACTGGCGGAGCGAGGCGATCGCTCCGAGCGGTGTACGCGGATAGTCGCCCGGCTCGTACGGCGAGAACGAGGCGTGCTGGGCGAAGTCGGTGAGCAGCACCGCGCGGCGCCGGGGCAGGTCGGAGAGGTCGATGACGGCGCTCGAGCCGCCGACCAGCCCGCCGCGGGGCCCGACGAGCGCCGTCGTGAACCCGGCCTGGCGGAAGGCGTCGAGGTCCTCCTCGTCGGGGGCGTAGGCCTCGTCAGCGCGCCACTGCGGCAGAATGCCCCGCCGGTTGGCGCGCCGGGTCTCCACCAGCGGTCCCTGGGACGTGTCGGGGTTGGTGTCCTCGAAGAGTTCGCGTTCGGCGGCGCTGCGTTTTTCCTGGGGAATGCCGAGGTTGGCGTAGGCGTCCACGAAGCCGGGATAGGCGTGGAGGCCCGTGGCGTCGAGCCGGGCCGCCTGTGGCGGAATGTCCACGTGGGCGCCGGCGGCTGCGATGCGCCCGTCCACGATGACAATCGTGCCGTCGGTGACGGTGGGCATGCCGGACTCGTGGATGGTGGCGCCGACGATGGCGAGGGGGGCCTCGGGGTTTTCAGCAGTCGCCGGGGCGGCGACGAAGAGGATCAGGAGGACCGCGCTGAGCATGCGCTGCATGTCGTTTTCTCCTGGGACTGTCAGAATATCAAGCAGACTCCAACCGTTACCGGACCGTTGCGGTTGCAACACTGTACCGGTGGCGCCGGGGGCTGTCGACCATGTTGGTAAGTGCGGCGCATTCCGGTAGATTGCTCCGATGCCGCTGATTGTTCGCAATATCGTATTGGCGCTCGACGAGCCGGAAGAGGTGCTGCTGGAGCGCGTGGCGGGGCGTCTGAACGTTCCGCCCGCCGCGATCCTGCGCCATGCCATCGCGCGCCGCTCGCTCGACGCGCGCAAGGGACACGGGCCGCAGTTCGTCTACAGCGTCGAGGTCGCGCTCGACGGCGGGGGGGCGGCTGAGCTCCGCGCCATGCGCCGCGCCCGCAACGTCGAACGCATCGACAAGCCGGATCGACGCACGTTCAAACGCGGCACCGAGCCGCTGCCGCAGCGCCCGGTGGTCGTGGGCTTCGGACCCGCCGGCATGTTCGCCGCGCTGCTGCTGGCCGAGGCCGGCTATCAGCCGATCGTGCTCGAACGCGGACGCGACGTGCGCAACCGGCACCGCGACATCATGCAGCGGTTCTATCGCGACAAGTTCTTCGACCCGGAGTCGAACCTGCTCTACGGCGAGGGCGGCGCGGGCACCTACAGCGACGGCAAGGTGTACACGCGCGTGGGCAGCCCAGCCGTGCAGAACGTGCTCGCCATCCTCGTGCGCTTCGGCGCGGACCCCGACATCCTCATCAACGCCAAGCCGCACATCGGCAGCGACCGGCTGCCGACGATCTGCTGGCGGCTGCGCACGCACATCGAGCAGCTCGGCGGCGAAGTACGCTTCGAGCAGCGTGTCGATGATTTCGAGATCCGCGACGGCGTGCTCACGGCGCTGCAGGTGGGCGAACGCCGCGAACCGGTGGGGCCGGTGCTGCTGGGCATCGGGCACTCGGCGCGGGACACGTACCAGCGGCTGCGGGCCGCGGGCGTGACGCTCGCCGCCAAGCCGTTCCAGCTCGGCGTGCGCATCGAGCATCCGCAGGAACTGGTCAATCGCTGGCAGTACGGGACCGCTGCGGGACATCCCAAGGTGCCGCCCGCGGATTATTCGCTCGTGGCGAAGGGGGCGGGCAACGGCAGCGACCTCTTCAGCTTCTGCATGTGCCCGGGCGGGACGATCCTCCCGACCAACGAGGCGCCGGGCCTGATCGCGACCAACGGGGCGAGCCGGGCGTCGCGCGGCGGACCGTTCGCCAACAGCGGACTGGTTATCACCATCGATCCTGCGACGCTCGGCGGCGATCCGTTCTCCGGCCTGGAGCTGCAGCGGCGCTGCGAGGCCACCGCATTCGCCGCGACGGGCGGGTCCTACGCCGTTCCGGCGCAGCGCTGCAACGACTTTCTCGCGGGCCGGGCGTCGGACGGCGTCCTGGCCACGAGCTATCCGCTGGGGGGCGGATGGGCCGCCATCGCGGACATCGTCCCCGAGCGCGTGACGCACGCCCTGATGCGCGGCCTGCCCATGCTCGCGGAGAAGCTGCCCGGCTTCGACGGCCCGGAGAGCATCATCACCGCGCCCGAGTCGCGGGCGAGCGCGTCGGTGCGGATCCCCCGCGACGAAAAGACGCGCCAGTCCGTGAACGTCCGTGGTCTTTTCCCAATTGGCGAGGGGGCGGGCTACGCCGGCGGCATCGTCAGCGCGGCAATCGACGGCATGCACTCCGCCGAGGCGATCATGGCGCGCTACCGGCCGGCCTAGTGCAGTCCGGAGTCTGGAGTCTGGAGTCCGGAGGATCGCGTCGGAACGGGCCGTTGCCGCTAGCGACGCAGAGAACGGATCAGGCCGTTCACGACCTTGGACACCTCGATACATCCATCCACCAGTGAAGCCTGCTCGGGCCGAAGGTAATGGAGCCGCTGCGCCAGCGATGCCTGGTATTCCAGTTCGAGCGCCGAACCGTGGGCCATATCCAGATGGTACAGAAAATCGGCCTCGGTATGGCGGCCGCAGCCTTCCACGATGTTGCAGGGCACCGACAGCGCCGAGCGCCGCATCTGGGCAGCCAGGCAAAACCGCTCCTCCACCGGAAACCAGCGCGTTGTTTCGTACACGCGTAGCGTCAAAGCGTCCGCCAGTGTGAATGCCTTCAGCTTGGTGTGGTCTCTCATCGAAGTTCTCCTGTTTGCGCGCAAGTTCGCTGACCGAAACGCTCATCCGCTCTGAGATGATCGGCTCCGGCCGTCGTCCTCCGGGCTCCGGACTCCGGACTCCGGACTCCAGACTAAACCGCTGCGATTACGCGGTCGTGCAGCAGGCCGTTGGTGGCCACGACGCCGCGGTTGTTCCGTAGGGTTCTTCCCAATGAAAAGTCCAGCGGGGCGCCGGTGATGTCGGTCACCCGGCCGCCGGCCTCGGTGACGATGAT
This sequence comes from Phycisphaerales bacterium, assembly GCA_020639115.1. Classification (GTDB taxonomy): domain Bacteria; phylum Planctomycetota; class Phycisphaerae; order UBA1845; family UBA1845; genus JACKHG01. The sequence continues at coordinate 148,213 of JACKHG010000003.1, forward strand.
GGCGCCGGCGGCGTGGTCCCAGATCTTCTCCTCGTAGTCCGCGCGGGTGGGCATGCGCAGGTAGATGGCGCTGTCGCCGCGGGCGATCGCGGCGTACTTGCACTGGCTGTCGATGCGGAAGGGCGGGGCGGTGACGCCGAGGCGCTGGGCGATGCGGGCGCTGTCGTCCTGTGCGGTGTGGGCGCTCTCGACCGATTCGCAGAAGGTGGCCTGGGCGGGGTCATCGACCGCGCTGACGTGAATAGGCGTACTCTCGGCGGCGTCGATGGTGCGCTGAAACGCGCCGCCGCCGCGCTGGGCGAAGAAGAGGCAGCCGCGGGGGCCTTCCGGATCAGCCGCGCGCATCGGGAGGTTGGGGCAGCCCAATACGCCCAGCACGACCTGCCCGTTCTCGACCAGGGCGAGCGCGACGGCGTACTGGTCGCCGCGGAGGAATCCCTTCGTGCCGTCGATCGGGTCGAGGGCCCAGTGGCGACCGGACGCGCCGCCGGTGTACGTGCCGTAGTCGATCGCCGCCAGGATGTGCTGCTCGCTCAGCCGCGGGTCGATGGCGCGGACCGCCGTGCAGACCTTGCCGCGCAGCGCCGCCCCGTCCGCACCGCGCAACTGGCTCGCGTCCTCCTCGCCGACCATGGGCACGTCCGGAAACGCGGCGATGAGGTCAGCCGCCACAACGGCCTGAACGCCGAAGTCGGCGACGGTGACCGGCGAGCGGTCCTTCTTCGCGACGGTGTCAGCCGTGACGAGCGTGCGCTGCACGGTCGTGCAGAGGCCGCAGGCCCGGGCGACCGCCTTGATGGCGATGTCGAGTTCACGTTTGTAGGTCATTCTTCCGCACATACCCCCAGGAATTCCACGACGAGCGTGAGCATAGCGGAGCGCGCGATGGATCACAACCAAACGGCCGATAGCACGGCGTGCCTGACCAACGCGGCTCCCCTTCAGCAATTTCGCGGCTGAATGTGCGTCCAACTACCGGCTACAATGGGACGGGGCGCGCAGGAGGCGCGGCACACGGGGTAGTCCGCAGGACGCGATCCATCGGTTCGAACTCCAGGAGAAGGTACACCATGCATGCGTCCGGGCGGGCAGGAACTTCGGGTACGGGCAAAAGGTCAGCCACACGAATGATGCGGAGCTGCCCGTGGCTGGCGGTGCTCGTGGCGCTTGCCGCAGCGGCGCCCGCGGCCCGGGGGCAGGTCGCGCTGGAGTGGGACTTCGACCACGGGGCGCTCGACCTGGCCAACACTACGATCACGCCGACGGAGATCACGCTGGGGCCGCGTACGGACATCCACTCGAGCCGCTGGATCTACTGCAAGGCAAGCAACGTACTCGGCCTGAACCCGGAGTTTCGCATCTCCGACGCGTACTTCGCGGGCAGCACGCTGACCAGCGCCCACCGGTACGTCTACAGCTACGATCAGCAGCACTGGGTTTTCTTCGACAACGGCGCGAACACCGGCGGGTATTATCGCTTCAGCAACGTCGGACCGTTCACGCAGGACGACGTCTGGCTCGCCTATTCGTTCCCCTATCCCTGGGCCGCGACCGAGGCGCACATGGACCACGTGGCCCCGAGCCCGTGGGTGACGCCCACGCCGTCGGCAGACGCGAATTTCGTGCTGGGGCTGTCGAACGACGGCACGCTGACCGACAAGGGACGCGCCGTGCCTCAACTGAACATGTACGGGTACCTGATCAGCGATCCGTCGGCGCCGGGGCCGAAGACCGTCGTCGTGCTCACCACCGGTAACCACCCCAACGAAACCACCGGCAGCTACACGTTCAACGGCATGGTGGACTTTCTGCTCAGCGACGACGTGCGCGCCGAGGCCCTCCGCGCCGTGGCCGATTTCTACGTCTATCCCAACTGCAACCCGGACGGGCGCTGGGCGGGCCACGCCCGGTCGAACCCCGAGAATCCCAACGTGGACCACAACCGCGACTGGGACCATCCCGCCGGCTACTCCGACCTCACCGTGCTGACCGCGGCGATGAAGGCCGACACCAACAGCAACGCGGACTACTTCTTCGACTTCCACTCGACCAACGATCCGCACAACATCGCGATCTGGATCTACGCCGAGCACGCCGACACCCCGTTCGTGCAGGCCCTGGCCACCCGCGAGCCGAACATGCTGGTGTGGTTCGGCAGCACCCCGCCGGATTCGCCCGGCGTGTCGCGGCACTGGGCCCACAGCCCCGAGGGGCTCAACGCCGAGTACACCTTCACGCCGGAGTCGGGCTTCGTCGCCGGGTGGCCCATCTCCCGCTACGAGGAGCAGGGCCGCAACTACGGGCTCGCTATGTACGACGCGCTCGTCCTCGGCGCATGCTCCGACGCCACGACGAACGGCGTGACCCTCTGGACGGACGATTTCGACGCTGGGACCTCCGGCACGCGTTGGAGCGTGGAGGCATCCTCGGCGGACTACACCGCCGACTTCGCGTACGACTACAGCACGCGCGGCATCCCGCCGGCTCCGCACACCTCGGGGAACAGCACGGTCGGCCTCAAGTTCACGGTGAACAACAACGACGCGGTCGCGGAAGCGGCGGCGGTCAGCGCGTTCCCCGTCGGGTTGGCCCTGGCCGGCGACGTGGCCCTCAAGTTCGACATGTGGATCAACTACAACGGCGGGTCGGGCGGCGGCAGCGGCTCAACCGAGTTCATGACCGCGGGCCTGGGGCACGCGGGCGATCGCGTCGTCTGGGCGAACAGCCCGTCGAGCGACGGCGCCTGGTTCGCCGTGACCGGCGAGGGCGGAGCGGCTGAGGACTACCGCGCGTACACCGGAGCGACCATGCTGACCGTCGCGGACGGGGCGTACGTGGCGGGCAGTCAAAACCAGACTGCCGGTCTGTACCAGACGCTCTTTGCTTCGCCGGCGTTCGAGACGCCCGGCGTGCCCGGCAAGCACTGGGTCGAAGTCGAGGTGCGGCGGCAGGGCGGTGAGGTCGAGTGGCGAATCAACGGCACGGCGCTGGCCCGGACGCCGGCCCCCGCCGGCGACGGCAACGTGATGCTGGGCTACATGGACGTCTTCGCTTCCATCGCCAACCCAGCCGCGGACAACTTCATCGTGTACGACAACGTGCGCGTGGAGCAGGTCGCGGAGCGGGACTGCAACGGCAACGGCATGGTGGACGCGTGCGAGCCGATCGGTGACGGCGATTTCGACGTGGACGGCGATGTGGATGCCGCGGACCTGGCTGCCATGATCGGGTGCCTGTCAGGCCCGGGCGCCCAGCCCACCCCGGCTGAGGCAAGCTGCGCCGACGTCTGCACCGCGGCGTTCGATCTGGACCTCGACGGCGACGTCGATGCCGCCGACTACGCGGCACTGCAGCGGTTGGCGGGCGCATCGCGCTAGCGGGTGACGCCTGCTGAAGAGGCTCGTCGGTCCGCGTGTGCGTTGCGCAAAAAAAGTGCCTCGCCGGTAGGCCGGCGAGGCGCTGGTGCATGCGGTTCGAAACAGCGGGCGCCGTTAGTACGGGCTCCAGATCGTACCTGCGCGGTGTGACCCGCCGTTATCGCCCAACTTCCAGTAGGGATTCACCGTACCGCCCTTCTCACCGATGTAGAACCATCCACCCGATTCGGAGGCCGCGTGGCCGTCGAAGTAGCCGAGGTTGGTCTTGCCTTTGAAATTCAGAATCGGCTTCAGAATATCGGTGTTCTGACGATAGTGGGTGCTCACCTCGTTGGTCTTGATGCCGTGGAACGGGCGATCGGGCGTGGGGGGCTTCACGTTGGTCGAAGCGCTGCTGTTGGCGCTATAGAAGCCGATGGTGCCTGTCCAGGGCCGGGCTGCCTTGGCGCCGGGGCGGGTGCCCATGCCACCATCCGCGCCGGTGCGGCGGTACCAGGCATCACCGATAGCCCACTCGGCCGCGGCAAACTTGATGCGATCGATCTTCTTCGGCTTCCAGGAGACTCCATTGGGCGTCTGCAGACTGGGATCTGGATCGCAATAATACCAAGCCCCAAAATAGTGTGGTGGGTCGGTATGGGCCCACATGCCGGTCGAGGGGGTCACTGCCGTACCTGCCGGGATGCCTGTGGGGCCCGAGGAGTTGATGACGTAGCTGTAGGGGCGTTCCCGCCAGCAGCCCGACTGGGTGGCTGCGATGTCGTAGAAGACCTCATCGGGGACGATGCGTTCCGCCGTGGGGCAACTCGACACTTCATCGGCAGCCTTGTTCTGCTGCTCCGGGTCGGCGCTGCGGTTCCCGTAGTACGGGCGCAGGACCCAGGTCAATGACTTGAGCCGGTCGGTGTTGGAGGTTCCCGCCGCTGTGCCCAGGTCGTAGAGGCTGCGCTTGATGCACGGGTGCACGGGTCCCGGCAGCGTGTCGTTCCAATCGCTGGCGTAGGAGATGACCGCGATCATCTGGGAGTGGAGGTTCGCCAGGCACTTGACGCTGCGGGCCTGTTCGCGCGCGCGCTGCAGGGAGGGCAGGAGAATCGCGACGAGCAACCCGATGATGGAGATAACAACCAACAGCTCCACGAGCGTGAATGCACTTCTGGGTTTCCTCATATCCGTCGCCTCGCTTTCGGGCTCTTGAACGTGCCGCAGTTCCGACCTTGAAATTTCCCTATTCCGGATCGTCCCGACGGGCGTGAGCGTCAGTACCTGTCACGCGTCAATCCGTCCGGATGTCTTTTTGCTTTTCCCAAAGCGCCAGATTGTGCGGGACACGCCCCGCATCCCGTTCAACCACCCCTTGATCTTATCGACGCGAATGGACGATGTCGAGCAGGAACCCTGTAGAAACAGGGGTTAATGAGGCTGGCGGCCGGCCAGGCGGGCCAGGGTCGCGTCGTCGGGGATCATCTCGAAGGCGCGGTTGTACGCGTTCATGGCGGCCTCGTCCTGGCCCTCGCGGTGCAGCGCGTGCCCTTCCAGGACGTACTGCGTCGCGCGCCGCCACAAGTCCCACTCCGCAGCGACGTCGATGGGCGTGACACCCCCCAGCGCGACGGGTACATCGCCGCCCTGCTGCCGCTGGCATGCAAGCATCAAACGGAGATTTCCCGCGAGGCTTTCATGGTAAACCCCCGCGTGGGTAAGGTAGTCGAGCAGCGGCTGGTCATCCGTGTGAATTCGTCCGTCCCCACTGAAGCAGCGGGCCTCGTGCTCATCCAGCAGCAGGCACGCAGCCAGGCGAAACGGGTCGTCCAGGCCGACCTCCTGGAGGTCGCGGGCCAGGTACGGATCGGCCATCCGGCGGGCCCAGTCGTCCAGGTCGATGGACAGACGGTCCGGCGTGCCCACCAGGACGATGAAATCGTTGACGGTGTTGTTGAAGTACCACACCGACGTGTGCGGAAAGACCGTCTGGAACGTACGCACCACCATCCGCAGCGGTTCGGCGTCGATGCCGGTGATGGGCACCCAGGCGCACCCGATGCCATCGGGCGTGAGCCGGTCCTTGATCAACTGGAAGCACTCGCGCGTATAGAGATTTCCATTGCCGCGGTATTGCAGGCTGGTGAGGTCGTCGACGATCACGTCGTACGGTTTGGGGGCGAGTTCGAGCCAACTCCGGGCGTCGTCCAGGATCAGCCGGAAGTCACGCCGGCCGGGGTCAAGACCCGCCTCCAGTCCCACGACGCCATGATTCTGCGCGAGGAAGTAGCGGGCACCCGCCGGTACGTCACGCTCGATTTCGACGCAGTGGGTCACCACGTCGTGCAGCAGCATCGAGTAGCTCGTGCCGCCCGTGCCGAACCCGACCGTCAGGGCAAGCTGGGGGTCGGGATGCAGCAGCAGGGGCAGGTGGGCGAGCATCTTCTGGTCGGTGATGAGCTGCTCCGTGTCGCCGGCAACCGACTGGCTGTCCACGTACAGCGTGCGGTGCAGCCTGCCGTCCATCTCGAAGCCGGAGATGTGCACAATCGAGTTGTTGCCTTCGGCGTAGTAGAGGATGGCATCGCCCTGGTTTCCCGGCGGACGAATGAAGTGCGCGCCGACCGGCGTCAGCAGGGCGAGACCCACCAGCAGGACCGCGGTCGTCGGTATCAGGTGGCGGCTGAGCAGGTACCGGATGAAGTTGACCACCGCGAGGATGGGGCTGGTGTGATCGGGCGCACCCTGCGGAGCAACGTGGGGGCTGCGCGGCCAGCGCGTGGCGATGTAGCACCCGGCTGCGAAGTTGATCAGCGCGAAGATCATCAGCGTGGCGCGCAGACCCGCGAGCGGAATGAGCACGACGCCGGTGACGGCGGCGCCGACGATGCAGCCCATGGAGTTCCACGCGTACAGCGCCGCGACGCTGCGCCCGGGCGCCTGGGCGCCGCCCGGCAGTAGCGCGGCGAGCAGCGGCAGGGTCATGCCCAGCAGCACCGCGGGTACGAACACCACGACGAATACCACCTCGTACTCCAGGCGGAAGACCGCCAGCGCCGAATCACGCAGGTATTCGTAGCCGAGTTCCTTGGCCCAACGCGTGGCCGCGAGCACAAGCGGGGCGGTCATGGCCAGGGCGATCTGAACGCCGGCCGCCGCGCCCGCGGCGGACCCAGGCCGCCGCCGCAGCAGGTAAGCAGCCAGCCCGCTGCCGATCGCGAGCGCCGCCAGGAATACCGTCAGCAGCATGGTGAAGACGTAGACGCTGTTGAGCGTGTAGACGGCGAGCAGCCGCGACCACGACACCTCGTAGCCCAGGCCGGTCAGACCGGCGATGGCCGCCAGGATCAGCAGCGGACGCATCGGGTGGGCGGGATGCGGCTCCTCCGCGTCGGGTTCAGCCGGTGCGGGCGCCGGCGTCGTCCAGTGTGCGGTGGCCCCGGCGGCGACGAGCGCCATCACGCCCGCGAGGAGATTCGCGCCCATGCCCACGTAGATCGCCGCGTGCATGCCGATGAAGCGGATGAGCGCGAAGCCCGCCAGCCCCGCCCCCACCACGGCGCCGCACGTATTGACCGCGTAGAACCGCCCGAAGCCGATGCCCAGCGAACCACACCAGCGCGTGATGAGCCGGCCCATGAACGGCATCGTGGCGCCGATCAGCGTGCAGGGCACGATGAACACCGCCAGCGCCAGGGCGAAGCGAATCAGGTGCGTCAGGTAAAACCCGTGCTCCAGCGAGGACGCGAGGTGCACGTACACGCGCATGAGCGGGTCGATGCCGAACAACGAGACGGCGAGGCTCGTGAGCGCGATGGCGAGTTCCACGAGGGCGTAGGCGCGGGCGGCGTTGCGGATCCGGTCGGCCCATCGGCCGAAGATCCACGCGCCCAGCGCAAGCCCCGCCATATAGGCGGTGAGGATCGCGGCGATGCTCCAGGCGCTGACGCCGAAAACGAGCGTCAACATCCGCTGCCAGACGATCTCGTAAATCAGGGCAGCAACACCGGAGAGCAGAAAACAGGCGTAGAGGGCGGTGATTCGTGCGCGCATGGCAGCCGATTCTAGCGGTGGCGCGGAGGCGGCGAAAGCACAACGCCGGTGAGCCGCATACTTTCGCGGCCCACCGGCGGTGATTGAGCATGAGGCGATGGCCGTCAGCGTTTGGCGGGCGGGGCCGCTTCCGTGACCAACGGGCGACGCTGGCCCGCGGTGGGTGTTGGTGCGGGCGCTGCGGTCGTTTCCTGCAGGTAAGCCCGGTAGCAGGCGAGCCACTGGCCGTAGTCGAGCAGACCTACGGCGCCGCTGTTGTCGTAGTCCGCACAGGGAATGTACGCCGGGTCATCGGCGTACCGCCCGAACGTGCTGCGGAACAGCGCGTAGTCGTCGGCGTCCACGTCGAGGTCGCCGTCGAGGTCGCCGCAGGGGCCGCACTGGGGGGCTGCGGGCAACTCGAAGACATAGGCCGTGCCGGAGAGCTCGCTGAACGACGGGCCGTTGTTGAAGGGCGTGCCGAAGAGCACCTCGTCGACGCCGTTGCTGTTCACATCGGAAGCACCGAGGGCGAAGCCGATGCGATCCTGGGCGTTGCCGACGATGCGGGCATCCGTGTCGATTCCGGCGAAGAACGTCTGGTTGGGCGTGAAGTCACGCCCGTAGACGATGTCGATCGTGCCTTCACTTTGGGCGCCGCCGAAGCGCTGGGCCGCAGCCACGTCAGCGATGCCGTCGCCGTTGAAGTCGCCGGCCGCCAGTTCGTCGCCGAGGTTTTCCAGCGATTCGCCCTTGATGATGAAGTCGGGCGTGGCGGTGGCGTAGTCGATCAGGTGCGTTCCGGTCTGGTAGGCTGCGCCGCCCAGGAAGCCGTACACGAAGCCTTCGCCGAAGTTGGTGTTGGGCGTACCCACGTCCGCACCGGGCGCGGAGGCCACGAAATCGTTGACGTGGTCGCCGTTGAAGTCACCGATGGCCAGGGAGGTGCCCAGCTCGTCGTACGAGAAATTCCCCAGGAGGGTGATATCCGCCGGGGCTGTGGCGAGATTGTAGGTGGCGGCCCAGGTCGTGCGGCCGCGCAGCACGAGCACCGCGCCCTCGGTGGAGAACGTGGACTGGCTGTAGTAGTGGTTGGGGATGATCAGTTCGTCGAGTCCGTCGCCGGTGATGTCACCGACGTAAAGCTTATCGCCCAGTTCGTCCTCCGCGCCGCGGCCCAGCACGCGGAAGAGGGACGTGGGCGCGATGCTGAGCTGCAGCGTCGTGCCGCTGGCGAAGGCCTGGCCGGCCACGACGTAAACGCGCCCCGACGTCGAGGCGGCTCCGTTGGCCTTGTGCACGCCGAGCGCGATGTCGCCGAAGTCGTCGCCGTTGAGGTTGCCGATGTCGGCGGCGTGGGTCTCGAATCCGCCGAAGAATCCGGCGCCGCCCATGTCGCCGCCGGAAATCGGGCCGATGATGCGCACGTCCCACGTGCCGCCAACGGCGAGGTCGCGCGTGGACGTCGCGAAGAAGTTCGGGCCGCCGTAGAACAGGTACGCGATGCCGGCGTCGGTGAGCGCTCCAAAATCGCCACCCGAGGCGCAGACGAGCAGGTCGTCGTAACCGTCGTTGTTCACGTCGCCGGAGGTGATCGACGAGCCGAGATTGTCGTCGGCGTTGGCGCCCAGGATCGTCAGGGCCACGCCGCCGGTGGTCAGGTCGACCACGCCGCGGTCCGCGGCGTCCGGGCCGCCGCGCATCACGTAGACGCTGCTCATGATGCCGCCGAACGACTCCGCCGCCGCCACGACAACCTCGTCGTAGCCGTCTCCGTCCAGGTCGCCGGCGGCAACCGGGCGACCCCAGTCCCGGTCGACGACCGGTCCGAGGTAGATCGTACCCGCGTCATCCGAGGCGTGCATGACGGGCGCGGCCTGCGCCGCCGTCGCCACCAGTAATCCCAATCCGATAGTCAGGCGAATCAACATGACACTTCATTCCCGCAGCAAGAGAAGTTCGCAGCAAGCCGAACACACGTTTACGGCGCCTGCTGGAGCAGTTGAAAGTCCACGAGATCGACATCCACGTCGGTGTCGAAATCGACGTCAGCGCACTCGGGCAGCAGGTATCCGCCGCCGGGTCCGCTCAGGCAGTTGACGAGGTCCACGATCGTGGGCGTCGGGGGCAGCACGCCGAAGAACGTGACGACGGCGTCCATCAGTTCGCTGCGCCGCGCCGCGTTCGTGATCGTCTCGAACGGGAACCCGAAGTTCACGACCTTGAAAGCTCCGTCGTAAACCACGGCGGCGTTGCCGCCGGAGCCGCCGACGTAGGTCAGCGCGACCGTGCTGCCGCCGAACGGGGCGAGCTGATCGGGATACTCCGTATCGTAGTACAGCGTGCCGTCATCGAAGCTGAACGCGCCGATGCCGGCGAAGATCGAGCCCGCGGAAACCGCCACGTTGTACGTGTTGGCGTCGTCGCCCGCGTAGTTCGCCTTCAACTCGTTGTTGTAGAACGACGCGCCGTTGCCCTGGGCGTCCAGGTCCCAGCCGATCTCGGCGCCGCTCACGAAGAGGTTGCCGCCGCCGTTCAGGTACGCCGTGACCCGCGACTGCTCCGTGGCGTCGAAGGTGTGATCGGCTGTGGATTCCTCGCCCAGCATCCAGACGACCGCACCGTAGTCGCCGAGCGCGACGTCGTTGAGAATGACGTTGTCGTTCTCGCATGAATCGAAATACGCACCGGCGTCGGCGAGCGCGTCCGCGTGCTGGACGACGTAGTCGAACGAGTTCACCTTGCGCAGGATCGGCCGGCGCTGCGTGCCCACGCCGGGCAGCGTCTGCCGGGGATCCTGGCTGCGTCCGACGCGATCGAAGCCGTTGACGATGAGGTAGCCGGCGGTTCCGCTGCTGGAGCGGCGGACGGCGACCGTCGCGGACGGCATCGACTCGCCGCCGGCGTTGTACGCCGCGACGCGGAAGAACGTCGTCGTATGCGCGGGCACGTCCAGGAGCGTTGTGGAGAGCACGTTGCCCACGTCGGTGCCGGCGTCGAAGCCGTAGCCGTTGGTGGACCGGTAAACACGATACCCCGTGGCGGCGCCACCGTAGGCCTCACCGGTCACCGGCGCGTCCCACGAGATCACGACCCCCCCGGTGCCGTTGTGCACGGCGCGAACGTGCCGCGGCTCGGTGGGCAGGAAGTTCAGGGCAATAGCGCTGCCGGGCAGCGTGTGGAGAAACTTGACGATGCCCTGGATGCTGGATCGGGCGACCGCGTTGCGGACCTTGGGATCGAGCAGCAGCGCCGCGTCCTCGGCGTTGTCGTGGAAAGCCACCTCGAGGATGGTCGCGTCGAACTCGTTGCTGTTGTTGCTGGTGCTGATGGCGCCGAATGCCCCATTGTACGGGTTGGTCCGGCTGCCCCAGGTGTACTCGAACTCGCTCCCGTCGAGGATCTGCATGTCCTGCTCGATCTCGTCGCCGAGGATCGTCGCGTACTCCGTCTGGTAGGTCGTCGGGCTTCCGGTGACGAGCGCGACGGTGCCCTTGGTGGTACCGCTGCCGGCGTTGCTGTGGAACTCGATGTAGATGCGCCGCCAGCGGTCCGCGTTGACGTCAGTCTCGTTCATCTCCTTGCCCCAGCGGGCACCGGTTCCGACGTTGTCGTCGTCATCATCGGTGCAGCAGTTGTAGATGTTGGAGGGCATGCCCACGGCGTTGTGCGCCGTCTCCGACTCCGCCCAGTAGCGCTGGGCTTCCTCATCGCGCGGATAGCCGCTCACCGTTCCCGGACCGGCGCCGACCACGTCGCCGATGCCGTTGCCGAAGCGAATCCCGTCGGCGATGACGTTGCCGCCGTCCGCGGACTGGTTGCTGATCTCCACGTATCCGGCGGTACCGGCGTCGAAGTAGTAGGTGCCGAGCCAGACCCAGCCGCGGCCCACCATCCGGTGATCCACGACGACCTCCGTCGTGCCACCGCTGTGCGTGACGCGGTAGTGCTGCGTCGTGCGGTTACTGCTGTTGAGCACCCACGTGTAGACGGGATAGAAGCCTGCCTCCGGTAGATTGGGCGTGTACCGCGCCGTCGCGGTCTCCGTTGCCGACGTGGCGGCGAACCGGTAGGCCACGCCGCTGTTGGTGACGCCGTTCTCGTAGTACGGACTGGAACTGCTGTTCGTCCACCCGCCGGTGTAGGTCACGCCCGGGTCGTCCTGATCGAGCACGACCTCGATCGGTTGATAGCCGATCGGGCGGAACGCGACGACCGTGGCGCCGGCATTGAACGCGTAATTCACGAAGTAGTTGAGCTGATCCAGGTTGCCGTAATCCTCGATCATGTTCAGCAGCAGCGGGCGCTGCAGGAACCAGGAGGAGGAACCCGCGGTCCAGCCGTGGCCCGCGGTGGCATAGACGACGACGCCGGAGAGGGCGCCTTCCGGTTGATGACCGGCGTTGCCCACGGGGCCGGTGCGCGTCGTCGGCGCTGCCGCCGCGCTTGCGTTCAGCGGCTGGGCTGGTGCGGCATCCTCGACGAGACGCACGTACTGCGGAGCGGTGGTCGAGAAGCGGAAATCGTCGAGCGGGCGATAGTCACCCGCGCTGCCGATGCGGGCGCGAATGACGGCGCCGGCAGTGTCCCCGTCCTCTGCGGCGACCTGCGCGAGCGTTTCGGCCAGGGTGTCCGCCCGACCGTCGGCCAGAAACGCATCCGGCGTCCCACTGGGAAAAGTCAAGTCGATGCGGCACACCTGGTCGGCCCACTCGGCGCGATCGACGACGGTGCCCTCGGGAACGAACGCTGCGTCCGTCACGTCGCCGGCGAGCGCGTTGGTGGCCACGGTCACGCGCGCCATCGGGCCGGCCGCGTGCGCCTCCGCGAGTGCCGCCGCGACGCGCGCAGGCACAGCGGCGCGCACGGGCATGCCGAGGGTCAGGGTGACGAGTAGACCAGCAGCCAATCCCAGGATGGGCGATCGCCCCTGGTGGCGGGTCGGCGGATTCATCGGTCGGACTCCTTCCGGGGATCGTTGCGGATTGCGGGTCAATCGGAGGCACGTGGCGGAATCAACGGGTACCCCTGCCCGCCGGCGGCTCGAGCCGCTTCCGCACGTGCACATTGTATTCATTTTCTGCATCTGGGTAAATCCAGCATCAGCGCCGACCGTTCGTGTCGGCGATGTTTCCGCCGCCGCGGAACATCCAAAAAAAGGCGGGCCGCCTGGTCGGGCGGCCCGCCGATAATGACACAGCGCGACGCTCGTCGCCTGAACCTCCTACGGGTTGAAGAAGAACTGGAAGTAGGAGAAGTCGTTCAGATCGACATCGCCATCCGTATCCGCGTCGAACACCTGCGTACAGACGACCGAGCAGACGAAGCCCGTCTTCGGATCGGGCACCTGACCCGGACCGGAGAGGCAGTCCTCGAAGTACTTGAAGTCATCGAGGTCCACGTCGCCGTCGTTGTCGTAGTCACCGTTGGTGCCGGGCGTGTGCGGCTTGAGCACCATCACGTTGTCGGCCAGGCCGAAGTTCATCGCCGTCACGCCGGCAATCGACGAGTACGGATCCATCTGGCCGATGCTGATGTTGCCGTCCAGATCAACCGGCGTACCGATGTTGCTGTCGATCGTGACGATCGTCGAGCCATCGACCGCCCAACGGGCCTTCGACTCGAACGCGGTCAGGTCCACGCGGTGCCACGCCTCGCCGGCCGAACCGGGCAGCAGCGTGCCGGTCTGGGCGGGATAGAGCGTTGCCTGCGCCGCGGGGGGCGTCGTCGTCGTGCCGAACAGGTTGGCAAAGAAGGTCGACGCATTGGTGTTGTTGGCCTCCGGTGCCGTCGTCGCCGCAGCGAACTGACCGCTCTCCGGGAACTGCTCGGCGGTGTCCTTGAACGCCTGCACGTCGCGGGTGGAACCACCCTCGCCCGTGACCGCGAACCAGGCGCCGTCACCGGCGCGAACGCTGGCCCCGCCAGTCGAGCCCCACTGGTTGACGGTGCCGCCGTTGTAGCCGACACCCATCGTCATCGCCTGCGTGGAACCCGCACCGCCGCCCGGGAAGGTCCCGTTGGCGTTGATCCACATGTCCATCACCAGGCGATAGCCATTCGAGGACATGAAGGAGAGCCCCGCCGGCGCGACCGTGACAGCCGCGGGCGACGCCGTCAAATCACCATTGTTCGCGTCCAGGCGCAGACCGAACGTCGTGCCGTCGGAACTGTTGGGCGCTGACGGAATGCCCGCGAGCGTACCGTAGTCCCAGGCGAAGGACGCGCTGGCGTCATCCAGCGTCGCGTCGTCGCGGACCGCAACCGTCCAGTCCGCCGAGGTATCCGTCTCGAAGTTGTCCTCGAACACGATCAGGCACATCGGCACCGAGACTTCCACGGCTGGGGAATTCGGACCCGTGACCGACGCAATCGTCTGGCGGGCGCGGACCAGGCTGCCCGCGGACAGGCCCGGACTGACCGGCACGATGACCGTGGAGGCCGAGGAGGCCGACACGTCGAGACTGCCGTTGGAATTGCCATCCGTGATGATCTCGATCAGATCGGCGTCGGGATGCACGCCGGAAACGGTCACCGAGGTGTCGCCGGGGAGCAGCGGCCCCTCGACGGTCACCGCGGGTACCCCGACGGTGACACTCGCGGACGCGTCGGATTCGCCGCCACCGATGGTCTGCGTCGCGACGATGTCCCAGCCATCGACGAGTGCCGCGACTTCCGTGATCGGCACGGTGACCGGGTCAGTCGCCGGATTGGACACGCTGCCCAGCAGCGTCAGCGAGCCGTTGTCATCGCGGTAGACGGCAGCCGCGGTGGCCAGGCCCACGTTGAGGTTGCTGACGTCGACCGCGGTCTGCCCGGGCACCAGCGGTCCATCGACCGTCGGGGCGGGCGTCGTGACGATGGTCGTCGCCGAGAGGCAGCTCTCGGTGCCGCCCACGGTCTGCGTGGTCGCCAGGCTGTCGCCATGGCTGAGCGCCGGCACACTGATCGTGGCTGTGTTGTCGGTGAAGACGCCGGCACCGTTGGTGGAATACTCCATGCCGTCGACGAAGACCGACACCGACGTCGCGTTGGAGTCGATGTCCACGACCGTCACCACGTCATCGCCCGGCAGGTAGCTGCCGTCGATCGTCGGGGACGATACCGTGTTGGCGGGGCCGAACGGGATCGCCGTGCTCCCCACCGTTACCGACACGTTGTCGATGAGCATCGCCGGCCCGTTGTTGCTGAAGCCCTGGCCGATGATCAGGAAGTTGTACGGATTCGTGTTGGGACGCGGCACACCCGCGGGCCAGAGGGGCACGCCGTTGGTGTCGACCGGATTGGCCAAGGCACCATCGATGTAGTAGTTGATGGTGTCGGACTTGATCTCGATCTGCATCTCGTGCCACGTGTCGCCGACGCGGGCGACGCCGGTGTTGGCGACGTTGCCCTGGTTGCCGGCGAAGAACCCGTTGGTCGGGGTGTCGTCGCGCAGCAGAATGTTGTACTCGTTGAGCGTCTGCGGCAGCGGGATCGTGCTGGGCCCGTTCTCGAGGATGATGCCCGTCGTGCCCTCCAGGCGGGCGGCTGAACTCGCCGAGAAATCGCCCGCGAAGCGCGCCAGTTCGAAGCGGAAACGCGCGCCGAAGCTGCTCGCGCCGCGGTGCTGGTATTGCCAGGTCACCTTGAGCGGATCGGCGTCGGTGCCGTTGACGGAGCCGATGAAGCGGTAGGCACGGGCGCCGTCGGAGTTGGGGGGATTGTCCTCCATCGCCACGTTCTCACAACTCGCGGCGCTGTTCTGCACCAGCCGGATGCGTGCCTCCGGCGGCGTGGTGTTGTTGATCGAGTTCGACCAGACCTGGTTGAACTGCGCCTGGTCGGCGTAGCTGTCGAAGTTGTCCGCGAAAATCACGCCCGGCTCGAAGACGGTCACCGGTGCGGAGAACGGACTCTTGACGCCGCTGCGATCCTGCCGGGCCGTAACGACGTCGCCGGCGGTGAACGAGAGACCGCTGAAGGTCGCCACGCCGTTGAGCAGCGAGTCCGGCGTGTCGTCCACCAGCGCTCCGTTGATGTAGAGGCCGATGGAACTCACGTCCGTGCCCGCACAGACGTCGTAGTCCGTGTTGACGGTGACCGCGGTATCCGTCGAGAAGATCGGCGGCACGACGCTCGGAGCGGCGATGAACGGATCCGGTACCGGCGCCTCGAACTCGACGTCGTCGATGTAGATGAAGAAGTACTCGGTGCTCGTGTCCGCGGGATCGTTGGTGAAGATGATCGACTCGAGTGTGCCGCGATTCACCCCATCCCCATTGGGATTCAGCGTGGCGTCGAGCATGCCGTCTCCGGCGGTATTCGTGCCGTCGCCGTTGTTCGCAAACCCGCGCGTTACCGCGGCGGACAGGTCGAACTCCACCTGTACGAAAGCGGAATCCTCGGGCGGCCACTCGTTGGTGGTGGCATGGAAGCGCTTGCCGCCGGGCGGGAAATCGATCAAGCCGTTGCTGTTGGCGGCGGGAATAACCTCGGACAGGGGCAGGTAGACGTATTCCAGGTCACCGCCGCCGGTATCCGTCGCGCCCTGCGGCAGATTCTTGCCGGTCTCCCGGACGCCCAGGCACATCAGGATCGAGGCCGCGCCCGACTGGTCCTGGAAACCGATGGGGAAGTCCGGATCGACGTCACCCTCGAAGCTGAACGCCGTCACGGCCATCTTGAAGCGGACCTTGCCGGCCAGATGGATCGACGGCGTGGGCAGGTTGGGTACCGCCGAAGTTGTCGCACGCACGCCGGATGTCGTGACGCTCTCCGCCGGTGTCGCCCACGGGAAGTAGATCTCGTAGGCGTTGTCGTCGAGACACCCGGCTGAGCCGCCCGGACACCAGGTCTGCCCAAACACGGGCACGACCACCTGGGAATCGTCGTAGAGCACCTGCAAGCCGGTCTCGCCGATGACGATGCCCTTCGTCGAACCCGAATAGCGCGGCGGCTGGAACAGCACCGTGTCGCCTTGCACGTACCCTTCCTCATCCGAGAAGCCCGTCACGCATTTGACGTACTGGGCCTGTGCGTCAGCAGCGAACCCGATCGCTACCGCTGCCAGAAGCAGCTTCCGTCCTCTTCCTTTGAACATGGGTGATGCTCCTTGATCGAGAAAATTCCCTTGCCCCGTTGAATCGTCGCGTCCGCCCGCGCAGGCGTGCGTTTGCCTGCTCCGGCAGTCGATTCGAGATTGGCATTTCACTGCCGCGTGATGCTGACTGCGGTGCCTGCGCCCGGCCGGCCTTGCCGACCTCGAACCGTCGTGCCGCAGTCCGCACTACCCCGTACGCTCACGCCAACTCCGACCCACGCCGGGCTGCCGCCGGACGTGTGCCCGCGTCAGCCCAATCGTCGGAAACAGGTGTTCCGCACGGCAGCGCGCGCATCGGCACATTCCGCCGTCAACCGTAGTCCGACGACCCGTTTATTATGCTGGAATCGCGCGTCCGGAAACAACCCCCCAGCGTGATTGCGGCAGATGCCGCCGTCCGGCGGCGGAAAGCTACGCCCAGGCGCCCTACCGCTCCGGATTACCCCCGTGCATGCCGCGGGATACTACCCTATTTGTGTCGCCCTGTCGATGCAACGCGCGGTGGACGCCACGCATCAGACGATCCCAGTCGAGCGCCGGGCCGGGGTCGATCTTCCGCGTCGTGATGTGGTAATGACCCAGCACGCCGCTGAACTGCGCGAGCTCCTCGTCGCTCAGCGCGGAGGTCCGCAACGCACCCTCCGCATCACGCGGATAGTCCGCCCGAATCCGCGGCAGCACCTGGCACAACGTCGCCGTCAGCTTGATCAGCGATGCATACTGCGCGTCCGTCAGGTCGTACTGGCGATACTCCTTGCCCTGCACCTCGCCCACCACCGGCGCGTTCCGCGCCGGCCGCGCGACGAATCCCTTCGTGCGCATGCCACCGTCACCCAGCCAGCGCGGCAGCGTGACGTACGTGCGGCCGTCGGCGTCGTGACCGTACCACTTGTCCAGCGTGTTCATGTTCGGATAGGCGCCGATGTTGGCGATCTCGACCCCGACGCTGCGATCGTTGGCGGAACCCGCGTGCCAGGCCCGCTCCTTCAGATCGAGCGTCTGGTAGATCGTCCCGTCCAGGTCGAGCATGAAGTGCACGCTCAGCCCGCGCATGTCCTGCAGCACCTTGAAGCACTGCCGCGACACCCCGCACACGTCGTAGTGCAGCACGAACAGGTCGACGTACTCCTGCAGCTCGGGCAGTGACCACCCGTTCGACGCGACGTCGGCGGTCACCTCCGGCGGGAGGTGCCGGCGAAACGTGCCGTAGCGCTGCGCCGACGGATTCTTGCCCGCCTTCGCAGGATAAACCTCGTCGGGCTTGAAGTGGCAGTGGGCGCGGTACGCGTCGTAGCCGCCGCGATCCGTCCAGAGCACCACCGGCGCGCCCGTGTGGTAGAGGTGCCCGCAGACCATGATCTCGTCGCCGGCCCGCGCCAGCGGTTCGCCGGGTTCGCCAAAATGGGCGTGGGGTTGCTGGCACCCGCCGAGCAGCAGTGCCGCGCCGATGAGTGCAGCCGGGGCGATTCGTCTGAGCATGGGATCACATCCTTCTGCGGAAAGTTTCGCGCGGATCACGAGGATTTCTTGACGGTCGCCACGGGGCGCTCCTGCGGCAATAGTTCGGGCCAGTCGACGAGTACCCGGCAGACATCATCCTGGATGGCGTTGAACGGCGCCACGCTGCCGGGAATCCCGTTGAAAATGATCGAAAAGCACAGCCAGTCGCCGCGGCGGGTCTGGACGTAGCCACTCAGGGCGCGCACCCCGCGGATGTAGCCGGTCTTGGCGTGCACGCGGCCGCGCAGGTCGCGCATCCGTCCGCGCAGCGTGCCCTCGCCGCCTGGTTCGGCCAGCGCCGCGCGGTACGCGTCGCCGTCGGGATGGTGGTACATCGCCGCGAGCACGTCGCTGATGATCCGGACGGTGACGCGGTTGTCGCGGCTGAGGCCGGATCCGTCCGCCCCCACGAACGCGGAATCGTCGATGCCTTGGCGGCGCAGAAACGCCCGCGCGGCGGCTTCGCCGGCAGCCCACGAGCCGGGCACGGTCCGCCCCTGCTTCGCCAGGTAGGCCGCACCGCTGAGCTTGCAGAGGCACTCGGCAAAGAGGTTCTGGCTGCTCTTGAGAATTCGCCAGAGCACGTCACGCATCGCGGAGCGATGAACCGCGACGATCGTGTCTTCCGCCGGAGGCATGATCCCGCCGAGCGGTTCGGCCTCGGCTTGCACGCCGCCGCCCAGCGCCACGCCGTTGCTGGTGAGGTGGACGCGCAGGGCGTCCGCGAAAAAAGCCGCCGGGTCTGTGACTGGCTTGCTGGGCAAGGCGCGGCGCTGCGTGCAACCGCCCCCGAGCACCAGCACGTCCGCGTGCGCCAGGCGGTCCAGCGTCGGTGGGGCGTCGCTGCCCGACGTGCACGCGTTGACCACGCTGACCGCGTCCACCGGCGGCACCAGCGTGTAGCCCGCGGGCGCCCCGTCGTCGGTTGGAAAAACAGTCACGTCGACGCAGTTGTCGTTGAAGTTGAGGCCGGACACCGGTGCGGCGTACCAGTAAACCAGATCGTCGTGCGCCCAGCTCGGATGGATCGTCTCGTTGTCCAGCGCATAGGGGTAATAGCGCAGCCCGCCCGGAATGGACGTGAGCCCGCGGCGCTTCAGTTCCGCGGCCCAGTCGGCCAGCACGCTCGTCGTCGTGCGCCCGTACTGGCGGGCGATCTTGGCGTCACCGATGGCGGGATCGCCGGTCCCCTCGAGCCAGAGATTCTCGCCGTCGTAGGCGAGGTACGTCGCGAACTCGTGGTCGGCGCCGAAGAGGTCGAGGCCGACCGCCGCGGTGATCAGCTTCATGTTGCTCGCGGGCATCACCGGCGCATCGATGTTATCGGCGTAAAGCTCGCGGCCCGTGGCGAGATCGATGACCCGCGCCGACACCCGCGCGCCCGACGCGTCCTCCCGATGCAGAATCGGCTCGAGCCGCGCGGCGAGTTGGGCGTCCCGGATGCGCGCCGCGCTCGTGCAGGACGCCAGCGCCGGCAGCAGCAAACAACAGGTCACCAGGCCGGCGCGGCGCACTTTCGCACGGAGATGTTTTCGAATCATGTCGGGCATGACCGTGCACGCTAACCGGAAGCGCGCGGGAACGCCAGCAGCCGCCGGTGCAACGCGACCCTTGCACCGCGCTGCGGCGGATCGATATGATGCACCGTCGGGGCCTGCCGGACCGGAGAATCCTGCGAGGGAACACTCGGCATCACTGCGCCCGAGCAAGGAGCCAAAAGATGAATCAACCGCGGGGATTTCGTGCGCTCATGAGGGTTGTCCCGCTGGTCGTTGCGGTGAGCGCCCCGCTGGCGATGGCGCAGATCACCATCGTTGACGACAGCGACGCTGGTTTCACCGTGCTCAACGGCGCGTGGGCGACGAGCTCGACGGTCGCCGGCTACTACGGCGTCGACTATCACTACCTGAGCGCCACCGGGGGCGGCGGCGCACTCGGCGCCGTCGAATGGCGGCCGAACCTGCCGAGCGCCGGCGACTACGACGTGTACGTCTACTATCCCTCCAGCACCGCCCGGCCCGACGATGCGACCTTCACCGTGCATCACGTCGGGGGCACCGCCGACGTCGCGGTCAACCAGCAGATTCACGGCGGCCTGTGGGTGCCGCTGGGACGCTTCGCCTTCTCCGCGGGCACGGGAGGCAGCGTTTCGCTCACCAACTCGGCGAGCAGCGGCAACGTGATCGCCGACGCGGTACGCTTCGTCTCGGTCGCGAATCCGCCGCTGTTCGTCGACGCGTCGCTGACGGCGCTCGACGGTTTGAACGTGGACGCGCGCAGCGCCTCGCTCGCTGACATCGATCGCGACGGCGACCTCGACCTGCTCTTCCAGGGCGGTTCGGGCGCCCAGCAACTGCTCCGCAACGAATTCGTCGGCGGAGGCGTGGTGACGTTCACGAACATCACCGCGCAACTGCCCGGCGGGCTCGGGCCGTCGTGGAGCGCCGGGTGGGGCGACTATGACGGCGACGGCGACGTGGACGTCTTCGTCGGCCAGTCCAACCTGGGCGGATCGGGCGACGTGCTGCGCAACGACGGTGCCGCCGGCTTCTCCAACCAGAGCGTCGCCACCGGGCTGGACGACCCGGGTTTTCACCAGAACGTGGCCTGGTGCGATATCGACAACGATCGGGACCTGGATCTCATCCTGGCGATGGAGGGCCCCGAACTGCACGAGATCTACCTGCAGGGGCCGCCCCAGACGTTCACCGCGGTGGGGGCAGCCGTCGGCTTCCAGCAACCCGAGGGCGTCAAGGCCTACGGCATGGCCATCGGGGACAGCGACGGCGACGGAGACATGGACATCTACATCTCCACCTGCCGTTCGAACAACAACATCCGCAACAACTTCTACGAAAACCAACTCGTCGAGACCGGGTCGCTGTCGTTCGTGGACATCGCCGACGCCAACGGAACGCAGTTCATGCAGAACAGCTACCACGCGGAGTTCGTTGACTTCGACGACGACGGCGACCTCGACCTGCTCATGGCCGGCGCCGACGGACAGCGCACCAAGATCTTCCGCAACGACGGCGGTAACCAGTTCACCGACGTGGACACGCTGCTCGGCCACGACCTGCTCGATAACCGCGGCGGCGACTACAACGGCGGCCGGGCCGTCGACTACGACAACGATGGCGATCTCGATCTGTTCTTCCACGACCAGCGCGTCGCCAACGGCAGGAACCAGGCCCGCCGCCTGTTCCGCAACGACGGCAACTGGCAGTTCACCGATGTGACGGTGTCAGCCGGTCTCGACTTTCCCAATGAGGGCGCCTACGACAGCACCTGGGGCGATCTCGATCGCGACGGCGACCTGGACCTCGTCGCGGCGACGAACACCAACGCCCCCGAACGCGTGTTTCTCAATACCGCCGCGGGCAACGGCAACCACTGGCTCATGGTGCGCCTCGCCGGACCGCCGGACAACACGACGGGCGTCGGGGCAGCCGTCTACACCACCATCAACTTCGGCACCCCGCAACAGCGCACGCTGCGCCGCGAGGCCAACACCAGCGCCGGCACCTTCAACCAGAGCGACCTGCCCGTGCACTTCGGCCTGGGGGCGGCTGACCACGTCGACGAACTGCGCGTGGTGTGGCCCAGCGGCGTCGAGCAGCGCCTCTGTGCCGTGGCAGCCGACCGCTACATCGAGGTCCACTACCCCACCGCGGGCGACTTCGACGGGGACGGCGACTTCGACCTGGTTGACCTCGCGGCCTTCGACGCCTGTCTGGGCGGGCCCGGCGCGGATCCGACTCCCGCCACAGCCGCGTGTGCCGCGTCGTGTCTGAGCGCCTTTGACCGCGACGCCGACCAGGATGTGGACCTATCGGACTGGGGCCGGTTGCAGTAATCCGCGGCGCACCGCCCGCCGGATCCGCCACGGGCTGCGGACTTGTCCCAGGTCTTTTGCGGGTAATTCCCACCGGCTGGCGGCTGGGGTATCTTCCCTGGATGCATCTTGAACAGGAAGCCGTCCCGAGAATACAATTGCAACCGGGCAGGGATAGCTGAACAGATCGCACGGGACGGGCGGTGCTTCACGCCGCGTCCCTTCCGAGAGAGAGCTTGGGGGCAGAGAGTCAGCCGCGAAGTGTGTGCTTGCGCGGACTGTAAGATGACCTTCAGGCAGCACCTGGGGAAAAGTGAATCTTGAGGAAGGGACAGGAACATGAAACGACTGATGGCATTTATGGGGGTGTTGGCGCTGGTTGCGCCGGCTGCGATGGCGTCGCTCTACGCCGAGGACTTCAACGCGGACCATACCGCCAACTGGATGGTGAATGATCCCGGGCTGAGCGACATCGGCGTCGATTTCTTCTACGACTATTCCGCGATCGGCGTACCCGCTGCCCCGAACGGTTCGGGCACGCGCGGCCTGAAGATGACCTGCAACAACAGCGGCGGGGTTTTCTCAGGGTTCAGCGTCTCCCCGCTCGGGCAGAGCTTCAGCGGCAACTACAAGCTGAGCTTCGACATGTGGCTGAACTACGTCGGACCGCTCGGCGCCGGTGGCAGCGGCACAACGCAACTCGGCCAGGTGGGCATCGGCACCGCGGGCAACGTCCCGATGTGGCCGGGCGCCGGGACGAAGGAAAGCGTCACGTTCGCCGCAACCCTGGATGGCGGTTCGAGCGTGGACTACCGCGTGTACTCCAGCGCTCAGCCCACCGGCTACCCCGACGCTGACCCGGTGTTTGCAGCCGGCGCCCACGCCGGCAACCGCAACGAGAGCGATCCCTACTACACCGCGGCGTTCCCCGGAACCACCGCCCCCGCCGCGCAGACGCTCCTCTTCCCCGGACAGACCGGCACCACCGATAACGGCGAAGTCTCGTTCGCGTGGCGCGCCGTCGAGGTGGACGTGGCCGGCGGCTTCGCGACTTGGAGCATCGATGGAACACCCATCGCCACGATCGACCTCTCGACGGTCACTCTCGGCGGTGGCAACATCCTCTTCGGCCACAGCGACACCAACAGCAGCTCGTCGGCCGATCCGAACGACAGCCTGCTCAACGTCACCCTGATCGACAACATCGTCGTGACGCCGGAGCCCGCGTCGCTGGCGCTGCTGGCGCTCGGCGGCCTGGCTGTGCTGCGCCGCAAACGCTGAGTCGCAGCGGACATTTCGCATGAACCGTCAATGGGGCTGCCCGCGTGGCAACGCGGGCAGCCCCGTATTCTTATCGGCGCACACGGACCGGCGGGGCCCCAGGCGGGGGCGACGCTTCGAGCGCGGGAGCTGCCGGCTGTGCGGAAATGATCATCCGGATCGGGGTATGTCCTATGCCATAGGGTGGAATCCCTCGTCAGAAAGTACTGAAAAGAAGCGATTAAGCCTTGAATGAGCCGTGCTGGTTGCCTTAACATCGTTGTCGGGGGCGTGAAAACGCATCAGCCGCAGGTACTTGGCCGGGAACCACCTGCAGGTCCTGTCTCGTGGTTGTTCCGAGAGAGTCGAGAATACGAGCGTATCGGGTATGCGTTCGGGGCACGCGCTGCGATGGCAGGCGTGGCTTGGCCATTTCCATGGCAGGAGCAGTGGAGTCGATTCAGGAAGGGACAGGAACCATGAAAAAAGCAGTGGCAATGGCGTGCGTGCGCGGTCTGGCGGCACCTGCGTTCGCCAACATCCTCGATAACTTCGAGGTGGACTCGTCCGCCAACTACACGATTCTGACGGACGCCAACGCGCCGTCAGGCGACGGGACCGCCGACAGCACGGCGACGTTCGCGTTCGACTACATCGCCGCGGGCATCCCGCTCGCGCCACGCTCGACCGCCGGCGACCGCGGCGGCCTCCGTATGACGGCGAATGACCTTGCCGGCGAGGCCGACCATATCACCGCGTTCCACAACAGCGCATTCGTCAACGGCTCGTCGCTGCACATGCAGGTGGACATGTACATGGGCGTGACCGGCACTGGCGGCACCACCGAGTTTTCGCACATCGGCATCGGCAGCGATGGGACCGACTTCAACTCGATCTTCACGCCCATCGCGGGCGACGGCCACTTCCTGGCCATGACGGGTGAGGGCGGTTCGAGTTCGGACTACCGTCACTTCGTCGAGGGCACCCCGGTCAATTCGGGCGATGCCAGCTACCTCAACAGCACGAACACCACGAACGCCACGGGCGATACCTATCAGTCCATCTTCCCGTCGGGCAGTTGGGACTATCCGGGTTCGCCGGGCAACGGCTGGGTCACCGTGGACATCCAGGTGGCCGGCGGCGAGGTAACCTACTCGCTCAACGGCACGCCGATCATCCGTACGCCGGAAGTGGACGCGTCGGGTCTGATCAGCCTGGGCTACACCGACGCCTTCACGTCCGTCGCCGATCCGTTCCAGTCGATGTTCGTCATCTACGATAACCTCGAAGTGGTTCCGGAGCCGGCTTCGCTGGCGCTGCTGGCGCTGGGCGGCATGATGACGCTGCGTCGTCGTCGCTGATCGTCGTTATTTAAAGCTGAAAACGTGCGGGGCTTGTTCGCTGGGTGCGAACAAGCCCCGTTTCCTATGCGCGTTGCAACAGACCAGCGGTCTGTCTCATTTCACTCCGACCAGCGCTTCTGCCACCGTGCTCCATACGGCCTTGCGAAAGGCAGCGACCTTGCTCGTGTCGTCGGGATGCACTCGGTTGGTCAGCGCAATCACGTAATATCCGGCCTCGGGGTAAATGCGGATCGCCGTTCCCGTATAGCCGGTGTGCCCAAACGCGTACAGAACGTCCACGCCCGTGTCACCGGCGTCCGGGGCGTAGATATCCCAGAGCACGCCGCGCCGGTCCGGTGAACCCGGATTCTGCGGCGTCGTGATCAGCTTGACCGTCTCGGGCTTCAGGATCCGCACGTCGCCCCGCTTCCCGTCACCGAGCAGCATCTCCGCCAGCGTGGCGATGTCGTCCGCGGTGCTGAAGAGCCCGGCGTTGCCCGAGACGCCGCCGAGCATGGCCGCCATCGGATCGTGCACCTGGCCGCGCAGAAACCCACCCGGCCCGGTCCCGTGCTCGGCGCGCGTCGTGGGCACGCAGCGTGCGGCCAGCTCCGGCCCCGGCTTGTAGGTCGTCTGCGTCATCCCCAGCGGCGCGAAGACGTGCTCGGCGGCAAAGCGATCGAGCGGCATGCCGCTGATCTTCTCCACGACCTCGCCCGTCAGAATCGCGTTGAGGCAACTGTAGCGCACCTTTGCGCCCGGTTCGGCAACGAGATCGACGTCGTTGACCGCGGCGCGCATCGCATCCGGGCAGGGGAATCCGTACTTCGCGCGGAGCGGCTTCTGCTGCGCGGCGCCCAGGTAGGGCACCTCGCCCGACATGTGCGTCACGAGGTTGCGGATCGTGACCTGGGCCTTCGCGCCCGACGCGAACTCCGGAAGGTATTTCCCAACAGGATCATCCAGCTTCACCTTGCCCTCGTCGAGCAGCACCGCGAGACTCGTGCCCGTCGCGATCGGCTTGGTCATCGACGCCAGGTCAAAAATCGCGTCCACCGGCATGGCCACCTTCGTCGGCTCGATCTGCAGATAGCCGTACGACCGCCGGATCCGCTCGTACCCGTCCTTCGTTCGCCGGCCGATGAGCACCACCGCACCCGGGATTTTTTCCGCCGCCAGCAGGTCGTCGGCGATGGCATCCAACGCCTCGCCCGCCGCCGTCAGGCTGTGCTCCTGCGGCATCGTCTCCAGGTCGAAATCCCAGCTCCACTCGTCGAAGTAGAGGTTGTGCCCGTCGATCTCGATCTCGCCGCGCTGGAAGTCGCTCGGCTCGCTGCGGAAGCTCGTCTTCGGCGGAACGAGATCCCGGCCGTAGTCGAGATTGACGATCATCCGGTACGGATCCATGTGGCCGCAGTAGAACTCGCGCACCCGCGGATCGGGGTGATCCTGCAGCCCGTACGACGGATCGACCGGCAGCCAGCCCCACGGACCGACGTAGATTTCGGCCCAGTCGTGCATGTTCCATCCGATCGGCTGGGTCTCCCAGCCCGACTGCCACCGCGCCGGTACGCCCGCCGCCCGGCAGAGTGTGATGTAGAGCAGCGCCTGGACGCCGCAATCCCCGCGCCGCGACGTCATCGCCTTGTCGCTGATGTCGAAGATCGTGCTGTATTCCATCTCGGCGTTGTAGCGCACGTTCGCACAGACCCAGTGGTAGAGCTTCTTGGCCTTCAGCAACGGGTTGGTCTCACCTTTCGTGACTTCGTCGGCGATGCGGCGAATCTCCGGCGTGAAAACGATGTGCGGCGGCCGCTCGGCGGTGAACTCGCGCATGACCCGGCTGCGGGGGTCCGGCAACGTCGCCTCCGTCGGATCGAGACGCGGACAGAACGCCCGCGTCGTGAATTCGAACTCAGCCGTGAACGCCAGCGGTGCGTCCGCATCGTCGATGGTCTTCTCGAAGTACACCGTCCGCTGCGGCGTGTTGTTCGGGGCGACCTTACCGCCGGGCGGATCGGTGCGGATCAGCCGCACGTCGCTCTGCTGGCGGTATTCCTGGGGATAGGGGAGCCAGCAACGCACTTTTGCGCCCGGCTTGACCCGCGCGTTGCCGTCCTTGACCCGCAGCGTGTACGTCACGTGATGGTGCACCGGGTAGACTTCGGTGTCGCCCGTCCGGTCGGCAATCTCGAGCAGGTGCGCGATGTGCCGAGGCAGGTCGAAGTCGTCGCCGGCGGGCGGAACGCTCGGCGTGCGCCGCGCTTTCGCCTCCGCGCAGAAGCGGAACAGGTTGCTCGGCTCGCGGGCGAAATAACGCGTCTCCCCGTCGATCACGCGATGCTGCAGATCGTCGTGCTCCGTCCAGCGGGCCACGTCCTCCGCGGTCACGTCGGGAATGCTCTGCTTGAGCTTGGCGAGCATCGCGTCGGCGGTCAGGCGGTAGTCGATCAGAATGCGGCGCATCTGCTCCCGGAGTATCGCGCACGGCGACGTCACGGGCGCCGTGGGATCCGCGATGCAGTCGCTCAGCAGCGCGTCGGCGTCGTGAAACCGGCCTTGCTGCACGAGATCGCGCGCCTGCTCGACGTCGCCGGCATCGGCGGCCCAGGCCGTCGCGGAGCCCAGCGCTGCCGTAACGGTAAATACCCATAGAGGACCGAGGGAAACTCGCATGGCATGGTTTCCTTTTCGTGGAAGGAGTGTTTCAATCGCACGCGCAGAATAAAGCAAGGCCCGGCAGGCGTCGAGCGGCTTGTATTTCAGAGGCCCGTTCGTACAGTGAATGCATCGCCACGTCCTGCAACGATGGGAGGCATTCGGCATGCAGGTTACCGTGTTCATGCTCGTCGCCGCGCTCGCCGCCGGCGAACGTTCCGCTTCGACGCCGTCCGCCGGCGGTCGCGCCGCTCATGCCGTCGCCACGTATCAGCCGTTCAACATCCCGGATGGGGCGGACCTGCGCGGTCTCCGCGTGGGCCTCGATTGGACGCCGGCAGACGACGACGCGTCCGCAGATTGTGCCCGTCGCCTGTCACTCACCGCGGGTTATCTCTTTCATATCGTCCGGCGCCGCGGCGGAGAACTGGTCCTGAGCCACGCACCCGGCGAGGACGCGCTGGAATCCGCAGCCGGCCGCGCGCAGCGCGTCAGCACGCTCGCCTCCGCGCGCTGCGACTTGGTGCTCGTGCTGCACTGTCCGTCCCCACCACCGACGTCGGTGCCTGACACCGCCGAGCAGCCGTGGCTCGCTTCGCTCACGGGTTGGACCGCTCGGCCAGGCGGCAACGGGCAGAGCGATTCCGCGATGGAAGGATCTGAATCGCTCACTGCGCACTGTCCGGTCGTCAATCTGCACGTGCCCGACGCACCGGCGAAATCGACGCCGACCTGGCAGACCGCGCGAACCGACGCGCTCGCGCTGACCGACGCGCTCGCCCGCTATGCCGCCGACGATGATCGCGTCCGACCGTCCGCACCGGGCGAGCCACTCCCCGGAGCCGGACGCGCAGCGCGCCTCGCGCGGCAACTCTGGCCGAACGGCGATCTGCCTCCCGAACGCGCCGCATGGCTGTGCTCCTTCGTCAGGCGGATCTCTCTCTCCAACCCATCGCTCGTCTACGCCCGTGTCGATGTGCAGCAGCGCGACGATCGCGTCGTCCTCACCGGCGCGGCCTCATCACCCTGCGTGGGGAATATGCTCGAAGCGGCGCTGCTGGCCGTAGGCGTCAACCAGGTGACGGACGAAATTCGATCGCTGCCCGACCGGTCGCGCCTGGGCGACAGGCTCTTCGGCGCGTGCCGCGTGTCCAGCGTGCTGACCCGCGTTGCACCGGATGAACACGCCGGACTGCAGACCGAACTGCTCTACGGCGAGCCGGTGTTCCTGCTCGACCGGCAGGGTGGCTACGTCCTGCTTCAGGGCGGCGACGGCTACTGGGGCTGGACCCGGGCCGACGCAATCGAGCCGATGGATCAGGCGGCATTCGCCGCGTACACAGCCGCTCCCGAGGCTGTGCTGCTTCACGACGTGGACAGCAACGGCGTGCACATCCCCCGCGGGGCGCGCGTGCGGCTCGCCAGGCAATCGACTCACGGCAGTGCGTTGAAGCTGCCCGACGGAGAGACGTTACGCGTGCCGCATGACGCCCTGGAGATCGTGGATACCGCGGAAACGGCCGCCCGGCGCGTCGACGCGGCCCTCGACCTGCTGCACACGCCGTACGTCTTCGGAGGGCGCAGCCCGGAGGGTCTGGACTGCAGCGGGCTGGCGGGCAACGTCGCCGCCCGCAGTGGCACGTTCGCCGCCCGCGATGCCAACCAGCAGGCCCTCGCCGGCCGCTTGACCGCAACCGCGTGGTATCGCGCGGGAATGCAGGCCGGAGATCAGGTTTTCTTCATCGATCAGTCGGGCAAGATCTATCATACAGGCATCGCGTTGGATGCGACGCATATCATCCACTCGGCGCCGCCCGGTGTGCAGATCGGCACGTTTGTGCGCGGCGACCGCCTGTATGATGCCCGCATCGATCGGGACTTCTTCATTGCCAAGCGCCCGTAACGCGTCAGCGCGCGGGCAGGAGCACAATCATGGCGAATCTGGACGCGCCCGACATTCGTTCGTGGCGCACGACGACCGGACGGGAACCCACCGTGCGCATCGGCATCGTGCTCGATGCGGACGACATGAAGGTGCTGCACATCGAGACGCCGGACGAGCCGTACGAACTGCGCGGCCGCGGCTGCCCGACCCGCGCCGTGCGCCGCAGCCGGATCGAGGCGCGCCTGAGCGACAACTCCGTGCTCGTCCGCGTGGATAACGGCACGCTCGAACGGGCGCCGTTCTGGCGGCTCGTACCGCAGGCCGATCAGCCCGTGGAACACGGGTGCGGCGCGCTGGTGCGCGACGTCGTCGCCGGCCGCGGGTTCCACTGGCGCAAGACCATCGATCAGCACCTGACCGGCGTGCTCGAACTGCGGCCGGCGCGGCATGGTCTCGTCCTCGTCAACGAAACAAGTCTCGAACCCTACCTCGCGGGCGTGATCACCGCCGAGATGGGTGCGGAGTGCCCCCTGGAATTCCTCAAGGCCCAGTGCGTCGTCGCGCGCTCCTGGCTGCTCGCCCTGACCGAGAAAATGCACGACGGCGAGCCGTTCGATCGCTGCAATGACGACTGCTGCCAGCGTTACCAGGGCACCGACGAACTCAGCGACGTGGCCATCGCCGCGACCACCGGCACGCGCGGAATGGCTCTGCTCGATTCGCAGGGCAAGGTCGTCGATGCCAACTATTCGAAGAGCTGCGGCGGCGTGTCCGAACTGCCCGAGCACGTCTGGGGCGTGCACAAGCCGGGGCTCTCGGCGGTGGTCGATGCGCCCCCGGGCGGCGTCGAGCATCGCTTCAATCCCGTGACCGGTGACGTGTTCGACGAATACCTCAACGGCGCATGGATCGAATCGACCAAGGTCTACTGCAGCCCGAACGTCGTGGCCCCCAAGGACTTCGCGCGCTACCTCGGCCGCGTCGACGAGACCGACGATTACTTCCGCTGGACCATTCGACTCGCGCGCAGCGAAATCGATGAAACCATCAAGGCCCACGTGCCCGAGGCGGAGGATTTCGTCCGCCTGCACGACCTCCGCGTCGCCAGTCGCGGCGTCTCCGGCCGGGCCATCAGCCTCGTCGTCGCGTACCTCGACAGCGCAGGCCAGCACCGCGAGGTCACCCTGCCCAGCGAATACCGCATCCGCCAGGCGCTCCATCCCGGGTTTCTGTTCAGCAGCGCGATCGCCATCGAGATCGAACGCGACGCCGCCGGCGTGCCCGAGCAGATCAGCTACCGCGGCGCCGGCTGGGGCCATGGCGCCGGCCTGTGCCAGATCGGCGCCCTGGGCATGGGCCTCTGCGGGATCGATCACGCCGCCATCCTCAAGCACTACTTCCCGGAAACGCAGCTCTCCCGGGTCTATCCGTAATCCCCAACCAGCAGTTTGCTGACCGGTACACATAAGAAAGGCCCCTGCCGTTCCGAACGGATCGGAACGGCAGGGGCCGTTGGTTTCCAAACGCGATCTCGGCGCCGACTACGGCACGACGCAACCGCCGACCGTGGCACCCGGTCCGGTCCACGGCGTCTGCATGGCGCTCAGGTCGGCTGAGTCGACGTCGCCATCCGTGTCGGCGTCGAAGCACGCGCAACCGCCGGGGTACGGCGTGCCGTCACCGGACATGCAGCCCTGCAGCAGGGCGTAGTCGTACAGATCGACGTCGCAGTCCGCGTCGCCGTCGCCGATCGTCGTGCTGCACGCGGAGCAGTCATCGGGTACGCCGTCATAGTTGGCGTCGACCTGGGATCCGGCTTCGAGTTCGCAGGCGTCGGTGATGCTGTCGTTGTCGCAGTCGGCAAGCGCCTGGCACTCGTCGGGGATCAGGTCGGGCCGGCCGCGGCTTCCGCCGTCGGCGAGGTAAGCCTCGATGTCGGCGAAGTCCTGCTGATCGAACTCGGGATGCAGGCCGCCCGGATGCTGCTTGGCCGGGTTCTGCAACTCGTTCCAGATGAAGGCTCGCGGCCGGTTGCGGATGTTCGGGCCGGGGAAGCCGGGGCCACCCGTCCCGTCGATATTGTGGCAACCGAAGCAGATGTTCTGGAAGTGCACCGCGCCGTTGGCGGCGACTCCGACGGGTCCGCCGTCGCAGTCCGAGCTGGTGCCCGCCGCCAGGTCGCAGTCATCCGGCAGCATGTTGCCGTTGCAGTCCGAGGCGGTGCCGGCGGCAATCTCGAGTTCGTCGTCGATGCCGTTGCTGTTGCAGTCCGGGCACGCGAGCGAGAAGCTCACCGCGTCGATACCGGCCTCGATCACGCTGTTGTTGGGATTGTCCGCGACGCGGAAACGCACCTGCGTTATGGCCGAAGGCGTCACGTAGTTGTCCAGGAAGACGCTGTTCGTGCGCCACACGCTCGCCGACGTGGCGTGCTGGGCGACCTGCGTCCAGCTCCCACCGCCGTTGACCGACACCTCCACGTACAGCGTGTCGATGCCGTCCTGGTCGTCACGCGTGTACCAGTACGCGTACTGAAGGGTGGCGTCGCCGGCGCTGAGGTCGACCATCGGTGAAATCAGAGTGGTCGGCCCGCCGTCCACGTCGGTGTCGCCGGCGCCGTTCTGCGTGACGTAGCACTGGCCACCGCCATCGTAGTCGTCGGTCGGGTCACCCCGCGTCCCGTCGCCGGACGGATCGCCGCGCTGCCACGCTCCCGCGGTCAGCGAGGTGTTCTGCACGGTCCAGCCCAGGTCGGTGTTGAAGTGGTCCTCAAACGTCGGATCGCTGCACGAGGCGAACTGGCAGCTCGCGTTGCACGTCCCGCCGTCCGGCGGATCGCACTGCTCGCCGAATTCGACCACGCCGTTGCCGCAGGTGGCTTCGAGCTGGCAGGTCTCGCTGCAGCCATCGCCGCCGACGGCGTTGCCGTCGTCGCACTCCTCGCCGGATTCCACCACGAAGTTCCCGCACTGCGGAGCGTCCGAGATGATCTTGTAGACGTTGCCCGAGAGTGTAACGATGTAGAGCTCCCCGGCTGCATCCTCGCCGAACGAGACGATCGCACCGTCGATGCCGCCCTCGGTCGGGCTCAGCTCGGCTGTGCGGTCGGTTACCACCGGCGGAACGGCGTCGCCCGGAGCATACCGGAACGTACGGACGTAGCCGCCGCAGTAGTCGGAGAAGAAGTAGGTGCCCTGCAGGTCGGGGATGGCACACCCGCGGTAGACGTAGCCGCCGGTGATGGAGCAGGTGCCCGAGTCGCTGTGGGCCACGTCGAGGATCGGCGAGGTGATGGCGCCGTCACCGCACGAGCAGCCGTAGCCGCCGTTGTTCGTGGGCGTGCAGATGAAGCCCTCCTCGCAGTCCCAACCGTAGTTCTCTCCACCGGTGCTCGACGCCGGCTGGAAGTCAATCTCCTCGCGCGCGTTCTGCCCGACGTCTCCGATGTACAGGTCGCCGGTGTCGCGGTCGAAGCTGAACCGCCACGGGTTGCGCACACCCACCGCCCAGATCTCGTCGAGCGTCGACGGGTCGCCGACGAACGGGTTGGACGCCGGGATGTAGGGGGCGCCGGCGTCCACGTCGAGACGCAGGATCTTGCCGAGCAGCGACTGCGGGTTCTGGGCGTTGTTGTTGGGATCGTCAAAGCTGCCGCCGTCGCCCATGCCCACGTAGAGGTAGCCGTCGGGGCCGAACTGGAGTTGGCCGCCGTTGTGGTTGGAGAAATCCTGCGGGATCGTCTTGAGGATCACCGCACTGGTCGGGTCCGCCAGGTCCGGATTCACCGTGACGCTGTAGCGTGCGATCACCGTGTCGCCCGACGTGTTGGTGTAATCCACGTAGAAGTAGCCGTTGTTGTTGTAGTCCGGATGAAACGCGGCGCTGAGCAGGCCGCGTTCGCCGCCGCTGGAGATCAGCGAGCCGATGTTGAGGAACGGCGTGGCGAGCAGGGTGCCGTTCTTGATGATCCGGATCTTGCCGGTGTTCTGCTCGCAGACGAAGAGGCGGCTCGTATCGCCCGGGGCAGCCGTGAGTCCGACGGCTGAGGTCAGGCCGTGGGCCACCAGCGCGACGCGCAGCGCCGTCGGTGCAAACGCTTCGCACTCATCCGGCGTGCCGTTCGCGTTGCAGTCGTCGCTGTCGCCATTGGTGATGTCGTCGAGGTCGTCGATGCCGTTGCTGTTGCAGTCGATCAGATCGAGTGCGGGGCCGACGATGTTCGCGGCAACGCTGTCGGGCGTGCCCGGTTTGAACATTCCCAATTCTACGTCAACGGTCGACGGGGCGCGGTTGATGTCGAAGCGGAAGTTGTAGAGCGTGCCCCAGCGCAGCGCGTTCGCGTCGGGGTCTGTCGCGTACGGCGTGGTCTGCCAGAGGATGAACCCGTTCTGGAAGACGCCCGGCCAGTCCGTGCCGTCGAACGGCTCGCCGCTGTGGTAATCCACGTCGTGGAATTCGATGTTGGTGACCACCGAGTCCGAACCGACCGGAATCTTGAACGAGCCGACGCAGCGGTCGGAGTAGAGGTTCTGCATCGCGTACTCGTAGTGCCACATGCCGCCGCCGATGTTCGTCGCCTGGCCGGCGAGAATCACCAAGCCGTCGGACGGCACCTTGAGGTTGACCTCGTCAACCGTGGAATCCCAATCCTTCCAGGCGCGGATGCCCGGTGATTCGCGAACCGTCGCACCCGCCACGGCGATATTCCACTCCGAACCGTTGTTGCTCACGGTGATCGGCCGATACGAGGCATTGTTCGCCTGGTGCCCGGCGGCTGCATCGTCCGGCGTGACGTAGTGGCCTTCGACGAAGTACTGGCCGCCACCATCCAGGCTCGGGTCGAGGTCGGAGACCTTGACCTGCAGGCGCTTGTAGATCGAGTTGCCCGTCTGATCCTTGAACGTGAAGGGGTAGAGGTAATCGCCCGTGTAGGGGTTCACCTCGAAACGCGGTCCCAGCCGCCCCTGGTCGCCGTTCAGTCCGCAGCAGTACGGATCGCTGCAGCCCACGCCGAGGACCGAACCACCCTGGCCGCTGCACGTGCAGCACAGGTTCTGCGTCAGCGCGGTGAAACCGTGCTTGAGCCAGCTCATGCCGACCTGCTCGAAACGACCGTTCTTGAGGCGGTACATGTTTTGGGCAATGACCGGGTGCTGATTCGTACTCGCCACCCACGAGAGGTTCGCATCGCCCATGTTGCACGACGTCGTGCCGACGGCGAACGCGTCGATGTCGCCGACGCGGTTGTAGTTGCTGACGTCGAGCAGGTCGCCCACGATGACGTCCGGGCCACCGGACGTGCCGCACGACGTGGCGCGATCGGTGGGGTCGCTGCTGGGGACGACCGGCGCGTCGCCGCCGACCCAGTCGAGGTCGAGCGTGGCGTAGATGGAGCCGATGATCTCACCGGCCAGTTCCGGGCGGCCGAGCGTCTCCGCCAGCCCGCTGGTGATCGACACTTCGGCGCCTTCGATCAGCACCTTGCGACCGACGCGGTCGAAACCGACCTTGAGGCTGCCCAGGTCGAGCGCGCCCGCGGAGCGGGCGGTGCCCGTCGCGACGAAGCGCTGGAACGAGCCGTTGACCCAGGGGCGGATCGTCACCGCGTCGAGCTCCACCGCGTCGGTGCCGCTGACGATGGCGATGCCCTGATCGCAGACGAGCCGGCCGGAGACGGCGCCGAGAACGCCGCCCTCGTCGGTGATCTGCAGATCGGACGCAGCGGATACTCCCATGCTGACGACGGTGAGGTCGACGCCGTCACGCTCGCCGCCGAACGCCCGCACGGAAATCCCGAGCGTGTCGAGCGTGCCTTGTTCGAAGGTCAGCAGCGTGGTGCCTTCCCGCGTGGTCCAGAGAGTTTCAGCATGCGCTGTGGCGGCTGTCGCGACAGCCACCAGCAGGGTCAACGTGGTTCGTGCAATTGCTGGGCGCATGAATGCTCCTTCCTATGGGCAGGCCGCCGGCGCGGAGTGCGCGCGGCTGGCGCCGTGCTTGCAATTCCATGGTCTAACGGTTTCGAAGAGCGTGGTGACGGGGGTCCGGGTACCCTCGCGCGCTCTTCGCGTCCACAACCGTTGATGCAGTGATAATCGAAACGTTGAGAGAGGCCGCCCGGCCCTCCAACCCCGGCACTGGTACCGCGCAAGCTATCATCTCGCCGCGCCAACTACAAGCACCAAGCACGTCCGGTATGACTCGGCGCAACGCCAGAAACAGGCTGGAAATATGTGCGACGGAGTTCAGACGCAAAGGCGGGGGAGGGCACGCGTCAGGGCGTGCTGCACCCGGAAATCGGCGCCGCGGGCCCGGTCCACGTGTCGCCGAGTTCAGCCACGTCGGTAAGGTCGATATCGAGGTCGGTGTCCGCATCAAAGCAGGCGCAGCCCGGCGCGTACGGCTGACCCGTTCCGGAGAAACACCATTGCAGCCGCGCGTAATCCGCCAGGTCCGCGTCGCAGTCGCTGTCCCCATCGCCGAACGCGGTGGCGCAGAGCACGCCGGCTGACGGGCCGACGATCGCGGCGCTGACGTGGTCCGGCGCCGCCGGCTTGAATATGCCCAATTCGACTGCACTGGACGCGGGAGGCACGTCCGCGTCGAAACGGAAGTTGTACAGCGTTCCCCAGCGCAGCGCATTGGCGTCCGGATCGACCGCGTAGGGCGTCGTGGCCCACGTCACGTACTGGCCGTCGAACGCTCCCGCCCAGTCCGTGCCGGCGTACGGTTCGCCGTCGTGGTAATCCACATCGTGGAAGCCGATGCTCGACACGTCGGCGCCAATGCCCACCGGAACCCGAAAAGCCCCGATCGCACCGTCCGCGAAGAGATTCTGCACCGCGTACTCGTAGTGCCAGCGATTGACGCCGCGCGGCGTGGCCCGGCCGGCGACAATGACCAGCCCGTCACTCGGCAGGTACACGTCCGCCTGCTCGACCGCTGGATCGTACGCGGTCCACGCGCGGATCGCCGGCTCCTCGCGGGCCGTCACGCCCGCCAGCGCCGCCGACCACTCGCCCCCCGACTCCGCCAGCGTGATCGGCCGATACGACGCGTTGTTCGCCTGGTTGCCCGCCGCCGCGTCGTCCTGCGTGACGTAGTGCCCCTCGACGAAGTACTGCCCGCCCCCGTTCTGGCTCGGGTCGAGGTCCGCGACCTTCACCTGCAGCCGCTTGTAAATCGCGTCGCCCGTCTGGTTCTGCCCGGTGAATGGATACGCAAAAACCCCCGTGTACGGATTCACCTCGAAGTGCGGGCCGAGAAACCGCTGGTATGCGTTGGTGAACGCGTCGTACGGATCGCTGCACCCGACCCCCAGCACGGTCCCGCCGTGACCGTTGCACCCGCACCCGCAGACGTCCTCGGTGAGCGCGTTGAAACCGTGCTTGAGCCAGCTCATGCCGACCTGCTCGAAGCGCCCGTTCTTCAGGCGGTACATGTTCTGCGCGATGACGGGGTGTTCGTTGGTGTTCGCGACCCACTGCAGGTCCGTGTCCCCGACGTTGCACGAGGTGGTGCCGACGGAGAAGGCGTCGACCCCGCCGACGCTCGTGTAATTCCCGATCTCCTGCAGGTCGCCGACGATGACGTCGGCGCCGCCCGCCTGGCCGCACACCGTGCCGACACGCGCGGGCTCGGGCGCCCCGGCGTGCACGACGCTTACCCAGGCCCCACCGATGACGGCGAAAAGCACGCTGCAGGCAATGCGCATGGACATGAATCCCCCTTTGTGGGCCAAAGTCGCCCACCCCGCCCGGCAAATCCCTCGCATCAAGCCTAGCAATCGGCCCGCGCCGGGACAAGCCGTGCCCAGCGCGTAAGCCGTGTGTACGGGGCAGATAAATGTTGGTCACACCGTTGACGAAACGCACGAACGCGGCCCGCTCGCCCGAAACCCCAGCCGGTGCCGGCTGGTGGACTCGATGTGCGAGCGCGCCGCGTTCGCGGTGCAGCCTGAGTCAAAAATCTGCGGCTATTCAGATCCGAGCGAGGCGCCCACCTCCTCCGGCTTCGCCCGGCACGAATCCCAGTAGGCCCACCCGCACAACAGCAGGAACGCAATCAGGCCGAACCAGTTGCCGAAGCGGATCACCGCCTCCGGCTTCATGCCGCCGTCCACCAGCCACTTGGTGATGTTGAGCGTCGTGTCCATCTGGTCCTGGGCCCAGTTGGACAGCGACGCCAGGTTTTTCAGGACATACGCAATAGCTCCGCCGGCAATGAGCCCCGAACCGATGAGTATCGCCTTGTCCATCCGCGCTTTGGAATCCACTTCGCTCTTCGTGCTCTTCTTAATCATCGCCGCGACGATCGCGCCGACCAGGATGGGCGTATTGAGTTCGAGCGGCAGGTACATGCCCAGGGCAAACGCCAACCCGGAAATGCCGACGAGTTCGACCAGCAGCACGACCGCAACCCCGACGCCGTATGTCAGCCAGGGGATACTGCCGCCGCCGATAAAGCTCTGCAACGCCGTGGCCATCACGTTCGCCTGCGGCGCCATCAGCGCATCCGCATGCGCTGCGTCCTTGACGAATCCCTGCTTGGAGGCTGCGAGCATGATCGTTGCCGTGACCAGGATCGAGGCCAGGGCCGAGGCGATGATCGCGCTCCACTGGATCTTCTTCGGACTGGCGCCGGCCCAGTAGCCTAATTTGAATTCCGTGATCAGTGTTCCCGCCATCGACAGCGCCGTGCACACCACGCCGCCGACGAGCAAGGTGGCGAGCATGCCCCCCGAGTCCTTGGGCAGGCCGCATGCGAGCAGCACCACCGCGGTGATGATGATTGTGGTCACCGTCATGCCGGAGATCGGCGTCACCGAGATCATTGCGATTGCCCACGCCGAAACCGTCGTGAACAGGAAGGTCACACCCAGCACGATCAGCACGGAGATGATCGTCAGGCGCGTGGCGCCTTCCATGCCCGCCAGCACGCTGAAGCGGAAGTACAGGCCGATGGCGATTGTCGTGAGTGCCCCGATTACGAGCATGAGCGGATAGCTGATGTCTTCGTCCGTACGGTCGTGGGCAACGTCCCCTCCGCCCGACTTGATCAGCCCGCCGAGCGCCTGCCGCAGCGCGGTCACGATCACGCGGCTCATCTTGAAGATCGACAGCAACCCGGCTGTGAAAATGCCGCCGATGCCGATGTTGCGCGGAATGCCGTTGAAAATCGCCTCAGCCGACACGCCCCCAATCGCGGGATTGATGGCGTGCAACTGGTCCAGCGTCAGCGGCGCGAGCAATGGGATGATGACGAACCAGGAAAGAAACGAACCTGCGCAGATGATCGACGCGTAGCGCAGGCCGATCACGAACCCGAGGCCGACGAACTCCGCCCCGGTCTGCATGGCGAAAACCGCTTTAATCTTGTGCGTCAGCGTGTGAAAGAAGTCCGATTCCACCGCCAGTGACGTGTACGTCTTCTCGCCGACCTTGAGCGAGGCCTCACCCGTGGTGAAAACGTCGCTGAAGAGCCGCATCACGGCGGTCAGGCCGTTGTAGAACATCGCGACAATGAAGGAGTAGATGAGAATCCACGCCTGCTTCTTCGAGTCCCCGGAGCCGGTCACCAGGATCTCGTTCGTCGCGGTCGCCTCGGGGAAGGGCAGCTTCCCGTGCATGTTCTTGACGAAGTAGCGCCGGAACGGAATGAGAAAAACCACGCCCAGCACCGCCCCCAGGAAGGGGACCAGCGCCATCTGCAGGAACAGCGAGTAGCTGCCGATGTTGAGCTGGTTGTTCAAGTCCAGGATATAGATCGCCGGCATCGTGAAGCACATGCCGCCCGAGACGATGCCCGACGTCGTGCTGATCGCGAGAATGTTGATGTTCTCGAGCAGCGAGCTGCGCCGCCGGCCGGCGCTGAGCATGAAGCCGGACAGTCCGACGGCGAGAATCGAAATCGGGATCGCCGTCTCGATTCCCTGCCCGACCTTCAACGCGACCATCGTCGCCGCCATCGCGAAAACGGCGTTCATCACGATGCCGAAGACGATCGATCGGGTGGTGATTTCGGGGACGGTGACGTTCGGCGGCACCATCGGGACGTAGGTCTCGCCGGGCTTGAGCTCGCGATAGGCGTTTTCCGGTAGACGGGACGAATGCGGTTGATCTGCCATGGACGCAAACCTCGAAACGCGCGGGGTAGTGTTCGATAGCGCGTACCCCCGGCTGGCGCGCCTCCAGCCGGCAGAAACGCTCAGATGTTCAGCATAACGCGACCCACGCGGTCTGGAAACTCCGTCGGACGTCCGCGGATTTCACAGCCCGCGCCGTGTCGCGGTCAGTTCGCTTTGGACTTGAAGTCCTTGCCAAGCCACCCTCGGGCCAGAACGAGCATGAATGCGGAACTCGTCGCAATGCAGGCGTAGATCAACCACATCTGCTGGGAGTGCATCGCGCCCTCCTGGGGGCAGTAGTTCTGCAGAAACCAGCCGGAGTACAACGGCACGATCACCTTGGTAAGAAACCACGGAAACTGCGCCACACCCATGTATGCGCCGGTGCGGCCCTCGGGGGCGATTTCAGCGGCATATTGCAGGAAACGCGGTTGCCAAAGCGCCTCGCCCACGGTCATCAGAACCAAATACGATACGAGCGTCCACTGGTATGGACCCAACGCCAGCAGAAAGGCCGGCAGCGCCATGATCAGCGATCCGACAATCATGAGGCTGTAAACGTTCCGCTTTCTGGTGAGAGCGGTGACGATCGGCACGAGAATGAAAATAAGCAACGGATTGAGATTGGTGGCCTTCTCGAAATTCGTACTGATCCACGGCCACGTTTCCCGATAGGCGCGGTTGACGTACATCGGGATCGTGAGCCAGTTGTGCGCAAAGAGCGTCTGCACCGGAATCAGCGCGAAGATGAAAAAGAAGAACTTCCTGTCGGCCAGGGGGTGCTGAGCAATCCAGCGCCGACCGGGAGGGTACATTTCGAGCGCCAACGTCACCAGGAGAATGGCGCCCCCAGCCGCGTACGACCATGGCCGTGGAAATACGAAGCAAACCAGAGCGGCGACGGCAACCAGCAGCACCCAGATGTGGAGTGGAACGTGACCTCCAGAACTCTCGACCTTCGCTGCCGCTGAGGTTTGCCCAGACGTACCGCCATCCTCAACCGCTTCCTCTTTGCTCGAGTTCTTCTCCTCAGCGCGCTCCGCCGCCGCCGCGGCGGTGGCATTGGCGACGGTGCGACGCGATAGCAGGATTGCAGTTGCCAGCAGGCCCACCAACGTCGCAGCCGTGAGGACCCAATAGGCGCCGGCAATCCCATGCCTCTCGCGAACTCCCGTGAGCCAGGTTGGCAGCCACCCGCCCAGGTTCATGACCGCGTACAGCATGGCGTATGCCATCGCGGCTGTCCGTTCGGATGTGAACTTCCTCACCGCTGCGTAGGAGGCGGGTTGATATATGCCATATCCCAGAACGACCAGAACAATGCCACCCAACGCCGCAAGGTGAAGGGTGGACCACCGTCCCGCATCAACCGGAAACCAACTCGGCCCCCCCGACAACAGTATTCGACCACCAAGCAACAACGAGAATGCACCCAACAGCGCGAATCGCGGCCCCCAGCGATCGGCCAATCCGCCGAAGAAGAGCATCGAGATGGTGATGCCGGCTGTCATGATGCCGACCATCCATCCCGCCCAGATATCGTTGAGGCCGACATACTCGTTGAAGTACATCGCGAGGTAGTTCAGAATTCCCCAGTATGCGAATCCTTCGATGAAGTAGGGGAGGTTGATGCCCCACAAGGCCCGCGGGGCGTGCACGAGATCGATAAACGGTTGGACGATTTCCCGGAGGGGACTTTTCGGTTGCTCGCTCATTCAGGTACTCGCTTGCGGTTGGGGGGTACAGCTGACCACACCAGCGGCTACCTTAACGGCTCGCCGCGCCGTTCGCCAGATTCGGCTGCGTCACGCGGCGTTGCGAAGCAGGGCAGCCCGGGGGATTCAGCGGAACCTGCGGACCACCGCGTTCAACTCACCCGCCAGCCGGTGCTCGTCCACCGTCGCCAGGCGCCCGTCCTCGACGACCGTGCGGCCATTGACGATCACGCGGTCTGCACGGCCTGCCCGGCACAGAATCAACGCACCCAGCGGGTCCTGCGCCACCGCGCCCGCCAGCTCGATCGTGTCCCGCCGGTACATGGCCAGGTCCGCAGCCTGACCCGGCGCGATCCGCCCAAGCGCCTCGCGGTTGAGCACGGCTGCCCCGCCGATCGTCGCCAGACGAAACGCGTCCGCGACCCGCAGCGCGTCCGCACCCCCCTCCACCCGCTGCAGCAGCAACGCCTGCCGCGCCTCCCCCAGCAGGTGCCCGCCGTCGTTGCTGCTCGAACCGTCCACCCCCAGCCCGATCTTCGCACCCCGGGCGAGCAGGTCTACGATGCGCGGCGTGCCGCTCCCCAGCCGCATGTTCGAACACGGACAATGGGCGATGCCCGTCTGCGTCTTGGCCAGCACCGCCGCGTCCTCGTCGTCCAGATGCACGCAGTGCCAGGTACGTCCGGCCTGAGCCACCCGCACTCGCCCAGGTACGGGATCGGGCGCATGCCGAATTTCTCAAGGCAGTACACCTCTTCGTCCTTGGTCTCGGCTGCGTGGGTGTGCAGCAGAACGCCGCGTTCGCGCGCAAACGTCGCGGTCTCGCGGAGCAGTTCGGGACTGATGCTGAACGGCGAGCAGGGCGCGAGGTCGATGCGCCGCATCGCGAGCGGATCGGCGTCGTGCCAGGTGTCGATCGCGCGCTCGCAATCGCGCAGGATGTCGCCCTCCTCCTGCACGCAATCGTCCGGCGGCAGCCCGCCGCCCGATTCACCCACGCTCATGCTGCCGCGACACGCGTGTATACGCATGCCGAGCGCGTCCGCGGCTTCCAGCACGCTTTCGATCCGCGCGTCCGTGCCCTGCGGGAAGATGTAGAAATGGTCGCTCGTCGTCGTGCAGCCGGAGAGCAGCAGTTCCGCGATGCTCACCTGGGCTGCGAGCTTCACCGCGTGGTGATCGATGTGCCGCCAACGCGTGTAGAGCGCGGTCAGCCAGTCGAAGAGTTCGGCATCCTGCACGCACGCCAACCCGCGGGTCAGCGTCTGGTACAGGTGGTGGTGCGTGTTGATCAGCCCGGGGATGACGAGGTGGTGGCTGCCGTCGATGCGCGTGACGCCCGGCGTGTCGCGCAGCGCCGCCCCGACCTCGTCCACCGGCCCCACCTGCGTGATCCGGTTGCCGTCGAAAACGACGCTGTGCGCCTCGAGCACCACCGGCTCCGCTCCGACGCAGGTGATCACGGTCGTATCATGAATGTGGGTAGGCATGTCGCGTCCTCAACTCGCGTACCAGGTTCCCCGATCGTAAGCGACCAGCCGCCGCAGCACAAAACCGCGCCCGGGACGCCCGCCGATGCGCGAGCCGTGGGGTGGAGACTGCTCGCTACGCCGAGCGCGTAGCAGACGCGGGACGGTCGCGGGGTTCGAGCGGACTCGTGGCATGCTTGTTGTCGTTGGGCGCGGTTCGTACTGTTGGATTACCGGAACTGTTGGGTGGGATCGTGGCGTTGCGCGTGGTTGGGTACCTCTACCGGCGCGCATTGATGGGCGGTGCCCACCGTACGGACTGGCGGATGGGATCGAAGGCGCGATTCCACAGCGCGGCGGGTAGGGGCGTCGAGGTTGAAGGCGAAGGCGGCGGTGCGCGGATCGGGCGTCAGAACGGTCCGGTTGGGGAGCGGGCGATGGCGCGCGTAGGCGGCGATGAACTCGTCCCGGTCGGCGGATGTGTCCCATTGGGTTATCCATAATCCCTGCGGTTGGCCGGCAGTGGAGGCGTCGGGGGTGCTCGGCACGAGAACATAGAGGCGGTCGCCATCCCAGCCGGTGGCTGCCGGCGTCGTCCAGTAGCCAGGCAGGGGCATGAACATCGGGTTGATGCGTTTATCGGCGGGTGAAGTGACGACAGCGCAGAGGAGTTCTCCGAGTGTGTCGCGGTGGGCGATGCGCAGTCCAAGCGTTGCGACCATTTGCTCGATGGCGTCGTCGTCGAACGTGGCCGGCGCGTCGCGGCGCGCCGGGTCCCAGTATTTCTCGGGGTGCAGGATCTGCTCGGTCGACGCGGGGAGCGTGCCGTACGCGCTCGGCACCGCGGCGGACACATCCGCCAGCGTGCTGAGGCTGGGGGCGGGCTGATCGGGTGCTTGGGTCTTGAGCAGGTGGCGCGCCCCGAACTGAAGGAAGCGGACTCCGGAGGGGAAGCGGGCGAAGAAGACGGCGGGGATCGGCGGCGCCGTGGTCATCGCGCGCATCTGCTCGGCAGCTTCAGCGGCCGACTGTTGGATTTCGGCAGGCGGGGTGTTTCCTGAGCGCGTGGCGGCGGCGCGGTACTGCTCCTGGATGGTGACGGCTGATCCCTCGACGAGTGCGCCCCAGACGTTCTCCTGGTCGCTGGTGGCGTGGCCGGTGTCGGCGAGACGCGCGAGGTCGAAGAGTTGGTCGTCGAGGGCGTGCGTCAGTTCATGGACGAGGGTGAGGCGGACGGAGAAATCGGCGTAGTTGCCGTCGGGACGTTCGAGTACGCGCAGCTCGTGGTGCACGTGGTCGTAGATGCCGGGTGGTGCGATCGTTCCGAACATCGCTTGGGTGAGGGTGTCGAGGTGCGCATCGGCGGGAAGCAGCCCGACGAGCTGGAAGCCGCGCTCCGCCAGCGAGCGCGTGGCGGGTGCAGCTTGGGATTCGTCAGGTGTGGCGTTCAGGAACGCCTGCATTTGCGTCGTGGTGTAGACACCGACGTCGACTTCGTGGGGAAACGCGATCGAGCGCAGGCGTTCGACTTCTTGGCGCATGGCGGTGGCGGTCGCCGCGAGTTCGGCGGGCGGTCGGGCAGCGTCACCGTTGGTCCGTGCGGGCGTCAGCGTGAGCATGAACAGCGTGCCGCACGTGATCCAGGTGCGGGTCGTGGAGGCTGGGGTGCGCGCTTGCATGGTAGTCTCCCGCGAAGTTGAGGGGTTGGGATCATTGTACCGCGCAGCGGTC
Organism: Phycisphaerales bacterium; assembly: GCA_020639115.1. Classification (GTDB taxonomy): domain Bacteria; phylum Planctomycetota; class Phycisphaerae; order UBA1845; family UBA1845; genus JACKHG01. The sequence goes on from JACKHG010000003.1 coordinate 192,205, forward strand.
TCGGCGGGATGGGGGCTGAGAGGATCGGGGAACGTCGGTCCTGGCCGGCTCTCGGGCGATGTCGAGTGGGCCGGGCTGAACAATCGAGGCAGGCCAGGGTCACGAATGGACGCCGAGGTTGACCCTGGTGGTAGCGCCGACTTACAAGGAGGTCCGTGAGGGCTGCATGGATCCATCGGGATGTGCCGGCGGCGCGGCATGGGCGCAGGATGGCGTCACGGCTGCGAGTAGCGATGGGATTGAATCTGATTCTGGCAGCCGCCGGCGGCGCGGCGGGTTGTCGGGGGGTGGCGATGGGACGCGAGGAACTGCAGACGGTGCGGGCGGAGGGGGCTGAACTGGTCGAGGTGTACGCGGCGGACCGGTTTTTCGAGGGGCCGACGTGGGACCCGGTTGATGGGAAACTCTACTTCACGAGCTTCGCGGAGGGGAACCAGCAGGTGCTGCGGCTGGAGCAGCCGGGCAAGGTCTCGGTCTGGATGGATCACACCGAGGGCGTGAACGGCACGTTCCGGGCGCGGGACGGGCGGTTGCTGGCGGCGCAGACGTACGGGCACCGGGTGCTGAGCCTGCGGCTGGGCGGGGTCGGACCGGCGGACGTGCGCGTGCTCGCGGCGGACCCGGGGTGGAATCAGCCGAATGACATCTGTGAAACGCCGGAGGGGCTCATCTTCACGACCGATCCGGACTTCAAGGCCCGCAAGAAGAGCCGGGTGCTGCGCGTGAACGCCGACGGCAGCGTCACGCCGGTCATCGATGATATGGAGATTCCCAACGGAATCGTGAGCAGCCTGGACGGCCGCACGCTGTACGTCAGCGACAGCCACGCGAAGCACTGGCGGGCCTACCCGATTCGTCCCGACGGCAGCGTGGGGCCGGGGCGGGTGTTCTTCGATCCGCAGACGCCGGACCGGGCGGACCCCGACGGGATGACCATCGACGCGGAGGGCAACCTCTACTGCACCGGGCGCGGCGGGGTGTGGGTGGTGCGTCCGGACGGGTCACTGCTAGAGTTTATCGCCGTGCCGGAATTCGTGTCGAACGTGACGTTTGGAGGTGCGGACGGGCGGACGCTGTACATGACGTGCAAGGGGAAGGTGTACGGGTTGGCGCTGCGTGTGCGCGGCGGAGCGACGGGCGGGTGGTGGGAGGGGATTAAGGGATTAAGGGATTAAGGGATTAAGGGATTAAGGGATTGAGGGATTGAGGGGAGGGAGGGCCCGCGGTGGTGTGGGGCCAGGTTGCGGGTCTAATCTGCTCCGTGGACGAGTTGGACGAGGCGGTTGACGATGCCGTTGACTGATTCGGCCTGGTCGGTGAGTTCGCGGCTGGCGGAGGAGGATTCCTCGGCGCTGGCGGCGTTGTCCTGGGTCTGCTGATCGAGTTCGGTCGTCGCCTGGTTGATCTGCTTGAGGCCTTCCGACTGCTGCTCCGAGGCGGTGGAGATCGAGTCCATGAGCGACACGATGCCGCCGACGGATTCGATGATCGAGGTGATGGTGTCGTTGACCTCGGTGACGACGACGCGGCCCTGATTGGCGTGCTCGGTAGACTGGGCGATGAGCGCGCTGGTTTCGCCGGCGGCCTGGGCGGCGCGCTGGGCGAGTGAGCGCACCTCGTCCGCGACAACAGCGAACCCCTTGCCGTGTTCCCCCGCGCGGGCGGCCTCGACGGCTGCGTTGAGCGCGAGCAGGTTGGTCTGGAACGCGATTTCCTCGATGGCCTTGATGATGCGGGTGATCTGCCCGGCGGATTCGTTGATGTCGGTCATGGCGGCTGCCAGGCGGGTGAGGGCCTCGCCGCTGGCGCCGGCGGCGGTGCGGGCGCTGGCGGTGAAGGTGTTGGCCTGCTGGGCGTTGGCGGCGTTGGCCTGGGCCTGGGAGGTGGTTTCCTCAAGTGCGGCGGACGTCTGTTCGAGGCTCGCAGCCTGGCGGTTCGCGCCTTCGGCGAGGCGATCGGCGGCGGTGGCGACCTCCCCGGCTGCACTGCGCACGCGGACGGACCCCTCGCGCAGGTCGCCGATGGCGCCGTTGAGCGGGGCCACGACCGAACGGGCGATGTAGCGGAAGAGCAGGAGGCAGATGGTCAGCGCGCCCGCGAGGACGACGATGGCGATGACCAGGCTGCGCGTCGCGACGGACGACAGGTGCAGGGTCGCGTGCTGGGCCATGTCGCTGGCGACGGGGCCGATGGCGAGACCGGTATCGATGGCGCGGGTGGCGCGCGCGATCCACTCGGAACCGTCGACCGGATAGGGGGCATTCGCCGCGCTGGCGGCGTAGACCTGCTGGCGCAGTTGCTCGTAGGGTCCGAGGAATTCCTGTTCGAAGCGATCGATCGCGCCCACCAGTTCGGGCGTGGCGTGGTCGAAGTTGCGGTAGGCCAGGATGCTGGCGATGGACTGCTCGACGAGTCCGCGAAATCGCGCCAGGGACTCGAGCGTCGCGGGTTCGAAGGGGGCGCCGCGGCTGATGTGATTCCCAATAGTGGCGCGCTCGCGTCCCGCGTACTCGCAGAGGCGGGCGACGTCGGCACGCAGTTGGGTGTTGAACGCGAGGATCTCCTCCTGCGGGTTCGTGGGGTAGAACGTCGTGTCGCGGAGCGCGAATTCCTGGGTGATGTTGGCGCTGGCGGCCTGGATCCATGCGGGCGCGTCGAGTGTACCCGCCTTCAATTTCTCGCGCGCTTGCTGCAGTTGTGCGAAGGCCTGCTGCCAGCGTTCCGCCTGCCGGTCACGAGCGCTGCTGGCAGCCGCGGCACTCAGTTGCTCGAGGTCGGCGCGGGCCTGGGCGACGGCGGCATCGCCGTCGGCCTGCAGTTGCTGGAGCTTCCGGCGCAGGTCACTCGTATCGCCGGTGGATCCGAGGATGGTCGCGCCGCAGCCACGTTCGATGGCCTGGTAGCCGGCGGCGGTGTTGAGGTGGCTCGCGAGTTCGTTCATGAGCACGTAGCGATCCGCCAACTGGTGCTGGCGGTAGCCGGACCACGCCGCCCAGGCGAGCGCCGCCAGGCCGATGGCCGAGACCAGACTGATACCGCCGTAGAGCTTGGCCTGCAGTGACTTGAGCTTCATGGGATGGGCCTCGCGAAAGGCGGCGGCGTGTCGCCCCGACCAAGGTGACGTGTGCCGCGCGCGTTATGTCTCTATCGACGTGGATGAATCACGGAGTTAGGTCGCGGTCGTGACGGCAGCTGAGGCGGAACGCCGGAGTTATCGGGCGGCGTCAAGTGAGGCATACTGCCGTGAAGTGGCACTTCGTGGATACGGGTGTGGAGGGTGGCGGGCATACCGGCGAATGATGAATGATGAATGCGGAATGATGAATGGGCGGAGTGTGCTTTCGGTTGAGTTGGGAGTGTGGGTGGCGCCATTGTGCGAACGCGGTGGCACGCGTGACCGTTCGTGCCGCAGGCACTGCCCAAGAGGAGTTGCACACTGGGCGTCAATAATGCCTCACAGCGTGGCCAGTAGGCGCTGCAACTCGGCGAAGTCCGCGAGGTCCGTGTCACCGTCGCGGTCGAAGTCCGCCAGGTGGCACGGATCACCGGTGTTGGTGTTGGGGCCGCCCAGGCAGCCGGCGATCAGGACGTAGTCCTGGGTATCCACATCGCCGTCGCCGTCGAGGTCACCAAGCAGTGAACCATGGATCAGCCGTGCGAAGCGGGCGAAATCGCGGAGGTCCACATCGTTGTCCGTATCCAAGTCGCTCAGGCAGCAAGCAGTTGTGACCGAGGCTTCTGGGCCGCCGAGGCAGGCAATGAGCATCGATGCGTCTTCGCGATCAAGGTATCCGTCCGCATTGACATCGCCGACGATGCCGCACATGTCGAGAACGCCGTCGGCGTTGCAGTCCGCGGCAAGGCCTGCTGCGATTTCGCACTCATCCGGGCTCTCGTTGATATTGCAGTCGGAGGCGAGCGCATAGATGTAAGCGGCCCCTCCGCTCTGTTGCACTGGGCGGTGCTGGGGGGCGCCCATTATCAATGTATTGCGGCTCATGCCGACGCTGAATCCGAATAGGTCGGGGACGGTGTTGTCGAACGGGACCAATTTGGCTTGCTGTCGCCAACTGCCTCCGTCCTTTCTGAAGAAATAAGCCGCGCCGCCGCTTTGATTCGGTCTCCGTAGCCGGAAGCGCACTGACTGTTGCGCGGTGTTCCCGGCGATTGCGACGGCATATCTGGAAATACATACGCCGGTCACCGTCGGCGGCAGTGAGCACTGTTCAACCGCCAACCGCCACCGAATTCGAAGACGTACGCATGCCCGCGCAATTCGGGCGGGTCGCTCGAGAATGGGTAGTTACCTACGAGGCCGTCGGTTGGCTGAGGGCGACACCACTCGAAGCCGGAAATGAGCCCTCCGAGCATTCAACTGGTGCACAGTTCTCCACCTGCCAGATCCGTCGGTCTCCTCGAGGACGACGGCGGAGCCGCTGTCGGGCTGCGCTGCCTTATCCCGGTAGGGGCCCCAACCAGGGCGAATGAATCCTCGATGGGAAACGCTGTAGCCGAAGAGGTCGCCCGCTGCGGAGCGGGCAACTCAGCTTCTGGCCACCTGCCAGCGCCGGCGACTTGCGGAAAAACGTAGACGCGCTACCTAGACGCTGCGTTGTACGGAGCACCACACCCACGCGATCGTGTCGCGATCGACAGCAACGCTGTCCCGAAGCCATCACCGCCGCGACCATCATCGGCTGTCAGGGTGCAACTCTGCCCCCAGCGCCGTTCTGTTCTCAAACACGTAGACGGAGCCACTGTTCAGGAAATTGCCTACGTCGTCGAATGGGGCACCAACCACGGCGGTGTCGCCGTCAATTGCAGTGCTGCGACCAAATTGATCCTCTCCTTGCCCGTCGAGGGCGTGCAACTCCGTCGAGATGGACCAGGATTGCGAGCGCGCATCGCGTTCGAGAACGCGGGATAATCCCCGCGTCGCCAAGAGGGGCTCCAACAACGGCCGTCGTTCCATCCACGCCGACGCTCCATCCCAAATAGAGGCCATCCGCAGCAGACCAGGAGGTCACTTGGTCGGCTTCGTGCGGGTACGCGATGTCGCATTCATCAGGGACGCCGTTCGTGTTGCAGTCGGAACTCGCGGACTCGGCGATGTCGCATTCGTCCGGAATAAGGTTGGCGTTGCAGTCCGCTGCCGGAACGGCAAGTTCATACACGTACACCGCGCCGCTGCTTGCAGCCGTCATGTCGTCCCGGGCGACGCCAAGCACGGCGGTGTCACCGCTCAGCGTTCGACAGTCTCAGCGGTCCGCCTCCTGGATAGGTGGCGGTTAAGCCGCGAATTGACGCTATGCCGTCAACAAATTTCCTGAAGACGTAGGCGCGCCACCCAGTCGGCAATCTCCCGAGGTATCCCAGAAGCTGATTGCCACTTTGTGTCGGCTTTCAACGCCGGATTCGCAAAGGCGATTTCCACCGTATCGGTCTCGCGAAGTTCGGTGATTCTGGTTCAGACGCCGCAGACATTCTGCGGAAGATGGGTGGGCTGATCCGCTGGTTAGCCCGGAGTGTTGCGATTTGCTGATGGCGCGTGGTGCCGCTCGCGACGCGAAGCAACGACGTCGCCGCACCGTCGCTTCTGGCCGGCGCGGCCTGAATTGCCAGAACCAAATTTCGGTGATACGACGCAGGCGGAAGCGAAGTTGTCTGTGTTTTACCGAAATGGGCCGGACGATAAAATCGCATTGCCGCAATGGCGGTGCCGGGTTACCGTTACTGTATGTTATTAGCGTCAGCTTGGCCTCCCGCCAGACGTCGCATCGTTTCGAGACGCGCGCCGCTGTCTGCGCCAGCTGTTCGCGGAAGCGCTTCTACGATGACGGTGTCGCCGATGGCGATACCTGATCCGAAGATATCGGCCGCCGGACCAGCAGCCTGAGCCTGGTGCGACCGGTTGACAGTCTGCCGGGTCAGCCGTGGTAGACAAGCTGCACCGACGGCCTCGACCAGGTATCCCGACGGGGCACCGATGTTGTAGCCAGGAGGTCGCCGGACATCGCAACACTGGCACCGAAGTCGTCACCGCTGAAAAGGTCGTCCGGCTCGAGCACCTCGACCTGTTGCCACAATCCACGCACGCGGTGATAGACGTACGCCCGGCCTCGATAGCCGCTGCCTGCACCCGGAGCACCGAACACGGCTGTATCGCCCAGGACCGCAACACCTTCACCGAGTTGTGCACCGCCGGCCGGGGGTTCCGTCTTGAGTTTTGCGGCGAGGCGCGTGCCCCGCAGGTCGCATTCGTCAGGTCGGCCGTTGCTGTTGCAATCCTGGCTTGTTCCCGCGCCGATATCGCAGGCGTCGGGAGTGCCGTTCGTATTGCAGTCGCGATTGAACGGGGGTTCGCACTCATCCAATGCGTGGTTGTGATTGCAGTCGCGCAGTGGATCCTGGGCAATTTCGCAACTGTCGGCCAACCCGTTGCGATCGCAGTCGGTGTCCAGCCCCAGCGCGATTCCGCACTCGTCGGGAAGTGCATCGCCATCACAGTCTCGGGATGAGAGGACCAGATCAAGTACCCAGGCCCGGCCGCTTGGAGTTTCTGCAGCTGTGTCGCCATAGGCCCCGACTAGGATGGTGTTGCCGTCGAGCGCGACACTGGCGCCCAGGTAATCGTATGCGTGTACTTCGCCGGGGAACACTGCACCGATGGGAGTCCACGCAACCACGTCATTGCGAAAGATGTAGGCGGCGCCAGCATCGGGTCCAAACCCGTCTGCACCATAGGCGCCGATGAGACAGACGCGAGCGCCTACGGCGACGGCGGCGCCAAACCGGTCGTTGGCTGCCGCGTCGGGTGCCACGAGCTTGGCACTCTGAGTCCATCCGGATTCGAGGTCCTCGAAGAGGTATGCTGCTCCGCTGCTGTTGCCGGCATCGTCGTCGTATGGCGCTCCAATGAGCAGCACGCCATCGGTGAGCGCAACGGTGTAGCCGAAATAATCACCTGCCGCGGCATCTGCCGCACGGACCTTGGCGAAGTATGTCCAGTAGCCGGACGGCAAAGGGCGAAAGAGGTACGCTGAGCCACTGTTTGCGCCGGAATTGTCATCGCCGGGGGCGCCAATGGCCGCGATATCATCGATGATCGCAACGGAGGTGCCAAAGTAGTCAAGTGCTGCAGCGTCGGGGGCGTTCAGCTTCACTCGCTGCACCCATTGGCCGGATGAATGGTCAAAGACGTATGCTGATCCGGTGTCCGTGCCACCATCGTTGTTACCGTAGGCGCCAACGATGATTCTGTCTACCGTGGCGGCGACGCTCCATCCAAAGTAGTCGCGAACATCGCCGTCGGACGCGTGCAACTTGGCAACTTGGTGCCAGGTACCGTCGCTGTTCTGGAACACATACGCTGCACCACTGTCGGCGCCGAGGTCGTCGTCGCCATAGGCGCCCGCCACTACCGTGCGATCGGCAACAGCAACCGAGTATCCCAGAGCGTCTCCGTTGGCGGCATCGTTTGCGGTCAGTTTCTGGGATTGCAGCCAGATGCCCTCGATCTGCTCAAAGACATAGACGGCGCCGGTGCCGTCGGCGTCCGGTGCTCCGATGGCCACGACGCCCGGTCCAATTGCCGCACAAAAGCCGAAGCGGTTCTCGGGGTGGGCATCGGTTGCTGACAGTGGTACCAGGTTGGTCGTTGTGCCCAGGTCGCATTCGTCGGGCACTCCATTGGTGTTGCAGTCGGCGCTGGTGCCCGCCGCAATGTCTTGCGCATCGGATTTGCCGTTGGCATTGCAGTCGGTGTTGGCCAAGGCGCGCGCAGAAAAACCGACGGCGCTCAAGATGGAGATTGTCAATATGGGGGTTACTACCGAGTGAACCGCGCGCACCATTGCTCCTTCCTTCTTGCCATGCCTCGCCTCTCGCGAAACCCGATGGCCTGAGCATACCCGATCCGGGCGCATCAGGAAAAGTCAAATCTGTGTTTTCAAATTCGGATGGTGCTGAAAATCTCGCGAGTGTGCCCAGGGCGATGATGCCGGCACTGCTCGAGCGCAGTGGTACACTTGGGCGTTCGTGCGTCCGGCGCTGCTCGAGAGCAGTGGCACACGGAGCGGCGGGGTGTCACGCAATAGCGTGATCTACCGGGTGCTGGCCGGCTACTCGCCCAGGCGGTTGAGGGCTTCCTGGGCGGCGGCGGCTATTTCGGGGTTTCCCTGGAGGGCGGCTGTGTAGAAACGGTGGGCGGCGCGGAGGTTGCCGTCGTGCTCGTTGGCCACGCCGAGCTGGTAGTCGACGGCGGGCCAGGCGGGGGCGCGGCGTTTGGCCTCCATCAGCGCGGCGATGGCCTGCTGGGTGTCGCCCTGGACGAGCGAGGCTGTGCCGATCTGGTAGTAGGGCGCGGGGGCGGAGGGGTCGGTCTCGATGGCGATCTGGAAAAACCGGATGGCGGCGTCGATGTCGCCGCGCTGGGCGAGCACCGTGCCGAGGTTCGAGTAGCTCATGGCGTCGAGGCGGGCGGCGTCGACAAGCGGCCAGTTGCAGGCGACAGCCGCGACGGTGACGGCGGCGGCAGCGGCTGCGATTCGGGCAATCCGCTGGTCGCGGAACGCGCAAACGAGTTCGACGATGCCCGCGGCTGCGAAGAGGATGATCAGCGGCACCAGGGGAAACCGGTAGCGGGCAAAGAGGTAGAACGCGGCGATGGCGAGGACGAGGGCGAGCGTCATGAGATAGAGCAGGCCGAGGCGGCGCCAGCGGGCGAGGGTGAGGACGAGTCCGGCGGCAGCCAGAGGGCCGACCGTGCCGAGGTTGAGCACCGGGGCGAGGGCGCCGAGCATCCAAGCGAAGCCGCAGTAGACGTTGTAGCCCTCGGTGTCGGGGATTTCGTAGCGGTTGAAGGTGAGCAGCAGCTTGCGGCCGACGAGTTCGAGCCACGCGCGCGGGTCGCTGCGCATGAACGCCCACGAGCGGCTCAGCCAGTAGTGGGAGACTTCGAGGTCGGTGAGTTCGTGGCCCGCGGCCTCTTCCGCGAGGCGGCGCGCGTCGGCGCGTTCGAATTCGGGCGTTTCGTGGTTGGGAACGAGCGGGCGGTAGAGGCCGGTCGCGTCCGGGTTGTTGCCGATGTAGAAGTTCGGGCCGGCCTGCACGGTGGTGACGGCCCAGGTGCCGCCGACAAAGAAGTTGCGCACCGCGACGGGGTAGAAGACGAGCAGCAGGCCGGCGACAAGGCCGGTGATCCACATCTGGCGGGCGCGCCAGCCGGCGCCGCGCAATCCGAAGATTGTCCAGAGCAGCACGACGCCGGCGAGGACCAGGGCGTTCTCGCGGGTCAGGCCGAAGAGGCCGAGCACGATGCCGATAAAGAGAAAACCCAATGGACGCGGCCGGTCGAGCTGGCGGGCGCAGAGCCAGAGCGTCAGGGTCATCCAGAACGTGGCGAGTGCGGTCTTCTGGATGAGGCCGCCGAAGAAGATCGCGGGCGGATAGACGGCGAGGAGGATGCCGGCGGTGATGCCGATCAGGCGCGCAACGTGCTGCGGGGCGGCGGCCTTTGGATTTGCCGATGGGTGTGACGGAGCTTCAGGCATGCTTGGCCCGGCCCCCCCCTTGCGTGGGGGGTTCTGATGTTGCGCGGCGTGCGGGCGGGTTGCGAAAAAGCGGGCGGCGGCAAAGCCGGCGAGGAGGCAGGCGACGGCGCCGAGGCCCGCCTGGATCCAGCGGATGGCGAGGGGGCCGTCGTCGATGAAGCGGTAGACAATCGCGAGGAAATAGGGATAAGCCGGAGCCTGGTAGAAGGTCTCGCGGCCGATCCAGTCGCCGCCGGCGATGCGGTGGGCCCAGGCGTCGTACGCGGCTGCATCGCCAATCGGCGCGTCGAAGAACGGCACGCTGCGGATCTGTTGGACGTACGCGATGCGCAGGCCGAGGGCAAGGAGGAAGACGAGTGCCCAGGGCCAGGCGCGGATGTACCACGGGCGCGGGGGTTCGGGGGCGTCAGCCGGGCCCGGGCGGACGGGAATATCCCGACTGGGGGCCGGCGGTAGCAGGGTGAGTTCCGGTTCGTCGGCGTGCCCCGGTGCGGGCGTGGGGGCCATGCCGGCGAGCCGGCGGGCACGTTCGTGATCCTCGAACTCGATGATGTCGTCGGGCTGGTCGTTCACGGCGCGTATGGTAACGCGCGCGCTGGGGATGTGTGTGCGAAGTGGTCGGACGGGTTGGGTCAGTGATGGGGCAGGTGCGGCGGAAGTTGATGCTCGGAGGTTCTTCGCTTTACCCCGGGCTTCGCGCCCGGGGCTCTGATGGGTTTGTGATTGCGTTGGGGTGCGGGCGGAGATATATTGCGCAGTTATGGCAGTATTCGATCCCTATGTTGCGCAGCGGGCGGGGGAGACCCTGGGGGAGCGCGTGCGGCGGCGGCGGCAGGAGCTGCGGCTTTCGCAGGTCGCGCTGGCGCAGTCGGCGGGGATCAACCAGGGGTATCTGTCGGAGATCGAGCGGGATCGGCGGCGGCCGTCGATGAACACGATCAACGCGTTGGCGGTGGCGCTGGATCTGCCGCAGGGCGTGCTGATCGGGGCGGGGCCGGGGCACGACAATCCCCAGCCACTGGACGTGCGGCACCTGCCGATGTTCGGAACGATACCGGCTGGTCCACCGGCTGAGTCACAGGAGCAATTGCAGCTTTTTCCCGTGCTGCGGCACATGTGGACGCCGGATCACTACTGCCTGCGGCTCACCTACGACAGCATGGAGCCGACGCTCAAGCCGGGGGACGTGGTGCTGGTGCACTACCGGCCGGACGTGGACCCGGTGCTCGTGCAGGGGCGGATCTGCGCGTGCCTGGTCGATGGGGAGCCGACGCTGAAGCGGGTGAGCGTGGACGCGCGGGGGGCGGAGCGCGTCGTGGTGCTGCGGGGGGACAACCCAGCCGTCATGCCGCTGGTGATCGACGCGACGCGGGACCTGAGTATCCAGGGCGTGGTAACGACGCTGGTGTCGCGGGACCTGTAGCCGCGGCCATTATTGCGCATCGGGCCGAAAAATATCGCTAGAATATTGACAGCGGGCCATTTGTGGTGTAGGTTTCGATCGAAAGTTAGGTTGTTGTTCGGTTGTTCGGCACGGATGCCGCACCTGGTCCAGGATGGACTGACGCTGGAGGAGGGGTCAGGCCATGGCGGAGCGGCTGGGACTTTCGGCGGAATGCGGGGTGGGGGCGGCGGCGGGTTCCGGCCGTCGCGACGCGTCGGGCACCGAATGGGTGCCCGGAGTTCTGCGGGGCTCCTGTCGTTCGGGCCGGTTGTGCACTTCTGACCGCGGTCTGGCGGTCTGTCAGCTTTTTGGAATCGACTCCTCGCCCGCGGTCCCGGCGGCTGCACCCGGTTGGGTATTGCCCAACGAGGTGTTGCGCGTCGGGCGCGGGCGCATTCTCGCGGTGGTGGGGCCGTCGGGCAGCGGCAAGACGACGCTCTTGGGGCGACTCGCAGCCGAGCACGCCGCGGCGGTTGATGTTCAGCGGATCGAGTTTCCGGAGGGGAAGGCGGTGGTGGATGGGGTCGCACCGCGCGCCCCGTTGGCCTCGGCGCTGGAGCTCCTCAGCCAGTGCGCCCTGGGGGAGGCGTCGCTCTGGTTGCGGGCGTACGAGACGCTCTCGGCGGGTGAGCAGTTTCGGGCGCGGCTCGCGCGGGGTCTGGGGGCGGAGCGGGACGGCGGTGCAGGCGGCCTGCTGCTGATCGACGAATTCGGCAGCGGTCTGCACCGCCGTGCGGCCCGGGCGTTGGCGTTCAATCTGCGGAAGGTCGTGACGCGGCGGGGGCTCGCGGTGGCGGTGGCGACGCCGCACGAGGACGTGCTGGCGGACCTGCAGCCCGACGTGCTGGTGCGGCTGGCGGATTATGGGTTGGCCAATGTGCAGTCGCGGGTGCCGCGTGCGCCGCGGTTCAGCTTGCTGCGGCGGGCGCGGGTGGGTGCGGGCTCGCGGCGGGACTGGGCGGATTTCGCGCGGATGCACTACCGGGGCACGGACGAGTTGGGCTTCGTGGACAAGGTGTTCGTGATGCGTGCGGGCGTGGGGGGGCCGTGCCTGGCGATCGTGGTGTACTCGTATCCCCCGGCTGAGCTGGCGCTGCGTAACGAGGTCACCGGCGGCGCGTACAAGGGCGACTTGCGGAAACTCAACCGCGACGTGCGGATTCTGCGGCGGCTGGTGGTGCATCCGGACCTGCGGGGTTGCGGTCTGGGTCACCGGTTGGTGCGACGCACGCTGCCGCTCGTGGGGACGCGGTACGTGGAGTGCCTGGCGGCGATGGGGGCGGTGAATCCGGTGTTCGAGCGGGCGGGGATGACGCGGGTGGGCGTGTGTGCCCAGCCACGGGCGCGGCAGCGGACGCTCGCGCGGCTTGCGGAGCTTGGGGCGGACCCGCACGCGGGCGATTTCGAGGTGCAGGTGTGCCGGCGGCCGGCTGTCCGGGCGTTGGTCGCGGCGCAGGTGCAGCAGTGGTACCAGGCGACGACGGGTCAAGGGGAGGGGCGGGTCGCGCGGCAGACGCCGCAGATGCTGGCGCGGATATTCCGCGGTTTGGCGGGATTGTCGCCGGTTTATTACCTCTGGGAGTCTGGAGTCCGGAGTCCGGAGTCTGGAGGACAGGCGTAGGTCGAAGGTTGCAGGTCGCAGGTCGCAGGTCGCAGGTCGAAGGTCGCAGGTCGTCGGGCGGGATGGGGCGCGGCAATATTGGAATTCCCTGGTTTCATTCCTTTCGGCGGTTCGGCGAGCGCGACGGGGGCGCTCGCCGGACCGCTCACGCCAGCGGTGCGTGGGAAGGCGAGAAGATGGGAAAGTGGGAAAGTGAGAACGTGGAGGTGTTTCATGGCGGCTCAGGGGTGGTGGGCGCGGTTGGTGAATCCGTTGAGGTCGCGGAAGGTGCGGGTGGCGCTGGCGACGGTGATCGCGGCGTATGCGGCTGAGTGGGGGTTGGGGGTCTCGGAGGAGGTGGTGCTGACGATTCTCGGGGTTGGGGTTTCGTTGATTCTGGGGATTGCGCACGAGGACAACGGCGTGAAGCAGGTCGTCGCGCGTTCGACGGTTGGGGCACTTCCGCCGCGGCAAGGTTGAGTGGTGCGCGTGTGGAGTGGATCGTGAGTGAACTTCCGCTCGCTGGCGCTCGCGGTACTGCTTCCGCTTCCTTACGGGCGCGGCTCTGTTTAGGCGTTGATGGGGTTGATGCGGGATTCGTCGAGGACGCCGGCGAGGAGCAGGCGGAGGGTGTGGAAAACCTGCATGTCGATGCGGGCGTCGGCGTCGCCGGAGGTGAGGCGGGCGGCGACGGGGTTGAATCCGGCGTCGAGCGTGACCTCGGCGTGGTCGGTGGTGAAGGTGTAGCGTGCGCTGCTGCGATCGACGGTGAGGTGGTACGCGGCGTGCTGGATGCGGCCGGCGATCGCGTCGCTCGTTGCGGTGCGTTCGACGCAAAAGCCGTCGTGGTCGGCGTGCCGCGCCCAGTCGTCGCGACGGGAGAAGAACGTCGGCTTTTCGATGAAGGGCCCGCCGTACTCGGGGCAGAACGTGTCGCAGTTGCCGCACTCGTTGCAGTAGTCGGCGAAGTTGGCGATCTGCATGGACTTTTCCGTCACGAAGCGGCGGGCGTCGAGCGGGGTGACGCAACCGGCGGCGTCGACGGTGAAGTCGGTATAGGCGAAATCCTGGGCGGCGAGCGGGTAGGTGAAGTTGGCGTCGTTGGGGCACACCGGGATGCACTTGTCGCAGGTGATGCAGTCGAAGATGACCAGGTGCGAGTTGATGCGCTTGGGGACGGCACGGTTCTTCGCGGCGCGGTAGCGTTCGTCGCGGGCGGCGGCCTCGGCTGCCGGCGTCGTGTTTTGCCAACCGGCGACGACGGGGTCGGTGACCGAGGCGTCGGGGCAGCGGGCGCGGATGTAGTCGTCGATGGTGTTCGCGCCGCGGGCGGTCATATCGGCGGCCAGGCGTTCGAGGTACTTGGGCAGGCGGGCGTAGCCGCCGGGGCGGAGCAAATCGGTGCAGACGGTGACCGGCTTGATGCCGCAGGCGACGACGTCGGCGAAGTTGTGCTGGTCGATGCCGGCGCTGAAGGTGATGGGGACGTCGGGCCCGATGGCGGCGCGGAACTTCGCGGTGAGGGCCAGGGTGATGACGTAGAGGGGCGCGCCGGAGAGGTACATGACCTCGTTGTCGGGCGTGAAGAAGTCGCGGTGGTTGACGACCTCGAGGGTGTTGGAGAACTTCGCGCCGCAGCGGCGGCCATGGGTTTTCGCAAGGGCGTCGAGGCGGCGGACGATATCCAGCGACTCGTCGAAGCGCAGCCCCGAGGTGTAGGCCTTGGGGTTGACGCGAATCTCGGTGTAGCCCATGACGTCGTGGAGGAGATGCTCGAGGGCGTCGCGGCCGAGCATGGGCGGGTTCATCTTGATGATGACGCCGACGCCGTACGTGCTGATGAGGTGTTCGCAGATGCGTTCGATTTCGTCGGCGGGGCAGCCGTGGAACGTCGAGAGGGTGATGGTGTCGGAAATACGCGTGGGGAAATCGAGGTCGCGGAGGGCGCGGTGCTCTGCTGGTATTTCCATGCGCAGGCGGTCGACGACGTCGCGGGCGTCGAGCATGCCGGCGATGAACTCGCGGACGGCGGGCGACTGGATGCCGGCGAGGTCGTAGCCGACGGACATGTCGTAGATGACGTCGCCGGCGGGGCTGGATGGCGATGCGGAAGCGACCGGCTGGAAAGCCGGTCCCACATCGCCGGGGGTGAGCCAGCCGCTGGCGCGGATGATCTCCACGAGCATGGCGCCGCCGACGTACTCGTGGAGCGATTCGGCGAGGCGGAGTTCCTGGGACCATTCGACGTTGTAGCCGACGTTGGTGGCGTCGATGCACGGTCGGGGAATTTGCAAGCGGTCGTTGATCTGGACGGTCTTGAGTTCCATGATGCGGCCGCCGGCGAGGTAGCTGAGCACGATGTTCTGGGCCATCTGGCCGTGGGGGCCGGCGGCTGGTCCAGCCGGGGTGGCGGCCCGGCGCTCGTGGAACTGCACCGAGAGATCCGGCCCGGACGGGTCGGGGATATACCACTTGTCGCGGGGCAGATCGAAGACGGCGTTTTGCGTCGCGAGTTCGCGGTGAATGCGCGTCACGTGCGCGCCGAACGGTGTGCAGACGAGGTCGACCATGATGAGAGTCTAGCACATTTGAAGCGGGTGCGGGAGGCTCGCTAGCGTTGGGTTGGTACGGAATTGCGTTGGACCGGCGCCGATGTCACAATAAGGCCACCAGGCGTTTGTTGAGGGCATTGGGTCATGAAGACGATGCATGAATATCGCGGCTACGTTTTTTCCGTGACGTATGCTCCGCAAGACCCGTCCTATGTCGTCGATTTCCGGGATATACCGGAGATCATCAGCAGTGGCGACACGCTGAGCGAGGCATTTGCCAACGCTTGCGAGGCGCTCGACCTGCACCTGGAGAGCCTGCAGAAGCTCGGCAAGCGTCTGCCCAAGTCCAGGCATCGGCTTGTCGTCGAGGCGACGAAGTAGCGCGGCGTCGGCGAGGCGCTCAGACGTGAATCGAGGCCGTAGGTCGCGCGTCCATTGGACGCTCTTTTTGTATTGGGGATGTTCGCCCGGGGCAGCGACTGGAGATTTTGGTGGGGGCGCCCTCCGGGCGGGGGGCTGCGGGGTTGCAACGGGTGTGAACGTCACGTGCGTGGAGTGCGGGTACGATTTGCGGGGCTCGTCGGCGGACGGGCGTTGTCCGGAGTGTGGGACGGCGGTAGCGGAGTCGATCGCGGTCGGTTCCACGCATGACGCGACCGCAGCCTGTCGGGAAGTGATTGCGATCAATGGGACGCTCCTTGCGCTCTGTGGCGTCACCGCGTTGTTGGCGTACCTGGTGCCGGAGTATGCTCTCGGCGTGATCGCGGTGGTTTTTGTCGTTCTGCTCGGGCCGGCGCTGCTCATCAGTCTGGTGCTTTCGGTCTCCGCGCTGTCAAGTCGATCTTGCCGCTGTACGTGGGGAGAGACGAGACCTGGGCGGCGTGAGCTGGCGCTCGCGCTGTTCTTCCTGGCCGGTGTTGTGTTTGCCGGTGGTTGTTGGTGGATTTATCTACTCGTTGATGCAGTGCGCAGGGCTTGACGCGGATTGCTGCGGATGGGGGTCGTGCGTCCTCCGGACGCTTCCGGTTATTTGGAATTGCCTACCAGGGGCCGAGGCCCCTGGCTACGATCGGGCGCCCTCCGGGCGTGGTTGAAATGGTAGACGAGTACGACCGACAGCCGAGCGTTGCTCCGTGGCATTCTGTTGAACGGTTTCTGCGCAGGGCCGCGCGCTTGTTGATCCGGCGCGGTGATGGGGTAGGCAATAGAGCGCCGGCGGATGGGACTGGCGCGGCTGGGCCGCGGTGGTGTCTGGTGGGGAATATCGTGGCGGAGCGGCCGTATGGGCCGGATGGGGAGGAGACGCGTCGGGGCACGAAGCACTTTGCGCCGGGGACGAAGGTGTATTGTCTGCCGGCGCAGTGGGGGGACGGGTATCAGCAGATCAAGGTGGTGGGGCGGCACCGGGGATCGAAGCGGCTGGTGACGATGGTTATTTCGTGCGACTGGGTGACGAACTTCCGGGCGATGGAGGTGCACAGTCCGGCGGTGCTGCGGCGGCTGGACAAGGCGGGGTCGGGGTGGAAGTCCAGGAAGCACGTGCTCGAGTACGTCGCGTCGATTGCGGAGTACGTGCGGAAGGGCGGGAAGGGGTAGTTGGTGGCATTGGTTGGGATTCGTCGCAGCTAGCGCGAGCCCTTGCGATTGCAGAGGCAGCCCGCTTGCTGGCGCTCGCGGCTTCTATGAGCAACGCCTTGTCAAGCGCGGGATTGTCAAACGGTTGATGATCCACGCTTCTATTCGTACTCACCAGCGGCCGGTGCTTCTGGGCGGCTGGGGCACAGGAGATTTTGCGAGGGATCGGCCCATTCTCGGATTGGGTCCATCGAGGGCGGCAGAGCCGCCTGTCGATGACCAGCCGCGATGCTCGGGCTCGATCCATTCATCCCGTTTTGCTTGACTCGTGCGCTGTCCACCTCCACCCGCTCACCGCGAGCGCCTCACGTCGGCTTCGGATCCGTCTTCATTCTGCCCCCGACCTGCCCATGCGCGGAGCGTTCATCACGACGGCGGACGGGTTCCGTCCAGGAGGAGCCCGGCCCATGGAAGGGCCGGCTGTCCGGAACCCAGGGAGGGGTGCAGTCCTGGACGGGTTCCGTTCGCCGTCGTACGCTCGAACGCGGGAAGGTCGGAGTTTTCACGGTTCCGCCTCGCCCGTTCCCTACGCTGCTCGGACCCGTGCCGGGTCATAAGGCCTCCCTGCGCGCATCATCGCGAACGCAATGCTGAGCAACTTGCGCGCCGTCGCGATGATGGCCTTGCGGGTCCGCTGCTTATCGCCGCGCCGCACCTGCTCGAAGTAGGCCCGCAGCTGAGGATTACGCCGGATCACGATGTGCGCCGACTCGCCCAGCAACCAGCGCACCACGCTCGGCCCGCGCTTGGTGATGTGCCCCAGCCGTTCGCGTCCGCCACTGGCGTCCAGCTTGGGGACCATGCCGAAGTAGCTGGCGAACTGCTTGCGATTGCCGAAGCGACGAACGTCGTCGGCGAAGGCGACGATCGCTTCCGCGGTCCGCGGCCCCACGCCGGGAATCGACTGCAGCAGGGCCACCGCCGGCTGCTGCGCGGCAATCCGCGCCAGTTCCTGCTCGATCCGCTTCAACTGGATGTCATGATAATCCACCTCGTCGAGCAACTGCCGCATCAGGAAGTTGCGGGCCGGATCGATGTCCAGCGTCTCCAGCCAGCGCCGTCCGCGATGGGTCCAACAACTCTTCTCCGGGCAACGCAAGGCGTAGGCGCGTAAGACCCCGCGAAGCTGATTCTTCACCATGGTCCGACGCCTTACGATCGTCCGCCGATTGTTGATCAACGCCCGCCAGGCCGACACTTCCGCCGAGGGCAGATGCACCGTGGGAACCTGCTGCAGGTACAGCAGCGTCACCAGCTTGCGGGCATCGATCTGGTCGTTCTTGCGGCCATCACGGAAGAGCCAGGGCATCCGGCTGGGATTCGCCACGACCATGGTCTTGGCCAAGGGACGAATGATCGCCGCCAGCCACTGGGCCTGCGGCCCCACCTCGTAAACCACCGCACACGCGCCGGCATAGGGCTCCAGCACCGCCTCCAACGCGGCCCGTTCGGTCGGCCGAGTCAGCGTCTGATACTGCCGCCGCGGCGGCGCATCCGGGTCGAAAATGCAGAACGTGGTGGACACCGCGTGTACGTCCATGCCAATATACTTCATAGCGTGTTCCTCCTGGTACGAGACACCCAAACCCGAAGACAATCAACTGGGTCAAGTATCCCGCGCCAGGGGGCACGCTCATAGTTTCTCGGATCGTTGTTGGGTCCGTGGCAAACCAGTGGTTGCTTTGTTGTCCGCTTCCTTACGGGCGCGGCTCTGTTGGGGTTTCCTGGATGAGGTCGAGGAAGCGTTGGCCGAAGGCCTCCCATTTCTGGGGGCCTACGCCCTTGATTTCCAGCATTTGGGTTGCTGAGGTCGGGCGCGTACGGGCCATGGCGCGGAGGGTGCGGTCGCTGAAGACGACGAAGGCGGGGGCGTTGAGTTCGTCGGCGATTTCGCGGCGCAGGGATTTGAGGCGCTCGAGCAGGTTGCGCGCGTCGATGTCCAGCGGGCCCTCGGGAACGGGCGGGGCCTTCGGCGCTGCGGGTCCGGATGCGCGGCTGGTGAGGCTGGCGGGGCCGAAGCCGGGCGCGAAGACGTCGCCGGGTGTCTTGCGGCGGGATGAACGCGACTTGCGGGCGCGCTTGGGCTGTTTGACGGGCATCAGGCGGGCGTCGGTTTCGGAGCGAAGCACGCGCCAGCCGGCGGGCGTGATCTTGAGAATATTGTACTCCCCCTCGCGACGGAGGAGGCCCTGGTCGGCGAGCTGGTCGATCCAGGCGCGGATCTCGCGAATAGGGTAATCCAACATGGCCGCGAAGGTGGGGATCTGGTCGTGGCCGCGGGCCTGGACGCGTTCGGTCGCGTCGCCGACGAGAACCTCGCCGATGTAGGCCGGTCCGTAGCGCTCCCCCGTGCGGTAGACCGCCGACATGATCTTCTGGGCGAGGACGGTGGCGTCGGGCAGGGAAGCGACGTCGCCGCAGCACACATCGCAGGCGTCGCAGCTGGTGCGGTTCCACTCCTGCCCGAAGTAGGTGACGAGCTTGCGGTGGCGGCAGGAGAGGCTCGTGGCGAAGGCGTACATCTCGCGGAGCATGCCGAGCTGGCCGGAGGCGTCCGAGCCGCCCTCCTTTTCGATGATGCTTTGCCAGCAGACATAATCCTCGTAGTGGTGGAAGAGCGTGCAGTCAGCCGGGGCCCCGTCGCGGCCGGCGCGGCCGGTTTCCTGCTGGTAGTGCTCGATGGACTTGGGCAGGGCGGCGTGGAAGACGAAGCGGATGTCTGACCGGTCGATGCCCATGCCGAAGGCGACGGTGGCGACGATGACATCGGTCTCGGCGGCGGTGAAGGCGTCCTGGACGCGGGTGCGGGCGTCGTCGGAGAGGCCCGCGTGGTAGCCCGCGGCGTTGACGCCCGCGGCCTGGAGGCTGGCGGCGAGTTCGTCAACGTCGGCGCGGCGGATGCAGTAGACGATGCCGGCCTGGCGCGATCGGTTTTTCACGGCGCGGATGACGTCGGTGAAGCCGTAGGCGCGTTCGATTGCGGCGTACTTGAGATTGGGGCGGAAGAAGTCGCCGACGAGGATTTCGGGCTCGCGGAGGTGGAGCTGGGCGGCGATGTCTTCGCGGACGCGGGGGGTCGCGGTGGCGGTGAACGCGTGGAGGCTGGCGTCGGGGTAGCGTTGGCGAAGCTGGTCGAGGCGGCGGTAGTCGGAGCGGAAGTCGTGGCCCCAGTGGCTGATGCAGTGGGCCTCGTCGATGGCGAAGGCGCCGACGCCGCCGGCCTCGAGGAGGTCCCAGAAGATGCCGGAGGCGAAGCGTTCGGGGGCGACGAAAATGAGCTTGTATTCGCCGTTGAGCATGCCGTCGGCGACGCGGCGGCGGTCGGCGACGGTGAGGGAGCTATTGAGAAAAGCTGCAGGGACGCCGCGGGCGGAGAGGTTATCCACCTGGTCCTTCATCAGCGCGATGAGCGGGGAGACGACGACCGTGGGGCGGTCGGCGAGCAACGCGGGGGCCTGGTAGCACAGCGACTTGCCGCCGCCGGTGGGCATGACGACGAGCGTGTCGCGGCCGCCGCGGGCGGCGGTCATCGCCTCGTGCTGGAGCGGGCGCAGTTCGGAGTATCCCCAGACGCGGCGGATGACGTCGCGGATGGGATCGAGCGCGGGTGGCGAGGTCGATGAGGTCTGCATGGTCGGAATATTCCGCTGGGGTGGACCGCGTGCGCGCAGTATAGCGACGGGGGTGCGGGGCGTCGAGTTGTGACGCGGGTGGTTCGGGGCGGTAGGATGCGGGGCGAGCGGCGTCGGCGGGAGTACGGCGCTCGCAGGTTGGACGTTGTGGGCCCGGCGGAGGTGGAAGCAGCCCGCTCGCTGGCGCTCGCGGTTTGTATGTGGCGGGTAGTGCGGGTCCTGCGGCAATAGTTGCAGCCCGCTCGCTTGCGCTTGCGGCTCGGATCGGGCGCTCGCGGCTTGGATCGTTCCTTGATTGGGGAATGTCATGGCGAGTACTTGGGTTACGGGCGGGACGGTGGTGACGCTGGGGTCGCCCTGCCGGGTGATTCCTGACGGGGCGGTGCGGATTGACGGGGATGCGATCGCCTGGGTCGGGCGGCGCGTCGAGGCGGGGGAGATGACGGGCGAGGTGGTGGATGCCGGCGGGGGGCTGATCATGCCGGGGTTCATCAACGCGCACATGCACTTCTACAGCACGTTCGCGTGCGGGATCGCGCTGAAGGATGCGCCGCCGACGAATTTCAAGGAGATCCTGGAGCGGTTGTGGTGGCGGCTGGACAAGGCGCTGACGCTGGACGACGTGCGGTTGAGCGCGCTGGTGCCGCTGGTGCGATCGCTGGAGGCGGGGGTGACGACGATCATCGATCACCACGCGTCGCCCCACGCCGTGCGGGGGAGTCTGGACGTGATCGCGGAGGCGGCGCGGCTCGCCGGCGTACGGACGTGCCTGTGCTACGAGGTGTCGAATCGCGACGGGGCGGCGATCGCGGAGGCGGGGATCGAGGAGAACGCGGCGTTTCTGGAGGCGCAGCGCGGCGGCGACGGGATGGCGGCTGGCCTGTTCGGGCTGCACGCGTCGATGACGCTGGACGAGGCGCTGCTGGCGCGATGCGTCGATGCGGGGCGCCGGGCCGGTGCTGGATTTCACATTCACGTCTCGGAATCGAAGTTCGATCCGGACGACAGCGTGGCGCGGTACGGTGAGCGCGTGGTGCGGCGGCTGGCGGATGCCGGCGTGCTGGGCGAGCGGTCGATCTGTGCGCACTGCATTCACGTGGACGACGCCGAGTTGCGGCTGCTCGCGGATTCGGCCACGAACGTCGTGCATAATCCCCAGTCGAACATGAACAACGCGGTGGGGCGGGCGGACGTGCCGCGGATGCTGGAGATGGGGATCTGCGTCGGGCTGGGCACGGACGGGATGAGCGCGACCATGCTCGACGACGTGCGGCTGGTGAACCTGCTGCATAAGCACGGTACGGGCGATCCGCGGCAGGGATTCACAGCCGCGGGCCGGCTGCTGCTGGAAAACAACGCGCGGATTGCGAGCCGGTATTTCGACAAGCCGGTGGGGGTGCTGGCGCCGGGACACAAGGCCGACGTGATCACGGTGGATTACGATCCGCCGACGCCGCTGAGCGCGGACAACCTGATGGGGCACGTGCTGTTTGGATTACCCACAGCGCGGGTGCGGCACGCGGTCGTCGACGGGCGTGTGCGCTTGCGGGATGGCGTGGTCTGCGGCGTGGACAAGGCGGCGGTCGCGGCAGAGGCGCGGGCCCGGGCAGCCGAGGTCTGGGCGCGGTTCTGAGCTCATCGGCGTGAATTGGGGAAGAATCCGGAGCCGGCGGGATTTAAACCGCGCTGCGCATGCGGCATCGCGGATCAATTCAGTGCGGCTTACACATCGCTGGCATGGGGCGTCCTCCTGAACGATTAGTCGGCTTGATTGGACATTCTGCGGCGCTGCAGAATGGTCCGCGGTCAAGAACGTTTGCCGGGAGCGTTTCAATTCGCGAGGCGGACCCCGCGTGCATTTCGGCGGAGGATCCGCGGGTCAGTGCAAAGGAGTCACGATCATGGGCGCTCGAGTTGTTCGCGGGATGAAGGTGGGATGCTGGTGTTGCGTGCTGGCGCTGGCGGGGACTGCGTGGGGGGATGAGCCGGCCCAGGTGCCGCTGCGTGAAGTGGGCGTGCAGCCCAAGTCGGCGATGGAAGGGCAACTTGCGGAGCGGGTGCCGGTGGCTGCGGCGCGGGGCTGCTCGAGCAACGATGACTGTCGGCCGTTCCAGTATTGTGCGATGGAGGCGGGTGACTGCGGCGGCGAGGGGAAGTGCGCCCGGCGGCCGCTCGCGTGTCCGGACGTCTATCAGCCGGTGTGCGGTTGCGACGGGAACACGTACGGGAACAAGTGCGAGGCGGCAGCCGCCGGGGTAAACGTCGATTACGCGGGTGAGTGCGTGGTGAAGTGCTGCGATCCGGCGGACAAGCCGGGCGTGGGCAACAACCCGCCGTGCTTCGAGGGAGCGAGCTGCTGTGCGGACGGGAGCTGGGCGTGCAACAACCCGGACGGCTCGCCGAGCTGTTTGCCGGGCAAGGAGTGCGATGAGATCTGCGGCGGCTTTGCGGGCATTCCCTGCAGCGATCCGAACGATTTCTGCAAGCTGAACGAGGGGGAGTGCTGTTGTGATTTCCAGGGCGTGTGCACGCCGATTCCCGATGCATGCCCGGAGTACTACGCGCCGGTGTGTGGCTGCGACGGCGTCACGTACGACAACGAGTGCTTCGCGGACGCCGCGGGCGTGAGCGTGGACTACGTGGGGCCGTGCGGCGGCGGGGAGGTCTGCGGTGGGATCCAGGGGCTGCAGTGCTCGGATCCGAACCAGTTCTGCCGCTACAACGACGGCGAGTGCTGTTGTGATTTCCAGGGCGTGTGCACGGACATCCCCGACATCTGCCCGCTGATCTACGCGCCGGTGTGCGGGTGTGACGGCGCGACGTACAGCAACGAGTGCCTGGCGAATGCAGCCGGGGTGAGCGTGGATCATGCTGGGACGTGTTCGGGCGTGGACGGTTGCCAGACGAATGCGGACTGTTTTTCCATTGGCCCGGCGCTGCTGTTCGGGCAGTTCTGCCAGAAGGCGACGGGTGACTGCGACGGAACGGGCACGTGCCAGGCGACGCCGCAGCTCTGCCTGGATGTGTGGATTCCCGTGTGCGGGTGCAACGGGCAGACGTATTCGAACGACTGCTACGCGCACCGCGCGGGCGTGAACGTCGCGTACGAGGGCGCGTGCAGCAGCATCGCGCGGTAGGCTTGGCACGGGCGTAAGGAGATTCACGAATTCACTAGCTTCATTGGGGCGTAAGTCGCTCATCCGCAGGGGAACGAGGAAGCCACAAGGGCTCCGGTGCGTTCGAGGACGTGCCGGGGCCTTGTGTTTGCGCGGACGTCGAAGGTCAAAGGTCGAAGGTCAAAGGTCAAAGGTCGAAGGTCAAAGGTCAAAGGTCAAAGGTCGAAAGTCGAAGGTCAAAGGTCGAAGGTCAAAGGCAGACAGGCGCGGTCAGTCGGGTTTGAGGAGGTCTTGGAATTGCGCCTGGAATTCGGCGGCTTCGCGGGCTTCGACGATGACGGGGCCGGTGAAGTCCTCTTCGGCGAGCGTCGTGAGCGTTGTGCGGATGGCGGTGGCGGTGACGCGGAGGTTGGGGACCGGGCGGGCCGGGAGGCAGACGGCGGCTGTGTATTGGGAAAAGCTTAGAGCGGCGTCGGCGGGGTTGACCAGGGCCTGGGCGAATTCCAGGGCGTCGACGCAGATCGCGAGGTCGGGCGAGTGGATGCGGCGCAGCAGTTCGTGGAGTGCGGCGGGTTGCTCGAGGGCGCTGCCGCAGGCGTTGCGAACGACGAGGCGGACATCCATGCGTTCGGCGAGCGCGGTGAGGCGGGTGAGGGCGTCGACGGTCATCTCGAAGCCGGCCTCGCCCTCGTGGGCGGAGGCGATGATGGCGAGGGGGGCGCCGACCCGCTCCGCGATCTGGAGGCGCATGTAGGCGTCGTCGGTCTCGCGCTCGAAGGTCTCCGCGTCGAGGCAGGTGAGCGGGGGGAGTTCGATGCACTCGAGGGAGCAGCCAGCGTTCCTCAGGGCGGAGCGAAAGGTGTCGCCGGAGACGTCGCGGTGGGAAACGTGCGCGGCGACGGCGTCCCACGGGAGCGTGATGCTGGTGGCGCGAACGGGGGATGTGGGCGGCCAGGTGGTGTGCAGGATGCTCAGGTGCATGGCGGCAATTCCCTTAAGCCGAGTACTGGCGACTTTGCCCGCTCGCTGGCGCTCGCGGCACTGATTGTGGATTTTAGCGGTGCAGGACCACAACGGGCTTGTTGGCCCAACTGATCCGGCTCGGCGGCAGCCAGGGTGGACGCGGCGCGAAGATCTGCGTGTCGGTCCAGGCTGGCGCGCCCATGGCCGCGATGAAGGCGGCGGGATCGTCGCAGGTCGTTACGAGGAGCGGCGGCACGGTGGCTGCTCCGGCGCGAAGGGCGCTGTTCCAGCGGCGCGCGGCGTCGATGGGGCGCTCCGCGGCGGAAAGTCGATAGAGCACGACGGCTGTGCGGTCGAAGGCGAGCGGCGGACACCCATACGGAGCGGGTTCAGCCGTGAGAGCGACGGGCGTGGCGGGACAGTGTTCGGCGATCCACGCGGCAGCCCGGTCGCGACTGCCCGCACGCTGGGCGTCGGCGCGGAATCCGGCGAGGTAGCCGGCGGTGGTCCACGCGCAGACGGCGACGGTGATGATGCCGACGAAAGTCGCGAGGGCGCGGGAGCGGCTGGCGGTCACGGCGATGAAGCACGCGGCCGAGACGGCGAGGGCGCAGTTGGTGAAGACACCAAAGCGGCCGTATTCGTCGGGCTTGCCCGCGCCGAGCAGCACGAACTGCAGGGCGAGCAGCAGGGCCATGACGCCGAGCGGCAGGGCGACGCGCGTGTGGTGGCGCAAGGCCCAGACACCGCCGGTGATGCCGAAGAGCAGCACGGGCTGCGCTGGCGGCGTCAGTTCGACGCGGCGGGCGCCGGCGAACAGGCAGGATCTGGCATCGCCAGGGAATTGCTGTGGAGCACGCGCGGTTGGCGAAGAGGCTGATGACGATGTAGGGGTTGGTGAGCAGTGGTAGATCGCACCGGCGACGAGCCAGCCGCCGATTGTGGCGCGGATGAAGATCGGGCGTAGGTCACGGTGCTGCGTGCACGGGAACTCGTTCTGCTGGGCGCGTCTGGTTGACGCAGTGCGTCCCGATCGCGAGCGGAATGAAGCAGCACGATGAAGCGCGGAGAGCACCATGCCGACGGCGGCGCTGCAGCAGACAAAGAGCGCGAGCCAGTCGCGGTTGCGCTGCAGGTCGAGGGCGCGCATGGCGAGCAGGCAGGCGAGAAGCATGAGCACCGCACCGGGCAGGTGGGGCTTCGCCTCGTGGGCCATGCAGGTAACCACGGGCAGCAGGACGAAGAGCAGCGCGGCGAGCAGGCCTGCTCCGCGCCCGGCGATGCGCCGGGCGAGTTCGTACATGACGACGATGCCGACGAGGCCCCAGGCGGCGGCGAAGGCTCGGGCCGTGATGTAGAATTTCCCGAATGAAGCCGGGTTCGCGAGGTAGTAGGCCGGATCGCTGGTCACGGGGTAGACGCCGAGCGCGCCGCACGCGCCGATCGCGGCTCCGACGGGGTAGATGAACAGGCCGCCGTACTGATAGAGCCGCGGGTCGAGTTGCAGGGCCCGCGGGCGCATGCCCGAGAGGGCCATGATCGTGATCATTTCGTCGGGCTGGCGCGTGAACAGGCGGTAGCGGCGGACGATCTCGGCGACGCCGGTGGTCGTCGCGTTGAGCACGACGGGTTCAGCGCGGGCAGCCAGGGGATCGACATCCACGTCCGCTCCGAGCGCGGGGTCCAGACGGGCGGCTGCGGCCTCGGCAAGTCGCTCGGCGGGCCACGGTTCGCCGGCAAAAAGATATCGGTCGTCGGCGTGCGAGGGCAAACCCCAGCCAATGCCGTAGCACGTGAGGACGGCGTAGAGGAGCATGACTCCCGCCAAAGGCAGTCCGGTAAGTGTGCGCTTCGCGGGCGACATGGTCCGCAGGATACGGTACGGCGGAAGGTTGGCGCGGGGCGAACGAAGCAGCCAACTGTAAGGTAGCGGGATCGTCTGCCGCGGTTGCGCGTGGCTATCCGATAGATCAGCGGGTGCTTTGCGCGAACGAAACACTCGATCATCGCCTGCTGCGCTGGATCGTGCAGCGGCCGCTGGAACTTCTGGCGGGGCTGTACGTGCTGGCGGTGCTGTGGGGCGGACTCGTGCCGTTTCACTTCGAAGGGCCGGCGGAGGGCGGTGTTGCCGGCGTATTTCTCGGCCTGCCCGCGGACCGGCTGCACATTCCGGACATGGTTGCGAACGTGGCCGTATTTCTGCCGGTCGGGCTGCTGACCCGGGCGTTGCTGCGCCGGGCGCGCTGGGGGGCGCTGGGGTCGGCAGCCGGTGCGGTATTGGCGGGCGGGGCGTTGAGTCTGCTGGTGGAGACAGCGCAGGTGTACTGCGTGCACCGGACGAGTTCGGCGGTGGACCTCGTGTGCAATGTGGCGGGCGCGACGGCGGGAGCACTGCTCGAGGCGCTCTTTGCGGTCTGGGTGGATACGAGTTCGCTGGGATTGCGGACCTCGCTGGAGCGGTGGGCGGAGCGGGTCCGGGCGCGGCCGGTGGCGTTGCTTGCGCAGGCATGGGCAGCCGTGATTGCGTTGGCGGCGCTGGCGCCGTTCGATGCGGCGATCAGCGTGGACCGGCTGGCGGCCTCGGTGCGGGATGCGGCGATGGTGCCGTTCGCGCGGGTGAGCCGGCTGGGGAGCGGGATCTGGCGAGCGCCGGCAAAGGCGCGTGCCGAAGAACTCTGGCAGTTGCGGCTGGACTATGCCTGGACCGTGGTCGCATACGCGGTTCTGGGGGTTTTGCTTTACCGCTATCTCGTGCGGCACTGTCGCAGCGGAGCCGTGCGGGGCGCGGTGCAGGCGGTCGTGGCGTGCGTGGTGCTGGCGACAGCGTTGAGCGTGGCGCAGCTCGGGATCATGTCGCGGAGCACGGACGTGACGTGCGTGCTGCTGGCGCTGGTGGGTGCGGTCGGGGGCGTGCTTGCGGCAGACGGGCTGGTGGGGGCGTGGTCGCCGGACACGACGAGCGGTGGCGTGTTCGCGCCGGCGGGGCGGATGCGGCTCGCGGGTTGGGGATTGGCGATCTGCCTGGTGTACGTGGCGGCGCGGGAGCTGACGCCGTTCGCGTTCGACGCATCGTGGAGCGTGATCGGGGCACAGGTGCGCTCGATCGAGTGGTTGCCGCTGCGGATGTACCAGCAGGCGAAGTTGCCGGTGGCGGTGGACGACTTGGTGCACAAGGTGCTGCAGTGGGTTGCGGTCGCGCTGCTGGTCTGCGTGTACCGGCGGCATCGGGGTCGTGCGGACCATCGTCAGCCGGTGGTGGCGACAGCCGCTGCTGCTGCGGCGATCGTCGCGGTGCTGGAGGGCCTGCAGCTCTTTCTGCCCTCGCGGAATCCGGCGATCACCGACGTGCTGGTGGCGGGCGTAGCGGCTGGCGCGGGCGTCGTGGTTTTCCGGCTGGCGGCTGCCGGTGCGATCGCAATCGGGCTTCTGCGTCCGGTGGATGACGAGCGCGTGATTTACAACGTGGAATTCGGGGAAGCGTCCGACGCGCCGCAGGAAGGGGTTCCACAGCGGACGGATGCGCGGATTGAACCACGAAGACACGAGGACGCGAAGAACAACAGGGTTTGAGAAAAAGTCAGCCACGAGCGGCTTTGAGTGATTAGGGTTGGCTTTTTCAGAAGGGGCGCTGGCAGCGGCGAACGCGTCGGCAGCAAAACCGAACTTTGAATAGCAAAGGGGCGCCCGGTGATGCGGGCGCCCCTCTTTTGTTGATCTTGAATCGTGTGGTCGCGGATCAGCGCCGGCGGCGCGTGACGGCGGCTGCCCCGAGGGCGAGCAGGGCGAGGGAGGCGGGCTCGGGAACCAGAGTGCCCTCGATGCTGACGTTGTCGACGTAGACTTCGGAGACGGAGCTGGCGAAGCCGCCTGCGGCTGCGTTGACCTCAAAGAACGCCACGTAGTAGTCGTTGGGCGCGGCGCCGAAGGCCGGCACGATCAGGCTGGTCGTGGTGTAGGTGTTGTAGACGGAGCTGGGATTGGGAATCGTGTTATTGTAGATGTTGACGATGGCGCCGGCGCCGTTGAGGATGCGCAGCGTGTAGTTCATGACACCGCCGGGACCGAAGGGGGTCATGGCGTCGAAGCTGGCGCTGAGCGTGGAGCCGGGCGCCAGCGAGGGCAGGCCGACGTCGTTTCCGGAATTCTGCTGGATGCCGGCGACGGTACCGAGTGCATCCTGGCCGTACGCCAGCAGGTGGTGGGCGTAGGAGCCGAACTCGGGGTTGGTCGTGGTGCGTTCGGAGACGTTGTTTGCAGCGGTCGTGAACTCGGACCACATGTCGGAGTCGGCGGCGCCGCCGCTGCCGGCGATCTCGAAGCCGCCGTTGCCGGTGATGACGGTGGCCTGTACGGGGCACGCCCACAGACCGAGCGCCACGCATGCGGCTGCGGTTGTATAGGCATTTCTCAAATTGCGCATCTGACTGCCTCCTTGGCGGGCGAGAGCTGTCCGCCGGAACGAATCACCGGGGCGCGAGCAGGCGAAAACACTTGCGCCTGCGGCCCGGTCTGAACTCGGCTGTGCGGGAGGGTCTGCATGCCGGCGGCGTTCGCATTGCCGCGCCACTTGGCCACCCCCCAAAAAAGAAAGAGAGACCCCGTGTGGTCTCTCTCCGCCGTGGTGCGCTGAACGCAGCGCACCAGTCGATATCTCCCTGTCTACGATCGTATGAATCCGCGCGGGTCAACGCAATGGGGGCGAAGCCCAACGGCGCGAGCCTTAAATGACGCGTCGCGAAACTGTTTCAAGGTGCTCGTCACGCATCGCGTTCGAGAGCGCACCACGCTCGTGTGCTGAAACTGTTGCAGCGCCGAAGGAGGGTCGTAGCGGCGCGGGCGCGCGTGGAAGCGCTAGCGCGCCAGGCAGGTAAGTCTCGGATGCGTCGATTTAGCTGATTTTCTCGGCGTAATGCTCGAGCGTGCGGCGGAGGCCCTCGTCGAAGGTGACGACCGGGGAGTAGCCGAGCAACTTGTGGGCGGCGGTGATGTCGGCGCGGGAGTGGCGGACGTCACCGGCGCGGGGCGCCTCGAAGGTCGGGCGGATGTCCTTGCCGAGCAGGCGGTTGAGGTGGGCCACGATGTCGAGCAGGCTGATCTCGTAGCCGCAGGCGACGTTCACGGTCTGGCCCGTCGTCTTGGGTAAATCCACCGCGAGCATGTAGGCGTGGGTGATGTTTTCCACGAAGGTGAAGTCGCGCGTCTGCTTGCCGTCGCCGTAGATCGTCGGGGCGCGGTCGTCGAGCATGGCGGTGATGAACGCGGGGATGACCGCGGCGTACTGCGACTTGGGATTCTGCCGCGGGCCGAAGACGTTGAAGTAGCGCGTGGTGAGCGTCTCCAGGCCGTAGCAGTGGTGGAAAGCGCTCATGTAGTGCTCGCCGGCGAGCTTCTGCACGGCGTACGGGCTGAGCGGCGCGGGGCAGATGCCTTCGTGCTTGGGCGACACCTCGGTTTCCCCGTAGCAACTGCTGCTGCCGGAGTAGATCACGCGGCGGCACTTGTTCGCGCGGGCGGCCATGAGCAGGTTGAGCGTGCCGGTGATGTTGGCGGCGTGCGTGTCGACCGGGCGCTCGACCGAGACCGGCACGCTGGGCAGCGCCGCGACGTGGAAGATGAAGTCGATGTCGCGGCAGGCCCGCTCGCACTCCTCCGGGTGGCCCAGGTCACCCTCGACGATATCCACCTTCTTGCCGAGGTGGGCGAGGTTCGCGCGGTTGCCGGTGGCGAAGTTGTCGAGCACGCGCACGGCGTGGCCGAGTTCGCAGAAGCGGGTGGCGAGATGGGAACCGATGAAACCGGCTCCACCGGTGACGAGGATGTTCGATCGACTCATGCGGGTCGCCCTGTGGATGATGGTTGTGGGTCATGCTGCAACGGCACGCATGCTAGGCAACGCTGCGGCGAGGTGCAACCGCTGCACCGCAAGGATGGCTCCGCTTGGTGGTGCACACGCCGCGCGGTGCCTGAGTGCTGTGGTACGCAAGTCAGGACGACAATGTTCGCAAGTCGCGATCCGCGTCGAAAGTTCACGCTCACAGGTGAATGCGGCGGCGTTCGTGCTGTTTGGCGACGGCCTCGGCTGCGTTCTGGAGGAGCAGGGCCACGGTGACCGGGCCGACGCCGCCGGGCACGGGCGTGATGAGGCCGGCGCGGTCGCGGACGCCCGCGAAATCGACGTCGCCGGTGACGCGGGTGGCGCTGGGGTCGTCGGGCGTGGGGGCGGGGACGGTGTTGATGCCCACGTCGATGACGGCGGCGCCGCGCTTGACGTGGTCGGCGGTGATGAGGCCGGGGACGCCGGCGGCGGCGATGAGGATGTCGGCGTCGCGGGTGTGGGCGGCGAGGTCAGCCGTGTACTTGTTGCAGGTGCGGACGGTCGCCTCCTGGGCCATGAGGGCGAGGGCGATGGGTTTTCCCACAATGCTGCCCTGGCCGACGATGCAGACGTCGCGGCCCTTCAGTGCCATACCGGCCTCGCGGAGGATGGCGAGGACGGCGAGCGCGGTGCAGGGGGCGATGATGGGCGTGCCGTAGAAGAGCAGGCCGATGTTGGCGGGGTTGACGCCCTCGACGTCCTTGTAGGGGTCGATGGCGTACTGGGCCGCCGGCGCGTCGAGGTGGTCGGGCAGGGGCAGGTTGAGCATGATGCCGGTGACGGCGGGGTCGCGGCTGAGGCGCTCGATGTAGCCCTGCAGGGCGGCGTCGTCGACGTCGGCGTCGAGCGTGTGCAGTTGGTAGGTGATGCCGATGGCCTCGCAGCGACGCTGCTGGGAGCGGGCGTAGATGACGGCGGACTCGGGGGCGCCGACGATGATGGCGTCGAGGCGGACGGGCATGCCCTCGGCGTTGAGCGCGGCGATGCGGGCGGCGGTGTCGGCGCGGAGCCGGGCGGCGAGTTCGGAGCCGGAGACGATCATGGGCGGTCAGCTTTCAGCGGTCAGGTATCACCAGCGGGCGTCCGGCGGACGCTCCGGGTTGGGATTTCCATTTTGGCGCCCGACGGTTCGGCGGCGCGCCGGTTCGGGCCACTGCTGCCTCGCGGTGCGTTCACCGGAGCCAGTGACGGATCGGGTCCAGCACACTGGTGACGATCTCGCGGCGATAGCCGGGGTTTTGCCAAAGGTACAGTCCGGCGAGCGTCAGGCCGCCCGCCGCCAGCAGCACGAGGGCAAGCTTGATGCCGCGGACGCAGCGCCCGAAACGCCGGGCCATCATCGGATCACCGCCGAGGGCCGTCAAGAAACGCATGCGGGCGGCGATGCTGGAGTGGCGCCAGCTCCGTTCGGCGACGGGGATGCCGTTGAGCAGGGCGACCTTGAAGAGGGCGTTGACGAAGATCTGGGCGCCGGTGGCGCAGAGAGCGGCAGCCGTCGCCGGCGGCGGGCCGTCGTGGACGGTGCAGGGAATGCGGCAGGCGGTGCCGTTGGCCGGCGGGGAGGCGCAGGCGGCGCCGAAAACGTCGGCCTGGCGCTCGAAGCGGCGCGACACCCAGCCGAAGCCGATCCCCCAGATGGGGATGACTGAGGCAATTCCCAACATCTGGATCACGTCGTCGCTGAGCGGAAACGCGGCGCCCGGCCCGCGGCAGGTGCGGGCGAGGAGTTCGATCACGCCGGCGGCCACGAGCATGCTGATCAGGGCGAAGAGCAAAAAGTAGGGGATGTGCCGGTGGCGGACGTGGCCGGCCTCGTGGCCGAAGACCGCCTCGATCTCCTCGTCGGTCATGGCGGTGAGAAGCGTGTCGGACAGCAGGATGTAGCGCACGCGGGGGAACAGACCCATCACAGCCGCGTTGACCATCATCCCGTCCGAGTGCCAGACGAGGATCTCGCGGACGTTGAGGTGGATGCGGTCGCAGAGGTTCAGCAGCTTGGTGCGCAGCGGGCCGTCGGGCAAACGCGAGGTGGCCCAGACCCGGCGGAGCAGCACCGGGGAGAAGATGAAGATCGCGACAGCCACGGCGCCGAGCAGCGCCTCGGGGGCCCACTTGGAGCCGGTCGCGGAGACGAGGGCCGCGCGGTAGTCGCGGGTGGCGGCGTAGGCGACGACGATGATGCCGAGGGGCAGGGCGACGATGAGCACCTGGTGGCGGAAGTTGAAGACGACGTAGCGCCAGCGCGAGGTGCGCGGCCGGGCGGGGGGCGACTCGCGTCCGAACTGCTCGAGGGGGTAGAGAACCCACCAGAGGGCCGCGAGGCTGAGCAGGTACGGAACGGTTATTCCCAATTGCGTCAGGCCCGGAATCCAGTGGATCACCGGCACCTGGGCGAGCGCGTGGCCCAGGATCTGCGGCCAGGTGGTGAGCAGCAGGTGGCCCGCCAAAGCGCCCAGGGCCGCGAGGCGGAGGACGAGCAGGCCGCGGTGGAAGACGCTCATGCCGGCGGACGCTCCGCCCGGCTTGGCCAGGCGGGCGCGGGCGATGGAAGCCAGAAACTGTCCTGCGACGGCGAGGACGAGGGGCGTCGCCCAGACGATGGCGAGGACGGTGGAGGTGCGGGTGACGAGCGCTTCAGCCGGGGCGCCGTCGGGCCACCAGAGGAGGAGGGCGAACGCGATGACGATTTGTAAGTGCATTCGGTACTGCGATTTAGAGCATCAGCAACCACCAGGCGGCGGCTGATCGAGGCATATTAGGCCCGGCTTTTGCGATAGATATCCGTTGCGGCAGCGTCACAAGCGTCGAGCCGCTCCTGTTGGGCAACGGGGAGAGCCGATGTACCATCGGCAGGTCCCGTTACGGCGGCGTTACCGACGTCGCAATTGGCACGGGCTGGTCGTTTTGCGGATAATACCGCAGCCCGCCCGAACGGGCAGTGTATCCCTGAGTATCGGACAACCGCGCTCGCGGCATTGTGCTGGCTGCGTCTGTTTGCACAACCCCGCGGCGCCTGACTTTTTTGGAGATCGCCAGCCATGAAGAAGGGCGTTGGACTGCTGGCCGCGCTGGCCGCCCTGGTGTACTTGGCTCCCGTCACCTTAGCGCAGAGCGAGGATCCGCCGGTGGATCCCCAGCCGGCAGCGGGAGCCCCGGCGGATGGTGCTGTCGTGGACGGGGCGGCCGTGGATGCGCCCGCAGCGCCCGGCGTGGACCGCGACCGGGGCCCGGGCAGCCGCGTGCGGCGTGGCCGGCCGAACCGGAACCGCAATGCGGTGCTGCTGGACGCGTTCCGTGAGGAAGTGAAGCGGGTTCTGCAGGCCGACGAGGAGACCAACGGGTACATCGACGACATTTTCGCCGAGCAGCTCGACGCGTTGCAGCAGGAGGCCGGCGACGTGGCGGAACAGCGCCGCGAGCAGGCCAACGAAATGCGCGACTTGGTCGGGGAACTGCGCGATGCGCAGCGGGACGGCGACACCGACCGGATCGAAAAACTCCGCGAACAGATCACCAACCTGCGCCGCGACGTGAGCAGCGAGCAGACCGTGGACCTGGTCAAGCTCGAGGCGGACATGCGCGAGGTGCTGGATGACGCGCAGTTCGAGCGGTACCTGTCGATTCAGAAGAAGTACGAGCCGCGGTTTACGCGTTCGAAGGACCCCAACCAGGCAGCGCTGCAGCGCGTACGGCGGGCACTGGTGGGCGTGGACCTCTCGCCCGAGCAGCGCGACCGCATACGCGAGCTGTTCACCGAGACCGCACAGACGCTGCGACGCGTGAGCAACGACAAGGACCGGGCGGCGCAGGTCGTGGACGACATGATCGACTCCGTCTTCGATCAACTCGACGACAACCAGGCGGACGCGTTCGATCGCAAGCTCACCGAGCTCGAGCAGCAGGAGAACGCGGGGCGCAAGGATCGGCGGGTGGGTCAGCCGGTCGCGGTCGAGCCCGGCGTGGCGGACCCGGGGGCGCCGGCGCCTGCGGACGACGAGCAGTCCGCCGAGCAGGCTGCGGAGCAGGGCGTCGACGACGGCGGAGCATTGCCGCCGGAATAACGCGCGACCCGCTCAGGGCCACATGAAACAGATGGGGCGACGCGTTGCCGTGCGGCGGCGCGTCGCCCCGTTGGTTTTTTACGATGACGCGGGCGCTCACGCCGGAATGCTGCGCGCGTCGTTGATCATGCTGGACAGCGAGTTCACGTGCTCGGCGAGCTTGGTGCGGAGCAGTTGGGGCGACTTGCCGGCGGGCCGGGCCGTGGTCAGCGTGTTGCGCACCTCCGCGATCGCGGAGCGATTCTCGTCGAGAACCTCGGCGAGGGCGCGGGAGCGTTCGCGCAGCCGCGCGGGGGCGTTGGCGTCGTAGACTTTTTCCTCGACGCCGATGCGCTTGGCCCGCTCTTCCAAGACCGACGCCTGCTGCTCGAGGCGGGTGAAGGCCTGACGCAGCGTGACGGTGAGGCGTCCGCTGCGGGCCGCCTGCGTGGCGAGGCGCTGCGACGTGTCCTCGACCGCCTGCTGGGCGGAGAGAGCGGTGGCAGCCGCTTCGCGGGCCTCGGTCGTGGCGGTGCGCAGTTCGCCCATCACGGCGCGGGTCTGCTCCGTGTGCCGGCGCATCTGGCCGACGAGCGGGGAGCAGCGCCGGCCGACGGCGTCGAGCTGCTCGGTGACCGCGGTCGCGGACGACTGGATGCGTGCGGCGCGTTCGGCGGCCTGGTCGATGCGCGCCTCGGTCTCGGCGGCGACGGCGCGGAGGCGTTCGTGGAGGCCCTGGGCGCGGGTGACGAGTTCGTGCAGCGCGTCCGTCGTCTCGATGAGCTCGGATTTGAGCCGCGTCTCGACGACGCAGGAGCGTTCAATGCTGTTTTCCAGAGCGGCGCGGGCCTGAACGACGCGCGACTCGTTGGTCGAGCCGGAGAGGTCGTTGCGCATGCGTTCTGCGGCCTCGGTGATTTCGGCGAGGACGTTCTGGCGGATGCGCTGGGCCTGGGCGGCGATGGCCTGCGTGGCTTCCTCGATGAAGCGCTGGGCGTCGGGCGCCGCGCCGGACACGTGCTGCGGCATCAGGCCCGGGGGAATCGGCGTGCTCACGGTTGGCGTGACGTCGGTGGCGCGGCGGCGCGGGGTGCCGTCGCCGGCGGGCAGGCGCGGCGAGGCGAAGCGCGGCCCGCCCTGGCCCACCGAGGTCATCTGCTCGATGACGCGCTGGATGAAGGGCCCGTCGATGGCGAGCTGATCGGCGGCGTAGGCGCTGAGCATCGCGTTGTCGCAGACCGTATTGATCAGTCGCGGAAGACCCTGCGAATACTGGTAAATGATGTCGATGGCTGCGGAGTCGAAAATCCGCTCGGGATACTGCGCGCCGCCCACGCTGAGGCGGTGCAGAATGTAGCCTTCGGTCTGCTCGCGGGTGAGCGCACGCAGGTGGAAGCTGCGGAACATGCGCTGACGGAGCTGACGCATGTCATCGGCTTCAAAACGCTCACGCAACTCGGGCTGACCCACGATGACGATCTGAAGCAGCTTTGCGTCATCGGCTTCGACATTGCCGATCATCCGCACCTGCTCGAACGCATCGCGCGAAAGTGCCTGGGCTTCGTCGAGCATGAGCACGACGGGTTTGCCGTCGGCGAAGCGCGCGATGAGGAAATCCTGCAAGCGGCGCAGCAGATCGGCGCTGGTCTCGTGCGGATGCGTGTCGATGCCGAACTCGCTGCAGATGCAGCGGAGCAGATCGGTCGCGGTAACCTGCGTTTGGCTGATGCCCGCAAACACAATGCGGTCGTTGAAGTGCCGCAGCATGAGCCGCGTCATCAACGTCTTGCCCGCGCCGACCTCACCCGTAAGCAGCACGAAGCCCCGGCTCTCGCTGATCGCGTAGATCAGCGACGCGAGTGCTTCTTCGTGGTCGGGCGTGGAATAGAAATAGCGCGGGTCCGGCGTGTTGTTGAACGGTAGCTCGCGCAGTCCGAAAAACGACGCACCCATGGGCGTTCCTCTGGTCTCCTCTGCACTTCCTAGCGGGTGCTCACTTCAGGCAGCGCCGGCGTACGCGTTGTCCTGCGACCCGGTCCGCCAAACGCCCCCCAGAACAGGTCCGATTTTCCGTGAGGGGGCGAAAAAACGCTCGTCAGGTGCCAGCAGAATAGGTCCGGAAACCCCGGAAGCGCAAAGGTTTCCTGGGCGTAGATTCAGGACGCTCGGCACCCGATAACTGAAGTGAATAGACCATGAGCCTGAGCGGACCCAGCGCCGATGCGGCGTCGCACTGCGCCGTGCGATCGTGAGGAAGCGGGCACTGTGCCCGGCGGGCCGATCAGGAGACGGTTTGTCGGGCCCGAACACACCAGCGGATGGGCTTGAGCGTCGTGGTGGTTGCGGGCCAGCGCTCGCCACCGGTTGCCAGTCGAAGCACAAGCGACGGGTCGCGTTCCTCTTCGCGCACGAGCACGAAGTGTCGGCGATCGAGTACCGGTTGGGTATTCCCGACGCGGTGCAGATCTCGGCGCCCAGGTGCTCGAGATCGACCAGGTCAGCGCAGACGATCCGTCCGGACACTGGTCAGCCTGCGCCTGCTGGGAACCGGTCAAGGTTGTGGGCATGACGGAGAAGGAGGTCGCGCGAAGCTGACCCGCCTGCTCGAACCCTACTACGAGGATCCGAAGGTGCAGGTCCGCGTGACCGCGTACCGCTCCGATGATCATGAACTCGGGCACGGGGCAACGGCAGCGGCAGCGGCGGCGGCAACGCCTCGACGACCTACGAGCAGTGGCGGGCGATTCCGCACACCGGCCGCGACACCGTGCTGGACATCCTGGCCCAGACGAACCTGAGCTTCCTCGCCTGGGAACCGCAGATCAAGGTGATCCGCAGCAGCCTCGGACAAGTCCCGCGAATTAAGATCCAGGTGGACGTGGCTGCCATATGATCAGCACCGGCGACACGAGCCGCAACGTGCTGGTGCAGCGAACGACATTCCCGGTCGTGCCGCCGACGGAAGGCTCAGGCTGGCTCGGACTGCGGCCTGCAGGAATTCGGTTCACGTTCAACCCCGGGCTTCGGCTGCCAGTACCGGCGGCGGTAGAAGGACGCCAACGGACGTCTGCAACGATACGAACAACTCACCCCGACGCGGGGCGACCGCAGCGCGCGAAGATCGCGGCCGGGCGGGCGGTCAGCCGGACCACCTCCAAGCGACCACTGAAGAAGGTGAGGCGGAACGCCAGCGGCGCGCGCCGCCGGCGGCGGGGGCGCGGAGTCTGTTGGATGCCCCCGAGCACATCCGCCCCAGCCGGTGGAGGCAGCAACGAGGAGCAGCGGCGCGACGTGGTCGTTCCGCTTCCCGCGCCGATCGAGGGCGGACGACGGGGATCCACGAGTCGGTCCACCGGTAGTTCTACGACCGGTCGTCGCTGATCGGAGCAGTACCGCTCGCTGCGGCGCGCGCGCTCGCGCAGAACCCGCAGGGGATCACCGCGTGCTGGCGATCACCAGCCGCGATTCCGCGGGAGCAAGAGCGTCACCACCGCGAATCTGGCCGCATCATCATGGCGGAAATCCGCCATTTCAAGATCGTCGCTGACGCGGACTTCAGAGCCGCGGACGGACACCCCACGACTGCTCGACGCGAAGCCGGGACCGGCAGTGACCTGCTCAAGCGGGACGCGCCATCAGGACCGTGTCGTCAGCCGTCCCGATTCCCGAACCTGTTCGTGGTCGCAGCGGGAGACCAGCGGGCGCAGTGCGGCGGAACTGCTGTCGTCGCAGCGGGCCAGCGCGGTCGTGCGCCGGCTGCAGTCGGACTTCCACTACACGCTGATCGACACGCCGCCGGCGACGACGGTGACGGACGTGGGCGTGATCGGGCAGATGTGCAACGGCGTGATCATGATCGTGCGGTTGAACTGCACGCCGGAGCCGCTGGCGCGGCGGGCGATCCGGTTGCTGCGGGTGAACAAGGTGCCGATCATGGGCTGCCTGCTGATCGGCAAGTCGGATCGGGGCGTGAGCTACGGTTATTCCTACGGGTACTACTACAAGTACTACGCGAAAGATGGTCCGGACGACCAGCGCCGTTGAGGCGGGCGACGCCGCGGCGTCAGCCGGCGCGGTGACGGACCGGCTGATCGTCTGCATCGCCAGTTGCTGGGACATCGACCCCACCAGCAAGCATCATCTCATGCGCATGCTGGCGCGGCGCAACGACGTCGTGTGGGTGAACTACCACGCGTCGCGGCGGCCGCGTTTCAACCGCGCGGACCTGCGCAGCGCGCTCAACGTACTGCGGCGAATAGCGGGAGGCACCCGGCCGATCGAGTCGCGGATGGTGCAGACGACACCGTTTGTGCTGCCGAGCGGGGCGACGCCGTTTCGCGACGCGGTGAACCGGCGGCTCCTCGCGCTGCAACTGCGGCGGATCATCCGCGCGCGGCGGCGGTCCGCGGATCAGCCGGTGCAGATCTGGACGTTCGCTCCGGACGTCGCGTTTCTCGCGGGTGCGTTCGGCGAGGAATGCCTCGTCTACTACTGCGTCGACGAGTTCAGCGAGTTTGAAGGCTTTGACCGCGCGGCGACGCTGGCAGCCGAGGCGGCGCTGATGGCGCGGGCCGACGTGGTGATGGCGACATCGGAGCGGCTCTTTGCCGCGCGGCGCGACCGGCATCCCAACGTGCACCTCGTGCGGCACGGCGTGGATCACGCGCACTTTGCGCAGGCCGTCGAACGCGATCTGCCGAAGCCGGGGGCGCTGCGGGGAATTTCCGGCCCGATCGCCGGGTTCTTCGGGCTCATTCAGCACTGGTTCGACGCGGCGCTGCTGGCCGACGTCGCGCGGCGGTTGCCGGACGTGTCATTCGTGCTGGTCGGGGAGACCGTGGTCGATGTCGGGCCGCTTGCGGAATTGCCCAACGTGCACCTGCTCGGCCGCCAGCCCTACGCCGAGCTTCCGGCGTACTGCGCCGCGTTCGACGTGGCGCTGATTCCCTTCGTGCGCAGTCCGATGACGGAGAACGTCAACCCGATCAAGCTGCGCGAGTACCTGGCCGCGGGTGTGCCTGTTGTTTCCACGGCGCTACCCGAGGTGCGACCCTACGCACCGGACGTGGCCTGCGTCGACGACGCGGAGGGGTTTGCCGACGCGTGCCGGCGGGCGCTCGCGACGGACTCCATCGCGGCGCGCCGGCAGCGCAGCGCCTGGGTGGCGGACGAGTCGTGGGACGCGGTGACCGCCCGCGTCGAGCGACTGGTCTGCGCGGCGATCGCCGCGCAGCACGCCGACTGACCGGCCTTCCCCCGCCGAGCGGTCATTGACCCACCTCATCGCGGCGAATATCGTCAGCCGCCATGGACACACGGTATATTGGTAAAAACCAGAGTGGCGCTCATGTGGTCGGTGTTTAGCGGCACGATTGTGAACGCCGCGACGGTCGCCGGCGGGTGCCTGATCGGCGCGCTGGCCTCCGGGCGGCTCCCGGAACGATACCAGCGGGCGATCCTCGACGTGCTCGGGCTGGTGACGATCACCCTCGGCGTCGATGCAGCCGTGCTGCGGATGCAGGCGGTCGCGGCACAGTACGGTGCGGCTCCGGGCGCGGGGCACACGTACGGGGCGCGGCTCGCGCTGGTGATGATCGCGGCGCTGGTGATCGGAACGCTCCTGGGGACCGCGCTGCGGTTGCACGAGCGGCTCGAGGGACTCGGGCAGACGATCCACGCGCGGTTCGACGGCGGCGCGGGGCACAAGTTCGCGGAGGGATTCCTGACCGCGAGCGTGATCTTCTGCGTCGGGCCGCTGACGCTGCTCGGCTGTCTGAAGAACGGCGCGGAGGGCGACGCGAGCTACCTGTACATCAAGGCGCTGCTCGACGGGTTCTGCTCGATCGCGCTGACCGCGGCGCTGGGGGCGGGGGTGGCCTTCAGCATCGCGACCATCCTGGTATTCCAGGGCGGGCTCGCGCTGCTGGCGTACCTGGCAGCCGGGGCGCTCGCGCCGCTCTCGATCGAGATGATGAATATCGTGGGGGGCGTGATCCTGCTGGCGACGGCGCTGATGATCCTGGACATCAAGCGCATTCCGGTGGCGAACATGCTGCCGGCGATCTTCCTGGCCCCGCCGATCATCTGGATCGTGGAGCGGTTTTCGCCGGGCCTGCTGATTACAATGTGAGCATCGTCGGCGGTGGTTGGCCGGCTGCAGGAGACCGCGGCATTCGGCGCCGGGGGTACGCGTGCAGCGTTATTCGGGTCGGGATTGAGGCGGGCATGGACGAAGAGCTGCGCATGGCGCAGGTACGGGTGGACGCCTTCCTCGCGGAGACGGAACTCTCGCGCGCGGATGACGGGGACTGTCCATACCTGCCCGACCGCACGTCGCGCAGCGAGGGCTTCTGCGTCCTGGACGAACTCGACGGGGCGGCGTACCGGGCGCTGATGGACCGGGGCTTCCGCCGCAGCGGCCTGGTGATCTACCGGCCGGTGTGCGCGGGTTGCCGCTTGTGTATTCCCATCCGGATCCCCGTGGCGACGTTTCGTCCGAGCCGCTCGCAGCGGCGCGTCTGGCGGCGCAACGCCGATCTGCACGTCGAGGTCGGCGACGGCGTCGCGACGGACGAGAAGTACGCGTTGTTCTCGCGCTACCAGCT
The DNA here is from genome assembly GCA_020639115.1 of Phycisphaerales bacterium. GTDB lineage: Bacteria > Planctomycetota > Phycisphaerae > UBA1845 > UBA1845 > JACKHG01. The sequence continues at coordinate 233,218 of JACKHG010000003.1, forward strand.
CGAGCATCACGACGGAACCATGGCGTGCGACGCGGACTCGTTCCGGCGCTTCTGCTACGACGCGCCGGTGCCGGCGCTGGAGCTGTGCTACTTCGCGGGCCGCCGGCTTATCGGCGTGAGCCTCCTCGACGTCGTGCCGGGCGCACTCAGCAGCGTGTACATGTACTTCGACCCCGACGAGTCCAGGCGCAGCCCGGGCACTTTCTCGATCCTCTGGGAGCTCGCCTACTGCCGGACGCGGCGCCTGGATCACTACTACCTGGGGTACTACGTGCCGGGCTCGCGAACCATGGCGTACAAGGGGCAGTATCAACCAGCGGAACTCCTGAGCGGCGACGGGCACTGGCGTCCGTTTTCCGCGGAAGTTGACGCTCGGACACCCGAGGGCTGGTAGCGGGCTGTCAGTGAGGGCGGTTTCGGGGATGGCTGGGGGCACTGCAGGGGAATCGCGACGACGACGATAGTTACGAAGGAGCTGCGCTAATTTACGGTGTGAAATTGCGCCCCTTTCGTGACGTGGTGGGCCAGGAGTGCTAGAATCTGGGCAACTGGCCGGGGATTTGCCCGCGGTATGGTGAGGCGGCTGAGCATCCTGCAGCAAGGAATTGTGTCGAGCGGCATCCGCGGCGTCGCGCGTCGAGTTCATATATCAGCGCCTCTTACATGCTGACGACTCGCCCCATCGCATCGCCCTGGGGGTCGCCATCGGCCTGTTCATCGGCTTCAGCCCCACCATGGGGCTCCAGATGGTCATCGCGATCGCCCTGGCAGCCCTCCTGCGGGCGAACAAGGCCGCCTGCGTGCCCATGGTCTGGGTCACCAACCCCTTCACCTTCGTCCCGATCTATGGCTTCTGCTGGTGGCTGGGGTCGCTGATGCTCGGCGGGACAGCCGCGTCGCGGGCCGACGCGCTCGAGCGGCTGCAGCAGGGCGGCCAGGGCCTGTTCGCCGGCTTCTTCTCCTACGACTACTGGGCGCACATGGTGCGGTTGATGGCGGAGCTGGGCGTCGAGCTGTGGGTCGGATGCCTGGCGGTGGGGCTCGTCGTGGCGGTGATCGGGTACTTCGCGACGCGCTGGACGGTGACGGCGTACCGCGTGCGGCGGCACGAGCACATCCTCCGGACGCAGCAGCGGCGTGAGCGGCGCCGCGAGGCCCGGGCCCGCAAGATGGTCACAGCCAGCGACGCAGCCTAAGACGTCACCCGGTCGCGTTTCCTTGTCGCTGTTCCCCCTTTCGCACTTTCTCACCTTCCCACTTTCTCACTTGCCGTTGTCGCTCTTGTTGCCGGCCGAGCGGGATTCGTTGAGGATGCCGCCCGTGACGGCATCTGCTTCCCATGACGACATTCGGCAGCCGCGGGCGCCGCGTTTGATCCTGGCGTCGGCGAGTCCGCGGCGGCGGGAGCTGCTCGCGGAGGCGGGGTACGCGTTCACCGTGCGCGCATCGGGGGTGGACGAGGAGGCGCCGCGGGCGACGCGCGGACCGGCTGACCTGGCGGAGCAGTTGAGTTTCGCCAAGGCGCAGGCGGTAGCGCGGGAGCTGGCGGGGGAGGGAGCCGACGGGAGCGTCGGCGACGCGGCGAGCACGGATACCGGCGGGTCGGTCGGCAGGGGGGCTGGCGCGATCGTGCTCGGTGCGGACACGGTGGTGGCAGCCGCGGGCGTGCTGTACGGCAAGGCACTGGACGCAGGCGATGCCCGCCGGATCCTTACGGTGCTGCTGCACACGCCGCACGAGGTGATCACGGGTGTGACGCTGCTGGACGCAGCCACGGGCCGCTACGAGACGGCGCACGCCGTGACGTGGGTCACGATGACGCCGATGACGGCTGAGGAGCTCGACGCGTACCTTGCGAGCAACCTGTGGGCGGGCAAAGCGGGCGCCTACGGCATTCAGGATCACGATGACAAGTTCGTGCAGCGCCTGGAGGGGAGTTTCACCAACGTCGTCGGCCTGCCCATGGAACTCGTATCCCAGCTGCTGGGCCGATGGGGGATCGAGCCGGGGGCAGGCGGGCCGTGATCGTCCGCGCACCGACTAGTGCTGCTCGGGCATCATCCTTTCCGCAAGGCGGTTCGCCCGCTAGTCCGATCGCCCAACCAGTTATTCCACATTTTTGGTCTCTGAACGGGCTCTTCGGCCGGTCTCGCCACGACGAGCAGACTCGGGGCGATTTCGAGTAGAATGCGCGCACGTCGGGCCGACAAGAGGGATGAGGAGGAACTGGCTGTGGCAACCGTCTTCGGCGATTTTGACATCACAGACTTCTGGGAAAACTCGGAGTACGCGCTCAAGGAGTACGTCGGACGTCCTCTCGACGGCGCAACGGTTCGTACGGTCGAGCAGGCGCTTGGCTACAAGCTCCCCGCGTCGTATATCGAGCTCATGAGCATTCAGAACGGTGGCATCCCCCGTCGGAGGTGTCATCGCACTCATGTTCGGACGACGTGGGCGCAGGACCACATCGCGATCACCGGCATCTACTCGATTGGCAGCGAGAGGCCCTGTTCGCTCTGCGGCCAGTATTCCGGCCAGTTTTGGGAGGAGGAATGGGGCTATCCACCGATCGGTGTGTATTTCGCCGATTGCCCCTCGGCTGGCCACGACATGCTCTGTCTGGACTACCGCACGTGCGGCGCGAGCGGCGAACCGCAGGTTGTTCACGTTGACCAGGAATGGGACTACAAGGTCGTCGTGGTCGCCGAGAATTTCGAGGCGTTCATCCGCGGGCTGGAAGACGAGTCAGCGTTCGAGCTGGAGAACTGACTGTCGGCTGTCGTGGTCGTGTCTCGAGGGCGCAACGCGGGTACGTTGATGGTCTGCGACAGAACGACCCCTGCGTCTTGACCGCGCGCGTGCGTGAGTGCGCGTTAATCCCTCGAAGGGCGTTGCCAATGTTCACGTTGAGTATCGGCCCCTACCAGCTTTCTTGTGCCCACCACGAGCTACCCAGCATATTCGACGCTTACGTCAGACATGCTGCGCTCGCGGAGCAGATCGATCTCTCCAGCTCGGAGGGCATACTCTCTTTCATTGCATTGACGCGGTCTGGGGACGAATGGCCATCGCTTGTCATTGCGCAGCGATTTCAACCACCGACCAATATCGACAACGTGGGAGCCCTCCTTGTGCCGGAGACAAATCGTCTCTTTATTGGCGCTGGCACCCGCCTCTTGTGCTATGACACGGCGAAACCGGCGCGGCTTTGGGAAGGCTCTGCCGACTTCGGGTTCTGGTCGTGGACCCACGACAAAACGGAAGTATTCATGGCGGCGGAACTTGAATTCTCCACGTTCGACACAACGGGCGAAATGCTGTGGACGCGCCCAGTGGAACCGCCATGGCACTTCGAGCTGGAACCGGGTCGCGTCGTCCTGGACGTCATGGACGAGATCACACATCTCGATAGGCGGTCCGGCAAGGCCATGTAGCCGATCATTGCGCGCCGGTGCTGGGCATCGCATCGTCGGCATTTGCTCGTGGTCTTCAGGCTGAAAGTTCGTGTGAGTTCGTGCCGAGGGCAGGTGTTTGACCCCGGGCTTCGCGCCCGGGGCTCTGCATTGTCGTTGCGCCGGGTGCTTGCGTGCGGCGCTACCGGCTCAGCGCCAGCCCTCTTTCTTCAAGCGGTTCTGGGCGGATCGATTGCCTTGGGCGGCGGCTTTTTCCAGCCAGTGGCGCGCGGCGCGGCGGTCGCGGCGCGTGCCTTCACCGACCAGCAGGCACAGGGCGAGGTTGTACATGGCGGAGCACTCGCCCCGCCGGGCGGCACGGCGGTAGCAGCCCACCGCAAACACCGCGTCGGCACGCCGGCCGAGGCCCTCGCGGGCCATGTAGCCCAACTGCAGGAGCGCCCGCGGTTCGTTCTGATCAGCCGCGGCTGCATACCACCGGGCGGCTTGCCGGTAGTTCCGGTCGACCCCGAGACCCTCGAAGTAGAAGTCGCCGACGGCAGCCGCGGCTTCCGCGTCGCCCGTCTGCGCACACTTGCGGTACCAGCGCAGCGCCGTACGCGGGTTCTTGGGGACACCCTGGCCGTATTCGTACCGCCGGGCGAGGTTGTACATCGCCGGTGCGTCGCCGCGGGCGGCTGCCAGGGCGTAGAGCTCAGCCGCCTTGCGGTAGTTTCGCCTCACGCCGTCTCCGGTCGCGAGCATGTGGGCGGCGGAGTACTGGCCGCCCAGATGGCCGGCCTCGGCTGCCTCGAGGAAAAGCGCCAGGGCCCGGCGGGGATCGCGCGCGACGCCGTCGCCGGCGCGGAGTGCCCACGCCAGGCCGTACTTCCGCGTCGCCTCCGCGCGAACGCGGCGGCTCGGGACCTGATTGCACGGGGTGTGCTTGGACATGGGGGTATTATAGCACACGTTGGTACTGAGTGTGTTCGCAATTCGTTATCGGCGTGAGGATGGATGCCGCTCGCTGGCGTTGGCAGCTCGGATGTCCGCTTCCTTACGGGCGCGGCTCTGTTGGCGCTCGCGGATCGTGGCGGTTCGCGCGGTGCGTGTGTCTCGCGGCATTGTCCATGTCTGCGGATTCCCACCGCATTGGGACGATCGGACAGGCGAATCAGCCAGCGGCCCGTTTGGGCTTGCGACGAGCGGGCTTGGCCGACGATGCGCCCGGTCGTTCGGCGCGATCGGATGCCTGCAATGATCGGCGGAAGCCGCCCAGATCGCGGAGGAGCTCGAGGGCGGTGTCGAAATCAGCCTGCTGCTCGGGACGCAGATCGTGCGTCCACATCGCCTGCATCACCAGAGCCGGCAGTGGTTCGCCCAGCGCGGCCTCGAAAAGCGCGAGATGCTCAATCGTGAAACTCCGCTCGCCGTTGGCCACGCGGCTCACAAACGACTCACTCAAGCCGACCATCTCGCCGATTTCGCGGAGGGTCTTGCCCTCGCGGCGCAAGTAGGCCACGAGTGCGGAGGAAAGTTGAGGTGTTGAAATCGAAGCGCTCATCGCGTTATCTCGGGCGCCGGCATCGTTCCTTGTAGAGCTCCGCCACGCACGCTTCGAGCGCTTGCGTGAGCATCTCCACCCGCGCCGCGTCGCCGCGCGCAACCGCTCGCTGAAGACCTACCAGCCGGGAGCGGATCTCGTGACCGAGCAGATCCTCCGCGACCGACCGAGCGGGCTCACCGTTGCGGAGCCACTGGCCAGTCGCAGTGATCAACTGCTGGGCCTCCGCGCGCTCCTGCGTCGTCAGCCGCCGCCGCCACATCGATCAACCCTCACACCGCGCGAGGGTGCACTATACCGTTCGGCGGTGCGGGGTCGCCACGATGCAGTGCTGTCTATTGGAAGTCTAACTCCTACTTGCCTATTAGGCAAGTCATTCGGGGTCATCCCGCGTACGGGGGACTTCGCTAACTCGCGCATTCATCGTCAGTTACGTCAACGGGGCCACGCTTGCGGAACCAGCGCAGCGCGGCGGCTCGGCTCGGAGCGGCCTTGCGGTATTTGCCTACGTCCGCTCGCTGGCATTGGCACCTCGGATGTCCGCTTCCTTACGGGCGCGGCTCTGTTGGCGCTCGTGGCTCGGGGCGGGGATTGCTGACTGCGTCAGGTGGTCAGTTGGCGGGCGATGGCGAGGAAGTCGCACCACACGTTTTCGCTGAGGATCGCGCCGTTGTCGTCGTACTCGAAGACGTGCAGGATGCGGAAGGTCAGCGGGCGGTCGCGGCCGTCAAAACCAAACGGCTGGCCCGCGGCGCGGCCCTCCCAGATCGATTCGTCAACGACAAAACCCTCGCCGTACAGCCGGCGCACGCTGCGCGTCCGGCCGTCAGCCAGGTCGTCGAACATGTTCTCGTAGAACGCGCGGGCGTTCTCCCGGCCTACGGTCGGACCGCTCGGCCATCCGACGATGTCGTGGCGCGCGTCCGGCGCCAGCGTGGCCAGCACGCCGTTGACGTCGTCGCTGTGCTCGTATTGAAAATGCGCATCGATGAGACGGTCCACCTGTTCGCGCGAAATGCCCATGTGACGGCTCCTGTCCAGTGATGAGGGTTTGGCCCGGCCCGCCGGGAGGTGGCGGTATTCTTGACAGCGCCCGGCGCCGCCACCAGAGGCAGCGGGCGGCCCGGGACGCGACGTCGGGCAGTCGGTAGGTGCATGCGGAGGGGCAGGTGTGGGCACTGCTCGAGAGCGGTGGCACACGCACGAACGCCGCGGGCTATTGTGCCGCAGCAGGGGCGAAGAGGTACACGGCTGGCTCGTCGAGGTTCGTGACGGCGATGACGTCGCCGCCGGAGACGATGCGGCCGAGGGTGCCGGCGCCTTGCACGTCGGCAACGCGCACGGGTTCGTCCACGGCGTAGGGCGACTCGGTCTGCACCGCGACGACGGTCGAATCGAAGTTGGCGACCATGGCGATGCGGCGCGTCGCGAAGTGGGCGATGTCGAGGGCCCGGCGGTTGCCGATGCCCGGAAGGTCCTGCGTGTTGAGCACCTCGAGCGTGTTCGCGTCGATGACAGCGAAGTCGGTGCTGCCGACGGCGTCGTCGACCGCGACGGCGAGAACAGCGCCGTCGCCGCTGAGGGCGAGCGCGACGGGGCTATCGCCGGCGCCGAGGCTGATGTCGATTTCGGTCGTGGTGTAGGGTGCGGTGGTTTCGACGGCGACGACCGCGCCGAGTCCGGCGAGAAAGACGCGGCTGCCGTCGGCGGCGTAGACGAGGTCGTGGGCCAGGACGGTTCCGCCGGTGGTGGCGGTGAGGTCGAGCGCGGGCGTCACGAATCCACCGGTGGCGAGGTTGACGAAAGACAGGAGGTCGGCCTCGCCATCGGGGGCGGTGTCGGCCATCAGCACGGCGAGTTGTCCGCCGGCGGGGCTGAGCCGCGCCTGCACCGGTTGGAATCCTCCGGGCGTGAAGAGGCGGCGCAGCACGTCGGCGAGGTTGGAGTTGTCGGTCCGCACGAGGTTGACGCGGTCGTTGAACTGGGCGGCGGTCCCGGGCACGTACACGACCGTATCGTCCATGGAAAAGTCAATGGTGTTGCCCTGGTAGCGCAGGGTGGCGGGCGTCTCGGACGCCGTGCGTACGACCGTGCCCGCGGCGCGGTTGAACGTCACGACCTGCGGCGGCGTTGCGACGGCCAGGGCGAGGCGCGTGCTGTCGGCGGCGATGCCCACGGCGCCGATATAGTCGCCGGTGACCGTGGGGGGAATCGCCAGCGTGGCTGCGGCGAAGGGTGTCGTCGTGGCGAACTCGACGGCGTCGACGGAGTTCAGGTCGGTGAGCACGCCCGCGGTGCCATCGGGGGGCAGGGCGATCAGGTCCGGGGCGAAGCCGTCGGGGAGTTCGACTTTGCCCAAGCGGCTCGCGAGGGTGGCGGCTGCCCCCGTGGACATCAGGTCAAGCGTGCCGTAGATGAAGTCGCCGCGTGCTCCGCAGGTGAGGGAGCTGAAGCGGTGACGGCGCACCGCCACGGCGAGGAAGTGGCCGGTGAGATCACCGGTGTCGGGATCGCGGGTCAGGTTCTCGAGGCGGGCGATGGTCTGATCGCAGCTTGGCGCCAGCGTGCGCTCGAGCGCGCAGAATCCGATCGAGCTGGCGTTGCCTTGTAAAAAAAATCGGCGCTCCCGCCGAATCCGACGCGGGTGATGATGCCGTTGTTCTGAGCGCTGAGGGTGACCGTGCCGTCCTGCGTTTCGCCGACGTCGGTTCCGTCCGGATCGAAGGTGGTGGCCTCGTCGAGGACGTAGCGGCCGGCGAGGTCGACGTCGACGGTGCCGGTGGGCACGCGGAAGCGGAGGCCGTTGGTGTCGAGCAGGGCGAGCGCGTCCTGCACTTCCGGCAGGGCGAGCACGTCGGAGCAGCTCGCGGCTGACACCGGTCCGGGCGGGGCGAACGACAGGGAAATCTGGGATAACGTCAGACTGACTTCCCGATCGGCAGTGGCAGCCATGCACAGGCCGAATGTCCCGCTGTCGACGAGTGGGAAGTTGCTGTCCGAGACCGTGGCGTTGGGAGGGCTCACCGCCACCGAGCCGTTGCTGTCCATCGTGATGTTGAACAGGCTGAAGTCCGGAGTCGTCTGGCAGGGATCGGTGGCCGACCCCGGAGCGATCAGGATCAGCAGCGAGATCGCGACGGAGGTATCGCCCCCGGGTCCGTTCGAACCGAAGTCGATGGCAACGTCCGCCGGATCGAGGGACAGGGTCGCCGACTCGCGATCTCCGCTCGGCAGGTCGGCGCGGATGTCGAGAAACAGCCCATTCTGAACCGGCGCCGACTGAATATCGGCAAACACCCCGTCCGTGCCCAGCACCAGGGCCACGGTGTTGTCGGTACCGCCGTTGTTCGGTGGATTGCAGGCGATCGAGGTGAACAGCAGGCCCCCGATGCAGCCAGCGATCAGTGCACGCATGACATGCTCCTTCTCACCAGGATTCGAATGCATCGCACGATAGGGTGAATGTAGCCGGTGCCAAGCGTCCGGCAAGGGCGCACCGCCGAACGTATGCGCCCAGACGCCGCTCTAGGCCGGGCAGGGCTCGATGACCGCGCTCATGCTGCCGGCACAGTGGGCGATATCGGGGTCCGGACCAAAGGCGTGGATCTGCTCCTGCTTCAGCTCGGCGTGCTCCTTGGTGGTCGTCGCGACGATCACGCGCCCGGTCGTGTCGACCATGCGCGCCATGCGCCAGGCGCCGGACCAGGAATGGCCGAAGAGCTTCATGAGCATGCGGATGACGTAGTCGTAGGTGTGATGATCGTCGTCGAGCAGCACGACGTTGTACGGCGGCAGCTTGCGCGGCTTCGGGGGCGCCGGCTTGACAGCCACCGCCGATTTCGGCTGGGAGGGAGCTTCGACCATCGCGGTTCCTTCCGGTGATATTCCCGCAGCCGCGGTCAGCCGTGCAGCGGGATGGTCAGGGTGCCTGCGGCATCCCGCAGGCTCGGCTTCTTCGCTTCGGCGCCGGCGGGTCCGCCCACCGGCTCGCCGAACAGGGTGAGGGCCGTGGCACCGGTGATCTTCACCGGTTGCAGCCGGCCGATGTAGCCCGCGTCCCCGCAGAAGACGACGATGCGATCGCCGCGCGTCCGGCCGACGAGCTGGTCGCTGCGTTTCCACGACACTTCCTCGCCGCGCGACTGCTCCGCCTCCTGCGCTTTGATGGCGGCTTTGCTGTACCCTTCGACGAGCACTTCAACGGTCTGCCCGATCATCGCCTGCGTCTGCGCCAACGAGATGCGCTCCTGTGCCGCGAGCATCCGCTGGTTGCGTTCGCGTTTCACCGCATCGGGCACATCGTCGGCCAGCGCCTTATCCGCCACGGTGTCAGGCCGCGGCGAATACTTGAAGCAGAAGATGTTCTTGTATCGGACCTCGTCGAGCAGCGCGAGCGTCTCGGCGAATTCCGCCTCGGTCTCGCCGCAGAATCCTACAATAAAGTCCGTGGCCAGGGTCATGTCCGGCACAATCGATCTGCCGCGTGCAATCAGGTCCAGATAACTCTCCCGCGTGTACTGCCGCTTCATGCGTTTGAGCACGTTGTTCGAACCGCTCTGCACCGGCAGATGGAGATACTCGCAGACGCGCGGCAGGTCGCGCATGGCTTCGAAGATTTCGTCGCGGAAATCGCCGGGATAGCTCGTGACGAAACGGATGCGTTCGAGGCCTTCCACGTCGTTGAGCAGGTAGAGCAGGTCAGCCATGTTCACCGGCTTGCCGCCATCTTGATGCAGGTAGCTGTTGACCGTCTGCCCGAGGAGCGTCACTTCCAGCGCACCGCGATCGACGAGCATTTTGGCTTCGTCGACGATCTGCTGCGGAGGCCTGCTTCGTTCCTTGCCGCGCGTGTTGGGCACGACGCAGAACGTGCAGAACTTATCGCAGCCGCGTTGGATGCGGATGTACGACTGAAGCGTGTTGGCGCTCGGCGCGGGGTCGCGCGAAAGATCGAGCGCTTCCACCGAATCGTATTCCAGAGAACGTTCGAGCAGCGTGCTTTTGCGTTTCTTGTCGAGCGTGAGCGCGACGGCTTTTTCGCGCGTGGCGCGGACCTCTTCGATCATCGCGGGGATCTTGTTGAGTTCACCCGGCCCGCAGACCAGATCGACGTAAGGCACGTTCTCCATGATCGCGTCGGGGTCGCGTTCAGCCATGCAGCCAATCACGCCGACGACCATGTCCGGGTTGCGCCGCTTGGGTTTTTTCGCAGCGCCGAGGCGCGACAGCGCCTTCTGCTCGGCGTGGTCGCGGACGCTGCACGTGTTGATGAGCACGACGTCCGCGGCATCGATCCGGTCGACGAGGCGGTAGTTGCGGGCGCGCAACTGCCCGAGGACCAGCTCGCTGTCGAGGACGTTCATCTGACAGCCGAGGGTCTCGATGTAGACGGTGGGTTGGCGGGCTTCAGTTTGGGGCATTCCCACGGTTTCCAGGCGCACCGAATCCAAGCGGGCATGGTACGCACTTGCCCGCGGGTTGGCAAGGGCGGCCCGGCGGGGCTCTTTGGCGTAATTCCATGATCTACAGGAGGTTACGATCCGAACCGGTCGGCGCCGAGCCGCAGGCATGACTCTGCTGTCGTGGATTTCATACAGTCTTCACTTGAATCGCGTCCATCCGGCCGATAACTTGGGCAGCGGGAGTAGAGGGAGAGTGAGGCGACCACACCTTATTCTCTCCGAACGAGAATCCAGGCAGTGACGCGGCGTTGAACGTGCGTGCGCGCCTTCCACCCGTCGGCAGCGGCGGATGGCGGCGATACGCGTGCGGTTGGCGCGGCGTCAGGCCACAACACCAGCGTGCCAACGCCGGGCGGGGAGAGACGAGAGATGCAAAATTGTGTACATGCCGCGCGGGCGGCAGGAATGCTGGTCGCAGTTGCGCTCTGCGGTGTGCCGGCATTCGGCGCCGCCATCACTATCGATAACTTCAGTGCTGCAACCGCGTCGTGGCCGCTGGATCAGAACACCATCGGCAATCCCGAGGTCGAGAACGTCGGGCCGGGCATGGGTGTGCTGGGCGGCGTGCGCAAGACCTCCATCAGCAACTTCGTGCCGGGTGGCGGCATCAACCACGTCGAGGTTGGTGTTTTCCCAGAACCGGCCCCGGGCTTCTTCGATTTTGCCGCTTCGGTCGGCACCGCGGGCGATCTGACCCTGCGCTATGACGGGGATCCGAACGCCGACGGCCTGTCGCCCAACCTCAACTTCGATCTCACCGCCAGCCCCACGATCGAAATCGTGTTCAGCTACTTCGACTACGCCAACGATGAACCGCTCGACGTCGATGTGACCGTCCGTGACGGCGTCGGCGCGGTCCAGATGGAATCGCAGTCGCTGAGCCAGGTGGTCGATTTCCCCACGCTGTACACGATGTCGTTCGACTTTTCCACGCGGGCGGGTACGGTGGACAAGACCGACATTGATAGCATCGACGTGGAGTTCGCTCCGGGCGCGGCGACCGATTTCCGCATCCAGGAAATTCGCGCCGTACCGGAGCCCGCCGCCGCTGCGCTGCTGGCGCTGGGCACTCTCTTCGTTGTCCGTCGTCGCCGCTGATTCCCGCGGCGCGCGGCGCTCACCCGTCCCTGGTTCGCCGATCGAACGTCAATCGCCCGCCGGCAGGGCTTGCGCCTGCGCGGCGAAGTACGCACGCGCGTCGGCAGGAAGTGCCGACTCACCCGCGGCATGCGCGTAGGTGGCGTGCGCAGCCGGCACGTCGTGGCGCTGCAACTGGATCTCGGCGAGCAGCGCGTAACCGTCGGCGAATCCCGGATGCCGCGCCAGCGTCTGCTCGAGCGTGGCGACCGCCCGATCGGACTCCCCCGACTTCTGCAGATAAAACGCCAGTGCCCATGCGTAGCGGGGCACGAACGGCGCGAGCGCACTCGCCTTTTCCAGCAGCGTGACAGCCGCCTCTGGATCGTCCTCGGCGCTGAGGATCGCGAGGTTGTAGGCCGCCGGCGCCGACCGGGGATCGGCGTCGAGCGCCGCACGCAGCGCTGCGCGGGCTTCGGCAATTCGTCCCTGCCCGCCCAGGAGCAGGCCGAGGTTGAGCTGAGCGGCTGCGCTGGTCGCGTCGAGCGCGACCGCCTTGCGCAGATGCTGTTCCGCGCCCGCGGCGTCGTTGGCGGCGTCGCACGCGAGGGCCACGTTTACGTGCGCCCCGGCGCTGTCCGGTTCGAGCCGCAGCGCCTGCGTGAATGCGGCGAGGGCTCGCGACGGATCTTTGCGATCCAGGAAGTAGTTGCCGAGATTGACGCGTGTGGTGAGGTGGTCGGGTCGCACATTCATTGCCGACTCGAACTCGCGCTGAGCCGCAGCCACCGCGGCCCGTCCGGCTGCGTCGGTCACCAGATCTTCCGCACCCGCCAGCGCCGCGGCGGCCCGCACGCGCACGAGACGCACGGGGTCGCTGGTCGCCCCGATCAGCGCCTTGACCGCCTGCGGATCACGATTGCCGCGCATTCCGAGCGCCGCGCTTGAGCGCACGAGGGGCGACGGATCGGAGAGCGCACCGAGCAGCATGGGCTGGCACGCTGGGTCCGCACAATCTGCCGCGAGCCGCACGAGTGCCGTCGCGAAAATCTCATCGTGCTTCGCGTCCGCGACGTACGCCGCCATTGCGTCGAGACGCGACCAGTCCTGCGCCCGGGCAGCCGTGACGAGGGCCGCTGCCTCGAGCGTCGACTGCTGATACTCCGCGTCATGCCAGGTGGCGACCTGCGCGTTGGCCCAATCCGCCGAGCGGTTCTTGTGGCAGTTGTTGCAGGCGTTGGGGGAGCCGAAACGCTTTGTGGCTGCGGGCATCGGCGGGCGCAGCGAGTGATCGGTGCGGCGCATCCGGGCGAACTCGCTCTGCGGCATGTGGCAGGCGACGCAGTGGCCGGCGGGACCGTCGGAGGCGTGGTGACTGTGGGCAGCCACGTCGCGCACGCGCTCCAGATGGCAGGGCAGGCAGGCATCGTTCGCGTGCGCGGCGGTGAAGCGGTAGCGGCCGGAGGACGTGTGGCAGTGCAGGCAGTCGAGGCCGCCGCGCCGAACGCAAGGGTTCAGCAGCCAGGTCGTGTAGGTGTATGTCTCGCCGAGTTCGCGGCCGTCGGGATAGAAGTCGTGATCCTCGAGCGTGAGCAGGTCGAAGTGATCGAAGAAGCTGTCGCCCGGCTGGAAGTTGTCCGTGAGCGTGATGCGCTTGGCGTGGCAGGTCGCGCAGGCGGCATCGCGGAGCGCGGGCTTCATCGTGCCCATGCTGATGATGCGCGCGTCGGCGGGCTTTTCGCCGTGCTGCTGCGCCGCGGTGAAGGCGCGGACGTGTGCACCGGCAGGTCCGTGGCAGGTCTCGCAGTTGATGCCCGCCTCGCGCCAGGTCGTGTGGTAGGTGTCGTCGGCGACCGAATAGTTCACGGCGTACTGACTGACGTGGCAGTCGATGCAGGCGGCGTTGAACGTGTAGCCGCGATCGCGCCAGTCGAACGGCGTGCCGTCTTGCGCGGGTGTGCCGTCCGCATGGCGGCGGCCCGCGCTCGCTGGCACGTCGAACCACTCCTGCCGCCGCACGTCGAAGCCGATCGGCAGAACCTGGAGGCGGCCGCGCTCTACGGGCGTCAGGAAATACCACACGTCGCGGCCGCCGAACGCGTGGGACACCCTGTAGCTGCGCGCGTTGTCGCCGGCGGTCGCGACGACGCGCACGGTCGCCGCGTCGCGTTTGAACTGATAGTTCGTCGATCCGACGCGAAGGGGTTCGCGCCGCTCGAGCCTGGCGAGTTCGCCTTGGGCATCCTCAACGGTGAGGAGGGTGCGACGGTGGAACGACGTGGACCACTTGGCAAAGAAGTCCGCGTGGCAGCTTCGGCACGAGTCGGAGCCGACGAAGGCGTTGTCCGCGGCGCTCGGGGGATTCGCCCCAGCCGGCTTGAGGCATGCAATCAGGCACAAGATGGGTAGTGCCGCAGTGCGGATCATTGGTTCTACATACTGCGCGAGTCGCGGGCGTCAATGTGGCGGCGAGAGTTGCAGCCGGTGCTTGTCCGCATGTGCGGGTTGTGCAGCGTCCGTACAGAGCCCCCAGTTTGCCACTATGACGCGTTGACTTGGTTGAAATAGGGTAGGACTAACGTTAGGATTCGAATTATTCAGTGCCATCGGGCAAAAACCCATCGCAGCCGGTGCGTGACGTTACCTGGGCCGTCTTGAACGCAGGTGCCGGGGCACGATCTTGGAAGGGGAGCACGCCATCATGTCGACACGGCGGGGATCGAAGCGCCTCGGCGCAGCCGGTGCGCTTGCGCTGGCGGTTTGGCTTGTGGCTGGGGCGCAGGTCGCAGCCGATCAGACCATCGTGGTCGCGCCCAGCCAACCGCAGGGCTGGACGTTTGTTGAGGAAATCCCATCGGGCATCGGCGTGTTCACGCCGGGGCCGGGCACGCCACCGCTGGGCTTGGGCAGCGCCGGCATGGAGATCGACGGTACGGGGCGGGAGATCCTGGCGCTGCCGGACTATCTGGGCCTGCGCTTCGCGGACATCACCGCGCTGCAGTACAGCACGTACAACCTTTCGGCCACGGGATCCGTCGCGATATCGCTGCAGTTCAACGTGGACTACGACCTGACGGACGGCGACGGAAGCTGGCAGGGACGGCTCGTGTTCGAGCCGTCGAACGCCGGCGGTTCGGCGGTGGCCAATGGCGTGTGGCAGACGTGGACGCCGCTGACCGGGCGGTGGTGGGCGAGCGGGGCGCCGGGCAACAGCGTGTGCCCGATCAACGCGCCGTGCACGTGGAGCGAGGTCCTCTCTAGTTTTCCCAACGCGGGCATCCAGGACAACGTGCTCGGCGCGGTGCTGCTCAAGGCCGGCGGGCCGTGGGCGCCCAGCTTCGTCGGCACGACGGACGCCCTCATCATCGGCACGAACGGCGTCAACACGACCTACGATTTTGAGCCGTGCGCCGGAGTCGGTTGCGCCGACTGCAACTCCAACGGCGTGATCGACGCCATCGACATCGCCGCCGGGACCAGCCTGGACCTGGACACCAACGGCATTCCCGACGAGTGTCCGGCGCTGCCGGCGAACGACTTCTGCCCGGACGCGACGGCGATCGGCGTCCCGTCATCCACCCCGGGTTCGACGACGCTGGCTACGCTCGACGACGTCAACGCGTGCGGCCTCGACGTCGAGGCCCCGGGCGTGTGGTACACGGTGACGGGGACGGGCCATACCCTGGTCGCGTCGGTGTGCACGGGGACGAATTTCTCACCGAGCATCAGCGTCTACTGCGATGGCTGTCCGCAGGCGTTGAGCAGCGACTGCTGCAGCCCGCGGAACTCGGCTGGTTGCGACGATCCGACGTGCGCAGCGACGATCTGCGGATTCGATCCGTTTTGCTGCGGCGTGTACTGGGACAGCATCTGCGCAGCGGAGGCCCAGGATACGTGCGCCGCCTGCAGCCCGGGGGATGCGACCTGCGTCGGGTCATCGTTCGGCTTTCAGAACTGCGCGTTCAACTGGTGTTCGCTGCTCGGCGTCGAATACAAGATCCTGGTTCACGGGCCCGTCGGCGACACGGGCGACTTCACGCTGACAATGGACCAGTCTTCGGACCTCTGTAACGATCCGGTGCCGTGCGGTCCGGTGGGGGCCTGCTGCGCTGGCGACACCTGCACGATCAACACCGAGGCCGGCTGCGACTTGGCGGGCGGCGTCTTCCAGGGCCTGGGCACCGACTGCGCCAGCAACATCTGCGAGCGGCCGCATCCGGGCTGGAACTCGGTGGATGTGGGGATTTCCCTCACGGCCAATCAGCCGACGTACTGGTCGGCGGCGACCGGCCAGCCGGCGACCGGCGGCGTGGCGCCCTTTGGCATTCTCGATCCGTACAACCCGGCCCTGGGGCAGCTCCCCGGGCGGCCGGCCACCGACGGCTCGGGCGAGCGCGTGCTGCGCGGCTTCGTCGTGGCGTGGGCGGTCAACATCGGCGGTGAGGAGATCCGCTGGAACCACCTCAAGGGCGATGCGCTGATCGTCAACTACGACCGCAGCGCCGCCTGGGAATACAACGCCTACGCGTTCCAGGCGGTCAATCCGGCGATCGCCAACGGCAGTCCCACCGGCTTCCCCGGCACGCTGCAGTTCGACGGCGCGGAGTACGATCGTGGCTTCGACGTCCTGCTGCTGGACTTCTACGCCAGCGGCGTGGAGCATTTCCGCAGCTACCTCGACGACACCGAACTGACGCTCATGCCCCTGGTCTTCGACCTGCGCCAGGAGACGAACGGGCCGGTGACCACCAAGGCCAGCTTCACCATCTGGAACCAGAACGAGACCAAGCTGACCGGGCTCGATCGCTGTGTGACCTGCTGGGATTCGACGCTGCTCAGCCGCTACGCAGCGCCGAACCATTTCCTCCTCGACAACCTGCAGACCGATCGGGGCCGCGCGCAGATCGATGGGCTCGCCAGCGCGCGCTGCGATGTCGACGTCGATCCGGGCGACGGGCCGATCGGAGCGCATCCGGATGACGTGCTGAGCCGGGCTGCGCCGCTGGTCGGCGTCGAGGTTCGCCGGATCATCTTCGCTTCCGGCGAAATCGGCGATCGCGGCATCGAGGGGGGCGAGGTTCCGTACGAGGAGCGCAGCGACTTCGCCGGTGAGGCGCTGGGCGGGATCGGCACGCAGACCGGTTCGCTGCTCGCCGACCTGTCGGGCTTCCCGCCGCCGGAGCGGCCCGCGGGGACGATCGCCACAGTCCGGCCCGCCGTGACCTTGTCCGCGGATCGACCGCAGGCGGCTGCGCTGCGCGACGCCGTGCAACTGCCGGTCGCGCAGGCCGCCGGCGACCGCGCTTCCATCACCGACAAGGGCAGCCTGCTGATATATCCCAAGGTGGAGCTGCGCTGGAGCGCCGACGGCACGGTCCTGCTGCAGGACACGTTCATCGATCTGACCAACGACTTCCCGGCGGATGTCCAGGTGCAGATGTACTTCGTGAACGGAGATCCGCCCACGTCCTGAGCCGCACCGGGGGGCTGGCAGCGGGGTTCGCGGCGGTCGACGTCCTATAGGGGCGGACGCCTTGGCGCCGGCGGCATCGGCAGGAAATTTGCCATCCGTCAACTGTTCATATCTATCAACGGCCTCTAGAATCTCCGCGCTCGCCGGCGGAGCAGGCCAGTTCCGCACCGCGATCCTATGATCGTGGCAACGTGAACGGGCCGTATTTCACTCTGCGCAGCAACGCCGCGACGGTCGCGCGGGACCGAGCCGGCGTCAAGACACCTTTGCATTCGAGGACAACGATGAAACGCGCCGCAGGCGTCCACCAGGTGCGAGTCCCGATCCCGAGCCGGTCATGGCGGGCGGGGCACGTCCTGCTGCTGAGCGTCCTCACCGCGCTGGTGGGGTGCAGGCCGAAGAAGAACCCGGCGCCGCCGCCGCCCACCGTCACGGTGGCGCATCCGCTCGCGCGCGAAGTGGTGGACTGGGACGAGTACACCGGCCGCCTCCAGGCGGTTGATTCGGTCGACGTACGCGCCCGGGTCAGCGGCGAGATCACGGCTGTCCCGTTCGAAGAGGGCGGCTTCGTCGAGCCCGGCGACCTGCTCGTGCAGATCGACGCGCGCCCATACCAGGCGGAGCTGGACAGCCGCATCGCGGAGCAGGCGCGGGCCCAGGCCCAGGTCGAGCTCGCGGCGATCGAACTCAAGCGGATCGAGAACATCCCGGAGGACGCGTCGACACCCAACGAACTCGAGACCGCCCAGGCGAACATGGCCGAGGCCAAGGCCCAGTTCGCAGCCGCCGAAGCCGCCGTGGCCGCCGCCCGGCTCAACGTCGAGTGGTGCACGGTGACGGCGCCGATCGGCGGACGCACCAGCCAGAAATACGAAACCGTCGGCAACCTCATCACCGGCGGCGGCGAGCAGGGCACGCTGCTCACCACGATCACGTCGATCGACCCGATCTACTGCTACATCGACGCCGACGAGCGCTCGGTGCTCAAGTACCAGCGCCTGGCGGAGGAGGGCAAGCGGGTCAGCGCCCGCGACGCCGCCATTCCCTGCTACCTGCAACTGATCGACGAGACCGGGTTTCCCCATACGGGGTACATCGATTTCGTCGACAACCGCATGGATCCCACGACGGGCACGATCCGCGCCCGGGGCGTGTTCCCCAATCCAGACGGCTTTCTTACGCCCGGGTTCTTCGGCCGCCTGCGGGTCTCCGCCCAGGGGACGCAGAATATGCTGCTCGTGCCGGACGCCGCGGTCGCCACCGACCAGAACCGCAAGCTCCTGCTGGTCGTAGGTCCGGACAACAAGGTTGCGCCGCGTGAGGTGACGCTCGGGCCGCTCTTCGGCAAGCTGCGGGCCATCGCATCCGGCATCACCGTCGACGACCGCGTGGTGACCAAGGGGCTCATGCAGGCCCGGCCGGGCGCGACGGTCAAGCCGCAGGAGGAGACGCTGTCGGTGGACGCGCAAACGCTCACGGCGCCCGGCGGCGAAACGACGCCGATGACCAGCACCAACGGTGAAGCAGCCGATTGACGGTGGGACTCCATGAAGTTTTCGCACTTTTTCATCGACCGGCCGGTCTTCGCCGCGGTGCTGTCCATCGTGATCTGCATCGCCGGCGCGCTGTCGATCTTCAACCTGCCCATCGCCCAGTATCCGGAGATCGCGCCGCCGACCGTCACGGTCAACGCGGTCTATCCCGGGGCCAACGCCAAGGTCGTCGCCGACACCGTGGCCACGCCGCTCGAAGAGCAGATCAACGGCGTGGAAAACATGTTGTACATGTCGAGCCAGAGCACCAACGACGGCAAGTACCAGCTCACCGTCACGTTTGAACTCGGCACCGACCTCGACATCGCCCAGGTGCAGGTGCAGAACCGCGCCGCGGTCGCCGAGCCGCTGCTGCCCGAGGAGGTGCGCCGCCTGGGCCTCACCGTGCGCAAGGCCTCGCCCGACCTGACGCTCGCGGTCAACCTCCACTCGCCCGGGAACAAGTTTGACACCCTGTACATGAGCAACTACGCGACCCTGCACGTGCGCGACGAACTCGCCCGCCTGCCGGGCGTGGGCGACGTGTTCATCTTCGGCGCCCGCGACTACGCGATGCGCCTCTGGCTCGATCCGCAGAAGATGGCGGCGCGCAGCCTGACCGCCGGCGACGTGGTGGCGGCGGTTCGCGAGCAGAACGTGCAGGTGGCAGCCGGTATCGTCGGCGGCCCCCCGCTGCCGGCCGGAACGGCGGAGTTCCAGTACGCGGTACACGCCGAGGGCCGCCTCACCGATCCCGACCAGTTCGCGCAGATCGTGGTGAAGACCGGCGAAAACGGCCAGCTCACGCGGCTGCGGGACATCGGCCGGGTCGAGCTCGGCGCCGTGGACTACAGCACGTCCGTGCTCTTCAACGGCGAGCCGGCGATCGGCATCCCCATCTTCCAGTTGCCCGGGTCGAACGCGCTCGAGACGGCGGACGCCGTGTACGCCACGATGGAGAAGCTGAAAAAGGACTTCCCGCCGGGGCTCGACTACGCGATTCCCTACGACACGACGATCTTCGTGCGCAGCAGCATCCACGACGTGATCAAGACGCTCTTCGAGGCGGTAGGGCTGGTCGTCATCGTCGTGCTCGTCTTCCTGCAGACGTGGCGGGCGTCGGTGATCCCGCTGATCGCGATCCCGGTGTCGCTGATCGGGACGTTCGCGGTCATGCATGTCGCGGGCTTCTCCATCAACAACCTCACGCTCTTCGGCATGGTGCTGGCGATCGGCATCGTGGTGGACGACGCGATCGTCGTGGTGGAGAACGTGCAGCGCTGGATCGAGCAGGGGGCGACGCCGCGCGACGCCGCCTACCGCAGCATGGAGGAGGTGACCGGGGCCGTGATCGCCATCGCGTTCGGCCTCTCCGCGGTGTTCATCCCCGTCGCGTTTGTCAGCGGCATCACCGGGCAGTTCTACCGGCAGTTCGCACTGACCATCGCGTTCTCCACGCTGCTGTCGGCGCTCAACTCGCTGACGCTGAGCCCGGCGCTGGCCGCGTTGCTGCTGCGGCCGCACGATGCGAAGCCCGACTGGCTCTCACGCATGTTCGACGCGGTGCTCGGGTGGTTCTTCCGCCTGTTCAACCGCGCACTGGAGCGGACCACGCATGGCTACGTCGGCAGTCTGCACCGCGTGCTGCGCCTGTGGGTGGTGGCGCTGATCGTCTACGCCGGCCTCATCACGCTCGCGTACTTCGGCTTCAAGACCGTCCCGCGCGGCTTTATCCCGCCGCAGGACGCGGGCTATCTCATCGCCGGCGTGCAGTTGCCCGACGCAGCCACAATCGACCGCACGGTTCCGGTGATGGAGCGGCTCGCGAAGATCGCGCAGGACACGCCCGGGGTCGAGTACACCTTTGCCGTGCCCGGCTTCTCGATCCTCTCGCGCACCAACCAGACCAACACGGGCACGATGTTCATCGCGCTCGATCCGTTCGAGAAACGCGCGGGTCACGATAACCTCACCGCCGATGCCATCATGCAGCGGCTGCGCGGCGCCTACAGCCAGGTGCAGGAGGCGATGGCCATGGTGCTGGCGCCGCCGCCGGTGCGCGGGGTCGGCAACGCCGGCGGTTTCAAGATGCAGGTCGAGGATCGGGCGGGCACCGCGAGCCCGGAACAGCTTGCCGCCGCCACGCAGCAGCTCATCGCCGCGGCCCGCCAGGAACCCACGCTCACCAGCTTGTTCACGACGTTTCGTCCCAGCGTGCCGCAGCTCTACGCCGACATCGATCGGGAAAAAGTCAAAAGCCAGGGAGTGCAGGTCACCGACGTGTTCGACGCCCTGCAGGTTTTCCTCGGCGGACTCTACGTCAACGACTTCAACTTCCTGGGCCGCACGTACCGCGTGACCGCCCAGGCGGAAGCGCCTTTCCGCGCCACCGCCGACGAGGTCGCCCAGTTGAAGACGCGCAACCGCTTCGGGCGCATGGTGCCGCTCGGCGCCGTGATGGACCTCGAGGACATCACCGGTCCCGATCGCATCAACCGCTACAACATGCGCGTCTCGGCGGAGATCAACGGCAGCGCCGCGGAGGGCTCGAGCAGCGGCGACGCGATGGACCTGATGGAAAAGCTCGCCCGCCAGCACCTGCCCCGGGGCTTCGGCTTCGAGTGGACCGAGCTCGCCTACCAGGAGAAGCTCGCGGGCAACACGGCGATCCTGGTCTTCCCGCTGTGCGTGCTGTTCGTGTGGCTGGTGCACTCCGCGGAGTACGAGAGCTTCGCGCTGTCCACCGCGATCATCCTGATCGTGCCGATGTGCCTGCTCTGCGGCATCGCGGGGGTGTGGCTGCGCGGCATGGACAACAACATCTTCACGCAGATCGGATTCCTCGTGCTCGCAGGCCTCAGCGCCAAGAACGCGGTGCTGATCGTGGAGTTCGCGAAGCAGCAGCAGGAGGAGGGCAAGGACGCGGTGGCCGCCGCCCTGGAGGCAGCCCGCCTGCGCCTGCGGCCGATCCTGATGACCAGCTTCGCGTTCATCCTCGGCGTCGTGCCGCTGCTGCTCGCCACGGGCGCCGGCGCCGAAATGCGCCAGGCGCTGGGCACGGTGGTGTTCTTCGGCATGATCGGCGTCACCTTCTTCGGCCTCTTCCTCACCCCGGTCTTCTACGAGGTGATCCGCCGCGTCACGGGCAAGACCCAGGCGCTCGGCCACGAGGCCGACCGGGAGCGGAATGAGGAAATCCCTTGGGCGTGACCGGCGCGCGGAGCCTGCGCACACCTCTTGGCCCTGGGGGCAGCAAAGCGGGCGAGTCGGCAACGGCCGTGGATCGCGGGCGGAGGGGCTGGGTACAGCCCCCAGCCGCACCACGATAACATTACAGACTTGTATTCTGGATGGCGCGTGCCGGGGCACGATGACCCGGGTAACGTTCCAGTCAAGGTGCTACGCGCGGCAGGCGCACGGTAGTTACAGACTGCTGAATTGCCGTTTTGAATGATCGGAGCTAGTCTGCGCAACCGTTGGCGAGCCATTGAGTACGTGCGGTCCTCAATCTCGCCGTTGCACCGTTGCGTGCGCAAAGTCCTCATCACTTGGTTTGGGAGACATGACATGTCAGCTTTCCGTCTGGTCGTATCAGTATTTGGTCTCGTGGCCCTGGTCGCTTCAGCGCAGGCGGGCGAACGCCACGACGCATCGTCAACTTCCCCCGCGGTCACCGACGCCGGCAGCTTTCGCCTGGCCGGCTGGACCGATGCTTCGGATACGCATCGCGGGTCGTCCATGGGCGCACGAACAGCCAGCCTGACGGCGGACAACGACGACGAGGTGATGACCATGAGCAATCGCCGCCTCACCGAAGACGAGGTGGCTGCCCGCCAGTCGGTGGACGCCTACAACTCCCTCGAGGACGGCCAGCCGGGCGACCCCGGGACGCTGGAACTGCAGCTCGAGGGTGGCTGGGTCACCGCGACGGGCGAGCACGACGTATTCCCGTTTCTGGCGGAGCTGCAGTACAACGGCAGCGGCAGCGAGTTCCTCGAGAATACCCAGTTCACGCTCGGCGTGCCGGTCGAGATGGGCATCGGGGGCGTGGAAGGCAATGGCGACCTGGAGCTGGGCTGGCAGCAGCGCTGGATCGAGGACGACGGCACGATGCCGACCATCGCCACGCTGGCGGAGGTACGCATTCCCACCGGCTACCACTCCTCCGGCGTTGACGGCACGTTGACGGCGGTCGTCGCCAAGGACCTCGGGCCGGGAACCGCGTACTTCAACGCGTTCGGCCGGACGGTCAATGGTGACAACGGCGAGGAGGCGGCAGAGTTCAACCTCTTCGCCATACCCTGGGATTGCGACTCGGAGGATGTACGCCACTTCCAGTGGGGCTTCCGTGCCGGCTACAAGTGGCGGATCAGCGACGAATTCGCGCTCATCGGCGACTACGTCAATCAGTCGAGCGAGTACACCGGCCACGGCAACTCCAACCTGCTCGAGGTCTCCGGCGAGTGGCACGTGAACGACCGGATCACGGTCGGCCCCGGCGTCGTCATCGGGCTGGATGACAACGACGAGACGCCGAACTTCGGCGCGGGCGTGCGCATGATGGTCTCGTTCTGAGGCCTGCCGAAGTCGGTTGAAGTATTACCACCTTCCCGGGCGCGGGGCACGGCTTGGCCGGGCTTCGCGCCCGCTTTGTTTGTCGCTATTGCCGTAAGCAGCAGGTGAGAATATCGGCGGGCGTGTGCGCCAGGGCCTTGGCGCCGGCAGACTGCAGCTCGTCGGCTTCGCGAAAACCCCAGAGGACGCCGAGAGGATACATGCCCGCCGCCTGCGCGGTGGCCATGTCGGTTGCGGTGTCGCCCACGTAGAGCACCGCGGATGGGGACACGTCGAGCGTGCGCGCGATGTGCAGGGCGGCGGACGGGTCAGGCTTGCGCGGAAACGCGGCGGTCGCGCCGCGGACGATATCGAAGCGGGCGCCGGCGAGGAGTCGCTCGACGCACTGGGTCGTGAACTCGTGGGGCTTGTTGGAGAGAACCGCGAGCTTCAGCCCGCGGGCGGTGGCGGCGGCCAGGAGTTCGGGCACGCCCGGGTAGGGCCGCGTGTGGACGTGCCAGGTCCGGGCGTAGTCGGCGCGGAAGGCGTCGACGCAGGCGGAGAGCACGGGCTCGGCGCGGGCTGTGGGTGGCAGGGCGCGGCGGAGCAGCTTCTCGACGCCCTCACCGACGAAGTAGCGATAGGCGGCGCGTTCATGCACCGGATACCCGCGTTCTGCGAGCACGCGATTGCAGGCGTTCGCGATGTCGTCAAGCGAATCGAGGAGCGTTCCGTCGAGATCGAAGAGGATGGCGTGGAAGGACATGGCGGCATGATCGCAGCCAAGGCGCGGCGGGGCAAATCGAGGAGCGAAGAGTCCGAGGTCGCAGGTCGCAGGTTGTCTGAGCTCTCGGATGGGAAAGCACAATGCAAAAGCCCCGAGGCGGGTTCGCCTCGGGGCTTGGAACTCACGTTTCTGGCTGACGGCTGACCGCTTGTCGCTAGCTCGATCAGTCCTTCACTTCCCACGTGTCGCCGCGGTTGAAGAGCGCGTTCAGCTCCTTGTCGTCGTCGCTGGGCGGCGGGACGTCGGCGACGAGGTCCGCGAGGGTGTCCTCGTAGCAGGGGCGTTCGACCGCGCGGAACACGCCGATCGGCTCGGGGAAGTGGGGATAGTGCATGCGGCTGAGCAGGTACGCCAGCGACGGTTCGGGTGCCCGCTCGTCGTGGAAGAGCAGGTCGTCCTCGGTGATGCCCTCGCCGAGTTCGACGATCTCGGGGTCGGTGCAGTTGAGGCGGATGCCCTTCTTCTTGTCCTTGCCGAAGACGAGCGGCTTGCCGTGCTCGAGCACGACGACGGTGTCGGGCTTGGTGTCCTTCTCCGTCGCGTAGCTGTAGGCCCCGTCGTTGAAGATGTTGCAGTTCTGGTAGATCTCGACGAACGAGGTGCCGCGATGCTGGGCGGCGCGCTCGAGGACCGCACCCATGTGGTTGAGGTCGCGGTCGATCGTGCGGGCCACGAAGCTGGCCTCGGCGCCGATCGCGATGGAGATCGGGTGAAGCGGGAAATCCAGCACGCCCTTGGGCGAGGTCTTGGTCCGCTTGCCCAGCTCCGACGTGGGCGAGTACTGCCCCTTGGTCAGGCCGTAGATGCGGTTGTTGAACAGCAGCACGGTCATGTCGATGTTGCGGCGGATCGCGTGGATCAGGTGGTTGCCGCCGATGCTCAGCCCGTCGCCGTCACCGGTGACGACCCAGACGTTGAGCTCCGGCCGGGCCACCTTCACGCCGCTGGCGATGGCCATGGCGCGTCCGTGGATGCTGTGAAACCCGTAGGTCTCGACGTAGTACGGAAAGCGGCTCGAGCAGCCGATACCCGATACGAACACGAGGTTCCGCCGGGGGATGCCCAGCTTGGGCAGGACCTTCTTGACCTGGGCCAGGATGGCGTAGTCCCCGCAGCCGGGGCACCAGCGCACCTCCTGGTCGGAGGCGAAATCGGTCGGCTTCAACGCTTCGACAGGTACTTCGACTTTCATGACGCCAGTTCTTCCAGTGCGGTGTTGATGGCGGCCTCGATCTCGGAGACGAGGAACGGCCGGCCCTTGACCTTGTTGACACCCTTCGCGTCGACCAGGTAGTCGGCGCGGAGCTTGAACAGCAATTGCCCCATGTTCATCTCGGGCACGATGACCCGCTTGTAACGCCGGACGATCTCGCCCGTGTTGCGCGGCATCGGGTTGAGGTAACGCAGGTGCATGTGCGCGACGCGCTTGCCCTGGGCGACGAGCCGCTCGACCGCGGTCGTGATCGCCCCGTAGGTGCTGCCCCAGGACGCGACCAGCAGGTCGGCGTCGGCGACGCCCTCGACGGTCTGCTCCGGAATCCGCTCGGCGATGCGCTCGATCTTCTCCTGGCGCTGCCGGATCATCTCGTGGTGGTTTTCCGGATCGTAGTTGACGTTGCCCGTGACCGACTGCTTCTCCAGGCCGCCGATGCGGTGCTGGAGCCCCTCGGTACCGGGGATGGCCCACGGCCGTCCGCCGATCTTGTTGCGGCGGTAGGGCATGAAGTGGGCGTCGCCGTTGAGCGACGTCGGATGCTCGATCTTGATGCGCGGCAGGTCGGCGATCTTCGGCACGGACCAGGGCTCGCTGCCGTTGGCCAGGTAGCCGTCCGTCAGCAGGATCACCGGCGTCATGTACTCGACCGCGAGGCGGGTCGCCTCCATCGCGAGCGTGAAGCAGTCCGCCGGCGTCGACGCCGCGAGGACCGCGACGGGGCACTCGCCGTTGCGGCCGTAGAGCGCCTGGAAATAGTCCGCCTGCTCGGTCTTGGTGGGCAGGCCCGTGCTGGGGCCGCCGCGCTGCACGTTGACGATGACCAGCGGCAGTTCGGTCATCACGGCGAGTCCGACCGCCTCGGACTTGAGCGCCAGGCCGGGACCGCTCGTGCCGGTGGCAGCCACGGAGCCGGCGAAGGCGGCGCCGATGGCGCTGGCGATCGCGGCGATCTCGTCCTCGGCCTGGAACGTCTTGACGCCCAGGTGCATCAGGGCCGCCAGCTCCTCGAGAATCGTGCTGGCCGGGGTGATCGGGTAGCTGCCGTAGAAGAGCTGCTTGCCCGCGAGCCGGGCCGCGGTGGCCAGGCCCATGGCGGTGGCCTCGTTGCCGGTGATCTTGCGGTAGACGCCCGGCGGGATCGAGGCCTTGGGCACGCGGTACGCGTGGGGGAACAGCTCGACGGTGTCGCAGTAGTTCCACCCGGCCTTCAGCGCCGCGGTGTTGGCGTCGGCGATCGCCGGGTTTTTCCCCATTTTCTGGCCGATCCAGCGCTCGATCGGCTCGAGGGGACGCTCGTAGAGCCAGCAGACGATGCCGAGCGCGAAGAAGTTCTTGCAGCGGTTGACCGCCTTGGTGGTGAGCCCGAAGGCGCCCGCGGCCTCGGCGGTGAGCTTCTCCATGGGCACGCGGTAGACGCGGAAGCCCTGGAGGGTGTCATCGTCGAGGGGGTTGGTCGCCAGGTGGGCCTTGTCGAAGTTGGACTGCTTGAAGGCGTCCTCGTTGACGACCACCAGGCCGCCCGGCCGTACATCCTTGAAGTTGCTCACCAGCGCGGCGGGGTTCATCGCGATGAGCGCGTCGACCTCGTCGCCGGGCGTGTGGATGTCGCGGCTGGAGAAGTTGATCTGGAACCCGCTGACCCCGGGGATGGAGCCCGCGGGGGCGCGGATCTCCGCCGGGAAGTCGGGCAGGGTGGCGACGTCGTTGCCGAAGATGGACGACGTGTTGGTGAACTGCGTCCCGGCGAGCTGCATGCCGTCGCCCGAGTCGCCGCAGAAGCGGACGGTGACCGACTCGGCGATCTGTCGCGATGCGCTGCGCGCCGGCGGCGCGGTCGTGGTGGAGGTCATGAGCGAAGCGACTCCTCAATCCGCGGGCCGCGAAGGGCCGGTGCGGATCCTCCCGCGCAACTTGGCAATGTCGAAAACCGAATCTGCACGCGCGGGCGCCGTGCGCGGCGCAGCGCCCGTCGGCAGTTCGGAAGCCGGTCCGCGCACCGCTCGGCGGCGAACCGTTCCATGCTCAATCGTGTATGGGTGTTTACCCGAATGCACTCCCCATAAGCTCTCAGCGGCCGGGCGGCCGCCGGCGGGTCGTCGCGGCGCAAGGCATGACGGCGTGGCGGCGCTGAACGCGGGCATGGCCGGTGCACTCTCGATCGCGTGTTCCCGACCGCCCATGGACGCCAATGGCCCCGACGCCGAACCCTGCCGGGCAGACCCTCCCCGGCAACAAGCAATTCGGGACAGGATATGTCGGTCCGGGCCGGAATTCAAGGGTGAAAGGCGGTTTTCAGCCGCATCTTCCGGGTTTGTGCACATGCTTGCCGGCGCTCGCCGGCGCCGCCTTCAGCACGCCCGCCGGACGCGCCGTTCCAGGCCCTGCGGCGACAGTCGCCCCGTCCTGCGGTACAATGACTTCGTACGCCATCGGCCATTCACGCCGGGGACAATACTTTTTCCGGGCTGGTCGCCGCCTGCAGGGCGAAGGCGCGCAGTCTTGGACCGGTCCACCTCATCCGCTGAGTCCGCGAGGTTGAAAGGAGCAGTGCAAATGCTGAAGGCATGCAAGACGATCCTGGAGGCCATCGGGGGAACACCATTGGTCCGGTTGAACCGGGTCGCAGCCAACCTGCCCCCCGCGATCTATGCCAAGGTCGAGATGGTCAACCCCGGTGGGAGCGTCAAGGACCGCATCGCCGTCGCCATGATCGATGAGGCTGAACGGACCGGCCGGCTCAAACCCGGCGGGACCATCATCGAGGCCACCTCGGGCAACACCGGCGTCGGGCTGGCCATGGTGGCGGCTGTCCGCGGCTACCGCTGCATCTTCATCATGCCCGACAAGATGAGCGCCGAGAAGATCCGCCTGCTCAAGGCGTACGGGGCCGAGGTCGTTCTGACGCCGGCATCAGCCGAGTCGAACTCGGCTGAGGGGTACGCCGGCGTCGCCCGCCGCCTGCTCAACGAGATTCCCAACGCCTTCCAGCCCGACCAGTTCAGCAACCTGCACAACCCGCAATACCACTACAAGGTCACGGGCCCCGAAATCTGGGAGCAGACCGAGGGCAAGATCACCTGCTTCGTCGCGGGCATCGGCACCGGCGGGACCATCTCCGGCGTCGGACGGTACCTCAAGGAACAAAACCCCGACGTCAAGGTCGTGGGGGCGGATCCAGCCGGCAGCATCCTCTCGGGCGATCACCTCGCCCCCTGGGCCGTCGAGGGCATCGGCGAGGACTACGTACCCAGCACCTTCAACGCCCAGGTGGTCGACGACTGGGTCCGCATCACCGACCGCGAGTCGTTCATGGTGGCCCGCGACGTCGCCCGGCGCGAGGGCATCCTGGTCGGCGGCTCGTGCGGCACGTGCATAGCAGCCGCTCTGAAGTACGCGCGGCGGCTGGGCAAGGACGACCTGGTCGTCGCGCTCGCCCCGGACACGGGCCGAAACTACCTCTCCAAGCTCTACTCCGACGAATGGATGATCGAGCACGGCTACATCGATTCGCCCGCGGAGTCGTACGCGGTGCGCGAACTCATCGACCGCCACGGCCCGCGCGAACTGATCATCGCCTCGCCCGAGCAGACCGGTGACGACGCGATCCGGCTCTTCCGCGAGCACGACATCTCGCAGGTGCCGGTCGTGGAGGACGGCAAGGTGGTGGGCGCGCTGCGCGAGATCACCCTGGCGAAAATGTTGCACGACGGAAACGACCCCCGCCACGTGTCGGTCCGTACGATCATGGCGCGGCCCATGCCCACCGTGGAGGACACCACCGATCTCGACGAGGTGTACCGCATGCTGATGTCGGGCAACAGCGGCGTGGTGGTGATGAGCGGGGGCAAGATCGTGGACATCGTCACGCGCATCGACATGGTGAATTTCTGGGATTCCATGCTGCCCACCGACACGGGTCTCGGCGACGCCAAGGCCGTGCTGTAGGGATCGAATTGCAGGGACCGACTTTACGTGGCGATCGGCGCTCGCCGTCGTCGCCCAGGCCATAGGGGACTATCGATGAGCAAGACCGCAGGTTACGCCGCGCACGCCGCGGACAAGGCCCTGGAACCGTTCAGCTTCGAGCGGCGCAAGCCGCTGGCGACGGACGTGCAGATCGAAATCGCCTACTGCGGCGTGTGCCACTCCGATCTGCACACGGCGCGCAACGAATGGGGCGGCACGACCTACCCGGTGGTGCCCGGTCACGAGATCGTGGGGCGCGTGACGCAGGTGGGGGACGCGGTCAAGGGTTTCAAGGTCGGCGACCTGGCGGCGGTCGGCTGCCTGGTCGATTCGTGCCGCGAGTGCCCCGCGTGCCGCGAGAGCCTCGAGCAGTACTGCGAGCGCGAGATGGCGTTCACGTACAACAGTCCGGACCCCCACACGGGCAAGATGACCTACGGCGGGTACTCGACGCAGATCGTGGTGGACGAGCGTTTCGTACTGCGCGTGCCGAAGAACCTCGACCTCGCGGGTACGGCGCCGCTGCTCTGTGCGGGCATCACCACGTACTCGCCGCTGCGCCAGTGGGGTGCGGGACCGGGGACGAAGGTCGGCGTCGTCGGGCTCGGTGGGCTCGGGCACATGGGCGTGAAGTTCGCCCACGCACTGGGGGCGCACACCGTGCTCTTCACCACGTCGCCGGGCAAGGTCGAGGACGCCAAGCGTCTGGGCGCGGACGAGGTGGTCATCTCGAAGAACGCCGACGAGATGCAGCGTCACGCCAACAGCTTCGACTTCATCCTCAACACGGTGGCGGCGCCAATCAGCCTCGACGGATACCTCGAGCTGCTGCGGCGCGACGGAACGCTCTGTCTCGTCGGGGTGCCCGGTGAGCCGCATCCGTCGCCGAACGTCTTCAACCTCGTGCTCAAGCGCCGGCGCCTCGCGGGCTCGCTGATCGGCGGCCTGCAGGAGACGCAGGAAATGCTCGACTTCTGCGGGGAGCACAACATCACCGCCGACATCGAGATGATCCGGATGGATCAGATCAACGCGGCCTATGAGCGCATGCTGCGCAGCGACGTGAAGTACCGCTTTGTGATCGACATGGACTCGCTGCGCAAGTAGAGCGGCTGGTGGCGATCAACCGTCGGCTGGCTGGGGCTTGTTCTCCCGCAGCGACTGGCACGTCTGGAAGAACTTGAGCGCGGACTTCGCCTCGGTGGAGGCGTCACCCTCGGCGTGGTCGACGGCCTGCTGCTGGTAACGCAGGGCCGCGGGCAGGTCGCCGATCTGGTAGTACACCATGGCGATCGCCTGGAGAATGTCGGGCGACTTGCTGTCCGCGGCGTAGGCGGCCTGGGCGGCCTTCACCGCGAGGTCGGGCTGGCGCTCGTCCATATTGGGAATCGCCAACATCAGGTGCGCGATCTTGACCAGCGCCTCGGCGTTGCCGGCGCGGGACTCGATGAACTTCTCCGCCCAGGCGCGCATGCGCTCCATGTCCTGCAGCTCGTCGACGAAAATCGCCACGCGGAACTGCATCGCGTCGAAGTTGGCCGGGTCCAGATCCAGCATCCGGTCGGTTGCCGCCAGGGCCTCCTCGACCTTGCCCTGCTGCATGGCCATGTAGACGTCGTTGGTGAGTTTCTCGAGCTGGTTGCTGAGCGCCGCCTTCTTGATCGCCGCGTCGGAGTCGTAGCGGTCCTCGAGCAGGTCGACGACGATCTGCTTCATCTGCGGATCGCCGGGGTGGCCCATCCACACGATGCGGCCGTCCTTGCCGATGACGACGCCGTGCGGCAGGCCGTACGCTTCGTAGGCGAGCGTGGTGCGCTGCGTGCTGTCGAAGGCGACGGGGTAGTTCATCTTGTCGCCCTGGCGCCCGACGAACTCCTGGACGGTCTTGAGCGTCTGGCCGCGGCCCATGTCGGTGATGGACACGAACACGAGACCCTTGTCCTTGTACTTCTGGTAGAACTCGGTGTTGTCGGGAATGAGCTGGATACACGGCGGGCACCAGGTCGCCCAGAACTCGAGCACGATCACCTTGCCCTTGTTGTCCTTGAAGACGTCCATCGGCTTGCCCTTGACCCAGTCGGTGATGGTCACCGGTGGAGGAACGTCGCCAACAGAAAGGGCCTGGGCCGAAGTGGCCGCCGCCAGCAGGGTCAAAAGTGCAACTGTAAACAGCGATCGTCTCATCTCGTAACACCCCAAATGGAAAGGCGGAGCACAGCCCGTCGTACCGGCTGACCACAGCGCGGGTCCCGGTCAGGTGAGCAGCGGATTATTTCGAAAACGCCTCACGCTGTCCACTGACGAGGACTCGCGCGAACCGCCGCAGGTTGGTGGCCCTCCGCGGAAACCGCCGAAAACATCGGATCCGCGGGCCTTTCAGCCACCTGTCGGGAGTTGTGGGCGCTGTGGCCGCGCACGCCGCCCGTTGCGCGCATGTGACCGGGCACGGCACCGGCGGTCAGCGCGTCAGCCGCTTCAGTCGCCGGCAGGCGTCCTCGAGGTCCGCCATCGACTTGGCGAAGCAGAAGCGAAGCTGTGTCGCGCCCTCGGCGGGCTCGGCAAAGAACGGCGACCCGGGCACGGTCGCGACGCCGACCTCTTCGAGGATCGTGTCAGCCGCGGTCAGCGCGTCGGCGTAGCACCCGGCGCCAAAGTCGGCCATCATGTAGAACGCCCCCTGCGGCAGGAAGGGCTCGAAGCCGATCGCACGGAGCGTATCGGCGAGCAGGTCGCGCTTCGCGCGGTAGTCCGCCCGCATCTGGGCGTAGTACGCGTCCGGCAGGTGCAGGCCCGCGAGCACGCCGTGCTGCAGCGGGGCGGGGGCGCAGATGAAGAGCAGGTCGCTGACCACCGTGATCTTCTCGATGACCTCCGCCGGCCCCACGGCGTAGCCGACCCGCCACCCGGTCACTGCGTAAGTCTTGGACGGCCCGCTCATGGTGATGGTGCGGCCCGCAGCCTCCGGGAGGGATGCCATGCTCACGTGGGGCACGTCGTAGGTGATGTACTCGTAGATCTCGTCGGTGACGATCCAGGCGTTGTGCGCGGCAGCCAACCCGGCGATCTCGCGAAGCTCATCCTGGCTGAAGACCTTTCCCGTCGGGTTGGCGGGCGTATTGATCAGCACCATGCGCGTGCGCGGGCTGAAGGCCGCCGCCAGTTCCTTGCTGTCGTAACGCCAGTCGGGTGCGTGCGTGTTGACGTAGCGGACGCGGACGTCGAGCAGCTTCAAAGCGCCGGTGTAATAGGTGTAATAGGGCGAGAACGTGACCACCTCATCGCCAGGGTTGAGCACCGACATGGCGATCGAGGCGAAGGCGCCGGCTGACCCGACCGTGACCGCCACTTCGCTCGCGGGGTCACAGGTCACGCCGTTGAAGGCCTGCATCTTGCGGGCGATGGCATCGCGGAGGTCGTGGATCCCCGCCACGTGGGTGTACATCGCGCGGTTGTCGGCGATGGCGGCGGTTGCGGCGTCCTTGAGCGCGTCAGGTGCAGGCAGGTCGCAGACGCCCTGGGAGAGATTGACCCCGCCGATTTCCTGGCACCGGGCGCTGAGCCGGCGCAGGGCGGTGTGGTGGGCGTCGCGTACGCGGTCGGCGAGCGGCGGCATCGCAGGACGGGCAGATTGGGCGTCGCTCATCGGCTTGCCTGGAGGTTGAAGGCCAGGTCGAGCACCCCCGCGGGCGTGGCGCCGGTTTTGCCGGACGTCGTGGTGGGGATGGAGGCCACCCAGTAGCTGATGGTGAACAGGATAACCATGGCCAGCAGGCCCTGGAGCAGGAATTTCATGGGGCACCTCGTGGGCAATGGCAAGCGAACCGGCTCAGCCGCAAGGCCGGTGGCGGCTGACACTGGTGGACGATTAGAGACGGCGGACTGGGCTGCGTCAATGCGCGTGGGCTGGTGTTCGGTGGGGCGGGAGCGGCAATTCGTTGTGCCGCCGAAGGTTGCGATTCGCACCGCATGCGCGGCGGTTGTGCGGGACGCTCGCGTGGCGGGCGGGCGATAATCTGGGCGCGGCTGTTGAGATAATTCCCTTACAAGAATTTGATGGAATATTTCTGGACGCAGCGTGCGCATGTTGCCGCAGGTGCACGCAGAAGTTGCGCGAATGCAAAGTGCGACTTACGTGTGTTGTGAGCCTGTGATTTTCTTGCGGAGCATTACCGTCGCTTGCCTGCCTGAAAACATGATGTAGATTTGATCCGGTGGCTGGCAAGTCACCTAACGACTCAAGTGCCCGAGGTTGATCCCGCAGGGCTCCGGTCGGAACGTTTGCAAGACAGCCCCAAGGATTCGGGACGCTGGGCGGTAACGTCCGGTTGCCGATGAGGTGAATCCATAGCCCGGGGCGTCGGCGTTCCTCACGTGCGGGAGCAAGCAGGCACAGGAACCCTAGGAGGGTTGTCCGGGTCGCGTCTCCATGGCTCGCTATTGAGACGTCGAGTCGGGCCAGTCGGTTGCTGATGGACACCCTGAGGTGCGGGCGGTGCGTTGCCTTCGGGCTTCGCGGGCCAAGCGCGTGAGGGGAGTTCCGAGCGGAAGCGCGGACAAGGCAGCCGGCGCAAGCCCTGGAAGGGGGAAATCCCAGGGGAGCATCCAGCCAGCCGCGGGCTAATCACCCGTGGGCAGCCAGGGACTCTTCGCAGGGGCCAAAGCCTGGAAGTCGGTGCGCGGTGCACCGGTCCGTTCGGTTCGTCCGGCGGGAGATCGCACCGTGGCTAACGGCATGCGGGTTCGGCCTTCGCGGAAACGCGATCGCCACCTTGCGAGAGGAGAACGCTTCGAAGGGATGAATCCCACGAGCGCTGTCGGGACGAAACAAGCCCGGCGCGGCGGCAAGGGGAGGAAACCGCCAGGAGGGTAACCAAACCCTGGAGGCGGAACGTAGCGGGCCTTGGCACGGCTCGCGACCAGTGGACCCTCGCCGCCTGAATGTGCTGAAGGGACGCAAAGCCCATGAGAGGAGCTGCCCTGAACGCCGCCTCGCGCGGCCAGCGCGGCTAGGTTTGGTCGAGAAAGACTCTGGAGGACCGCTGAAGTCGATGAGAGGTGAGGTGTTGTCGCGTTAACTCGCTGGCGACCCGCATCCGCCCCCGGAAAACCCCAAGGCCGAGGAAATGGCCAACGGCGCAGGGGGATCGCGAAGCCGATAAACGCGATACGCGGCGGATGGATTACTCTGAACGACGAGACGAGTCCACGAGAGGATGTGCCCGGGCGGTGACGCGCCGGACACTGTGCGACCGATACCGAATACTCTGAAGGGCAACGAGCAGTCGGACTTTCGCCAGCCACTATTTTTCACATCCGACCGAATGGCCGCCCGTGCCACCACGAGCGGCCATTCGTGTTTTCGCAACGCGACACGGCACCGGCCCGGCACGCGGCCCCAAACGGGTCGCATCGATCCGAGCCGCGAGCGCCAGCGAGCGGGCTGCCCAACCGGCCCGTGCCGCTCCATTGAGTTGTGAAAACCAATCCCATCACGCTCCGTCACTCTGCACAAGCCCGACGCATCTGACGCATTCCGCGCCAAGCCATGAGCGAACGCGGCCGCGCACACGCCCACAGTCTGCTCGCTGGCGCTCGCGGCGCAGTTCGGGCCGTTCGGATCCTGCGGGTCGTAACTTCAGGTGCCTCCGGCAAGGTCGTCGCCTTGGCCCTCGACGACGTATCGGCAGATGGCCTGGAGTTGATCCGGCTTCCACAGGTAGATCGTGCTGCCGTGGCGCGTCCACACATGCTGCGCGGGTTGGACGAGGCCGTGTTCGCGCAGCCAGCGCGTGGACCAAGCCTTCAGGGACCGCATGACGGCCTCCGGGTGGAGCGACGCCGTGACGACGATGTGCACGTGGTTGGTGCGAACGTTGATGGCATGGATTACCCAACTGCGGAGTTCGCAGGTTTGCTCAATCGCCCGCCGAACGACGTCTCGGGCTGCTGCATCCATCAAGAATGGCAGGCTGCAGAGCAGTTTCCGTTCGCGCGCATGCCGACGGACATTGGGAGGGAGAAGCGGCGTGCCCGGTTGATTGCGCTGCCGCGTGACCGTTCCGCGCGGATCGCCGTGCAGCCGTGTGCCATACGTCGTAATGGTGATGAAAAAGGCAAGCGGGGTCGGAGCATATGTACCCATGGCGTGGCGTCCCTGGGGACCGCGCGAGCAGTATATCCGGCGGCTGGGAGCGCTGGCAATCCGCAGGGCCAGTCGTTCCGAGCCGCGAGCGCCAGCGAGCGGGCTGCCCAGCCGGCCGCCGCGCTCTTTGCTGCCATCACACCCAACCGCACACCGCCTCGTCACGCTGATCAAGCCTGAAGGACCTGCTGGGGTCCGCACCTCGTCACGAGCACTTGCCCCGAGGCCCGCGCGCACAGCCCGCTCGCTGGCGCTCGCGGCTCCGATCGGTACGATCGAATAGTTCGCATCGAGGCTCGTTTGGGATACTGCGGCGGAGCTATTGCGGCAGCGTGGTTGCCG
Source organism: Phycisphaerales bacterium (assembly GCA_020639115.1). Lineage (GTDB taxonomy): Bacteria > Planctomycetota > Phycisphaerae > UBA1845 > UBA1845 > JACKHG01. The sequence goes on from JACKHG010000003.1 coordinate 268,725, forward strand.
GCCTGGCGAGTGCGGCGTAAGCGATGAGCGCCCAGCCCGCCAGCATGCCCAGGCCGCCGATGGGGGTGATCATGCCGAGCTTGGTCACGCCCGTGTACGCGAGGGCGTAGAGGCTGAAGGAGAAGATGCACGCGCCCAGGGCAAAGCACCAGCCAGCCGCGGTCACGGCGCCGGAGGGCATGCGCGTCGCCAACCAGGCCACCGCGAGCAAAGCGAGCGCGTGGTACATTTCGTAGCGCGCGCCCGTCTCCCAGTTTTCCAGCATGCGCTCGGTGAGCTTGCCGCGCAGGCCATGAGCGCCGAACGCGCCGCAGGCGACGGAGATAAAGCCGTGGACGGCTGCCCAGATCAACCACGTTCGCTGCATGATGTTCGCGTGCTCCGCTTGGGTCGTGTTGCAGGTTATGGCAACCTCTTTGCCGTGTTGCCGATGCGGTGGTGCGCGCCTCTCCGCTTCCTTACGGGCGCGGCTCTGTTTCGTCGCGCAATTCCGTCAACCGGCGCTTGCGCTCTTCCGTCACGTCGCGGAACTCGACGTCGATGATGTCGTCGGGCGGCGCGGAGGGACCGGGGTTACCCACGGGGCCGGCGCCGAAGTGCATCGACACGCCCGGACCCGCAACCACAAGATGACCGCGAAAATGATCCGCGAGCTTCCGCGCCACCCACGCCCGCACCGGCGGGAGCAGCAGCGCGAGCCCCACACAATCGGTGAGCACCCCCGGCGTCACCAGCAGCAGGCCGGCGACAAACACGAGCACCGCCTCCACCATCGCCAGGCCGGGCATCTCGCCGCGGGCCATCGTCTCCTGAATGCGAAACCACGCCCGCGCACCCTCCCGGCGGGCGAGCGCCGCCCCCGCGATCCCCGTCAGCAGCACGAGCGCAATCGTCGGGCCCGCGTGGATCACCTCGCCGATCCGGATCAGCAGCCAGATCTCCACGATGGGGACACAAATGAACGCAAGCAGCAGGTAGCCAAACATGCTCGGGGAGCATAGCAGGCGGCGCCGCGATGAGCCAACGGCGCAGCCGCGGGAACTGACGGTATAATCCCGCGATGACCGATTCTCCGACACCGGCTGACACAATCCCGCCCGGCGCGCCCTGGGTGCGGCTGCGCTCCGCATCGACCCAGACATTTATCTACGACCGGATGGTCCGCGAGGCGGCGCCGGAGGCCCAGCCAGGCGACGTGGTGCGCGTTTTCGACCGGCACGGCGCGCTCTTCGGCCACGCCCTGTACAACCCCAAGTCGCGCATCGCGCTGCGGATGTTGAACTGGGACGACACGGACGTGGACGAGGCTTTCTGGCGCGACGCGCTGGAGCGGGCCGTGCGCCTGCGCACGGACACCCTGCGGCTGGACACCGCCACGAACGCCTACCGGCTCGTGCACGCGGAGGGCGATGAACTCAGCGGGCTCGTCGTGGATCGCTACGGCGACGTGCTCAGCGTCGAAGTCTTCAGCCGGGGGATCTGGGACCGGGCGGAGATGCTGCTGCCCATGCTGCACGAGCTTGCGGGCACGCAGCATCATCGCGTCGAGGTCGACGAGCGCGTGCTCAAGCTCGAGGGCTTCAAGGCGACGCCCGTCTACAGCGGGGAACTGCCGCGTTCGGTGAACATCACGGAGAACGGCGTGCGTTTCCGCGTGGATTTCGCGACCGGCCACAAGACCGGCTTCTTCTGCGACCAGCGGGAGAACCGCGTGCGGCTCGCGAGCTTGGTGCACGGCGCGAACGTGCTGGACGTGTGCTGCTACAGCGGGGGGTTCGGCATTTATGCCAAGACGCGCGGCGAGGCCAATGAGGTCACGTGCGTGGACCTCGACGAGCAGGCGGTGGAGGCAGCACGGAAAAACGCCAATCTCAACCAGGCGCGGGTGAGCACCGTGCACGCGGACGCGTTCGGATACATGCGGCAGATGCACACGAACGGGCGGCGTTTCGGCGTGGTGGTGCTGGATCCGCCGAAGCTGGTCTTCGGCAAGTCAGACGAGGGCGAGGGGCGCAAGAAGTACCACGATCTGAACCGGCTGGCAGCGGCGGTGGTCGAGCCGGGCGGCGTGCTGCTGACCTGCTCATGCAGCGGCGCGGTGGATCGCGAGGAGTTCGCGCGGCTTGCGATCGGGGCGGTGCGGCAGGCGGGCCGGTCGTGCCGGATCCTGGATTACACGGGGGCTGGCCCGGATCACCCGGTGTCGCCGCGCTGCGCGGAGTCAGCGTACCTCAAGGCGCTGTGGCTGCACCTGACGTAACGCCCACCACGTCAAAACACAGGGCGGAACGACGGAACCACGAATGAACACGAATAGACGCGAATCCCTGAAAAAGCCCTACAGGAATCCCGCTTGCCTTCATTCGCGTATATTCGCGGTTCAAGAAGTCCCTACCCCGCGCTGGGCTTCCATGCATTGAGCGTCCGATCGAACGGCAGGATGTGCACGTCGTAACCCGTCGCGCGGGCGAGGTAGGCCCGCTGGTTGCTGCCGGCCATGTGCATGAGGCAGTTGAGCATCGTGCCCGACGGGCTCGCGGTCTCGCGCTTGTACATCTCGATGAACGCGTCGCGCTGGGCCATGATCGGCAGCCCGACGAGCAGCTCCTGGTGCTCGTGGTCGACGCGCACGAGATGCGGGTTGCTTACCGCCAGCTCGCCGAGGTCGAGCAGCCGCTGGCGCACGTCGAACGGGCGGTAGGGTTCGTTGGCCAGCGGCGGCGTCCCCAGCGCGGCGCCGGACAGGGCGAGTTCGACGCGCGCGTTGCCCTCGGCGGACTGCTCGGCGAGCGCGTGGATGTCACCCAGCGTGTGCGGCTTGCCGTCGACGAGGAAACGGTAGCCGCGTTCGACCGGCGGCAGCTCGAGGTCGTACATCGTGATCGGAACGCCGGCGCGCAACACGGCGTCGAGCACGCCCGCGTTGTAGACGTTGATGTAATAGGCCAGCGCCGCGTTGGGTTCGCGGAACTGGTCGGGTGTGGACTGCGGGCCCACGTGCTGCACGAGGTCGAGGTAGCGCTTGAGCGGCTCGGCGTGCGCGGTGAGGTGGCGATAGTCGACGAGCCCGTCGTGCACGTTGTCGCGGAGAATCTCTGCCCAGTCGGTGTCGCTGTAGGTTGCGGGCTGAGCGGCGTCGGTAGCCGCCAGATCCTCCGGCTTGTACATGTTGACGGCTGGCTTTGCCGCGCAACCGGCGAGCATCGCCAGCAGCGCACCTTGAAATGCGGCTTTCGGTATTCGCATGCAATCGCCCGTATCTGCACTCGCGCCGGCCTTCGCGCCGCCGCGGTCGGTCAGCATCCGTCGTCGGCCGGCGTCACTCGTCCGGCGTGAGCGGGTGGATCGTCAGGCCGGTCGCCAGCTTGGGAAAAAAGAACGTGCTCTTTTGCGGCATGAGCTCGCCCGCCTCGCTCACGGCGCGAAGCTGCGCCATCGGCGTCGGTCGGGGCATGACCGCGACGCCGCCGGTCGACTCGGCCAGCTCGCGGGCCGCCGGCACCGACTTCACGTAGCGTACCTCGGGCGCGCTGCCGAACTGGGCGGCGGCCAGCTTGTCGATCAGGTACATGTGCAGGTAGGCCACGTCGAGCGCCCGCCACGAGGCGTCGCGATCGGCGGCCAGCGTGTCGAGCGCGGCGCGATTGGTGAATTTCAATCCGACCGAGCGGTGCGACTTGCCGTCGTAGAGCCGCAGGTCCGGATTCTTGTCATCCGTGGGCTCGACACCCTCGGCCCACGCCGCGGTGAGCGTGTCCACGTCCACGCCGTTGCCGACGAGGACGCGGTTGTAGCCCTGGATCACACAGCCGGGGTCATCCATGCTGGCGAGCACGATCATCACGTAGTTGGCGGGATGATCCTGCGGCAGGTCGCCGTGCATCTGGCTGAGGTGGTCGCGGTAGTTCAGCGCCGTCGTGTAGCGGTGATGGCCGTCGGCGATGAACACCTTCTTCGGCGCCAAAGTCGAGCACACCGCCTGGATGATGTTGTCTTCGGGCACGATCCACAACGCGTTCTTCACGTTCTCCACCGTGCCGACCGCGTCGGGCTTGCGCTTCGCCACCGGGGCGAACGCCTTGCCCACCGCGTCGTCGGGATCGGTGAAGAGCCCGAACACCGGGGAGAGGTTGCAGCGCGTCTCCTTCGTCAACGCGAGCCGGTCGGCCTTGGGGCCGCCGAAGGTCTTCTCGTGCGGCAGGACGATGCCCTCACCGAAGTCGTGCAGCCGCACAACGGCGATGAACTGCTTGCGGGTGATCTCCTTGCCCTCGTATTCGAAGGTCTGGTGGTAGAGGTAGAGCGCGGGCTTCTCCTCGCGGACCAGCACAGCCTCCGCCACCCAGGTGTCCAGCGTGAACTGGGCGTCGAGGTAGGCCTGCTGCGGCCCCTCCTCCTTGGGCGGGATGTGGGGCAGGTCGACCGCGACGATGTTGCGCGAGTTGCGGGCGAGCATTGCGTCCTTGTCGGCCTGGTCGAGGACATCGTAGGGGGGCGCCAGCACCGCGGACACGTCGCCGTTGAAGCGGCGGAAATCGTAGCGGAGGGCACGGAACGGGCGGATTTCGGGCATTGAACGCACTCCATTGCCGGTGATGCGGCGGTCGCGACACGCCTGGGCTCCGGTGCCGCGCAGTGGTCCGAAGAGCCGCGATGCCGCCGCGGACGACGAAGCGCCTAGCCTATCCCAGGCGGTTGGAAGCGGCAAGGAGATCGCCACCGGAGGCCCGGTTTTCCACGGGCCGCGCGGCGATCGCACCTGTCAATGGTGATAACCGGGCTGAGGCGCGGGTAGAGGAGGGCGTTCGTCGCGCGCGGGCTGTTTCGCCGATAAGACCCAGGAGGCCAGTCCAGCGGTCGGTAGCGGCTGATGGACCCATCGCGAAGGAGTCTCTCATGCCCGATGTCGTCGTGCTCGCCAGTGGCGGGATCAACAGCACCGTGGCGGCGGTGCGCGCCCGGTCAGCCGGCAAGGCATACCTCCTGCACGCCGACTTCGGCCAGCCGTCGTCCGTGGGGCAGCGGGCAGCCGTGCGGGCCATCGCGGACGCCATCGGGGCAGCCGCCGGCCTGATCGAACTGCCGCACGTCGCGAAGATCGCCGGCGTGAAGCGATCGGCGTCGGGCAAGGTGGCGATCGATCCCAAGGCGGGTCCGGCGCTCGCGACGGTGGGGCAGGTTCCCGGGCTGGCGGTGGCGCTGCTCAGCGCGGCGATGCACTTCGCCTACCGCGTCGGCGCGACCGCGGTCATCTCCGGAGCGAGTGAGCAGGCCAACGAGATCGAGATGGAGGCAGCCCCCGGCGGGGCCCAGCCCGACCATCGCCGCGAGTTCTTCTACTTGGCGGGCATGATGTTCGAGCAACTGCAGCGCTCGCGCACGCCCATCTCGATCGAGTCGCCGCTCATCGACCTGTCGCGCGGCGAGATCATCAAGCTGGGCAATCGCGACGGGGCGCCGTTCGACCTGACCTACTCGTGCCGGGCGGCGCGCGACGTCGCCTGTGGCCAGTGCCCGGCGTGCGCCGCGCGGGCGAAGGCGTTTGCAGCCGCCGGCCTCGTCGATCCGGCGCTGACGAGCCAGCGCGCGTAGGCGCCGGCCATTCCGGGTCGCCGCGGTCGCTAATGGACCACCGGAACATCCTTGAACACGAGCTCACCCTGCCAGATTCGGGTTATATCCGTTGTGCAGAGGGCTGCGTCGGTGTCGGTACGCAGCACGATGTCGACGGCATCCACGTCGGAAAAGTCGACATCAGCATTCAGAGTTGTTTGCGAATTCGTCCCCGCGCGCATGACCACGCGACCCAGCGGAAAGTCGGTGCCAGCGTAGCGCAGGGTTGCGTCGAAGGCCACATCGATCGGCAACTGAATGCCTGACGGGGCCGCGCTGCCGGTCTGGAAAAGCACCATCGCGGTGAACGGCGGCGGCTTCTTGTGCCGGGCAATCAACCGGACAGGACCTACGCTCAGGGCGTCGTGAATCTGCGTGCCAACCGCGGCGTCGGTCGAGAGTTCGATGTCATTACCCGCACTGGGCTCCACGACGTCGAACGTCGCATCCAGCTTGATCTTCCGCGTGTAGACCGGCGGCGTCCCCTCGGGCGGTTGCCCCGTAGCGCCACCCGCACCGGCTGCGAAGATCCTCACATCGGCGATGCAGACCGCGCGGTAGCTGCCGGGGGCAAGTCCGTCGCTGGGCAACCGCAGGGAGAGGTATCCCGAACCGCCCACGCCGTTGCCGCTCGATCCGGCGCTGGTTCCGCGCTCGTAAACCTGGCCGTTGAGCTTGGGCCCGTCCGGGTCGTCGGCGCGCTGGAGATATAGTTCGCCGAGGCTGACTTCGATCCAGCGGTCGAGTGTGACCGGGCCGCCGAAGGCCGCGGGGCCGCGCGTCGCGGAGTGCAGCGCGATGGGCACCGGGTCGCCGGTCCGCACGTGCAATCTCGTTTGCAGGGAGTAGTGGGTGATGTTGTCGTGGTAGCGCTGCTGTTGATCGTCGGTCAGACGCCCAGCCTGGTCGAGGTACTCGAGCAGGTTGACCCAATCCTGAGTCAGTGGAGTGATCGAAGCGGCGGATTGCTCGGTGAGACCGTCGGCGATGATCATCGCGATCACGCTGTCCGACAGGCTACCGGCGTAGAGGCGGCGTTGGAGTTCCATCATGGCCTGACGGTCGCCGCCGTGTGCGTTGCGCACGAGCCACGCGCCCGGGTAGTAGCGGTAGTAGTTTGCGCGGGTCACGAGCTGATAGACGCTGACGCCCCCGATCGTGCCCGCCCCGAGCAAGAGCAGCAGCCCGAACAGAATAAACCCGGGCCGACGCCGGCGCGCGCCGTAGACTACGCCCATCTGCGTCGTTGCTGCACCGCACTCCGGACAGGCGTCGGAGGATGTCCCGGTTAGGTTATAGCCGCACTTGGGGCAGCGCGGTTCGTTGCCGAACCGCCGTCCGCGCAGGCCGCGCCGCAGCAGCCACACGCCCAGCGCGACACCGCCGAGCGCCACGATCGGTGAAATACTGAATGAGGCCACCATGTCGTCTTTGCCATCCTCGCGGTAGCACTGCCCGGCAGCGATCGGGATACGCTGCCCGCAACGACCGAACGTGCGCTATCCGCTGCCACGCTGACGTGGTCCGGTCGATCGCCTCCTGCGGGCCCGATTCGGCGTCGGCTGCAGGATAACGGCGGGGGGGCATGCGGTAAAACGGGACGCTGGCGTCGTTGCGTGGTGTGCCCGCCGCGCTTATCCTCCGCGAAGTTCGACGGAGACCTGCTGCCCATGTCCAACATTCAGAGCATTCTCAAGCTTGCCCGGCAGCGTCGGGCCGCGGATATCCACATCGTCGCGGGCTCGCCCGTGCTGTTCCGGGTGAAGGGCGAGCTGCTGCCGGTGACCCGCGAGGTGCTGGATGCGCGGATGGCCCGCGAGCTGGCCTACACCATGCTCACGCCCGAGCAGATCAAGCACTTCGAGGAAAATCTCGACCACGACTTCATGCTCTCCGACGACGACCGCAACCGCTACCGCGTGAACATCGCGTTTAACGACGGGGCGGTGGGGGCGGTGGTCCGCCTGCTCGCCAGCGTGCCGATGACGCTGGACGAGATCCGGGTCCCGCCGATCGTCCGGCAGCTCACCAACGCGACCAAGGGACTGATCCTGATCACCGGCGCCACCAGCGAGGGCAAGACCACGACAATGGCGGCGATGATCGACGAGATCAACCGCACGCAGCGCAAGCACATCATCACGATCGAGGACCCGATCGAGTACGTGCACTTCAACAAGATGTCGGTGGTGCGGCAGCGGGAGATCGGCAAGGACACCAAGTCGTTCGCCCGCGGGCTGCGCGCGGCGCTGCGCCAGGATCCCGACATGATCGCGATCGGCGAGATGCGCGACTACGAGACGATCAAGATCGCGCTGACCGCAGCCGAGACCGGCGTGCTGGTGATTTCCACGATCCACGTGATCAGCATCGACAAGATCATCGAGCGTTTTCTCGCCTACGCGCCGGACGGCAGCGATGGGCACATGCGCAGCCTGCTGTCGGAGGCGCTGCTCGGCGTGATCCACCAGGAGCTGCTCACCACGGTGGACGGCGGCAAGCGGCTGGCGGTGGAAATCCTGGTCACGACCGACGCGGTGCGCAACGTGATGCGCAACCGCGGCACGTTCCACCTCCGCAACGTCATCACCACCGGCCAGCGTTACGGCATGAAGTCGATGAAGAACTCGCTCGACGAACTGCTCGACGAGGGGGTCATCTCCGAATCGGTGTACAACCGCATCCTCGAGAACTATGCGTAGCGCGTACAGGGCGCTGATGTCATGGTGGATCCGGCGGGCGCCGACAGCCACGCAACCGAAGCCCCCCATACCCGATACGTGCGCTGTCCCACCTGCGGTTATTCGCTATGGGGACTGACGGAAGCGCGTTGCCCCGAGTGTGGTCAGCCGTTCGATCTGAGCGATCCCAGCCTGTATCGGCGCCGACGCTGGCAGCGCTTCGCCAAACCACCGCGCTGGTGGCACTTGGCCGCGATCAGTATCTGCACGTTGGCGGCCATTGTCGACTCGGCACGCCTTCCGACTTTCCTGGGTGGCATGTTCCTCTCGTGTGCACTGGTGGTCGTGATACCGATCCTGCTGGGTGATTTCCTCCTGCGCGTCGGAGCAGTCTGGCATATGCGCCGCATGCGTCGACAGATGCAGGCGCGTTCGCTGCGTTGGTGGGCTACCCCCGCGTGCGTCCTCGTGTTGCTGTCGCTCTGGACACCGGCGCCGCGCTGGCCGTTGTACCTGCGCTTTGCATTGAGTCGGAGTGCGTTCGAGCGTGCCGAATCCGCGTGCCTGAAGGGCAACTTGGCGGCAACCGGCCCGCAGCACATCGGGTTGTTCAAGGTCAAAGAGATCAGCCAGGTGGAGCCTGGAGTCGTGTACTTCCGCCTCGGAACCGACTGGATGGACACGATCGGGTTCGTGCATCGAACGTCACCGCCGGCACCCGGCCACGCGCGGCAGCACTTCGGCCACTCCTGGTACCTGGAGTGGTGGTAGGTGCGGCGTGCTGGGGGGGGCCGCGATTGGCGCCACGCTACGGGGAAGCGAACATCTTGCGCACTCCGGTCCACGCAAAGAACAGCAGTGTGCCGGCGAGCAGGATATTCATGAGCCACGGCGTACGGAACCGCCGGTCGATCCAGCGCTTGTGGTTGTTCATGATCAGCAGCGTCGCGGCCAGAAAGGGCATGAACAGCGCGGCCATCACCGCGTAGGCGAGCTGCACCCGCTGCAGTCCCCAGTGCAACAGCACCATCGGCAGCACGGCGAGCGCGATGAGAAACACGCGGTACGGCGCGGTGCGCGTGAAGTCGACCTGCGGACGGGACGCTCCCGGCGCGCGGCCGCGGAGCAGAACGAAATCGGCGAACAGGTAGGGCACGCTCTGCCACACGCCGAGCAGGCTGGAGAAAACCGCGCCCCAGAACCCGATCAGGAATATCCACTTACCCGCCGGACCCAGGGCGGTCGCGAGCTGCTCCGCCAAAGCAGCCGCCACGCGGTCGCTCGCGCCCTTGGTCAGCGTCAGCCGCGAGCCGATCGTCACCATCGCCACGCCAAACAGCGCGGTCATCGTGTAACCGACCGCCAGATCGATACGGCACTGGCGCACGCCTTCGATCCCGCTCCGCCCCTCTTCGCGAATCCAGTACCCGTACGACAGCAGCGTCACCGATCCGCCGACGCCGCCGAGCAGCCCCAGCACCCACGTCGTCGACTGCGCGGGAATCGCGGGACGCACCAGCCCCTGCAGAACCGCGGACCAGTCCGGGCGGATGAGGATTGCGGTGAGAATAACGGTGCAGAACATCAGGGCGATGCAGACGGACATGAGCCGTTCGAAGACACGAAACCCGCCGAACCAGACGAGGGCGGCGCCGAGCAGCGAATGGAAAATGCCCCAGATGCTCTTGGCCGTGGCCATCGGCTGACCGAGGTCGCACAGCGCCGCCCCAGCCGCCCCGCAGGCGCTGATCAGCGCGCCACCCGTGAAGAACGCCCAGGCGAGCAGGTAGATCAGGAAGATCCACTCCACGCCGCGGCCGAGCCGGGCGTGCCAGCCCTCGAGCAGCGTCGTGCCGGTGACCATCTGCCAGCGGGCGAGCCCCTCGTTGAGTGTCCACTTGAGCAGGGCGCCGACCAGCACCGCCCACCCGATCACCAGTCCGACCTGCGAACCCGCGAGGCTGGCGGTGATCAGGTCGCCCGCGCCGACGCCCGTCGCGGCGATGAGAATCCCTGGGGCGAGCAGGTGGAACAGCCCGCCGCGCGGTGTCTTCGGCCCGGAATCGTCCATGCCCGCGAAGCATACCGCGTGAAGCAGTCGTCGTCGCGTCGGCCGCGTCGGGCGCGGCGAAGCGGTGCTGCGCGTACGGTCCGGCGCGGTTGCAGCATCCGCACAGCCGTGGTGAAATGCGGTGACGAGAGGGGGGCCTATAGCTCAGCGGTTAGAGCAGTCGACTCATAATCGATTGGTCGGGGGTTCGAATCCCTCTGGGCCCATTCCGCACGGGAGTTGCAGCCCGCTCGCGATTCCACGCCAGTAGTTTTCATGACCACCCGGATAGCAAAGACCCGCCCGGGACGCGCTGGTCCCGGGCGGGCAGCAAACTCCTTCTGAATGCAATCCTCTCTATTACTCGATCGAAGTCGCCAGTCCGCTAGGGTCCGGTTAGGACGCTCACAAACAGACTGAAGTCCTTCAGATCGATGTCACCGTCGCCATCCATGTCCAGGCACTTGCAGATGCCCACCGGGGGCTGACCGAAGCAACGCTGGAAGATCGCGAAGTCAATCAGGTCCACGTCGCCGTCCTGATCGGCATCGCCATCATGGCATGAAGGGCACACGTTGGGATCGGTGCACGATCCACCGGGCACCGTTGTTCCCCCGTCGTCCGCACAACACAACCGGTCCAGCATCTGGCACGTTCCGTCGGGCATGCAGCACGCCTCGGGGGTTCCGCTGCACAGCGCACCGGCTCCCTGCGGCGTTCCCTGCTGATTGATGCAATCGGCAGGAAGCATGTTGACGCACGTGCCATCGGGCAGACAGCACCCCTCGTCCTGCGGTTCGGGGCAGTCGCAGGTGACGACCACACCGGGATGGACCTGCGTGGACGGCAGGCTGGTCACGCCTGTGGGCATCGGCCCTGTGCCGTTGTCGAGGAAGATCTGACATGCGCCATCTGGATCGGGACATTTGCCAGGACAGGAGTACACGTACCCCTGGCCGAACGGATCCGGGTCGATCTGCACCGGTCCGCACTCGTCACCGAAGCACTCGCAGGCCAGCACGTTGGGATTGGCCGTCTGCTCGTTCACGATCTGCCGCGGCCAGCAGGCGATGTCGTTCGGATCGCTCTGCACGCAGTCGGTCGCCTGCAGATTGGCACAGTAATCGGTCGCCAGCGGACAGAACGGTGGTGGCTGACACAGGTCGTCGTGCCCGTCGCCGTCCAGGTCGCCCTGGCAAACGCTGCCGACAGCCTGCGGCATGCCGCCGGCATTTTCGCAGCACAGCGGATCCATATCCTGGCACGAGCCGTCGTCAAAGCAGCAGCCCTGGATCGTGCCCGCACACGTCCCATTGGGAATGGGCGTACCGCCCGCATCACTGCAGCAGACGCGGTCGAGCATCGAACAGGTCCCGTCCGGCATGCAACAGGCCACAATGAAACCGCTGCAGGCCGAGCCCGGTCCCTGCGGCGAACCCTGCTGATTGAGGCAGTCAGCCGGCGGAATGTTCGCACACGTTCCGTCCGGCAGACAACAGGCTTCGTCTTCAGCCGGCGGGCAATCGCAGGTCACGATCGCACCGGGCGGCACGTTGGATGAGTGCACGCTGGTCTGGCCGGTCGCCATGGGCCCGTTGCCATTATCGATGAACACCTGACACTGCTCACCCGCCATCGGGCACGGCTCGGGACACGAGTAGACCAGGCCCTGACCCGTCGCGTCGGGGTCGATGTGCACCGGACCGCACGTGTCGTCGAAGCACGAGCACGCCAGCACGCTCGGACCACCCGCCGCGGTGCTCGCCACGCTCTTCGGCCAGCAGTTGCCCGTGGTGGGGTCGGACGTCGCGCAGTCGGTCGACTGCAGGTTGGCGCAGTAGTCGGTCGCGAGCGGACACACCTGGGGCGGCGGCTCGCTGCACTCGCAGCTCACCAAGGCCCCGACCGGAACCTGCGCTGCGCTCATGACCGTGTTCCCCGTCGAGTTGCCGTTGATGTGCACGAGGCACTGTCCGGGCGCACCCGGCGGGCAGGCACCCTCGCACGACAGGCGGTAGTCGAAGGGCGGCGTCCCGATCGGCTCCACATTGACCGGTCCGCACAACGTCCCGTCGTAGCAACTGCAGGATTCCGCAACCACTGCGGGCGGATTCTGCGAGGTGATGAACACCAGTTGCGGGTAGCACGAGTCGTTGGCAGCACCGTTGAAGCACTGCGACGTCTGCAGGTTCGCACACAGATCCGTGGCCAGAGGACAGTAGTTGACCGGCGGCACGCACAGATCGTCGTGCCCGTCGCCGTCCAGGTCGCCCTGGCACACGCTGCCGACGGCCTGCGGCGTTCCGCCGGAAGTCTGGCAGCACAGCGGGTCCATGTCCTGGCAGGTGCCGTCGTCAAAGCAGCAGCCCTGGATCGTGCCCGCACACGTCCCATTGGGAATGGGCGTACCACCGGCATCGTCACAGCAGAGCCGGTCCAGCATCGCGCAAGTCCCGTCCGGCAGGCAGCAGGCTTCCAGCACACCACTGCATGCGGTGCCGGAGCCCTGCGGTGTACCCTGCTGGCTGAGGCAGTCCGCAGCCGGGATATTCGCGCACGTTCCGTCCGGCAGACAGCACGCCTCGTCCGTCGGCGGCTTCGGGCAGTCGCACGTCACGATCACGCCCGCGGGCACGTTGAACGAACTCACGCTCGTCTGCCCGGTCGGCATCGGACCGTTGCCGTTATCGAAGAAGATCTGGCACTGCGCACCCGCGATGGGACACGGCTCGGGGCATGAGTACACCAGCCCCTGGCCCGTCGGATCCTGGTCGATGTGCACGGGACCGCAGGTGTCATCGAAGCATGAACAGTTCAGCACGTTGGGACTACCCACCGCCGTGCTGCTCACCGCCTTCGGCCAGCAGTTGCCCGTCGTGGGATCGGTGGTCGCGCAGTCCGTCGACTGCAGGTTGGCACAGTAGTCGGTCGCCAGCGGACACACCTGCGGCGGCGGCTGGGCACAATCGCAACTCACCGTAGCACCCACGGGCAGGGATGACGCATTCACGCTCACCGCGCCGGTCGAGACGCCGTCGACGTGCACCAGGCAATCGCCGACCGTACCCGCCGGGCACGCGCCCGCACAGGACAGCGTGTAATCGAACGGCGGCGTGCCGATCGGATCGACCGAGACCGGGCCACAGCTCGTTCCGTCGTAGCAACTGCACGACTCCGCAACCACGCTCGGCGGATTCATGGAGGTGACCACGACGAACTGCGGCGCACACGACTCGCCCGTACCCGACGAAATACACTGGGACGTCTGCAGGTTGGCGCACAGATCGGTCGCCAGCGGGCAGAACTCGGGCGTGTCGGGCACACAGTCGCAGCACACCTGGGTGCCGGTCGGCGTCGGCTCGATCGTCTGCTGGCAGTGGGTGCCCGGCGGGCAACTGCCCACGCAGCCGATACCCGTCCCGGCGCGGACCCGGGCTGTGCCGACCGTCGAGCCGGCCATGCCGTCCAGCACGCTGCCGGGGCAGCCCTGGAATTCGATGCGGTAGGTGATGTCGAAGAAGCTGTCGACGGCGAAATCGCCGCCGGGCAGTTGCGTCAGCGTCGTGTGGCCCGGGCTGGGCATGCCGAAGTCCGTCCCGGCGGTCACGCGCAACTGGCAGAAGTCCGGATCACCGAAGAGCTCGCCCTGCAGTGACACCATATCCCCGTCGAAACTCTGCACGGGATCTCCAGGATTACGCGGACCGTACGCGACCTTGCCGGTCGCGGGCAGCACGATGTGCCGGTTGAAGCCGGCCAGCGCGTTGGTTCCGGTCATCGGCATGTCGAGCTGAACACCGAACGTCGATTCGGTGCCGCCGAGGCTTCCTCCGGGCGTTTCGTTGATCCCGCTCAGGCTGAGCTCGACCAGCTCAATGTCAATGGGCGATGCCGGCGGCAGGCCGTTGACGATCTGCCAGGGTACCTCGCTGGACAGCGGGCAGGGCGCGGGCAGGATCGTCGTTCCCGTGCCGTTGTCCACTCCGACACACGGATCCGCGGAGACAAAGGTGAACGCGACGTGACACTCATCCGGCGAAGCGCACGCGCACACGCTCACGTCGCTTGCGCCGCCGGGTCCAATGATCGCACACTTGGGCGAACACTTGTCGCCGGGAATGGGGCACACCGTGTCGGAACACTGGCGCGTGCCCGGGATCGGCAGACACTCGTTGGTCGTCGTCTCGCAGGCGTCGTCGACGCCGTTGCCGTCGTTGTCGCCCAGGCAGACCGAACCCGGCCCGCCCGAGAACGCCGGCGGCGCGCACTGCGTTGGGGGAAAGTCAAAACAACTGCCATCGGGACGACAGCATGCCTCGGTCTGGGCAACCGCGGCGGATGCGCTGAAGCACAGCGCGGCCACGGCTGCCAGCCTACACAACCACTTTGATCCAATGGACATGATCTCGAGCCTCCTTGGCGCTTCGACGCCGACATCTACAAAACGAATCCGGCCCTCACGTACGACCGCTCCCGACCATCCGGCTCCCGTGGGGGCCGGCCCTTGCGGCACTCCGTCGCCGTGCAGGCAACGCTTCTGCTTTCCGCTCTGCGTGTCACCGCATTCGGCGTTCCCGGGAACGCCCTCAGGCTGCGACCTGCAGATTTCTATGGCTTTTGCCAATCCTTCCTCTCCCCGGGGTAATAGTGGGTGTCGTCCGACGCGCGGCCCCGGCCCGATCCGGCAGCATCGCGTCGCCGTTGCATAGGCGTGACATCCGGCTGTTCTGACCCGGATCGGTCCAAAAAAGTCTCACTGTGCAAAACTGCCGGACGACTTGGACGGACGGCATCCGCATCCGCAGAGGTGCAGGACATCAGCCTGATGAAGGCTGACTTCATCGTGAGCCGCACGTCCAAGCCCGAGGGAATCCAGCAGGTCTATCCGCAAATACCCGCAAAAAGCGTCGCCAAGACGCTCTGCAGGCGGTTTCGGCTTGTGGTCGCATCTGTCCGCGAAGACAATGCGGAAACGATGGACCGCTCCGACAGCACACGCGCCACGCTCCTCCTGCGCCTCCGCGACCGGACCGACAGTCTCAGTTGGAACGAGTTCCACGAGCGCTACGGCCAGTTACTCTACCGCTATGCGCGCCAACGCGGAGCCAGTCCGGTGGACGCCGAGGACATCGTCCAGGACGTCGCCCTGTCGCTGCTCAAGGCGCTGGACGGCTTCGAGTATGACGCGGGCAAGGGCCGCTTCCGCGCCTACCTGCGCGTGGCGGTGATCCGGGCGATGGCCCGGCGGGCCAACAAGGCCGCGCGCCAGGGCGAGGTCGTCGATCCGCATAACTTCGACTACCTCTCCGCGATCGACGAGGCCAACTCGGACGAGCACTGGGAGAAGGAATGGCGCGCCCACCGCTTGCGCTGGGCCCTCCGCGCGGTCGCCGACTCCTTCGAGCCCGTCACGCTGGACGCCTTCCGCATGCACGTGCTGGCGGGCAAGAGCGTGAAGGAGACCGCGGGCGCACTGGGCATCAGCGAAGCCAGCGTCTACCAGGCCAAGTCGCGCGTGCTCAAGCAGGTCAAGCAGCGACTCGACGAACTCGACCCGGACGAGGATGTCTGACCTCCACCCGCCACGGCACCGCTGCTCCCCGTGTAGGGAATTCGCCCCAATTGTGCGGTGCCCGCCGGGCCGCGCGGCACCCCACTCGCGTGGGCGGGTCAAATTCGCGGGATAATCCGTGTCAAGTCCATCGGCTGGGCGGTATACACACGTGGGGAAGGTTGCCGGTCCGCTCGGGCCTACGCCCTGGCTGAGCGGTAATCTGCCGGCGCAAGGGGGACTTTGCATCCGGCGGACGTTCAGGGAAGCGCATGAGCAATCTCGAATCCAGTCCTGAGGAAGAGCTCCTCGCGGAAGAGCTGCGCGACGCCTTCGGGCTCGGGCCCGACGCCACCGGGCTCGAGGTCGATCTCAGCGCGCCCCACCGCGGTGGCTCCAGTGCCGCGTTCGTGGGATTCCACGCGGCGCCGCAGCATCGGCGCGGCACGCTGCTCGGCGACTTCGAGATCATCGACGAACTCGGTCGTGGCGGTATGGGCGTCGTCTACCGGGCGCGGCAGATCTCGCTGGGCCGGGTCGTGGCGCTGAAGGTTCTGCCCGACTACACGCGGCGCGGCCCGCTCGCGATTCAACGCTTTCGCAACGAGGCCCGCGCCGCGGCGCGGCTGCAACATACCAACATCGTGCCGATCTACGCGCAGGGCGAGGAACGCGGCACCTTCTACTACGCCATGGAACTCATCGGCGGCAGCAGTCTCGACGCGGCGATCCGCTGCCGGACGCGGCTGCTCAGCCCGTCCAACGCCTCGCTCTCCCTCCGCCCCACCCAGTTGGAGCGGGCCGCGCAGGCGCCGACGGAACCGGCGCAAGTCAGCACCCATGCCGAAGCCCCAGCCGCGGCGCCTCCGCCCGCCACCGTGCGCGACCTGCATCGCGAGCGGCAGGACTACTGCCACCTCGCGCGCTTGCTCGCCGACGTCGCGGACGGTCTCGACCATGCCCACCATGCCGGCGTCGTGCATCGTGATATCAAACCGCAGAATCTTCTCGTAGGCGCCGACGGCCGGTTGCACATCACCGACTTCGGCCTCGCCCGCCTCGCCGACGCGCCCGGGATCACGCTGACCGGCGAGATCATGGGTACCCCGGCGTACCTCTCGCCCGAGCAGGCCCGCGCGGACGCGGGCACCGTCGACGGGCGCACCGATATCTACTCGCTGGGCGTGACGCTCTACGAGCTGCTGACGCTGCGACGCCCCTTCGAGGGCGACTCGCGCGAACAGGTGCTGACCGGCATCAAGGAGCTCGAGCCCGCTCCGCCGCGCACCTTTGATGTACATATTCCCAAGGACCTGCAAACCATCTGCCTCAAGGCGATGGAGAAGGATCCCGCGCGCCGCTACGCGACCGCGGGAGCGCTCGCCGAGGACCTGCGCCGCTTCGCCGATGGCCGTCCGATCCTGAGCCGGCCGGCCGGCCCCGTGACCAAGGCGGTCAAGTGGGCTCGGCGGCACAAGGCGGCGACAACCGCCATCATCGCCACGGCCATCGTCGTGCTGCTCGCCGGTGGACTCGTGGCCAGCGTGACTTCCGCCCGGCAGCAGGTCGCCCAGGCCGACGTCGACGAGGTCTTCGACCGCCTCGTCTACTACGACTACCACGCCACGCCGCAGCAACTCGACAAGCTCGACGCAGCCGCGGAGCGGGGCGGGGATCCGGTGACGATTCGCATGGCCCGGGCGCTGGTGAAGATCTTCGATCGCAACAACCGCGACGATCGGTTGGTCGCACGCCAAATGCTCGGCGACGTCGTGGCAGAGGCCCCGCAGCGCGTGGACGCCCGCTATCTCTATGCGCTCGCCCTCGACCGCACGAACGCTGCAGACCAGGCCAAGACGCAGATCGCCCTCGCCGATGCGCAGCAGGGGGCGACCGCCGCCGGCTGGTTCTTCCGCGGTCTTGCGCTGCAGTATCGCGATCCGCCCGAGGCGATCCGTTCGTACGAAGCGGCCCAGCGCCTCCGCGCCGCCGAAGGGGACGTGTTCCTCCAGGCGATGCTCAACCTGGCCCGGGCCCGCAATCAGTTGATGTACGCGTCGCGCACCATCGACGACCTCGGCGCCATCATCCGCCCACTCGAGCAGATCGTGGACTTTAAGCTCTACGGCGCCATGCCCTACAACTACCTGTCGATCGCGCACCGCCTCGCGGCGGAAGTGTATACCGGCAGCGCCGGCACACGCGACGCCGACGACGTCGTCGCGAACCATTATGCGGCTGCCCTCGATTGGGCCCAAAAGGGTGAACAGGCGGATCCCCACGACCCCGTTTCGTTCATCGCGGAGGGCATGGCCCTCCAGAGCATGGGGGACCTGCCGTCGGCAACCTTCGCCTTTGACGCCGCCGCGGTGGTCGCGGGAACCGATTCCGTTCGTCAGTGCGAGGTGCTGCACTATCGCTGGCGCCTGCACTACTGGCAGGACGAGTACGCTGAAGCCCGCGCCGACATCAACGACTACGACCACTGCGCCGTAACCGAAGCCCACCTTTATCGGCACTTCTTTCCGATGCTGGTCCTGGCCGATCAGGGAAAACTCGACGAGGCGCGGCTCCACGCCTACGGCCTGTCCGCCGACGCGCCGACCAATGCGCTCGCGGTCGTGTGGACCGCGACGGCGCTGCGCATCCTCGGTGACGGGCCGGCGGCCGATGCGTTCCTCGCCGATCGTGCCGCCACCGTCGACCGGACCCAGTCCGAAATTCCGCAGCAGGACCCCGCCTGGATCGATGCGCTCTACCGAATGTGTCGCGGCGAACGCTCCCTGCAGCAAATGCGCGACCAGGCCCAGTCGGCGGATCAGCCCTGGCGGCTGACGGGCGAAGCGGAGTTTCACGCGGCCGCGATGGCCCTGGCCCGGGGCGACCGGCAGGCCGCTCAGGTGGGCTTCACGCGGGCCTGGCGCTCCTACGACTCCGCCATCCGGTACGCCTACGATGGCGAGCTGATCGCCCGAAAAATGCAACGGGATCCCCAATGGCCGCCCTGGATTGCACCTTAGGCCTTGATTCGAGTCACGTCGATCGCCTACAAAGGGATTGAGGGTCGTCAGGGAGCACAGGCATGTTACCTATTCTTTCATCCGATCGGTCCCGGCGCGCGCCTCGATGGCTGCCCGCCGCATTGACCCTGGCGATTCTCATCGTCGCATCCCGCGCAGGGGCCTACCCCCCGCGCCAGCCAGTGCCTATTCCCTATTTCACATTCGATGCACAGTCGCCGTCCGTGATCGACGGTCAGCCAGGCACTCCGCGGGTCAATTCCGATGCCGTTCTCGCCAAGGGCCAACCAAGCGACCCAGTGCCCGCGACGGTTCTTCCCGGCGCCAATCTCGGGCTGGGTATGCCCGGAGATGAACTCGACGGGATCTCGTTCAACCGCACGATCGTCCTGCGCCAGCGACAGTTCGTCCTGCTCTTCTCCGTAAGCCGGGGAACCACCGGTGAGGTCCCACCCAATCCAGCCCTCGTCGCGAGTGACGCACCCTTCAATGTCGCCGACCAGGTCATGCGCGGGCACGCCGCGGGCGACGGGTTCATGTCGCTGCGCGCATTTGATTCCAATGGACCCGTAGGGTCAACACGCGGCAGCACGGACGGCAACGGCCAACCGATCAACAACTACGACGAGGGCGGCCAGGACTACCAGGCGCTGCCCACGGTCGGTTCCAAGGACCACGTCCCGCCCGGCACGTTTGAGGACAACGTCAATGGAACGTCCTATCCACCAACCTCGCCCACGGCGCGAGCGCTAGCACGCGGTGTGCCGGGCGGCGGCGAGGATGGCTTCTACTTCACCGTAAGCGCAGCTTCCCCCACTCTGCAGTCAGGCGGTCTGCCGGGCGACAGCGGCGCCGACATCTTCTTCGATCCCAACCCGGAGCTTCCCGGCCTGCAGGCGCAGCAGCCCTATGCGTATGCAGATCAGTTGGGGCTCACGGGACTTGACGACATCGACGCCCTCATCGTGGACGACAGCGACACCAACGGGCTCTTCGGCGGCGACGACTGCGTCTACATCTCCTTGACGCCCGAGTCGCCGACCCTCGCCATGCTGTCTTTCGCCAGCTCGAACGGCGCCGCCGACGTGTACCGAATCTGCGCGACACCTCAAGGCTTTGCCGAGATCACGCCCTTCGCCGCCGCGCTGCAGTTGGGACTGGCGGGCGACACCGATGACATCGACGCCCTGGAGATCATTCCCTGCGACGACGCGACCGGCGCCTGCGCACCCCTGTCGTTCGCAGCCGCTTCTTCAATTCGCTTCTTCCCGGGCGACTGGAACAATGACGGGGCGATCGGGGCAGCCGACGCCGAGGCGGTCCCATTCTGTTTGAGCGGTCCCTACCAGGGGCTGGGCTTCGTGGCGCCTTCGCCGGTCTGCCGGGACGTATTCGACTTCAACAACGACACCGACGTCGACCTGGCCGACTTCGGGTTCTTCCAGTTTGTGTTCGGGACGACTCCGGGTGCGGACTGACCGGGCGGATACGGTTCATTGAATTGACACTTTATGAATGCGTGTGCCAGCACGCGCCCGGAAACCGCTTGTTGTCGGATGTCCGGTTTGATTATGATGAGCTTGGAAGTCCGGGGGTAGCCGGCCGCAAGGCACAGCTCAGCTTGGCGTTGAATGCGTACCCCTCACTGCAGGTGGCTCGGGCGAAGTTTGGTCACCTGCCGCGGGGTCAGCGTGCGCCGGCGGGTACCCGAAAGCGAGTATCCCGCAATCGCGGCAGTTGCCTGCGCCCACGGAGTCGTCGGCGGGGCCGCCGGGCCTGCGGGGGGCGCAGCGGGGCTTTTCGGGGGAGAACCGCGATGCACAGAACCACCTTGCTGATCGCCTTGCTGGTTGGTGTCGCCGGCGCGCACGCCGACGTCGTGCGCAACTTCATCCTCACACCCGATCAGGTCGTGCCCGCGTCGGGCAGTCCCGCCACGGGCCACGCCCGCGCCACCCTCAACGCCGCCGAGACCGAGATCGAATTCCTGGTGCAACACAACGTCGCGGAAGGGGACGTCGCGACAGCGTCGGTCTACGCCGAGGACGCCGGTTCGAACGGGGCGGCGGTCTTCGCGCTCACCAACGTGAATTCGAACAGCTTTTCCGGCATCTGGAGCGTCTCCGCGGGTGACGTGGCGAAGTTCCTGGATGGCGGCCTGTACGTGCAGATCGAGACGCCGTCATATCCCGCCGGCGAGATCCGCGGGCAGATCAGGATTAACCCCAATCCCGGTCCCGGTGACGTGATCATCACCGAGATCATGTACAACCCCGCCTCGACCGAAGGCGACTTCGCGCACGGTGTTTTCACGTCGAACGCCGAGTGGGTCGAGCTGTTCAATACGACCTTCACCGACATCGACATCGGCGGGTGGTTCCTGCAGGACGAGGACGTGGACACCAACGGGGACGCGTGCACGCCGCTGCGCAGCGGCTCCATCCCCGAGTTCATCCTCCCCTCGTTCGGACTCGTCGTGATCATCCCCGATGGGCAGGTCATCTTCGGGTCGGCGCCGACCGTGGCGGATTTCAAGACCGCCTGGGGCCTGGGCGCCGCGAGCAACGTTCTGCAGGTCGACACCAACGGCACCGCCGGCGGGGCGCTGGTGGGCCACAACCTCTCCAACAATCCGTTCACGGACGGCTTTGACATCAACGACCTGCCCCTGGACGCCTCCTTCTGGATCCCCTGCGATCCGGGAGGATTCGACCGTCCCGACAACGAGATCCTCACGCTCAACGACGGCACCCAGATCATCGACGTCGTCAACTACGGCGACGATTACGACGACCACGTCGGGCCGATGGACTGGCCCGAGGTGGGCGGCTTCAACAGCATCGCCCTGGCCCCGGATGATTTCCCCAACGCGACGTCCTTTACGAACTACACCGCCACCGGCAACGACTCCGGCGCGCACTGGATCGCCCACGAGGTCGGCGACAACGCGCTGGGTTATCGCCAGGTCGCGGCGGCGGGCGTGTACGGCGGCGAGGACGTCGGTTCGCCGTGCCGCTTGCGCGGGGCCACGACCGGCAACCTGCTGCCCGCAGCCATCGCATCCCAGGTGATGACCACCCCGGGCGCAACCGAGGACATCTTCATGCAGGGGTCCGACCTGAGCCGGCCCTTCTTCGGGCTGCTGCTCTTCGTCGTGAAGTCGCTGCCGCAGAACGGCCAGCTCATCGATGTCGCCTCCAACAAGGTCATCACCCCGGCCATGCTCGGCGCCAACGGCTACCTCATGCCGCGCATTCCGTTCAACCAGGTGCGCTACGTCAACAACGGCACCTGCGGACGCGACAGCTTCACCTTCGCGACCAACGACGGTCTGCTCGAGTCGCCCGCGGTCCCCGTCGAGCTGTTCGTGCAGTGCGGCGAGGTCGTGATCACCGAGATCATGTACAACCCGGATTCGCTCGAAGAGAACCCGTCGCTGGCGGAGTGGGTCGAAATCTACAACACCACCTCGAGTGCGGTCGACCTCGGCGGCTGGTACCTGGCGGACAACCTGTCGCGCAGTGGGGATTTCCCGGCGTACATCCTCGGCGCCCACTCCAGCGTGACGGTGATCCCCGCGATGACGGATGCGGGTGAGTTCTCCGCCGCCTGGACCGCACCCTTCATCCAGGCCACGACCAACGGGCTCGTGGGCAACGGCGGCGTGTCGGGCACCAACCTCAGCAACGGCGGCGAAACGCTGCAACTCGTCGCCCCGGGCGGCACCGTGCCCCGCGTGCACGATGCGGTCGTGTACCGCAACGGGTTCGACGATGCCGCCTGGCCGAAGCTCAGCCCCGACGGACCCAGCATCTACGTGCTGGCCTCGGCGGGTTACACGGCAGCCGCCAACGACGCGCCGGAGGCGTGGGCAAAATCATCCGACGCCGGCCTCGACGGCGCCCGGATCAACAACGTGACGACCACCTTCGGCGGGGCGGACTTCGGCTCGCCGGGCTACGTGCCCAACGTCGTGCAGGGCGCCTGCACCGCAGCCGGCCCCGCCCGCGACGGCAACGGCGACGGCATCATCGATCTGGCCGACCTGCAACAGTTCGAACTATGCCAGCAGGGCCCCCAGCAGACCATGCCGCTCAACTGCGCTTGCTTCGACGCCGACTTCGACACCGACGTGGACCTGCGCGACTTCGCCGTCATCCAGGGCGAGATCAACACGGCGCCGGCGTCCAACGCGCTCATCATCAGCGAGATCGTCGACGGAACGCTCACCAACGGCGAGCCCAAGCTGCTCGAACTCACCAACTGCGGTGGCTCTCCCGTCAACCTGGCGCAGTACCGCGTCGCCCTCTACGTGAACGGCAGCACGACCGAGAACTTCCTGAGCATGACGTACGGCGAAATGAGCGGCATCCTCGCCGCGGGCCAGTCGTATGTTATCGCCAATTCCAATTCGGGCCCGGCGGATTCTTACCTGTCCGTCTACGGCGCGGAAGCCGATCTCTACCATGGCGTCGCCAACGGCAACGGCAACGACGCCTTCCGGTTGCTGCGCAGCGATGGGCTGGGCGGCGATACGGTCGTGGACAGCTTCGGCGTGGTCGGCGTCGATGGCACGGGCCAGGCTTGGGATTACGTGAACAGCTTCGCCGATTCGAACGCCGGGCGGGCACCCAACGGCGGCGCCTTCAACACCGCGAACTGGACGTTCGGCGGTCCCGAGGCGCTGACGGGGCTTACCCCCGCCCAGATCGCCGCCGCCACATCGGCCGGTACACATACCTGCAACTAGGGCTTTCCCTGAGGACAGCACGGGCGTTTCCCAGACGGCCTTGTGCCGTCCGCGGACTAGGAGTATGTTTTTTGATCAGCCGCACGCGTAGTGCCGGAGAAGGGACGACAACCATGAAACTTTCCAAGCGCGTTCTTGCGCTGGCCGAATCGGAAACCCTGGCGGTCACCGCCAAGGCCGCAGCCATGCGCGCCGCAGGCATCGACGTCATCAGTTTTGGCGCCGGCGAACCAGACTTCGACACGCCCGAAAACGTCAAGGAGGCGGCGATCAAGGCGCTGCGCGAGGGGCAGACGAAGTACCCCAAGCCAGCCGCCGGCATCCCCGCCGCACGCCAGGCCGTCTGCACCAAGCTCGAACGCGAGAACGGCCTCACCTACACGCCCAACCAGGTGATCATCACCACCGGCGGCAAGATGGCCTGCACCATGGTCGTCCACGCGCTGATCAACCCCGGCGACGAGGTGATCATCCCCGTGCCCTACTGGGTGAGCTATCCCGAGTTCGTGCGCCTCGCCGGGGGCAAGCCGGTCTTCGTCCGCGGCGACGAGGAGCGTGACTTCAAGATCACGCCGGAGCAACTGGCGGCTGCAATCACCCCGCGCACGCGCATGCTCATCTTCAACTCGCCCAGCAATCCGGGCGGTTTCACCTACACGCCCGACGAGGTGCGAGCCCTGGCCGCGGTCACCGCCGGCAAGGACATCGCCGTGCTCGCCGACGAGATCTACGACCGGCTCGTCTACGGCGACCAGCGCCCGCTCAGCTTCGCGGCGTGCTCGCCGGAGGCGTACGCCCAGACCCTCACGCTCAACGGCGGCTCGAAAACCTACGCGATGACCGGGTGGCGCGTCGGCTACGTCGCCGCCCCCGAGCCGGTGATCAAGGCGCTCAGCAAGCTGCAGAGCCAGGGCACCAGCGGGGTCTGCACCTTCGTTCAGTACGGACTCATCGAGGCGCTCACCGGTCCGCAGGACGAGGTCGAGCGGATGCGGCAGGCCTTCGCCCAGCGCGGCGCGCACATCCACCAGCGGCTCACCGCCATGCCCGGCGTGACGTGCTGTCCGCCAACCGGGGCGTTCTACGTTTTTCCCAACGTCTCCGGTACGTACGCGCGGCTCGGCGTGACCACCTCCGGCGAATTCACCGCCAAGGTGCTCGAGGAGACCGGCGTGGCCGTCGTCCCCGGCGGCGCCTTCGGCAGCGATCAGCACGTGCGGCTCAGCTTCGCCTGCGGCATGGAGCAGATCGACGAGGGCATGAATCGCCTGGAGAAGCTGCTGAAGGGGGCTGCCGCCACCAGCCGCAGCGCACCGCCAGCCGAGCCCGCTTCTGCCCGGCGCTGAACGCCACGCGCAAACGCGCCCGCACCGCTGGCTTCATCAGCACAATCCGCCTTCGGCGCGGCATCCAGGCGGCCTCTTCGTCACGAGCGGGTCACTAAACGCACTCCGCTTGATAACGCGACGGGCCGCGCCTGAAATGTCCGCGAGATTCGCCGCCTGGAGGCCGGGCTCCGGCGCGGACCTGGTGCGGCGCCTGACCGCCCGCCAGCCGGAGACGGATTGCCCTTGAATATGTTCCACCCAGTCAACGGACGCTTTGTGCCCGCGTCGCAGCGAACGTTCGTCCTGCACGCCCTCGTGGCTCTTGTCGGCCTCGGAGCGGGCGCGGCCCACGCCCACGCCCAGGACACGGGAACGCCGGCGGCAAAACTACCCGGCAACAAGGTCGTCAAGGCTCGCCTGGCGCTCGAGCGCACCGCCATCGCGCCGCAGGGCACGACCGACCTGGCGATCGTCTTTGACATCTCCCCGGACTGGCACCTGTACTGGCGCAATCCCGGGGACGCCGGGCTTCCGCCGAAGATCGCGTTCACGCCGATCCCCGGCGTCACGTTCGGGGATCCGCAATGGCCCGCGCCGCAGCGCGACGTCGCAGCCGGGGGCTTGGTCAGCTTCGTTTACCCGCACCAACTGGTTCTGATCGTGCCAATCGCTACGGATCTTCCGGCGACGCACACCGGACCGCTGGAGATTTCCGCCCGCGTCGACTGGCTGGTCTGCAGCAAACGCTGCATCCCCGGCCGGGCGAACCTCTCGGCGTCGTGGCCGGTATCCGCCGACGCAGAGCTCTCGGACGATGCGGGACTGTTCGCCGAGACGCGCAAGCACCTGCCGCAGGCCGCATCGACCGACACCTGTTCCTGCCGGATCAACTGGGAAGACCACGATCTGCTCCTGCACGTGGACGGCGCCACCCGGTTGACCTTCTTCCCGTACGAGAACGACGCGAACGTCTATCCCGACAACATCCTCTCGGGCGGGCAGTCCGACTCCGCCGCGCTGCGGCTGCAGTACGGCGCGGACGTCGCGAAGCTCGCTCAGGTGACCGGCATTCTCGTTGTGACGCGCGGCGGCAGCACGACCGTCTGCGCGATCAACACGCCTCCTCCTTCTGCAGCGGACTCTGGCGGTCCGGCGGAATAATCGTTGGTACACAGGTTCCAGGTGTTTTTTGGAAAGGGAGAACACCCCATGACGAAGAAAAACGCGAAACTCTGGTTGTGCGCCGCAAGCGCCCTGGTCTTCACCTTCGCCGGCGCGGACCGGCTGCTCGCCGACGGCGGCGGATCGCGTCACGGCGCGATGAAGGCGCCCGACGGCGCCAAGGTCGGCGAGAAGGCGCCGGACTTCACGCTCAAGGACACCGATGGCAAGGAGCATTCGCTCAGCGACTACACCGCCCAGGGCAAGATCGTGGTGCTCGAGTGGTTCAACTCCGGCTGCCCGTTCATCCAGATGCATCACCAGAAGGAGTCGACGCTCGCCGACCTCTACAAGGATTTCAGCGCCAAGGACGTCGTCTTCCTCGCGATCAACTCGACGAACTCTGAGCACCCCGACTTCGGCAAGGATGCGCAGGCCAAGAAGGACTGGAACATCGAGTACCCGATCCTCGAGGACACGGACGGCAAGGTCGGCCACGCCTACGGCGCCAAGACCACGCCGCACATGTTCGTGATCGGCAAGGACGGCAAGCTGGTCTACTCGGGCGCGCTGGACAACGATCCGCGCAACACCAAGTCAGGCAGCGAGAAGGTCAACTACGTGCGCAGCGCGCTCGACGATCTCGAGGCCGGCAAGCCGGTCGCGACCGCCGAGACCAAGCCCTACGGCTGCGGCGTGAAGTACTGAACCGCACCCGCATACGCTTGCGACGTGTAGCTTTGATGGAGTCCCGAAGAGACGAGTGACGCCGGTCGCCGGCGGCCGTCCCTTCGGGACTTCTCTATTTCTGCTTGCGGAAGTCCTGATTCCGACTTGAGTCCCGCAGGACCGACCGAAATCGCCCCGGGGACCAAGGGCCCGACCCACGCCTACTCCAGCAACTGCGTCTTGCACAGCGTGATGTACACGCCGCAGCGCTCGAGCAACTCCTCGTGCGTACCCGTGTCGATCACCCGGCCGCCCTCCATCACGATGATCCGCCGCGCAAAGCGGATCGTGCTCAACCGGTGGGCGATCAGGATCGTCGTGCGGTTGGCCGCCAGCTCGCGAACCGCGTCCTGAATCTTCTGCTCCGACTCCGAATCGATCTGGCTCGTCGCCTCGTCGAAGATGAAGATCGGCGCGTCGCGGTAGATCGCCCGCGCAATGCACAACCGCTGGCGCTGCCCGCCGGAGAGCGTGCTGCCGCGCTCGCCCACCATCTCCGCGTAGCCGTCCGGCCGGGCCTGGATGAACTCGTCCGCGTGAGCGCGGAGGGCCGCGGCCTTCACCCGCTCCTCAGCCGGGTGCCGCGACCCGTAGGCGATGTTGTCGGTGATGGTCATCGCGAAGACCACGGGGTCCTGCGTGACGATGCTGATCTGCCGCCGCAAGCTGCGCAGCGTGGCCTTGCGCAGATCGACGCCGTCGATCGACACGACCCCGGCCTGCGGATCGTAGAAGCGGCTGATCAGCCGCGTCAGCGTCGTCTTGCCGCTGCCGTTGGCCCCCACGATCGCGACCGTCTCGCCGCGCTCGATCTGCACCGACACGCCGCGCAACGCCGGCGTCGTCGTATTGGGATAAGTGAACG
Organism: Phycisphaerales bacterium; assembly: GCA_020639115.1. GTDB lineage: Bacteria > Planctomycetota > Phycisphaerae > UBA1845 > UBA1845 > JACKHG01. The sequence continues at coordinate 296,473 of JACKHG010000003.1, forward strand.
TGACGTTCTCGAAGGAGATGTCGCGCGACAGCGGTGACAACGTGACGGCGCCCTCCTGCAGCTCCGTCTCCTCCTCCGCATCGACCACGTCGAAGATGCGCGTGGCCGCCGCCCCGCTGCGCATCACCCGCGGATAAACGTCGGAAAGCTTGCGCAGCGGATCGATCAGCATGCCCAGCAGCACCACCAGCGTCACGAAATCCTCGAGCTGCACGTGGTTCAGAATTACCTGCCCGCCCAGCCAGATGGTGACGGCTGCGATGCCGATCACCGCCAGCACCTCCAGCAGCGGCTTGAGAAACGCCTCGAGCCGCGCAATCCGCAGCAGGTGCTTGAACATCTTGCGGTCGATCTGCCACAACCGCTTGCGCTCGACGCGCTCCGCCCCGTACGACTTCACCACGCCGATCGCGTGCAGCGTCGAGCTCAACGCCCCGATCATCAGGCCGTAGGCCTGCAGCAGGCGCTTGTTCGCCTTGCGGATCTTGCGCCCCACGATCCAGAACAACAGCATCGCCAGCGGCGCCACGATCAGCAGCAGCAGCGTCAGCCGCGCATCCAGCCACAGCGCCGCGATGAGCAGGAAAAGCGCCTTCACCGGCTCGCAGAGCAGCTTGCTGTACAGCGCCAGCAACCCACGCTGAATCTCCTGCGCATCCTGCACGAATCGCGACACCAGGTCGGAAACGTCCGTCGCGAAAAAGTCCATCGGCAGACGCAGCACCTTGCGGTAGAGCGTCCGCCGCAGATCCATCACGCCGCGAAAAACGCCAATCGAAAGGTAATACTCCGCGAAAAACCGTCCGACGCTCGACAGGATCGCCACGACCACCACGCCGCCCAGCAACCAGGCGAGCGTGCGCACCCGATCCTCCGGCGTCCGCGCCCGCGGAATGATCGACGTCGCCCCGCGAATCATCCGCCATTTGAACGGCGCGTCGCGCAGCGGAACCGTCACCGTCCGCCGCTCACCGATCGCACCGTCCGCGGGCTCGATGCGCAGCTCGATCGCGACGGCGTCGCGATCCTTCGTTACGAGTTCCTGCAGACGTGAGGCGTCCTCGATCGGCTGATCCGCGGCCGCCGGAGCAGCCCCCGGCGCCACGAGCCGAAAACTCTCGATCCGGTCGCGGTAATCCAGCAGCGCGGGCTTCCCATCCTCGACCTTGGGCGGCTTGGTCACCCGCAACGATCCACGCTCCCAGTCGAGCTTCGCGTGCATCCGCGCGTCGGTAACCGACTGATCCACCCAGCCGTGCAGCCCCTCCTCCGTCAGCATCACCTTGAGGACCGGCAGCACGCCTACGATGCTCACCGAGTGCAGCAGGCCGTACACGATCGAACCGATCAGCCCGATCAACAGAAAACGCCGATGCGGCCAGACCAGTGCAACCATCCGCCGGAACTCCGGCGTCATGATCCGGCCGCCTGGGGCGCGGTGCTTCTCGTCAGCAGTGATAAGGACGGGGTCCATGATCGGTCGGTGGTTCCTGGCGTGCCGCGACTAGGACGTGGCTGCGTCCGCTGAATCGACTCCGTTCGAGGAGGCTGCCGCAGCCTCTTCGCGCTCGCGGGCGTACCGGGCCTTGAGGGCCTGCACTTCCTTGCGCGGCGGGGTGGCGACGCGCCATGCGCCCGTCTCCTTGCGGAGCAGCAGGACGATGTCCCGCTTGGGTTGAGGCACCTGCTTGGGATCCAGTTCGACGAGGCAGTGCACGAGGTAGACGATCTCGTCGTCCGGCGTACGTCGCTTCATCACGTCCAGGATGGTCACCTTCTGGGTTGCGGCGAAGCCCCGCTCGAACTCCTGCTGTCCGATGGGCTCCTCGAGGGCACTCCAGAGCAACCGAAACGCCTCGTAGTTGGGCTTGCCGTGCTTGTCCTTGGACATGCAGACCGAGATGGCCTTGCGGATGAACGCGTTCACCTCGGGGTCGTCCGCCTGCACATCGGGCGGAAAGGAGACGAGCGCCGCCTGCGGCGTGGCAGCTGGGCTACGGCCGCCGGACGACGCAGACGCTCCGTCGCTGCGTTCGCAGCCAGCCATCAGCGCTGCGGTGAGCAGGGCTGTCAGCAGGGTCGCGGCGCGGGCGGAGTCGTTCATAAGTCCAGAAATCATAAGCAATTCCCGATAACATCCAGGGTGGCGGCATGATAGCCGCGGGTGCGGATGGCGGCAAACACGCCCGCCGGTGGCTGCTCAACCCAGTTCGAACCGGGCGACGCGAGGTTCGCCCGTGGTGACAAGACCCGACAGGCGGCGACGAATTCCGACCGCGGCGACGGGCGCCTTGCGCTAAACTGCGCAGTTTGGGTGCAGTATAGCGGCCCACATTCGATATTCCCGGACCCCGAAGGAGTTTCTTCATGTACGAGTCCCAACGGATAGCGCTCGCTCGCGGCTGGCGCGTGATGCTCGCGGCAGCGCTGGCGGTACTGGTGGTCGCGGCTGTCCCGGCGGCGCGGGCCGCCGACGAGCCGCAGGAAAAGCCCGACTATCCGCCGTTCGACAAGGTCATCGAGGACTACGAGGCCATCGATGGGTTCTTCCCGCTCTACTACAAGGAGAAGACCGACAGCCTGCTGGCGGTGATCCCCAAGAGCATGATCGGGCAGGACTTCCTGATCTCGCGCAGCATCGCCGCGGGCGGCAACTTCACCGGCTACCAGTTCGGCCACACCCTGGTGCGCTGGGAGGAGTTCAACAAGAAGCTGCTGCTCGTCGAGCCGGAGCTCCGCCGTATCCGCAACAAGAAATCCGAGATCGAGGACGTGATCGACCGCACCTACACCGACCACGTCATGCTCGTCACGCCGATCGTGACCAAGCGCGGCAACGATCCCGTCGTCGATCTCGACACGGTGTTCAAACGCGACCCCGACAACCTCGGCCGCATGTTCGGCGGGCGGATGGACCCCTCCATCAGCAAGTGGGCCGAGCGCAAGGCGTTCAAGGACAACCTCGAACTCGCCGTCGAGGGCGTCTTCATGAACGGCGACGGCGGCGACAAGGTCACGATGCACTACAGCATCTCCCGCCTGCCCAAGAGCGACTACGAGCCGCGCGAGGCCGACGAACGCATCGGCTTTTTCCTTACTGCCCGGCAGGACTGGACCGCGCCCCACGACGCGGACACGACTTTCAAACGCTACATCAACCGCTGGCACCTGCGCAAGGCCGAGCCCGACAAGGCCATTTCCGACGTGCACCCGGACGACCAGATCGTCTTCTACATCGAGAAGACCGTGCCGGTGAAGTTCCGCCGCTACATCCGCGAGGGCATCCTGCTCTGGAACAAGGCGTTCGAGAAGGCCGGACTCCGCAACGCGATGGCCGTGCGCCAGCAGACCGACTCGAACGAGTTCGCCAACCTCGACCCCGAGGACGTGAACTACAACTTTTTCCGCTGGATCGTCAGCGGGCGGTCGTTCGCGATGGGGCCGAGCCGGGCGAACCCGCTGACCGGCGAGATCCTCGACGCCGACATCATCATGGACGACTCGATGGCGCGCGTCTGGTACAACCGCTACGACAACCTGCTGGCCCGCGGGCCGGCCAGCGCCGACGACGCCAGGCTGAACGCATTCCTCGACACCCACAGCCAGTGGAACTACGAGCCAGCGGCTGAGCGGCTGATGCCGGGCCTCATGGGCCTCCAGGACGAGCAGACCGGCTTCGAGCCGGAGGCGCTCAAGCTGCTCGCGAAGTTCCAGCCGCAGGGCCTCTGCACCTACGCCAACGGCGTGGCCCACGAGATGTGCCTGGGGGCGGCGCTGCTCGCAGCCAGTCCCGAGCCGGGCGTCGGCCGCGACGAATTCGTCGGGCAGTGGATCAAGCTGGTCGCGTGCCACGAGGTCGGCCACACGCTCGGCCTGCGCCACAACTTCAAGGCCAGCTCCTGGAAGACGCTCGACGAGATCCTCGCCAACAACGACCCGAACGTGCCGACCACCGCGTCGGTCATGGACTACAACCCGGGCGTGTACAACGTGGACCGGTCGATGCGCAAGCTGTACCTGAGCCAGACCGTCGGCCCCTACGACGAACTGGCCATCGAGTACGGCTACCGCGTGCCGGCCTCCGGCGAGAAGGAAGGCGAGATGCTGTCGAAGATCGCCTCCAAGGTCGCCGAGGAGGGGCTCGATTTCGCGACCGACGAGAACGCCAGCTACCTCGCCCCGGACCCGCTGGTCAACACCTACGACAACACCAGCAATCCGCTCGAATGGGCGGAATACCGCATGGGCCTCGTCGACAGCCTGCGCAAGGACATGACCGACTGGGCGGTGAAGGACGGCGAAAGCTACGAGCATCTGCGCCGCACGTTTGACATGCTCATGTTCGAGTACAGCCGCTCCGCCCGGTTCGCGGCCCGGCTGATCGGCGGGCAGTACCTGCACCGTGATTTCCGCGGCGACCCGAACGCGCGTCCGCCGATCGAGATCGTCCCGGTGGCGCAGCAGCAGGCGGCCCTGGACTTCGTGAATCGGCGGGTCTTCGCGGCGAACGCGTTCGAATTCGACCCCGGCCTGCTCAACCACCTGGCGCCGGGGCGCTGGCGGCACTGGGGCAGCGACGCGTACGACGCGCAGGAGGACTACCCCCTGCACGACCGCGTGCTCGCCGTGCAGTACTGGGTGCTCTTCCACATCACCAACCCGGTGACGGTGCGGCGCGTCTACGACGCCGAGCTGAAGGTACCCGCCGGTGAGGATGCGCTGACGCTCAACGACCTGCTCACCGACGTAACCAACTCGATCTGGTCGGACCTGGATGTCAACTGCGGCAAGCAGTGCACACCGCGGACGCCGTTCCTGCAGAGCATCCGCCGCAACCTGCAGCGCGAACACGTGCGGACGCTGTCGCGGATCGTGCTGTCGCAGGAGAACGGGGAATACCCGGCGGACGCGATCGCGGTGGCGCGGATGACGCTCACCAAGCTGCAGGAGCGGCTGAGCGAGCGTGCGGGCGACAAGTACCTGGACCCCGCGACGCGGGCCCACTTCGTGGACACCCAGGCGCGGATCTCCAAGGCCCTCGACGCCGGCTACGAGCTGTAGGTTTTTCCCATATTCAACCGTGCTGATCTTCGCCGGGTCCGTCAAGCTCCTGACGGGCCCGGCGTTTTGCGCGCAGCAGCCGGGCGCGGGCGTCGCCCGCGTCGGCGGGCTCAGCCGTAGCGGATGTTGGCGTGTCGGGCCGTGGCGGCTTCACCGGCGGAGCCGACGGTGCAGGTGGATCGAGCGTTGTGAACGGCAGGTCGGTGGCCTCCGCGGGTCGCGGACCGGGGCCGCGTTCGCCCGCGACATTACTACCCGCGACGCTGCTGCCGGGCGGGCTGGCTTGTGATCCGGCCAACTCCGCAGCGCGACGCTCGGCTGCCTCGCTGCGCAGGCGTCGGCGCGTGCGCCGCAGGGTCGCGGTCGTGGCAGCCGCCTCGGGCGCGCCGTGAACCAACCCGGCGATGAAGCGGCGGCTGAACGCGACGACGTCGGCGGGCTCGACGGCGATGCGGCGGACCGCCACGTCGGCGAGGAAGCACACCAGGGCGAGGCGCACGAGCAGCTCCCAGACCGGTTTCGTGATTTCCACGGTGCGGCGGCTCCACGGCTCGTAGACCGCCTGCGGCGTCTCGGGGTAAAGCACGCGGCCGCCCGTGGCCCGGGCCATCTCCGCAAGGGCCTGCTCGTTCGATTGCCGATCGCGGTACTCGGCTGCATACGGCACGGTCACGCTGGTCTGTACGCTGCCGGTGCGGTTGGCGCCGTCGGCGTGCCAGGCGTAGGCGGCGCGGACGATGTAGCTGCCGGCCTGCCCGGTGGGGAATTCCCCCTCATAGCGGCCGAGGCCGACGGGCTTGAGGTCGAGCGGCCGCGGCTGGTGGTCCGGGCCGACGACCGCGCCGGTGATGCGCAGGCCGCCGCGCACCAGTCCGATGGCGTCGTACGCCTCGAGCGTGACGCGGGCCCGGTCCCCGTCGCGCGCCACGCGCACGTCGAAGTCGGTCGCGTCGGGGGAGCGGGCGGTCCAGCGGGCAGCCTGGCTCCAGAACTTGGAAAAACCCGACCAGGGCGTCCAGTCGCGGCCCCAGCGCGGCCACATGCCGCTGGTGAACGCCACGGACCTCCCGAGCCCGACCTGCCAGTGCGCCAGGATCGGATCGACCCCTTCGTCGGTCGCGCGCAGCAGCGGCACGGTCGCGAGCGGGCGGGCGGAGGTCACGTCGTAGCCGTAGAGCGGAGGCAGATCGGTCGCCGCAATCCCGCTGACAATCGGCGACTGCAGTCCGCCGCGCAGGGCAGGCACGAACTGGCGTTGGTACGTGCCGGAGCGGCCGGCGAGGACCGTTTCGCGGACGAAGATCTGCGGCAGGGGGGCTGCATCGCTGGTGGCGTACATCCGCCCGCCGGTGATCTTCGCGATGCGCGTGAGCAGCGCCGTGTCCGTGTCGGCCCCGATGCCGATCGCGCTGACCGTGATGTTGTCGGCGGCGAGCTGCCGGGCGATCCCGTCGAAATCGCCGGGGATCGACTGGCCGTCGGTGAGCAAGATGATATGGCGGACGTTGGTGTCCGCGCCGCGCAGCGCCCGGGCCGCCTCGACGAGCGCGGGGTACATGTCCGTGCCGCCGCCGGATCCGATGTGTGTGAGCCGGCGCTGAATGCCCGCCTTGTTCTCGCAGGGCATGAGGGGAACCACCCACTGCGTGTCGCCGGCGAAGGCGAGCACCCCGATGCGGTCGAGCCCGCCGAGCAGGCCGATCGCGCCGCCCGCAGCCTGCTTGGCCCGCTCGATCTTCTCGCCCATCATCGAGCCGGAGCGATCGATCACGATCACCATGCTCAGGCTGAGCAGTTGCAGCTTCTTGCGATCGGTGACGACGGGAAGAACCTCCTCGAGCGGGGCGCGGTAGTAACCGCCGACGCCGAAGGCGTTGTCGCCGCCGACGGTGATCAGCCCGCCGCCCAGGTCACGCACGTAGGCCGCCAGCGTCTCCTGCTGGTTTTCACCCAGGGCGATCGCCGAGACGTTGGAGAGAATCACGAGCGAATAGGCCATCAGCTCAGCCGGGTCGAGCGCGACGCTGTCGACGTCCGCCACCGTGCAGTCGATGTCGTGCTCCGCGAGGGCGCCCGCCAGCGCCTCAGCCGACGCGCGGGCCTTCCCGCCGCCGGACCCGCCGCCCTCGTGCAGGATCAGCACGCGGTCGCTTCCGCCGACGATGGTGAAGCTCTCGGCCTGATTGTTGGCGAAGATCGTGTCGGCGTCGGGCGCGTCGGGCGTGAACACGGCGCGGAAACGGTGCACGCCGCTGTCGGGCAACTGCACGGCCTGCATGAGGCGGTTGAGGCCGGCGTCGAGCGTGACGGGCACGTCGAGTCCGGGCGAATCGGGGTCGAGATCGATCGGCTGGCCGTTGTGGTAAACCAGGATACGGCCGCTCGTCGGCTTCGTCGCGCGGATGACGAGGCTGAGCTCGACGCGGTCGCCCGCGCGGGCCTTGGGCGGGGCCATCAGTCGTTCGAACGTCACCTCGTCGCGATGGTTGTACACCAGCGGCAGCACGTCTACGGGCACGCCCTCGGCTGCGAGGCGCTGGAGTTCCGCCTGGGTGTCGCCGGCATTGGCGTTGCCGTCGGAGATCAGCACGATGCGGCGAGCCGTGTCCACCGGCAGAACCGCGCGAGCCAACCGCAGGCCAGCCGCCAGGTTGGTCTGGTCGAGCTGCGGGGCAGCCGCGAGCTGCATCACGCGGAGCGCGGAGTAGGCGGGCTGCTCGATGCGGCCGTCCCCGGCGCAGGTGACGAGCGCGACGCGATCGTGGTCGGGCCGCATGGTCGCGGTGGCGTCGCGGACGTAATCGAGCCCAGCCTGCTGCAGGGCCTCAGGTACGCTGCGCGACGTATCCAGGACGAAGGCGGTGGTGAGATCGTCGGTGCGGCGGACGGACTGGAAGTCCGCCAGGGCGCAGACGATCAGAGTGATGGCCGCCGCCCGGAGCGTGAGGGCTACCGTGCGACGCGTGGTGCTGAGCGCACCCAGGGCCCGGTAGCTGGTCATCACCAGCACGGGCACGAGGACCAGCAGCGCGAGAAACGCGGGCTCATGCGGCTGAAACCAAATGGGCAGTTGCATCGCAGCCATCAGCCGAATGGTACCGGTCGAGCACCCGCGAGGCCACGCGAAGCAGCCGGAGCGTGCAGGGTCTTACAATCGGCCGAAACTCGAAGGTCGAAAGTCGCAAGTCGAAGGCCCAACACGGCAGGGCACGCTATTGCCCGCCGCACAGACCGCCCATCAGAACCCTCCACGCCAGTGGGGGGCCAAGCCGCGCAGCGCGTAGGGCGTGCCGTGCACGCCGCGAATGCCCCGGACTCCGCCGCATGTGCCCCTCGCCCGGAGGGCGCAAGATGTCAGCCAGGGGCGCCGGCCCCTGGGCCCCAGCCGCGAAGCGGCTGCTGTTCCTCCAGACTCCAGACTCCCCGCCTCCAGACTGCCCTGTGTGGCTTTTCCGCAAACCCGGTGACTATGACGGTAAGCTCTTGGCGACGCGGGGTTTGCGCGTCGCGGGCGGCATCGCACCGGCTGACCGGCGGGGGCGCGTCGACCGCTCCGGTCGCGCCGGCTGAGGGTATTTCCCTGAATGGACATTGGGTTTTCGGTTAGGATGGAGCGTGGCCGGAGTGCGGGGCCCGCGGGGCCGAACCTTGCGGGTGGCGCGTTGTCCTGGGGAGAGAGCGGTGGGAACGCGGCGCCGGGAGCGGCTGGCGAGGTTGGCCGGCGGCCCGCGGCGCAATTCGCCTCTCTGGAGACCGGCCATTCTCAAATGACGTCCCTCGTGCTCCCTGAACCGAGCTTCGCTCCCGTCGTCTGCCTGATCGGTGCGTTGTCCTTGCGCCGGCGCGCTCGCCAAGCGCACGCACATTCACATCAATAGCATGCCTGCGCCCGCAGGACAGCCCGCGCCGGATCGTGGACAGCTCCCCCGACTACTCTTGGCCCGTACCCCGCTCATTCGCAGCCTGGTTCCGGCGGGCCGCCACCGTGGGAACATCTGCCCTCGCCCGCACCTCCGGACTCCAGACTGTCCACCTGCCGGCTCCAGACTGCTCTCCCTCCTCTGGCTGACGGCTGAAAGCTGATAGCTGACCGCTCGCAAATTCTCATTAAAACTAGCGCCCAACCCCGCCAATCATGAAGCGCCCGTCAAGTAGTAGAAGGTAGTGAACGCGTGAGAGGAACGGACCCGCGCCGCCCAAGCAGAGCACGGGGCGCAAAGCCCCGTGACCAACCCCCCAGGCGCCAGAACGCCAAAAGAACGATGCAGACACGACGAACAGAACAGTTGATCAGAAGAAAGCTGAGCAGGAGACCCGCGCCCAGACCACCCATAAACCGCCATAACCCAACTCACCCCGCCCCCTCCGTCGCTGCGTCGCTCCGTCGCTTCGTCGCTCCCCCTAATTCGTCATTCGTCACTCGTCATTCTGCATTCCCGTCCTTCGCGCCTTCTTGGTTCAATTACCAATCCAAGCCCTGGAATACTCTTCCGCACGACGCAAAAACCGTATGCGCAGATCAAACCCACTTATCAGTGCCACTGCAACGCCTGGCGCTGTCAAAAATAGTGGTGGACCCTCCGCACGACCCCAAGACCAACGTTCAAGCGCTACTGCCAAAAGGCTCTGCAGCCCCTCGAAGAGCCAACGGAATTCCGCCAAGCATCCCCAGCCCGCCACCACCGCCCTCCGTCGCTGCGTCGCTCCGTCGCTCCGTCGCTGCGTCGCTGCGTCGCTCTGCCGCTGCATCGCTCCCCCCGAAACCGACGAGCAGGTCGCCGAGGGCGCGGGCGGCTTTTGGCAACGAGTGCGCGGCAGCCGGTGGGCCGGGCGCGGCGTTGCGCGACGCCCCCCGGTGCGCTACAATGCCCGATCAAACGATCCGGCACCTGCGGGGGCTGAGCGCCCCCGGGATTGGAGCGAATTACATGCCTTTTGCCCGGCTGAGCGACCTGGCGCATTTCTCCCCGGAGAAGATGCAGAAAAACCCGATCCTGGACTGTCCGCAGATGGTGGCGGACGTCTACTGTCTCGAGCCCGGCCAGGAGCAGCGCGTGCACGCCCACGCGGGCGAGGCCAAGATGTACTGCGTGGTGGACGGACGCGGAGACTTCACGATCGGCGACGCGTCGCGTACGCTGGCGGCGGGCGAGATCGCCTGGTCGCCGGCGGGCGTGGTCCACGGGGTGCGCAACGCGTACGCGGAGCGGCTCACCGTGCTGGTGGTGATGGCGCCGAACCCGAATCTGCGGCGGGAGTGAGAAAGTGAGAGAGTGGGAAAGTGAGAAAGTGGGAAAGTGAGAAAGTGCTAAAGTGAGAGCGGGCTTGTGGATGCGGGAAAGACACGATGCTTGACTTTACGGGCGATATAGAGGCCATTCTGCCTGAGGTTGTTGCGCTGCGGCACGATCTGCACGCGCATCCGGAACTGGCGTACTGCGAGGAGCGCACGAGCGGCAAGGTCCTGGAGCAGTTGCGCTCTTTGGCGGGTCTCGAGATTCAAGACGGCCTGGCGGGGGGCACGGGGATCGTTGCGACGCTGAACGGCGACAAGCCCGGGCCCTGCGTGCTGCTGCGGGCGGACATGGACGCGCTGCCGATCGAGGAGGACAGTGCGCTGCCTTACAAGTCGCAGCACGCCGGCAAGATGCACGCGTGCGGTCACGACGGGCACACCTCCATGCTGATCGGGGCGGCGCGCGTGCTGACGCGCTGCGCGGATCGGTTGCCGGGCAAGGTGAAATTCTGCTTTCAGCCAGCCGAGGAGGACGGGGCGGGCGGGGAGCGCATGGTTGCCGACGGCGTCCTGGAGAATCCGCGGGTGGATGCGGCGTTCGCGCTGCACGGCTGGCCCGACATTCCCGTCGGGGCGATCGCGACGCGGCCGGGTCCGATGCTGGCGGCGACGGCGCCGTTCGACATCACCATCACCGCCCGGGGCGGGCACGCCGCGTATCCGCACCGCACGCCCGACGCGATCGTGGCAGCCGCCCAGTTCATCACGAACATCCAGGCGATTCGAGCGCGGTTCGTGGACCCGTTCGACCCGGTCGTGATTTCAATCTGCATGGTTGAGGCGGGATACACGTACAACGTGCTGCCCCAGCGCTGCGCGCTCAAGGGGACGGTGCGGGCGCTGCGTCCGGAGGTCCACGCGCGGGCCCGGGCGCTGGTGGGTGAATTCCTGCGCGCCACCGCGGCGAGTTTCGAGGTCGAGGCGGAGCTGGCGTACGGCACGTGCTATCCCGCGCTGACCAACGATGCGGCGTGCGCGGCGCTGGTGGCGGACGTCGGGCGGGAGCTTCTGGGGGCGGAGCGCGTCTCGATGGACTACCCGCCGGGACTGGGCGGCGAGGACTTCGCGTACTTCGCCGAGCGGGTGCCCGCGGCCATGTTCCAGTTGGGCCTGAAGCGTCCCAGCGCGGCGGACGTTGCGGGTTTGCACAATCCGCGCTTCGACTTCAACGACGCCGCGTTGCCCCACGGAATCGGCATGCTCTGCGGCATAGCCCAGCGCTATCTCGAGCACGCCGGAGCCGTCGCACCCACCCGGTAAGCGCTTATGCGCTACGGCGCGGATCAGGATATCCGATTCCGCAGGTCGAGGACAGCGATGCTGCCCAGCGACACGAAGACGGCGACGAAGACCAGGATCGTCCAGAGCACGTGCGTTCCGACGTGGCCCTTTTCGCTTTCGGACAGGGCGCCCACGAGAAACGGCAGCGCCGCCAGCAGGGCGGGGATGATCACGACGTAGAGGCGCAGCGTCAGCGACCGATACGCATGGCGGGTGACGCGGACGACGTCGTACGGCGAGACGGCGAGCTTGCTGCGCCGCTCCTCATCGAGCAGGATCGGTGGGAGGTCCTTGCGCCTGGAGTATTCGGGCAGGCGCCAGAGTTCCAGGAAGTCGGCGGCGGTGCCGTTGACCCACGTCTCATCGTCGTAGAGTTCCTGGCGGGTTTTCCAGGTGTCAGCCCCGAGCCGGGCGGCGCGAACGGCGAGGTGGCGGCGCGGCGATTCGATGCGTACGGGGTCGCCGTGACCGATGCCGAGGACGTCAAAGGTCGTCTCGGGCACGCGGCAGATGTGGATTTCCATATCCTCGAAGGTGGCGAGATGCACGCGCATGAGTTCGGGCTGCGATCCGAGGATCCGCTCCACGAGCCGGTAGAGCCGGCTGCGGCGGGTCTGGTGATTATCGTCGCCCGCGTCCGGACCGAGGCCTTTCCGGCGTTTGTGGGGCGCTTCGACGCGGACCCATCCGCCGACTCGGATACCGAGTGCGTCGCGGAGTTTCTGATCCACGGCGATGGCGTGGCGGTTGCCGTCGGCGCCGGTGTTGACGGGTGGGTCGTCGGCGGGCGCATGCGTGCAGTCAACGGTCGCGACGGTCTGAACCACCTGACACTCGGCGTTGCTTGCGCGTTCGACGACGGAGCGCCGTCCCTTGTGCAGGCGGGCGAGCGCGACGGAGGGGCGGACGAGCATGACGAGTTGCCGGTGGGCAATGCGGTTTCCCTTGCAGATGTGGCGCGGGAGCTGAACGATGAAATCGCGTTTGGCGGCGTCGCGGTTGACGGTGGGCTGCACCTGGAACCACGTGCCCGAATGGCCGTCATCACCGAGCCATTTCTGGCGGGCGGCGGTGATGAGCACTTTGAGGCGGGCGTCGGTCCATGCCGAGTGTTGGGGCAGGCAGGTGCGCAGATACTCGATGGTTCCGTCGGCGGAGTGGTAGGGGTAGGTGTCCAGAAGGCCCTCGATGATCGTGCGCACGTACGGTTCGCCCGGATCCTGCTCGGCGGGTGGTTGGGCGCTGGTGAAGGTGTAGACGGGTTCGCGTTGCCCGTCGTGGGTGGTGTCGCCGACGTGGATCAGGCGCGCGTAGTCGCCGGGCGGCTCGACGTCGACGGAGCCGTGGGCTTCAGCCGCGGCGTAAGGGAGGCCGTTGGGGTAATCCTCTACTGTCCGGCCGTTTTCCTGGGCGAAGGTGTGGAGGAACTGGTCGCGGTGCATGCGGTACATCCGCGCGTAGCAGAGGGGCCGGCCCGCGAGGGCGCTGCGGCGTGGCGTGACATCGCAGCCGGTGATCGGTGCGGCGGTCTCTGCTTGAGTCGGGTCGCCGGCGGGTGACGTGGGGTGACGACCGAACGGGTCGGTGATGTAGGCGACGCCGCCACCGCCCCAGGAGGCTGATTCGCCGGCGAAGAACAGGCTGCAGGGTAGAAGCACAGGGCGATTGGCGGTGGGTGGGTCGGTGCGCGTGCAGGGAATATGGGTGCGTTGCGGCCAGTCGGAGCGGCCGCCGGCGATGTAGAGCATCAGGCGGCTCCACTTGAGGTTGGAGCCGTAGCACGCGTACCAGACGTACTCGGTGTCTGTGGAGGTCGTTTCTGCTTCCGCGCCTGGGTCGGTCATGCGTAGCGCCTCGGGTGGATGACGTTGCGGGCGGTCACCCGTCGTGCCGCATTATCCGTCATGATATGCGATTCTTGAGTTCCTTGCGCGCGACGGCGGCCAGAGCGACGATAAACCCAGTCGGCCTGGCGATCGCGCCGAGGCGCATGAGGCGTATGTGTCTGTCGTTCCACCGTGGCCAGCTCTCGACTGCGTATTTGCGTTGAACGCGTGTATTGCGGTACGTGCATTGAGGCGTCAAATCAGTGGAGTCCAGGTTCCAACGGCGAATCGGCCGCGTGGCGACGTTGCAGGAGGGCGGCAACTGCGGGACTGCCCAGTGGTTCGGCATTCCGGTGGACTGGTGGGCACATTCTGAAGATCAGTCGAGATACTTGTGATACTCGCTGCGGTAGAGGCGGGTGACGACCGGGTTGTCGAAGTGGTTGATGGGCGTGGCGAGTTCGGCCATGTCGGGCGGGAAGACGAACAGGCCGGGCAGGCCGTCGGTCGTGAGGTAGCGCGTGGGGACGCGGACGCGCAGGGTCGCGGACGCTGCGGGGTGAGATGCGTCGATCAAGTGGGGGGCCGAAGCGGTGGCCCGGGCGGCTGACGCCGCGTTCATCCTGCATTTCCCAATAGCGACGTGTTGCGGCGTGCCGTCGGCATGACCCCAGCATGCCGCTTCGCGGCTGGGCTGGCAGGGTCGTCAGTGCGCGGCGACCCCCGCCCACGGCTTCAGGAGAAGCGGCGTCGATGGACCGCATCTGTTAATTTGGGTAGATTGCACCTCGCTCAGTGCCCAGAGGATGGCAGGGCTTCGCGCTGGCGTGGGGGCGGCCCCCGGAGTACGCTGCTCGCCCAGCGGCGTTTGGCGCCGGAAAGTGCGAGGAGACGGCATTGAAGTTCGCGTTGGTCGATCGGATTCTGGAATGTTCGCCGCCGGAGCGTCTGGTGGGCGTGAAGGCGGTATCGCTGGCGGAGGAGTACCTGGCGGATCACTTCCCGACGTTTCCGGTGCTGCCGGGGGTGCTGATGCTGGAGGCGTTGGCGGAATCGGCGGCGTGGCTGGTACGGGCGACTAACGACTTCGCGTGCAGCGTTGTCTTGCTAAAGGACGCCAGAAACGTTACATACAAGAGCTTCATGAAGCCCGGCCGGCTCTTGCGGACCGAGGTGACGTGCCGCCGGATGGCGCCCGGCGAGAGCGAGTTTGTCGGCACGGGTTACAGCGACGAGCGTGAGGTGGTGAAGGCCCGGTTTGCGCTGCGCCATTTCAACCTCGCGGATCGGGCGGCGAGCATGGCGGGCGTGGACGCCCGGATCATTTCACAGGCGCGCGAACGCTTCGCGCTTCTGTGCAGCGAGTTGCAAGGACACCAGCCGGTCAAGACGACCGGCTGACTATTTCTATGCCCGAATCGCGGGCGGGGTAGCAGGAGGTACACGGGACATGGCGCTGAGCCGCGACGAGATCTTCAACCGAGTCAAGGATGTGCTGGTCGAAGCGCTGGGCGTTGACGACGATGAGGTCACCGAGACGGCCACGCTCAGCGGCGACCTGGGCGCCGAGAGCATCGACTACCTCGACATCGTCTTCCGCCTCGAACGGGATTTCTCCATCAAGATTCCGCGGGGCGAGCTGTTTCCCGACGACCTGCTCAACAACCCCGAGTACGTCGACAACGGCAAGCTCACCCCCGTCGGCCTGGAGAAGCTGCAGGAAGCCATGCCCCACGCCGACCTGTCCGGCTTTGCCGACAATCCCGACGTGTCGCGCATGCCCGAGTTCTTCACCGTCGGCACGATCGTCAATTACGTCGAGCGCAAGCTCGCCGCCTGACGCCCCGTCATCATGCGCTGGATCTGGATCGACGCGTTCACCGAGTTCGAATCGGGTCGGCGCGCCCGCGCCATCAAGAACGTCACGCTGGCTGAAGAGTACCTGCACGACCACTTTCCGGGTTATCCCGTGCTGCCCCCCTCGCTGATGATCGAGGGCATGGCCCAGACCGCCGGCATTCTCGTCGGCGAGGCCGGCGGTTTCCGCGAAAAAGTGATCCTCGCCAAGGTCCGCCGCGCGGAGTTCGACGATTACTGCGTTCCGGGCGACACGGTCGGGTACGAAGCGGTGATCGAGACGATGGACGCGGCGGCTGCGAGCATCGACGGGACGGTCTACCGCAACGATGCTAAGATAGGTAGTATAGCCCTGATGTTCTCGCACGCGGACCAGGCGGCGACGAACCTGGGGTTGCCGGAGCACAACTTCGTGTTCAATGATCAGTTCATGGACCTGCTGAACACGTATCGGTTGAAGAGCAGGGATTGAGGGATTAAGGGATTAAGGGATTAGGGGTTGCGGGGCCGTCGGGCGGATAGCCGTTAGCTGTTGGTTTCTGGCTGATAGCTGACAGCCGATAGCTGAAAGTCACACATGAACGAACGCAGAGTGGTGATCACCGGGTGCGGCGTGGCGACGCCGCTGGGTATCGGCGTGGATGCGCTGTGGGACGGGCTGATTGCGCGCAAGAGCGGCATCGGGCCGATCAAGGCGTTCGACGCCGGCGGTCTGAAGAGCCGCCTGGGCGCGGAAGTGCCCGACTACAAGATGGCCGACTTCGTGCCCAAGACGTACCGCAAGAGCACGAAGGTGATGGCGCGGGACATCGAGCTGGCGGTCGTGTGCGCGCTGGAGGCCACGCGCCACGCGAAGCTGATCACCAAGTGCACGCTCGCGCGGGACGAGGCGGACGGCGCGCTCAGCGTCGATTCGACGCGGTTCGGCGCGAACATCGGCGCCGGGTTGATCTGCGCCGACCTGCAGGAGTTGGCCGGCGCGCTGCAGACCTCGGGCGACCACGCCTCGGGCGCGTTCGACGAGCAGAAGTGGGGTGAGGAGGGCATGTACCAGCTCACGCCGCTGTGGCTGCTGAAGTTCCTGCCCAACATGCTGGGCTGCCACGTCACCATCGTGCACGACGCGCAGGCGCCTTCGAACACCATCACGTGCGGCGAGGCGAGCAGCCATCTCGCGATCGGCGAGGCGTTTCGCACGATTGCCCGCGGGGCGGCTGACGTGTGCATCTGCGGCGGGGCCGAAAGCAAGATGAACCCGATGGGCGTGATGCGCCAGCAGCTCATCGGTCGGATCGTCGCGGGCGGGGATGACGATCCCGCGACGGCGTGCCGGCCGTTTGACGGTTCGGCGAACGGGATGGTCGCCGGCGAGAGCGGCGGGCTGCTCATCCTCGAGGACCTGGAATTTGCGAAGAAGCGCGGGGCGCGGATTCTCGCCGAGGTGATCGGTTTCGGTGCGGGCACGAGCATATCGAGCTGGCACGAGCCGGAGGCTGACGGCGTGGGGGCTGCCCTCGCCGTGGAGAACGCGCTGCGCGACGCCGGGCTGAAGGCCGCGCAGGTCGACCTGGTCTGCACGTTCGGCACCGGGATCAACGGCTACGACGCGGCTGAGCTCGCGGCGTGGAAGCGCGTGCTCGGCGACCGGCGTGACGTACCGGCGATGGCGTTGAAGGGGGCGCTGGGCACGAGCGGTGCGGGTGCGGGCGCGGTGGATCTTGCCGGCGTCGTGATGGCGCTGCATCACAACACGCTGCCGCCATCGGCCAATACGGAGCGGGCCGCGACCGACGGGTTGCTCAAGTTCGCCCAGGCTGGCCCGGTGGATCTGAAGATCAAGAGCGCGGTCAGTCTGGCGTACGCGCTCAGCGGTTCGCAGAATGCGGCGCTCGTGCTTCGCCGGTACGAGGGATAATCGAGCACGCGCTTGAAACGAGGGCATAAAGTGTCGCGAAGAGTCGTCATCACGGGAATGGGCTGGATCACGCCGCTGGGCTGCGACATCGAGACGGTGTGGCAGCGCTTGCAGGCGGGCAAGACCGGCATGGCGCCGACGACGAACTTCGACGCGTCGAAGTTCCCCACGACGTTCTCGTCCGAGGTGAAGGACGACTTCGACCTCGCGGCGATCATCGGCGCGGAGGCGGCACAGCGGCACGCGACCGCCAGCCTCAACTCGCGTTTCGCCCTCGGGGCCGCGACGCTCGCCTGGCGCAGCGCCGGCTTCGATCGGCAGGCGCCCACGGACATGAGCCGCGTGGGCATCTACCTCGGCGGTGGCGAGGGTCCGCTGGATTTCGAGCCGTTCGCAGCCGCCGCGTGCTGCGGTTGGGATTCCGAGCAGCGCAGCCTCAACACGGTGAAGTGGGCGCAGGTCGCCTCCGAGCGGCTCGACCGGATGAAGGAACTCGAGCAGGAGCCCAACCTCGCCGCCAGCCATATCGCGTGTCACCTCAAGGTGCGCGGCCCGAGCTACAACACGCTCACGGCGTGCGCCGCCAGCACGCAGGCCATCGGCGAGGCGATGTGCATCCTCCGCCGCGGCGACGCGGACGTGATGATCTCCGGCGGCACGCACAGCATGATCCACCCGCTGGGCGTGACCGGCTTCAACCGCCTCACGGCGCTGTCGACGCGCAACGACGAGTACGCTTCCGCGTCGCGGCCGTTCGACCGCACGCGCGACGGTTTCGTGCTCGGCGAGGGCGCCGCTATGGTCATTCTCGAGGATCTCGAGCACGCGCAGGCCCGTGGGGCGACGATCCTCGCAGAGGTGGCGGGCTACGGCTCCACCGCGGACGCGTTCCGGATCACGGACATTCATGAATCGGGCCGCGGGGCGATCGCCGCGATGCGCCTGGCGATCGAGGATGCGGGTATCTCCACCAGCGACATCGACTACATCAACGCCCACGGCACCGGCACCGAGGAGAACGACAAGATCGAGACGCTCGCGATCCGCACGCTCTTCCAGGAGGGCGGCCGGAAGGCTCCGCCGGTCAGCAGCGTCAAGAGCATGCTCGGGCACCTGATCGCAGCCGCGGGGGCGACCGAGCTGATCACCTGCGTGCTGGCGATCCGCGACGGCGTGCTCCCGCCCACGATGAACTACGAGCACCCCGATCCCAACTGCGATCTCGACTACGTGCCCAACGCGCCGCGCAAGGCGGACGTCTGCATCGCCCTGTCGAACAGCTTCGGCTTCGGCGGCCAGAACGACACGCTCGTCGTGCGGAAGTTCGCAACAGAGCCGCGCCCGTAAGGAAGCGGAACAAGAGAGTGCCGCGCCCCTAAGGAAGCGGACCTAGAAAATGCCGCGCCCGTAAAGGATGCGGCCAATAACACCCCACCATGGATATCTCATGAGCCGATCACGCGCGTCCTGCGAAAATCGACGTAGCGGTCGCCGCTGTCCGCTCCCTTACGGTCGCGGCTCTGTCTTAATCGCGTGCATGGCACTCGAGGTTATGGGGTGTTCGGCGCGCCAGCACTACGACGTGCTGATTCGCGGCGGGACGATTTACGACGGGACGGGCTCGCCCGGATTCGTGGGGGACGTGGGCGTGCGCGGTGACCGCATTGCGCTCATCGGTGACGCCGGCGACGCCCGCGGTGATGTCGAGATCGATGCGACCGGGCGTGCCGTCTCACCCGGCTTCATCAACATGCTGAGCTGGGCGAACGAAGCGCTGCTCGTCGATGGCCGCGGCATGTCCGACCTCAAGCAGGGTGTGACGCTGGAGGTGATGGGCGAAGGGCACTCGATGGGGCCGCTCAACGCGCAGATGAAGGCGGACATGGTCCGCGACCAGGGGGACATCCGGTTCGATGTCACCTGGACGACGCTGGGCGAGTACCTCGACCACCTCGCCGAGCGCGGCGTCGCGCTCAACGTCGCCTCGTTCGTCGGGGCCACGACGCTGCGCGAGCATGAGATCGGCTACGAGAACCGGGCGCCGACCGCGGACGAGCTTGCGCGGATGCAGGCGCTCGTGCGGCAGGCCATGGAGGAGGGCGCGATGGGCGTTTCCTCCTCGCTGATCTACTCGCCGGCGTTCTATGCGAAGACGGATGAACTCATCGCGCTCGCGAGGGCGGCGGCTGAGTACGCTGGCCTCTACACCTCGCACATCCGCAACGAGGGCGACAGCCTCTACGAAGCGTTCGACGAGTTTCTGACGATTGCCCGCGAGGCCGGCATCCGCGCCGAGCTCTACCACATGAAGGCCAGCGGACGGGCCAACTGGGACAAGCTCGACGGCCTGTTTGAACGGATCGAGGCGGCGCGGGCTGCGGGCCTCCACGTGACCGCGGATATCTACACCTACCACGCCAGTGCCACCGGGCTGGACGCGATCATGCCGCCGTGGGTGCAGGAGGGCGGGCCCGAGGCGTGGCGCAAGCGGCTCGAGGATCCGCAGGTCCGCGCGCGCGTCCGGCACGACATGAATACGCCGTCGCAGGATTGGGACAACGGCTACCTGACCGCGGGTTCGCCCGACAACATCCTGCTGGTCGGCTTCAAGAATCCCAAGCTCAAGCCGCTGACGGGCAAGACGCTCGGCGAGGTCGCGCGGATGCGCGGCACCGAGCCGGAATACACCGCGATGGACCTGGTCGTCGAGGACGCCAGCCGCATCGACTGCGTGTTCTTCAGCATGTCCGAGGAGAACATCCGCAAGAAGGTCCGCCAGCCGTGGGTCAGCGTCTGCTCCGACGCCGAGGCGATCGCGCCCGAGGGCGACTTCCTCAAACGCAGCGCCCACCCCCGCGCCTACGGCTCGTTCATACGCATGCTCGGCAAGTTCTGCCGCGACGAGAAGCTCATCACGCTGGAGGACGCCGTGCACCGCATGAGCGGCCTGCCGGCGGAGAATCTCAAGCTGCACGAACGCGGCCTGCTCAAGGAGGGCTACCACGCCGACATCGTGGTGTTCGATCCGGCCCGCGTCGCCGACCGGGCCACGTTCGAAAAGCCGCATCAATACGCCGTCGGCGTCGAGCAGGTCTTCGTCAACGGCACGCAGGTGCTCGAGGATGGCGCGCACACCGGCGCGTTCCCTGGCAGAGTCGTGCGCGGCCCCGGCTGGTCGGGCTGGCAGCGATGATGAGGGGGCACTGCTGCGACGGAGCGCCCGCTTGGTGAGCATCGCGGTGCACGCGGCGCAGGCCTTCGCCGCGCCGATGGCAGCTCGGGATGATACCTGCTGGGCACGCGCTGCATGCGGACGCTGGCGGCGGGAAGAAACTCACAACCGCCGTTGTCTGTGGAGCTGCGTAGCGGTGACCGATGCACGGTGCCGCGGCGTGGGGAGACGGCGGCGATTCGGGAACGTCGCCGAAACGATGCGTCTTTCAACTCGATTTCCTGGTGGTTGACGGTACCATGTCGCCCCATGAGCAAGGTCATGAAGCGCAAGAAGCGAGGCAAGGGCAAGAAGGCGGCAAAGCAGCCGGAGGCCGCCGTCGAGGGGGCTGAGGAGGCAGTCGCCGACGACGCAATTACAGACGCGGCAGCTGTTGACGAGACAGATGCTGACGCAGCCGGCATCGCCGACGAGGTCGAAGCGGAAGAGGCTGTGCAGGATGCCGGGCCCGATCCGGATGTGGACGACGACGTCGATGACGACATCGACGACGACGCTCGGGCGGAGGCTGGCGCCGAGCCGGTGAACGCAGCCGAAGGGTCGGAGGGGCCGCCCGTCGAGGTGACCACGGAGTCGATCGTCGAGGCGATCCTGTTTGCGACGGACACGCCGCTGTCGGCGAAGAAGATCGCGCAGATCCTGGGCGTGGGCAACGCGGGCGACGTGAAGAAGCACATCGCGACGCTGAACGACCAGTACGCCGCGACGGGCCGGGCGTTCCGCATCGAGGAGATCGCCAAGGGCTACCAGATGCTCACCGTGCCGGCGTACAACAACTGGCTGCGGCAGGTGCTCAAGATCCGCGAGGAGACGAAGCTGAGCCCCGCGGCGATGGAGACGCTGGCGATCGTGGCGTACAAGCAGCCGATCCTGCGGGCGGATGTGGAGGCGATCCGCGGCGTGGCCTGCGGCGAGGTGATCAACCGCCTGCGCGAGATGAACATGGTCAAGATCGTCGGCCGGGCAGAGGAGATCGGTCGCCCGCTGCTGTACGGTACGACCAGCCGTTTTCTGGAGATCTTCGGTCTGGGGTCGCTCGACGACCTGCCGGGCGTCGAGGAACTCACCCCACCCAAGAACTGAATATCCCTGCGCGACCATACACCGCATGCATTGCCGGCAGGTCGCGTCGTGCGCGGGCGACGAGGCGCTGTCGCCCTACAGCGTCAGGGGAAATGCCACAGCACGTGCACGACGTGATGGTCGTGCAGCATCTCGAGCAGGTCCTCGATCTGGGGAATCATCAAGACGGCGACGGTATCGATCATCACGCGGCGGATGGCGCGGGTGGAGACAGCCACCGTGGCCGGGCTGCGGTAACCGCGCCAGCGCGGCCAGAAGCGCGGCGTCGTGGCGGCGTAGGCGGCGTACTCCGCGGGAAACCGGAGGGCGAGGTTGTTCTCCTCCAGGCGCGCCGCGAGGTAGTGGATGGGCAGGAGGATGGCGACAGCCGCCACCAGGACGAGCACGTTCTCGAAGCACAGGCCCACGCCGACGGCCAGCAGCATGGTGCCGACGTAGAGCGGGTTGCGGCAGAGGGAATAGGGGCCGTCGCTGACGATCCCCTGCGACTTGCGTCCGCCGATGTAGAGGATGGACCAGACGCGGATGCCCAGGCCCGCGAGGAGGAACGCGTAGCCGGCGAGTTCCATCACGTAGGCCACCGGGGATTCGACGCCCCAGTTCGGGCGCACGAACACGACGAGGAACGCGACGGGCACGAACGCGAGCTGAATCAGTCGAATGCGCAGCTTGCGGAAGGACATCACCTGCTCCCGAATCCGGCTGGTGTGTTGCGTTTCACCAGCATCGGCGGAAGCGTAGCGAACGGGGCGAATCGCTCAAGCGCGAATCGCAGGCGCGCCTTGCGCCGCACATGCGGTCTTATTCAATTCCGCGTGCCGCCGAGCGTGTTTTTGCAGCAGAAATACGCGGTCGGCACGATCCTGAACGGGATCAGGCGGCACGATGACATAACGCTCATGAACGGAGCGTAACGGTTCGGGCAGGCGCCGCGCGTGGCGTGAGCGCACGCGCGGAGCCGGTGGCTGCTACGCCGAATGGTGCGCGTCGGTCTACGTCGTGTGGAGCGCGGGCCCCCCTTGGATGAGCGATGTGAGCGTCGCCACCGTGGTGCGCACGACCTGCGACTGCGCCGAGAGTTCCTCCGCCGCAGAGGCCGCCTCTTCTGCTCCGGCCGCGGTTTCCTGCGTGACGGCGTTCATCTGCTCCACGGAAGAGCTGATCGATGCGACGCCGTGGGCCTGCTGATCGGATACGGACGCGATGGTCTGGATCAGCGCAATCATCTCCTGGATGTTGGCGCCGATGCTGGAGAAGTTGTCAGCGCTCTTGTGGCTCTGGGCGACGCCTTTTTCGACGCGCGAGACGGTCAGGCCGACGAGTTCGCCGGTTTCGCGGGCGGCGTCGGCGGCGCGCTGAGCGAGTGCCCGTACCTCTTCGGCGACAACGGCGAAGCCCTTGCCGTGCTCGCCGGCGCGGGCCGCCTCGACGGCTGCATTCAGCGCGAGCAGATTGGTCTGGAAGGCGATATCCTCGATCGCCTTGAGGATCTTGCTGATCTGGGCGCTGGCGTCGGAGATTTCCTGCATGGCGCCGGCAGTCTCGGCCATGTCGGTATCGGCGGCGCGGACCAAGGCGCCGGATGCGCTGGCCCGCTCGCTGACTTTGCCCGCATTCTCGGCGCCGCTGCGCGTGCTCGTGGTGATGTCCTGCAGGGCGGAACTGACCTCCTCGAGCGAGGCGGCCTGCTCCGAGGAGGCGCCGGCGAGCTGCTGGCTCGATTGGGATACCTGCTGTGACGCAGAGTCCAACTGGTTGGCGCCTTCGGACAGGTCGGCCACGATGCGCTTGATCGGTTTCGTAATGGAACGCGTGATGAACAGCGCCAGCAGCACACCGAGGACCACTGCGCCGGCACCCACACCGACGAGCAGCGTGGTGGCGCTGTGGGCATCGGTGCGGGCGGTCGTGACCACGCGCGTCATTTCCTCCTCGTTCTCCGCGAGAAACGCGTCGATCCGTTCCATCAACTGCGCGGACGCTGCGCGAACGGTGTCACCCGCTTCCTCGATGGCGTTGCGATCGCTGGTGGCCGTGGCCTTGATCAGGTCGCGGCCCTTGGCGACGAAGGCATCGTGCAGCTCGGCTATCGCATCGATCTGCTGCTTCCAGCCCCGTTTGACGAGTTCCTCGTCGGTTCCGATGATGTCGTGGGCCGCGGCGACGTTCTCGTCGACGGTCGTCATCAGTTCGTCGAATTTCCCGATCAGTTCCTCGCGTTCCGGAATGTGAATGGCGGTCAGCGTGGCCGCCAGTTCCTGCTCCGTCGCCGCGGCATCGATGGCATCCGCGGCCAAGAGCAGTTTCACGTGCACTGTGGCAACGTCATCGATGGCAACGCTTCCGCTGTGCAGGCGCATCGCGCCGACGACAACAACGACGATCAATGCGGATAGGACGATCGCAAAGCCAAAACCGATCTTCTTTCCCAATCCAGCATGTCGAAACATAGCGTTGGCTCCTCGAGAGAACGGAAATTCGTCAACTCAGAGGGGATCGTCCAGTGCGGTTGTAATCTAAAGAGCAACAACTCCGCCGGAGCGGTTTTTTGCCACCTCTGGCGAGTCCGTCGATACTGTACTTCTCGCGTTTCGACTTGCAGGGGAGCCCGTTGACGCAGTGCTCAGCACGCAAGGGATGCACGGAGGTGCAGATTGGCATGGGGTAAATACACCAGGGCGCAGTGACGGGGTCGCGCCGCCTACGCGTCGATCTGCCACGACTCGGGGAGCGTTTCCCCGACGTGGGCACGCCAGAGTTCGACGAGGTGACGTTTCCAGGCGAGAACGGTTCGTTGCGCCTTGTCCGGCGTCTGCGGGAAGTTCGGGTAGTGGCTGAGGCGGGCCACGATCTCGCCGGTGGGTGTCGCCATGATCCGATCGGCGGTGGAGAGGTCGCACGCATAGAGCATGCGCAGATACGCCTTGCCGATGCCGTCCACGTCGAGGAGCGAGACGCGCTGCCGTTCAGCCCACTCGTGGGTGCGCACGCGGAGGCGGAAGTAACCCATGCGTACGGCCATCTCGGGCGACATGCTCATGGCGTGGCGATCCTCTGACCGGTTCTGCGCTGCAGGCAGGAGCGCTGCCAACCGCAGATCGGGCCGTGTTCTGACCTGACGGCCAGCGCGACCGACCCCAATCATACCTCGCGGTATGGTAATTGCTCAACAGCCGGGGCCGGAGGCTTCTGTACGTGGAGCTGGTCCGCCGGCTATAGTTGGTTATCGCCTGCTCCCATGTCGCTGGCGATAATCGGCAGCACAGCCGATGGAGAACAGCCAACCATGGCACGACGCGACCGACATCGAGTGCGGGAACACCGGCAACTTGCGATTCGTCGACTGACGGACAGCCTGGCGGACGACGAGCTGGATATCGAGGATGCGCTCACGAAGGTGCAGAAGGTGCGCGCCGATGTTGTCGCTGCGCTGCTGGAGGCGCTGGAGGACGAGCAGCCGGTGGTGCGGAAGAATGCTGCCGATCTGCTGCGGGAGGCACAGTGGCGCAATGCGCTCGGTCCGAAGGGATGGGCCGAAGCGGTGCGGCCGGGGCTACTGCGAGTGTTCGCCAACGAGGGCGAAGCGGAACACGTGCGCGTTGCCGCAGGAGAGGCGCTGCCGGGGATTTCGTGGGCCACGCGCGAGGAGGTCGATACGTTGATCGGTCTTCTCGAATCCGCGGCGCCCGCCATTCGATACACGGCCCTTTTGGCCTTGGGGAGCAGTTGCCCGGTCCCGGCGAGAGTCGCGGACGCGATTGCGCCGCTGCTTGAGGATGTGCATTTGCTGGTTCGCGTCCAGGCCGCCGAGGCGCTGGATTTCAGTTTTCAATACGCCGACCAGGTGATTGCGGCCATGACACCGCTGTGGAGGACGCCGGGCTCATGCCATCGGGAGCAGGCGGCCATGTGCATCGGACGGATGATGGATCACGCACGGGGCATGGCGCTTGAATTCGCCGACGCTGCCGGCGATCCACAAGAGCAGACTTCGATTCGTGCGGCTGCGCTTTATGCACTGCAATACATCGCTCGCAGAGCGCCCGAAAGTGTGATCGACGCGATCCCCACATTGCTGACCTGCCTGGATAATCCAGACCTTCGGCAGTCCGCGGTGGGGGTGTTCATCGAACTGAAAGAGCACGGAGCGCCGGCGATGCCGATCGTCGCAGCCTGGCTGGATGGCGACGACTGGCAGTTGCGGGATTTGGCCGTGAGGTTCCTGATGTCTGAGTTCTCAAACGCGGACGTAGCGGTACCCGGGCTTTGTGGAATGGTGGTTAACCGGTCACTGGACGCGCGCTTCGAGCGGTGTGACGCCGCCACCGCGCTGGGGGTGTGCGGACGAAAATCGGCGGAGGCGCGGGAGACACTGGTCGCGGTCGCCGTGGACGAGTCGGAGGATTCCAACGTGCGCGCGGCGGCGCTGGCGGCCCTGGCAGATTCCCCCGTGGCGCTTCCCCAACTCTGGCCTACCGTGGAGCGGTGCTGCAACGATTCGAGCCAGCCGGCGGCGCTGCGTGCTGCGGCGCTGCGCGTCTCGCCGGCGGCGGGGCAGCCCATGGAGGTCGTCGCACCCATGGTCATACGCGCACTCAACGATGAATCGTTTGGTGTCCGTGCGGCGGCGAGCGCCGCGTTGCCGAAGCTGGGCCGGTATGCCGAGCCGGCTGTTGCGGTGCTGTGTGCAATGCTCAAGCGCCCCAGAGACTACGGGTTGGCGGCAGACGCGCTGGGCTCCCTGGGATCACTGGCCGCCTCGGCCATTGCGTCCTTGCGCGAGTTTGCGACCGACTCCGACGCTGAAATCGGGCAGGCGGCATCCGAAGCCATCGCGAAGATAAGCGAGCGGAGCGAATACGGCGGACGCTAGGGAGTACCCGTACTTGCCGGAGGTTCAGATCGGCGACGCGAGGATGTCGGCCAGGTCCGCGCCCAAGGCGTCCGCGAATCGACGCAGGGTGGTGATACGGCATTTCTCCGGATTCTGCAGAACCCGGGAGACAAATGCGGGCGACTTTCCCAGCAGGCGGGCGAGATCGGCCTGACTCAGTTTGCGGCGTTCCAAGGCCGCGCGAAGGCGGTTGCCGGCGACGCGGGATCGCGCTTCGGCTTCAGACATGGATGGCGCGTCGGGTTGGTTCGCGGCTGCGAGCACGCCACGTAGCGAGGCGGGGATTGCATCGCAAGTGTCATCAGGTTCAAACGCTTTCCCATCGTCGATGTCCAACATCTCGCCAACGCCGTGCGCAAGGAAGCCGCGTCTTTCCAATAGCCGGAGGGCATCCTGTGTGCAGCGCGCTACATGGATGGAGACCAGTTCGTTAAGTTCGTCAGCGATTCGCTTCGAACCCGATTTCGCTGGGCGGCGATGTCCGTTCGTCTTTGTGCTCAACTCTTCGCATCCTGATAGTTGCCTTATATGTCAACACAGTATAGCACATGTTATCTTATAAGGCAATTTTCTGGGCTCGGGGTGACGACGAAGATCAGGCCTAACCTGTGCTGTCGTAATGGTTTACATGACGCTTAGACAGTTTTCGTCGTAGCGGCTCGTTGCATCCCAGATGAACAGGGACTACAAGGCGCACTCATGGCACCATCACGGCGTGTTGTCTTCCGAGGTCAGGCCCGCGATTTCATGGCGCTTCCATCTCACGCGCTGGGCGGGAGAGCCGACGTGTTGCACGGGGTCGTGCTGCGAATGATAAGCAGCGCGGCATTCAGAGCCGGCAATTGGGATTACCCGCCGCCGCTCGTGGATACCGGCCGCGCGGTTCGGGTCTGGGCCAAGACGCTTGATCAGATCATCTGTGTCGACGCAATTCAAGTATCGGATAATCACGGCCTCACTTGGGATGCGCCGGTAGGGCATACGTAAATTGTGACGAGTGCTGCGTGCGGAACGTCGCATCGCTGGACATGGAACGAGGGCCCGGCGTGTTGGCGCCGGGCCCTCTTTGGTGTGGTCAGCGGATCGTGTGGGCCGCAACTCAGCCCGCTCGCTGGCGCTTGCGGCTCGGATCGGGCTGTGCCCGTGCCCGCCTAGTACCGGTAGTGGTCGGGCTTGTACGGGCCGTCGACCGGGACGCCGATGTACTCGGCCTGCTTCGGGCTGAGCTTGGTGAGCTTCGCGCCGAGCTTGTCGAGGTGCAGGCGGGCCACCTTCTCGTCCAGGTGCTTGGGCAGCGTGTACACCTTGTGCTCGTAGTTGCCGGTGTTCTGGAAGAGCTCGATCTGCGCGATCACCTGGTTGCTGAAGCTGTTGCTCATCACGAAGCTGGGGTGGCCGGTGGCGCAGCCGAGGTTCACCAGGCGGCCTTCAGCCAGCACGATCACGCAGTGCCCGTCCGGGAAAACCCACTGGTGCACCTGCGGCTTGATCTCGATCTTCTTGATGCCCGGGATCTTCGCCAGCCCGGCGATGTCGATCTCGTTGTCGAAGTGGCCGATGTTGCACACGATGGCGCAGTCCTTCATCTTCTTCATGTGCTCGGCGGTGATGATGTCACGGTTGCCCGTTGTGGTCACGAAGATGTCGGCCTTGGCGACGACGTCGTCGAGCGTGACCACCTCCAGGCCCGCCATGCACGCCTGCAACGCGCAGATCGGGTCGATCTCCGTCACCTTCACGCGGACGCCCTGGCCGGTCAGCGATTGGGAAGAGCCCTTGCCGACGTCGCCGTAGCCGCAGACCACCGCGACCTTGCCGCTGAGCATCACGTCGGTGGCGCGCATGATGGCGTCGACCAGCGAGTGCCGGCAGCCGTAGACGTTGTCGAACTTACTCTTGGTGACGCTGTCGTTGACGTTGATCGCCGCGAAGGGCAGCGCGCCGCGCTCGGCCATCTGGTACAAGCGGTGGACGCCCGTAGTGGTTTCCTCAGTCACGCCCTTGATGCGCTGGCCGGCCTTGGTCCACTGCTGCGGGTCCTCGTCGAACGCCGTCGCCAGCGCCTTGAGCAGCTCCACCCAGTCCTCGGGGTCGTCGGCGGTCGGGCTCGGCACGGCGCCGGCCTTCTCGAACTCCGCGCCCTTGACCACCATCAGCGTGGCGTCACCACCGTCGTCGAGCAGCATGTTGGGGCCGTCGCCATCGGGCCACGCGAGCGCCTGACGCGTGCACCACCAGTATTCGGCGAGCGTCTCACCCTTCCAGGCGAAAACGGGCACGCCGGCCTTGGCGATGGCAGCGGCTGCGTGATCCTGCGTGCTGAAGATGTTGCAACTGCACCAGCGCACCTCGGCGCCGAGCTCGACGAGCGTCTCGATGAGGACAGCCGTCTGGATGGTCATGTGCAGCGAGCCGGTGATGCGGGCGCCGGTGAGGGGCTTCTTCGCGGCGTACTCGCGGCGGATGGCCATCAGGCCGGGCATTTCCTTTTCGGCGAGTTCGATCTCCCGGCGGCCGAAATCCGCCTGCGACAGGTCGGCTACCTTGAATTCTTCCATGGCTACGGTCATGTTCATGCTCCCAATCGAGTGGTTTTGCCCGTTCGTTTCCGTTCGAATATTCGGGTCAGTGTATCAGTATTGCCGCCATCCGTCGTCGTCGGCGGAGCGGCGGTAGCGCCCGTGTTGCGCGCCGTTCAGGGTCTCGTCAGCCGGCCGTGTCGCGGTCATCACGAAGAGCTGCGGCGCCTGCGGTGCTGAAGCGTTGGCGGGCTCTGCGGTGGCCAGCATCCGCCAGCGCACGTCGATGAAGCCGGCTGACGTCACGTCCGCGGCGAGTGCGTCCATCTCAAAACCCCACCAGCGATCCTGCATCAGATCGTGGAAGGCCTGCTCGTGGTGGGCGGACTGCTCGATGATCAGCAGCCGGCCGCCGCGGCGCAGCACGCGATGCAGCTCGCAGAGCGCCTGGGCTGGCTCGGGCTCGTGGTGCAGCACGAGCGACGCGACGCACAGGTCGAGCGCTTCGCCCGGCAGCGGCACCGCACTGGCGGTGCCTGCGTGAAACTCCACGTTGGTCAGGCCTGCCAGGGCCACCCGCGAACGGGCCGCCTCCAGCATCTCCGCCACGGGGTCGACCGCGTGCACGTGCGTAAAGGCGGCTGCCAGTTGCGGCAGCAGGTAACCGGTCCCAGTACCCATATCGGCCACGGTCCAGGTCGAGGGCAGCAGGGCGGTGAGGGCCTCGAGGTGGAAGGAGGGGCCGAAGAAGTCGGTGCGCATGCGGTCCCAGTGGTTCGCGACCCGAGCAAAGTAGGCGTCGTTCTCGGTCTGCCGCGAACGCAGCACCTGCCGGAGGCGCATGCGGAGCGGTGCGGGCAGCTCCTGGTCGCGCAGCCAGTGGAGCAGGTGGTCGCGGAGGCCGTGGGCGTCGCCATTGGCCCCGAGCAGGGGAAAGTAGGTCGCAGAAGTTCGCTCGTGGCGGGCATCGACGAGCCCAGCGTCGCGGAGCGTCTTGAGCTGGCGGGAGACGGTGGACTGGGGCAGGTGGAGCACGGTCACGAGGTCATTGACGCCAAGTTCGGATGCTGCAAGGACTTGCAGTATGCGCCGACGGGTGGGGTCGGCGAGTGCCTTGAGCAGGTTGTCGGGTTCCGCGAGCATATATCCGTAAATCCGGATATTAGAATACAACACATCTGCGGCAAGTCAAACGCGAGGGTGGTCAGCGGCAGAAGTTGCGGATCGGGCACGGCTCGAAGCGGCGGAGGACCGATCTGGTGAGAGGCGGGGCGTCAGTTATGCTGGCGCGCCCTGGGCTTGGGCTGGTAGTGCGGCGGGTCGTCCATGCGGCGTGCTGTCCGGCTGACCGCCCGGACGGGCGTGCGGTGTGAGGAGACAGGGTGGTAAGGAACCGGCGAACGAAGTGGTGGATGGTGGGGTTGCTCGCGGCGCACGGGGTGTACGCGGGCGCCATGATCGCGCGGACCAGCTTCGTGATCGAGGGGAAGCGGTACTTCTGCCTGTACGACGACGCGATGATCACGCTGCAGTACGCGCGGAACTTGGCGGAGGGGCACGGGCTGGTGTGGAACGCCGGCGGTCCGCACGTGGAGGGGTTCACGTCGCCGGCGTGGACGCTGCTGCTGGCGGGGGTCGCCTGGGTGGTGGAGGACCCGGTGCGCAGGTGTCTCGTCGTGCAGTGCCTGGGGATTCCGATCATCTGGCTGACGGCGCTCGGCGCGCTGCGGCTGGCGCGGGCGAGTCGCATGCCTGACGTGGTCGGGCTGATGGCGGCGCTGTGGGTGCTGGTCTACTACAACCTGAACAACCTGACGCTGCTGGGGATGGAGACCGGGCTGGCGGCTGCGGTGATGACCTTCGGACTGGCGGCGGTGATGCGGGCGATCACGCGGCGGACGGGGACGGTGTGGTCCACCGCGTGGATCGGTCCGATGGTGCTGGTGCGTCCCGAAGCACTTGTCTTCGGGTTGTTCGCGGGCGCGGTCGAGGTGCTGGGAGTTCGCCGGCGGCGCTGGCAGCCGGTACTCGGTGCGGCGCTGGGATTACTCCTGGTGGCGGGTTACGTCGGGTGGCGGTGGTCGTACTACGGGGCGCTGGTGCCGAACACCTACGTGCTCAAGCTGACCGGCTGGCCGTGGTGGGACCGGTTGCGGGTGGCGCTGCACGATCTGCCGGTGACGGTGGTGTCGTTGGGGCCGCTGGTGCTGCTGGCGCTCGCGGGGGTGCGGGGAATTCGTCAGCCGCGGTTCGCGCTGCTGTTGCTGTTGCCGCTGCTGGCGATCGCGTACCAGATCTACGTGGGCGGGGATCATCTGCCGCGGGACCGGTTCGTGGTGCCGTTCGTGCCGGCGCTGGCGGTGATGGGGGCGTACGGGCTGACGCGACTGGCGCGGCTGGTGGTGCAGGCGGGCTGGCTCACGCGGCGGACCTGGCCGATCCGCGTGGGCGCGGCGGCGATCGTAGTGGCGTTCAACGCGGTAAGCCTGCCGCATGCGCTGCTGCTGGTTCCCCCGCAGTCGGTGGAGCAGGGCAACAGTGCGAACGTGGCGCACGCGATCATCATCAATCGCTACACCGATCCGGACACGACGGTGGCGGTCGGCTTCGCCGGCACGGTTCCGTATTTCACGGGCCGCACCTGCGTGGACCTGCTGGGCAAGTGCGACCCGCACATCGCCCACCTGCCGGCGAAGCTGGGCATCCGGGCCGGGCACAACAAGTACGACTTCGCCTGGAGCCTGAATCACTACAAGCCGGACCTCATCAGTGCCGGCGGGCCGAAGTACTACGACGATCCGGTGATCCGGGCGCACTACCGCGTGCGGCGTTACCCGCTGGACGGAGGGGATGTCTTTCTGCTGGTGCGCGACGGCAGCCGGGTGCGCGGCGGCAAGACGTACTCCTGGGCCGAGATCGACCGCCGGGCGGTGTACCCCCAAGGGCAGTCGTGGTGATGCGCCTGGCGCCTGCGCGTTACTCGCCGACGAGCTGGACGATGATGCGCCGGGTGCGCGGGCGGGTGTCGAAGTCGATGAGCACGACCTGCTGCCAGGTGCCGAGGGTGAGGCGGCCGTCGACGAGCGGGATGGTCACGCTCGGGCCGAGCAGCGACGCGCGCACGTGCGCATGGCCGTTGTCGTCGTGCCAGGTCTGCTCGTGGCGGTAGTGGCCGTCAGCCGGGGCGATCTTCTCGAAGAACGCGGCGAGGTCGTGGTTGACGAGGCCGGGCTCGGACTCGGTGGTGGTGATGCCCGCGGTGGAGCCGACGACGAAGACGGTCGCGGTTCCGGCGCGGATGCGGGCGTCGGCGAGGCAGCGTTCGAGCTGCGCGGACAGATCGATGACGTGGCTGTCGCCGCGCGTGGACACCTCGAAGGCATGGGATTCGACGGCCATGGCGGGCGCATTGAAGCGCGCGGCGGGGCGCGCGTCAAGCTGCGCCGGTGTTTGGGGGGTCCGCGCGGCCGAGTATGCCGCTGACCGGGCGCGTGATACCGCGACGACGCGCCTACTGCGCGTGTTCAGCCGCCTGCTGTTTGCGGCTGGCGGCGTCGAAGGCGTCCACGAAGCGGTCGAGGGCGACGTGGAACTGTTCCTGGACCCACGCGGCGTTGACGTCGGCGAGGTGGGTGCGGTTGATGAGGAACTCCTCCGGGTTGGCGCCGGGCACGACGAGTTCGGCCTGGGCCTCGATGGCCTCGAAGCCGTGGAGGCGGAAGTAGAGCATGAGGTAGGCGTTTTCCGTCAGGCCGAAGCGGTAGAGCCGCGCGCCGGCGTCACAGTTGGGCGAGGTGACGGCGAAGCCGCGGGCGGTGGTGAAGGCGTCCATCTCGCCGAACACGGGGCCGACCTCGTCCTCGGCGATGCGTTCGAAGCGTTCCTGCCAGTGCATGCGGACGGACTCGAGTTTGCCGGCGAAGGCGCGCTGCCATTTGTCCATGGGTAGGGCTCCGGAAGAAGCGGTTGCTTGGAGCTGTCAGCTATCAGCTTTCAGCTATCAGCCAACGGCGTCAGGCCACCGGCTGGGGGCTAGAGCAAGCTCTATCCATCTGTAGCGGATCAGCCCCTGTTTATTACGCGGACTCAGGGGGGCTTGACGCTACACGTGGATTGCGAACGCTCTAAGCGCGCAGCGTACGGCTGGGCGCGGGTTATCGGTGATGCGCTGCTGGTTTTCGCGAGGTTGTGCGTTCGGGTTCAAGCGTACAATACGAATCCGCGTGCGGCATGAGGGGCATCGCGGCGGCGCAGCGATTCCCACCGTGGGGGGAGGTCCGAGAACACGAACGTGTGCCACTGCTCTTGAGCAGTGTCGGTGACTCGGGACGTTCGTGTGCCACTGCTCTTGAGCAATGCGCGCGGCTCGGAATTGGAATTAACCGCAGAGACGCGGAGAACGCGGAGAACGGCGGCGTTTGATCAGAACCCCCCACGCGGGTGGGGGGCCAGCCGCGGCGCGGCGCCGGAATCTCGAATGTCACCTCTCGGCGTCTCGGCGTGAGCCACCCCTGCGGACTCCGGACTCCGGACTCCGGTCTGCCCCACTCCGGTCTGCCGGCGTTCGCCGGTCGGCGAGCAGGGCGCGGACGCGTTGGTCGAGGTCGGCGAGGTCGTAGGGCTTCTCGACGCGCGGGGTCGTCCGCCACGCATCAGGGAAAAGCCCATCCTCGTTCACGCCCGTGCAGAAGACCAGCGGGATGTTCCGGGACGCCAGGTCCGCGGCGAGGGGAAAGGCCGCGCCGTCGCGCAGCCACACGTCGAGCAGGGCGGCGTCGATCGGTTCGTCGGCGAGGATGCGGCGGGCCTGCGCCAGCGATGCGACCGGGCCGACGACCGTGTAGCCCAGGCTGCGGAGGAAGTCGGCGCAGGCGACGGCCTGCACGAGGTGATCTTCGGCGATGAGGATGCGCGCGGTGTCGATCATGATGGGCGCAACGAACGGGTCGCTGCTTCCTGCATTCGCGGGGAAATCCCGAGATAGGGAGTGGCGCGTTGGTACCGGCCCTGTGCTCGCCACCGCATCCGGTATTCTCGCGAGCACTCGTTCGGTTACGCGTTAAGCGGTCGGCGCCGCACGGCGCTGGGGACGCTTTGCGAGGGGTGCGCTACTGCGCGAATTACCCACACTGTAGGCTCGCGCGCCGCATCGTGCAAGTGTGGTCGCGTGGCCCAAAGCGGTGCTTCATGCCGGCGTGGGGTGTCTGCCCCCGCGCGCTGGGTTTTCTCAGTCGGAAACTTCGCCTTCTGCGCCGCGCAGCGCCGGTATGAATTCGCCGACAGGCGTGGCGTGGGCGGCGGGGAGGCGGCGGCGCGATCGTGTGAACCCGGGTGGAGGTGGAGGCGGTGCGGCGCAGGGGCGGTGTGTAAAGCAATTCACCGCGACAGCCGCGATTTTCCGATCGTGCTCCCTAGAATCCGCCTGGATGCGGCGGGCACGCGGGTTTCCGACCCGCGGAGACCCGCGGAGACCCGCGGCATCGGGCGGCGTGGGGCGGCCGGCGACGGGACTGGGGGCAGGCCGGCGGCTGCATCGCGTTTTCCTGCTCACGCATCGACACCCCCGTCTGGATTGGGTTCATTCCGGCGACTGCTGTTTTCCGGCGACGGCTGCTTTCCGGCGACTGCTGCGCGATTTTTGCTGCGGGGCAGAGGACCATGGCACACCAGGGTAATTCCAATACGGCTTCCGGCGCTCCACGGATCCTCGTGGTCGAGGACTCGCTGCTGGTGGCACTGGAGGTGGCTGACGCGGTCAAATCGATCGGGCTGGACGTGGTGGGTCCGGCGCCGTCGATTCCGCGGGCGCGGCGGCTGCTGGGGGCGGAGGTGGACGGGGCGTTGCTGGACGTGAACCTGGGGGGCGAGGAGGTTTTTCCGCTGGCGGAGGAGTTGCGGGCCCGGGGGATTCCGTTCGTGTTTCTGACGGCGTACGCGCACCGGCGGTTCCCGCCGGCGTTCGCGCAGGTGCCGCGGCTGGGCAAGCCGGTCGATCGTGACCGGGTCGAGTCGGCGATCCGGTCGCACCTGCTCTGCGCGTAGGGGCGCTGCGCGAGTCCGGAGGCGGGGAGTCTGGAGTCTGGAGGAGCGACTTGCGCCGCTTCATGGCTTGGTCCCCACGGGTGTGATGGGTTCGAAGGGATACGGTCCGGAATCTGGAGACGCGGCGTTGAGTGCGGCCGGACATGCTGTAGCTGGGTCGCGTTTGTGCGGCATGGCCCCCCACTGGCGTGGAGGGTTCTGGCGGGGCGCTGCGGGCGCTGACGGCGCGATGGGCGGAAATCCGCATGTGGATTGCCGCGGAGGGGGGCGCGGGGGTATAGTGCGGGCCAGCGACTCGATGGTGACTTCCCGGGAGTGGCTGTGTCCGCGCAATGGTCCAGAGCGCAGGTGCTGGAACTGGCGCCCGACGCCGGCTCCGCGAAGGCGGGGCAGGGTCTGGCGCGGGCGGCTGCGTGGCGGACGCTGGGCTGCACGGACCAGGCCCTGTGGGGAGAAATCCAAGGGAGTGGCAAGAATCCCTACCAGGTCCGCATCGATCTTTCGGAACCGGCGTTCAAGTGCAGTTGCCCGAGCCGGAAATTCCCCTGCAAACATGGCATCGGTCTGCTGCTGATCTTCGCGGATCAGCCCGGCGCGTTCACGGCGGGTGGCGCCCCCGATTGGGTGACCGACTGGCTCGAGCGGCGCACGCAGCGGACCGAGCAGCGCGCCGCGAAGGCGGCGGAGCGGCCGCCGGCGGATCCCGAGGCGCGGGCCAAGCGGGCGGCGCAGCGGGCCGACAAGGTGCACCGCGGCGTCGAGGAACTCGCGCTCTGGCTGGCGGACCTCGTGCGGCAGGGGCTGGGGGCGGCGCAGGCCCAGCCGGTACGTTACTGGGAGAATATCGCGGCGCGGATGGTGGATGCGCAGGCGCCGGGTCTGGCCCGCTGGGTACGCAATCTCGCAGACAACGCGTCGAGCGGCGAGGGCTGGCAGGAGCGGATGCTCGCGGCAGCCGGCCGTTTGCATCTGCTGCTCGAGGCCTACGCCCGGATCGACGCACTGCCGGCAGCGCTGCAGGCGGATGTGCGGACGTGCATCGGGTGGCCGACGCCGAAGGAGGAGTTGCTGGCGCAGGCCGGGGTGACCGATGCGTGGACGGTGCTGGGGCAGCGGATCGAGCGGGAGGAGAAGCTGCGCGTGCAGCGCACCTGGTTGTGGGGTGAAGCGACCGGCCGGGAGGCGCTGATCCTGCAGTTCGCCGCGGGGGCCCAGCCGTTCGAGATGGCGTTCGTGCCGGGCGCGCGGTTCGAAGGCCGCCTGGTTTATTTCCCAAGTGCCCAGCCGCTGCGGGCCATCGTCGCGACGCGGACGGACGCGGCGAGCGGTGTGGTGGGTCTGCGGGCGCCGGGCGTGGCGGCGGCGCGGGATGCGTACGTCGGGGCGCTGGCGGAGCAGCCGTGGATCGAGCGTTGGCCGCTGCGCGTCGGGGGCGTCGTGCCGCGGCGCGACGACGCAGGCGGGTGGCAACTCGTGGATGCGGAGGGCGACGGCGTCGCACTCGACGAGCGGACGGCGTGCGGGTGGCAGTTGCTGGCGATCAGCGGGGGCGCGCCGCTGGAGGTGTTCGGTGAGTGGGACGGCGCACGCTTGCAGCCGATGAGCGTGGCGACGGAGGGGCGGCTGTTCACGGTGGCGCAGACGGACGCGGGCGCCCAGATCGCGAGGGTGGCGTGATGGCGGCGGGCGGTCCACTGGCGGAGTGGCAGCGTTTGGCCGCCGGCGCGGTGCTGGGTACGGAGCGGCTCGGGAGCGTGCTGCCGGCGGTGGGCGGGGCGCCGAGTGCGCTGTTGGGAAAACTAGGCGATGCCGAGCCGCCGGTGCAGATGCTGCGGGCGGCGGCTGTTCTGGGGATGTACGCGGGTGCGGGCCGGCGCGGGGGGCGCAGTGCCGTGGCGGACGAGCCCGCGCCGGCGGATGCGGAGATTGCGGAGTGCAGTTGCCAGGCGGGTCGGCAGCTCGTGCAGATTCTCGACGAGTACCGTTTTCTGCTGGGGGAATGGTGTGCGCTGGCCCGCGGGCGCGGCGTGCGCGCGCCGGACGAACTGCTGCCGGCGCTGCTCGACGCCGGCGTCGCCAAGGGGACGGAGGTGACGCGGGAGGTTGTTCTCGCGGTTGTCGGGCAGCGCGGGCGCTGGCTCGCCGGGCTGAACCCGGCGTGGCGGAGCCTGGAGGCGGGCGAGGATCCGGCGGAGGTGTGGCGCACGGGTCTGCATGCCGAGCGGCTCGCGGCGCTGGAGGCGTTGCGTGGACGCGATCCAGCAGCCGGCCGGGCGCTGGTGGAAGGGACTTGGGCGCAGGAGGGGCCGGAGGAGCGGGCGACGATCGTGGCGTGCCTGCGTATCGGGCTGGGACCGGCGGATGAGGTTTTTCTCGAGACGGCGCTGGACGACAAGCGGAAGGCCGTGCGCACGGCGGCGGCGGACCTGCTGGCGCAACTGCCGGAGGCGCAGTTCCGCGTGCGGATGACCGAGCGGGCTCGGGCATGCCTGCGGTGGACGTGGCGCAAGAACCTGCTCCGCGAGCGCCGGCTCGAGCTGGACGTGACGCTGCCCGACGCGGTGGACAAGGCGATGGCCCGCGACGGGATCGAAGCGCGCAAGAATCAGGGCATGGGTGAAAAGGCATATACGCTTACGCAGATTGTGGCGGGCGCCTCGCTCGCTGCGTTGGCGGAAGATACCGGCGCCAAACCCGAGCAGTTCGTCCGGTGTGCGCGTGATTCGGATTTCAAGGAAGCGCTGCTGGGAGGCTGGAGCGTGGCGGCGGCCCGGCAGGGGGCAGGCGACTGGGCGGCGGCGCTGCTGAAGTATGCGCTGGAGGTGCCGGACGCGTTCGAAGATGAGCGGCTGGCGGGTCTGGCGGCGTGCCTGGACGAACGGGCCCGCGAAGCGGAGCTGCTGAAGCTGTTGGCGCACAAGCGGGCCGATGCGAGCGGGTTGACGCTGGGCGGCGTGCTCGGAGCGCTGCGGCACCCGTGGTCGGAGGCGTTTTCGCGGGCGGTGCTGAAGTTGCTGCAGCGGCATTTCGGGACGGCGCCGGCGCAGTACGACCACGCGCTGCGCAAGACGGTCGCGCAGGAGGTCAGCCGGTACATGGCGCCGGTGCTCGCGGACGACGCGGCGAACGGATGGCCGCGGGAATCCGCGAACTGGCACAAGGGTGACGACGAGATGGTGAACGCGCTGGCCGCGACGCTGGCGCTGCGCCGGGCGATGCACAAGGAGCTATCCGGTGATCCAGGATAACGAAACGACGGTGTTGCGGCAGCATGCCGAGCAGCAGTTCGCCCAGGAGCTGGAGGCACTCGCCGGCCAGGACGAGCGGCCGCGGCCGCCGAGCTGGCGCTTGTCGCCGTGGGCGGTCGCGACGTACCTGCTGGGCGGGAAGCTGGCCAACGGGTTCGTGGTGAGTCCGAAGTACATTGGCAATCGCCGCATCATCGAGATCGCGGTGTCGACGCTCGCGACGGACCGGGCGTTGCTGCTTCTGGGCGTGCCGGGCACGGCGAAGACGTGGGTGAGCGAACACCTGGCGGCGGCGGTGAGCGGGGATTCGACGCTGCTGGTGCAGGGCACGGCGGGCACGGCCGAGGAGGCGATCCGCTACGGGTGGAACTACGCGCTGCTGCTGGCGAAGGGGCCGTGCGCCGAGGCGCTGGTGCCGAGTCCGGTGATGCGGGCGATGCAGGCGGGCAAGGTGGCGCGCGTGGAGGAACTCACGCGCATCCCGGCCGACGTGCAGGACACGCTGATCACGATTCTCTCGGAAAAAACGCTGCCGATTCCGGAGCTCAACGAGGAGGTGCAGGCGGTCAAGGGGTTCAACGTGATCGCGACTGCGAACAACCGCGACCGCGGCGTGAACGAGCTGTCGAGCGCATTGCGGCGGCGGTTCAACACGGTGGTGCTGCCCACGCCGGCGACGGCGGACGAGGAGGTGACGATCGTGCAGACGCGGGTCGCGGCGATCGGCCGGGCGCTGGAGCTGCCGGGGGATGCGCCGCCGATCGAGGAGATTCGGCGGGTGGTGACGATCTTCCGGGAGCTGCGCGAGGGGCAGACCGCGGACGGGAAAACCAAGGTGAAGTCGCCGACCGCGACGATGTCGACGGCGGAGGCGATCAGCGTGATGGGCAGCGGGCTGGCGCTGGCGGGGCACTTCGGGGACGGGACGCTGCGGGCGGGCGACGTGGCGTCGGGCCTGACCGGCGCGATTGTGAAAGACCCGGTGCAGGATGCGGTGGTGTGGAAGGAGTATCTCGAGACGGTGGTGAAGGAGCGTGACGGCTGGTCGGATCTGTACCGGGCATGCCGGAAGGAGATGTGAGAAAGTGAGAAAGTGAGAAAGTGAGAAAGTGGGAAAGTGAGAAAGTGAGAATGGCAGGTTTTTGAGGGTTGGCTGGTGGTGGTGACGGCGCGGCGGCATTTTGTTTTTGGGGTTCGGCATCATGGGCCGGGGTCGGCGCGGAGTGTGCTCGGCGCGCTGGAGGCGTATGCGCCGGATGCGCTGCTGGTTGAGGGGCCGCCGGATGCGGATGGGTTGATTGCGCTGGCGGCGCATGAGGAGATGCAGCCGCCCGTGGCGCTCTTGGTTTATGTGCCGGATGCTCCGCAGCGCGCGGTGTTTTACCCGTTTGCGACGTTTTCGCCGGAGTGGGTTGCGCTGCGCTACGGGTTGGCGCGAAGTATTCCTGTGCGGTTTATGGATTTGCCGCAGGCGCACCGGTTGGTGCCGGCGGTGACGGTGGAGGCTCCGGAGTCGGCATCGCCGGAAGAGTCAGGGGCTGACGAGCTTCCGGTGGAGGGGGCTGCCCGGGCGTTGCGGCTGGATCCGCTGGCGCGGCTGGCGGAGATTGCGGGTTTTGCGGACAGCGAGCGCTGGTGGGATCACCTGGTGGAGTCGCGGCGCGGCGGGCACGCGCAGGTCTTCGACGCGATCAACGATGCGATGGCGGCGCTGCGCGAGGGCGAGGCGGAGTTGCCGGAGCTGGAGTCGCGGCGCGAGGCGTACATGCGGACGGCGGTTCGCGCGGCGCTCAAGGAGGGATGTGAGCGTCTGGCGGTGGTGTGTGGGGCGTGGCACGCGCCGGCGCTGGTTGAGCCGGAGCGGAAGGGGGCTGCTACGGCGGACCGGGCGTTGCTGAAGGGGTTGCCGAAGGTCAAGACGGCGGCGGCCTGGACGCCGTGGTCGTACGATCGGTTGTCGTTTAGATCGGGGTATGGGGCGGGTGTGGATTCGCCGGCGTATTACGACCTGCTGTGGAGTTGTGCGGGGAGTCCGCCGGTGCACTGGGTCACGCAGGCGGCGCGGTTGATGCGGGAAAAGGACCTGGATGCGTCGAGCGCGCACATCATCGAGGCGGTGCGGCTGGCGGAGGCGCTGGCTGCGTTGCGTGGGCGGCCGCTGCCGGGGCTGGAGGAGCTCGACGAGGCGGTGCTCACGGTGATGTGTTTCGGTAATGCGGCGCCGATGCAGTTGATTCGCCGCAAGCTGGTGATCGGGGACCGGCTGGGGGCTGTGCCGGAGGAGGCGCCGGTCGTACCGCTGCAGGAGGATCTGGCGCGGCTGCAGAAGCGTCTGCGGGTGCCGGTTTCGGCGGACGAGAAGGACTACGACTTGGATTTGCGCAAGCCGATCGACCTGGAGCGCAGCCAGTTGCTGCACCGCTTGCGTTTGCTGGATATCGCCTGGGGCGAGCAGCGTGAGGAGCACGGCAAGAAGGGGACGTTCCACGAGTTCTGGAGGGTTCAGTGGCATCCGGAGTTCGTCGTGCAGCTCATCGACGCCAGCCGGTGGGGCAGCACCGTGGCGGACGCGGCTGGTGCGCGCACGCTGGAGCGCGTGCACACGACGGCGTCGTTGCGGGAGTTGACCGGACTGCTCGACGACGCGCTGCTCGCGGATCTGCCGGCGGTCGTGGAAGCGTTGATGACGGCGATCCAGGACACAGCCGCTCAGGGTGGTGACGTCGTGGAGTTGATGGCGGCGTTGCCGGCGTTGGCGCGGGCGGGTCGCTACGGCAACGTGCGCCAGGCGGACACGGAGATGATCGCGGCGGTGAGCGACGGGCTCATCGAACGGATCTGCGTGGGCCTGCCAAACGCGTGCGCGTCGCTCAACGACGAAGCGGCTGACGCGATGTTCGGGCACATCGTTGCGGTTCACGATGCGGTGAACCTGCTGCAGCGTGCGGCGCAGCGTGAGGCGTGGCTGGGGGTGTTGGGGCATCTCGCGCAGCAGGGCGGCTTGCACGGGCTGGTGGCTGGCCGGGCGGTGCGGTTGCTGCACGAAGCGGGTACGTGGGAGCGGGATGACGTGGAGCGACGATTGCACCTGGCGCTGTCGACGGCGAACGATCCGGGTCAGGCGGCTGGCTGGATTGAGGGTTTTCTGCGGGGCAGCGGGCTGCTGCTCGTGCACGACGAGGGGCTGTGGAGCCTGCTCGATGCGTGGGTGACGGGACTGGCGGGCGAGCACTTCACAGCCGTGCTTCCGCTTTTGCGGCGTACGTTCGCGACGTTCAGTGCGCCGGAGCGGCGGCAGATGGGTGAGCGGGCGAAACGCGGAGCGCCGGCGGGCGTAGGTGCAGCGGTGGCGACCGATGCGTTCGACTTCGAGCGGGCGGCGCGGGTTTTGCCCATGCTGGCGAGGATTCTCGGTGCGGCGGAGGAGCCGGCATGAGCGCGGACGAACGACAGCGCCGCTGGCGGTTGATCCTGGGCGCCGGAGAGGCGGACGGCGTCGGGGCGAGCCTGAGCGCGGACGACGCGGCGATGGACCGGGCGCTGAGCGCGCTGTACGACCAGCAGCGCGGCGCCGGCCTGGGGGCGTCGTCGCCGAACGTGCCGCGCTGGCTGGGGGATATCCGCAAGTACTTCCCCTCGTCGACGGTGCGGGTGATGCAGCGCGACGCGCTGGAGCGGTTGAACCTGCAGCGTATGCTGCTCGAACCGGAGATGCTGGAGGCGGTCGAGCCCGACGTGCACCTGGTGGCCACGCTGCTGTCGCTGCGCGGCGTGATGCCGGCGAAGACGAAGGAGACGGCGCGGCTGATCGTGCGTCGCGTGGTCGATGAGCTGCTGGCGAAGCTGGCGAATCCCACGCGGCAGGCGGTGCTCGGGGCGCTCAACCGGTCGGCGCGCAACCGCCGCCCGCGGCACAACGAGATCGACTGGAACCGGACGATCCGGGCGAACCTCAGGCACTATCAGCCCGAGTACCGCACGATCATTCCGGTGACGCGCATCGGGTATGGACGCAAGCGCTCGTCGCTGCGCGATATCATCCTGTGCATCGACCAGAGCGGGTCGATGGCGGCGTCGGTGGTGTACTCGGGGGTGTTCGGCGCGGTGATGGCGTCGCTGCCAGCCGTGCGGACGCGGCTCGTGGTGTTCGACACCGCGGTCGTGGACCTGACCGAGCAGCTCGACGATCCCGTCGAAGTGCTCTTCTCGACGCAGCTCGGGGGCGGCACCGACATCAACCGCGCTGTTGGGTATTGTCAAGCGCAGATCACGCAGCCGACCGAGACGATCCTCGTGCTGATCAGCGATCTGTACGAGGGGGGCGTCGCGAAGGAGCTGCTCAAGCGGGCCGCTAACCTGGTGGGGGCGGGCGTGCAGTTCATCACGCTGCTGGCCTTGAGCGACGAGGGGGCGCCGAGCTTCGACCACGGCCTGGCTGCGCAGCTCGCCGCGCTGGGCGTGCCATCCTTCGCGTGCACCCCCGACAAGTTCCCCGACCTGATGGCGGCTGCCATCAACCGGCAGGACATCGCGCAGTGGGCCGCAGAACAAGACCTCGTCACCGCCCGGTCACAGTAGGCGCAGGCGCGCACGACCGCTCAGCACCCCAGCCCGCCGCAAACCTCGACCCCGGCGCGCCCCATTCATCATTCCGCATTCATCATTCATCATTACCGTCATGCCGTCGTGCCATCGTGCCGTCGTGCTCCCATCCTCGCCTCAGCCACAGGGCCGCCCGCATCCACGCCCCGTTGCCCGTCGCCGCACGTGGGGGTAGACTCCGGGTCCTGCACCTGAGGGAACGTCATTTTCTAACCTGGAGGCGCGATGAAAGTACTCGTGACCGTCAAGCCGGTGGCTGATCCGAACACCCCGCCCGCGGCGTGGATCG
The DNA here is from genome assembly GCA_020639115.1 of Phycisphaerales bacterium. Classification (GTDB taxonomy): domain Bacteria; phylum Planctomycetota; class Phycisphaerae; order UBA1845; family UBA1845; genus JACKHG01. The sequence continues at coordinate 339,618 of JACKHG010000003.1, forward strand.
CGGCGCAGCAGGGCAAGCCGACCGGCGAGGTGAACCACGTTGCGAACTACTTCGACCTGATCGCCGTCGAGCAGGCCATCCGGCTCAAGGACGTCGGCGTGGACGACATCTGCATCGTCTCGATCACCGGCGACGACAAGATGGCCCAGGTGCGTTCGGCGATCGCGATGGGCGCGAACCGGGCCATCCTGATCGACCCGGAGGGCAAGGCGCTCGAGTGGCACCAGATCGCCGCGGCGCTCAAGCACGTGGTGGAGCAGGAGCAGCCCGCCTTCGTGCTGATGGGCAAGCAGGCGACCGACGACGACGCGTCGCAGGTGGGCTCGATCCTCGCGGGGATGCTGGGCTGGCCGCAGGCGACCTTCGTTTCGGAAATGGAGTTCAACGCGGACCGCACGCGCGTGAAGGTGGGTCGCGAGACGGACGAGGGCGTCGAGGTGCTCGACGTGAAGCTGCCCGCGGTGATCACCTGCGACCTGCGGCTGAACGAGCCGCGTTACGCCACGCTGCCGAACCTGATCAAGAGCAAGAAGGCGCCGCTGGAGCGCTTCAAATTCTCCGAGCTGGGCATCGCCGCGGACCCGCAGGTGACGGTCGAGGGCTTTGCCCTGCCCGCCGGCCGGAGCGGGGAGTGCCGGATGGTGAAGGACGCGGACGAGCTGGTCGGCGTGCTCAAGGAAATGAAGCTGGTGTGAAGGTGAATGATGAATGCGGAATGATGAATGATGAATGGGGCGGCGCGGGGCTTGCGGTCGTCGCTCGTCACTGGTCATCTGGCGCTGAGCGCGCATCACGGCTGCGGGGAGGTTTGCGGTGAAGATACTGGTTGTTGCGGAAATGCAGTTGGGGAAGTTGAAGCCGTCGAACGGGGCGGCGGTGCGGTTTGCGCAGGACCTGGCGGCGAAGACCGGCGGGTCGTTTGACATCGTGCTGATCGGGCACGGGCTGGCGGATCTCGCGGCTGGGCTGAACAAGTATGGGGCCGGCGCGCTGCATGTGATCGATGCGCCGCGGTTCGAGAATTACCTGCCGGGTTCGTTCTGTGCAGCCGTGGTGGGGCTGGTGCAGGCCGAGGGGTATACCGCGGTGATCGGCGGCGAGGCGACGACCTCGCGCGATATTTTTCCGCGGATCGCCGGTGCGCTGGGCGCGGGGATGTGCAAGGGGGTCAGCGCGATCGTCGACGCGGGCGGCGGCGTGGCGTACCAGCGCGCGGTGTTTTCCGGCATGGCCCTGCGCACCGAGCGGATTCACACGCCGATCCACGTGCTGACCGTCGATCCGACCGCGGTGGGCGAGCCGGCGGAGGGGCCGGCGGGTGCGGTCAAGGCGTTCGCTGCGCCGGGCGGCGATGACGACAGCGTCAAGTTCGTCGAGCGGCGCCGGGCGGAGAGCGGCCGGCCGGACCTGGCGGTCGCGGAGCGCGTGGTGGGCGCGGGTCGCGGGATCAAGTCGGCGGACTACCTGGAGACGATCGGCACGCTCGCCGACAAGCTGGGCGCGGCGATCGGCTCGACGCGGGCGGTGGTCGATGCGGGCTGGCTGCCCAACGAGTTCCAGGTGGGGCAGACCGGCAAGGCGATCGCGCCGAAGCTGTACCTGGCGATCGGGATCAGCGGCGCGGTGCAGCACTCCGCGGGCATTCGCGGGGCGAAGACGATCGTCGCGATCAACAAGGACCCCGAGGCGCCGATCTTCAAGATCGCCGACGTGGGCATCGTCGCGGACCTCTTCGACGTGGTGCCCAAGCTGATCGAGAAGATCTGATTTTCCCGCCCGGCAACCCGCCGGGCGGGCGATCTTACGGTGCGGCGATCAGGTTCTGGATCGTCGCGAAGTCCTGCAGGTCCACGTCACCGTCGATGTCGAAGTCGAACGTGCTGCAGTTCGCCGGCGGCGCTGCGTTGGGGCCGGCGAGGCACGCCACGAAGCACACCGCGTCCGCCAGATCCACGTCACCATCACCGTCGCAGTCGCCGGGCACCTGGTTGCGGATCATGAACGCGTGCTGGAAACCCAGGCGCGTGCCGGTGCCGACGATGGTGCCGTCGTTGTTGATCGACCACGCGGCCTCGAGGTGCCAGTTGCTGCCCGCCGGCAGGTACGTGTTCAGATCCGTCAGGGTGCCGCCGCGCCAGAGGAACGCGGCGTTGTTCGAGGTGCCGACGACGTCGCCGGCCTCGTTCACGCCGTACGCGACGCCGTGGGCGCCGCCGAGCACGCCGAGGTCGATGCGGGCATTCACAATGCCCGCCGGACTGACGTCGAAGCGGCAGGGGTGGACTTCGCCCGCAGCCGTCTGCGCGTAGCCCGCCACGTGGCCGCTGTCGCTGATATCGTAGGCCTGTGATGCGCTGCCGCCGAGCGTGCCGAGGTCGAGCGGGGTTCCGTTCTGCCAGAGCGTGGCGCGGGTCGTCGTGTTGCCCGCCAGGTAGGAGAGGCCGACGATCTGGCCGGCGGTGTTGATCGCGGCTGCGAAGCTGAAGTCGCCGCCGAGCGTGCCCAGGTCGGTGATCGTGCCGGACTGCCACATTGCGGCGTGATCGACGTGGGGCAGGGCGGCGGTGCTGGTGACGAGCGAGCCGACGACAACGTCCGCGGCGTTGAGGCCGCGGGGAGAGATGTTGCCGAGGTTGGTGACCGCGCCGTTCTGCCAGAGCAGGCCGTGGACTTCAGCCGCCCCGTGCTCGAAGGACATGGCGACGACGTCGCCGGCGTCGTTGATGTCCATCGCGTGGCACTGGGGATCGCCGGGCAGCGGGTCGATGGCGGTCTGCGTGCCGTTCCAGATGAAGCCGTCGATGGAGGCGTCGGCGCGGGTCGTGGCGCCCACTGCGACGCCGCTGTTGTTGACGGCTGTGCCGTAGCTGGTCAGTCCGTCGAGCGTGCCGAGGTCGATGACCTGGTGCGCCGCCCGCGCGGCGGGCGCCGGCGCGAGGGCCAGCAGGGCGGTAACACACGTTGCAGCGAACGGGTATGCGTGATTGGGTTTCATGAGCGTTCCTCGCTTTCGGGTCGTTGATTTTTCCACATTTGGTTCATGCGGCACTGTCGTAGTTCATGCGGGACTGTCGATCAGTCGTCGCGCTTGTGGAAAAATCCCCCCGGGGGGCCGCCGCTGTGGCAGACGGTGCAGGTGTCGATGGTGCCGGGGTGGCCCTGCACGTAGTTCGCCTGGATGTTGTCGAGGGGCGTGACGGTCGGCGTGATGGCGTGCGGGCTGCCGTGGCAGGCGTAGCAGTGCACGTTCTTGTGGCCGACGGAGTCGCGATAGAGGGTATTGGGTTGTTCGAATTCGAAGCCGGGCCGCGCGTGGCAGGTGCCGCAGCGCGGTTCATCGACCCAGGGCTCGCGGGCCGGGTTGCCCACCGCGACCATGTTGCCGTGGCACTGGGTGCAGGTCATGCCGTTGGCCAGGTGGACGTCGCGCTGGCACTGCGTGCGGACGCCGGGGTGGCAGGCGTAGCAGACCTCGGTGAGGTTGCCCGCCGGTCCCATGCGCGGCGCGTGGGCGGTGTGCATCGCGGCGGAGAGATTTGAAACGCCGGGTTCGCCGGGCAGGCCGAGCGCGTTGTCGGCGTGGCACGACGCGCAGAGCACGGGCTTTTGCTGCTCGAGCGTCGTGCCGTGGAGCCGGTCGTGCGCCCGGAGGATGTCGGTGGCCGTGGAAATCCCGGGGTGTTGTGGCAGATGAAGGCGCTCATCTCGGTGGAGACGGGCGACGACCTGCGTCAGGCCTGGACCGTGGATCCGGAAGGACCGTCAGCGTCGCCAGCGGGTAGAGTTTTCACGGCCGGTATCGTCGATGGGCACAAGGGAATGCCCACCGCGTTCCAATCATTGTGTCCAGTCGGCGACATCGTGCCCGCTGAGGCCAAGCCGGCGAGCCCGAAATCAGGCGGCGGGCAGGCCGAAGATCGGCTGCCAGTAGTTCAGAAGTTGGACTTGTCGGCGCCGTGCGTGTTGCAGGGAATGGAGCATGCGCTGGTGACACCACTGGTGATGATGTCCGGTTCTCGCCGGAGCGGCGGATGATCTGACGTGCAGCGTGTTGAACGGCGGCAGCACCATCATTTCGGAGAAATCCGAATTCATGCAGTGCATGCCGAGGTCGTTACAGGCGGGGATCACGTACGGCGTGTCCACGACGCGCGGCGCCGGCGGGGCCGCCGCCTGGACGCTTGCGGTGACGAAGACGGCGCATACTCCGGCGAACAGGACGCGGGGGCAACGTTGCGCTAATGGGGAGGTGGTCTTCATGGCTTGTCGCTCCTTCGAAATGCTCTTTCCCAGGCGACGGGTGATTGCGTGGCGGAGGTATGTGGTCGCCATGACCCAGAAGTGCTGCGCGGCCATGGTAACGCACGCCGTACTGTGCCGTCACGAAACTTGCCCGAATCGTGCCGGTTGAAGCATAGCCAGGCGCGCCGCGCTCCCGACGCATGATTAGTCACTTCTAATCGACCCTGGTGTTGCATTTTGCATTGGCCGGGCGTGAACGCGTTTGGATTTGTCGGCGGATCGGGCTTGCGCGGGCCAGGAAAGCGGTCGAACGGGGCGGGGCGGTTCGGTAGAATGGGATGTTTGCCGGAGGTAGCCGGCGTTCGAACCGTGGTTTTCGACCAGGGAGTTATCGGTCTTGCGCACTCAATCGATTTGTTGCGGCGGGTGGGGGTTCGGCGCGGCGCTGGTGGTTGCGGGGCTGGTCTCCGCGGTCCACGCGCAGGTGATCGTGGTGGACAACGACAACGCGAACAACACCGCGGGCACGTTTTCCGTGCTGCCGGGTGACGCCTGGGCCACCGCCGGACTTCCGGATTATGTCGGCCAGTGGGCGGCGGACTACGCGTACAAGAGCACGAGTGATCCGGCCGGCTTCGTGGCGTGGCAGCCGGTGATCCCGGCGGCGGGCGACTACGCCGTGGCGGTGTGGTACCGCTCGACGGGGACGAGCCGGCCGAACGACGCGCTGTACACCGTCGAGCACACCGGGGGCAGCACGAACGTGGTGGTGAATCAGCAGATCAACGGCTCGAGGTGGGTGGACCTGGGCACGTTCGGCTTCGCCGCCGGCACGAGCGGGCGGGTCACGCTCGCCAGCGCCGCGCAGGCGGGCAAGACGATCGTGGCGGACGCGGTGCGGTTTCGGGCGGTGGCCGACGCAGGTCCGCCGACGCGCCTGGCGGGCATGCGCGTGTCGAGCATCCCGTTCTCACCGTTTCCCCAGCCCGATTTCTTCATCGACACCGCCAACTGCATGACCGCGAAGGTGCCGGGCCCGTCCGCCCCGGGGCTGATCTGGATCGTCTCGCTCTACTGGAGCGGCGGTGACATCGGCCTTAATTTTCCCAATCCGACCGGGCAGAGCTACCCGCACATGAATTTTGCGGCGACGGACAAGAACGAGGCGTACCTCACGGCGTTCGATGCGGCGGGGATCAACGTCTGGCTGCAGGTCGAGCCGGGCGACGCGAACATCGAGGACCTCATCGACATCGTGCTCGGCAAGTACGGCCACCATCCGTGCGTCATCGGGTTCGGCGTGGACGTGGAGTGGTTCAACCCCACGGTGAATCCCAGCGGGCGGCCGGTGACCGACGTCGAAGCGCAGACCTGGCACAACCGGGTGAAGGCGCACGATCCGGACTACCGCCTGTTCCTCAAGCATTATGCGCAGAACCGCATGCCGCCGACGCTGCGCGGCGACATTCTCTTCGTGGACGACAGCCAGGGCTTCAGCTCGCTGAACGCCATGGCCAGCGAGTTTCAGAGCTGGGGCAATCACTTCGCCCCCGCGCAGTCGGGCTTCCAATACGGCTATCCCAACGATCGCCCGTGGTGGAGCACCTTCGCGGACCCGGCGGGGATGATCGCCACGACGCTCGACTTCGGCATCGGCACCGCCGACGCGTTCTTCTGGGTGGATTTCACGATCGAGGAGATCACGCCGTTCAGCGATCCGCCGCCGCTCTCGCTCCAGCCGCAGAACCAGATGGTGCAGCACGGCGGCACCGCCATGTTTTCGGTCGACGTCTCGACGCCGACGGAGGTATTCTACCGGTGGCGTCACGACGGCGTGGAACTCGTGGACGACAGCCAGTACAACGGGACCGGCACGAAGGACCTGGTGATTTTCGGCGTCGACCTCGCGGCGGAGGGCGAATACGACTGCGTGGTCAGCAACCGGTGCGACAGCGTGATCAGCGACGCCGCGACGCTCACGGTGCGGTCGGTGGGCGACTTCGACAACGACGGGGACGTGGACGGCGCGGACGCGTGGTACTTCATGCAGTGTCTCAAGGGGCCGAACCTGATCTACTCGGCGCAGCACATCTGCAACCGCGGCGACTCCGATGCGGACCGGGACGTCGACCTTGACGACGCAGCCGTCTTTCAACGGGCTTTCAGCCAGCCGTAACGGGCGCGGCGGACATTTGGGATTTCTACAGGCAGGAGTGCGGGCATGATGCGGAACATCGCCGCCATCGCGGTACTGGTGTGGGGATTGAGCGGAGCGGCGCGGGCGGAGGATGTGCAGGCGGTCTACCGGCCCGAGCAGAAGGCCGCCCTGACGCAGTGGCTGGATCAGCATCTTGCGGGCCTGGTCGAGACCTGCAAGCACGTGCACGCCCATCCCGAGCTGTCCCTGCACGAGACGCAGACGGCGGAGCTGGTGGCGCGCGGGCTGCGCGATGCCGGTCTCGAGGTCACGACCGACGTCGGCGGCCACGGGGTGGTCGGCGTGCTGCGGAACGGTGACGGTCCGGTGGTGCTGGTACGCGGCGACATGGATGCGCTGCCGGTCGTCGAGGAATCCGGCCTCGACTACGCGAGCGCGGTGAGGGTGACCCAGCCGGATGGCGCGGTCGTGGGCGTGATGCACGCGTGCGGTCACGACATCCACACGACGATGGTGCTGGGGACCGCGCAAGCGTTGAGCGCGCTGCGCGACCAGTGGCACGGAACGGTGGTGATGATCGCCCAGCCGGCTGAGGAGCTGGGGCTGGGGGCGGGGGCGATGATCAAGGACGGCCTCTTTGAGCGGTTTCCGCGGCCCGACTGCTGCCTGTCGTTGCACGTGTCACACAAGTTGCCGGTGGGCACGGTGGCGTACACCCCGGGGTGGTCGGCGGCCAACGTGGACTCGGTGGACATCACCATCTTCGGGCGCGGCGGCCACGGTGCGCGGCCCAATTCCACGGTCGATCCGATCGTGACCGCGGCGTACGTCATCACGCAGTTGCAGACGCTGGTGAGCCGGCGGGTCGATCCGATCGAGCCGGCTGTCGTGACCGTCGGATCGATCCACGGCGGGGCGAAGCACAACGTGATTCCGGACGAGGTCAAGTTGCAACTGACGGTGCGGTCGTACACGGACGCGGTGCGCCATCAACTGCTCGACGGGATCCGCCAGATCACGACCGACGTGTGCAAATCGTTTGGATGTCCCAAGCCGCCGGCGGTGGTGGTGGACGACGAGACATTCACGCCGGCGTGCTACAACGATCCGGCGCTGACGCTCGCGGCCGCCGGGGTGTTCCGCAAGCTGCTGGGCGACGATCACGTCGTGGAGGATCCGCCGGAGATGGGCGGCGAGGACTTCGGCCAGTTTGCCCGCGCGCTGAACGTGCCCGGCCTGCAGTACGGGCTGGGGTCGATCAGTCCGGAGACCTACCAGGCGAGTCTGGCTCCGGGCGCGGAACCGCTGCCGTCGCTGCATTCGAGCCGTTACCGGGCGGACACGGAGGACGCGGTGCGGTACGGGGTTTCGACGATGACGATGCTGACACTGGCGTTGTTGCCGGCGGCGGAGTGACGGGTGGCGATATCTGAAGCGACGGTCAGGCACGGGGTGGTCAGGTGACGACGGAGGCGATGCGGCTGGCGAGTTCGTCGTAGTCGAACGGTTTTTCCAGGACGCGGTGGCCGTTGAGGTCGGCGGGCAGGCCGGAGCTGCCGAAGCCGGTCATGAGGATGAAGGGGATTCCGCGGACCTGGAGGATATTGGCGACGGGGAATACGCGTTCGCCGTTGAGGTCGATGTCGAGGAGGGCGACGTCGAACTCGGCCTGTTCGGCGAGTTCGAGGGCGCGGGCGAGCCGGCCGACGGGTCCGACCACGTGCGCACCGGCGGTTTCGAGCCGATCTTTCGCTTCGATGGCCAGCGGTAACCAATCTTCGACGATGAGAACGCGTACGCCGTCAAGCATGGTTGTGTCGCGTGTCGGGGCCTGGACTTTTCCCTTCCGGGCCGGCGGCTGCGCGGCCGTACCCTGATTCCTCTCGTAAAGGAAATACTATCACACAAACGAGGCCGGCGCGTCTGAATTCGAGTTCAAGTTTGCCCTCGAGCTCGTAAGCGATGGTGGATTCCAGCACGCGGCTGCCGAAGCCCCTCTTGGTGGGGGTGCTGACGGGGGGGCCGCCGCTTTCGCACCAATTGAGGTGGAGTTCCTCGTGGCGCAGGCCGGGTTTGAGGGTCCACTCGATTTTCACTTTACCCGCGTCGGAGCAGAGCGCGCCGTACTTGGCGGCGTTGGTGCACAGTTCGTGGATCACCATGTGCAGCGCCAGGGCGGCCTTGGGGCGCAGGACCACCATGGGGCCGTGGATGTCCATCTGGCCGTCGTGGCCGCAGCGCGCGCGGAGTTCGCGCTGGATCAGGTCGTAGAGCGACGCGCCCTCCCAGTGGGTCTGGGTGAGGAGGCTGTGGGCCTGACCGAAGGCGCGGAGACGCTGGGAGAACGCGGTCTGGAATTCCTCGAGTGAGGCGCTGTGCCGGATCGTCTGGTGGGCCACCGCGTCGATGGTCGCGAGCGTGTTCTTCACGCGGTGGTTCAGCTCGGCCATGACAAAGCGCAGTTGCTGCTCGGCCTCCTTGCGTTCGGTGATGTCGGTGTTGGTGCCGAACCAGCGGATGATCTGCCCCTCCTCGTCGCGGATGGGCATGGCCCGCGAGAGGAACCAGCGGAACTGGCCGTCGCGGCCGCGCAGCGGGAAAGTGTCTTCCCAGGGCTCGCCGGTGCGGAGTGCGGTGCAGAACTTCGCGACGACCCGGTCGAGGTGGTCGGGGTGGTGCACCTTGGTCCAGCCCCAGCCCTGCATATCCGCGAGCGTGGTGCCGGTATACTCGAACCAGCGGCGGTTGTACCAGAAAATCCAACCGTTGGCGTCGGTCATCCACGCGAACTGGGACATGTTGTCCGCCATGTTGCGGAATTTCTCTTCGCTGTCGCGCAGCGCGTCCTCCGCCTGCTTGCGGTCGTGAATGTCGATCACCGAGCCGATGTAGCCGAGGACGGCGCCGGCGGAGTCGAAGCGCGGATGGCCGGCGTCGATGGCCCAGCGGTACTCGCCGTCGAAACGGCGCAGGCGGTAGTCGAACGAGAACGGCTGGCGCTGGATGTTCGCGGTCCGGAACACCTCGGTCACGCCGTCACGATCGTCGGGATGGACGCGCGAGCCACCCGGTGCCCAGGGCGCTGCCTCCTGGCCGGTGAAGTTGTACCCAGGTAACGTACATGCCCCTGCGGTCTGCACCGTGAGCATGGCCGGCGCCGTATCCGCCAGGATGCGGAAGCGCTGTTCGCTGGCGCGCAGCTCCTGCTGGTGCCGCGCCGCCTCGATCGTTCCGTGGGCGTAGCGTGCGCACATGTCGGCGAACTGCATTTCGCGGACCGTGGGGCGATGTTTTGCGCGGAACTGCACGGCGAGCACGCCGAGGAGGTTGCCGGCCCGGTCCACGATCGGCGTGCTGTGCGCCGCGCGGAAGCCCAGCGACCGGGCGGTATCGCGGAACGCCATGAAACGCTCGTCGGTTTCGAAATCCTCGACGACGACGCGCTGGCCGGTTGCCGCCGCCGCAGCGCAGGCGCTGGCTGGCGGACATTCCGGTTGCCCGAATGCGCCGGGATCGAACCCGATGGTGTGGGCGATTTCGAGGCTCCCGGTAGCGGGATTGGCGAGGGAGAGCGAACCCATGTCCGCGGTGTGCAGCACGATCGCGGTCTTGAGAATGGCAGCGAGGTTGGCGTTCAGGTCGAGCGAGGACGCCAGGCTGAGGGACAGTTCGTGCAGCCGCTTGAGCGCCTCCACCTGCACGGCGAGGTCATCCTTGATCGCCGTGAGTTCCACTGCGGAGCGCTTCTGCGCGGTGATGTCGCGGGCCACCTTGGCGGCGCCGATGATTACGCCGTGGGCGTCGCGCAGCGGGGAGATGTTCACGGACACCTCGACGCGGCGGCCGCCCTTGCCGACGCGCTGTGTTTCGTAGTGCTCGATGCGCTGGCCGTTGCGCAGGCGGCGGATGATGTCGTCCTCCTCGGAGCGGCGCTCGTCGGGGATGATCAGCGTGATGTGCTCGCCAACGGCTTCCTCGGCGGTGTAGCCGAAGATCACCTCGGCGCCGGCGTTCCACGAGGTGATGATTCCGTCCAGCGTCTTGCTGACGATCGCGTCCTGGGATGACTCGACGATGGCGGCCAGGCGGGCCTTGGTTTCGTCGGCGCGGTGCTCCTCGGTGACGTCCACGAGCATGTTGACCGCCCCCGCGAGTCTGCCGGCGGCGTCGAAGATCGGCTCCGGATGTGCGACGATATTGCGGCGCGTGCCGTCCGGCTGCTCGATGATGATTTCCTCGCCATGGATCGCCCGGCCTTCCTTGAGCGCGACGGCCATGGGGCATTCGTGCTGGGGCAGCGGGGTTCCGTCCGGGCGGTAGATGCGCCACGATCCGCACCACCATTCGTCGCCGATCTGCGGCGTGCGTCCCCAGAGTTTGACCGCGGCCGCATTGAAGAGGCGTATGCGCCCGAGCGCGTCGCAGGTGTACACCGCGGCGGGCAGGCGCTGGACGAGCTGGCGGTAGCGCTGCTCGCTCTCGCGGAGGCTCTGCTCGATGCGCTTGCGTTCCTCGATTTCGCGTTGGGCCTGCTGATGGAGGCTGGCGTTTTCCAAAGCGATCGCGGCTTGGGCGGCCAGGCCGAGCGCGAGCCGTTCGGCCCGCTCCGTGAAGACGCCCGCGGCGCCATGTCCGAAGAACAGGCCGCCGAGGACTTCTCCGCTGCGGGCCACGACGGGGACCGCGAGGTAGCTGCGCACCGGCAGGTGCCCGTCGGGCAGACCGCCGTGCGGCGCGTTCTGACCGTAGCGGGGATCGCTGCGCACGTCGTCGATGCGGATGGCGCGTTCGCCGCGAAAGGTCGGCGCGAAGAGCGCCGTGTTGCGTGGCATACCGAGCTTCGCAAATTCTTCGGCGGGAGCGCCGCTGAGCGTGTACAGGCGGTACGACTCGCCGTGCTCGTCCGTGGTGTTGTAGAAGTAGGCGCCGAACTGGGCGCCGGTGAGCTGCGTGCCGGCATCGGTTACGCGTTGCACGAGTTCGCGAAGATCGAACTCGGCGGTCAGGCTGCGGGCGACGGCCGTGAGGATTTCAATGTCGCCGTGTCCGGCGTGGTGGGGCGGATCGGCGTAGTCGCCGGCCGTAACCTGCGGCGATGGGGCTTCGCGCGCGGCGGACGCCGCGGATACCGGGCTGGATGCAGACGGACGGCGATCCATGCGGGCGCTGCCTGAAGTAATCCAGATGACAGGGGGATGACACGCTGCTCAGCCCTCATCAGTCATTGTAGAGGGTGCCGTGCCCGGAGGCTACTGACACCTGGGTTTGCCGTGCAGGCGGGATGGCGCGGGGTGTCAGGAACCGGCATGACGATTCCGTCAGGGTGCGATGGGGAATGGTGCCATTGCGGTGCGGGGCGCGCAACACGATGCCCGCAGCGCCGCGGTGTGCGACGGTGCGGGCATCATGGATGCGGCGGGTCTGTCAAGTGGGCACTACTCGCGCTGGGCTGATTCGTCGTAGAAGCGATCGACTTCCTTCTTGACCGCATCGCGTTCCTGGCCGTAGCGCTCCTGGATCTTGCCGACGAGCTGGTCGCGCTTGCCGTCGATCACATCGAGGTCGTCGTCGGTGAGCTTGCCCCATTTCTCCTTCACTTTGCCTCTCATCTGTTTCCAGTTGCCTTGGGTGGTGTCCTTGTTCATCTTGGTTCTCCTTCTTTTCTGTTGTTTGGTTCTCGGAATGCTCTGCAGCCACGCGCCGGGTCAGATCACGCGCATGACCAGCAGGACGATCACGACGACGAGCAGCACGCTGACGGCCCCGCTGGGATAATACCCCCAGTTGCGGCTGTAGGGGTACGTCGGCAAGGCGCCGATCAGCAGCAGGATGAGCACGATGAGCAGTATCCAACTGAGCACGGCGAATCCTCCTCACAAGCGACCGTCAAGGTGTCAGCGTGTCGCCGGGTCGGTCGTTTCCCGACTGCTCAAAGAATAGAGGGTGGTGATTAACGGTGGATAAGAAGCGCCTGAGAAACGCTTCAACCCGCGGAATGACGATTTGGAAATGACAAGCGGGGAGCGAACGGTGCAGCGGCGCCTTACGAGCCCCACGGGCAGGGGCCGCTGAGCTGCCGGATGAACCGGGCGATATTGGCGCGGTCCGGCGCGCCGCTGCGCCGCCAGAAATAGGGCTGGCCGTACTCGGCGAAGAGGGCGCGGCCCTCGGTTCGGGCCGGGTACAGCGGCCGTTCCACGTGGTCGTCGAGAAAGGCGATGGTGGCGCGGCCCTTTGGATTCGGGTGGTTCGCCTCGGTCGCCGACATGTGCCGCGTCGCGATGCAGTCGATGCCGTTGAAGCTTCCCTCGGGAAAACCGGCATTGATGTGCACGTTGGGATGCTCCTCGAACATGGTCATGAAGGCCGCCGGGGCGAAGTTGACGTGCTGCCCGGCGGTGAACGAACGCGCCGTGCCGTCGGGCAGCAGGTTGTCCGGCGCGTCGGCGGCGTAGGTGAAGCCGCCCAGACGCTCCGGCGCGAGGTAGCCCACAAAGGCATTGAGCGAATAGCTCAGCCGGCCGTTGCCTCCGCCGCCGCGCGGGGTGTCGGTCGCGTCGCCCGGCTTATCCGAGGGGCACAGGTAGACATCCGGATCCTTGAGGTAGGGAAATAGCGTGCCGCGCCCGGGCACGTCGTCGACGAACTCCGGGTCGAGGTGGTAGGGCTTCACGTACGGCGGGGTCACCTCGAGCCCCACGATCCGGTCGCGGGCGCCGTCCCAGGTGACCCCGCTGATGCGCGGCCACGCGGCGCCGAAGAGGTTCTGAAAGTAGAACATGCCGTGCGTGCCGGGAAACACGCCCTCGTCCGTGACGTACAGGTGCATGCCGGTCATGAGCTGCTTGAGGTGCGAGCTGCAGACCACGCCGCGCACCTGCTGCCTGGCACGCGAGAACGTGGGCACCAGGATGGCGATGAGCAGCCCGATGATGGAGATCACCACGAGCAGCTCGACGAGCGTGAACGCGCGCTTTGAGGATGTCATTTGGGTCATGGGCCGGATCGTTCCGCGGATACCTTCCGTTGCGACGCTGCGGCTGCTTCTCTCAGAAGGACGCAGCCGGTCCGCAAAAGGTCTACAGCAATCTGTGCGCTGGGGCCCGGTCCGGCCAGAAATCGCCGCGCACGCAGGAATCGCAGTGCCTACGCGGACGGCTGGGAGGGCGCGGGCAGGCCGGCGGCAGCGCCGTCCGGACGGGCGTCGGCCGCGGGGCGGTGCCCCAGGCTGTGGACGATCACGTGGCAGGCCGGCATCATCAGGAGCACGACGGCGGCGGAGAACATGATGCCGAAGCCGAGGGCGATGGCCATGGGGATGAGGTAGCGGGCCTGCGGCGAGGTCTCGAAGATCATGGGCGTAAGCCCCATGAAGGTGGTGAGCGAGGTCAGCAGGATGGGCCGGAAGCGGCGCCGGCTGGCCTCCAGCGCCGCCCGCTCGAAGGGCACGCCGCGGGCGATCAGGTCGTTCATGGTGACGGTCAGCACGAGACCGCCGTTCACGACGACGCCGCAGGTCGCGATGATGCCCAGCACGCTGACCACGGAGAGGTCGTAGCCCATCACGATGTGGCCGAGCAGCGCGGCGGCGATGGCGAAGGGCACGATCAGCATGGTGATGAGCGCCTCGCCGTAGCTGCGGTAGATGGCGGCGAGCATGCCGAAGATGACCGCGAGCGACGCGCCGAGTCCCCAGAGCAGCGCGTGCATCGCATCGATCTCCTCCTGCTGCCGGCCGCCGTAGGTGAACGAGAGACCCGGGTGGTTCGCCTGGAGTTCGGGCAGCACGTTGGCCTCGAGGTCGGCGCGGACCTTGTTCACGTTGGTGAGCTCGGGCACGATGTTGGCCGTCACCGTCAGCACGCGCTGGGCGTTGACGCGCTTGATCTCCGTGTAGGCGCGGGTGCGGGTCAGGTCGACCGCCTCGAAGAGCGGCATTTCCCCACCGGCGGGCGTGCGCACGACCATGTTCTCGAGGTCCGCGAGCGAGCGGCGTTCGGACTCCGGCAGGCGGACCATCACCTTGACCTCGTTGCGCGCCCGCTGCATGCGCAGGGCCTCGGCGCCGTAGTACGCGTGGCGGATCTGGCGGCCGATGGCCTCGTGGGTCAGGCCCAGGGCGCGGGCCGCGTCGGTGATGGTCAGATCGAGCTGCGGCTTGCCGGCGGCGAAGCCGTCGTCGATGTCCGTGACGCCGGTGTACGTCTGGAGCGTGGTCGCGAAGTCGTGGGCGGCTGCTTCGAGCGTGCGCCGGTCGGGGTGGGACAGTTCGACGGTCAACCCGCGCGAGCCCGACGGCCCCACTTCCCACTCGAAGTAGAGCGACTCCAGGCCGGGCAGCGGGCCGATCTCGTCGCGCCACGCGCGGACGAAGTCAGCCGGGGTGAACTCACGCTGCTCCTGCGGCACGAGCACGAAGTTCACGTCGGCGGTGTTCGAACCCATCCGGCCCTGGCCGTTCATCCACCCGTCGAGCACCTGGTCGCGCGGGCCGAAGTGGTCGGCGGCGCGCAGCCCGGCGTGCTCGATAAGGTTGGCCACGCGCGTCGTCTCGCTGAAGGGCGCGCCGAACGGCACGCGCACCTCGGCGTCCACCCGGTCGCCCTCGATGCGCGGATTGAACGTGAAGTTGATCCGCCCGCTTTCGTACCACGCAGCGACGACGATCAGCCCGGCGAGGAACGTCGCTACCGTGAGTCCGCGGTAACGCAGCGTCCAGGCAATGATCGGCTGGTAGACGCCGACGGTGAGCCGTTCGAAGCCCGCCGCCAGCCGGGTCTGCACCCGCGCGATCGCCGGCAGCAGCCCGCGGCGCTGCGGATCCACCGCTGTCGCGTGGGCCAGGTGCGCCGGCAGAATGAAGAGACTCTCCACCAGGGAAATCACGAAGACCGTGATCACCACCAGCGGAATCGCGGCGAAAAACCGGCCCGTCCGGCCGGGCACGAACATCAGCGGGACGAACGCGACGATGTTGGTCAGCACGGCAAACAACACGGGCACGCCCATCTGTTTCGCGCCCGCGATGGCGGCGTCCATCCGCGTCGCGCCGCGCTGGATGTTCTCGAACACCTCCTCGCCGATGATCACCGCGTCATCCACCAGGATGCCCAGCGTGATGATGAATGCGAACAGCGAGATCATGTTGATCGTCGTGTCCATCGCCGGCAGCAGCATGATGCCGCCCAGGATGCACACGGGGACCGCCGAGCCCACCCAGAAGGCCAGCTTCGGCGCGAGGAACACCGCGAGCACCAGCAGCACGAGCCCCATGCCGAACGCGCCGTTCTTCAGCAGCAGTTCGAGCCGCTCGCGGTACTCGCGGGCCCGGTCCCACATGATGTTCATTTCGACCGAGTCGGGCAGCTCGTGGTTCATCCGCTCGACGTAGCCGTAGACGAGTTCGGCGATATCGAGCGGTTTCTGATCGCCCGTCTGGTAGACCCACAGCGTCACGCCCGGCTTGCCGTTGAAGGTGGAAACCCGGTCGACGTCCTCGAACCCATCGGTGATCGTCGCGATGTCGCCGAGCTTCAGCCGCGCGCCGTCCGCGGCGCTCACCACCGGGATGTCGTAGTACTCGCTCGCGAAGAAGCGCCGACCCGCGGAACGCAGCAGCACCTCGCCGCCCTCGGTGCGCACCTCGCCGCCGGGTACGTCGCGCGCCGCGGCCCGCACCGTCTCCGCGATGTCGTCCAGCGTGAGGTTCAGCGCCCGCAACTGGGCCTGCGGCACCTCGATGGTGATCTCCGGATTGCGGATGCCCCGCACCTCGACCTGGGTGATCTCGTCGTAGGCGAGCAGATCGTTGCGCACCCGCTCGGCGAACTCGAAGAGCGTCCGCTCGTCCATGTCCGCGGCGATCGCGATCGTCACCGTCGAACGCTGCCGGATCGCCAGCTCCACGCGCGGCCGCTCCGCCTCCTCCGGGAAGGACGAGACGCGGTCGATCGCGTTCTTGATGTCCTGCAGCGCCCGGTTCGGGTCGACGTCCTCGACCAGTTCGACCGACATGGAGCCGTTGCCCTCGACCGCGGTGGCCTCGATCCGCTTGACCGCCTCGAGCCCGCGGACCGCCTCCTCCGCCGGCAGCAGGATGCCCTCCTCCACCTCCTCGGGCGTCGCGCCGGGCAACGGCATGGAGAAATTCACAATATCGAGTTCGTACGCGGGGTAGACCTCCTGCTTGATGTCCGCCGCGACGAGCACGCCGCCCACGACGAACAGCAGCATCAGCAGGTTGGCGGCGACGTGGTTGCGGGCCATGAAGCCGATCAGCCCGTCGCCGGGTTGGCGCTGGGGCAAGCTCATGGGGCGGTTTCCACAGCGGAGTCACCGACGGAGGGGGTGGCTGGGGGCGTCGCGGGCCTCTCCGCGTCGCGGATGCGCAGCGGCATGCCCGGCACGACGCTGGCCAGGTGCGTGGTCACGAGCTGATCGCCGGGGGCGAAGCCGTTGCGCACGAGCACGTCGTCCTGCCGTCGCCAGACGATTTCGACCGGGTGAATGGCCAGTTCGCCCGCGGTGTTGCGGACCCAGACACGATCATTTTCGCGCAGGGCCTTGCGGGGAATCGCGTAGACGTCTTCCAGCGTGCCCGCCTCGATCCGCAGGTGCAGGTAGCTGCCCAGCAGGATGCGGCGGCCCGCGCGGGCATTGTCGGTCAGGCCGAGCGGATCGCGGATGGAGACGAGCACCCGGGCCATGCGTCCGAGCGGATCGAGATTTCCCAACGGCCGCAGCGCCACGCCCGCGTGCGCTTCCCCGGGGCCGCCCGTCGCGAGCTGTACGCGCACGTTGCTCGGGTGATCGGGTTCATCGACGGCGAAACGCACATCCTCCAGCCGCGAGAGCGGAACCGCCGCTTCGACCCAGAATTCATCGGTCGCCACCAGCGTCGCCACCGCGGCCTGTGGGCCAACGCGCTGGCCGACCTCGACGCTCTCCGCCAGCACCATCGCATCGAACGGAGCCTTGATCTGCGTGCGGTCCAGGGCGAGCTGCGCGGCCTCCAGCCGGCGCTCGGCCACGCGCACACTGGCGCGGGCGCTCTCCGCGGCCCGCTGCTGCTCGTCGATCTCGGCGTTGAGCGTCTCGCGCGCCGCCTGCTGGCTTTCCAGCTCCGTGCGGGCGTCGCGCGCCTCGGATTCGCCCGCCGAGCGCTGCTCGGCGAGATTGCCCAGCCGCTGCGCGTTCCACTGCAGGTAGGCGATCTCGACGTCGAGCTGTCGGCCGCGGCTGCGGAGCGTGGCGATGCGTGCTTCCGCCTGCTTGACGCCCTGCTCCTCGACCTTGAGGTCCGCTTGCGCCTGGGCCACGGCGATCGCGTAGTCGGCGGGATCGATCTTGAAGAGCACGTCGCCGGCGGGGATCAGGCCGCCGGCCTCGACTCTGGGATTCAGCTCGACGATCCGGCCGGTCACCTCGGGCACGACGCGGATCTGCCGCGCGGGGACGGCTGTCCCGTACGCCTCGACGTATACGGGCGTGGCGTGCGGCACGAGTTCCGCGACACCCACCACGGGCGCGAGCGCCTCGGGATCCGATTTCGGGACGTGCGGCGGCGAACTGATCAGCGCCGCGCCGATGCCCAGGGCCGCCGCCACGAGCAGCACGGGCACCGCGAGGTTGCTGAGAAACCCGCGCAGGCCGGACGGGGCCTTCGGCGAATGGGCCGGCGTGGGCGCCGCCGGCGCGGGTGGGGGGCCGGAATCGTGTGGAACTTGTGCGGTCATGCCATCGCTTGCGTCAACATCTCCCGCAGCGTCCACCCGGTCAGGACGCTGGGGCATACAGCCAATGAGGACCTCGAGCACCGCATGATAAGCGAAGTGGTCCGCGAGTTGAAATCGGCGGAGTCCGGCAGTGTGTCGGGACTGTCGGAGTCAGCGCGCCGGCCCGTAGACGATGAGCTGCGCCTCGGTCACGTGCGTTGGCGCCCAGGTCTGGCCGCGATTCTCGTTCACGTAGGGGTCGAGGGCGTAGTCGATCGTCAGCGTGCCCGCCTGCACCGCCCGCGGAGCGACGTTCACCAACCACGGGTGCACGACGTCGCCGGGCGCCCATCCGGCGCGGTCGTACTTCCACGTGCCGCCCTGCGGACGACAGGGGTTCAGGTAATTGTCGGTTTTCCAGAGCACGTTGTGCTGCGCCTGGTCGTTCACGGTCAGCGTGCGGCCCAGCGGCATGAACTCGCCTGCGTTGCCGCTGTTGGGGGTCATGCCGTGGCCGGTGACCACGACGCGGACCTTCGCGGCCGTGGTTGCGGGCGGGAGCGTCACCGTCCGCTGCTGGTAGAACGCCTCGACCGGCTTGTCGGGATTCCCTATCTCCGGGCTGCCGGACCAGAGGTTGATCACGCGCGTCGCGAACCGGTCGTCCTCGGGCGGTCCCGGGTAGAAGTCGAAGCTGACGCTGACCACCCAGCCCTCGCCCTGCGTGCCGCACTCCTGCACCAGCCGTTGCGTGCCGATGAGCAGCGGGCGAAAGTCGCTCACGTCCACGCGCCAGACGTGCCCCCGATGGTACGGCGTGATGTAGCGAAGCAGCTCGAAGCGTTCTGGTTTTTCTGACCCGCCCGGCGACTCGATCCAGAGGTGCGCGATTCGATCCCACGGGTCGAAGCGTGACTCCGGCTTGTCGAGCCGCAGCGTGCAGATGATGCGGCCGAATCGGTCGGTGTCGTCGGGAAAGTGGACCTCGGCTGCGTTCGATCGGTGGTCGACGTCGTTCAGCACGTGGTCGAGGGCGACGACGTTCAGGGGTGGCTGCGGTGGCGGGATTTCGCCGGCCCAGCCGATGGCCACGTCATCGATGAGCACGTCGCCGGCGGTGTCGGTGTTCCGCGACCCGAAGACGGGGCGGCCGACGAACGCGGTCATCGAGGGGATGAAGTAATCCGTGAATTGCGGCTCGTCGTCGATCGCCAGCGAGACGTCGGCGCCGCCGGTGACGAACGCGATATGCAGCTTCACCCGGTGCGGCTTCTCGTCGCGGAATTCCACGGTCGAGACGCGTTTGACGATTTCCAAGCCGTTCCAGTGCAGCGAGACTTCGTGCTGTGGCCGGTCGTACGTGTTGCCCGATCCGCGGAACGGGTCGCGATTCGCGGGATCGGACGCGTCGAAACCGACGCCGAATGCGTCCAGCAGGCTCGGCGCTTCCCAGCCCCAGTCGTACTCCACGACGCCGGGATTTCCCCCAGGGCCGGGATACGCCTCCTCGGCGAGCGGTGGAGGAATCTCCGCTTTCGTGCCGTAGCGGGCGACGTCCAGCCAGGCGAAGCCCATGCCTTCCGTGCCGGTGTTCATCACCAGCGTCCACGCAACGTCGATCGTCCGCACCCGGTGGTCGGTCGGCGCGGGGGCAGCCGCGGCCGCCGTGGAACGCCACCACGATTCGAGCAGGTACAGCTTGCCGTCTTCTATCCGCGGCGCCGGCATGCGTTTTTCGGCCTCGCCGGTGGCCTGCACCGTCCAGCCCGCCAGGCCGTTGGTACCGGCGAACGCGTAGGAGACTGTTGCGCCGGCGGAGTCAGGCGGAGTATCCGCATCGTCGACGAGGCCCGCCGCGGCTGATGCAGCCGCCAGGATGCCGAGCAGGTGTACCAGTGAGGCGGCTTTGGATCGCGCGGGCCACGTTGTGTTGCTCATGGTATTGTCCTCGAATCGCAGCGGTGCCCGCGACGTCGGGTGCTCAGCCGGTCTGCTCTTGCGCGGATTCAGTCTACCAGAAGTGAGGGAACGCGGCCCGCAAGGACGATGGGCCGGTCGCGATCATGCTGGTCGGTCGCGATAACCGGCTCGATCACGACTTCCCTGCTCGATCACGCTCAACTCGTTGAATTACGATTCCAACCGGATGGAAGGTCGCCGCACGCTCGGACAGCGCGTTGGTTTCATCGGATCCCGCGAACCCACAGGATCACGAGCCCGACGTTGAGGACGACCATGACCGCAAAGACCACGCGATAGCTGGTTTTCTGCGTCTTGTGGCGGAAGATCCGCATGGCCAGCCAGGCCCCCAGCCACCCGCCCGCGACCTCCACGAGGTGCAGTGTCGCCTCCGGGATGCGCCGCCGCCCCAGCCGGGCCCGCCGCTTGTCGGCCCCGTGCATCACGAACGCAACGCACGACATGACGCCGCAAACCCCCAGCGCCAGACCAAGCCGCCAATTCCCCTCGAGCCACCCGGGCATAACCACGTCAGCCGCACCAACCCCGCCCCGCCGCAGCAACCTCACCTCTGGCGTCACCCCCGAAGCTCAGCTAACACCCGGATCATCACGATCCCGAACCACTGGATCAACCTGGTTGCGTTGGGCTGCTATGACGGGAAGTATGGCCGTCG
>JACKHG010000030.1 GCA_020639115.1 Phycisphaerales bacterium
AGATTCGCAATCATGTGCGGCGCCTGCAGCGCGTACGGATACGCGTTGCGGGTCCCCCCGCCCATCGTCAGGAAGTCGGTGATCGTCGCACCACCGAAGTGATCCACCGCGAGCGCCAGGTCCTGCACGTCCACGACGCGGTCATGGTTGAGATCGAACCGGGCGGAATAGCCGCCGTCACGCATGGCCAGCACGATGTCGTAAGGATTGTCGATGTACGCCGGCAACCGGTCCTCCGCCGTCAGGCTGCCCGCCTGCGGCAGCGCGATCGCGGTGGCGGTCCGGCCGGCTGAGCGGCGCGGCGCCGGCGGCGCCGTGCACGTGACCTGGAACTTCTCGACCGATGCGTTCGCCGTGCTCGAAACGTACAACATGCCCGCACCGTCGATCATGACGTCGCAGGGAATACGCAACTCACCCGGATTGGCGCCGTAGCCGATCGCCGGAATGAACAGGGCGCTGAGCTCCTTGCCCGCGTTGCTGAACACCCGCACGGTGCCCATCAGGGCGTCCGCGACGTAGATGTTCCCGCAGGCGTCCACCGCGAGCCCCTCGCTCCGCGCGAACCACGCGACCTGCGTCGCGGCGTACAGCGTGCGATACCCGAACTTGAACTGCAGCACGCCGGTCGTGTCGAATACCTGCACGCGGAAGTTGTCCACGTCGGAAACGATCACGCGGTCCTGGGCTGCATCGATCGCAATCGCCTGCGGCGACTGGAACTGCCCCAGACCCGAACCCTGCATGCCCCACATCCGCACCAGCGTCCGCGCAACCGGATCGAACACCATCACCCGGTGCGCCTCGCTGTCAGTGATGTAGATCTCCTCGGACACCGGGTGCACGGCGATGTCGTTCGGCGCCGTCATCGCGAACGGTGCGGGATCGAGCGTGCCCTGCAACGCGAAGCTCGCGTCGTACACGCCGACCATCCCGTCGAGCCGCGAGACCACCACGTCGCCCGAACTGGGGATGACCGCGACGCCCACCGGCAGCTCGGGTACGTCGAACGTGCCGACGAGCGCGCCGCCCGCGTCGTAGTGCAGGACCTTCCCAGCAGTCTGGTCGGTCACGTAGACACCCCCGCCCGGACCCGCCGCCAGCCTCGTCGGCGTGGTGAGTCCGTCGGTGATGCTGCTGATCGGAGTCAGGTTGGATGTCTGCCCGAAGACCGTAACCGCGACGGCCAGGAGACAACTGGATGCTGTCATCGATGTGCCCTCCGGATGAACCGTTGGCTGAACCCTGTCGTTGTGGGCGCAGACGCACGCCCGTGGCGGGAAATGGGGCAGGATGTGTGCCAGCAGTTATCGGTGCGTATGAACGAGGGTCGAGGCGTGAATATGCGAAGGCTTACTCGTTGCGGCTGCGCGACTTATGGTGCCCAATGACGCCTCCGCAGATAACCCTCCACTCCGGGCGATTCCCTTTCCTGAGATTGCTGCAGGCCCGAGAATCTCAGAATTGAGAGGCGACGCAGGCCATCAGCGGGCAGTTGTCAGATAGCCCTGGAACGCCCGGTAGTCGGCAAGGTCAACATCAGCGTCGGAGTCGAAATCGTAGACGTTGCAACCCGTGGCTGGAGGCACATCCGGACCGGACATGCACGGCGGGAAGCCCAGGAAATCCTCCGCGTCCACGTCCCCGTCGGCATCGATGTCGCCCGGGGCAGCCGGGGCCTCCTCGACCGTCAGGCGCGGCTTGGTCGTGGCGTCGCTGTCGATCGCGTCGATGTATGCCTGGTTCGCCGGGTTGGAGGTGGCTGGATCAATCTGAAACCGGAAGGCCACCTTGCGCCCACCTCCGACGATGGCTGCGTTGATTACCGCGCTGACATCCACCGTGTACACGGTCGGCGCCTGGTAAGCAGGCACGGTCACGATGCCCTGGAGCACTGCGGGCCCGGCGTTGAAGTCCCCGAGCGATTCCTGCAGATCCGCCGGGTACGAATAGACATGTATCTTGGCATCTGGCATCGGAAAGACCGGCGCACCGCGCAGCACGAAGCGCAGCGTCGCCTGCACCGGAGGCAGCACCGTCACGCCGGCCAGGTCGTATTCCCACGTCACGCGATGTTCGAGACCCGCCCCCGTCGTGGACCGGGATATCGAGCCTTCGTAGCTCGACTGGTTGAAGTACCAGTCGGCGTCGTCCGCGGTCCCGTCGAACGGGCCGTAAACCCCGCCGTCAGCCAGAGTTCCGTCCTTCGCCGGATACAGCGACTGGGCGGCCAGCGCCGGAAGCCCGACGAGGCCCGCCAACATCAGCACCATGACGGTTGCTTTCATCCCTTTCGAAGCCTCCCGGGCGCGCAGCCCGTGCGCGGAATCACACTCGGGGGACTGGCACGCGTTGTACCATCGCGCGTTTGAGGGCCTGCCAGCAGGTCCGAGAAGCTCGCTTCCCGATTTTGGGAATCGTCCCCACGTCTCCAGTGGCTGGCATCGCGCAATTACCGCTCGATCCGCTTTTTGACCCGCCCAAGGGCTGCGGGGCGCTGCCGTTATATCGTAGCTCTTCAACAGGACTTGGCTGGCGCCCAAGGCAGCGCGGCGCCGGCCGGAGTTCAACCAGCCCTGGGAGGCTGACGCCCGCGAGCCGTCGTGCGCTCGCGTCAACGCGCGGATCAGCCAGGAGGACCATTTGATGTCCGCACCGGGTCTGCCGCCGCCGGCAACAGCGCGTACGACCTCTATCACATTATTGCATTGGCGGGGCTCGCCATCGTGCACCATGATCGTTCCGGGCGGAGGCCGTTCGTTGCCCAGTTGCTGCGCACGGGCCGGGCGTCAACCACCGGTCAACATCATCCCGCCCGCGAGCATGCAAAATCCCGTCCGACCTGCCGCTGAGTTCGAGCGGAACGTTGACCTGCCTGACCCTGCCACGAAAGTCACCGGCGGCTGGCACGGGCGGCAGCCTTTCTGCGTCGCGGACGGGAAATTACGCGCCATGGCGTTCTGCGCGCTGCCGCGGACGGCGACGACCGGACGGCGAAGGATGCACTGGATGGCGGTGCTGGGCCCATGACGACGGACGATGACCGGCACGGCTCCGGGGGTTCGCTGGACTGCATGGAGTCGCGGCGGTGCATGGGTGCCACGACAAGCGTGACCGCGCGCAGTGCAACGCTCATCGCCCTGGAACCGCGGCGGAAGCTACGTGGTGACTTCGGCACGCTGGGGATATCAGTGGGTGTCGCGCTTGTCGCAGGGGACCCCGGCGGGTACGATTCGACATTCCTTCCATCTCAACTGCCCAAACAGATGCGCTGCCGAGGGGAAGGTCAGTTGCGTCTCCTGCCATGATCTGCCGCGCGGAACCGGGCTGCTCACGGTTCCGATCCAGAATCGCAGCTCTACCTGACCTGCCACAACATATGGATTGAATTGTGAATGACGAGTGACGAATTGCGAATTGCCCGCGACTTGGTTGTGCTGCGATTCGTCAGGGTCAGACGCCGACGTCACGCAAACCGCCTGGAGATCCTCCTGCGACCTTTCCGTTCGCCGGTCCGTGACTTGCGTCTCTCCGGCCCATGGCTACCTTGGTTTCCGTACGTGCCCGTTCGGATGGATCTCCACTTGCGTGATCGGGCTCTGCATTGGGTTGCGTAGGGGCCAGGGGATGAGTGACCGACCGCCAGACCTCACGAGCGGAAAGCACCTTCTCGGCGCTCTGATTCTGGGAGTCTCCATCACTGCACTGTCGGCATTGACGGGCACCGGCGATGATCCGCTGCCACGGCCCGGCGTTGCCTATCGCGGCCTGCCGGTGACCTACCTTCGCGGAAATCCGGCAACTGGGCCGAACCGGACCTGGGCTTTCTCCGCCGCTGGGGCAGCACTGGACTTCTCCTTCTGGGCAGCCCTCGGGTGGGGTGCCCTGGCGGGCGCATCAGCCATCCGACACCGCGGCAGTCGGGATACAGAGTGCTCGTGCGGGGTGCGGCTGACCTGCGCGAAATCGCCCCGGGCGCTTGTCCAGAGTGGATCAGAGCCCTGGCGTCCTGATGAATTTCACTCACCGGAAATCGTGACGCAAATCTTCTCGATTTTGAGAAGACCCATCTAGGATTGGCGGGGCGAAGGAAGCTGCCCGCGGGGCTGCTTTGTTACATCGTTGCGGATTGGTCGAAGAGCAGGTCGATCGTGGCGCCGAGCGCGCCGCGAACGGCTGTCTCCCACGCGGCGTCGCGGTCCTGGTCCCCGGGGACGACGCTCTGGGTAGCGTCATTGGCGATGTTGACCAGTCCGTTGCGAATTCAGGGGCAGCCCATCAGGGCGGGGTCAGCAGGGAGAGACGGCGGCAGACCAACGCTGGTCTTCGGCGGCTTGCGGGCAGGGCACTTCATCGTACAGCGACTCGCCTTGCGGATTTGGGCGGCACGCGTCGGGCGGGCAGGCGCCGTAGGCAATTCACAACTGACAGGCTACCACCGAGGTCGTGAGCCCGCAGGGCGGCACAGGACTTGCTAATCGCCCGGGCAGGCGCGGGATGGTGCGCGCCGGCATGGGGATCGATGCGATGCGCAGCACAGGATGGCTGAGGGGATGAACATTCCGCTCCAGACGACGGCGGTACCGCTCCCCGGGCCCGGAGCACGGGCGGTATGCGCGAAGCACCCGCGCAGTGTGCGGCGCACTTGGCCGCTGCGCGTGCTGGTGCCGGTCGTGGCGCTGGTCAGCTTCTCGGTGCTGTTCGTCGGCGTGCAGGAGCTGGAGCGGTGGCTCGCGCCGACGATGTCGACCGGCCTGCGGCACGCGGTGCTGACCGGGATGGCCGCGCTGGTGACCGCGGGCGTGAGCCTGATGATCTACGCGGTGATGCGGCGGCAGCAGCAGCAACTGGCGAACACCGCGCGGCAACTGACCCGCCTGCTGGAGGCCTACCAGGAGCATCCGCAGTCCGCGGGCCGTTTTGAAAACCCACATCTGGTGCAGTGCGGTGCGGAGGCACTGTGCCGGCGCACGGGATGTCCGCTGCCGGTGGTCGACGGGCAGCGCTGCTGGCAGGTGATGGCGCTGCGGCACCCGGAGGCGGGCGGGGATGCGGCGCACCTCACGCTCGCGCAGTGCCAGGCGTGCCCGGTGTACCGCCGGTCCTGCCCGGACGAGCTGACCGAGCTGGGCGAGGGGATCAACAACCTGCTGTACCTGCTGGAGGAGGGCGCGGGCGAGATCGGCCGGATGCGCGACCAGATGCTGGAAAAGCAGAAGATGGCGGCGGTGGGCCAGGTGGCCGCCGGCGTCGCGCACGAGATCTGCAATCCGCTGGCGAGCATCTCCTCCGTGGTGCAGGTGCTGCGCCGGCAGCGCGACCTCACCCCCCACGCCGGCCAGCTCGACGTGATCGACCGGCACATCCAGCGGATCTCGCAGATCGTGCGGCAGCTCATCGAGATGACCCGGCCCGCGACCGAGGCGTGGGCGCCGGTGGACCTGCGGCCGGTGCTCGACGAGGTCGCAAGCATGCTCGAGCTCAACCCGCAGGCGAGCGGCGTGACGTTCGCGGTGGACGCGCCCGCGGGTCTGCCGCTGACCTACGGATGTCCGGAGCACCTGCGGCAGATGGTGCTGAACCTGGCGCTCAACGCGCTCGACGCGATGCCGGACGGCGGCACGCTGAAGCTCTCGGCGGAGGCGCGCGACGGCGACCTCATCGTGGAGGTCGGCGACACCGGTGGCGGGATCGCCGCGGCGGTCGGCCGGCGCGTCTTCGAGCCGTTCTACACGACGAAGGAGCCCGGCCGGGGCACGGGGCTCGGCCTGACCGTCACCTACGGGATCGTGCAGGAGCACGGGGGCACGATCGACTACGTATCGCGCCCCGGCGCGGGCACGACCTTCACCGTCGCGATTCCGATCGCGGACCAACCGATGGAAAAACGCCATGCCGCAGACGACCGTATTGCTGGCCGACGATGAAGAAACGCTGCGCACGAACCTCGCCCAGGTGCTGGAGGAGGAGGGGTTCAACGTGGTGGCGTGCAAGGACGGCGCCGAGGCGCTGCGGGCACTGAAGGCCCAGCCGGTGGACGCGATCATCACCGATCTGCGCATGCCGGGCGTGCCGGGGATGGAGCTGCTCGACCACGCCGCAAAGCTGGCCCCCAATGCGGTCGTGATCGTGGTCACGGCGTTCGGCGAGGTGGAGACCGCGGTCGAGGCGATGAAGAAGGGCGCGCGGGACTACATCTGCAAGCCGCTGATATTCGACGAGGTGATCTTCCGCCTGAAGCGGCTTCTGACCTGCGAGGAGGTCGAGCGGCAGAACCGCGTGCTGCGCGCCCAGATCCGACAGACCCAGGCGGCGTGCGCGATGGTGGGCGACTCGCCGGTGATGCGGTCGATCCGCGAGATGATCAGCCGCATCGCGCACACCATGAGCAACGTGCTGATCTGCGGCGAGAGCGGCACGGGCAAGGAGGTGCTCGCGCGGATCCTGCACAACGAGGGAGTGACGCAGGACAAGCCGTTCGTCCCGGTGAACTGCGGCGGCCTGACCGATACACTGATCGAGAGCGAGTTCTTCGGGCATCGCCGGGGCACGTTCACGGGCGCGGAGGCTGACCGGTTGGGCTATTTCGAGGCGGCCCACGGCGGCACGCTGTTTCTCGACGAGATCGGCAACCTGCCGGTGTCGAGCCAGGCGACGCTGCTGCGGGCCATCGAGGAGAAGGCCGTCACGCGCGTGGGCGAGACGCACGCCCGGCCGGTGAACATCCGCATCGTGGCGGCGACGAACCGCGACCTGGAGCGGGCGATCGAGCATGGTGGTTTTCGCGAGGACCTCTATTACCGCCTGAACGTCATCCGCATCACCGTTCCGCCGCTGCGCGAGCGACCGGAGGACATCCCGCCGCTCATCGAGCATTTCGTGGCGAAGTACCGCGCGGACATGAAGTGCGGGTGCCCGGGTTTCGACGAGGATGCGCTCGAGCTGATGTGCCGGCACCACTGGCGCGGCAACATCCGCGAGCTGGAGAACGTGGTCGAGCGCGCGGTGATCTTCGCGGGCGAGCGGCCCGTGACCGCCGGCGACCTGAGCATCGCGCCACGCGGCGACGGCCACGCGGCGGGACACGTGCTCGATCTGCGCAGCGCGACGCGCGACTTCGAGCGGCGGCACATCCTCAAGGTGCTGGCCCGCGTGGAGCAGAACAAGGTGGCCTGCGCAGAGGCGCTGGGCATCGGCCTCTCCAGCCTGTACCGCAAGCTGGAGGAGCTGGAGATCGGCAAATCAGCGACGGAATCGCAGTTGGCATGAACGCATTCAATACGACGGACCGGGAACGCATGGTGACGAAGAACGAAATGCGACGCAGCGCAGTGGTGCTGGCGATGCTGCTGATGCCAGCCGGCGTGGCCCGCGCCCAGGGGCACCACGGCGGGGGCCATGGTTTTCACATGCCCATGCCCGACCAGGAGCTGTTCGTGCAGGCGCAGATCGCCGACGGCGCCCCGGTCGAGTGCATCGTCAAACCGCAGTCATCGATGGCGCCCTCCGACCTGAATGCCCAACTGGCGGTCACCCAACTGGCGGCGCCGGTCAAGGTCACGCGTTACCTGCCGCGGGCACGGCAGGTGCAGGCGGTCGAGCCAGCCACCGGCGATGCGGGCGCGCCGGCGGTGCGCGTGCAGATCGCCGGGCGCAAGCAGGCGTTCGAGCGCTGGCTGGTCGCGGGCGATCCGCTGCGCAACCGCCTGACGAGCCTGATCGGGACGTGGCGCTACATGGCGGTGGCGGACGGAACCGAGCGTGATGCGCTGCTCGCGCAGTTCGAGAACGAACTGACGCGGGACCCGCAGGTCCTCATCGCAACCGACGACGCGACTCCGCCGATCGTGCTGGAGGCGAAGCCCGGCGCGTCCGTCGAGTTCGCGGGCGGCAAGCAGCGCGTGACGGTCCGGGCGTTCATGCCGCACTTCGGCATTGATACCGCCACGAAGGAGCCCGCGAACCAGTCGGACAAGCGGATCAACCCCGCGGTACGCGTGGAGGTCACGCAGAACGACCGGACCGAGTCGCACTGGCTCTTCGCGAAATTCCCGGATTTCCAGGCACACGGCACGGAGGCGTTGCCGCTGCAGATGCGGCTTGACTGTCCCATCGAGGTGGAGCGCTCGGCGCCGGACATGGTGCTCGTGACCGTCGCGCGCGAACGCCAGGAGGTGTGGACGCGCTTCGAAGGCCGGATCGCGACGCGCGGGGTCGACCTGCACCAGCCACTCGAAGTCCCGGGCTCGAGCTACATGTTCGCCCTGGCCGCGTTCGTGCCGTCGGGCGCCCTGATCGAATCGTACGAGCCGGCTGCGGACGGCGAGCTGGTGACGGCGCTGCGCGTCGAGCTGCCGGGCGCGGATGGCGCGACGAAACCCGTCTGGCTGGAGCTGGGCCGCGTGCGCGTGGTGGACACGCCGGCGGGCCCGTTGAATCTGCTGTTTGCCTCACGTCCGAGCGGTACAACCCAAGGTGGATAACCCCCATGCGAACAACTCTGCGACTGACCTTCATCGTGTGCCTGGGTCTGGCGGTGCGCGCCGCGGCTGAGCCGACGCCGCGCGACTATACGAAGGGCTGCACCTCCGCGGGCTGCCACGACGGATTTGCCAAACTCAACGTCGTGCACAGCCCGGTGGTGGGCGACGCGTGCGAGGAATGCCACGAAGCGGAAGGGAGCACGCAGGCGCACCGCTTCAAGCTGAAGGCGAAGGGTGCCGAGCTGTGCACCGAGTGCCACGACGCGTTCGCCGGCAAGCACGTCCACTCCCCGGTGGCAGCCGGCGACTGTACGACGTGTCACGACCCGCACGCCAGCGCGTACGCCGGCCTGCTGCACAACACCCAGCCCAAGGTGTGCGGCGACTGTCACGACGGGCTGACCGCGGACCTGAAATACCTGCACGGCCCGGTCGCGGCGGGCGCGTGCACCAGTTGCCACAATCCGCACGTGGCGGAGCAGTCCGGATTGCTCAAGGCGGAGGTGCGCGTCCTGTGCCTGCAGTGTCACGACGCGATGAAGGATCGGCTGGCACCGCCGGCGAAGGTGCACGCGGCGGTGGAAGGCGACTGCACGGACTGCCACGCGCCGCACGGGGCGGCCAACACGATGATGACGACCGAGGCGAGCCCGGCGCTCTGCTTCACTTGCCACGACGGCGTCGCGGAGGCGGTGACGGATGCGAAGGTGCGGCACTCTGCCGTCTCGAGCGGCGCGGCCTGCGGATCGTGCCACGACGCCCACGCTGCGAAGAACGGGAACCTGCTGCTGGCGACCGAGCGGAAGATCTGTATGTCCTGTCACGGACGGGAGTTAAAGGCCGCGGGCCGGACGATTCCCGGATTCGAGAAACTGCTGGCGGACAACCTGGTGCACCACGGTCCGATCGACGATGGCGAGTGTGCGGTCTGCCATCAGGAGGTGCATGGCGGGAACAACTACCAGCTGCTGGCGGAGCCCTATCCAGCCAAGCTGTATGAGCCGTACACGGAGAAGGAGTACGCCCTGTGCTTCGGATGCCACGAGGCGGAGGCGTTTGCCTCGGCTGAGACGGACGACGCGACCGGTTTCCGCAACGGGCGCCAGAACCTGCATTTTGTCCACGTTTCGCGGCAGAAAAAGGGGCGGACGTGCAAGGCGTGCCACGACATGCACGCGAGCAAGCTGCCGCACCTGATCGCGGAGAGCGTGCCGTTCGGGTCGTGGCGGATCCCGCTGGGGTACCAGGCGACGACGGACGGTGGGTCGTGCGCGCCGGGTTGTCACCGGCCCTACCGGTACGACCGCGAGAAGCCGGTATCGAACCTGGCGGACGTGGCGGCGGTTCCGTCAGTGGCTCCGTCAGTGGCTCCGACGGGCTCGTAGGGACGGCTTCCTTTCGCAAAGTCTGGAACGCGGGCGACCGGATTCCCAAATCTGATAATCGGCGTCGGGGCCCCAGTTTGACGGTCCCGGCGTGGCTGATCGTAACTCGTTGCGTGACAGGCACTCACGGCGCGGGTCGGGCGGGCCTGGTGACGGGTCGGGAGGTTCTCGGTCGCTGGCATGCCTCGTGCTTTGGTTTTCGGGCGTGACCCCGGGTGCGCCTGTGGGCGCGGGGTTGGCGAGCTTCGCAGATGAGGTCCCGGCGAGGGACAGCCACAACGGATATAGGCACGACGGATACAGGTACGACGGATTCGGAGGATACCCGATGCAACGCATGATTCGACTGATGGCCTGGGTGGCGGTGCTGGCGGTTGCGACGACCGCGTTCGGCCAGATCATTCCGGGGGACCCGGGGACCTACGCGAGCGTGAGCGTGGTGAACACGCCGCACAACCTGAACAACTATCCGGGCGTGACCGTCCAGGGCAACCAGGTTTGCCTGCCCTGCCACACGCCGCACAACGCGCTGATCGCGGGCGAGGATGGCGTGCTGTGGAACCATGCCGAGACGAACGAGACGTTCGTGATGTACAGCAGCACGGCGAACCAGCCGGAAGGCCCGAGCAAGATGTGCCTGAGCTGCCACGACGGGGTGACCGCGATCGACAACTACGGCGGCGCGTCGGGCACGACGGTGATCACGGGTTCGCGGGCTCTGGGCACGGACCTGTCGGACGACCATCCGATCGGCGTGGCTTACCCGACGAGTGCGCCGGCTGACTACCGCGATCCGAGCACGTTTTCCCCGGGGATCAACGGGGGCAAGGGCGTGCAGCTCGTGACGATCAACAGCGTGGAGCGCGTGGAATGCACCTCGTGCCACCACGTGCACAACAACGGGTTGGGCAATTTCCTTCGCGTACCGATCCAGGAGAGCTACCTCTGCCTGCAGTGCCACATCAAGTAGGCGAGGTTCTGCTGGCGTCGGTACGCGGCGAGGCTTTGGGACGTGTGACCCCGTAGGACTGCATCAAGACGTGACTTCGACTTCGCACGACGCACACCCGCTTTCGCGGCGGGTGTGCGTTTTTTTGACCGGTGTTCGGCGCGGGACGGCGGGCGGCACCGGACGTGCTGCCAGCCGGCTGGTGGCTGATTTCCGGCTGTGAAGTTCGCGGCGAGGTGGGGCAGGGCATCTAGGATTGATCAGTCTTACGGGGATGATGCCATGAATCTGCGCGGGGCCGTTCGGGCCGTTTTCATCGGGAGTTGGGTGGGCTTGATGGGCGCGGGGTGCGCGTCGGCGCCGAAGGCGGCGCAGGAGTACCTGTTTTTCCCATCGCCGCCGGAGCAGCCGCGGATCCAGTTCCTGACCTGGGCGAGCGGGGCCGACCAGATCGAGCCGCAGCGCGGGGCGTTCGAGGAGTTCGTGCTGGGCGATCAGCCGGCGGCGCAGCGGTCGATCAACAAGCCGTACGGCGTCGCGGTGCATGACGGCGTGGCGTACGTCTGCGACACGAAGGGCCTGTGCCTGAACCGGCTGGACTTCAAGAACGGCAAGTACGACGTGATAGGTGTGCGCGGGCCGGGGCGGTTGCGCAAGCCGATCAACATCGTGATCGATCCATTGGGTTACAAGTTCGTCGCCGACTCGGTGCGGAACCAGATCGTCGTGTACGGTCCGGACGACCAGTACATCCGGGCGTTCGACGTGCCCGCGCCGTGCCACGTGGTGGACGTGGCGGTGTACGGCGAGGAGTTGTTTGCGCTGGACAACGACGAGACCTGCCAGATCGTCGTGCTCAACCGGACGACGGGCGACGTGATCCGGACGCTGGGCGGGCCGGGCGGCGAGCCGGGTCAATTCAAGATTCCCAACAGCCTGTGCGTGAGCCCGGACGGGTACCTGTACGTGAGCGACACGCACAACTGGCGGATCCAGAAGCTGACGCGCGACGGGGAGCCGGTGTGGACCAAGGGGACGCCGGGTTACCGGTTGGGGCAGTTCGGCCGGCCGCGGGGCATCCGCGTGAGCCCGGACAACATCATCTACGTCGTGGACGGTGCGACGGAGATCGTGCAGCTCTTCGACCCCGATGGGAATACCCTTATGCGCTTCGGCGGGCCGGGCGACGTGCCCGGGGCGCTGGGGCTGCCCTCGACGCTGGCGGTGGACGCGAGCTCGATTCCGTATTTCCAGAAGTACGTGCACAAGGACTTCAAGGTCAAGTACCTGCTCTTCGTGGTGAGCCAGTACGGCCAGCGGCTGGTGAACGTCTACGCGTTCGGCGCGTTCCCGGACGGCTACCACTTCAGCGAATCGGACATCGCGGCGTTGCCGCACCTGCCGATCGAGGCGGGAATCGGGCCGGTGGAAGGTGCGGACCAGGCGCAGGACCCGGCGCAGATCCGCGAGCAGCGTGCCGACGACGAGTGAGATGAACTTGCGTGCCTCCCGCGCCCCGCGAAGCAGACGATTGCGGCCCGTCGCCGTCGGCGGCGCGCCCGCCTGTTGAAGCGCGGAGGCGCGCCCGCCGAGTTTCCCGACCCGCCCGAACAGCCGGCATGACGCTGATGGCGCTGGTGCTGGGGGCATCCGCCTGTTCGGAATCCTCACGCTACCGGGTGCTGAGCTTCTTCTTCGACGGCGTGCCCAGGCCGGGCGCGACCCCGCCGCCGCGCGGGTACGCCCGGGAGATCGAGACGGCGCGGCGCCCGTTCCTGGTGAACGAGGAGCGCGGCGAGCCCGTGGCGATCGCGTACGCGCACGAGCCCTACCGCGCCGGCGACTGCACGAGTTGTCACGACCGGACGAGCGGCGAACTGGTGCGTTCGGTGCGCGACGGCCTGTGCCAGAACTGTCATACCGACGTGCCGGGGCGGATGCGCTACGTGCACGGACCGGTGGCGGTGAACGCCTGCCTTTTCTGCCACAACGCGCACGGGTCGGGGGTGGAGCACGTGCTGGTCGCGAAGCCGGCCGAGCTGTGCCTGCGCTGCCACGAGCGCGACGATCTGTCGGACGGTCCGCAGCACGCGGACCTTGCGGAGCACGGATGCACGGAGTGTCACAGCGCCCACGGCGGCGCTGATCCCTATTTCCTGAAAAGCAACGAGCGTTGAGCGAAGCGCATGGACAATCCGGTTGTCGTGCGGTTCGTCCGCAGCCGCGCGTTTCCCGCGGCACGGCGCTCGCGTGGGGGCTCGCCGGCGCCGCCCTGCTGGCGGCTGCGGGCTGCCGGGCACCGGCGGAGAGGCGCCAGGGCGTCGACAGCGTGAAGCTGACCAACGTGGGCGGGCACGTGGAGTTCATTGCGCGGGACCGGCGGCGGAACCAGACGTCGAAGGTCGGTACGGGGAATATCCGATCGCAGGAGACGATCTTCGAGGAGAATGTCGGGCTGGACACGGAGGGGTACATCTATCACCCGAACCTGGTGGAGTTTACAGCCGCGGGTCTTTTTGGCCTGCTGCAGTATCAGTTCGAGGACGAGTTTGACGGGCGGCAGCGTTCGGCGCGGGAGGACGGCGAGCTGCTGGAGTTCGACCTGTCGGCGGACATCCTGCAGAAGAAGCCGTACCCGGGCACCGTGTTCGCGCGGCGCAACCGGGAGCTGGAGCCGCGGCCGTTCCAGTCGAGCCTGCTGACGACAACGACGAACTTCGGGCTGGTCTGGCAGTACGTCGACGAGCGCATGCCGACGAACCTGCAGTTCACGCACACGGACGTGAAGCTGGACCCGCTGGGCGGCGAGGAGGAAACCGGCCGGCAGCGCAACACGTCGTTTCGCTTCGAGACGGCGTACGTGGTGAACGACCGCAACGCGTTCTCGCTGACCTTCGAGCACCTGGAGGTCGCGGAGCAGCCGTACGAACTCAATTACAACTCCGACGAACTCACGCTGGGGCACCGGTTGGACTTCGGGACGAGCCAGCGGTTCCGGCTCGAGTCCGAGCTGAACCTGTACCGCCAGGAAGGCACCTTCAACGTCGACCGGTTGCGGTGGCGCGAGGTGCTGCGGGTGGACCACACCGACACGCTGCGCTCGCGTTACGCGTTCGAGTTGCAGGATCGCACGCAGGGGACGCTGGCGGGCGTGCAGCCGATCGGCGAG
This sequence comes from Phycisphaerales bacterium, assembly GCA_020639115.1. Lineage (GTDB taxonomy): Bacteria > Planctomycetota > Phycisphaerae > UBA1845 > UBA1845 > JACKHG01. Next base: position 13,987 of record JACKHG010000030.1, read on the forward strand.
CGGTCGTACCGGGGGGACATTCTGTTCGAGCACGAGCTGTACGAGAGCCTCATCTCACAACTGCAGGTGTACGGGCAGGCGCAACGGTTCGACTCGGGGCTGGACATCGACCGCTACGGCGCGTTCGTGAACTTCGACTACCGCAAGATCAACCCGTGGGGCGTGCTGCTGGCGAACTACCGCGCGGGGATGCAGCGGGAGAAGCGTGGCGGCGGCGACCAGATCCGCGAGGTGCTCGACGAGCGGCACGTGTTCGACGATCCCGAGCCGGTGGTGTTGAGCAATACCAATGTGGACCCGAGCTCGATCCTGATCACGGCGGAGGACCGGGTGACGCTGTACGTGGTGGGCCGGGACTACACGGTGCGCGCGGTGGCGGACCGGGTGGAGCTGCGCCGCGTGCCGACCGGGCGGATTCTCAACGAGCAGGCGGTGCTGATCGACTATTTGTACGACGTGGGCGGGGATTTCACGCTGGACACGGTGAGTCAGAACTTCGGCATCCGGCAGGAGTTCAAGTTCGGCCTGTCGCCCTACTACCGGCTGAGGTGGCAGGACCAGACGCTGAAGCCGAGCGAGGCGGCGGGCGCGCTGGCGGAGGATGTGACGAGCCAGACGGTGGGCGCCGAGTATCGCTGGCGGATCCTGCGTTTCTTCGCCGAGTACCAGGACTACGACTCGAACATCACGCCGTACGAGGCGGTGCGGCTCGGGGGGGATCTGACGCACCGGTTCAAGTCGGGCGCGACGGGGAAGATCCGGGCGCGCTGGACGGACGTAACGTACTTCCCGCCGAACGAGCGGGACAATCAGTTCTTCACGATCGAGGGGCGGTACCGCCACCCGCTGACGGAGCACCTGACGGTGGAGAGTGCGGTGCTGTACCGCCGCGAGCGCGACTCGCTGACCGGTCCGAACGAGGGCGTCGACGTGGACCTGTCGCTGGAATGGCTGATCCGGCAGACGGAGGTGCGGGTGACGTTCGAGTACGGCGACTACGAGGATGCGTTCGCCCAGAACGACAACACGGCGCTGTTCGTGCAGATCCGGCGGAGCTTCGGGAACTGAGCGGCGGAATGGCGCCCGCCGCCGGCGCCGGAAACGGAGTAGAATGGCGAGGTGATGATGGAACGCCGCAGACAATCGATGGGTCGCGCTGCCGTCGGCGCTTGCGTTGGCATTTGCCTCATGGCGGCCGGATGCGCGCCACACCTGCAACCGATCTTCGACGAGACGGGGCCGGTGTTGTGCTGGCCGCCGGAGCCGGAGGCGGCGCGGATCCGCTACGTGGGCATGCTGCGGTCGGCGGAGGATCTCAAGCCGGGGCGTTCGGCGCTGGCGCGGCTGGGGGATCTGTTCGCGGGTCCGCCGGAGCCGCGACCGTTGTACGGGCCGCGGTCGGTGGTGCGGACGCGGGACGGGTCGGCGCTGTGGGTCGCGGATCCGGGCGGGCGGTGCGTGCACGTGCTGAACCTGGTGGACCGCTCGTATCGCAAGATCACGCGGGCCGGCGGCGATCCGCTGCTGAGTCCGGTGGACGTGTGCCTCGGTCCGGCAGACCACATCTTCGTGTGCGATTCCGAGGGGGTCGCGATTCACGAGTTTGCGGCGAAGCACGCGGCGTACGTGCGGACGCTGCGGCTCGGGGAGGATTTCGGGCGGCCGGCAGCGATCGCGTACAGCACGGCGGCGGAGCGGCTGTTCGTGGTGGACGTGGCCAAGCACGACATCAAGGTGCTGGGGCCGGACGACCGGCTGACGCGGATCATCGGGCGGCGCGGGCGCGCCCCGGGCGCGTTCAATTTTCCCTGCGACGTCGTGATCGACGGTGATGATCTGTGGGTGGCGGATACGGGGAATCAGCGGATCCAGCGGCTCGCGCTGGACGGGACGCCGGTCTCGGCGTTCGGCAGCGCGGGCGATGCGCCGGGCGACCTGGCGATGCCCAAGAGCATCGCGCTCGACGCGGACGGGCACGTGTACGTGGTCGATGCGCGGTTCGAGAACGTGCAGATCTTCGATCGGGAGGGCCGGTTGCTGCTGGTGTTCGGAGACGAGGGGACGGGTCCGGGCGAGTTCTGGCTTCCGGGGGGAATCTTCATCGATGGGGAGAACGGGGTCTGGGTCTGCGATTCGTACAATGCGCGGGTGCAGGGGTTTGTTTATACGACGGGTATTGAGGGATTGAGGGATTGAGGGATTAAGGGATTAAGGGATTAAGGGATTGAGGGATTGGGGTTGGTGGGTCTGGATTTGGGATTGGCGTCATGACGATTCACTGGGGCTGGGTGGTGTTGCTGGCGGCGGGGCCGGTGCTGGGGCAGCAGCGGGTGGCGCAGACCGCGCACAATCTTTCGGTGAGCGGGCGCGGGAACGTGCACGCGGCGGACGAGTCGCAGGTGTGTATTTTCTGCCATGCGCCGCATCACACGAGCGGCGTGCGGCCGCTGTGGAACCGGGAGTTGCCGGCGACGAGCTACACGATCTACTCGTCGTCGACGCTGGATGCGCGGCCGGGGCAGCCGACGGGGTCGAGCAAGCTGTGCCTGAGCTGCCACGACGGAACGATCGCGCTGGGGAGCGTGCTGAGCCGGGCGGACCGCATCCGGATGGTCGGTGGGGATTTCCTGCCGGCGGGCCTGTCGAACCTGGGGACAGATCTTTCGGACGATCATCCCATCAGCTTTCACTACACGTCGGGGCTGGCGGCTTCGGATGCGCAGCTGGAGAGCCCCGCCAGCCTGCCGCCGGAGGTGCAACTGGACCCGGACGGGCAATTGCAGTGCACGGCGTGCCACGATGCGCACAGCAACAAGTTTGGGAAATTCCTGGTGACGAGCGACGAGTACGGGGCGCTGTGCACGGCGTGCCACCGGATGAACGGGTGGTTTTTGAGCACGCACCGGACAGCGAACGCGCCGATGCCAGCCGTCGCGTCGGCGGACTGGCCTTACGGGACGATGGCACAGAACGCGTGCCGCAGTTGCCACCGGGCGCACACCGCGGGCGGACGCGAGCGGCTGCTGATTTTCGAGGAGGAGGAGCAGAACTGCCTGGTGTGCCACGACGGGCAGACGGCGTCGAACATCCTGGCGGAGATCGACAAGCTGAGCGCGCACGATCCGCGGCGCGAGCTGGGAGCGCACGATCCGGTCGAGGAATTCCAGGGCGCGCGGGCGCACGCGGAGTGCGCGGACTGCCACAATCCGCACGCGGTGTCGAATCAGCCGCCGGGCAGCCGGGTAGACCGCCTGGGCGAAACGCTGGCGTTTGTCCGCGGGGTGACGATCGGGGGGACGCCGATCGAACGGGCGAACTACGAGTACCAGATCTGCCTGCGCTGCCACGGGGATGCCCCGGTGCCGACGCCGCGGACGCTGCAGCGGCAGGCGCAGACGTCGAACTTGCGGCTCAAGTTCAGCCCGTCGAACCCGAGCTTTCACCCGGTGGTGAGCTCGTCGCCGAGCCCGGACACGGTGAGCCTGGTGCCGGGTCTGGCCAACGGGTCGCGGATCACCTGCACGGACTGCCACAACAACGACGCGGGTACGAACGCCGGGGGTTCGGGGCCGGCGGGTCCGCACGGTTCGATTTACGATTATCTGCTCGAGCGCAACTACACCGTGACGGACAATAACGATGAATCTGCGTTCGAATACGCCTTGTGCTACAAGTGCCACCAGCAGTCGATTGTGCTCTCCAGCCGGAGTTTCAGCCTGCACCGGTTGCACGTGGTGGACGAGCGGACGCCGTGCTCGGCGTGTCACGATCCGCACGGGGTTAGCACGACGGTGGGGATCGGGTCGGACCACACGCACCTGATCAACTTTGACACGGTGATCGTCAGGCCGGAGACAAGCACGGGCCGGCTGGAATTCCGGGATGCGGGGACGTTTTCGGGCAGTTGCACGCTGACGTGCCACGGGGTGGATCACGTGGATCGGTCGTACCAGCCCTGAGGGGGCTCATTTCTCGATTCTGAAAATCGCGACCCATCTATGATTGTTTGGGGGTGGCGGCATGCGAGGCCACCCCACCTTTGGCGACGGGCCGGAGGGCCGGCTGACACCGCCTCAACACGCTGAAACTGGCGATTGCGCCGTAGGGAGCGACCGCAGGCTGATGAACACGTCCGCGTCTCAAAATCAGGAAAAACCGGAACGCCGGGATGTTGGATTCTCGATTCTGGCAATCGTGGGCTCGCTGTGGTTCGGCGGTCTGCTGTTGATGCTGCTGCTGGTGGGGATGGCGTGCGCGACGATTTTCGAGTCGAGCGTGGGGACGGAGCGGGCGCTGGCGACGTTTTACGGTGCGTGGTGGTTCAAGGCGCTGCTCGGGTTGACGGGGTTGAACATCGCGGCGTCGATCGCGGTGCGGATTCCGTTGACGCGGCGGCAGCTCGGGTTCGTGCTCACGCACGGCGGGTTGCTGGCGATCATGGTCGGGGCGGTGCTGACGATCCGGTATGGGGTTGATGGGCACGTACAGATCGTGGAGGGGAGCACGGCGGACGATCTGCAGGTGGACCGGGACGCGCTGGAGTTGACGAACCGTCGCGCGGGGACGAGCGCGACGGTGGCGTTGCGCGGATCGGGTTTCGGCGGGTTCGAGGTGGTGGAGCATCCGCGGGCCGAGACGCTGACGCTGGGTGACCTGAGCATCGACGTGGTGAAGTACCTGCCGGACAGCACGGCGGCTGAGCGGCTCGTGGACGACAATCCGCGGCGGGAGCCCGCGGTGGCGGTGGCGTTCGGCGGGCCGGGGGCGGACTCGCATTGGGTATTTGCGGACAAGCCGGAGCGCTGCGGCGCGGTGTCGATCGCGTACCGCGTCGCGGACAGCGACGCGGCGCTGGAGGCGCTGCTCGCCGAGACGGCGAACGCGGGCGCCGCCAGCATCGGCGACGTGCAGATCGTCGTTGACGGTCAGACGTACAACCTGGCGGTGGAGGCGTGCATGGCTGCGCCGGCGCCGATCGGCGATACGGGCCGGACGGTGCACGTGCTGCAGTATCTGCCGCACGCGACGGTGGGCGAGGGCAACCAACTCGTCAACGTGTCGCCGGAGCCGGTCAATCCGACGCTGGAGCTGGAGATTTCCGGGCCGCAGGGCACGGAGCGGCGGGTGTGCTTCGCGAAGTTCCCCGATTTTCAGGGGATGCACGGCGACGCGGCGCAGGCGGACGTGAAGGCGACGTTCATCGCGAAGGCGGCTTCCGGGGCGAGCGCTCCGATCGAGATCATTGGTGCCCCCGACGGCCGGACGTTCGCGCGGTTCGCGACGGCGTCGGGCAAGTCGGCGGCGCAGGAGCTTATGCCGGAAAAACCGCTGGCGACGCCGTGGGCCGGAAAGTCGCTGACGCTGCTCAAGCGGTACGAGCACGCCCGGATCGACAATCCGCTCGAGCCGGTGAGCCCGGTGCGCGAGCCGCGGATACCCGCCGTCCTGGTGAAGCTGACCTCCGGTGGTGAGTCAAGCGAAATGTGGGTGCAGCGCAACACCGTGCGGCCGGTGAGCGTGCACGGCGTGCCGTACGAACTGAGCTACGGCAATCAGTCGATGCCGCTGGGGTTCCAGGTCAAACTCAACGACTTTCGGGTCGTGCACTATCCGGGCGGGCGTCAACCGCGCTCGTTCGAGAGCGACGTCACGATCGTGGATCCGCAGAGCGGCGACACGCAGCAGCGGACGATCAGCATGAATCACCCGGTGTCGTACGGGGGGTTCACGCTCTACCAGTCGAGTTACAACGAGGGGCGCGGGCCGGCGCTCAGCATTTTCGGCGTGTCGCGCGATCCCGGGCGATGGTGGGTTTTCGCGGGATACATTGCGACGTTCGTGGGCATGCTCCTGGTGTTGAACAACCGTCAGCGTGAGCGGCGGTTGCAGGCGGCGCAGGCCCTGACTGCGGGAAAACGATGAAACGCACACACGCGATGATGTTGGCGGCGCTGCTGGCGGCGGCGTGGACGGGCGAGTCGGTCGCGGCTGCGGAACTGCCGCGGACGCTGGACATGAAGCCGCTGCGCGCGGTGATCGTGCAGGCGGACGGGCATTACCCGCCGCTGGACACGGTGGCGCGCGACGTGGTCGAGAGCGTCACGGGCGACCCGGTGTACGCCGGCCACGACCCGGTACTGATGCTGCTGGCGTGGACGTTCGATCCGCAGAGCTGGGTGGATGAGCCGCTGATCACGATCGGCAACGCGGAACTGCGGCACGAGTTGAAGCTGCCCGCGACGCAGAGCGTGTTCTCCTACTCGCAGCTCGTCGGGCATCAGCCGCTGATGAACCAGATCGACGCGCTGGCCCACCGCATGTCGCGCGGGAAGCTCGATCCGCTCGAGTCGAAGGTGAGCAAGATCCACGAGAAGCTCAACGTGCTGCACTCGGCGTTCGGCGGGTACGCGATCGTGCCGATTCCGGACCCGAAGGAAGGCGGCGCCCCGTGGACGTCGATCGGGGAGATGCTGGTCGCGGGCGCGCCACAGCACCAGGCGGTGCGGACGGCGTGGGAGGCGTTGCGGATCGCGTTTCTCAAGGACAACAAGGCTGCGTTCGCGCAGGCCGCGGGCGAGTTCAAGTCCGCGCTCGACGCTCTGCCCGCCGGGTACCGGCCGTCGGCGCAGCGGATCAGGACGGAATTGCTGAGCAACCGGCTCCAGCCGTTCGCAACGGCGTGGAAGATCATGGCGGTGGGTGCGGTGCTGGCGGCGGTGGCGGTGTTTGCGCGGCGCAAGGCGTTTGACGTGATCGCGGTGGTGGCCCTGCTGGCCGGTTTTCTGGCGTTGAGTTACGGGCTGTACCTGCGTTGGCAGATTGCCGGGCGGATACCGGCGGCGAACATGTTTGAGTCGCTGCTGTTTTTGAGCTGGGGCATGGGGGCGTTCGCAATCGTTTCGATGCTGGTCGTGCGGGACCGGGTGGTGCCGCTGACGGCGTCGGCGATGGGTGCGCTCGCGCTGTTTCTGGCGGTGGTGCTGCCCTTGGACAGTTACATCCGGCCGATCCCGCCGGTACTGCGTGACACGGTGTGGATGTCGATCCACGTGCCGGTGATCATGGTTTCGTACTCGGTGCTGGCGCTGGCGATGCTGATCGCGCACGCGCAGATGGTGGTGATGGCGGCTGCGCCGGCGCGGCGCAAGTGGATTTCCGCAATCGACCAGACGCACTACTGGTACATACACGTGGGCAGCATCCTGCTGTTTGCGGGCATTGCGACGGGGAGCATGTGGGCCGCATCGTCGTGGGGCCGGTACTGGGGCTGGGATCCGAAGGAGGTGTGGTCGCTGGTCGCGCTGCTGGCGTACCTGACGATCATGCACGTGCGGGTGGACCGGCAGGTGTTGCCGGGCTGGGCGCGGGCGATCGGCAGCGTGCTGCTGGTGGCGGTGTTTGCGCTGATCATTCCCAAGCTGGCTCCGATCACGCCGCTGAAGCTGGCGGGGCTGGTGGGTGCCGCGGTGGCGGTGATGTTCTTCGTGTCGGTGCGCGGGGAATTCGCGACGGCGCTGAAGAGCGTGGTGGCGTTCTGGACGATCATCATGACCTACCTGGGCGTGAACTACGTGCTGGGCATCGGATTGCACAGCTACGGGTTCGGCACGGGTGCGGTCGTGCATTACATGATGCTGC
>JACKHG010000031.1 GCA_020639115.1 Phycisphaerales bacterium
CCCCGTCGATGCGCGCCACGCGCAAGTACTTCTGGACCGTGCTCGGGCTCTTCCTCGCGCAGGTCGGGCTCGGCGCCGTCACGGCGCACTACGGCGTCGAGGGCGGCGGCTTCTTCGGGATCCCGCTCGACCGGATCCTCCCCTACGCGGTCGCCCGCACCTGGCACACCCAGCTCGGGATCTTCTGGATCGCGACCGCCTGGGTCGCGACGGGGCTCTACATCGCGCCCGCCGTGTCGGGGCACGAGCCGCGCCACCAGAAGCTCCTCGTGAACGTCCTCTACGTGTGCCTCCTCGTCATCGTCGTCGGCTCGATGGCGGGCGAGTGGCTGTCCGTGCAGCAGAAGATGAGCCTCGGGACGACGTTCTGGTTCGGCCACCAGGGCTTCGAGTACGTCGACCTCGGGCGCTTCTGGCAGCTCTTCCTCTTCGTCGGGCTCCTCATCTGGCTCTTCATGGTCGGGCGCGCCCTGTGGCCGGCCCTCCGCCGCCGCGACCAGCACCGCCAGATCACGATCCTCCTCTTCCTGTCGACCATCGCCATCGGCGCCTTCTACGGGGCCGGCCTCATGTGGGGGCGCGGCACGCACCTCGCGGTCGCCGAGTACTGGCGCTGGTGGGTGGTGCACCTCTGGGTCGAGGGCTTCTTCGAGGTCTTCGCGACGGCGGTCATCGCGTTCCTCTTCTCGCGCCTCGGGCTCGTGCGCGCCGCGAGCGCCACGCGCGCCGTCCTCTGGTCGACCATCATCTTCCTCGGCGGCGGCATCATCGGCACGGCGCACCACCTCTACTTCACGGGCACGCCCGTGTCGGTGCTGGCGCTCGGGTCCGTGTTCTCGGCGCTCGAGATCGTGCCGCTCGTGCTCATCGGCTTCGAGGCCTACGAGACCTACAAGCACGCCTCGGCGCGGCCGTGGGTGCGCGCTTACCGCTGGCCGATCCTCTTCTTCGTGGCGGTCGCCTTCTGGAACCTGCTCGGCGCCGGCGTCTTCGGCTTCCTCATCAACCCGCCGATCGCGCTCTACTACGTGCAGGGGCTCAACACGACGTCGGTCCACGGCCACACCGCGCTCTTCGGCGTCTACGGCATGCTCGGCATCGGGCTGATGCTGTTCTGCCTCAAGGGTCTCACCGCGCACCGCGTGTGGAAGACGGGCGCGCTGCGCCTGGCCTTCTGGGCGATCAACGGCGGGCTCGCGCTGATGGTGCTGATCAGCCTGCTGCCCGTCGGTCTGCTGCAGACCTGGGCGAGCGTCGAGCACGGCATGTGGTACGCCCGCTCGGCGGAGTTCCTGCAGACCCCGCTGATGGACAACCTGCGCTGGCTGCGGGTGATCGGCGACAGCGTTTTCGCCATCGGCATCCTCTCCCTCGGCTGGTTCGTGCTCGGGCTGAAGACCGGCTGGTCGCTGCGGCAGGCGCCGGACGCCGCCATGACCGAATCCGGCGGCGAGGAACTCGCCCCGGCGTAGTTCGTTTGGGAAATCAGTCGCGCGTGCGGACACCCGCATGCCTTAAATCAGGAGATGAGACCATGACCGCGAACACCGCATCCCGCACCGTCGGCGAACTGGTCGCCGAAATGCCCGCCCGGGCCCGCATCTTCGAGGCCCACCGCATCGACTACTGCTGCGGCGGCAAGATCCCGCTCGCCGACGCCTGCACCGCAAAGAGCGTCGACCTGCAGCAGGTCCTCGCCCAACTCGAAGCCTGCACCCCGCGCGGCGACGCGCCCGATGCCGCCGACTGGACGCAGCGCAGCCTCGGCGAACTCGTCGACGACATCGTCACCACGCACCACGAATACCTGCGCAGCGACCTGCCGCGCCTCGGCGCCATGGTCGAGAAGGTCGCCCGGGTCCACGGGGAGCGCCACGCCGAGCTTGCGGAAGTCCTCGACGTCTTCCGCGCTTTGCAGCAGGAGCTGCTGGCCCACATGCAGAAGGAGGAGATGATCCTCTTCCCCATCGTGAAACGCATCGAAGCGACCGGGCAGGTGACCGCGAACCACTGCGGCTCCGTGGCCAACCCGATCCGCGTGATGGAAGACGAGCACGACTTCGCCGGCCGGGCGCTGGAGGCGCTGCGCCGCCTGACGAACGACTACACGCCGCCGGAGGACGGCTGCAACACGTTCCGGGTGATGCTCGACGGCCTCGCGGAGCTGGAGCGCGACCTGCACACGCACATTCACAAGGAGAACAACATTCTCTTTCCGCGGGCGATCGCGTTGGAGGCGGAGCTGTCCGCGGGCGTCGAGGCGTAGGCTTACCGCCCGGCACAATATGCGACGGCGTGCACCAGACCTGCGGTCCGGTGCACGCCGTCAGGGTTGTGCCCATGTCGTGCTGCTCAGCGGCGCTCGTGGCGCTACGCTCGCGGCCCGAGCCTCGTCCGCGTCCTTACGGGCGCGGCTCTGTCTGGTCGTCGCGCGGGCGCCCGATCGTTCAGAGGATGAACGGAGCCACCCAGGACAGCGTGTTTTCCAGGCATCCGCCGATGAACAGGCACGAACCGCCAGCCAGCAGCGGCAGCCATCGCGTGAAGCGTTTCATATCGATGAGTCTCCTGGGGCGTCGGCGCGGCAGGCGTGTGAAGCGCCACCCGCCGGCGCCCTCCCTTGCGTCGTCAGTAGATGAACAGCGGCGTCACCAGGTTGAGGATGCGCTCCTCGACGCAGCCCGGCAGAAAGCCGCACAGGGTTCCGCCCACCACCATGGCATAGAACGCCATGCGTCGCATACGTTTCATCGTTCGCCTTCCTTTCGCTGCGGCCTACAGACCCAGGACCACGTTGACCGTCACCCGCGAGTCCTCGATGTTCTCGTTCTTGGACTCCAGGGGGATTTCCCAGGTGGTGCCCAGCGAGACGTTCTCGTGCACGTTCCAGCGGAAACCCAGGCCCGCGGAGAAAAAGTCGCGTCCGCGCACGCGCTGCGAACCCAGGTTGCCGACGTCGAGGTACTCGACCGAGAGCGGCATGCGGTCGCCGTTGCTCAGCCAGTGGATGCCGTTGACCTCGATGAGCGGGAAGAAGTTGGGAAACAGCTCGTAGTCGAGGTGGGCGTGCCAGGTGAGGGAATGCGTGCCCTGGTGGTGGTTGGTGGGAATGCGCCAGTTGAGCGCCCCCATCAGGTGCCACTTGTCCCAGCCCTTGTAGAAGCTGACGAACGGGCTGAGCTCGTCGTCGTTGCCCTGCAGCACGCCGAGATTGCCGTTGTTCCACTCCCAGCGCAACCCGCCGGAGAGAATCCAGTCCGCGTCGTGATCCACCCAGAACGCGTACTTGAGGCCGACCGCGAAGTCGTTCCACCCGTCGTTGTCGGGCGTGATGCCGGTGTGCATCTTCGTGTAGCCGTCCTTGGTGGCGATCAACTGCAGGCGGTCGGTGAGCGCGACGCGCACCTGGGCGGTCCACACCTGAACCTCGCCGCCGCGCAGCTCCGAGCCCTCGGGAATGTTGTGCCATACGTAGATGAGCCGCAGATCGGTGTTGATGAACGGATCCTCGAAGTAGTACGGCATGCTCACCGGCCGGGGCACGTTGCGGAAGAACTTATCGCCCCAGAGGAACCCGTCCCAGTTCCCGAAGATGCACTCCTCACCGTCGTTGGCCTCCATCGCCATGCCGCCGGCCTCGTCACCGGCGTCGTTGTCCGGGGCGAGCGAGAAGCTCAGCGCCCCCGGGTCGGCGACGTCCTGCGCGTACGCAGCCGCCGGCCACCCGACCGCGACTCCCAACACCCACACTGCCACCATCCAGCGCATCGTGTGCCTCCTGTATGTGTCCAACCGATGCGCCGGCCAAGAGCGCGCCAAGACCGCATGACGCCGCCGACGCACCTCGTGAATTGCATGACGGGGCCTGGCTGCGCCCGCTCAAGATGAGCGATCGCAGCCGACCGACGGCCGCGTCGCCGAAATCTTAGATGTGCTGCGTGGATTGGCTGCGGATTTTACAGCCGGGGCGGATTCGGCCCTGTGATATCCCGACGATCGGTTGGGCGCGGACCCGGGGTGGGCGGCACGGATGGACGCCAAGCGCAGCAGCCTGGAGCATGCGGGGGAGCGCCTACTCCTTGCCCATCTGCTGGATGGTGCGGATCAGCGGCTCGTGATCGGGGAACTTGCCGGTGTGGTGCTTGCTGTACACCAGCCGGCCGTCGACCTTGACGTCGAAGACGCCGCCGCGGCCCTGGATCATCTCGGGTTCAACGTCGAAGGCATCCCGGAAGTCTTCCGCCAGACTGGCGGCTTTGGGGAAGTAGTTTCACTGCACGCAGTATTGGATGGAGATGTGCATGGTCGGCTCCTCGAATAACGCGCGATCCGCAGCGTGCACGAACAGAATCCCCGCGCCGCCCGAATCGCGAACCGTCAACATCGTAGGAAAAGACGCGTGCGGCGGCAAGCAGCGCTAGAAAACGTCGCGCAACTGGAAGCCGGGCTGCAGCGGGCTCGTGGCCTCGGCTGACTGCAGCCGCCACTCCCCGTCAACGCGAACGAAGACCGCCTTCCACTCCAGTACGACGGCGCCGACCGGGACGTCGCCGGTCACCGTGCAGCGCGACCGGTAGTGCACCGTCGCGCGATCCCCGTCCACTTCCACGCGAAATCCGCTGATATGAATGTCCTTGGGCCGGTAGTGCTCGATGGCGCGACGGGCGCGTTCCGCGAGGTGCTCGCGATCGATTTCATACATCTGAAAGTCGTTCGCCGTGTGCGCCAGAATGGCATCCACGTCGCCCGCTTCGACGGCATCGCCGATCTCATCGCACACCGCGCGGATCTGCTCCCGGTCGGTCACAACGAGCTGCTGCACGATCGGCAGCGCGACGCACAACAACACCGCCACCAGCAGCACGCGCTTCGCCCGCGGCGTGCGCCGCCGCAACCAGGCGACGAAGCACGCGTACGTCCCGATCAGCAGCAACGGGATCAGCACGTAGGGATTCTCGAGGAAGATGTAGCGCAACATGCTCATGGATGCAGGACCTGGCCGTTGTGAAACGCTCGGCGATCAAGGTCGCCGCCCGATTCTATGCCCCGAGTAGCTACTAAGTTGCACGAAGCTGTCGGATCAGGCGAAGCGCACGCGGCCCTTGCCGCCGACGACCTTACCGATGACGACGGGCGACTCGCCGGCGCGCTTCAGCTTTTCACAGGCGGCGTCGACGAAGGTCGGCCGCACGATGAGCGCGTAGCCGATGCCCATGTTGAAGACGCGGAACATCTCCCGGCGGGCAATCCCCTGCTTCTGCAGGAAGGGGAAGATCGGTGGCGGCGCCCACTTCTTCCGGTCGAGCACGACGTCGCACTTCGGCCCGATCACCCGGGCGATGTTCTCCTGCAACCCCCCGCCGGTGATGTGGGCCATCGCCGAAACCACGCGCTTGCGCTTGTAGCTGCGCAGCAGCTTCAACACGGAGGCAACGTAGATCCGCGTCGGCCGCATGACGGCTGCCGCCAGGGTTTCACCCAGCTCGGGATATTCCGCCCGCAGCTTGAGCTTCCGCTCGCGGATCACCCGCCGCACGAGCGAGTAGCCGTTCGAGTGGATGCCCGACGAGGCCAGGCCGATGACGCGATCGCCCGCCATGACCCGCTCCGGCTCGACCGCCCGGGGCAGCTCGACGACGCCCACCGCGAACGCGCCCAGGTCGAACACGCCCTTCGCGTAGATGTCGGGCATCTCCGCGGTCTCGCCGCCGAGCAGGGCACAGCCAGCCATGCGGCAGCCTTGCGAAATCCCCTCCATGAGCGCGACGAGCTTGGCCGGCTCGATCTTGTGCACGGCGAGGTAGTCGAGGAAGAACAGCGGCTCGGCCCCGCAGGTGATCATGTCGTTGACGTTCATCGCCACGAGGTCGATGCCGACGGTGCTGAGGTCGCCGAGTTCGGCGGCGAGGAGCACCTTGCTGCCGACGCCGTCGGCGCAGGCGACGAGCACGGGCTGACGGTAGTTGCGGCGGAAGATCTGCTCGTCGAAATCGAGGCGGAACATGCCAGCGAACGCGTTGTGCCGGCTGATGACGCGCGGGCCGTACGTCTCGCGCATGGCGTGCTTGATGCGGTCGACCCAGACGGTGTTGGCGTCGACGTCCACGCCGGCGGATTTGTAGGTGAATTTACGCGGAGGCATGGGAGGAATGATGAATGATGAATGATGAATGATGAATGAATGACGAATGACGAATGACGAGTGATGAATGGTTCGTCGCGGTCGGACCTTGCACGTTCCGGACTATCTGTCGGATGATGGTCGCACGCATGGGATGGCCCTGTGTCAGGTCGGGAAAAGTCCTGGATTGGCTCAGTGCCGTGCCGTCGATCCAGGCGTGAACGCATTCATCATTCCGCATTCATCATTCATCATTCATCGTTTCCCATTCCGCTCCAGCGCCAGCTTCTCCACGGGGCGCTGGATCTGCGTCGGGTAGTCGCCGGTGAAGCACGCCGAGCAGTAGTCGGTCTGGGGATGCTTCACACAGCCCAGCATGCCCTCGACCGAGAGGTAGTGCAGCGAGTCGACGCCCAGAAAATCGCGGATCTCCTCGACGCTGCGGTTGCGCGCCACCAGCTTCTGCGGATCGGGAAAATCGATGCCGTAGTAGCACGGGTGCCGCAGCGGCGGGCTCGCGACGCGCAGGTGAATTTCGGCGGCCCCGGCGCGGCGCAGGGCGCTGATCTTGCCCCGCGTGGTCGTGCCACGCACTACCGAGTCCTCCACGACGATCAGCCGCTTGCCGCGCACCGCCTCCTTGATGACGTTCAACTTCATCTTCACCGCCAGGTCACGCGACGCCTGGTCGGGCAGGATGAACGAGCGGCCGATGTAGTGGCTCGTGGTAAACCCGCGACCCAACGGCAGGCCCGACGCCCCGCTGTAGCCCAACGCGGCGCAGCGGGCGCAGTTCGGAATGGGAATCACCAGATCGGCGTCGACCGGGGCCTCGCGGGCCAGGGCCTCGCCCAGGCGCCGCCGCACCATGTGCACGTTGTCGCCGAAAATGTCGCTCGCCGGATCGGCGAAGTAGACGTGTTCGAAGATGCACGCCCCGCCGCGCTGCAGCCCCTCCGGCCCGAAGTGCTCCGACGTCAGGCCGCCCGCGTCGATCGTCAGAATCTCGCCCGGCGCGACGTCGCGCACGTACTCCGCGTCGATGATGTCGAGCGCGCAGGTCTCCGACGCCACCACGTATGCCCCGTCCGGCATCCGGCCCAGGCACAACGGGCGGAACCCATGCGGATCGCGCGCCGCCACCACCCGGTCGCGAAACAGGAAGACCAGGCTGAAGGCCCCTTCGACCCGCTCGAGCACACTCGCCAGCGGCCGCGGGTTGGCTTGGTGCTCCGGGGCCGCCAGCAGGTGGATGATCACCTCGGTGTCCGAGCTGGTCTGGAAGATGTGGCCGCGGGCCTCGAACTCCTCGCGCAGCTCAGCCGCGTTGGTCAGGGTACCGTTGTGGCCAACGCAGGTCTGCCCGCCCGCAAACTCGAACAGGAGTGGTTGGGCGTTCGTCGCGCAGCTCGACCCGGTGGTCGAGTAGCGGACATGGCCGATGGCGGCTGACCCGGGCAGCGTCCTGAGCCGATCGGGGTTGAACACGTCGTTGACGAGGCCCATGTCGGCGAAGCGATGGATGCGGCGACCGTCGGAGGTGCAGATGCCCGCGGACTCCTGTCCGCGATGCTGCTGCGCATACAGGCCGAGGGAGGTGAGCACGGCTGACTCGGGATGCCCGAAGACCCCGAACAGCCCGCAGTAATGTCGCACGGAATGATCCGACACGCACAGCTACCCAAAGACGCCGAGGGCTGACTCGCCCGTAACGTATGCCGCTCTGGAGAAACGGTCAATAGGATTGAAGAGGTCTGCAGCGGGCAAAGCAAGCTTGAACCGTGCGGATTCTTGGCGGCTTGGCTATGATGCCCGCCATGCTCGAAGCATTCGTCCGCCATCCTGATGGAACCGGGGAATCTGTGAATTCTTTCGCGGATCTCGCCCGGGCTTATGCCGTCCCGGATTCGATCGCCTGGGTGGACCTGGAGTCGCCGACCGAGCAGGATCTCGCGGACATCAACCGGATTATCCCGCTCGACGATGACGCCCGCGTGGACTGCCTCGAGGGCGCCCAGCGGCCGCGGATCGACGAATTCGAGGACTGCCTCTTTCTGGTGCTCTACGGCATGCGCGGCACCGATCTCGAGGATTGTGACGACATTCATCCGCGCAAGTTGGCGGCGTTCTTCTCGCCGCGTTTCCTCGTGACGATCCACCGGCAAGTGATGCCCAGTGTGAGCGAGGAGCGCGAGCGCGCCCGCAAGCACCCGGAGCAGTACCTCGCCGAGGGGCCCGACGACGTGCTCTACCGCATCGTGCACCGCATGGTGGACCGCTTCATGAATGTGGCCGAGTGGTACGAGACGGCGATCGAGGTGCTCGAGGACCGTTCGCTGGCGGACGACGTGGATCGCAAACTGCTCGGCGAGGCGTCGGACCTGCGTTCGGCGGTGCTGGAGATGCGGCACCTGGCCGTCGCCCAGCGCGAGCTGATCCGCCCGCTGGCCGACGGGGATTTCGATTACATCGAATGCGACCTGCGGCCGCACTTCAGCCACGTCGCCGATGAACTCAGCCAGGTGGTCGAGCTGATCGATTCGCTGCGCGAGCAGATCGCCGGGGTCCGCGACAACTACCGCACGTCGATCGCCCAGCGCACCAACGACATCATGCAGACGCTGACGATCTTCGCGACGATCATGCTGCCCATGAGCCTGGTGGCGGGGATTTACGGCATGAACCTGCCGATCTGGCCGTCGCCCGAGCGGCCCGCGAGCTTCTGGGTCGTGCTGGGCGTGATGGGCGCGATCGCCGTGGTCATGCTGACGTTCTTCCGGCGCAAGCGCTGGCTTTAGGAACGACGCGATGGTCTGGCTCTGGCTCGCATTCCTGGTGTTCGTGGTGGTCGCGATCTGCGTGGATCTCGGCGTGTTCAATCGCCGGGCGCACGTGATGGGCACGCGGGAGGGGCTCGCCTGGACGGGGGTCTGGGTGGCGCTGGCCCTGGTGTTCAACGGGCTGATCTACTTCATCTACCGCTACGACTGGCTGGGGGCGAGCGACGCCGGGCCATCGGGCGGGACGGCGGCCGTCGAGTTCTTCGCCGGGTACCTCATCGAGAAGTCGCTCAGCCTCGACAACATCTTCGTCATCGCGCTGATCTTCGCGTACTTCAAGGTCCCGCGGGAGAACCAGCATCGCGTGCTGTATCTTGGCATCCTCGGTGCGCTGATTCTGCGCGGCATCATGATCGGCGTGGGCGCGGCGATGATCCGCCGCTTCGACTGGATGAGCTACGTGTTCGGCGCGATCCTGCTGGTCACCGCCGCGCGGATGCTCTTCTCCGATCACGACAAGGTGGAGCCCGAGCACAATCCGCTGGTACGGCTCGCTCGGCGGATCTTCCCCGTGACCGACCGCTTCCGCGGCGAGCACTTCTTCGTGCGCGAGAACGGCCGCCGGATGGCGACGCCACTGCTCATCGTGCTCATCGTCATCGAAAGCACCGACGTCCTTTTTGCGGTCGATTCGATCCCCGCGGTGTTCGCGGTCACGCGCGATCCGTTCATCGTGTTCACGTCCAACGTGTTCGCGGTGCTGGGGCTGCGGGCGCTGTACTTCGTGCTGGCGGACATCATCGACCGCTTCCGCTACCTCAAGGTGAGTCTCGTGATCGTGCTGGCGTTCGTGGGCATGAAGATGCTGCTTTCACACCGGTTTGCGATTCCGACGCTGGTGTCGCTCGGCGTGATTGCCGCGATTCTGACGACGGGGATCGTGGCGTCGGTCATCGTGAACCGGCGCGAGCTGCGGACGACCGCTGCGTCCACCCCAGATGCGGGGAAGGAGTGACCGGCTGGGGAGCACGCTCGTTGAACGCCCGGCGCCGGGCCTGCACGCCCTGCCGCAGCAGATCCACGGGCGCTTCGCCGCGCCGGGCTGCGGCGTCGGCACGCTCGATCCGCAGCACTGCGAACCAGCGGCGCGCCGCGGAGGCGCCGATCCAGGCCGCCGCGAGCCCGACGAGCAGATCGCTGCTGCTCGCGACACCGGCCGCGGACACGCCCGCCGCCAACACCCCCAGTATCGCAGCCGCCCCGAGCGTCAGGCGCTCGCGCAGGCGGATTGACTGACCGATTGTGACGGTGATGAAACCGAGTAGCACGAGCACGGCACCGTGCGCAAGGACATGCTGCAGCACGTGCAGTTCCGGCTCATGGAGATAGTCCCACATGGGCAGCGAGTGAAACTTAATGCCGGCGTGCCGGGCCAGTGCCTGTACGGCGGCAGCGACGCCGTCGACGGACGCCGCGAGCAGAACAGCCGACCAGGCGCTCAGCGCGACCCAGCGCGAGAACCTGACTTCGCGGAGCACGCACTTGCGCGCGAGTGTGCGTACGAAGCCACCGATGCCCGGCGCGAACTCAACCGCCAGCGCCGCACCGGCAAGCGATCCGAGCGTGTTCAGCGCGAAGTCGCACCACGAGGGCCAGCGCGTCACAATGCCGGCCTGCAGCGTCTCGAGAAGAAAGCTCAGGGCCGCTCCAGCCAGCACCGCACCGAGCAAGGTGAACACCGTGCGCGCCCGCCGCCGCAGCCACAACGCTCCAACGGTCCCCACCGGAACATAGGCCAGCAGGTTCACGATGGCGTCCGACCACTTCCACTTCGGCCAGCCCAACACACCCTCGCGCAGCCCTTGCATCAACCGGTTCGCGTCAAAGCGGAATGGGGCAAGCGAAGCCAGCGCGATCAGTCCGACGACGACGACAACCAGCACAGTCTCCAGGTGCCCGCCATCCGCCCGACGGCGTAGCGCGCTCGGCGCAGGCGCCGGCGCATTCACCGGTCGATCGTGAAATGCAGAATGCTCGGCGTGCAACGTGGACATGACAGCCTCCCGAACCAAGGGCGCGGGGACTGGCTGCACAATCGCGACCGCCGCTGGCGAGCGCCGGCGGATCGGGGAGGCTCGCGGCCAACGCCGATAACATCGCCCGCTACGGCGACGCAGCCGGGGTGTGCCGACTTGTCGGGCCCGGGATCGCGTATAAGGTGTGTAGTGTCTGTAGCGGTTGATGAAGGTTCACAACATGACGTGCGCCGCATGCGCGCACACGATTCGAAAGGCGACTCCGCCATGAAAGCCGCCCTGATTCGCCGCTTCGGCGGCTATGAGGTCTTCGAATACACCGACGTGCCCGACCCGCAGCCCGAGCCTGACCACGCGATCGTCAAGGTGCTCGGTTGCGGCATCAACCGCTACGACCTTTTTCTGCGCATGGGCGGCATCAAGAAAGAGACGCCGCTCCCGCACGTCATGGGTGCGGACATCGCCGGCGAGGTCGTGCAGATTGAGGGCGACGCACACGGGCTGACGACGGGCCAGCGCGTCATCGTCGCGCCGGGATTTCCCATCGACCCGGCGGAGTGGGATTTCGAGCCGGAGAACCTCGCGGAAAGCTTCACCGTCACCGGCACGAGTCTCTGGGGCGGGTACGCCCAGTACGTGAAGGTGCCCACGCGTTTCCTGCTGCCCGATCACACTGGACTGCCCCCGGAGCAGGCCGCGAGCCTGCCGCTCGTGCTGGTCACGGCGGTACACGCCGTGCAGACCCTTGGGGAAATCCAGACGGGTCAGCGCGTGCTCGTCCAGGCGGGAGCGTCCGGCAGCGGCAGCATGTGCATTCAGCTCGCCGCCCACCTCGGCGCCCGCGTTGCGACGACGGTCGGCGACGATGCGAAGGTCGATTTCGCGCGCGGCTGTGGCGCGGAACTCGTCATCAACCACCGCAAAGAGTCGTTCGCCGAGCGGGTTCGCGCCTGGACCGGCGGGGTGGGCGTGGACGTGGTGATCGACAACGTGGGCGGCGGCATTTTCGCCGACAACCTCACTTGCCTGCGCCGCGGCGGCTTCTTCGTGAATTTCGGGTTGGTCGGCGGCGTGAAGGACACGCTCAACTTCGCCGCGCTGATCTTCAACCAGCACCAGATCCGCGGCTCGATGATGGGCAGCCTCGCGGAGCTGCGCCGCGGCCTGCTGCTCGTCGAGGCGGGCGATCTGCGCCCCTGCCTCGACCGCAGCTTTCCGCTGGCGGAGGCGGCTGGGGCCCACGCGTACATTGACTCGCGGCAGGTCCAGGGCAAGGTCGTGCTGCTGCCCTGGTCGTGAGCGTGAGGCCCGGCGTGCGGCGTCAGGCGCCGTTCGTCGAGATAGCAACACCGGTCGTGTTGGCCGGTGCCGGCAATTCTCCTGCGCCGGAAGTATTGGCCGCCGGCGGCGTGCCTGTGTTTTCCCGACCGCGCTGCGGTTCGGGGACCGGCGTCTCCTGCGGAGCTGTCGGCGTCTGCTGCTGCAGCGCGGCGCGTAACTGGTCGTGCAGCTTCTGCAAATCCGCATCGCCGGGCATGACCGTGAGCGCCCGCTCGAGCAGCGCGAGCGCGTCCTGAGGATCGCCGTCGTACTTGAGCACCGACTTCACACCGGCCACGACGCCCGCGGCGTCACGCCGGCTCAGGGCGAGTTCGGCCGAGAGGAACCATGGCCCGGAGTCCTCCGGGGCCAACTCCAGTGCCCGCTGCGACCACGCCGCAAGCTTGTCCGGGCAGTTCGCCCACGCGGCGTCGTATACGGCAAACGCCAATTGCACGTAGCGGTCCGCGATCTCCGCGTCCAACTGTTCGGCGGTGATGTCCGGCACGCGGTCGCGGTAGATCTTGCGGGCGAACTCCTCGTGCCCCGCGGCGAGGTGGTAGAGCACGAGGCGCACCGCGACCTGGGCGGTGAGCTGCCGGCCCGCCTCGGAATTGGGCGCGATCTTCAGGGCCTGCTGCGCCGAATCGATCGCCGGGGTGACGTCCTGCGGCGCGGCGTTGAACTGCATATCCGCCAGCTCGGCGTACGTCGACGCATGGGCGAGCAGCGCTTCCCCGTCGAGTGCCGCGTAGTACGGCAGCGCCGCCTGCAGATAGTGAGTCGCCCGGGCGTAATCCGCCTGCAGGTAAGCCATGATCGAACCGAGCCGCAGCGTTTCCGGCACCCACGGGTCGGGCCAGTTGACCCGGTCCTGCGGCACCGGGAGTTCGGCCAGGTGGTCGAACCGCGCAAAATACATCTGCGCACCGCCGGTCGCCAGCATCCGCCGCAGCACGTCCAGGTAGATGGACTGCGGCCGTTGCAACCGCAACGGCCGGGCGAGGAGCGTGATCATGTCGCTCGTTTGCAACTGGTCGAAATCCACCATGACGTAGCGGGCCGCAAGATCGGCGTCAAAAGGCCGGCGAGCGAGTTCGTTGCGCAGAGCCGCCGCCGCAGCCATCCGGTACTTGGTCATCGCCTGGGCGTCGCCGTCGATGGCCGCGAAGACCGAACGCAGCTCCATGAACGCCTGCATGATCGAGCCCGAATAGAACATGGACGGCGCGACCGCGACCATGTCCGCGAGCGTCGCCTCCCCAGGTCGAGCTGCTGCTCGCAGGCCTTGCGGTACTGATCGGCCAGAGCCTTGAGCCGGGGATCCTCGTTCTGCGCGGCGTTGAGCAGTCCCAATTGACGCCGGTAACGCTGCTGCAGCGCCGACGCGATCTGCAGGCGCGTATTCACGAGCAGGCGCTGCGCGGTGAGCTTGCGCATCGGGCTCAGGCGATCGGTGTACGCGCGGATCGCGAGCTGCTCCGCCTGCTCGAGGTCGTCCTGCTGCAGCGCGGCGGGCACGTCGTGGGCGGCCCGTGCGGCGGCAAAGTCGCGGCGCGACATCTCGATGCTCACGATGCAAACCACCGCCGCCAGCACGATGCAACCCACACAGGCCACGGTGCTGCGGCCCAGCGCCGCGAGCGTCTTCGCCGGAACCGGCGAGGCCAGCGACCAGAGCAGACCGATGATCGTGAAATACACAATGGGCAGGCCCACGTGGCGCAGGCCCACCCCAAAGCACTCCGCCGCCACCAGCCCCACCAGCGCCCCAATCAACGCCACCGCCATGGCCCGCTCGCCGCGCTTGCGCATCTGCGGCAAGGCCCGCACGGCAGCCAAAACGGTCAGCCCCAACGAACCGAGAATCAGCACGAGCCCGACCGTGCCCAGGTCCGCAGCGACTTCCAGCCACTCCTGGTGGGCGTGCGCGACGCGGTACTCGAGCGGCGCGGGATCGTTCTCCACGTCCTGGATCGCGTGCACGTCGGCTTGCAGCGTGTACCCGCCCTGGCCAATGCCCAGGAGCGGCTGCTGCTGAAACAGATCGAGCGCGTACGGCCAGGCATAGAGCCGCAGCCGCATGGATTCGCTTCGCCCGGTCTTCGACGTCGCGGACCGCTGGTGGTAGAGGTACGCGCCCAACACGACGAGCCCGACCAGGAACATCGCCCCGAATACGATCCGCACCCGCCGACCGACCGCCAGCAAGACGAGCACCATGAACGCGACGAGCAGCCCGACCGCGGGCCCGCGCGAATGCGTCAAGTACGTCGCCCAGGCGAGCACGACCAGCGCGCCACCACACAAGAGAATCTTGATCAACCCGCGGCTGCGAGCGCCGTGCGAGACGTCGCCCCCGCCGCCCACAAGTGCAGCCACCGCGATCGCCACGCCCGGCAGCAGGCACGACGCGAGAAACAACGGGTTACCCACCGGGTACGAAGCACGCAGCGTGGGATTTCGCAACCGTTGGTACACGATCGCCAGCCCGGCCGTCACGACCAGCACCGCGAGCAGGCAGTAGCCCGCATACACCGCCGCCCGGCGATTGAGGCCGAAAGCCAGCGCAAAGGCCCACGCGGTCTGAATCGCCAGCAGGATCGCCCCGCCGCGCGCGAACTGCGGCGCGTCCGACCACCAGATCGAGGCGAACGACCACGCCAGGTAGAGCAGCATCAGCGCCTGCGCGGTGCGCACGGGATTCAACTGCCGGCGCACGAGCGACTCCGGCGCCAGCTCCACATCCCCGTCCGCGACCTGCTCGACGACGTCCGCCTCGCGACCGGCCTCCGCCCGGGCCCACGCAACCAACCCGATCGCCGCGATCAGCAGTGCGACACCCGCGGCCACGCCCTCCACCAGTCCCTTGATCGCCACGCCGTTGGGGGTGGGCTGGGCGTACTGCAGATCCAGGATTTCCACAATGGCGAGAAGCAGCGAATTCGGCGCCCACTCGACGGCGCCGTCGGGCAGCATGGCGGGCTTGCCCGCGCTGGTCAGCAGGCAGTTGCCCGCCAGGGCGAGCACCACCACCGCCAGCATCACGATGTGACTCGGGCGGATCTCGTCGGATTTCTCGATGCGAATCAGGGCCATGGATCTCGGTGCAGTCGCGTCAGGACGCTTTCCAGATGATGTCCGCAACGCCGGCGTTGCGGTTGGCCGCCAGAGCCAGGGCGAACAGCAGGTCGCTCAGCCGGTTGAGATAGACCAACACGGTTGGCGATACGGTGGACTGGGTCGCAAGCGTGACCACCGCGCGCTCCACCCGCCGGCAGACCGTGCGAGCCAAGTGCAACCGCGCCGCCAGCTCGCAACCGCCCGGCAGCACGAAGTTGGTCAGGTCGGGTAGGCGGGCGCAGGTCTCGTCGAGCAGTTGCTCGAGCCGCGCGACCTGGCCGGCGGTGATGGTCATATCGGGTTTGTCGTCCCCCCGCGTCGCCAGCTCCGCGCCGAGAATGAACAGGTCGCTCTGGATCTCGTGCAGCAGTTCGCGCTCGATACACTGTCCGAGCGCCGCCACCACCATACCGATGGTCGCGTTGAGCTCGTCGACGTCGCCATAGCACGCCACCCGCGCGTCATCCTTCGACACGCGCGTGCCGCCGATCAGCCCCGTCTCACCCGCGTCACCCGTCCTGGTGTAGAGTTTCATGCGCCGTCCTCTGCGTTTCCCGGAGGGAGCATTATAGACCGCTCCCCGACGCCGGGAAGCACAAACAGAGCCGCGCCCGTAAGGAAGCGGAATCAGAGCCGCGTCCGTGAGGAAGCGGAAAACAACACAACCGCCAACTCCGCTCCGCCCCTCACACCCGCCGTCGCCACCAGCACAGGCTGAGCAACGCGAAGAGCAGGTCGGCATGCTCGCCGCGCCGGGCGCAGTGATCGTCGTAAACCGCCATGACCCCGGCGTAATCGAGCATGTCGAAACGCTCGACGCAGTCACGCGTCACCGTGTCGAGGAAGAGCCCCCGCAGCCGGTCACGCAGGAACTCACCGATGGGCAGCTCGAAACCGGCCTTCTCGCGATCCAGAATCGCGTCCGGAATACGCCCGCGGTACGCATCCACCAGCATCCGCTTGCGCAAACCCCGATCGAGCTTGTACGTCGACGGGCAGCGCTCCGCGAGCGCCACAACCTCCGGATCGAGGAACGGCACGCGCACTTCCAACGCGGCGCGCATGCTCGCGAGATCGACCTTGTGCAGCATGTCGCCGGGCA
Source organism: Phycisphaerales bacterium (assembly GCA_020639115.1). GTDB lineage: Bacteria > Planctomycetota > Phycisphaerae > UBA1845 > UBA1845 > JACKHG01. The sequence continues at coordinate 16,483 of JACKHG010000031.1, forward strand.
GACCCGCCCGCACATCGTACGCGAGAATCCGATTGAGCGGATCGCCGGCGGGCAGGTGCGCGGTGACGCGCTCGAACACCGTCTCCGCTTCAGCGAACACGGCGGCGGACGCCGTCGGGTCGCGCAGAATCCGCGCGCTGCCGCGGTCGATCAACGTGCTCCACAGCAGGTGCCGGCGTATCGGCGCCTCATCCGCCCCGCGGAGCAGCTTGCGCACCTGCCGCACGCGGTTCGACCACCGGGTCGACTTCGAGGATGCGGCTAAAGCTTCCAGAAGCGGATCGATCACACCCACGGCAGCAGCCAGCGCGGCTGAGCGCGCGTAGCCTGCCGCCGCCTCGTGGCCGAGGTAACGCCAGGACCCGCCGAAGAGCTCGTCGCCGCCGTCGCCGCTGAGGCAGACGGTGACGTGCTGGCGCGCGAGGCGCGATACGAACGCGGTCGGCACGATTGAACTGTCGAAAAACGGCTCGCCGAGATGGTCGAGTACGCTCGGCAGTTCGGCGATGACGTCATCGAACGAGAGCCGCAACTCGTGGTGGCGGCTGCCCAGCTCAGCCGCCATGAGCCGCGCGTAGTGCGTCTCGTCGTAGCGGGCGTGCTCGCGAAACCCAATGGAGAACGTCTCGATCGGACCGGCGGTGCACTCCGCGAGATGCAGCGCGATGATCGCCGAATCGATTCCACCGGAGAGAAACGTGCCCAGCGGAACATCCGCCACGCGCCGCCGCGCGACCGAAGCCCCCAGTGCGCGGCGCAGGTCCGCGCAGGCGTGGCTGTAGTCCGGGGCCTCGCCTGCCGCCGGCGCAGCATAACTTGTTGCCGATTTCAGGCCCGTCGCATCAAACGGGATATACGCACCCGGCGGCACCCGCTCGACACCGGCATGGATCGATCGCGGCGCGGCGAAGTACCCGAAGTGCAGGTAATGCAGCAGCGCGTCGCGGTCGATCGCCCGGTCCCAGCCACTAAATGCCTCGAATGCCGCCATTTCGCTGGCGAAATGGGCCCGGTCGCCCGCGCGCAGCACGAGCAGCGGCTTGATTCCGAACCGGTCGCGGGCGAGAAATCCCCGCCGCGTGTGCGTATCGAGAAATGCCAGCGCGAACATGCCGTTGAAGCGGTCGAGCGCGTCCGGCCCCCAGTGGGCACACGCGACGGCCACGACTTCGGTATCGGTTTGCGTCCGAAAGGACCAGCCGGCGCGAAGGAGCTCGGCGCGCAGCTCGCGGAAGTTGTAGACCTCGCCGTTGTACGCCAGAGCGTAGCGGCCGTCGCCGACGCACATCGGCTGATGACCCGCGGGCGTCGGATCGACCACCGCCAAACGCACGGCAGCCAGGCCCGCGCTGAACCCCTCGCCGGGCGCGACGAGCGTGCCGCGATCGTCCGGGCCGCGATGCCCGAGTACCGCGCACGCGCGGCGCAGCTCGTCCTCGTCGATGGGGTTACCGCGAAAATCCAGGCTGCCGGCGATTCCACACATGGGGCAGGTCAACCGGCGAGTGCATTGTTCATGGCTTCAGTGAGCGGCCCCGCCCCCGTCACTCCGCCGGCCCGGTATCGACGGCGGGCACGGGCTCGCCCAGGTCGCGCAGCGTGTTCGCGACGTCCTGCTGCGTCGGATCGAGCCGTAGCGAGACCATCAGCGCCCGGATGGCCGCCTGGGTATTGCCCACCTTCATGAAGAGCATGCCCATGGCCTTGTGCGTCTTGGGATTCTTCGGATCGATCGCGACCGCCTGGCGGTAGCGCAGAAACGCCCCGTCGTAGTCGCCGCGTTCCTCGTACTGCCGGCCGAGGAAGAGGAACTGCTCCGCGGAGGGCCCGACGAACTGCGCGGCCCAGTGGGCGGTGCGCAGCGCCTCCTCGAACTGCCCCTTCAGCTCCAGCGCCCGCGTCTTGCCCACGATCGCCGGCTGATAACCGGGCTCGACCGCGATCGCCCGGTCGTAGTAGTTCACCGCGCGGTCGAGTTCGCGCTGGGCCGCCGGCGTGTTGCGTTCCTCGAACTTCTGCTTGGCGAGGATGAGCGAGCACACGCCGAGATCGTGAAGATTCTCGACGTGGGCCGGGTGCCTGCGGCGGGCCTGCTCGAGCAGGTACTGGGCCGTGCCCCAATCACCCGCGAGCATCTCCTTCTGCCCTTCCACGCGGAGTTCGTGGAAGGTTGGACCGCAGCCGGTAAAGGCCGTTAGACTCATCAGCAGTGCGACCGCCGCCAGCGGCCGCGACATCCATGTGCATGCTAGCTTGAGGCTGTCCATGGCAATCGTCTCGTTCCCGCCCCCGCCGCCCTCGACCGTGAAGTCGGCGCGGGCCGGAGTCTTCCTGTGGTGACCACGCGGTTCGTCATCCTACACCACCGCGAGCGATCGGGCGAGCACTGGGATCTGATGATCGAGCAGCCGGAGTCGCTGGCGACTTGGCGGCTGGTGCGCCTGCCGTCACCCGACGATCCGCGCCCGATCCCAGCCGAGCGTCTGCCCGACCATCGCAAGGTCTACCTGACGTACGAAGGCCCGGTCTCGGGCGATCGCGGCGAAGTGACCCGCGTGGACGAGGGGGGCTGTGAAATCTTGACGCGAACCGACGCCGAGTGGCGCGTGCATTTCGAAGGCGCGTGCCTCGGCGGCCTGCGCATAATTCACAGGCTGCCCGCGTCGGCTCCAGCCGACGGCGGATGCGGCGCCGAAGCGTGGGAGTTGTCCGCTATGGCTCACGCAGCAACGCAGAGCCCACCGAGAACGGCGCCAGATTAGTCCGGGCTGATTGCAGGTGCGGATAGTGATCGCTCCGCGGGTCAGTTGGCGCGGACGTTTTGCAGGCGGACGGAAATTCAGGTCGTTCGCCGCGAGGGTACCATGAAATTCGCACCGACCCACATCTCTGACTTTGACGCCGATATTCTCGTCCGGTGTCCCCAGTGCGAACGATGCGCTCATCTGCTGGCGGTCAAGACCGAGACGTGGCCGGGCCGGAGTCGCCGGCTGACGTGCGGGCACTGCGGCCATTGCCGGGATTGGGACAACTGGTCTTCGCCGAACGCAGACTGGCAGCTCGGGTTCGGCCTCGAAGTCTGGCACAAGACCTCCTGCTGCGGGGAGGTCCTCTGGGCGTACAACGCGGACCACCTGGCGCACCTGGAGAAGTACATCGGCGCCGAGTTGCGCGAGTGCCTGCCAGACCCCGAGCGGGGTCACGTCAACCAGAGCATCGAGAGCCGCCTGCCCAAGTGGATGGTCCTGGGGAAAAACAGATCCAGCGTCCTCGAGGGGCTGGCGACCCTGCGGGCCATGCTCCCGCAGGCGGGTGGCTGACGTGGCCACGTCGAGCGAACCGAAAGGCAATCAGAGCTACACGGCGTCGTGCTCACGCTGTGTTCGCAGAGACCCGGTATGCACCCGCCTGTTGGACGGCGTCGTTGGCTCAGCCGGACTTGCGGGCCGCTTCTCTGATGATTGGGAATAGCAGTGGCGCGGGGGGCGGTGCGCCCCCTGCTGGGCTGGCATGGCGGGCGGTGCCCAACCTCGGCTCACCATGAGTCAATCATGGAAGCTATTGCAATACAAGGGGGCCGGTATCTTCCTGCTGTTGGCGCCACGCCTCTGGCGAAGTCCGGGCGAGGACGGTAGGCTCTTGCCCACGATCGCGCCGCCAGCCGGCGCGCCGCCTGCGAACCCGCCGCCGTGGACGGCGGATGGCGACCAGGGCCACGCTTGCTCAGTGAGAGGATTCCCCATGAAACGAATCGGACTGCTCGCGGGTGCCTGCCTGCTGCTCGCGGGCTGCACCTCGTACTATCGCGTCACCGACGTCAGCACGCAGCAGAACTACTACACGAAGAACGTCCAGCGCAAGTCGAGCGGCGCCGTCGTGTTCAAGGACAGCCGCACCGGCAGCGAGGTCACGCTCCAGTCATCCAAGATCACCAAGGTCAACAAGGAGACGTTCGAGCACGAGAACGAGTAGAACCGTCGGCCAGTATTGAAACGCCGGATCATTCGCGGTGCGAATCTGCGCTTCGGGAGTGACATCAGCAGGCTTTCCTAATGAACGACTTACTAATCTCCGGAACAAGCTGGCGGAATCCGGATAATGTCTGGGACGATCTGCTCGAGGCGCTCGGCGCCCCCGACTGGCACGGGCGGAATCTCGATGCCCTCAGCGACAGCGTGTGCACCGGCTCGGTCAACGCCATTCAGCCTCCGTTACGGGTTTTGATCCGCGATGTCGCCAACATCCCCGGGTCCACTGCGTTCCTGCTCTATCGTATGCAGACGCTTTTCGAGGAGCTGGCGGCTCAAGGCACTGCGGTCGAAATGGTTTTTCCCGAGGGCGAACCGCAGGGCTGGGGCTATGTGACGCGACGCGACGCATTCCGTCATTTGAGGACTCTTGATGTGCTCCGCGAATGGGATCCAATCGGCGTCTATGGCCCCGGCAGCAGCTGTCCCGACAACGAGTATGACAGTTATGCTCCGGGAGTCATCAAGCTGCTGGAGCGCGGCGCATCGGCACGCGAACTCGCGGCACACCTTGCCCAGATCGCAAGAGTATCCATGGGGTTGTCGATTGCGAACGCTCCCCGGGACGAGACGACGGCGAACCGGCTGATCAATCTCTGGAAGTAACGCAGGTGCACCGCTTCATCGACTCCCGGCACGATTCGAGTAGCCGGCGCCGACAAGTCCGCACGCTCGGCCCGCGTTCGTGAGGTATACTGCAGGTGGCGAAGCACGTCGCCCCGCAGGATCCACGATCATGCGCACCGACCGCCGGCCACTGCTGGACCATTGGCTCTGGGAACCGCCCGTATTCTGGCCGTACCTGATCGCAGCCGCGGCTGTTCCCATCGTGCTAAGTTGCGTCTTCGTGCCCCTCTACGGGCTCCGCGGGCTCTGGGCGCTCGCCTTCCTGTCCCTTCCGCTGCTTTTCGGCGTCGTTTATCGCATGGTGGGCCGCCGCGTGGACCGGATGCAGAAGTCCGTCCCGCCGGCGGACGGAGTGACGCTGCCCGCGCTCATCGTGCGCGGCCTGCACCAGGCGCCCGGCGTTGTCGCGATCCGGCCGGAGTCGCTGGGCCTCTATCCGATCGCCGGCGGCTGCCTGAACGTCCGCCTCGTGGACATCAC
>JACKHG010000032.1 GCA_020639115.1 Phycisphaerales bacterium
GACCAGGTCGTGCTCTACCCCGAACTGCTCGAGGCCATCGCCGCGCAGGAGGGGCTCGACGTGCCCGCGGACGCCGACGCGAAGGCCGCGTTCCTGCAGAAGCTCGGCGGCAGGTACAAGGGGATCCAGCTCGAGACGCTCAAGGAAGGTCGTCATTTCCCCAACCCGTACTCGTACGACCGGGTGAAGGCCACAGCCGTCGACATCGGCAATAGAGAGGTGGGCGTACTGGTCCGCCGGTTCGGACGCATTCTCCCGGTCGGCCGGACCGTCGCGATCGCGCCGGACGAGCGCGGCCCGGTCGCGGAGTACCTCGGAGGGGGACGCTACCTGATCAATACGCTGGCGTACGAGGTGCAGAAGTTTCCCAAGATCCAGGTCCCCGAAGGCCACGTCGGCGTGGTGACGCTGCTCAGCGGCGCGGAGCCGGCGGAAAAGAACACCTACACGGTCGCCCCGGGAGAGATGGGCGTGCAGCAGCGCACGCTGGCGCCCGGCCTCCAGCCGTACAACCCCTACCTGGAGAAAATCGATATCGTGGACCTGCGCAACCGCACGCTGAACATGCTCGGCGGCGACGCGATCTACTTCCCCTCCAACGACAGCTTCACCATCACGATCGAGGGGACCATCGAGTGGTCGATCGACCCGCACCGCGCCGCGGAGGTCACCGTGGCCTACGGTGACGAGCAGGACATCATCGCCAAGGTGATCCTGCCCTACGCCCGCAGCATCTCGCGGATCGAGGGCTCGAAGCTGCAGGCCCGCGACTTCATCAGCGGCAAGACGCGCTCGGCGTTCCAGGACCGTCTGCTGGAGCAGCTCCAGACCGCGTGCAGCGAGTGCGGCATCGTCGTGCACTCCGCGCTGGTGCGCGAGATCCTGCCGCCGCCGGAGATCGCGCGCCTGATCAGCCAGCGCGAGCAGGCCGACCAGGAGATCGACCGCTCGCGCAACCAGATCGATGAGGCGCAGGCGGAGGCGCGTCTCGTCGAGCAGCAGGAGATTCAGCAACGCAACGCCGCGCTGGGCGACGCCCGCCGCGAGACGGTCACGCTGGTCAAGGAGGCGGAGCAGCGCAAGGTCGTCGCGGTGACCGAGGCCAACCGCCAGTTCGAGGTGACGCGGCTGGAGCTCGAGGCTGCGACCAAGGAGGCCGCCGCCCAGCGCACTCGCGGGCAGGCGGAGGCGAAGGTGGTGCTGCTGGATTACCAGGCCCGGGCGGAGCCGTTGGGGTCCGCGGTGGCGGCTTTCGGCGACGGCATGACCTACGCCCAGCATTTCTATCTCCAGAAGCTCGCACCCGCGATCGAGACGGTGCTGTCGAACACCGACGGGCCGTTCGCGGAGATTTTCAGCAGTTTTGAGGGCGGAGGAGGAGGCATGCAGCCGGCTGGCACGACGGCGTCGAAGGGAGGTGCCCGATGATGAAGCGACTGGTGGGCGGCCTGGTCGGTGTGGTGCTGGTGTTGTGCGGCGTCCTGGTGGCACTGTACTGGTTCACGTTCCGCGTGTACGTGCCCGAGGGACAGTGCGTGGTGATGGTGAAGAAGACCGGCACCGCGCCGCGCGGCAAGCTTGCGGAAAACCCAGGCGAAAAGGGCATCCAGAAAGACGTGCTCGGGCCGGGGCGGTATTTCTTCAACCCGGTGATCTGGGAAGCCAAGTACATCCCGCAGGTGGAGATTTCCTCGGGCGATCCGCGCACCTGGGAGTGGGTGCAGACGCCGCCCGGCAAGCCGGGCGCAGTGACGATCTCCAAGGGCAAGTTCCCGGAGGTGGGCGTGCTCAAGCGGGTGATCGGTCCGAAGCCACCGAACGGAGTGGCGGTGGTGTCGCGCGCATCGGGCCTCCAGGGGACGATCCGCGAGGTGCTCACGCCGGGCAGCTACCGCATCAACCCGTGGGTGTACACCGTCGAGAAGCACGCCGCGGTGGTCATTCCGGCGGGCTACGTCGGCGTGGTGACCAACCAGGTGGACGCGGAGACCCCACCAGCCGCCGGGGCCGCCGGCAACAACAACATGGTCCGCCGGCTCGCCCGCACGGGTGAGCGCGGCACGCTGCGCGACGTGCTTCAACCGGGCATCTACTACATCAACCCCTACGTGCAGCGGGTGACGCTGATCGAGATCGGGTTCAACGAGTACTCGCAGGTCAAGGTGAGCGAGACCGAGAACAACCGCATCTCGTTCCCCTCCGACACCGGCTACGACATCCGCGTCGGCGTGACGATCATCTGGGGCATCGATCCGAAGCACGCCGCGCAGATCATCAACGAGTTCGGCAACGTCGATCGCGTGCTGGAGACGGTGATCGGCTCGCAGTTGCCGAGCATCTGCCGCAACATCGGCTCGACGTACGACGCGCGCGACTTCATCCACGGGGAGAAACGCGAGCTGTTCCAGCGGGCGCTGACCGAGAAGCTCCAGGAGGTGTGCAGCGCAAAGAACGTGGACGTGCTGCTGGCGCTGGTGCGCGAGATCGAGGTGCACGCGCCGAAGGCGGCGGTGACCGCCGGCGCCGAGGAGGAGGTCACCGAGGATCTCAAGCGGACGATCCAGCAGAGTTACATCGCGATCGAGAACCGCATCACCAAGGAGAAGCAGCGTGAGGCGGCGGTCGTGCGCGCCGAGCTGGAGGAGGCGCGCAAGAAGGTGGACATCGCGCGGGAGACGATCCAGGCGGAGACGCGGGTGATGGTCGCGCAGATTCTCGCGGACGCGGAGAAGCAGTCGGCTGAGGTGGATGCGCAGGCCAAGCTGGAGGTCGCGCAGATCCAGGAGCAGATTGCGCAGCTCGATGCGCAGCGGACGGAGATACTGGGAACCGCGAAGGCGGACGTCGAGCGCTACCGCAAGCAGGCGGAGGCGGACGGCTACAAGCTGCTGGTCGACGCGTTCGGCGGCGGCCGGGCGTTCAATCTCTACACGTTCGCGGAGAACTTCCAGCCGCAGTCGATCCGGATCTTCTTTGCGGGCGACGGCACGTTCTGGACGGACCTCGACCGCTTTCAGGACGTCGGGGCTGCGAAGATCCTCCAGCCAGCATCAGCCGCCCGGGACTGAGGCCCGCGGGGCGTAGGCTGGAGGGGTGAAGTCCGGAGTCTGGAGTCCGGAGGAGTGAAGTCCGACGCGGGCAGCAGTCCGGAGTCTGGAGCGCGGCATCCGGCGCAGGGCGTGCGCGGCGACATCCGCCCAAGGCGTGTCACCCGCTCCGAGCCGCAAGCGCGAGCGAGCGGGCTGCCCAAACGGACCAAACGGTGAACGCTTGGCCCGATCGAGCGAATGCCCAAAGCCGCGACCAAGGGCTCCACTACGAACGCATGCCGCAAGGGCAGAGCGCGGAGAGCAAGAAAGGGAAATGGCCGAAAGGAGTCGAAGGTCGTTTATGCTTCATTCCCCACCTCTGCATCCTAAGCAGGTCACTTGATGCGTGCTGGAACGACTCCCGACGTCTTTGTTTTTCCAACCTGAGGAAAGCGCCAGACGGGCTCACCCCGTGCGCCCGATCTTCGGTTTCTTCGCAAATCGCGTGCCCCATTTGTCCAGCAAGCGTTGCGCACGTTTGTCCCAAATATCACCGAGTCGATAAGCCTCAATGACTTTCCATGTCGCCAACAGCAAACAGGCGAAGGGCGCGAGAATCAAGACTTGCGATGGCCCCATGTCGCTTGCCATCTTGGGTTTTGTTGTATAGCGAAAGCGCCGCGAGTACCTAGTTTCGACAGGCTCCCAAAAGTCGCGCAACATTCGCGCCCGTCGATGCGCAGCAGCATTCCCCATGTCCCGCATTTCGTAATTCAAGCGTTCGGTAGGTAGCTCTGACGTGACTTTTCTTATTGCCTTTAGTTTATCAAAATGCGAGATATTGAACCACCGCTTTGGCCACTCTTTGCCTCGCGCCTCAAAGGCTGGATGCATCTGAGTTTTCTTGTAGATGCGCTCTGCGCGGGCAAACGCGTCCTTCGCACGCTGCCGCTTCTCGGCAGGTAGATCGTCGTAGTTCGCGTCGTACTCCGCATGACGACGCACTACATGCTTCCAGTATTCATACTCATCTACAGCCAACTCGATTTGAAGCAAGCCGATAAGCTCTTTAGTCAGGCTTGGGTCATGCAGCAGATACAGAATGTCTATGCAAGCGTCATTGATCGAGCGGACGACGAGTTTCAAATCCCAGTATTGGCGAGCATCCAATAGAACAGACACCGAGCGCGACGACGATGCCATGCTCGCAAGAAGCGTAAGAATCCAGAAATTCTGCGGATTTGCGGTACGATTATTCCCACATTCGTTAATAACCTTGCGCGCGAGCTCTACGGTTTCATTCAGTATTGCCTTCGCTTCGCTCACAGATCGTTTGGATCTGCGTCGGCCTCTTCGTTTGCGTTTTGCCATCACTCTTTGGCTCAAGTACTACCTACTCAATCCGAATCCCCTTCATCTTGACCCGCCGAGTTCACTGGGCGGAGAAAAGCGGTCGGGAGTCGTTTCCAGCCCCTGATGCAACCCATTGAGTGGCTCGCGGTTGCGGTGTGGCGGTCGAAGAGCTGGTGCCCAGTCCGGGCGCGCCGCTGACGGTCTCCCCCTCCTCCGATCGCGTCTCAGTCAGCTTCACGTCTTACGCCACACCCGCCGCATCCCGCCGAGGCGACGTCCTTTGGACTTTCCCATAGGGTCCATCATATCCACCGGGCTGCGCGACGGGAAAGCGAATCTCGCCTTCAGAACGGGACAGCATTCGGGCACCTAGGGGTACGGGGTGGACGGCTCTCGGCGGGCCAGCCAACGGCGCCCGGCAGTGAATGCGGCGTCGCGCGACGGGCGCATGCAAGAAAGGACACGCGTTTTGTCACAAATCCCCTCCGGACAACCCCTTGGAGGAGGGCAAGCCTCGGATCGGCGACGTCGCGGCTGTTAGGCTACCCGGCGTCAGATGCAGCAACCGTGGGCTGCGAATGTAACGCCTTTGGCCTACGGGCTGCGGTCCGTGTTTCAGCCCCGTTGCTTGCGCTCCGGGCTCGGATCGGCGGGGATCGCTCCGATGGTCCGCGCCGCCTTGGCACTGCTCAAGAGTCCCGACGTACGTCGGGAGCACACGGGCGCGCCTCGGCATCGCTCGAGCGCGGTGGCACACCTCGGGATTCCGCGTGGGGTAAAAAGCCGAACGCCTGCACTGCCCGGGGGGCGAGTGCAGGCGTTCGGAGGCTTGGGCCGCTGGGTCAGCCCCGTTCGGCCCGCCGGGGGCGGCGGGCGAAGGGGGGGCTGTCCCAACGGAGGAATTACTCGTTGGCCAACGTGGTCAGGTTGTCGATGGCTGCGTCGAGCATGCCGAACACGAAGTCCGGGTTGTGCACCGACCTGCTGCCGTCGTTGGTTGCCAGGGTGTAGTTCCACCCGGCCTTGACCAGGCGCGCGTCGGCGAAGTCGTAGATGCCGCCGAGCACGGTGTCGGTCGCGTCGAGCACGTCCACGTCGCCGAGGGCGATCGGGCCGAGCGTGGTGTTGTTGCTCAGGTTCACGTTGATGGCCTGCTGGCCGTGCGACTCGGTGAACTCGACGCTCTCGATCTGGTTGGCGGCTGTCACGGTGAATTCACCACCGAGCGACACGGTGTTGCCCGCGTCGATCTGCGCCGCGATCAGGTCGATGATGGCGCTTTCGACGAGCGACTTGAGCGTGCCCGCCGTCGCGTCGTAGGCGGTCTGGATGCTGTCGGCGGTGAGCAGTTCGCCGTGGCACTCGGCGCAGATGTCGGCCGAGGCGTAGAACGTGTGGTTGGTGCCGCCCTGCTGGTAGGAGAGCAGGTCCGGCGGCGGCGTCTTGCGCATGTGGCAGTTGACGCAGGTATCGGAGACGAAGGAGTGCGGGCCGCGAACGCCGGTCTCGACGAGGTAGGCGTTTTCACCCATGATGACGTCGCCCTGGGCCGAGCCGTGCGGAGCGCGGGTCGCGTCGCCGGCGGCCAGGTTCTCCGCGAAGGTCTCGTCGTTGTGCAGGCCGCGGCGCGAGTTGTGGCAGGTGAAGCAGATTGCGCCCTTGCCGACGCCGACGGCGGTGTAGCCGGCGATGAGCGGCGGGGTGTCGTCGGTGATGCGGACCGGTGCGTTGGTGCCGTCGCCGCTGACGGTGCCGATGTTGTGCGGATCGTGACAGGTCACACAGCTCTGCGGCTCGATCTCGTTCGCCGCCCAGGTGACCGCCACGTTGGCGAGCGGATCGGTCGCGGGATCATTGTCGAGGAGGATGGGCAGCCAGGCGAGGAAGCCGTTGGCGGAGTGGCAGCGGGCGCAGTTGCCGTTGCCGCCCTCTTCCATGGCGAGTTCGTAGTTGGCGTGACCGCTGAGCTGCCACTGCTGGAAGCGGCCGTGGCGGGCCGGTTCGCCGTGGCAGGAGCCGCAGACGTTGGCCGACAGGCTGACGCGCGGCGCGCCCATGGTGTGGGCGCCGCCGTTGTTGGGTCCGTGGCAGTTCTCGCACTGGACGTTGGTGAGCTGGGCCGTGTCGGGGAAGTCCGCGAGGACGGTTTCCCAGGCGGTGTCGGAGATTTCGTGGAACAGGCCGGAGTCGACGAACGCGTCGTAGTCCGGAGCGTCGTCCACGCCGCCGTTGTCGGCATCCTTGTCGTAGCCGACCGTGTGGCACATCAGGCAGCTTTCGCTGTAGTGGTCGCTCTGCTCGATCTGGGTGGTGAAGATTTCGGCGTGGCCGGTCTGCGCCCACGGCGTGAAGACGTCGGGGGCGATGTTGCCGTTGTGGCAGCTCGTGCAGGTGGTGGCCAGGGGACGTCCGGTGGGATCTTCACCGGTGATCGCGCCTTCCCAGGTGCCGGCGTAGATTTCCATGGTGACCTGCTCCGGCGCGTCGCCGGTCCGGTCGGTCACGGTGAGGGTGTACTTGCCGCTCGCGTCCGGGGTGAAGTACGGGAAGCGGGTGGTGGCGTCGGTCAGCGTCGCGGTCGAGCTGGCTGGGCCGGTGAGCGCCCAGTTGTAGGTGTCCTGGATCTTGCCGGCGAGGAGTACGGGGACGCCGACGGGCACGTTGTGCAGGCTCTGGGCCCACTTCCACGGCAGCGTGGCGTGGACTTCGACTTCCTTCTCGAACGTGCCGGCGGAGGTGGTCACCTCGACGGTGAGGGTGACGAGACCCGCCTCTTCGAGTGCGAAGGGGTTGACGCCCATGATGTGGAAGGAATTGGGGAATCCACCAGGGAACTCGCCCGGCGGCAGGGGTACGTTCTCGGGGAGCTGGGCTTCCGAGATCGGCGGCTCGCCGAGCACGGTGATCAGCTCGTCCTTGTAGGCGGCGGTGTTGGGCAGCGTCACCGTCGCGTTGGCGGTGTTGCCGCCGGAGATGGTCACTTCGACGCTGTTGGACTGCGACCAGGAGTAGCCGGTGACGGTCGTGGAGCCGTCGAGCACTTCAACGGTCGCCTTGGCGGTGACGGTGGCGCCCGGTGCGGGCGTGCCCTCGACGGTGGCGTTGACGACGACGGCGGCCGTCGGGGAGAGCGCCGCGTCGACCGTGGCGGTCTGTCCGCCGTTGACGGAGATCACGCGCTCGACCGGCGCGAAGTTGGTCTTCGCGATGGTGGCGGTGTAGACGCCGGCGGGGACCGTCTGCTCGTAGGTGCCGTCGGCGCCGGTCATGATCTCGACGCCTTCGACCGCCGGGTCGAGGGTGACCGTCGCATCGGCCAGCGCTTCATCGGTGGCGCTGTTGGTCACCGTGCCGCTGATTTTTCCTTCGGTAGCGCCGGGCGTTGTCCCCGGGCATCCCGACAACAACCCCAGGCCGATTCCGGTCACGGCGACGACGAGCGTCACCGACAGCAATCGACCGACCGCACTCGCTCGATACATGGTCCGCATCCTCCTAACACGATTGGGGCAAATGACACACATTCCGGGGATTTTCGCACGATGGCCGACGGCAGTGCGCCGGCCACTGTCCATCTCCAGACCGCTATCGACGCGGGAATGCGCCGATGATCATCCTTGAACAGGCTGCATGGTCGCCCGTTGCGCCAACAGTACCGCACGATCCATGCCGAACATACGGCACTCGTGAATACCAGAGCCATCATCGTCCGTCAAAGACATTATTCTTTGGTCTGCCCGCAAAAAGAGCGGCGGCCTACAGGCTCACTTTGTGATTTGCAACATGGCCATTTCGTACTGAATTGGTGCGGTTAATCTGGGCGCACCGCGCAGAACTTGCCTCATCGATGCGGAGCGTTTCAACCTGCCGCAGGAATGTCTCGGCGCTTGAAGCGCGCTGCGCCGATCGTCCAGCCCGCGATCGCTGCCAGAAACAATACCACCAGATGGCCGAGAGGCCAATCTCCTGAGCGGATCGTTATGAGTGGGCGGTGGTAGTGGAGGATGCCGAGCGCGCCGAAGGTGGCTGCGGTGGTCGAGAGTTGCCCGAGCAGTTCAAGCAGCAATGACGCAAACACCCATGCCAGCATGATGGCGACGGCTGCTCCGCGCCGGACGCACCAGGTCGAGACCATGAGTGCCGTTATGCTGACACACACATGCACGGCGAGCAGGTTCACGGCGACGATCGTGAGGCGGCCGAATTCGAGCGGTTCCCAGAGAGGCACGATGTGCTCGGCGAGCCAGACGCCGCCGAGCGCGGCCGCGGCGAACACGAGGCAGGCGGCGAGCAGGTGCACCGTTGCGCTCGCGTAGACGGTGGTGCGCGCGACGGGCAGGGTGAGCAGGAGGTCGGCGGTGCCGCGCTCGATTTCGGCAGCGGGGATGCGCGTGGCGGCGGTGAGCAGGTACGACCAACTGAAGGCGTAGATGAGCGGATGGGTGAAGCCCAAGGCCATGAGTCCGGTGGCGGACGTGTCGGGGGTGAGTTCGGCGCCGAGGAGGGCGCGGAGCATGCGTTGCACGAACTCGACGCGCATCCACACCACGTGATCCTGCTGGCTGAATTCCCGCAGGACGGCCATGAAGGCGAGCTCGGTCGCCAGCGTGGCGCCGGTGAGAAGCGCCAGCAGGCCGAAACTGTCGCCGATCAAGCGGCGGAGGAGGGCGCGGTTCATGCGCTGGCTCCCGCATCGGGGGTGGCGTAGTAGGCGCGGAAGAGGTCCTCGAGGTCCGGCGGGGTGACGACGAGATCGAGCACGGGTTGCTTCGCCAGCCAGGCGAGCAGTTCGCTCATCGGTCCGCTGAAGCTACCGACCCAATGGTCGCCGCGCTTTTCGCCGTGCCATCCGCGCGGCGCCGAGGCCATGCCGGCTGCGCCCGCGGCGAAGGTGATTTCGACGCGGCGCAGGGCGCGGTTGCGGAGTGCGTCGATGGTGGTCTGTTCGATCAGGCGTCCGGCGCGGAGGATGCCGACGTGGTCGCAGAGTTGCTGCACCTCGCTGAGGGTGTGGCTGGAGAAGAGCACGGTGCGGCCGATGGCCACCGCCTGGCGCAGCTCGTCGTGGAGGACGTCCTGCATGAGCGGGTCGAGGCTGGTGGCGGGTTCGTCGAGGATGAGCAGCGCGGGTTCGTGCATGAGCGCCTGGATGATGCCAAGTTTCTGCTTCATCCCGCGGGAGTAGGTGCGCACCGGGAGGTTGAGGTCGAGTTCCAGGCGGCGGGCGAGGCGGTGGATGGTTCGGCGACAGTCGCGCTGGCGCACGCCGGCGAGGAAATCGAGCGTGGCGCGCCCGGTGAGGCGCGGGTACCAGCGCACGTCCCCCGGCAGATACCCGATGTTGGTGCGCGCCCGCGCGCCCTGGCGCCACGGATCGCAGCCGAGCACGCGCGCCGTTCCGCCGCTGCGGTCGAGCAGTCCGAGGAGGATGCGCAGGGTCGTCGTCTTGCCGGCGCCGTTCGGGCCGAGAAAACCGTAGAGCGTTCCGGGCGCGACGCGAAGATCGATGCCGTGGAGCACGGGCTGGGCGGCGAAGGACTTGGCGAGTTCGTGGGTCTCGACGATGTTCACGCGGGCATTAGATCGGGGGCGATCCCGCGTAGCAATATTGATATCCCCGGTGCGTGCGGAGCGGCGCTTTTTTGCGGGCGCCGAGCGTTCGCGCAAGCCGACTGGAGTGATGAATGCGAGGTTGAACGCGCGCCTGCTGCCGTCTAAGCTTGCGGCGGGCGCAGGGAGGCGCCCGTTCGGTTCCAGGGAGAATCAAGATATGAAACGTGCACACCCCATCCGCCGGTGGCGGCGGAGCCTGCTGCTGGCGGCAGCCACCATGCCGCTGTTCGCGACGAGTTGCTCGTCGCGCAGCCTGTCCTACCTGCTGGGCAGCGACTATTTCAACAACCTGTTCGACACGCGGAGCAACGCCGAGAAGGCCGACGACATTCTCAACGATATCGGTGACCTGTTCGACTCGGTCTTTTGAGCGACATTGCGTTGGCGGCTGCGCACGGGGCGTGGCGGTTTGGCGCGCTGTGAAATTTCTTATCGCTGTGCTGGGAACGGGGTCTTGTCTTGCGGCTGCGTTTTCGGATATGCTGAAGGCCGTCATCGGTCGGTAGCGCGGTCCGGCCCTTCTTGCGTCTGGTCGCAACACTCTTGGCGCAACGTGCATCCCCACGGAGACGGGGTTGGCGCGGGCGCGGGCCGCTGCCGGCGGGTACGTCGTGAAAGGAGGCACGCGTGCAACGGCTGGTCGCAACGACGGGCTGCCCCACGATTGATGCGGAACTGGCGCTCTTTGCGGACGTGGTGCTCCGCGCGGATCGCGACATGGCGGTCCTGCTGCGCTACTCGTTGGGATTTCGCAAGTGGTATGCCTGCGGATGCCTGGCGGTGGAGGCGGTGAAGAGCCGGGTGGTCCCGAATCCCGACATGTACTGGCGCGGCGTCGGCTACCTGGAGGACGCCGCCTGCTGCTACCGGATCTTCCACGCCAAGCCCCTGCGGGCGTACCGGTCGTGGAACAGTTTCTACAATCGCCTCGCGCGGCGCGGTTCGCTGCGGCTCTCGCGCGATTGAGCCGCCTCCGCCCCGCGGGCAGCGCGGCAACACACTTCGCTACGGCTTGCCGGCACCCTGCCGCTGCTCCCAGCGTTCCTCCGCCTCCGGACGGCGGATGTACACCGGCGTGAGTGCGTCGGCCTCCACGAACCGCCCCTCGGCCGCGAGCGCCGTCCCCAACGCGTACACCGCCCGCGCGGACGCCTGATGGAATTCCCCAGAGAGCACCGTGACCGCCGGACACGCGGCGAGCGCTGCGCCGTGGCGCGCCACGCCCTCGCCGAGGACCGCCACCGCGCCCAGCGACGGCAGGTAATCGGCGGGATCGCGCTCCGCCGCCTCGTCCACGGGCGCATACGCCGTGCCGTCGAACGCGAAGCACTGGGCGAACACGTGGCGGCGTTTGGCGTCGAGCAGGACCGCCACGCGCTCGGGGGGATCGGTCATGGTGGCTGCGTTCTGCGCGACGGTCGCGAGGGACGACACGGGCACGATCCGCGCGCCGGCGGCGAACGCGATGGTGCGGGCGAAAGTGACGCCGATGCGCAGGCCGGTGAAGCTGCCCGGCCCGACGGAGACGTAGACCCGGCGCAGGTCCCGCGGCGTCGCAGCGCAGGCCGCCAGCAGGCGGTCCGCGGTTGGGAGCAGTGCGACGCTGTGGGCTTGGCGGGCGTCGAAGGTTTCCTCGGCGAGTACCGCCGCGCCGCGTCCGACGGCAACGCTGCCCTGGCTGCCGGAGGTTTCCACGGCGATCGCCACGTCCGCGTCGTTTGAAGGAGTCATCCCCGGATTGTAACGGGCGTGCCGATCGGGCATAGGCCGGCGCGTGCGCCGAACGCGTCGAGAACCAAAAAGGGCGACCCCGGTCGTATCCGGGGCCGCCCTCAGTGGGTCAGGCACTCTCTAAAGGAGGAGGCAGGTATTTCGATCTGTTTCCATGGTTAACTACGCGGGCGGACGGCGGAGGTTCGCCGGCTCTGAAAAAAGTCTTCAATTCACTGGCACTGAAGTCGGCGCGGCGTTCCGGCCCTTCCGAATGGACGGCTCGGGCGTACAATCGGCGATTATGGCCCCTGAACCCGTCAAACCGCGGATTGGTCCGGATACGTTCGTCGCCGAGTCCGCATACGTGGGGGGCGATGTGGAGATCGGGGCTGGCTGCGCGATCATGCACCAAGTGGTCATCCGCGGCGACATTGCCCCGATCCGGATCGGCCCGCGAACCAACGTGCAAGACGGGACGGTCATGCACACGCGGTACGGCGTGCCGCTCGAGGTGGCGGCGGAGGTCGTGATCGGGCATCGGGCGGTCGTGCACTGTCGGTCGGTGGGCACGCGATCGCTGATCGGGATCGGGTCGGTGGTGCTGGATGACGCGGAGGTGGGTGAGCACTGCATCATCGCGGCTGGTGCGGTTGTGCTGCCGGGTACGCGCGTGCCGGACGGTGCTCTCTTCGCGGGCGTACCTGCCCGACGGATTCGCGACGTGACCGACCGGGACCGGGCGGAAATCGACCGGATCCTCGGCGTGTACCGCGATCTGGCGGTGAAGTATGCCGCGGGCGCATTTCCGAACACGAAGGGGCCGGGCGGGTGAGCGTAGAAAAGTCGGAATATTGGCCGCAGCCAACGAACCGCAGGTAGGCGTGTCCGGTTATAAAGACAGTGGATTCTTCACATTGACCCTATAACGCTTCCGGTGCAGATTAGTCACAGGCGAGCGGTCACGGTACGTTGTCCGGGAGCTCCGCCCGCCGGGATAGGAAGCTATCTTCTTTTCTTGTAGTGATTTATGTGCATAATGGCACCCAGGCGGCCTTGAGCGGCAGCGCGACGGGAGCCGGGGCCGCTCGGGCGTGATCAGATCCATGGCAGCAGGTCAGAAGCCATCCGGGCCGCGGGCAACGCGGACGAACAGCCTCGTCGGCCGCACGATCGACGACTTCGAGATACTCGAGGAGATCGGTCGGGGCGGGATGGGCGTGGTGTTTCGTGCGCGGCAGATATCGCTCGACCGGTTCGTGGCCTTCAAGATCCTGTCGCAGACGCTGGGACTCACCGAGCACACGATCGGACGGTTTCAGCGCGAGGCACGGGCCACGGCGAAGCTGACGCATCCAAACATCGTGCCCATCTATGCCCAGGGGCAGCAGGATCAGACGTACTACTACGCGATGGAGCTGGTGTCCGGCCGGAGCCTGCACGACATCATCAAGGAGCTGCGCGGGGAGCCGGCGCCCGCGAGCGGCGACACGTCGAGCATCCCGGTGGAGGCTGGGGGCAGTTCGTCCGCGGCGAACGACCTCGCCCTGGCGGAGACGCGGGTCATCGAGCGCAACGTCGACGGCAGCCGGCGGTCGAACGGGAAGTCGGGCGGATCGGGCTCGATGTCGCCGGCGGGCAGTTCGGTGCGGCGTTCGGGCAGCCACGATGACCCGCGGTTTGCGGGGTACAACGAGCAGTATTTTGACGAGATCGCGCGGCAGATCCGCGATGTGGCTGACGCGCTGGAGTATGCCCATCGCGAGGGTGTGATCCATCGCGACATCAAGCCGCACAACCTGCTGGTGGGACGAGGCGGGCGATTGAGCCTGACCGATTTCGGGCTGGCCCGCGTGCTGGCCCAGCCAGGCATGACGCAGACGGGCGAGTTCGTGGGTTCGCCGCTGTACATGGCGCCCGAGCAGATCACGGGGCGCGGGGGAGCGCACGACGTGGCGGCGGACGTCTACTCGCTGGGCGCGACGCTCTACGAGTGGTTGACGCTGAGTCCGCCGTTTCCGGCTGCGACCCGCGAACAGGTGATTTCCCAAATCATCACGAGCGAGGTGCTGCCCTCGCGTTCGCGCAATCGCCGGGTGCCGGTGGATCTCG
>JACKHG010000033.1 GCA_020639115.1 Phycisphaerales bacterium
TGCGGTGGCTTGGATGCCCAGTTCGCGGAGGATGGCTTGCAGGGCGAGGAGGCAGCCGAGGGCGTCGCCGTCGGGGCGTTCGTGGGTGAGCAGGAGGGGGCGGCCCCAAGCGGTGACCGGGGCGGCGGCTTCGACGTAGTCGGCGGCGGTCGGGGGGGCGAGGTCGTTCATGGCGTTTGTGCCCGGTGGGGTTGTTTTACAGGAGGAAACGGAGAAAACGGAGGTTGGGGTTGGGATTTTCGGAGTGGCGGCGCGAGGGGGAGCGGCGCGTGCGGTGCGCTGCGGGCCGTGTGATTCGGACGCCCTTTCAGGGCTTGGATTGATATTCCGGGTCGCGAACCCTGGGTTTCACTCCGGGCTTTTGTGGAGCGCCTCGGCGGGGCTGTTTCGCGGGTCTTCATTTCGTCAGTTCCCTTACGCGGGCGATGTCGGACTGGATCTGGGCGATGAGTTTTTCGGGGGAGCCGAAGCGCTGCTGGGCGCGGATCCAGTGGGTCACGTGGACGGCTACGGAACGGGCGTAGAGGTCACCGGAGAAGTCGAGCAGGTGGGCCTCGAACTGGCGGGCGTCGCCGGCGAAGGTCGGGGTGTGGCCGATGCTGATGGCGGCGGGCACGGCGCGGTTGTCGGTGTCGACGAAGCCGGCGTAGACGCCGTCGCCGGGGAGCAGGACCGCGGGCGTGCGGATGTTCGCGGTTGGGAATCCCAGGTCGCGGCCGCGGGCGGCTCCGGGCACGACGGTGCCGGTGAGGATGTAGGGGCGGCCGAGGGCTGCGGTGACGCTGGTCATTTCTCCGGCAGAGACGAGCCGGCGGACGAGCGAGCTGGAGATGCGTTCGGTCGTTCCGTCGGCGAGTTCCTGCTGGACGGGCTCGACGACGACGGTGCGGTATCCGCAGGCGGACTCGTGGTCGCGCAGGGTCGCGATGTCGCCGGCGCGGTTGTGGCCGAAGCGGAAGTTGCGGCCCTCGACGATGGCCTGCGGCTGGAAGCGGGCGACGAGGACGTCGCGGATGAACGCGGCGGCCTCGATCGCGAAGAGTTCGGGCGTGCTGGCGGCGACGACGACGCAGTCGGCGCCGGCTGACGCGAGGGCCTCGATATTTCTGGGCGGGGTGCTGGAGTCGCCTGGGGCGAGTTCGGGGCGGAGCACGCTGATGGGGTGGGGCTCGAAGGTGAGGGCGACGACGGAAGGTGGCGGTCCGCCGCCAGGTCGCGGCGGTATGATGATCGCCTGGTGGCTGCGGTGTACGCTGGTCGAAGGCGACCGTGAGGATGGACGGGCGATGCCGCGAAGCAGGTCGCAGACCGTGAACGACCACAAGGGCGGCCTGGGTCAGATGCGAGAATCGTGAACCTGCAGGAAGCGATACGCGGGTGGGGAAGGAAACGAGGGCTGGTATTAGGTGGTGGGATTGAGGAATGAGGGATTGAGGACTGAGGTTAAGCGGAGCGGACTGTGGAAGCGCAGGGGAGCGGGGCCAGCGCTGATGGGGGGATGCGCTGTTGCTGCGTGGGGGGCTGGTGTGGGATACTGGGTTGCAGGATGCGGATCATCAACCGTTGAAGCCGATACCGCGGCGAGTATGCTCGACGCGGGGTTGTCAGATTAGCGTTATCGCGGTGCTGCGGCACGTGCGCTGGGGCTGATCGACGAGATCGCGGGGGTGCGGCTGGTGACGTCGGCGCAGGAGGCGTTGTCGCTGACGCTGGGGCCGGTGCAGGTCACGGTATACGACGAGTTGAACTGGCTGATGCGTTCGCGGCGAATGCGGCGGTTGCTGGATTTGCTGGCGGAGCGGCCGCCGAGCGTGGTGCACGCGATGTCAGCCGGCTCGTACGGGGTGGCTGAGGCTGTTGCGGTCGAGTACGACGCGGACCTTATTTACCAGATCACGGCGGTTGAGGACCTGGACGCGGTGCTGGCGTCGACGCACACGGGTCTGCGGCGCGTGGTGTGCGCGAGTGCGCCGTTGCGCGAGCGGTACTTGGCGGCGAGCGGGGCGGCGCCGGAGCAGGTGGCGTTGATCCGGCCGGGGGTGGTGTGTGCGGAGGGGCCGACGTGCTTTCTGGACGACGAACGCGAGCCGACGGTGCTGAGCACGGCTGACCTGTTGCCGGGCACGGGCGTGGACCGGTTGATCGAGGCGGTGCATCTGCTGCACAGCCGGGGGTATCGGTTTCTGACGTTTCTGCTGGGGGCTGGGCCGGAGGAGCATCGGTTGCGGTTGCTGGTGAAGGAGCGAGGGCTGACCTCGTGCGTGGTGTTTGCCCAGCCGGAGGGGGCGACGATCCGGGCGATGGTGGGGGCGGACGTGTTCATTCAGCCGGGTGCGGAGCAGGCGTTGTCGGCGCGGACGTTGCAGGCGTTGGGTCAGGGGATGGCGGTGATCGGGGTGCGGGGCGGCGTGCACGATGCGTACATCGCGGACCAGACGGCGCTGGTGGTGGAGCATTCGTCGGCGGGCACGCTGGCGGACGCGATGGCGCGGTTACTGGACGATCACGCGTTGGCGCGGCGGTTGGCGGAGGGGGCGATTGCGCACATGAAGGCGCAGCACACGATGAGCGCGATGGTGCAGCAGACGGTGGAGGTGTACCGCGCGATGGCGCTGCATCGGGCGACGTTTCCGATCAACCGGTAGGGGCTGGCTGGCTTGCGGGTCTGGGGCGGGACCCCTATAACGTCGGGCATGAAAAACGACCCCACACCCATCAGTCAACTGCGTGAACACATCGGTCAAGAGGTGCAACTGTCGGGCTGGGTCTTCAAGTGCCGGCCGACGGGGAAGCTGATTTTTCTGACGGTGCGCGACGGCACGGGTCTGTGCCAGTGCGTGGTGGAAAAGGGCGAGGCGACGGAGGGGTTCTTCGACGTCGCGAAGCATCTGGCGCAGGAGTCGGCGGTGTGCGTGCGCGGGACGGTGCGCGCGGACGAGCGGGCGCCGGGCGGGTGCGAGCTGGACGTGACGGGCGTGGAGGTGGTGCACGCCGCGGTGGATTATCCGATCACGCCGAAGCCGCACGGGGTCGAGTTTCTGATGAAGAACCGGCACCTGTGGTTCCGGTCGCGGCGGCAGTTTCTGATTTTGAAGATCCGGGCGACGCTGGTTGACGCGATCCGGCAGTTCTTCAATGGCCACGGTTTCACGCTGATCGACACGCTGGATTCGCGTGCTGCCGGCGGGCGAGGGGGGCGCAGACGTGCCTTCCAGGTGACTACTTCCGGCGAGCCGGTTTACCTGGGGCGCAGACGGGGCAGCTCTACGTCGAGGCGGCGTGCATGTCGCACGGCAAGGTGTACTCGTTTCGCCGACGTTCCCGCGGAGAAATCCAAGACGCGGCGGCACCTCACGGAGTCGGATGGTGGAGCGGAGATCGCGTTCGCGGGTCTGGACGACGTGATCGGCGTGGCGAGGACTTCGTGTGTAGCGTCGGCCAGCGTGGGTGCTGGCGATTACCGCGCGGAGCCTGTCGAGCTGGGCGGATGTCGCGGAGCTGGAGCGGATCCAGAAGCTGCTCTACCGGCTGAAGTACATGGAGGCGGCGGACATCTCCGCGGGCCGTGGCGAAGGAGCTGCTGGATGCGACTCTGGCGGAGAAGAACGGCGGATCGCGGAGCCTTTGAGGAAGGAGATTCTGAGCCGGGAGCAGACCAAGTCGGCGGCGAAGGTGGCAGAAGGACAAGGCCGCGCAGCAGGTGATCGCGGGATCGAGGAGCGTAATGAGCTGCAGGAGCAGGTTGGGGAATATTCCGCATCACCTGGAGCTGGCGGCGAATTTCCAGGTGGGCAGCGACCTGGGGGGCTCGGACGAGACGATCATTTCGCGGCTGCACGAGCGGCCGGTCTTCGTGACGCACTACCCGCGGGAGGTGAAGGCGTTCTACATGCGGCAGGATCGGGAGGATCCCAAGTTCGTGGAGAACTTCGACCTGCTGGCGCCGGAAGGGTTCGGGGAGATCATCGGGGGTTCGGCGCGGGAGGAGGACTACGAGCGGCTCGTGGGGCGGATGGCGGAGGAGGGGCTTGCGCGGGAGCCGTACGAGTGGTACCTGGATCTGCGGCGGTACGGGAGCGTGCCGCACGGGGGATTTGGGCTGGGGGTGGAGCGGACGCTGGCGTGGATCTGCGGGTTGAAGCACATACGGGAGACGATTCCGTTTCCGCGGATGCTGGGTACGGTGTACCCGTAGTTGTGGGTGGTCGGCCGCCGATGTTTTATCAATAAAACTTTGTTTGACATATCAAACTTCTTCGTTAATCTCGCGACCCGTGCGGTCGGGCGTCTCGGCGGCGTCTATGGCGGGGTCAAGGCGGGGATACTCACCCGCGAGCGCAGCGTTTGAGGCACGGGGGGTGGTTTTGGCCCAAGCGCGGCGGTGGTGGGCAGGGGGCGCGGCGGCCCGTGCACTTGGGAAAACAAAATACGCAGTTTCGCCGCGCCGAATCTGCGCATGCGACTAGGATTGAACGATAACCTGCGCCGCGAGGGGCCGATCGGGCGCTAACGACTCCAACGAGCGCGATGGCAGGGTATCCACGAGCGAACAGCGAGGCTTGCCGAGGTGCGGACCGCCGCAGCCGGGTCGTTATGGACCGGTTGCTGTGGGCGGTGATGCTTGCGCTGCACGGCTACGGGCTGACGGTGGGCGTGGCCCACGGTTCGCTCTCGGCGTCGTCGGTGCTGGGGCTCGGGCTCGCCAACCTGCTGTTTCTGTTCAAGCTGCTGGACGTGGCGTGGCTGCGGTTCCGCTGGACGCCGCGGGTGGCGCTGGTGTGGCTCGTGGCGATTGCGATTGCGCACGCCGAGTTGATTCCGCACGTGGGCGGTGCGGGGATGAGTCACTGGACGCCGCTCGTCGTCGCGACACTGGGCGGTTTGTCGGTTGAGCCCGGTCGACGGGCGGGGACGCGCAGTACGGAGCGCGGCCTGCAGCGGGCGATGCGTCGTCCGCAGACGTGGCTGGCGGCCTGGCAATTCGCTTTTTCCCGTGCCGATGCGCACGCAGTCATCCTGCGAAGAATTCGCGCCACCACCTTCGGCAGGCTGGATCCCCCGCCTGCTCCCGCCGTCTAGTTATCTCGTTACATCCCATACGAAGAGCGACGGTGTGCTCCTGCGCCTGCAGTGGCAGGCTGGGCGCCCGCGTATGCACGTGGGAACGCGCGCCGTCACCCGTGACCTGACCAATTGAACAGCCGAGAGACTCTCTCGCAATAGCCCCAGGAGTTTGAAAATACCATGAATGTTCGCATTTTCTCAGCGATTTTCGCGATCGGTGGCATCGTCTGCGCGCCGGCGCTGGCTGACATTCCCGTCGAGAAGGACTTCATGACGACGGCGTGGTCGTTCAGTTCGCCGTCGCATGTGCTCGGGCTGGATGATCCCGGGCGCACGCAGTTGGGCGTTTCGACGTCCGCGCCATTCGAGTTCGGATCCGCACCGGACTATCCCTTCGAAGAGACCACGTACTTCACGTTCGACTTCAACCCGAGCAACTACTCGGGCCCGGTGGCGAGCGCCATCCTGTCGGTCGAGACGGTCACGCGCTCGCTCGGCCCGGGCATCACCATTCCGTATCCGAGCCCGACGCAGGCGTTCAACATTTCGGCGCACCGTGTGCTTTCCGATCCGACGGCGATCGACGGGAGCGCGGACACGGGTCCGGGCTCGTACGTGGAGTTCAAGAACACCCAACTTGGCGCGGTGGAGGACACGGTGGGGGTGAACGGACCGGGCGTCGTCTCGTGGGACATCACCGCTTTGGTGAATGAGTGGATTGCCAATGGCGACGCCAACTTCGACTACTCGGTGGCGATGACCGGGCGGGTGGGCAACCCGGCGGACACTGCGGATCTCGGGGCGTTCCACGCCTTCGTGAACCGGGAAGCCAATCCGAACGGCTACTACGCGCGGATTTCCGTGCCGGAGCCGGCGACGATGAGCGTCATGGCGTTCGGGGCGTTGGTGCTGCTGCGCCGGCGGCGGTAGGCCGCGATGAAACCGGGTCCCCCTGCGCCCCCGCGGGCGCAGGGGGGGACGTATCCGCACACCCCCGAGGCGCCGCCTGCGGCGCCCGTGTTGGAGGATAAACGGATGAAAACACGCATGCTGATTGCCGGCGCCCTCCTGGCGTTGGGGATCGAAAATACCCACGCGGCGGATTGCGCCCGACTGCAGGTGGATCTCGTGTCATCGGCTCAGCCGCAGCTGCGCGACCCCATTGGGGGTTTCAGCGAGTTCGACGGTCCGGACGATCACGCGATCTACCTGGGCGGTACGGATTGGGTGATCGACGAGGACACCGGGCAGGTCATTGACGGCGTGATCGACACGAACGGTCCGGGCGAGGTCCTGGACTTCGGCATGATTTTCGCAAACGCGGGTGACGCCGGAGGCTACGACCGGCAGGTCAAGCAGCTTCACGAATACCGCTTGGGGCCCGCGTACGCAGCCGGTGTCGACGACGCGACGCTGGAATCGGCCAAGCTGCGGATCGTGATCGACCACGTGATCGACGTCAGCCTGAGCGGCGCCACGGACTTGGTGGGGCCCGCGACGGTGTATGTGAACGTGTTCGCGGGCGACGGCGTGCTCAACGCGGTGCCGGCTGCCCAGGCCGATTTCGATCGGTGCGACCGCAAGCTGCCGGCGACGTGGGACGTGGTGCACGCGCTGGAGAGCCCGCGGGGTTTTCTGATCTCGCAGGACGAGATCGACTTCTACGGCGGCGCGATCACGGTGGACATCGACGTGACCGCGCAGGTGCGCAGCCTGCTGGCGGCTGACGAGCCGTTTGCCGGATTCACGCTGGCGGGGTCGGACGTGAGTGACTTTGTCTGGCTGAGCGTCGACGGCGGCGGGGGGATTTTCATGCAGTTGCCGCGGTTGATTCTCACCGGGCCGTTCCGGGGCGATCTTGACGGCAGCACGACGATCGACCTGCTCGACTTCGCCGCGCTGCAGCGATGTCAATCCGGTCCGGGTATTCCCGCGGCGCCGGGGTGCGCGGCAGGCGATCTGGATCAGGACGGCGACGTGGACGTGGACGACGCGGTGCTGCAGATCGCGCAGTTGCACGGGCCGGACGATCCGTGTGCGGACGCGACGCTGCGCACGGTCGCGTTGCCGGCGCTGGATGAGCAGGCGGGCCGCGTGCGCCGTGGGCTGTTGGGGGATTTCAACGGTGACGGCGCCGTGAACGCTGCGGACCGGGCGTTTTTCGAGTCGTGCGTGGCGGCTGGCGGCGGCGCTGTGGACAAGGCCTGCCGGTCGGCGGACCTGACGCATGACGGCGTGGTCGACGAGGCGGATGCGCGGTTGTTCCGCGGCATTTTCGGTCCGCCCCGCGCAGATTAGAGCAAGCTCCATTCAAGCGTAGCGGGCGTGCCCCGATTCTCTTCGAGCACGGACCCGCACGTTGACGCTACAGGTGGACTGGTGACGTATTGGCAAGCGGCAGTCATCGGGGCGCTGCCCCACCGGGCAGGATTGTGCACCCGGTGGGGCGGCGTCATCCGAGCGGACACGGTGGTTCAAGGATGCATGTCCATGAACGCTAGAGCAGGAAGCAGCGGCCGGGGCGCGCGGGTAGCGCGGCGATCCGGCGGTTTCACGCTGGTCGAGTTGCTGGTGGTGATTTCGATCATTGCGCTCTTGATCTCCATTTTGCTGTCGAGCCTGAAGAAGGCGCGGACGCAGGCGAAGCGGGTGGTGTGCGCGAGCCGGTTGAAGCAGTTGCACCTGGCGCACCTGGCGTACGCGCTGGACAACAACGGCGTGTTCGTGCCGGCGGGGCTCTCGTCGACCGGGAGTTTCCCGCTGTGGTACCTGAGCGCGGAGGACGGCGGTGCGTTTGCGCCGTACTGGTGCGGGCGCAAGAGCGAGGAGGAGCCGCTGCTGCGCTGCCCGTCGGACCGCGACCCCTACCCCATTGAGAAAAATCCAGCGATGGCGCACGATTCGCAGACGAGCTACGGGCTCAACTCGTGGGCGCGGCGCAGCGCCCCGGGTTCGAACGTGTACGAGCGCTGGGGTCCGGGCGGCAACACGCTGGAGCGGTGCCGCCATGCGGGCACGACGATGCTGATGGCGGAGATCTGGCGGTGGCACGCGATCATGGATCGCGATGCGGTCGCGACGGGCACGTGGGACGCGCACTACGCCGCGAAGCCGGGCCAGGAGTTGCAGTACCCGGGCAACCTGGAGTGGGACGACGCCGAGCGGCACGGCGGGGTGTTGAATTTCCTGTTCGTGGACGGGCACGTGAGCCCGCGGAAAAAGTCCGAGGGCGTTCCAAAAGCGGCTGAGGAGGCTGCGTTCTGGGGCCCGGGCTACGAGACGGCGGACCTGTCCGCGGGTGATTCGCGGTGATCTGGCGGGGCGGCTCCCGACGAAACTCGACAGGTTCGGCGGGGGCGACGATACTCTCGCGCCATACAATCTACTCAAGGCCGCGGGCGGCGCGACCGTTCGGGGCCGATCGATAACATCAACCGGGACCCAAGAAGAGTCCAACCTGCAGGGAGTCACTTCATGTTGAGGAAGCTGCGCCTCATCGGCGTTGTCGCGTTTGCATTTTCGGGTGTCGGGTCGGTTCGCGCTGCGGACACGCCGACGACGGATCAGTTCCTGTCGCACACGCGGCAGCTCACCTTCGAGGGGCGCAGCGCGGGCGAGGGGTACTTTTCGCCCGACGGCACCAAGATCATCTTCCAGAGCGAACGGGAACCGGACAACCCGTTCTACCAGATCTACATTCTCGATCTGACCACGGGCGAGACGCACCGCGTGTCGACGGGGATGGGCAAGACGACCTGCGCGTTCTTCCAGCCGGGGACGGA
>JACKHG010000034.1 GCA_020639115.1 Phycisphaerales bacterium
ATAGAGCGTGCCGTCGGCGTCCCAGACGACCTTGGCGAGGTATTCGAGGTTGACCTGGTGGACGATGCCGGTGGCGGGCGGCACGACGGAGAAGTTGTCGAACGCGGACTGGCCCCACTTGAGGAAGGTGTAGCGTTCGTGGTTGCGTTCGAATTCCTTTTCGCCGTTGATGGTCAGGGCGACGGAGCTGGCGAAAGCGTCAACCTGGACGGAGTGGTCGATGACGAGGTCGCAGGGGACGAGCGGGTTGACCTTGCGGGCGGCGGACTCGTCACCGGTCATGCGGACGATGGCGGCGCGCATCGCGGCGAGATCGACGACGGCGGGCACGCCGGTAAAGTCCTGGAGCACGACGCGACCGGGCTTGAAGGGAATTTCCGTACCGCCGACGTTCCGGGCGTCGTAGGCGGCGAGCGCCTTGACGCTCTCTTCCGTCACCACGAAGCCGTCGAGATGGCGCAGGCAGGCCTCGAGCAGCACCTTGATGCAGTACGGCAGCGCGTCGACCTTACCGAGCGACTTGAGCGCGTCGAGCCGGTGCACCTTGCGCTTTCCCAACGGCGTATCAATCGTGTCACAGGCCTTGAAGGGATCGTGGGACGATGTGGAACTCATGCGTGCCTACCTCGACGTTCGGGCGATGGACTGGATCAGCCGCGGGGCCCCGGAGCGCGCCACCACGGGCGGGCTCGGGATTGGCCCTCTTCCGCGCGGGAGGCGGAGTTTAGCACGCGCCGAGCGGGCCAGCAATTCGCCGGCGGCGGCGCTGACGTGCCGCGGGTTCCGTGGAACTGAACCCGATTCTCAGCGTCGGCGCTTTCACGCCGCACATCAGCGGCGGGCGCCGGCAGGACGCCGCACGCACGTCGCGGGCTTTTGACGCTCGATCGTCACAGCCCCTCACCTGCGGGAGGCGTTCTGATGGGCTGATTTGGCTTGCGAAGCGGGTGGCCATCGACGAAACTGGTGACGTCGGCGGTGCTACGCGTGCCGCCCGGCGACGGCCGATTCGAACCTTTCACGTTTGTACTGCTCCGATCACCATCCGCGCCGCGCGCCCGGACGAAACGAGACCCTTGCTTGGGGGACGACGACGATGAACACGTTGCGCCGCACGTTGCAGACGCTGGGCTGGCCCGCTGACATGACCGACGCCGCGATCGCCGCGGAACTGCTCCGCCGCTGGTTCAACGCGGACGGTCCGACGCCGATGTTGCTGAGCGACACAGCCACCTTGAGCGACGTGGCGGTGCTGGCCCGGGGCGCGTACGCGGCGCTCGTGCGGGAAGGCAACCTGGCGGCGCTGCACTGGGACGGAACGTCAGCCGCTGCGGCTGACGCGACGCCGCACATCGACGCGATCATGCACACCCAGCAGAGCAAGCACGACGACGCCGACGACGATTACATCCTGGCCAATCGGCGCAAGAGCGCGCGGACGCCGCAGCCCGCGCCGGTGGAGGTCACGCTGGACTACGGGGCGCGCAAGGCGATGGGCTGGCTGGTGGATCTCTGCGAGGACGGCGTGGGCCTCTTGATGGAGGCGGGGAGCATGCCGACGGTGGGCGCCCAGATCGAGCCGGTGGTTCACCTGCGGACGGGCCTGGCGGACCGGATGGGTGCGGGCCTGGTGGTCCGCACCGAGGCGCTGGCGCACGACATGGGGCTGATCGGGATCGAGCTGGACGAACCGCGGCAGAACGCGGCGGCGTAGAGACAGTGAGCAAGTGGGAAGGTGAGAAAGTGGGAAAGTGGGAAAGTGTCAACGGCGGGTTGGCGCGGACGGGCCGCGCGGGCTTTGGGGTGGCGCGCGATCTTGGATACCGCAGGCGGACCGGTTATTGGGATTTCGCTATGGGCCGCTGTTGACTTTTTCAGGCCATTGCGGGCACCAGTTCCCGTACTTTGTGGAGCAGTTCTTTTTTGCGCGCGGCCCAGTAGCGCCGGGCGGAGGCGATGCCTTCGCGGTTGGCGGGGAAGTTGTGGCCGGTGATCCGGCCGAAGGCGCGCACGGCCCAGCGCAGGTTCTCGCCGTCACCCTCCAGGGTCGTTCCGACGAAGCGCAAGCCGCTCCAATCCTGCATCGAACCCAAGGCGCCGGCGGCGGTAAGGGCGATCTGCTCGTCGGGATCGTCGAGCAGGTCGCGCAGCGCGGGCACCGCTTCCACCGCTGATGCGAGGCTCACCCCCTCGACGGCGCGGAGGCGCACGTCGCGGTGGGCGTCGTGCAGGAGAGCGGCGAGGGCGCCGCGTGCGGCGCGCGAGTTCATCTGCACGAGCACGTCGAGGGCCTTGAGCCGCACGGTGAGGTCGCTCGAGGTGGAGAGCACGACGACGGTGCGCTCGGCCTGGGTGTCGATCTTGCGCATGCAGGCGATGGCGGCGAGGCGTTCCAACGCGTCTTCGCGCTTGTGGTTGACGTGCTTGGCCTCGGCGGCGGCGCCGGCGGGCGCGGGCTTCTCCGCAGGTTCCTCCGCGGCCACGGTGAATCCGCCCATGGGCTGGACGTCGGTCTGCTCGCGGACCTCCTGCTCATCGAGCTTGCTGAGGAACTTGAGGCCGACCTTGAAGACGTTGGCGTCCGCCACGGCGCACCAGGTGACCATGCTGCGGATCCACTCGTGGCCGGCGCCGGTCTTGACGTGCACGCAGACGACCTCGCCGCGGTACATGGGGTGGGCGCTGTGGATGCACATGCCCCCTTGGGAAACATCATGGACCGGCGCGCCGAAGTCGTCCGGCGCTTCGGTGACGTCGGCGAGCCGCCCGGCGTAGATGCAGCGCACCGCCGTCTTGCCGGCGCAGACGTAGCGCGGCCGGCGTTGCTGGATGGCCGCGCGGTTGCGCCGGGCCGGCAGGTGCTCGTGCCGCGTTGACGGATCGTCGCCGTGGGTCTCGCGCTGGGCCTCGCGGCGCAGGGACGAGTTGTGCCGTTCGCAGAGGTTGATCCAGCACTCGAGCATATCGGCGTCGAACTGCTTGCCAGCCTGGTAGGCCATCGCCCGGTTCGCGTCGGGCACGCTCAGCGCTGCGCGGTACGAACGCGGCCCGATCATCGCGTGGAAACTGTCGACGATGGTCAGGAGCCGCGAGAGGGGCAGGATGTCCTTGCCGGCCAGGCCGAGCGGGTAGCCGCGACCGTCGAGCCGCTCGTGGTGCTGCAGGATCATCTGCCGCACCTGGGTGTTGACGTTGGGGTCGTTGCCGATGAGGCGCACGGACTCGATGGGATGCTGCTGGATCAGTTGCACCTCGCGGTGCGAGAGCGGTCCCACCTTGTGCAGGGTGTCGGCCGGCACGGAGAGCTTGCCCACGTCGTGGAGCATGCCGGCGAGGGCGAGGGCGTTGAGCGTCTGCTCGTCGTCGCCGAAGATTTCCGCACCGAACACGACCGCGAGGGTGGCGACCATCTGCATGTGGCTGGCGGTGGAGCGTTCGTGCCCGGCCATCTGGAGCACGTAGCCGGCGATGTTCGGGTCGTTCATGACGCCCTCGACGATACCGTCGGTGAGCGCGGAGGCGCGGGTGAGGCTGTCGCCGGTGAGCGCGGTGGTAAGGATCTGGCGGGCGACGGCTGCGCCGGCGCTGTGGACGATCTCCGCGCGGTCGCGGCTGGTGAGTTGGGGATTGGCCAGCAGGTCGCGGAGGCGCTGTTCGAGGGCCTGTTCGCAGCGGACGAGGTCCTCGGCGCGGACGAAGAGGTGGCAGACGCCGTGGGCCGCGAGGCGATCGAAGTCGAGGCGTCCGCTCTTGTCCGCGGGGCCGGCGTCCGCGGTCTCGTGGCTGCAGTAGAGGACCGCGTCCTCCCCGTCGGCAGCGGGCAGGTAGACGTCCACGTCGACGGCGTCGGCGGACGCCAGTCCGCGAACCGCCGCCGTCGAGATCAGCGCATAGCCATTTGGTGTCCGCACGTCGTTTTCCCCCGGATCGGCGATGGGGCGAAAATCCAGCCCTTGGCTCTGACCATAGAGATACGATTCGTGCAGGGCGATGGGAATTCCCATGCGGCTGGAAAATCACAACGTCAGATAACTTCAACGCCGCCCAGCGCCTGACGGAATCGTAACAACGTGATTTGCCCTAAGTGAACGCCTTTGCTGTGGATGGAAGTGCCCTTCCCGCCCCCGCGACAGCCGAACCTGGCAGTCCGCAACGCTGCGCCGAGCGCGCCCGGCTAACGGAAATTCCTCATCCCTGGCGATGATCACACCCACTTGAACCAGCGCAGGGCCAGGCCGAACGACACCGCGCCCACGGCGAGCAGGTAGAGGAGCGCAAACCACTGGCTGCCGAGCGAGGCGCCGTCGAGGATCACGGCGCGCAGCGCGTCGTTGAGCTGCGTCAGCGGCAGCGCCCTGATGAACGGGTGGAATACGGCCGGGAAGCGCTCGTACGAGAAGAACACGCCCGACAGCAGCCACATGGGCAGCAT
This sequence comes from Phycisphaerales bacterium, assembly GCA_020639115.1. Taxonomy (GTDB): domain Bacteria; phylum Planctomycetota; class Phycisphaerae; order UBA1845; family UBA1845; genus JACKHG01. The sequence goes on from JACKHG010000034.1 coordinate 4,433, forward strand.
CACGGCGTTCATCAGGCCCATGACCGTCTCGATCCGCTCGGCCCGCGCCGCCACGAGGAGCCCGAGCCCCGCGAAACTCATCGCGCCGACGACGCCGACGACGATGGTCGCGAGGATGCTGCCCGCCACGTGGACGTGAAAGAGCAGCGCCGCAAGCAGCAGCAGGATTCCGATCTCCGGCAGCGTGAAGAGCATGCGCCCGCCGAAGAGGGACAGCAACAGGTCGCGACGCTGCATGGGGCTCGCCATCAACCGCTTGAGCAGCTTGCGCACGCGCATGTCCACGGTGACGAAGCCCACGCCCCACAACCCCCCGCCCATGAGGTTCATGCCGAGCAGCCCGGGCACGAGGAAGTCGATGTAGCGCGAGCCGGGTTCGGTGACGGCGTGCGCGCGCGTCGCCACGACGTCGACGCGCCCCGCCGCCCGCTGCAGCGCGTCGTCCACCTCGGCCTTCGCCAGCACGGATTCGGGGCGCGTCGGATCGAAGCGGTAGGACCAGCCCCCCCCCACCTCCGGGGTCACGACGATGTCCGCGTGTCCGCGGCGCAGGCGCTGGCGGCACTCGGCCTCCGCGTGGATCGCCGCCGCGAAGCCCGACGAGCCGGCGTCGGCGAGCGCCGCCTGCACCGCCTCCGCACCCGCGCCGGCGACGATATCCACGCGGATCCGCTCGGGCGGCTTGGTGCGGAACGCGATCCCCAGGCCGACGATCAGAATGAGGGGAAAGCCATAGGTCCAGAAGACGGCGTCCGGTTCGCGGTAGAACGCGCGGATCCGGCACAGGAGCAGTTCCTTGAGCGGATGAAAGTTCGCCATGCTATGCACCCGTCCCTTGCGCCGACGAGTCGGCAGTCGCATCGTCCGCGTCCAGCGTGCGCCCGGTGAGGGCGACGAAGACGTCCTCGAGGCTCGCGTGCCGCGTGGTCAACCGGTTCAGTTCGGCCTGCCAGCCCGCGAGGCGGCGCAGCAGCTCGGGGATCGCCACGTGCGGATGATGCACGGTCAGCAGCCAGGCGTCGCGCTCGCGGCGAACCGCGGTGACCGAGGGCAGGGCAGCCAGCGCCGCCTCGTCCAGGGCGGCGGGTGCCGCCCCGCCGTCGCCAGTCGCGTTGGCGGCGAACTCGACAACGTGCTCGCCGCCGAGCCGGGCGATGAGGTCGGCGGGTGTTCCCTCCGCGATGATTCGGCCGTGGTCCACGATCGCGACGCGGTCGCAGAGCACCTCGGCCTCGTGCATGTAGTGCGTGGTGAGCAGCGTGGTGGCGCCGCGCGCCTGGTGGGCGCGGACGATCTTCCATACCTCGCGCCGCGACTGCGGATCGAGCCCGGTGGTCGGCTCGTCGAGGAAGAGCAGCGCGGGGTTGCCGACGAGTCCGCAGGCGAGGGCGAGGCGTTGCTTCTGTCCGCCGGACAACCGCCCCACCCGGGCCGTCGCCTTCTCGGTGAGTTCGACGGCTGCCATGGTCGCTTCCGGCGATTGCCCGTCCGGGTAGAAACTGCGGAAGAGTGTGACGATTTCGCGGACGGTGAGCTTGTCGTCGAAACGGGTCTCCTGGAGGGTGATGCCGAGGCGGCGGCGGATCTGCTGGTCGCGTCCGGTGCCCCAGCGCATGCCGAGGACCTCCACTTCGCCGGAGGTCGGCGCGAGGATGCCCTCGAGGATTTCGATAGTCGTGGTCTTGCCCGCGCCATTGGGCCCGAGCAACCCGAAGCACGCGCCAGGCTCAACGGAGAGATCCAGCCCGCAGACGGCCTCGACGGCTGACTTGCCGGCGAGGTAGGTCTTGCGCAGGTCGCGACATCGAATGGCGAGATCAGCCGTCATGGTGCGCGCGTTCCTTCCTGGTGAAGCGGTCGAGAAGTGTAGCAGCCCGCGCGGGGCGAGGGAACGTGGTGCGGCGGGTTCAGTCGCTGGCGGCGGGCCGGGCGCTCAGTTCCTTGCGGGTGGTCAGGATCGCGCTGAAGACGAGCAGGATAGCGACGATGATCGTCAGGGTCCCCGCGCCCGAGCCGCCCCGCGGGTACATCTGCTCGATCAGTTCGACCTTCGGGGCGTAGATCTTGAGGATGTGCGGCAGGTCGCCGGCGAGTGAGCGGCGGATCTGGTGGGAGATGGAGTACATGCGCACGGCTGCCGGCAGGTTTCCGAGGACGATTTCCACGAAGACGAGGTAGAGGCCGGAGACAAGCAGCGCCTTGACGGTGAGCAGGCTGATGAGCGTGAACACTGCGAGGAAGCCGAGCGCTGCCCAGGGCATCACCGTGAGGTATGCGCGGAGTTCCGTCGCAGGCGGCGCGTTCACGAAGGCCTGCTGCACGAGTTGCGGGTCGGTGCGCACGAGCAGCGCGAAGTGCAGCGCGACCATGGCCGCGATCCCGAGCACGGACAGCACAACCGCCTGCGCTGCGAAGCGCACGATCAGCACCTGCCAGCGTTTGAGGCGCCGCGTGAACCAGTAGACGAGCGTGCCGTGTTCCGACTCGGCGGTGATGAGCGCCGGGCCGAAGAGCATGGCGGTCATGGGCAGGACGCCGCCCAGCAGCATGTAGACTCCAAGGCCGTTGTAGACCTCCCAGAGTTCACTGGCCCGCAGTGCGCCGCCGTTCGCCCAGCGGATGAGCAGCGCAAACAGCGCCGGCAGCGCCATGAGCAGCATCGCGAGCAGCGACCGGCGCTCGGCCACGGTCTGCCGCAGCGTGAATCCGAAGAGACTGATTGCAGGTGTCAGGGTCGCGCTCATGGGTATCAAGCGATCAGCGGTCAGCTTTCAGCTATCAGCCATTCGGGGCGCTCAGCGGGAGCGCTCGGTCAGGTACTCGAAGACGGCCTCGAGGCTTTCGTCGGCGGCTGCCACTTCGCGCAGGATGACGCCTCCGCCCAACACCACCTCACTCAGCCGGGCGTGGACCTCCGCCGGCGCGCTGCTTTCGACGACGAGGGTCTCGCTGTCCAGCCAGCGCAGGGCGCTCACCGACTCGAGGGCGACCATCGCTTCCGCGACGCGGCGCGGGGCGTCGACGCGGATGCGGATCGCGTGCGGCCGGTCAGCCAGGCCCTCGCGGACGGTGTGGAGGTCGCCCGACGCGACGATGCGCCCGCGGTCGATCATGAGGATCCGCTGGGTGAGCGCCTCGACCTCGTGCAGCACGTGGCTCGAGATGAGGATGCTGACGCCCTCGTCGGCGAGGCGGCGAAACAGCTCGGAGAGTTCGTGCCGGGCGACGGGGTCCGCGCCGGTGAACGGCTCGTCCAGCACGAGCAGTTGCGGCTGGTGCACCAGCGCTTGGGAAATCTTGATGCGCTGGCGCATACCCTTCGAGTAGGTGGCGATCGGACGGTGCATGTTGGCGGTCATCTGCGTGGCTTCGATCGCCGCGGCGGTCGCCGCGTGCGCCTCGGCGCCGCCCAGGCCCGACTGCCGGGCGAGAAACAGCACGAAGGCGTACCCGGTCAGCTTGGACCAGAACCGGTCGCCCTCCGGGCAGTAGCCGATCCGCGCCAGCACGCGCGGACGGTCCCAGGGACGCTCGCCGAAAATGCGCACGCGACCGAGGCTCGGCCGCAACTGGCCGGTCACGAGGCCCATCAGCGTGCTCTTGCCCGCGCCGTTCGGGCCGAGCAGGCCGGTGATGCCGGCGCCGATCGTGGTCGAGACGTCGTTGAGGCCGATGACCTCGCCGTACCACTTCGACACGCGCTCGAGCTGGATCAGCGCTGCGTTTGGCGGAGTTGTCGAGGCGTCTGCGATCACGGATCAATACCCGATACGGTTCTGCGCTATGCTGCGTCAGGCGACGCTCGCCGCAGATCTGGAAAAACGCACGACGCGGCGGTAGCACACCACCAGCG
>JACKHG010000035.1 GCA_020639115.1 Phycisphaerales bacterium
GCGGAAGATCAGAGCCGCGCCCGTAAGGAAGCGGAAAACCAGAGCCGCGCCCGTAAGGAAGCGGAAGTTCCGACCCGCGCCGGCAAGCAAGCGGAAGCCAACAACCCTCTCGCCGACGCCGACGGCATCATCGTCCTCGACACCTGCTCATTTTCCCAACTGACCCCGGTCGCCGACTTCCTCCGCGAAACCGCTGCGCCGATCATCGCCCTCGACCACCACCGCACCCGCGACCTGCCCTGCACCCGCTACCTCGTCGACGCCGAATCCGCAGCCGCCTCCCTCCTCCTCTTCGACTGGGCCCGCGCCGCCGACTGGCCCCTCCCCGCCGAGGCCGCCGCACTCCTCTTCGTCGGCATCGCCACCGATACCGGCTGGTTCCGCCACTCCAATACCTCGCCAGCCGCACTCCGGGCAGCCGCCGACCTCCTCGACCGCGGCGTCGACCTCGACCACTGGTACCAGACCCTCTACCTCGCCGACCCCACCCGCGCCCTCCGCGCCCGGTCAGCCGCCATGGCCTCGCTCGAACTCCACCCCGACGACCGCGTCGCCGTCATGATGGTTACCCAGCAGACCCTCCGCGAAATCGGCGCAAACCCCACCGACCTCGAAGAAGTCGTCAACGCCCCCATGTCCGCCGCCCAGGTCGAAGTCAGCATCCTCCTCACCGAACGCGAGGACGGCACCACCAAGGCCAGCCTCCGCAGCAAGGGCCGAATCGATGTCGCCCAACTCGCCGCCCACTTCGGCGGCGGTGGCCACACCCGAGCCGCCGGCGCCCGCCTGCAATTGAGCCTGGCGGATGCCCAAAAGGCCCTGCTCGCCGCTTGCCCGTCACCGGCCTGAAACCGCTCGTGGCGCGAGCTTGCTCAACCACCCAGCCAGCGCGCAGCATCCAGCCGCCCCCCAAAACCCTCCCCCGGCCACGCCGGGGACAACCGAGCACCTCTTGGGGAAACAGGAAACAGTCAACACGCTTGCGGGCGGGGTCCGCCGCATCCGTCAGATCCTCCGCCCGAACGAGCGGCGCACTGCTCCGCGGCGGCATTCCCACGGTCGGCGCTGCGCGGCTTACCTGGCCAGGTCGGTAAGCGCCGACGTGAAATGCACCGCGCCGCGCTCCCGATCAACGCCAACCGCCCGGTTGTTCACCTTCCAGTCGGCGGAATCCACCTCCGTACGCCATTGGCTGTCGTTCTTCACCTCGCCCCAGTAGCGGTCGTCCCCGCCGATATCCAGGAACAGGGCCACCGATCGCGTCTGCCCCATCGCGATGTCCACCGGCGGGAACCCCGCCGCCCCCATCGGCAGGCCATTGGGAAATTCTGTATGGCCCGGCCGGTTGGCGGAGTCGCTCGCGTACGTGTCGTTGCCGCCGATGTCGGCCACGAGCGTCAGGCCCCGGTGGACGCTGTAGCTGATCCCGTTCTGCCGGACGACGTACGCGTCGTTCCCGCCGATATCCACGTGCAGGGCCGCCGCGAAATCGTGCCCGTAACCAATGCACCGGTTGGAGGTTTCCTCAGCCAGGTGCTTGTCATCGCCACCCTCGTCAAGCAGAACCCCGAGACAGAAGTGGGCCCCCGCGCCCTCGCAGTAGGAGACGCCATGGTACTCGTCGTCACCCGCTCCGTCGTAGAGCAGGCCGGCGCCAAACCAGTACCCCGCACCCATCGACCAGTTCCCCGACGTGTACCTGTCGTTGCCCGCGACGTCGATGAGTGCGCCGAGCCCCCCGGCCCAGGCGTGCCCGTCGCCGCCGTCCCCGCGCCGGCCGATCGCACACCCCTGGACATTGCTCACCGACACGTCCTCGCCCGGCGAATGGTAGGACGGCCGGCCCGTTACCTTCGCGCTGCGCACGGCGGTATACGTGTCGTCACCCGCCCGGTCCGCCAGCACGCCGACCCCCGCGACGCCCCCCAGCCCCTCGCCGTCGCCGAAGATGCTGTACGCGTCGTCCCCGGCGAAATCGAGCATCAGCCCGATACCGAAATACCCACATCCCTGGCCGCTGAACTTCAGCGCATAACTGTCCGCGCCGCCGAGGTCGGCGCACACCCCGAGCCCGAACTGCCCCACGCCCTGGGCGTAACGCTCAGCCCGGTATTCGTCATCCCCCGCCGCGTCGATCAGCACGCCGATGCCGCACAAGCCCGCGCCTTGCGCCGGCTCCCGCGACCGGTAGTGGTCATTTCCACCGCAATCAAGCAGCAGCCCGATCGGCCGCTCGGCCGTCGAGGCCGCGACACCGCCGGTATAGGTGTCATCGCCGCCGAAATCGACGATCAGCAGCGCATCGGTTCCATCGACCGCGTCGGCGCCCCCGCCCCGAACACGTATCCAGCCCCAAGGAGTCTCCCAGTCAAACGCAAAGTCGGGCGCGTCCGCCAGGCAATGCGCGTCCTGCAGCGCGATCCGGGCGTCATCCAGGGCCTGCACGCACTTCTCGCCGGCATACCAGAGGCTCGCCTCGTCGAGCGCGCGGGCCACGTCGTCGAACGCCGGGCAATAGTCGTAACCGTCCACCTGCTCGAAGCCCACGTCGTAACGGCGCGCGACGACCGCACGATCCGCAAAGTCGACGTTGCGAAACGCCAGATCGGCCCAGCGGTGCGCCGCGACGATCGCCGTCACCAACCGACCCAGAATCGGCCGAGCGGCTTCCGGAACGACGGCGCACTGCCGCTCGATATCCGCCCTGAAATCCGGATAGGGCAGCTCGGTCTGGAACGTGAACGGACGAATCGTCCGCCCCGCGGCCTCGTGCAGCCGCAGAATCGCCTCCACCAGGGGCGTCTCATCTGCACGCAGGTTGGTCGCAAATCCACGCAACGCACCGAATTTCGGGTTCACCCCCAGCGCGTGCACCGCGTGGTAGAGGTTCGTCGTGCCGCGGCCGGTGTCAGCATCCACCGTCGTCGGATCCATGCGCGTCCGCGCCGTCGCGCCGAGAATACGCGCATACGTGATCGCATCCAGCGGCTGGGCCATCAGACTGTCAAAGCCGCGAAGCTTGTACGGGATATCACCGGGCATGCCCGGCCACCAGGCATTGAACTGCCGGCCCAGGTCCGCGCGACGCAGGCCGACGGACGCGAGCGCGTCGTCCAGCGCGTCCGGACCCTGCCCCAGCGCAGCCGGCACGGACACGGCGATACTTACGATCGTGATGGCCAGTTTTGTCATGTTTCCTTCCATCCTGCAGGTAGGCGTACCGGATGCTGCCGCGGTTGGCCGGACTGCGGGAACAGCCCGTTCGCGACGCATCACTCTACCCCATGAGGGGGCTCTTCGCGACACACCCACGGCGCAACGGCGCGCAAGGCGACACAATCGTCGCGCCAACATCGACGCCGCCCCCCATGCGCCCGCGCCCACCGGCGCGCCGCCGTCCTCGCCACGGAATAAAAAAACCCGCGTGGGCCGGTGGCCCGCACGGGTGAGGCGCAGTGATCCTCTAATTCTCGATCGCCAACTGAACGCAGCCCTAACGCCGGCGCAGGATGGTCAGACCGCCCAGCATCAGGAACAGCAGCGAACCCGGCTCGGGAACCTGCACATTGACCACGCGGAATCCGTAGAAACCTAGATCCAACGACGCCGGAGCCGACAGCGCCGGACCTCCCGCGCCCAGGAAGAACGGGCCGTAGGCGAAGTTCGTGCCCCGCCCGCCCCGCGACGTGGCGCTCGCCACCTTCTCGGTCCACTCGGTCACGTTGCCGACCTGGTCGTACGTCCCGTACGGCCCGGCGCTGTTCTCGAACGAGCCCACTTCCGACGTGAAATACGGCGCGTCCACGGTGTAGACCGTGTCAAAGAAATTGGCGTTGTTGCCCGGGTCCGGACTGGTCAGAACGTTGCTGGGCTGCACATCCGACGCGGTCCCGTACGTCCAGTAGTTGGCCGTCGCCCCGTCATTCTTGTGATACGCCGCCTTGTACCACTCATCCTCCGTGGGGATCGCCCAGGAAGCTCCGGGTTCCCGCGCAATCGCGACGAGATCGGCGTCAGCCGTCGCCCCGTTCAGCGCATACGACCCGTCCTCCGTCGTGCCCGGCCCCTGTGCCCCAGCCGGCTGACCGTTGTGCAACCAGTTGACGAAGCGGGCGGCATCCCCCCAGTTGGCGCTGCTCACCGGGCGGTTCGCCCAGTCCGGTCCCACGCTGTACGTGTAGCTGCCCGGCGACCCGCTCTGCGCGATGCCGCAGGCCCACGATCCCGTCAGCATGTCCGGGTTGTACAGTCCGTAGGTGTCCGTCGCCGCCACCGCGTTGAGAAACTCCGTGTACTGACCGGCGGTCACTTCGTATTTGCCGATGTTGTACGCGTAGTTCACCGCCCCGAAGCCCGGGGACGAGAAGCGCGTGTCCGGAGCGTTGCCCGCGTTGCCCACCGGCACCGTCTCCATGACCACGCTCGCCTGCGCACTCACCGCGCACGCGAGCGCCGCGGCCATGACCGCGCGTCCTGCAGTTCTCTTTAACATCAGTACCTCCTCCTTCTTCCGCGTTCGCGAAGGGTCGGTTCACTTGCCTCCACCCCACCACGAAGTGGGCGCCCGACGCCTTGAGAGAGATTCGTTCAGGCCGCGCAGAGCCGGGCGCAGCCGTCATTCCTGGTCAGTTGCCCGATCCATGGAAGGCCGCCTCGAACCGGGCGAAATCCACCAGGTCCACGTCGCCATCCAGGTCGAAGTCGGCCCGCTCGAAGTACTCCGGAATCGACCCGCTGGGCGGAGTCAGCACGTCGGGACCACCCAGCACGCCGTCAAAGCCCGCCAGATCGTCGAGATCAACGTCGCCGTCGTGATCGAAATCACCCAATAGGCAGACGCCGCGGCCCCCGTTGGCCACGACGTTGTAACCACCGGCAGCAGCGTCCAGACCGGACACCCGGATGTAGTACGTTTGCCCCGCAAGCGCGCTGAACGTGACCTGCGCTTCGTCGAAGGGAACTTGCACCGCATTGGTGTCGTTGCACGCCACCTCAAACTCGCCCGCGGTCGTCGGACATTGCGTGAATACCGCCAGCGTCGTGTCCATCACACTGCCGAACGTGTTGACCTCGACCGGACCGTCCTGGCGCGGCGTGTACGTGTACCAGACGTCCTTGAAGTCGTTGTACGCGCACGAACTGAGATCGCTGCCCGTGGCGGCGGTGCTGTCGTTGACGATCATGAACCCGTCATCCAGACACTGCGCCTCCGCACACGCATCGGGGATGGGCGGTGTCGGCGGACAGGGACTCGAACTGCACGCGACCCCGTCGCCGCGGTAGCTGCCCTTCGTCGCGGCGCACAAACCCTCCGACATGTCCGTGCATCCCCCGGACGCGGTGCAGCACGCGCCGGTCACGCAGGGATTCGGATCGCAGGAGACTCCATCACCCATGTACTGTGCCCCCGGATCCGTGCAGAAATGCTCCGGTATCACCGTGCAGCCGCCCACGCCCGAACAGCAGGCCCCCGTCGGGCAACTCTCCGTCTGGAGCGTCACCGAGTACGGCGCGTTGCAGTCCACGCCCGCCAGGACCCCCGGGGAAAAGAAGAAGTAGTA
>JACKHG010000036.1 GCA_020639115.1 Phycisphaerales bacterium
GTCATGACCGCCACGCCCATCCCGCGCACGCTGTCCATGACCGTCTTCGGCGATCTGGATGTGTCCGTGGTCGACGAACTGCCGCCAGGCCGCCAGCCGATCGAGACCCGCCTGGTCCGCGCGGAGGAGGAGGCGAACGCCTGGCTGGAGGTCCGCCGGCGGATCGCTTCGGGCGACCAGGCGTACATCGTCTATCCGCTGGTGGAGGAGTCCGACGCGCTGGATCTGAAGTCGGCGACGCAGGAAGTCGGGCACGTCGCGGGTGATCTGCTGCCCGGCTCGCGCGTGGGTCTGCTGCATGGGCGCATGAAGAAGGACGAGAAAGCCCGGGTGATGGGCGACTTCGCCCGGCACGCGCTGGACGTGCTGGTGTGCACGACGGTGATCGAGGTGGGCGTGGACGTGCCCAACGCGACGGTCATGGTCGTGCAGCATGCGGAACGCTACGGGCTGTCGGCGCTGCACCAGCTTCGCGGACGCGTCGGGCGCGGGAGCAAGCCGTCGCTGTGCCTGCTGATGTCCGACAGCCGCGGCGAGAACGCCGGACAGCGGCTGGGCGCCCTCTGCCGAACCACCGACGGCTTCCGCATCGCCGAGGAGGATCTGCGTTTGCGCGGTCCCGGCGAGCTGCTGGGCACGCGCCAGCACGGCGCCCCGGAGTTCAAGCTCGCCAGCCTCGCGGAGGATCTGGAATTGCTGATGGCGGCTCGCGACGAAGCCGCTAAGATCGTGTCCGCCGACCCGTCGCTGTCGGTACCGGAGCACGCCGCCCTCAAGGCCGAGCTGCGCCGGCGGTACCGCGAGAAGATCGCGTTCATTGATGTCGGATGACGTTGTGCCGATGGTCCCGCCTGATCGGCCTGCCTTGATGGATTTGTTACGGGAGTTGTGATGTCGAAATCTGAGCGTATGTGTTGTGCGGTGATCGTATCCCTGGTCTGTGCCTGGCATACTCATGCGGACCAGCCCTTCTCCGGTCCGCAGGCGAATCCGGTCGAACCGAATGCGATCAGTTCGATGGACTGGTGGCGCCCGCTCACCAACGTGTACACGCCGGTCGGCTGGAAGAACCACGCCTTCCGGTTCAACGTGTTCTACAACGGCGTGGTGCTGGCCGATCCGCGCCCGGAGCACGCGGTGCCGGCGCTGGATGCATGGCTGGGGCAGGGGGTGCAGTTGACCATCCAGCCCTCCGAGCAGGGGCTCGACCCCAACCGCTGGCGGGCCGGCACGTACCAGATGACCGGCGACAACGGGCGGCGCTGGAACCCTTACCAGGGATTGCTGGATGAAAATGCCCCGGTCGTCTGGACGGAGTGGCGGCAGTCCTTTCGCAGTGGTTGGGGCTATGCGGTGCGCGAGGAAGTCTTCGGGCACATCCCCGGCGGCAAGCCGATCGAGACCGGCACCGAGCCGCTGTTCGCGTGGATTCGCCTGTCCATCAGCAACGCCAACCCGATCGTGGATCATGAGCCCGCGGTCATCCTGGTGCGGATCAACAAGCCGCACCTTCACCCGGAGATGTACGAGGGGCGGCACTGCGCCCTGCGCATGACCGACTCGCTGTATCCGCGCGACCTGAATCTCACGGCCACGGACGGCACCGACCCGACCGCCACCCTGCTCACCGAGCCCGATGGCAAGGTGCGTCTCGCGGTTCTGCCCAGCATCCACGTGAGCAACCTGGAGCTGCGCAAGAAGATCGGGAATCACGAGCAGGACAACAACCTGCTGATTACCCTGCCGGTCAAAAAGGGTGCCTATGTCGATCTGCTGTTGCCCATGCTGCCCACCGATCGCGAGACCTTCGCGAAGGAGATGGCGCTGGGCCGCGACAAGGCGCTCGCCGAAGCGAACGCCTACTGGTCGAACACCCCGTCCACGGCCGCAACCATTCGTACGCCGGAAGCGTACGTCAACGAGTTCCTCCGCCGCAGCGCCCAGTACGGCGAGCTCATCGCCCAGAAGATGCCCGACAGCGGGCACTACACCAACCTGACCGGCTCCTGGGTCTACGCCCGCATGTGGGCCACGCCGACCACCATGTTCGACACCATGCTGTTGGACACCCTCGGCTATCACAAGGCGGTCGCCGATTACCTGGAGATCTTCAAGGACACCCAGGGAACGGTGAAGCCGCCGGGCCCCAGCTACAAGCTGCATCCCGGCTACTACGCGACGCCCAAGAGCCTCACCTCTGTCGACTGGCTTTCAGATCATGGGGCGGTGCTGCATGCGATCTGTAATCACGCCCTGGTCACCGACGACAAGGCGTTCATCGACCACTGGCTGCCGTCCATCCTGAAGGCATGCGACTTCATCCGCGAGGTGCGCCACGTCGAGGGGCACGACGGCGTGAAGGGCCTGCTCCCGCCGGCCGTGGCGACCGACGAGGGCGTGCCCACGCAGGCGGTGTGGAATCTCGGCTGGCACTATCGCGGGCTCGCCAGCGCGGTCCGGCTGCTGAATCGGATCGATCATCCGCAGGCGTCGCTCTACGCCGGCGAAGCGGACGACTACCGCCGCCTGTTCGTCGACGCTCTCCGCAGGCAGACCGCCGAGATGCCCACCTGGACGGACAGCGCGGGCAAGGCCCGGCACATCGTGCCGCGCTCGCTTTCCTCCGGCAGCAATTACGTGCACCCGTTCTACCTCGACACCGGCCCGCTGTTTCTGGTCTACGCCGGATTGCTCGACGCCGATGACCCAATGATGGTCGACACGCTGGCATTCTTCCGCGAGGGTCCCAACTGGCTGGGCTTCGATCCGGAGGGGCACTACGAACAGCCCGGCGTGCTGGTCCACGAGATCTCGAGCTGCGAGCCGTGCGCGAGCTTCAACCTGTTCCACACGCACCAGTCGGGCGATCGGGCGAAGTTCCTCGAGGGCATGTACAGCATGATCACCGGCGCCCACGATCCGCGAACCTACATCGCCTGCGAGACCCGCGGCGGCATCACCGGGCTCAACGGGCACATCGGCATCTACTGCCTGCGCCTCGCGGCGATCGACGACCTGGTCGATCCGGACGAACTGCACCTGCTGCGTCTGACACCACTGGCATGGCTCAAGCCCGGTGCCGAGACCACCTTCGACAACGTGCCCACCACGTTCGGGCCGGTCAGCCTGCGGTTCACGCTCAGTGCCGATGCCCGCACGCTCAACATCACGCACAG
>JACKHG010000037.1 GCA_020639115.1 Phycisphaerales bacterium
GCGGGGGCTGGTGACAACGCCGAGCTCGTTGTTCCTGCCGTGCCCGAGGCGACTGGGACGGGCAGCGACGCGCCGGCATCCGATATGGTGACCGGTCCGGACACGGCGCCGGCGCCTGCGAAGCATGCGGTCGCCTCTCCCGATCCGGTGTCGCTATCGCAGGATCAGGGGATTTCGGCCCTTGCGGTCCAGTTGCCGGGCGGGCAGGTCGCAGACGGGCAGAACCCCGTCCCCACCACTCCCATGGCACCTTCGGCATCCGATCCGCAAACAGGGCAAGTGCCGCCGGACGAGGTCGAATTCGCCGCGCCATTGCCAGTCGAGTCATCGCAAACCCGCGCTGCACCAGCACAGTCCGATACTGGTGCGCTGACGAACGCGGATACCGAGACGGACGTGGCGCTCCTGCCGGAACCCGCTTTCGGCAAGCGGATCGCGGATCCCGAACCCGATCGAGCAGTGTCAGCGGTAGCAGCGACACCGGCACCGGCACCGGTCCCGGCAAAACCCATGTTGTCGGTGATCGCGCCCGAACCTGCGCCGCGCAATGTCCCGTCTGTCGTGCTCGCGCCCCAGGCGCGCGATCCTGTCGCCGTGCCGCCGGTCGCCAAGGCCCCGACCCGCGAGGAAGCGCGCGCTCCATCCCCTGCCGCTGCTGCGCCGGTGCCATCGCGCGGGGCCGATCTGGCGCTGGCCGACTTGCCCGAACCGCTGTTCGGCTTGCCGTCACGGGCGCAAGCTCCGCCACCACCGCCGCCGCTTCCTGCTCCCGTCGCGCAGGACGACACGGCGGACATGATCCCGGCATTGCGCGAGGTGGAGCCGCCCGAACCGCTCGGCGCGGTTGCCGTCACGCCTGACCCGGCGACGCCCTCCCGGTCCGCAGCCCTGGGGCAGGGACCGGGGCGCAAGCTCTTCCCCGTTTCGGACAGCGTGCCCGAATTCAGCTACGACGACGAACTGATCCTCCGGATCAGCGTGACGGGGACGCCCGGCGACGACACCGTCATTGCATATGGCACGCGGGAGGGCATCTACCTGCCTTTCGGCGAACTCGTGCGGCTGCTCGACCTGGCAATCACGGTCAGTGACGAGGGGCACTTCGCCAGCGGCTGGTTCCTGGACGAAAAACGCACGATCAGTCTCGACCTGCGTCAGCGCAAGGCGATCCTGGCGGGCAAGGAAGTGCCCATCGCCAAAAGCGATGCCGTATCCTTCGACGGCGAGCTTTACCTGCGCTCCGACAAGTTCGGCGAATACTTCCCGCTTCGTATCACGCCGGACCTTCGCGATCAGGCGATCCACATCAAGACGCTGGAGCCGTTTCCATTCGAGGAACGCATGGCGCGCGAGGCGCAACGGGCCAAGCTGAACGGGCAGGGGCCGGGCGAAGCCAAACGCTGGCCGCGCGAGGAAACGCCTTGGCGCGCGCTGTCGCTGCCGATGGCCGATGTCGAGCTGCGGGCCGTGTCCGACAATGGCTATGGTACGCGCGGCGAGGCGGACTTGCGCGTGGCGGGCGACCTCGCCTTCCTGACGGCGCAGGCCTATCTGGCCGCATCGACCCGCGATGGGCTGACCAGCGCGCATGTTGCCATGGGGCGGCGCGATCCCGATGCGGACCTGCTCGGCCCGCTCGGCGCGACCGAATTCCAGGTGGGCGACATCGCCACGGCGCAGATGCCGATGGGGCTGCGCGGTACGGCCGGGCGCGGCTTTGCCGTTACCAATGCGCCGCTCGAATCGGTTTCCGTGTTCGACAAGCTTGATTTGCGCGGCGTGCTGCCGACGGGCTACGAAGTCGAACTCTACCGCAACGATGTGCTGCTCGGTTCCACCCGTCAGGCGATCGACGGGCAGTACGAGTTCCTGCAGGTGCCGCTCGACTTCGGCGTCAATGTCCTGCGGCTCGTATTCTACGGCCCACAAGGGCAGCGCAGTGAGGAAGTGCGCCGCATCAACGTGGGCGACGGTCGGCTGGCCAAAGGGGAGGCGGTCTACAACTTCGGCATGGTGCAGAAGGACCGCAATCTGCTCGGCGTGACCGGGCCGCGCTTCCGGCCGGGCCGCGACTATGCGAAGTGGCGGGCCAGCGGAGAGCTGGCCTACGGCATTTCCTCCGGGGTGACGGCAAGCCTTGGCGCGGCGTGGTTCGATACCGACGACGGTCGCCGCAAGATGGCCACCGCAAGCGTGCGGACGGGCCTGCTGGGAATGGCCGCAAAGCTCGACCTCGGCTTGCAGGACAAGGGCGCGCGCGCTGTCGGCGCGGGGCTTGGCGGGCGATTGTTCGGCGCGGCATTCCGGCTCGAACATGTCGAATACACCGGCGATTTCTTCGACGAGGTCAAGACATTCACCGGCGATCGGCTGAAGCGTGCGACCGAACTGGACTTCAACGCCAATGTCGACCTGGGCACGGTCATGCTACCGATTTCGGGCCGGACGCGGCGGCTCGATTTCCGCGACGGGAACACGCAGTTGAGCGCGGCGCTGCGTACCTCGTTGCGCTTTTCCGGCGTCGTCGCCTCCAACACGCTGGAATATTCGCGCAATACGACGCCCGGTTTCGGCGCCAGCGATCAACTGGCGGGCGCTTTCGATCTTGCGACGCTGTCACGCTCGCGTTTTCAGGCGCGTGCATCGCTTGGCTATCGTGTCTTGCCCGGCCCGCACCTTTCCACCGCCGCGCTTGAAGGCAACTATGCGATTGACGACCGCACGCAAGTGCGCGGATCGATCGCCCATTCGTTCGATGACAGCGATACCCAGCTCGGCCTGTCGGGTATTCGCTATTTTGGTCCGGTTTCTCTCGCGCTCGACGGCTATTACGCGTTCGGCAGCAAGACCTACAACGCGGCCCTGCGGCTGGGCTTCAGCTTTGGTCGCAATCCCATGTCCGAGCGGTTCTACCTCGCCGAATCGGGCTCCGCATTGTCCGGGGCTGTCGCCGTGCGCGCGTTCCACGACCGCGATGGCGACGGGGTTTACGGACCGGCGGACGCGGTTCTGCCGGGCGTTGCCTTCACGGGCGGCGCGAGGGCGGTCGAGGCCAACGAGGAGGGCATCGCGCTGATCGAAGG
>JACKHG010000038.1 GCA_020639115.1 Phycisphaerales bacterium
CCGGCCAGCATGAAGGGCCGTAGCGTTCCGTGGTTGAAGAGCGCCGCGTTGTCGCTCGATACGGGCAGCAGCCCGCGCCCCGCCAGCACCGCGAGGTCTACGACCCACTCACCCACGGCAACCCCGACCCGCGGCGGCCGCGCCGCAGTCGAGAAGACGCCGTACGGCAGGTTCTGGAGGGGGAACGGACTATCTGGTGCGATGTCGAGAAATGAGCCCATGGTGCGTGGATGATACGAGAAGGCGCGCGGCAGACAACCAACGCCGCGACTCAGCAACATGGGGGCCGGCCTCGCGCCTCTCGCCCAGTGCCGGCAGCGCGCGGCCCCCTCGGCGCAGATGCTGGCTGGCTAGAGCGGTTTCGAAAAAGCCCTTGCGCCGGGAGCGCGCCCGCGCTTATAGAGGGCCGCAACACACGGAGGTGTTGCGATGGCGGTTTCGTTGACGCGGCGGTTGGCGATTCTGGCGGACTGTGATGCGGGACTGGGGACGCAAGCGGTGGCGCAGCGGCACGGCGTGAGCGGCACGTTTGTACGTAGCCTCAAGAAGCTGCGGCGTGAGACCGGCACGGTGCCGCCGCCGCGTAAACGCGGCAAGGGGCAGCGGCCCAAGATCGACCGCACGCGGTTGCAGGAACTGGTGGCCGCGGATGCCGACGCCACGCTGGCGGAGTTGCGGACGCGGCTCGGCATCCAGTGCTCGCTCTCGGCCCTGTGGACCGTGTTGCACGCGCTCAAAATCACCTTCAAAAAAAAGCGCTCCGCGCCGCGGAACAAGACCGGCCCGACGTTGCGGAACGCCGGACCGCGTGGCGGGCGTGGCAGCTCGGGCTCGACCCGCAGCGGCTCGTCTTCATCGATGAAACGTGGGCGACGACCAACATGACCCGGTTGCGCGGCCGTGCGCCACGCGGACAACGCGTCGTGGCGGCGGTGCCGCACGGCCACTGGAAGACCACCACGCTGATTGCGGCGCTGGACCAGCAGGGTCTGCGCTGTTCCATGCTGCTGGACGGCGCGGTCAACGCGTTGGCGTTCGAAGCCTTCGTGGTCCAGGTGTTGGTGCCGACGCTGCGACCACACGAACTGGTCGTGCTCGACAACCTCTCCAGCCACAAGCGGCCGCGCGTCGCAGAACTGGTCCGTGCGGCGGGGGCGGACGTGGTCTACCTGCCGCCGTACTCGCCGGACCTGAACCCGATTGAGCTGGCCTTCAGCAAGGTGAAGCAGACGCTGCGCAGCCTGGCCGCGCGAACGGTGACCGACCAGTGGCAACACATGCAATCCGTCCTCGACCAGGTCACCCCCGCCGACACCCGCGGCTACTTCCGCCACTGCGGCTATGCAACAGAGCAAATTTGAAAACGCTCTAGCCCTAGTGGCAAACGAGGGCGGAATGGGTTAAATATAGGGGTGGAGTGGGGTCGAAACGTCCGATTTGGCGCAGCCCCCGCCAACCCTTGCAGGTGCCATCATGCGAACCCGACTACCACGACAGGAACTGGTTGATGCACTCACCGCGGTCGCGGCGATTGCCGGCGGCCGCACGACCAAGCAGATTCTCACCTGCGTGAAGCTGAGCGCGGCGAAAGAGCGGATGGAGCTAACCGCGACCGATGGCGAAGCCTGTCTGCGCCTGGCGGTGGGGACGCTGTCGCTGGAGCGCGGCGGCGAAGTCGTGGTGCCTGCCCAGCGGCTGCTGGAGATCGTGCGCGAGCTGCCGGACGCCGAGATTCGCGTGGACAGCGACGACAAGTATTGCACCGTCATGGGCGAGGGCAGCGAGTTCAAGATCTTCACCTTCCCGGCGGCCGACTTCCCGGCCGTGCCGACCTTTGCGGACGACGCCGACTTTGTCGTCGAGGGTGCCACCCTGTCGCGCATGATCGGCCTGACGATCTACGCCGCCGCCCGCGAGACCGGACGCTATGCCATCAACGGCGTGCTCTGGCAGAAGCGTGGCAAGAAGGTGTTCTTCGTCGCGACGGACGGACGGCGGCTGGCCCGCGCGGGCGGCGGTCTCGTCGAGTCGAGCAGCGGCGATTTCGACGCGATCGTCCCGACGAAGGCCCTGCACGCGTTTGAACGCGTGTTCGCCGGGACACGCGACGGTAACTGGACCGTCGATGTGAAGGTCATGCCCAACCAAATCCTCTTGCGCAGCGGCGAGCGGATGCTCGGAACCGCACTCGTCGAAGGCAACTTCCCGAAGTACGAGGATGTGCTGCCGCGCGACTGCGACAAGGTGGCCCGGCTGTCGCGGCTAGAGTTCTTCGGTGCCATCCGTCGGGCGGCACTGCTGACGAGTGACGAGGCGCGGGCGGTGCGCATGGCGTTCTCGGAGAAGGGCCTGACGATCCGGGCGAACTCGCCGGAGCAAGGCGAGGCCCGCGTCGAGGTGCCGGTGGAATTCGACGGCGACCCGGTGGAGATCGGGTTCAACGCCGTGTTCCTGAACGATGCGCTGAAGGCGCTGCCCAACGACACGGTCTATCTGGACCTGAAAGAGAGCGCGCGCCCCGGCATCCTCCGCGGCGAGGACAAGAACGACTTCCTGTACGTAATCATGCCGGTGCAGCTCTAGGGCGACGGCAGCCTCGCTGGGGCATCTTTCAGCAGTTTTGGTGCTCTCACGGGGCTATTCGCGCTGCTACGGAATGGATGCGGGGGGCCCCGTATCCGGGTACAATTGGGGGCTGTGGACGGTGCCCGCCGCGGGCCTCTTGGGCGGCGGTCTGGACCCACTGCGGAACCGGCAAAACGCACGAAGAAAGGTGGCCTACGGCCAGGTTGTGGCATGCTCGACGCGGAGCGCTATCAACGCCTGCTCGAAACGCGCCGCCGACA
>JACKHG010000039.1 GCA_020639115.1 Phycisphaerales bacterium
ACCTGTCGCGCTCGGCTTTGGACGTGTTGCCGGTGAGCAGGCAGCGGTGCACGCGGCTGCCGGCCAGGTACTTTTCCATGGAGGCGTAGTGCTGAGACGCAAGCACCTCCGTCGGAGCGAGGATCACGCACTGCCGGCGATTGGCGATCGCGGTCAGCGCCGCGTAGAGCGCGACCACCGTCTTGCCGCTGCCGACGTCGCCCTGCAGCAGCCGGCTCATCGGCTTGTCCAGCGCCATGTCCGCGCAGATCTCGCGGACCACGCGGTCCTGCGCCTTCGTCAACGCGAATGGGAACCGGGCCCGGATGCGCCGGTCGATCTCCTCCGTGACCGGCAGCTTCGGAGACCGCCCGCGACTGGAGGACCAGCGCCGGGTCAGTGTCACCGCGAGCTGGCTGAGGAAGAGTTCCTCGAACGCCAGCCGGCGCCAGATCCTGCCGCCGCGCTCACAGTCCGCCACCACCTGCGGCGCGTGCATCTCGCGAATCGCCTCGGCCCGGCTCGCGAAGCCCAGACGACCGCGCAGTTCCTCGGGCAGCGGTTCCGCCACCGCGGGCAAGCCCTCGGTCAACGCGGCCGCGACCAGGCGGGCCATCTGCGCCGAGGGCAGTTCACCGGTGCCGGCGTAGACGGGCAGCAGTCGCGCGTAGTGCCAGCTCTTGGGATCGGCGTCGGCGTCGAGCCATTCGACGCGCGGGTTGGCGAACTGGGCGAGCCCCTCGAATTCACCGACGCTGCCGTGCAGGCGCAGGAGCTGGCCGCGTTCGAGCTTGTCGCGCAGGTGTCCGGCGTTGAACCAGGTCACGCGGGCGGCGCCGGAGCCGTCGCGGAGCAGGACGTTGACCGTCGCCTGCCCGGGTCCGCCGCGCCAGCGGACCTGCTCCACCACGCCGATGACGGTGGCGGGCTCGTTGAGAATGAGCGAGTCGATGCGCTGCGGCGGAAGCTGTTCTTCGTAGCGAAAGGGAAAATGCTCGATGAGATCGCCGAGGGTGTGCAGACCGAGATCGGCGAGGATCTTCGCGCGGTAGGGTCCGACGCCGCGCACGAACTGCACCGGGCGGGAGAGGGGATGATCGCCTTCCGAACCGCGCCCCGTCGGCCCCGCGGAACCGGAGCCGCGACCGGGCGACGCGGGCACCGGCTTCAACCGCCCCGCGCCGCCGGCGGGTTTCACAGATCTGCTCCGTCCGGCGGCGTCGGTCATGCGGGCGTTACGGGATGACCAGCTTGGTGCCGACAACGATCTTGTCCGGATCCTTCACCGTGCTGCGGTTCGCCTGGGCGATGCTGCGCCACTTCTTGGTGGTGCCGTAGTACTTCTTGGAGATCTTCTGCAGCGTGTCGCCCTGGCGGACGACGTAGGTGCGCTCGGCCTTGGGCTTGCCGTAGTTCTCCTTCGGCGCCGGCTGCCAGTTGCCGCGATCGGTGGTGGCGGTGGTAACGCTGCTGTCCACCGGGCGGGCGGGCACGCGCGGCTCGGGCGCGGGCGGCGGCGTGTACGTGGTCGGCGCCGGCGAGGCCGAATTGCCGGTGGTGATGGTCATGGTTGACGACGTCCGCGGCGGCTGCGGCTCGGGCGCCGGCACGGCCGACTCGGGGAACATGTGCACGGGCTCGGGCTCAGGCTCGGGCGGCGCCTGGACCACCGCCTCATCGGCGGGTTTCTTCTCGAAGAGTTGACAGCCACACAGCGCGACCAGTCCCGCGGTCAGTACCAGCCTCCAGCCGAACAACGCTCTCATGGCGATTCTCCTAGGAATGGGTGAGCCGGCGCCTCCAGCGCCGTTGGGGACAGCCGAATATACCCCAGCCGCGCGGGCTGTCAACGAGGGTATTCACTCGCCGGCGAGGATGCTGCCGCGGAGCTTGATCAGCTCTTTGAACGCCCGGGCGATGACCCGCAGGTTGGCCCCGGTCTGCTCGCCGGCGGTCCGCGGGTAGTGATGGACCCCGACCTGCCCGATGCGATAGCCCTTGCGGGTGGCCTTGGCGAGCACTTCCGCGTCGATGAGGGCCCCCTCGGACTTCATGCTGATCTCGTCGAACAGCTTCCGCGGATAGAGCTTGAACGCGCAGTCGATGTCGCGCAGCCGCATGCCCAGCAGGCGGTTGCACAGCCAGGTCCAGCCCCAGGCGTTGATGCGGCGGATGAGCGGGTCCTTCCGGTCGATGCGGAAGGCGCTGACGATGTCGTAGCTCTCCACCAGGTCGAGCAGCTTGGGGATCTCGCGGAAGTCGAACTGCCCGTCGCCGTCGGTGTAGAACACCCAGGGCCTGGTCGCCGCGAGGAAACCGGCCTGCAACGCCCCGCCGTAGCCGCGATTGGGGCGGTTGTGGACCACGCGGACCTCGGCATGCTCAGCGGCCAGGCGGTCGGCGATCTCGCCGGTGCGGTCGCGGCTGCCGTCGTTGACGATGATGACCTCGAAGTCGGACACGATCTCGCGGCACGCGGCGAGGGCGGCGAGCGTGGTGCGCTCGACGTTGGCTTCCTCGTTGTAGCAGGGGAAGAAGAC